>JAYQHI010000012.1:0-156160 GCA_038141035.1 Alteromonadaceae bacterium
CAGCGTACATTGCCCTGCCGACTCTGTTTCCGGTAGAATTAAACAAAACTCTTCACCACCATAGCGACAAGCAACATCACTACTGCGATGTAATGATTGTTTTAGCAGTTGTGCCACCGCCACTAAACATTGATCACCAGCAAGATGACCATGAGTATCGTTAACCTTTTTGAAATGGTCAATATCGATAACAACGATGCTTAACGCCGATAAATTACGACGACTACGGCGATATTCAGCTAGAATTTTTTGATCATAATAACGACGGTTAAATAGCCCGGTTAAATCATCAATGGTAGTTTTTTAGCTAATTCACGATTAACATCTTCAAGTTCTTGCAAAGCGATATGCAATTCTAATGTCCGCTCTTGTACTTTGTTTTCAAGTTCATCTTGGCTTTCTTGTAAGGTGCTTTCGAATGCTAATTGTTGCTTTGTTAATTTATCGGCAAGTACTTGGTTATCGTTTTGTTGTTTGTTGATTAACGCCATTAAAGCTTGATTTACTTGCCACGAAAAAGCACTTAACAAGATTATCGAAGCCGACAATAAATAGGCGTGAGGCAGCAAGATAACGTTGCTATATAAAACAATACTCGCTAATGCAGCAATAGCATTAAATACCACATTTAAACTGAATAAGGTTTTTAACCAAGTCGTTGTTATACCTGACAATTTAACCTTAACCACTAATTTGAAATTAAAAATAAAGCCGTTAAGTAGATGAAAAGAAAGCCGGTTGTTGATGAAAATAACTGGCCGGTCAGCACCAACACAACCAACAATACAATGGCATACACGATTCCAAAAATTTGTTCTGCAAAAATTTAGTCATTTAAGGTAAACACCTTACGCGCATTCTGCGTACTATGCTGGCTAATTTCAGCGGTTGAATAACCGGTGCATTGCGCTAACATCTCAACAACAAAAGGTAAATAAGCCGGTTCATTACGGCTACTTTTGGGCTTAGGGCGAATATTTTGAGGTGTTAAATAAGGGCCATCCGTTTCAACCATTAAACGTTCAAGCGGAATATACTTTACGATATCACGTAAGTCTTGTCGCGTTTTTATCGCATAACCAACCTGTAATACCAATATACATGCCATGATGATCTAAACATTTGATTAATTGTGCTTTATCACCAGTAAAACAATGTGAAATCAAAGCCGGTACTTTATCTAAGTAGGGTATAAGTAAATTAAGCCAAGGTTCAAAAGCATCGCGCTGATGTAAAAATAATGGCATCGATAACTTAGCAGCCAATGCTATTTGTTCTGAAAAAACCCGTTGCTGGTTTTCCGGTGTTGAAAAGTTTCGATTAAAGTCTAAACCACATTCACCAATCGCTTTAACATAAGGTGATTGTGCAAGCGTGGTTAGCTCTGCTAAATAATCGGCACTAACATTATCAGCATCATGGGGTGAACTCCCTGCGGTACAAGTGAGTATCTCCGGATATTGCTGACACAAAGTTAATGCTTGTTTACTGGTTTTTTGGCAAGTGCCCGTTACGATTAATTGATGTACTTGAGCTTGTTTGGCACGATGGCTGACGTCCGCACGATCTTTGTCAAAACGGTTGTTGGTCAGGTTTATGGCAATATCAACTAACACAATATCGGCTTATTCAAAGCTTAATAACATAACAAAGGGTTATTCTTCTTGCGTTTCAGTGTCATTGTCAGTTTTTTGATAAAATGACGCAATAAACAAACCTACTTCGAACAATAACAACATAGGTAAAGCAAGTAAGGTTTGTGAAATAATATCTGGCGGTGTTAACAACATCCCAATCACAAACGCAGCTACCACAATATAAGGACGTTTTTCTTTTAAACTAGCAACCGTTGTAACGCCGGTCCAACACATCAAAATAATTGCAATAGGAATTTCAAATGCGACACCAAAAGCAAAAAATAGTTTTAAAATAAAATCTAAATAGCTCGAAATATCCGTTGCTATCGTTACTCCTTCAGGTGCTACCGAATTAAAAAAAGCAAAGATCACCGGAAATACAATAAAGTACGCAAAGGCAATACCAGCATAAAACAATAGAGTACTACCTAACATTAATGGTGCTATTAAGCGTTTTTCATTTTGGTATAAACCTGGCGCAATAAAGCCCCATATTTGAAACAAAATAACAGGAATAGCGATAAATACCGAAATAACAATGGTCAATTTAAAAGGGGCAAAAAATGGTGACGCAACATCCGTTGCAATCATTTGAGCATTCTCTGGCATCGTGGCTAATAGCGGCTGCGCAACGTATTGATAAATGTCTTGGGCAAAATACACCAAACAACAAAATACAATTAACACCGCTAAAATGGCACGTAATAAACGATTACGTAACTCTAATAAATGATCAAATAAAGTAAATTGCGCGGTAGAAGAATTAGTCATTCTAAGATTTATCACCTGGGTTAGCTATTGTATTATCACTTGCTTTCATTTGATTTTCTGGTTCTGCTAGCGACTTATCTGTATCAAATGGACGGTTCACCATATTAGCCGCTTCTTTTAATGATTTAACCGACTCAGCAAGTTCAGGTGATAAGTTTTCCATATTCATTTGTTCAGCTTTTTTAAGTTTTCATGTAACTCATGAACACGTAGCTCTTCTTTTAGTTCGGTTTGTACATTGTTACTAAAAGTTTTTTACTTTATTCACCCAAGCACGCACCGAACGAATAGCCGTTGGCAGTCGTTCTGGCCCTAAAACAACTAAGCCAATAATGCCAATAATGACTAATTCCCAAAAGCCGATATCAAACATGAATTACGCCTGATCTTTCTTTTTTCTGTTGTTTTTTCACTGTCAACAACTGACTCAGCTGCTTTTTTTCAGTGATCGACTCAACCGGTTTTTCATCTTCAGACACAGCTTTTTTAAAGCCTTTAATAGCCGAACCTAAATCACCGCCTAAACCGCGTAACTTTTTAGTACCAAATAATAAAACCACGATCACAGCAACAATTAATAATTGCCAAATACTGATACCACCCAAAAAAAAATACCTCTAAAGATTGAATTGTTGTAATTATAAAGTTTTAATAAGAAAAATCACTAAATACCTTTAGGTACTTATGCTGTTAAAAAAAGGAATTCTTACTATTATTTGCACAAGTTTTTTTGCAACTTGTCTATTAGCTCAGGAAGAGCCGAAAAAAGCAATGCCTAATCCACCTAACCTTGATAATAATCAAGCGACAGAATTAAAAACACCTGAAACAGAAGAAGACTGGAGCCATAAATTTCACCTGCGAGTTTCTAATAGCGTCCATCGCTCTGCCATTTGGTTTGATAGCTTTTTTATGGAAGAAGGTGACGAACAAATTTCACCTAAAACCAGTGCCCGTATAAAAGTTGGCTGGGAACCTAAAGCACGAGATTGGAGTGAAGTGGGGGCTCGCTTTAAATTAAAAGTACGGCTACCTCACTTTAAAGATAAAGTGGATGTGATTTTTTCAGACAGTGACGAAGATCAATTTGATAACTTGCCGCTAGAGTCTATCAAGGTTAATCAAGAGCTTGATGATGCTAATTTTGCCGCGGCGATTCGCTATATTTTTTAAAGATAAAGAAAATTATGTCACAGATACTCGTTTAGGTATTTCTGGTGGCGATATTTTTATCCGCGCTCGTCATAAGCGAACTTATAACTGGCTTGAAAACCATAGCTTTAAGTTTGAACCGGCCCTGTATTATTATTTAGATGACGGTTTTGGTTCACGTTTATTATTGGAATATAACTATCAAATCAATGATTCTGAACAATATCGTATCAATTATAGTATCCGAGGTTCAGAATCTTTTCATGGCATCCGTTGGAAGCATGGGTTTTACCATTTAAAACAACTGTCAAACGATAAAGCGAGTATTTGGGGTTTGCAGGCTGAGGGTGAAAGAAACGGCGAGCGCGGCTTTGTTGTTGATAAATATACTCTAAGTTACCGTTACCGCTTTAACGCCTTAAAAGAGTGGCTATTTTTTGAAATAGAGCCTTTTTTTGAATTTGCCGAAGAGGAAAATTACAAAACAACACCCGGTTTAGCATTACGAGTGGAAGGTTTTTTTACTAAACACGATTAGTTGCGGTTTAAGCACGCTCAGCTTCAATAAAATCAGCAATGGCAGGGTTTACCATTTTGCTAGGTTTGTTCAAATGATAACCTTGACCAAATTCGCAGCCCACAGCTTTCAATTTATTTAACATTTCTTGGCTTTCAATACCCTCAGCCACTAACCGGTAACCAAATTGTTCACCTAAAGTATGCAACGCTTTTACTAAAGATAAATTGCTGTCGCTCGTTGCTAATGAACGAATAAAGCTGCGGTCGAGTTTAATAAATTCAAACGGATAACTATGTGTAAAGTTAAACGATGATAAACCTGAGCCATAATCATCTAAGGCTAATTTAACACCAAATTCTTTCAGTTTACGCAGCCCTTTTAAAGCTAAATCGGCATGCTTAGCAAAAGCATTTTCATTAAACTCTAAAATTAACCGTTGTGGTTCAATAGTATGCTTAGCGATCATCGCCATTAATTTTTGTAATTGATTTGCTTGCGTTAAATGACGACCTGATAAATTAATCCCAATAAAAGCATTATGATGTTTATCATTTTCAGACCAACGCTTTAATTGCAAACTAACTTGTTCAATTACCCAATTCTCAATATCTAAAATAACGCCGGTTTCTTCTGCCATATAAAGAAAATGACTAGGGGTTAACAAGCCTTTGGTTGGGTGTTCCCAACGTAAAAAAGCTTCAAAACCAATAACATCAGCACTATCTAAACTTGATATCTCTTGATAATGTAATTCAAATTGCTGCTCTTTAATGGCAATACGTAGTTCTTGTTCAAGCGTTAGGCTTGCAATAAGTTGTTCACGCATACTGTCATCAAAAAGACGTAGCGGCCACGACCTAAACTTTTTCGCTTGATACATAGCTGCATCAGCATCACGCAAAATTTCACTAGCGTCGCGATATTGTTGGTTAAACATGGCAATACCAATACTGGCATTGGAATACAATTCATTCTCGTCAATAGTAAAAGATTGGCTAACTTTGCTAATGATCCGTGTCGCTATTTCTTCAACATCATCTTGTGATTGAAACGAATCTAATAAAATAACAAATTCATCGCCACCTAAACGTGCTAATAAATCATTTTCTCGCACACATTCGGTTAACCGTTTTGAAATTTCGATTAAAAATTTATCACCCGCTAAATGGCCTAAAGTGTCATTGATCATTTTGAAACGGTCTAAATCAATAAATAACACTGCAAATCGTTGATTGGGATGGCGCTTATAATGACTAAGTGAATATGTTAAACGATCAGAAAACATCGAACGATTGGGTAATTTCGTTAATGCATCGTGATGAGCGTCATGGAATAATTTTTCTTCCGCTTTTTTACGCTCTTCAATTTGCATTCGTAACTTCAAATTGGCAATTTCTAGCGCTTTTGTCCGATCTTTAACCGTATGCTCTAAAGCATCTTTATTTTGCTGCTCTTGCAATTGAATACGCTTACGAACGATTGCAATAGCGATATGTTGCGCGACAAAACGAATTAACTCTAAGTCACTTTGTTGATAGGCATGCTCATTTTGATAATCTTGCACCGCAAACATGCCAAACACTTCATTTTGATCAATCAAAGGTGAAGATAACCAAGCTTTTGGCATAGGTTGCGTGGTTTGTATGTCATATAATTTTTCTTTTAATACCCGGCCACGAGTCGTTAAAACATACTGAGCATCGTCACAAATTAAAATCGGTAAACCTGCTTTAATGGTTCTTTCGGACAAACCTTTACCAAAAGGCCTTGTCACCATTTCGGTAATACGCTGATCAACAAAATAGGGGCACTCTAGGGATTTTTTATCTGGTGATACTAAAGCAATATAAAAATTCTCAGCAGGTAACAAACGCTTAATAGATTGATGCAGTGCTTGATAAAAGCTCGGTAAATCTTGTGAGCTTGCCGTAATTTCAGATACCGCTAATAACACTTCATGAATACGCTGTGCTTTTTGGCGCTCAGCAATTTCTTTTTGTAGTTCATGATTAATTTTCGTGAGCTTTAAAGTACGCTCTTGAATGCTTTGTTCTAATAATTCACGACTATGGACACGATCAATCGCTGTCACTAAATGCTCAGCAATAAATTCAAGGAGTTGGCAGTCTCGGTCATCAAAATAATGTTTAGCATCATAACTTTGTAAGGCTATTACACCAATAACTTGCTGTCCGCGTTTAAGTGGCACACCAAGCCAATCAACACATGAAGTGCCATGTATGACAATTTTTTCGGCTTTCATTAATGCCATACGCTCAGCTGAACTGCAATGTATAGAGCGCTTTTCATTAAAAACCAACGCCGTTAAGCTTTGCTGCCAATGCGCGGCTTCTAACTGCTGAATTAATTGTGCTTCTTGTTTGGTATTGGCATAAGCAAGCGCTAATCGACGCTCGTCATTCGCTAAGACAATATGGAAGTTATCAGTAATTAACAGCGCACTAACAACACTGTCGAGCGCTTGATAGAAAGAGTTGATATCTGTAATGGTACCGGCAAGCTCAGACAGGCGAAGCAATCCTGATTGCATCGTCCTGACTTGTCGGTATTTATTGAGCAACGACTTTAGTTTGGGTAATTGTCGTGCCGCTTTATCGGTGTTGACCGGTACTTCCATTAGCGTAAATGATTAATTTTGTTGTTATTAGTATAATTTTTATGCTGTCCATACTAACAAGATTTTCACAAATAACTAGTGTAAATCTTATTTTTGTATAATAAAAAACCGACTTAAGTCGGTTTTTTAATTTAAATTATGTACTTTAGCTGTTAAATCATTGAGCTTTTTAACTTAGCTAAGGCATTTTTCTCTAACTGGCGAACCCGCTCAGCAGAAATATCATATTGATCGGCCAACTCTTGCAAGGTTGCTTTGTTATCATCTAACCAACGGGTACGGATAATATGTTGGCTACGATCATCAAGTGTCACTAAGGCGTTTGATAAACGCTTGTTAGCATGTGCATCCCAGTTTTCGTTTTCAACCGATGTAGCCAAATCAGATTGTTTATCTTCTAAATATTGTGCTGGCGAAAAACTACCCGTAGATGCTGAATCATCATCGTCAGAAGAAAGCTCAAAGCTTGATCTTGACTACTCATCCGTGATTCCATTTCCATCACGTCTTTGGTTGTCACTCCTAACGTGTCAGCCACATTTTGTACTTCTTCTTGGCTAAACCAGCCTAAACGCTTTTTATTTTTACGTAAGTTAAAAATAATTTACGTTGGGCTTTGTAGTAGCTATTTTAACTACACGCCAGTTTTTAAGTACAAACTCATGTATTTCTGCTTTGATCCAATGAACAGCAAATGACACTAAGCGAACACCCACTTCAGGGTTAAAACGCTTAACCGCTTTCATTAACCCGACATTACCTTCTTGAATTAGATCCGCTTGTGTAAGCCGTAGCCGGCATAACCTTTTGCAATATGGATAACAAAACGCAAATGCGACATGATAAGCTCTTGTGCCGCCTGTAGGTTATTCTCATGATACAATTGAGTAGCTAATTCGAGCTCACGCTCTGCTGTCAGCATAGGGATGCTATACGCCGAAGACGTATAGGCTTCAATACTACCACTTTGTGGGATAGTTAAAGCCATTGTTGGTGCTGAATTACTCATAGTAAACCTCGTTTTTCATACGCTAGCTCGCGATACTAGCACGCTCGTTATAAATTTGCGACCATCTTTTCTACCAGTACCTTGGCGATCAGTCAATAAAAAATTTTAACAAGGCGGCCGTTCATTGTAAATTTTAGAAACCAATTAAGGTGTTTGTAAAGGATGGAACTTAATCCGCTGTTGGTTCGATATCACGAATATGTCGACGGACCGACATAAAACTACCAAGTAAACCTAAAACGACCGCAAACCCAATAATCAATAGCAACTCAGAAAATGACAGCATGGTTAATTCGATTTTTTGTTGATAAACCTCAGTTAACGCTGAAATTGCACCTGATAAATACTGCGCTAATATCGCTATTGCAAAACAAGCAAAAACACCACCTAAAATACCATACCAAGCACCCGCATATAAAAAGGGTCTTTGAATAAAGCTGTCGGTTGCGCCAACTAATTTCATTACCGCTATCGCATCTTTTTGATTGAGAATAGCTAAACGAATAGTATTGCCAATAATTAAGACAACTGAGCTACATAATAAAAAGCCAATGGCAAAAACAATATCTTCTATTAAAGTGGCAATCGCTTCTAAGCGGGTTAACCACTCTAAATCGAGTTTACCTTGTTCCACTTCGCGCTCTTGCGTTAACTTATTCAATAACTCTTGTGCGGCTTGTGCTTGGCTTGAACGCTGAGTTGGGGTAACTAACACAGTAGCGGGTAATGGGTTTTTTGCTAAATAACCAAGGGCATCAAAAAACCAGATAATGCTTTAAAGTCAGTTAGTGCTTGCTCAGCTGAAATATAAGTAACACTGGCGACTTCGGGATATAACTCTATTCGGCTAACAAAGTTTTGTGCGCTTTTTTCACTAATTGATAACTTTAAAAACAGGCTAATTTCAGAGGCTGAATTCCATTGTGCAGTGATTTGATTCGCGTTTTTAACAAATAATTGCAGAGTGGCGGGTAATGATAAACTGATCCCCAACACTAATACTGTCATCGCGGTAGTAAAGGGTGTACGCCACAACTCACCTAAACTACCGACAGCTTGCTGTAAATGGCGAATAGGTAAAGAGACAAGTTTCGTAAAAAATTAACTTGTGGTCGGCTGCTTTGATAACCGTCGTTTTTTTTCATTGTTTTAGTCATCAACTAATTTCGCTGTTGTAAACCATCAACAATGCCATCTGTGATCATAGTGCCATTTTTTAACGTTAGGGTGCGATACTTCATTCGCGCAATTAAGCCTAAGTCATGAGTGGCAATTAACACACAAACCCCAACAGAGTTAAATTCTTCAAATAATTTAATAATATCTAAAGATAATTTTGGATCTAAATTACCGGTGCGTTCATCCGCTAAAATCACTGGCGGTTTATTCACAATTGCCCGTGCAATGCCTACCCTTTGCTGTTCGCCACCAGACAACATATTCGGAAAACATTTAGTTTTATTCGACAAATGGACTTTTTCAAGCGCGGCATCAACTCGTTTACGAATTTCTTTATGGCTATAACCTTCAATAATCAGCGGTAGTGCCACATTATCAAAAACGGTTCTATCCATCAGTAAGTTATGGTGTTGAAAAATCATCCCGATGCTACGACGCACATAAGGAATTTGCTTGTAGGCAATCCGCGCTAATTCGGTATTATTAATTTGAATACTACCGCTAGTCGGTTTCCATTAAGCTGATCAGCTTAAGTAGGTACTTTTACCGGCACCTGAGTGGCCGGTTAGAAACGCCATTTCACCTGCAGCAAGTTCAAAACTAACGTTTTTCAGTGCTAAAAATCCACCAGGATAAGTTTTACTTACATTTTTAAAGTGGATCATACCAAGTGAATTACACCAAAGTTGCCGTTATTATGGGCATTATCATAAAACGACAACTGAATATCTACAACCTTAATCTTGTTCAAATAAAGCATCAATAAAATCATTGGCAATAAATGGTCTTAGATCATCAATGCCCTCACCAACCCCTAAAAAAGCGAATAGGAATATTATGCTTGTCGGCAATCGCAAAAATAACACCACCCTTCGCGGTACCATCAAGTTTTGATAAAGTAATACCGGTAATATTCACCGCTTCATTAAATAATTTTACTTGGCTTAATGCGTTTTGGCCGGTACCCGCATCTAAGGTTAACATCACTTCATGAGGGGTGTTAATGTCGAGTTTTTTCATCACTCGCACCACTTTTTTCAACTCCTCCATTAAGTGACCTTTATTTTGTAAACGCCCCGCTGTATCGGCAATTAACACATCAATACCACGAGCTTTTGCTGCACTAATAGCATCAAAAATTACTGACGCACTGTCAGCGCCCGTATGTTGAGCAATAACCGGAATATCGTTACGCTCGCCCCATACTTGTAATTGCTCTACCGCGGCCGCTCTAAAAGTATCACCAGCCGCTAACATCACTGATTTGCCTTGCGCTTGAAACTGTTTAGTTAATTTGCCAATAGTCGTCGTTTTGCCCACACCATTAACACCAACCATTAAAATCACATAAGGATCTTTTGATTCAGGGATCACGAGCGGCTGATCAACTGGGGCAACAATCTTTTTCAGCTCATCTTTTAATAATTCATAAAGAGCTTCTGCATCTTTTAATTGATTTTTACTGGCCGATTCCGTTAATGAGTCAATAATTTTCGACGTGGTTTCAACCCCAACATCTGCTAATAATAAATGGGTTTCTAATTCTTCAAATAAGTCATCATCAATTTTTTTGCCACGAAAAATATCAAATAAACCACCGCCTAAATTTTGTCGGGTTTTACTTAAACCCGCTTTTAAACGAGCAAAAAAAAGCCTTTTTTTGGGCTCTGGCTCTGGCTCTGGCTCTGGCTCTGGCTCTGGCTCTGGCTCTCTGGCTCTGGCTCTGGCTCTGGCTCTGGCTCTGGCTCTGGCTCTGGCTCTGGCTCTGGCTCTGGCTCTGGCTCTGGCTCTGGCTCTGGCTCTGGCAAAGTAGTTTCCACTGGCTGTTCTTGCGGTACAAGCGTTTGTTCCGCTAATTCAACCCTCTGATACAGGTGCAATGGTACTTTCAAGTTCAGCTTGTGCCTGATTTACCGATTCAGTTGGCTGCTCTGTTGAACTCTCGTCTTTAACCGTTTCAATGACGTCGTCTTGTGTTGATTTTTTCTTGCTGCCACCGAGGCCAAGCCAAGAAAACATACCTTTCTTTTTGGTCATAATATTTTATTCAATATGGTGAAATTACTATTTGAATAGCAATTTAATCGTAATAAGGGGTAAAATTGGCGATATATTAACATCTTAATTACTATTGAAAAACATAAGCCTGAAACAAATGCGTAAACCAGCTAAACAAAAAACCAACATTAAGCAAAACAAAGGTTCTATCCGCATTATTGCCGGCCAGCATCGTGGTCGAAAATTACCGGTTATTTTAGCTGAAGGTTTAAGACCAACAACGGATAGAGTCAAAGAAACGGTATTTAATTGGCTAATGCCATACATTCGCGACAGCCATTGTTTAGACTGTTTTGCCGGTGCGGGAAGTTTAGGTTTTGAAGCTTTTTCGCGTGGTGCTAGCCATGTCACTATGATTGAATTAAACAAAGTGGCGGCAAAACAATTAAAAGAAAACCAACAATTATTAGCTGCCAATAATACCGAAGTCATCAATACCGACACATTACAATTTTTGCAGCAAGCACCACA
Source organism: Alteromonadaceae bacterium (assembly GCA_038141035.1). Taxonomy (GTDB): domain Bacteria; phylum Pseudomonadota; class Gammaproteobacteria; order Enterobacterales; family Alteromonadaceae; genus JALZUE01. The sequence continues at coordinate 11,436 of JAYQHI010000012.1, forward strand.
GCCTTATGATCTGGTTTTCATCGATCCCCCCTTTCGGAAAGAATTAATCACGCAAACATTAACTTTATTAAACCAAGGTTGGCTCAAACCAAAAGCACTGGTTTATTTAGAAGCAGAGCAAGAAACCCAACTAGCGATACCAGAAAATTGGCAATTATTAAAAGAAAAAGTTGCAGGTCAAGTCGCATATCGGCTTTATCAAGTAAGCGCCAATAGCTAACCATAGCAAGGTAAATAACAGGTTAAATATAACTTAGTACTGATGAAGCTATTTCATTGAGCATTATAACCATACTTATTGTCTGACCAATTTTAAAATTAAGTGCACAGCAAGACCAAGGTTAATCTAAACATCAAAATAAGTTCTTATTTATCTTTGCTTTAGTTAATTTTATTGGAATCAACAGCCATATACTCTCAGTTATCCACAATCTTTTTTCGTCTTTTTATTTAACATCCTAACAAAAGTTAGGTATGCTAAGTACAACCAACTGGTAATAACACTTATTGAATATTGGTTGTATTTGGCAAGCAATGATAAGTGGTACAGTTAATTGATTTTTTTTAAGTAAGGGTGAAATATGCAACGATTCACGTTAAACGTACCGGTAACATTAAGCTTGTTAGCATCAATAATTTTAGTCGGTTGTGGCTCAACAGCACCAAATAACGACGATGCTGCAAATAAAACAGCCCAAACAAAAACACCCGTTATTCCTGCCGATGCTTTTGATCTCAGTCATTGGAAAATAACCTTACCGCTTGATGATAATAACGACGGTAAAATTGATGAAATTAGTGTCCGTAAAATACAGCGCTATTCACATCCTGACTTTTTCTATTTGAACGAAAATCAAGAGATGGTATTTACCGTACCAAACAAAGCTAAAACGACTTCGGGTTCATCAAACACTCGTAGTGAATTACGCCAAATGCCTCGCGGAAAAAACAAAAAAATTAAAACCCATGCACCAGGTAATAACTTTGCTTTAGCGGTAAATGACAAAGCGGAAATTATTGGCGGTAAAATGAATGCCACCCTTAAGGTTAACCATGTTGCTAAACGCGCTGGCTATAAAAATAAAAAGCCGGCCTATTCAGTAGTTGTTGGACAAATTCATGCCACCAAAGATAAAAACATTGTTGCCGAAGGCAATGGTTTTGGTTGGGGTAACGAGCCAATTAAAATTTATTACAAAAAATGGCCTGAGCATAAAACTGGCTCAGTATTTTGGAATTACGAACGTAATTTAGAAAAAGAAAACCCAGATCGTACAGATATTGCTTACCCTGTTTGGGGTAATACTTGGAAAACCCAGCCGATCCTGGTGATAAAGGTATTGAGTTAGGCGAAAGCTTTAGCTACGAAATCAATGTTTATAACAACATTATGTACTTAACCTTTGAAAATGAAAAACAAGGTACGGTTAAATACCAAATTGATTTATCAAACAATGTCGACGCGTACGGCAAAGTAGATGAAAAAGATCATCCGCAAGGTTACAAAGGCGACTTTTTATACTTTAAAGCCGGTGCTTATAACCAATGTAGTACAAAAGACGATGAACTTTTCTGGTACACCGCATGTCCTGGTACTGGCGTTTGGGCAACAGATAAAGCCAATGGCGATTACACTAGTGTCGCTTTTTCAAAGTTAGTATTAAGTGACGCAACTAAACCAGAATAAATTAGAAAAGCTTCTCCTGTTAAGTCAACTCTTCGGAGTTGACTTTTTTTGCCTATTTCTAAGTTAAGCCGAACGCGGGATAAGTGACAAACGCTGACAAAGCCAATCTGGATCATCAAGTGCAATATCATGCCCAGCCCACGGGTGACTCACCAACTCAAGCTGCCAAGCATGGGCTAATTGCTCACTACACTGTTTAGCTACTAATTGATCACACTCACTAACCAATAACGTAATTGGCACCTTGGGCTTTTCTGTTAACGTAAAACTGGCTGCGGCGATAAGCTGGTGTAAGCCATTGATAAATTTAACCGGCTGTTGCTGCGCTAACTTGAGCCAATGAGCAATGGTTATTTGTTGATGTGTTTTTTTGTCTTGCTGGCTAACATAAGGAGCCGCAACAGAAAAGTTAGAAGTTAATTGATAAATTTGACGTTCTTTTTGTTGTTTGTTTTTAAACAGCATAGTTAACACCAACCACCAAGATTTCGGCTGCAAGCGCAGATAAAAAAGGTGAGAAGTTTTTAAACTGGTATTAATTAACACTACAGAGTTTATTTGCTCTGGTGCATAACTTGCCCAATCTAATGCGATCATGCCGCCCATTGAAATACTCACTAAATCAACTTTATCCGCCGCTAAATTTACTGCTTTGAGTTGTGCTACTAACGCCAATGTCATTTGTCGGATCTGGCAAGGTGACTTTTGCTGAAAACGTTCACCATTCCCGGGAATATCTAAAAATAAGCATTGTCGATCCGGAAATTGTTCAACAACCTTGGTTCTAAAGTCGCCCCAATGCCATTGGGAGCGCAATAAGCCACGAATAAACACGAGCGGATAGGGTTGTTTTATCATTCGTTGTTATACCAAAGTGAGGTCGCTTTTTGCTTCATGTCTAAACTTTTACAATCAAGCAACCAATTAGGATAAGATGCTGCCGCGCGTGTTAAAAAATCCATTAAAATTAAATGCCCTCTTAAAACCCGTTTCACTCGGTGTGGTTTCATCGGATGGTATAAACCTAAAGTTTGCATTAATTGTAACGGATTTTTTTTCACCCAACGCCAAGAGCCCATTTCTAATGTTAATGGTAAAAAGGTCGTAGTTTGACCAAGTGATTTATCATAAAGATGATCCCACAAATCACCGTGACATAAATAATGCTTCGCTTGCGGTTCAAAAATATAATCTTGATGCGGGTAAGATTGAAATAACAATTCACGCAAATGATACATTTCGCCAATATGAGCAATTGGTTGCAATTTACTCTTGGCATACGGAAACCAAATACGATCAGTAATACCAAAGCCTGAATGGCAATCTAAGGCAATACTCAGTGGGGCATTAAAGGTGTCTTGTTCAATAAAATCACATAATGCCTGCGACTCAATTTCCATACCCGCTTCTTTTTCACCACGATACCAAGGTAATAATTTAGAAAATCGATGCCCACCAACTAAAAACGCGGTTTGCTCTTCGCTGTCGTGGGGCGCATTACGCATTAAATCAACATGGTTACCATTTGAGCGTGATTGAAATGCCATTCCGATCGGGTTCACTAAAGGGATAAAATTTATTCTGACATTTTCTAATAATACTTGCAGATTTTTATCCCACAGCAAGCGCGCTAATAAGGTTTCTAAATACGCTAGTACCACTTGTGAACCTATGCGCTCTAAGCCATGAATACCACCAATAAAACTCATAACCGGTGCTGCTTTATCTTCACAACCCAAGCTAAAAGCATGAATGGGAATAAGTTTATTCTCACATGGCACTTCAGCAATCACTTGATTGCGTAAGCAGGCCGGTTTTGAAGCAACAATAAATTCAATTTGTCGAAGCTCAGGTAATAAGTCATCAGTAAAGTGCAGTGGCATGACAACCTTGCGGTTAGTGAGTAATACCTTAAATTTAGCGGATCAATATATTAACTTTATGAAACTTTTAAGAAGTTTTATGTTTGTAAGCTGGGTTAACTACTTTAAGATGATTATATTCAGCAAAATTTTTAAGGAAAGCATTATGATTTATGCAATGGCGGCAATGGTGCTGCTAACATTTATTGTCGGCACCGTTGCAATAAAAAGACGTTTTGCCAGTGTAAAAAGTGGCAATATTGACGCAAAATATTTTAAATTAATGGCGGGAGAACAAGTACCTGATGATGTCGCTAAATCTACCCGAAATTTTAATAACTTATTTGAAGTACCCTTATTATTTTATATTGCCGCGACTTTACATGTCGTTTTAGCGCTTAATAGTATCACTGGCTTAATATTCGCGTGGCTATTTGTCGCGTTTAGATATTGGCATTCGTATATCCATTTAACCTATAACAAACTTGTACATCGCATGACCATTTATTGGTTAGGCTTGTTATGTGTTTTAGTGATGTGGATAAACTTATTAATTGCGATTCAATAGTCTTGCTCGACTAAGTTGATAATTTTAATTTAGCTGAATATAGGGTCTGTTTATCTTTGTTTAATAATTCAGCTGAGAGATAAAATCGTTTTAATCAAGGCTGAAATTATGTCGTTTAGTCATCTAAACCAATAATTTTTAACGCCCAGTAAAGCGATTTTAGCCTCAGCCCACAGGGCAATGACTATTTTTTGCGCTAGCTGCATTAGAATTTCACTCATTTGGAATAACCAAACTACGTTCATTCTGCTTTGCTATCACTTAAAATAGCCAATTGCTGAAAATATAAACAAAGATCAACAGACCTAGTCATTTTCAATATTCAGCTAAATTCACTAAAGCTCAATACCTAAATTAGACATGCCTTCTTCTAACACTAAGGCTGTGGCTAACTGACCTGTTTTTTCTCTTCTGGGCTATTTTTAATGTAATCAAATAGCTCATTTTGTGTGGCTACTTCCCATTGCATTAACGGATGATCAGCAATGCTGCTATCAGTAACCGCTTCGCCTTCTTCCACTTGCGATAATTCTAATTCACAAAAGAAACTAACACTATTTTGAGATAAACGACTGACACTTGCAGCGCCATCACTGTCTTTATCTTGCATAATTTGTAATAACGATAAAATCGCCATACAAACATCAACGGCAGGAAAAACACCAAAGCTATCAAATAGTTCAGGATCAGGAGTTTGTTCTTCTAATTTTATAAATTGGGCATCGTAATTAATTTTCACTCGATTTTTTTATCTAGCCACTGCCAAACTAAATCCAATTGATTACGTAATACTTTACTGTCACCGGTATTTTCAACCTCAGAAAACATCACATAATTAGGTAACATACGCTCTATTAATGCGGCAGAAAAAGCAACTTGTTGCCATTGGCTGAATTGTTTAAAAGGTAAGTGGATCAAAAGTTTTTCTCTTTAAATGAATGATTAAAGGCAGCTGCGTGTTCGCAGATAAATTAAAACAAAAATAAGCTACTGTTTGGCAATATGCTGTTGTGCATATTCAAAACGTAAACGGTATTCAGTAACTTTTTCTTCTAACGCCGATACTTCTTGCTCAAGTTTAGCATTCAACTCAAGATTTTCGTCACGTAAATATTTAATAGTTTCACGAGCTTTATTGTAATCAACTTCTTGTCGTTCTTGCTTGGCATGAAAACGATCTTGTAAAGTGGTGATGTTTTCATGTGCTTTTTGTACTTGTGTTTCTAATTTAGCAATAAGCTGTTGATTTTGTTGTTTAATGTCGAGTAATTCTTGCTGTTGTTGCTCAAGTTCCAAGACACTATCTTGCAAGTTTTTATTTTGCTGAGTTTGCCCTTTCACCACAGCTTCAAGCTCATCCACTTTTTGACTTAATTGGCGCTTATCATCTTGATGCTGCTGGCTTTGCTCTTCTTTTTCTGTCATCGCTTTTTCAAGTGACGATTGCAGTTCGCTAAGTTCTTGCGTCAACTGGGTTACTTGGCTATTTAATGTTGAAATTTCTTGCTCTGATTGCTCTTGCACGGTTTCTAATTGGTTCGTTAACTGTGTATTAGCGATTGTTAACTCAGCAGTTTTTTCTTGTTCGGCTAACTCGGTATCTTGGTGCTGCTTTATTGTTTGTTGCAGTTCTTCGGTTAACAACTCATGCTGAGCGGTTAAGCTGTTATAGTCTGTTTTTTGCTGCGCTAATTGAGCCTCTAAGCTTTTAATTTTATTATTTAAACTGGTATTTTCTTGCTGATATTGTGTTGCGTTTTTATCTGCTGCCTGTTGGCTCTGTTGTAATGCCGCTGATAAGCTCGCCTGTTGCTCATTAAGGTCATTATTGAGCTTGCTTTGTTGCTGCAATTGCTCATTCAGTTTTACTTGTATACTTTGGCTTTCAGCTAAGGCTTGCTCAGTTTCAGATAAGCTCTGCTGTAACGTTTTAACAGTTTGTTCAGCTTGCAGATACTCTGCCTGCAACTGCTCAGAATCTGTTAAAGTGGTTGTTAAACGCTTTTGCAAGCTTGATATTTCATTGTTTTTATTATTAAGTTCCGAAGATAAATGCTGATTATCTTCTGTTAATTCATTAACTTTTTGACTTAGTTCACGGCGCTCGTCAGCAATAGACTGACTTAATGTTTGTACTTGTTGCTGATCGTTTTCTTGGCTGATTTGAATTTGTTTTAATAGAGCAGATTGCTCCGCATTAATTTGCTGCTGAGCTGCAAGCTGCGCTTTTTGTTCCGCTAACTCTGTCGTTAATAAGGTAAGCTGTTCAAGATTTGTTTCATGGCTTACTTGTAGTTTTTTATAGTCAGCACTTGCCTTCACATCAACTGACGTTAATGACTTGTTATTATTTACTACGGTTAACAACTCAACAAATTTATCTTCTAATTGCAGATAGATGTCACCTGCTAAACCTTGCAGCTGTTCTTCCACTCCCGCGGGAAGTTTGTCCTGTTCAGCCATTTTCACCTCATTGTTCAACACATAAGACACCAACAATAAACGATAACTTTATTGAATCGCTTTACAACCTAAACTCGGGATAACCACTTGCTTGCTCGCGGCTGTTTTGTCTTTTATCGAGTTCAAATTAAACATTTAATATTAAATAATGTTTAACCCTAACACATAGTCTTAAAGGTGTTAATTTTTTAATAATAGAATTTTATCTCACTATTTTTTAGCTATTAATTTCAATTAACTAAACTTTTTATTGGCAATAAAAAAGGAGCCGAAGCTCTAATGCCGTTCACTTAAGGTGAGCGGCATTTTTATTTCTAGCATACCTTTGTGGTCTTGGCTTGACTGTTCTAGGGAAATTTCTTCCTCTACGTGGTTCAAGTATTAAACTTTCAGCCATACTGTAAAAATACTTTAATTGCCGTGGTACTGCACCAGGAGAAGAATAAGGCAAGCCTACTAGCAACCTTACTATATGTGCCAGCCCGCCATTGAAGCTTAATTGGTAGGGTAAATAATCTCCCTTTAAATAATGGCACATCTTTACCATCTGGTAACGCACCAGATTATAGGTGAGAAGAATTCCCCACAACTCTTGCTTAACCAATGCCGGTAAACGACTTCTTAAGGTTAATCTATTCCCCAGCATATATTGTTTTTGCTCTCGGTATCCCAGCTCTATCTCCCAACGGTGGCTATATAAGTCACCAATATCAGCTGATGGGTACTTCATTGGATCTATCATCGAAGTTAAAACACGATAGTCTTTTCCATTGATTTTTCGGGTCACCAACCTGACTTCAAGTGTTTTAGGTAAATCAGGCCAGAGTTTTTGTGCTCTTGGGTTGCTGCTAAGTTGAACTAATTTGTCATTACGTCCCAATGACCGGATAACGTCATATTGAACATTCTTTTTCAACGGGATTAACCAGTGACGCTCTTTTCCTGTCATCTGCCACTTGTGAAGTAATCCTAACGAGTAAAAACCACGGTCGAATAGCGTTAAACTATTATCCGGTGTTGTTTCAATTAATCTCTGCTAGTATCATTTCATTGACGTTATAATCATCAAAGGCACTCGCTGTGATCAAGTGACTGCTAAGTTCCATTTGGCAAACCATTCTTACCTGAGGATATTGTGTATTTGTCGGCTTAGTAAAAGCGTTATTATTTTCTACGGAATCATCGGTGCGCCAAACGACACCATCTACGCCAAGTAATGTTAATCCATTCCAATGTGGGTGATTGGCTTGTTGGTTCCAGTGCTTTTGTGTGCAAGCAAAAAGTGATTTCATTGCAGCTTCTCCTAAGCTTTTTCTTCGCTGTGTTAAAGCACTAGGAGCTACAAAGGGTTTCCCCTCCCTATCAACAATATCTAGCATATTAACCACATCGGCTATGGATTTGTCATTGTATATAGCCATGCCAATAAGTAGCCAAGCTGTTGACTCTAGAGTGAGTTTTCGTTTTCTTAAGGTAACCGTATCAGTTAAAGCATATGCTTCCTCAATTAATTCTAAAGGAAGTAAGTCAGCCAAGGTTTCTACTTGGTTTGGTTTGATGTGGTTGATTGCATCGAGGGCATTTGAAAGTTGCATAAAAAAATCCATTACCAGAAACTGATAATGGATTTTGCATGATCATTTTGATCGGTCAACCGATCATTTGCTTAACTGATCGGCATTAGAGCCGAAGCTCCTTTTTAGAATAATTCGTTAACCAATTAATCCGCTGTTCTTGGTTGTAATTTAATACCGGCCACTTTTTGCTCGGTATGTTCATTACGTAATTGTACTAAACGATTAACTTGGCCCATAGAAACCATCATTGAATGAATTGGAATAAACAAACCACGTTTGTGGAAATCTAACGTTTTTTCATCTGATAACGTGTTTAGTTTTTTCTCATCAATACCGTATAAACCAACTAAACGTTTTTTCTCACCGCTTGCTAAGTTGATCAATAATTCAAATTCTTGTAATAAATCGTTATCTACTAATTCTTTAATGAACTTTTCAGTCATTACTTCATTTTCGTACAAGTTACCTAATGATTCTTGTACCGATTTAAATACGTCTGATTCATTGCCTTCAGCATCAAATAACGCAATGTCTTTATCTTCACCAACATAAGGGCTGTCGATATCAATACAAGCCGTTAAAGTATTCTCTTTTTCTGTGTCTAAACCTAAAGCAAACGGCGAAAGTGCTAACGATTGAGGAATGTTTAACGCGTTTAAACGATCATTTTGATAGTATAAGTTTTCGCCTGCTTGTAAACCTAATAGCGCAACTGAGCGATATATCTCACCTTCTTTAATAAAAAATAGCGGGAAGTTTAAGGCAAGTTGATTATATTCTTTCGCATTTGAGCCAATCAAATGTTGCTGAGCAATATGTTCCAGACCGCGCTTATCTGAAACTTTTAAATTTTGGTGTTGATCTTTTTTTATCGGAGTAAAGTTAGCCATTATTCTTGTTCTCTTATTGTTTTGTTGACCCTGTGATTAAACGAAAAATCAAACGAAGGTTCAAACTCAGTTTTGTTGTATGGATAAGTTATGGAGCCAGATATTCAACTTTCAATAGTAAATTTCAATTTATTTTATTTTGGCTAAATATTCATCAGTTTTCATTCAACCCGCTATACTTACAACATAATTTATGATGATTAGAAATATTAGGTGGTAGCTTTATCTATAAAAACGCCTCATCAGTGCAAGCCATAACTTTATTTAATCAATAGGTTAAAATCATTATGAAAGGGTTGATGGTTTTGTTATGTTTACTCTTGTTAGTTCCTTATGTTTACGGGGCTAGGCCTCATATTGAAACCATTTTTGGTAAAACCAACGAACAATTAACCCGTGCTAAAGTGATCAATAAAAGCTCACTCGAATTAGCCTGTTATTTAGCGATAGACGGTTACAAAATTAAATTTCGCCTACCGCCTTTTCAAGCTTCGAAATGGTATAAAGCGACAGATCATCGTTATAATCACCGAGATTTTAGTACTTGGTGTGACGACATTAAAAATTACCCCGAATTTAAAAAATACGATATTCAACTGTAACCACTAACGCTTTGAACCCCTTATATATGCACCATATTTAAACCTACAAACCCATAAAACGATTAAAAATTAACATTAGAATTACTCATTTTGAAACAATTTTTATCTGTAAATAACTATCTTTATTTACAGATAATTGATATAAAACTACGCTATTTTATTTGTTCACCCTCCAGTTTCATTAAGGTTTCGCAGTATGTTATCAACTAATTCTCTGGAACAATTTAGTATAAAACAGCAATTTACGCTGAATTATGAGTATCCAGTATTATTTACCCGCAAAGCCTTTGAACTGACTAATTTAACCATTGCCAACCTTATTGATAATCGCAATGAGCAGCCAAAGCTACTCGCGGTCATTGATCAAGGCTTAGCCGATGCTATGCCTAATTTAGCCACCGATATTCACCAATATTGTCAGCATCATAATATAAATGCCTTGCCAGAAGTGATTGTGCCCGCCGGTGAAGCCAGTAAGAATGATGAAGGTGTTATTGATAACATTTATCAACTCGTTGAAAAATATGCCATTGATCGCCATTCTTATATTTTAGTTTTAGGTGGTGGAGCTGTGGTTGATGCCATTGGTTTTGCGGCAGCAACAGCACACCGAGGCATTCGGTTAATTCGCATGCCTTCTACAGTACTTGGTCAAAATGATGCAGGTGTTGGGGTAAAAAACGCCATTAATTATCATCATCGTAAAAACTATATTGGTACCTTTGCGCCACCTTTTGCGGTGATTAATGATTTTGATTTATTAAATTCATTAAGTGATCGAGATAAACGCTCTGGTATTTCCGAAGCCATTAAAGTGGCATTAATTAAAGACCCTGAATTTTTTAACGAGCTTTATCAAAGCCGCCATCAATTAGCAAAATTTGAAGATAGCGCCACCATGAATATGATCATTAAAGGTGCCAAATGGCATTTAAATCATATTGCTAGCAGTGGCGACCCATTTGAACTCGGCTCGGCAAGGCCACTAGATTTTGGCCATTGGTCTGCACATAAGTTAGAAGAACTGAGCAATAACGAGCTACGACATGGGGAAGCGGTTGCCATAGGAATTGCCGTTGATAGTATTTATTCTATGTTGGTGGGTTATTTAGCTAACGATGAACTAGAACAAATTCTCACCTTATTAATAGATTTAGGTTTTGAACTGAATCACCCGGTATTAGATAAACTCGATATTGTTAAAGCGTTAGCTGAATTTAAAGAGCAGTTGGGTGGTAATTTATGTATTACCTTATTAAATACCATTGGCTCAGGTTTTGAGGTCAACACCATTAATGAGTCATTAATGGCTGAAGCCATTGAACAGCTAAAAAACACCTAAACTGACTTATTTATGACTGCACTTACCGTATTAAAATTAATCCGAGCACCGGCTGGTTTCACGGCTATATCGAACATTTTAGCCGCCGCAGTTATTGCCTCAACAAATCAACTAAATGCTGATGTGATATTACTGATCACCGCTAGCGTATTATTTTATTTTTCAGGCATGGCATTAAACGATTGCTTTGATTACCAAGAGGACTTAGCTGAACGACCACAACGACCAATTCCTAGTGGCGAGCTTTCATTACAAACGGCTTGGTTAATCGGTTTTAGCTTGATGTCAGCCGCACTTGTTTGTGCATTTTGTTATAGTACAACATCTGGTTATATCGGCTTAGCATTAGCTGCTGCCATTATTTTATATAATGGTTTTATCAAACAAGGTTTGTTAGGTTCAATGTGTATGGCCAGTTGCCGATATTTTAACTGGCTGTTAGGCGCTAGCTTTGTTGCCTTGTCGATTAACAGTTGGTTATTTGCCTTACCTATTTTTTTCTACATCACCGGTTTAACTTTATTAAGCAAACAAGAAACTCACGGCCGAGATAAAAACGCGGTATGGTTTTGCGCCACAATGATAGCGTTAACAACACTCAGTACGGTATACTTAGTTGTAGACGTTTTTACGCTATCAACACAACAACAAATTATTTCAGCGCTATTAATCGCTGCGTGGTTTGCCATGATGTCGTCAAAACTTATCAAGGTATTTAAGCACTTTCAGCCGCAAAATATTCAGCAATTAATTGGTTGGATGGTAATTGGCGTTATTCCATTAGATGCTTTGTTAGTCGCCTTGTCAGGCGAGTATTTATTTAGATTAATTATTTTGGCATAGTTACCTCCTTGTCGTATGCTCAATAAATACTTATATGTCACTTAAATTTATCTAAGCTAATTTTATAGACCTATTTTATGATGCAAGCTCAACCACTCTACGACATGATCAAAAACACGCTTAATTCAGCAGAATTAGCTTGGTTAGACAATGCCGTTAGCACTTTAGCAACTAGCTCAGATCCCATTAACCAATTACTTGATTTATCGGTTGTTGTTAAGCGCCAAATTACCAGTGCTATTAACAGCACTGAAGCAACATTAAGATATTGTGATAACAGTGAAATTATTCGTTTATTGTTATTATTAAGCCTGTTTGAACAACATCCAGAGTTACATAACAAAGTCACGTTAAAACAATATTACCAAGCCGGTGACTGCTCTGAAAAAGCCGCCTTATTAAAAGGGTTAAGTTTATTAGATCCACAAGGTGAAGCGGTAAATTTAGCGGTTAATGCCGCCCGTTGTAATAGTGTTGATGAATTTAGTGCTTTAGCACTTTTTAATGATTACCCTGCTGAACATTTTGCCGAATTAAACTTTAATCAATTAGTATTAAAAACCTTGTTTATCGGCTTAGACATCAGTCAAATCAGCAAACTATCATCACGGTTAAATTCAAAATTAAGCAATATGTGTATGTCATACGCAATTGAACAAGCATTGGCTGAACGGATACCACCAGCTTCTTTATGGCTGGCAGTTAATGTTGAGCAATTAAGCGACGAAAACCAACAAGAATACGCACACTATGTGAAGCATTTTTATCATGCCGATACTAGCCATCAACAGTTACTATCTCAGTTAATGCAAGCACAAAAATTACCGACAATTACATTATAAAAGTAGGTTTTAGTGAACAGCACTAAAACATAAGGAAGAATCATGAAATATTTCGACCCACACATTCATATGTTAGCCCGCACCACAGACGACTACCAAAATATGGCTGCGGCCGGTATTATTGGGGTTATTGAACCCGCATTTTGGTTGGGGCAACCACGAACGCAAGTTGGGTCATTTATTGATTATTTTGATACCTTGATCGGCTGGGAGCACTTTCGTGCGTCACAATTTGGCATCATGCACTTTTGCACGATGGGCTTAAACCCAAAAGAAGCCAATGACGTTGATTTAGCCGAAGAAGTAATGAAAATTTTACCGCGTTATTGTCAAAAAGATAATGTTGTTGGTGTTGGTGAAATTGGTTACGACGATATTACGCCAGAAGAAGATCGCTTTTTATTAGAGCAATTGGAATTAGCTAAAAACTTAAACTTACCTGTGCTTATTCACACCCCACATCGTGACAAAGTTAGTGGTACTAAACGTACTTTAGACGCAATTCGTGAAAGTGGCATTGCTGAAGAAATGGTGTTAGTAGATCACTTAACCGAGCAAACCTTACCGCTGGTTTTAGAAACTAACTGTTGGCGTGGACATAGTATTTATCCAAATACCAAAATGTCTGAACCACGTATGGTAAAACTATTACAACAATACGGTACCGACAAAATGATCATCAACAGCGCGGCAGATTGGGGGGTCAGTGATCCGTTAAAAGTACCAAAAACTGCACAAGCCATGTTAGATGATGGTTTTTCAAAAGAAGATGTTGAAAAAGTAACCTTTAATAACCCTATTAACTTTTTTGCCCAAAGTGGCCGAATTTCCATTGATATGGTGAAAAAACCACTGATCGACCAAACCAAAACATTTAAAGAAAACAAAGTATTACGTGGTCAAGATCCGATTATCGAAACACCAAATAAATAACTTAACCAATAATCATGACTTATCACAAAGCTGATATTGCCTATTGCAGTAATGTTCACCCTGGCGAAAGTATCAATAAGGTTAATAACAACCTTATTGAACACTTTAGTGCCGTGCGCGAACAACGAAACTTAGCTGAAATGGCATCTGGGCTTTGGTTATCAGCACAAGCGGCTGTCGAGTTATTAGCGCAGCCGTCATTATTAGCTAACTTCAAAAACTTACTGCAACAACAAGGGGTAATGTTAACCAGTTTAAATGGTTTTCCGTATGGCGATTTTCATTTAGCCGAAGTAAAACAAAAGGTTTACCTACCCACTTGGGCGCAAACCGAGCGATTAACATACAGCCAGCAACTTGCCGATATTTTAGCGCACTGTTTACCTGAAAATATCAGCACTGGCGCTATTTCAACTCTACCTTTAGGGTACGCCAAAGATTGGACTGCTGAGCAAATGCAAAGCGCGGTTCACCAGTTAATTGCGCTAGCTCAATACTTAAAAAACCTTGAGCACAGTTCAGGTAAACGTATTATCGTTTGTCTTGAAATGGAGCCAGACTGTGTATTGCAAAGTACCGATGAATTAGTGGCATTTTTTACTGAACATTTACTACCAAATGCAGAGCATGCAGGCAGCAGTAAAAGTGATATTTTACGTTATATTGGCTGTTGTTATGACACTTGCCATCAAGGTGTCATGAATGAAAACATTAAGCAGTCGTTAACAAAAATTATCCAAGCGGGCATTGAAATTGGCAAAATTCAAATCTCAAATGCCGTGCATGCTGAACTAAACTCAGTAGAAGACATATCTGAACTGACAACATTGTTTAAAGATATAAAATTTTTACATCAAACCAAAGTTTTTCAACAAGATACCTTGTTAGCTGAATTAGCCGATTTAAACGAGCAGGCACTATTAACAGTATTTAATGACTATCAAAGTGACTTGCCATTAACCGCTAAAATTCATTATCACATTCCGGTCAATCAAACCGCGTTACCTAAGCCATTTTTTAAGCTCAACACAGGCCGCAATTTTATCAACCTTAGACTTTTTAAAAGCCACACCAAGCTGCCGGCCTTATCTTGAAATTGAAACCTATACTTGGCTTAATTTAATTGATAACAACAGCCAGCAAAGTAAAACGTTACACCAAGGGCTTGTCGCTGAATTTACTTGGTTAGAACAAGCTTTAGCCGAACGAAATTTACTCAATACTTCCTTACACCCTAAGTAGTTAGCACCTATTATAAAAAAGAAGCCTTTTATGTCATCTCCGTTAATTGTTTTAAATGTTGTTGGTTTAAGCCCTTACATGGTTGGCGAAAACACGCCTAATATTAATAAATTATTAAACCAAGGTTATTGTAAAAAGCCACTTGCCGCTGAATTTCCTGCAGTAACAACAACAGCACAATCGGCAATGGTCACCGGTAAACAAGCTAGTCAGCATGGTATTGTTGGTAATGGTTGGTATTTTCATGAGTTGGCAGAAGTGGGTTTTTGAAGCAAGCCAATCAATTAGTGCAAAGCGATAAAATTTGGGATGTGCTGAAAGCTAAAAATCCTAACTTAAAAGTGTCTAAATTATTTTGGTGGTACAACATGTACGCCAATGTCGATAACAGCATAACGCCAAGGCCACATTATTTAGCTGATGGTGGTAAAGTATTTGACCTTTATTCTTCACCACAAGGACTACATGAGAAAATTGAAGCGGAAATAGGGACTTTCCCGTTTTTTAATTTTTGGGGCCCTAAAGCCGGTATTGGCGCCAGCCAATGGATAGCCAAAGCCGCTATTAAAGAATTTGAACTGAATCAACCCGACTTACAACTGGTGTATTTACCCCACCTTGATTACTCCCTACAAAAATTTGGCCCTAATCATCCATCTATCTCCAGTGAAGTACAAGCCATTGATGCCGTGATTGGCGATATGCTTAAAGCGCATGACGATACCGGCGCAGAATTTTTATTAGTGTCGGAATACGGTATTACTGAGGTCAATAAAACGGTTCATATCAATCGAATATTACGCCAGCAAGGTTATATTACAGTGCGTAAAACCCTTGATTTTGAAAATTTAGATTGTGGCGCTTCTAAGGCGTTTGCAGTAGCGGATCATCAATGTGCTCACGTTTACGTGAACGACAAAAGCAAACTTGCCGAAATCAAACAGTTATTAATCAATACCGACGGCATTGAACAAGTACTTGATAAAACTGAACAAGTTGCGCTGGGTATTCAGCATCAACGCAGTGGTGACTTAGTGGCAATCAGCCATGCCGATGCTTGGTTTAGTTATTATTTTTGGTTGGATGATAAACACGCGCCCGATTTTGCTCGCACTGTCGATATTCATCGTAAAGTGGGGTACGACCCAGTCGAAATGTTTGTTGACCCGAAAATAAAATTACCGTTATTGGCGATTGCTGGCCGAGTGTTAAAGAAAAACTCGGTTTTCGATATTTAATGGATGTTATTCCGCTAGATACTAGCTTGATCAAAGGTAGCCACGGCCGTTTGACCGACTCTCCGGAACAAGGGCCTATTTTAATTGCCAAAGAGCAAAACCTTGATGCCCATAAAACTTATCAACAAACCGATATTTTTGAGTTAATGCTGAAGCATTTTGAAAAATAAAGGCTTATTTTTTACAATTGGTTATCAATTGTTATACCAAGCCGATTAGCTACATCAATGACTTTTGGATAAATTTTAGTACCTTTATTAAGTAAGAACTCAAAAGTATCAACGTCTTTACAACCAAAGGTATAAATTATTGGTGCGGCACCTTGATGGTCTTTCAAATTAACATCTGCTCCAAGCTTGAGTAAAGCTTCAATATTAGCCATTTTGTTTGAACCAACAGCAAGATGTAAAGGAGTCACTCCTGAGCCTTCAATAATTATATTTACGTCTATCCCTTGCGAATTGAGATAATGAATCACTTGCGGGCTAGAATGAGTTGCTGCGATATGAAGTAGACTAGCACCCCATGATAATTTATGGGTAATAAAGGGGGCACCTGCTTTTACTAGCCGTTTTACATCTTTGATGCTATCAGCCATAACTGCCGCTTCTAGAATATAATCAGAATCATTAATAGTCGAATTGCTAACTAATTTCGCAAGCTCATTCTGCGCTGTTTGATACTCTTTTCCATAATTGTTGCACAGATGCTTTTCACTATTTAAAGATTGATTGATCATTTCAACTTGTAGCTCAAACAGTGTTATTTCATCTTCAGCATTACACGTTAAAGTAAAAATATTCAATAAAAGTATCATTAATTTCATCTTCATCCTTGAAAGATAACACCTATTTAACGATGTAATATACAGCACGCTATATATAATATTAATACCAATATTTGCTCGCTGACTTTAACTTTAATCCGCCAACCAAGCAGCGCCTCTTACCCCTGAAGAACAACCATATTTATTTTTTAATACCGATGTATGACATTCGCCACCAATGACATAATTGGCCAAAATTTCAGGTAAATGTTGATAAATCGCGTCAATGTTCGACAAACCACCACCTAATACTATCGCGTCAGGGTCGAGAATATTAATAACATGGGCGAGTGAGCGCGCTAAACGGTCAATAAAGGCGGTAAACGCTGCTATTGCCTGTGGGTTGCCTTGTTCAAACAAAGCCATAATTTCTTCAGCACGCTGCACTTGTAACTCACCTAAATTGAAGTCTCGAACAAAGCCGGTGCCTGATATAAAGGTTTCAATGCAGCTCTTTTTACCGCAAAAACAGTCGGTTTTTTCAAACTCTGCCGCTGTCATCCACGGCAATGGGTTATGACCCCATTCACCAGCAACAAAATTGCGGCCTGCGTGCACTTTGCCATTAATGGCAATACCGGCACCACAACCGGTACCGATAATAACACCAAACACTATGGGTTGCTTAGCGGCAGCGCCATCAATTGCTTCTGAAACAGCAAAACAATTCGCGTCATTGGCAATAAATACTTGTCGGTTAAGACGTTGATTTAAGTCATCATTTAAGGGTTGGTTATTAAGCCAAGTTGAATTAGCGTTTTTAACGGTACCGGTATCTAATGAAATACAGCCGGGAATACCAATGCCCACAGAGCATTGACTAGCAACTTCTTGCTCAGCCTGTTGCACCAAACTAACAATCTCGTCTAACGTTCCTTGATAATTTTTAGGGGTAGCAACGCGGGTTTTAAAGCGTTCTTGGCCGTTATTATCTAACACCACTAACTCAATTTTTGTCCCGCCTAAATCAATACCTATCCGCATTAACTGTCCAATTTCATGATTGATTTGCCGATTATATACTGAATTTCATTAAAAGTGGTTTTATCAGTGAGTTATATAAAAACAACATTGTACCCATGCCATTAATTCGAGATAAACAAAATATTTTCTTGACATATAGTTAGCCTACTAACTATATTGATTAGAAGTCTAACTATATTGATTAGGGAATTACCATGAATAGACGGATGTTTTTAAAAACAGGCAGTGCCGCCATTGTTATCACTGGCCTAACAACTAGTGGTATATGGTTGGGAACTAGAACGCCCAGCAAAGCGCTGGCACCTTGGCATCAATCAACTCAAGGCTACGGGGATGCTCGCTTAGATGCTTTAGCTTATGCGATATTAGCGCCCAATCCACATAATCGTCAGCCTTGGCAAGTTAACTTGGTGAATGACGATACTATTGATATTTATTGTGACCTAAACAAGATGCTGCCCGAAACGGACCCATTTAATCGCCAAATTGTTATCGGTATGGGCTGTTTTATCGAGCTATATCGCATGGCCGCAGCAAACTTAGGTTACCAAGCCATTATTGAAAGTTTTCCCGATGGAGAACCTCTACCGGTACTGGATAATAAACGCATTGCACGCATTACCATCAAACCCGATAAAGTAGTGAAAGATCCGTTATTTGATTATGTTTTTGCTCGTCGCTCAACAAAAGAAGCTTTTGATATTGAGCGGCCAATTGCTGACCATTTATTAGCACAATTAACGCATACTGAAAGCGTTTCCGGTACCGTACAATCAAAACAAGTAAAAAGCTTAAACAGCACGATTTATCAGGGCATGAAAGTTGAAT
The DNA here is from genome assembly GCA_038141035.1 of Alteromonadaceae bacterium. Taxonomy (GTDB): domain Bacteria; phylum Pseudomonadota; class Gammaproteobacteria; order Enterobacterales; family Alteromonadaceae; genus JALZUE01. The sequence goes on from JAYQHI010000012.1 coordinate 30,163, forward strand.
TTGAAACCGCGAGAACGTTAAAAGAGAGTGCAAATTTAATGCGCTTTGGTAAAGCCGAAGTGGAAGCTAATCCTGATGGTATTGATCTGACCGGCGTTCCAATGGAATTAATGATAAAAACCGGCATATTAACCCGAGCTGATTTTGCTGATCCTAATTCGGCACTAACCAAAGATTATTTAACACGAGTCAAGGGCAAATTTAATACTTCCATGGGCTATACCTGGATTACAACAGCCAATAATAGTCGTCATCAACAATTAAACGCTGGCCGTGATTATGTTAGATTAAATTTACAAGCCACTCAGCTCGGTTTAGCCATACAACCGGTTAGCCAAACCTTGCAAGAATATCCTGAAATGGCGCACTTATATCAAAAATTACACGCTGAGCTTGATGTTGAAACACCAGCAAAATTACAAATGTTAGCTCGCCTTGGTTATTGTTCAGCCATTGCGCCAAGCCCAAGGTGGCCACTAGCATCCATTTTAATTAACGCTTAAACAGCCCCAAATCCATTTATAAGGAAATATCATGACAGAATACGAAATTATCTATTTGATCAGCCAACACACCGACAGGGTTTGGAATATTATGCAGTTCTGGTCAAGCATCTCGTTTGGCTTAATTATTGTTGCTTATATTGCCGCTGCTAAGCTCAACTGGCCGATCATAGTGATCATTACCTGTATTTATATTGTATTTTCATTGTTCATTTTAAACATGTTAAAAATCAATGGTGGTATGAGCGATAGCTATATCATGGATCTGCAGCATATAATAGACACGGGTAAAATCCTCTCAAATGGTGCCCAAAGCTTAATTGACGTTAATAGCCAAGATAACAAGCTAGTTTTAATTATTTCGGCTTTTGCCGGTACTTTTTTTAGTGCGATATTTTTCCTTTGGTACTCCTATTTTTCGAAACGAAACATCACTAGCAATAGCTCACCTACAACATAGGAACAAGCGATGAACCCAAGCGACAACGACAAAAATAACAGCCCTATTTTTGGTTTTTTTACTGAGGTCAGTATTATTGAAAACCTAACTAAAAATCGCATGGAGAAAGTGCTGCCTGATGACATGAAAGCATCACATTTTAGTGTGCTTAATCATTTAGTGCGTTTGGGTAAGCAAGAAAGTCCGGCTGAATTAGCGAGCGCATTTCAAGTGGCACGGCCAAGTATGACCAACACCCTGCAAAAGTTAGAAAAAAAGCATTACGTTACCATAACGCCCGACCCATTAGACGGCAGAGCTAAGTTGGTAGTGATCACTGAACAAGGTAAAAATATTCACCAACAAGCCGTTATCGCTTTAAGCCAAGGTTTTGGGCAATTATCCGAAGACTTAGGGCCTGAGCTTTTTGCGAGCGTGTTACCTGCTTTACAAAAAATACGGCAATACATGGACGAACATCGAAATTAACGTTCACATCACCTACGAGGATGTGCTACCGCTTGGTAAAAAACATACCCAAGGTCAACAAATTCTATTTATACCTAATTAAGGATTAATAATGCTCCCTTATTTCATTGCTGCTGGGCTATTTTTTATATTATTGTTTTTATCGATCATCTGCCTAATTTTTAAAAAGTCACGCAAATTTGGTGGTTATAGTTTATTAACATTAGTTGTGATTTTAATTATCACCGTGATCACCACTTATTTCATGCAACAACCGATGCAATTTGATAAAAATTATTTAACCAAAAAAACGAATGTGGCAACTTTACCGGTAAAGTTAAATGCTAGCCAAGCGCGTATTTTTCTTGGCGCAGCGCCCAATCATATTGAACAAATGTTGCGTCCTGAATTTAATCAGGTATTTAATTCGATCACACCAGAAAATGCGTTGAAAATTAGTGATCTGTTAAATATAGAAACCATGACTTACAACTTTGAGCAAGCGGATATATTGGTTGAACAAGCCATTAGTCAAAATATACGTGTACGTGGCCATACGTTAGTATTTGGTAAATTATCTGATCAATATAAAAACCCGATTTAGACCTTTGGTTAAGCCAATTTCCTGAACATGAACGCAAAGCTAAACTAACCGCCTTGGTTGAACAACATATCGAAAACGTTTTAAACCATTACCGCGGTAAAATTTTAGAATGGGATGTGGTCAACGAACCACTCGACATGTTTGGCAATGGTAACTTGGAAGAAAATGTTTTTTATCGCTATTTAGGCCCTGACTATATTGCCCAAGCATTTATTAAAGCCAAAGCGGTTGACCCAAATATAACGCTTTATTTAAACGAACAATTTTATAATTATACCGATGCCCGTGCGGAAGCGTTTTATCAATTAGTTGTCTCTTTACTCAATAAAGGCATCCCGATTGAAGGCATAGGTTTACAAGGGCACATGTTGTTTTATTTAGTAACGCCTAAAAGATACTGCCAGCTTTGTTCAGCGCTTTACCAACTTAGGCTTAAAAGTACAATTAACCGAATTTGAAGCAAGGTTACGTTTATTTAAAGATTTTGCCGATCCATACCAAGCTCAAGGTGAATATTATCGCGATGTGATCCAAGCTTGTTATGAAATTAACGGTTTTGACGGTGTGACTTTTTGGGGAGTAGACGACAGTTACAGTTGGTTAAATGATATGACTTGGTTATTCGCTTTACCAAATGAGCCCTATTTATTGGATGCACAACAACAAGCTAAACCAGGGTTATTACTGATTAATCAGTGGCTAAAAAACAAGGTTCAAACTAGCCAAGCAAAGTAGCAACACCTAGCACATGATTAAGCCCGAATAAAACCGGTTTAAGCTATTTTTATTCGGGCGATTGTGCCGATAACGCTAATTGTGCTGTATGTTTTAATAAACTAACATCACCAACCTTACCGTGCCCCGGCACAACAATGTTAATATCTTGATATTGCTGACTTACCTGAGCAAGGGCCTGTGGCCAGCTATTTACCGAGGCATCTTCGATATTCCCCAAATCTTTACTTTCAAGGTTTTTAACAAAACAACCGCCAAACAGTATTTTGCTCTTAGGTAACCAAACGACAATATTGTCTGGTGAATGCCCTGCACCTGGATAAAAAATTTCAAGTTGATCAGGGACTAATTGAAATGGATTAGTGGTAATTTCATCGCTCGACACAGTACGCTTTGCTTTTTTAGCAAGCTATTCGTTAACGGTGTTGCATAAGTTTTGCTCTGCTGACGGTTTAATAACGCAATACCGGCACTGGCATCTTCATGAAAATGAGTTATGACACTAGATTTTACCGTTAAATTTCTTTCTGCCAGCCAAACTAGCAATGTTTCCGTATCAGCAAGACTCCACGGCGTATCAATAATATGAGCATCATTGCCTTCAATCAAGATCAAACCTGATGCGGCCACATGTCCCCAAGGTGCAACCGTTTTATACGATATATGCTGATAAACATTATCTGCTAGTGGCAATATTTGCAGTGTTTTCTGTTGTTCAGTTGCCAAATTTATTGACGAAAAAACACAAATAACAAAATAATCCATCGCATCATTAAAAAACCTATAGTCACGTTGTGAAAAATCATAATAACAATACCATTGAAAAAAACTGAATTGAAAATAACTTTGGTTACAATCAATGTCATCAATTCCTAAGATACCTATAAGATGATGTGATGAAAAAACATAAAATGTCTCATTTAGCGATTATCGCAACCCTTGCTGCTGACTACTCAGTTGTTCAGAAAACTCAACAAAACAAACAACTGAACAAGCAAGAACTACCATAACGTTAAAAAAGCAGCGTATGCTGATAAATTTCTGGTTGGTGCTACCTTAGGTGCCTCAATGTTTAACAGCCCTAATCACCCATCTTTAGCATTAGCAAAAGATAATTTCAGCGCTATTACCCTTGATAACGATATGAAATGGGAACGCATCAATCCATTACCGGGGAAATACGAATTTGCTATTGCCGATCAATTTGCCCAATTAGGCGTTGATGAAAATATTACCACGGTTGGTCATGTCTTATTTTGGCATAGTCAAACACCTGATTGGGTATTTAAAGATACTGAAGGTAATTTTTTAACCCGAGAAGCTTTGCTTGATCGTATGCGTGAACGAGCAAAAATGTTTGCTAGCCGTTATGGCGACAGAGTGAAAATTTGGGATGTAGTTAACGAAGCAATAGAAGACGACGGCTCATTACGACAATCCTTATATCACCAAATTATTGGTGATGATTTTATCGAACAAGCTTTTTAATTGCCGACCAAGAAATGCCAAAAGACGCCGTACTACTCTATAACGATTATGGTATGGACAGAATAGGCCGACGAGATACCGTTATTGCTATGGTCAATGACTTCCAAAACAGAGGTGCGAATTGATGGTATTGGTTTGCAAGGCCACTGGGGCATGGAAAATCCAAGTGCAGAAAAAAAATAAACGAAACCTTAACTGCTTATGCTGCTACAGGCTTACCTTTACATATTACCGAGCTTGATGTTGATTTTTTAGGGCGTGACGAATTTTTTGGTGCTAATGTAGATATAAACAAGCTAACGGCAACACCAGAAAATAACCCATATCCTGATGGCAACTTTCCTGCCGATGCTGAAGATAAATTAGCACAGCGTTATCAAGAAATTTTTCAACAGTTTATCAAACATCACCAGAGTATTGACCGTGTTACTTTTTGGGGTGTTACCGATGGTGACTCTTGGTTAAACGGCTGGCCTGTAGCAGGTAGAACTAACTTCCCTTTATTGTTTAACCGCGATGGCCAAGCTAAAAAAGCGCATGATGCTGTTATCGCATTAGCATTAAAATAACTCAAAAAGGTGTCTACTTGCATATCAAGTAGACATCTGAAACTAACGGATAATAGTTAATGTTGCCATTCTTTCGTTAATAATTCCGCCTGATTATTTTCTAATTTCACTTCATATTTTTTTCTGTGCCATCCGCGGCAACGGTATAAAATTCATAAATGACAATACCGTTGGTTTGATCGCTTTCTATAATGCGTTTAGCGGTAATTTTAGGTAACACATTAACAACCGCTGCTGGGCATTGCTCTATGGTTAAATCACGTTGAATTTCGACAACTTGCCATAAACCATCTTGCTGTAACATATCAAATTCAACTTCATTACCGTTGTTATCAACACCTTCAATATCAAGATAATGATTACCATGTTTTAATTCTTTTTCTGCTTCTTTGGCAACAAAATCAGGTTTTATTTTTAAAATAGCTGCCATTGCGCTAGCGGGAATATCGCTTAACTCAATTTCAAACTTTTATGTAAACTAGCGCCTACTTGTTGATCATGGCATAGCTTAACTGACCTGTGCTTAATAATAAGGTGCAAAATAGCACTAATGATTTTTTCATAATGTGTCTCTTGTGATTGAATCTAAGGTTAGATCTAACAGAAAACCATAATAGCAAATAACATTTAAATTAAGCCAGATAATTATTACCAATAAAACAAACCAATTAAAAATATTGTATTACCAATTTTAAAGTTTCCAGTAATTATCCTGTTTAAATACAAGTTTTGATATTTTAATTAAACAAAATTGGTTACCGTTGGTTTTTACTTGTATAGTTTAAATAACCTATTTACTACCTAATAAGCTTTTTAATTATATGATTTTACTATTAAAAATTATTAGGACTTAAGACTTGATATTGAATGAGTACTTTACGGGAATGTCATTTAGCACAACTATCTCAACACACCTTTGATGTTTTAATTTTAGGTGGTGGTATTAATGGTGCCGTTTCAGCTGCGGCACTGGCAGCTAAAGGGGTAAAAGTTGCGTTAATCGACCAAGGTGACTTTGCTGGCATGACAAGCTCTAATTCATCTAACCTAGCTTGGGGCGGCATTAAATATTTAGAAAGTTATCAATTTGGCCTCGTTAATAAATTGTGCCAAAGCCGTAATTATTTAATGCAGAACTACCCTTCCACCGTACAAGAAATTCGCTTTTTAACCAGTATTCACCGAGGTTTTCGCTTTCCAAACCCCTTGCTTTATGCGGGTACTTTACTTTATTGGTTAATGGGGCGGTTTTTCACGCAACAACCGACGATTTTATCAACAAAACAAATTAAATTAATTGAACCGGTCATCAATATTAAACCTGTGGTTGGTGGCTTTGAGTATTCTGATGCCTACTTTTATGATAACGATGCTCGTTTTGTTTTTAATTTTATCCGCTCAAGCATAGATAACGGCGCTATTGTCGCCAATTATGTTGAAGCTTTGCACGCTGAACAAGTTGATGGGCTTTGGCAAACTCAAGCACAAGATAAAATTTCAGGACAAGCAATAACCATTCGTTCAAAATGCCTTATCAACGCTTGTGGCCCGTTAGTTGATCAAGTTAATCAACAAAATAACCAAAGCACTCAGCATCATCATGTGTTTTCTAAAGGTATTCATTTAATTGTTGATAAAATTACCGACAGTAAAAAAGTATTAACTTTTTTGCCGATGATGGCCGCTTATTTTTTGTCATCCCTATGGGCACAAAAACCTGTATTGGCACAACCGACACGCAAGTAGATAGCCCTTTTACCGAAGTTACCGATGACGACAGAAACTTCGTGCTAAATAATGTTAATAAATTACTCGATTTAGCTAAGCCGTTAACACTACAAGATATTATTTCGGAACGCTGTGGAGTGCGACCATTGGCTATCGACAAACAAAACGGTAACGCTGACTGGGTTGAACTTTCTCGAAAGCATGCAATAGATGCAAATCACAAAACCCGTTATTTATCGATTTTTGGTGGTAAAATTAACTGACTGCCTGAATGTTGGTAATGAAATAGCTAAACATATTGCCCAATTAGGCATAAAAGTGCCTCAACCCGATACTAAATGGTACGGTGAATCAAGCAGCAAGTTAAAGCAAAATTTATGCAACACGCTAAGTTAATCAACCTTGTGATGCGTTAACCCCAGCCTCATCTTCTGAACCGCTTAGCCAACGTTTATGGCGCAGATACGACACAAAAGCGTTTGCCATGTTAACCGCCATTGAACAACAGCCTGAAAAAGCGAAATTATTAATAAACAACGCTGAATATTTAGTGGTAGAAGTTGAACATGCGGCCGAACATGAAATGATCACCAAACTGGATGACTTTTTACGACGACGGTCAAAAATATCTATGGTCGTTCGCAAAAAAGACATTTTAAGCGACCCAGGTTTACAAGCCGCTTGTCAGATTTTATTTGGTGATGAAGCTAAAGAAAATTAAAGGAATATCAAGCTAGCGAATAGCGCGTGATAACCCGATGATTAATGTAACTTCTCAGTACTCTTGTTGATGATTGTTAAAGTACTTTTATCGCTAGCAAATACGGTATTTAAACCTTGTGGCTCTTGTGGCGGATCACCTAGGAAATCATCCCCTAATTGCCATTGATAAGCCGCCGCCGAATTACCTTGTCCATAACCACCATAGGCCCAAAAGTTTAAGCCAGCTAAATGGCCTGCTTTATTTTTACTTTCAACAATACGCGCAAACATAGCTTCAAAAAAGATGTCACGATAGGTGGTTGCCGATGCCGGATCGTTAGATTCTTGTGTTCTAGGAAATCCGAACTCTTCCATAACAATAGGCTTGTTCATTTTGCTGTCAATAGTTAAGTGCTCATCCATATATTGATTGGCTTGAGTAATTGCAAAGTGTACAGAGTCAGCCTCATTATTAATATCATACCAAGACCAGTTTTTTGGCCACATATGCATAGTTAAATAATCAATATTGTTATTTTGATGTGCGGCTTCAAACACCGCTAAACTATTAGTACTTCCAGCTTTACCTTCATTACCAGTGGAAATCAGTTGATGTGGTGCTAACGTAGCAATTAAATCTACGGATTGATTTAACCATAGTGTAAAATTAGCCTGATTCGCTTTAGTAAACACCCTAGGTTCATTCGCCAGTTGCCAACTCATGATAGTGGCATCCTCGGAATAGGCTTTGCCGTTAATAGAATTGGTACGTCCAATAATTGTTTTAATATGTTGGTTATATTGTTTTTTACAGGGTTCACAGCTATGAAATTGTGCTGTATTGCATGTAATCATCCCATGAAACATCAGGTAAAAAAGGATTCGGTACTTCACCGTAACCATTCCACGCTAAATAACGCGACATACCGCCAGACCATATCCAATTGTTATTAAGATACAATACCGCTTCCATGTTACGTTTGGCCATCTCATCTAATAAATAATCCAACCCAACTAACAGGTTCTGGTTATAAACCCCGGCGCAGTTTGCAAGGCTGGCTTAACGGTTGAATCACCTTGACCACCTTCAGCGCCAACTAAAATCCGTAAATTATTAACTCCCAGCTTACTTAACTGATCTAACTTTTAATTAATCTTGCACGATCACCGTTCTCAGCCCCAAGTAAAGGGCCATACCAATAGTTAGTACCAACAAAATAATAAGGCTGGCCTTGTTTAATAAACTGGCCATTTTGTACAGTAATAAAAGGTTTATATTCGTCACCAATGGTTATAGTTAAGCTATTGCTCGCTGGCGATTCACCCGATTCATTGATAGCAATAACCCGATAACTTAACTCAGTATCAAGGGCAAAATTTAAATCATCTTGAAATAGTATATCGCTGTCGTTAAATTGGTTTTTGCCGTCAGAAACTGCATCGGCGATCACTTGCCATTGCCCCTGATTTATTTTTCGTTCAATACGATATAAACGACCGGTTGCCGAACCCATCCATTTAATACTGCCAGTACTTGAAATACTTCTAAGTTTTGGTGCTTCCGGCACCGGTAATTTAGGGACAGCTTTTAAGCCAGCAAGCCGCTTTTGCGCTTGACGAACAATACTAACTACGGCTAGTTCTTCGTTAAAATCATTTTCAGAAAAGCCTGGTAAATGATAACTAAAAATAACCGCCTTGCCCTTCTTTATGCCAATAATGGCCACCATTATGGCGATGGCCACGATAACCCCAAATAAATACGCCAGCGGCTTGTGCGCCATTATGCTGGTAATTAACGGCTGTGTTTAAATTTCTTCTAACCCTTGAACGGGCTTTAGACCAAACTCACCCACTAAATAAACTTTTTACCATCGATTTTAGTCAAATCATCTTTAATGGTTTGCGGTTTATTATTGTTATTAACGGTATAAAAATGATTATTAATAATATCAATATTATCGTCCGTTAATGAATGCTCTAAAATGGATAAATAATTACCATCGACCACTAATTGATGCGGTGCTAACGATTTAATATGAGCCGCTGTTTTGGCAACAAATTCAGCTGTACTGGCTTTTAATTCATTACCGGTTTCCCAAGCCATGATCGCTTTTTCTTTGATAATACCGTTCACCAGTAATGGTGTTTTTACGAGTGATCACTTGCTCAATAATGGCAAGGTATGCTTGATAGGTTTTGCTATTAATACGATAAAAGTCATCTTCGCTTTCACCATAAAAAGCTGCTAACTGTTTACGACCACCCCACCATTCCCAGTGATCTATAAATGGAATAATCAAACGTAAATCATACTTGTTGATAATGCCACCATACGGTCAAATACTACCATGGCTTGTTCATTTAAGTACGGCATACCATCAGCACTTAATGGTTTTAAAATGTGAGTTTCACGGCCACATTTTTTATCATTCTCATCTTCTACTGATAACACATAAATACGCGTTGCTTTATGACCTGAAACGTTAAAGCTTTGATCCAATTTTTCCTTGTTCATCAGCTGGCCACTTAAATATTGCCCAGCCTCAACATCTGCTTTACAAACACCTTTTGATCATCTTCTATCCGATGTAATTCAGGCATTAAAACCAGCAAAACGAAATAATTCATTGCCATTTTTAAGTTGATGACCATCACGAGTAATAAAGTGTGCAAGATTACCAGTTTGCTCAGGTTCTAGCACAAGCGCTGATAAACAACACGAAAAAACTAACCCATAAGCATTTCATTACGACACCTTATACAATGCAATACGTTGAAATAATTTTGATAACTCCATCATTGCCCTGCCATTATGATAAGGCGCTTTCCAAAACCCTACTTTATACTCTGGTAAATACTCAGGCTGATCATTAGTTGAAACCCAATGCCATTCTCCCATTTTTTTATCTAAATGATAGTCGTCGATAAAACTGCCAAACACCTGAACAAACTTGCGCATATTTTTCCTGTCCGTCATTTGATAAGCATTTAAACCAATCAATGCTTCCGCTTGTACCCACCAATAACTAACCTGATGACGTTGCTGATTGTTAAACTCAAACTCATCACATACTTGCCCTTGGTCACCTATAGCCTCGTTTAAAAATGTTTCAGCTAGCGCAATGACGACAGGACGAAACTTCACTAAATATTCTTTATTGGCTAATATTTCTAACGCTTTCACAATAACCAACTTGCTTCAATATCATGACCAAACGAATAAAACGTCGATTTTATCATGCCATTGCATATCAAAAAACAATTTCAAATGATTACTTTCATTATCAATAATATGGCAAGTAAAAACATCAATAACATGACGTAACGCCTCTTGCGTCTTTGCCGTTGGCTTAACATGATGCAAGGCCGCATAAGCTTCAAAGCACATGCAGATGTGTGTTCATTGATTTGGGAAGATTCATATCTTTATCGCTTAAGCGATAATCATCAATTGCGCCCCACTGTTGTGTTAATGCTTCAACATAACCGCCACTAATAGGATCACGAGCGTACTTTTCGACTAACTCAAAATATTCAAATGCTTTCTCAATCGCTAATTCCGAGCCCGTTAATTTATGATAAGCAGCATAAGCATAAATACAAAAACACTGCGCGTAAGTTTGTTTTTTAGCATTAATTAACGCCCCTTTTGATGACAATTCCACAAGCTACCGCCATAGCTTTTATCATCAAAATGATCGATCAAATAGTGAAAAGCACGAGTAGCGGCATCAATATGCTTTTGCTCTTTGCTGACAATAGCTAATTCACTAAAAAACCATAAGATGCGACTATTTAAAATAATCCCTTTGTTAGCATCAGCGACAACATTACCTAAGTGATCAATTTCACCTAAAAATCCACCGTCTTGGTGATCTATGGTATTTTCAAGCCACCAATTAGCGATATTGGATAATTCAGCTTTAACTGTTTCAATATTAAATAATGTTGTACTCATGTTACCCCCTACTTAATAGCTAAGTTACTATCAATTAATGCATTAATAGCCTGTACCGAAGCCGCAGAACGTAACTCATCAGCCGGAGAATGCAGGCAGTGATCTACTAATTGCTCGATAGTTGACGTTGCCACATGCATACGAGTATCAGACGACGCATAATAGATAAATAAGTCGCCGTTATCGTCAGCAATCCAGCCATTACTAAACACCACGTTTGAAACATCACCAACTCGCTCTTTCCCCTCTGGAGCAATTCAAATGTCCAGCCGGCTTATGTATAATTTGCCAAGGTTTTTCTAGTGAAGTCATAAAGGTGTATAAAACGTAACGTAAACCTGCAGCGGTATTACGTACACCATGAGCTAAATGTAACCAGCCTTGTGGTGTTTTAATTGGTGCTGGACCTTGGCCATTTTTGACTTCGGTAATGGTGTGATAAATTTTACTATCAATAATACGTTCTTCATTGATCACAGCATTTTCCATGCTTTCACATAAACCCCAGCCAATACCGCCACCACCGCCAACGCTTATAAAACCATCTTGTGGTCGGGCATAAAGTGCATATTTACCGTCAACAAACTCTGGGTGTAATACCACATTGCGTTGCTGGCCTGAGTACGTTACTAAATCAGGCATACGTTCCCAATTAACTAAATCTTTAGTACGGGCGATACCACATTGTGCTTCCGCAGCACTGGTGTTTTCTAGTTGCGTTAAATCTTTTCTTTCAGTACAAAATAAACCGTAAATATAACCATCTTGATGCTGTGTTAAACGCATGTCATAAACGTTAGTGTCTGGCTTTTCAGTTTCTGGCATAGTGATCGGACGTTGCCAAAAAGTAAAATTATCAACCCCATTATCACTCTCAGCGACAGCAAAAAATGATTTACGATCATTACCTTCAACACGCACAACAATCACGTATTTGTTGTTAAATTTAATCGCGCCTGAGTTCAATGTGGCATTTACGCCTATGCGTTCTATTAAGTAGGGATTAGTTTCAACATTTAAGTCATAGCGCCAATTTAATGGAATATGATCACGGGTAACAATAGGATTTTCCCAACGTTGAAAAAATGCCATTATATTTTGAACTAGGCTGATTTTTTAATGAAAGCAAAGTTTCATTTTCGGTTTTCAATTTCGATAATTTATTAGCGAATGTCAGTGATGTTAAATTAGTCATAAATTCTTCTCTGATATTTAAAGTCAGTAATAACCCCGCATGAAAGGCTAGTACCTTGGATCTTTTAATTAAACCGGCTAGTTGCTCTAATACTAAAAACGCAACAAGGTATTTTTTGTATTTTTTAATGCGCTTTATTCAACCACCCGCAAGATGAACCGAACAACATAAACTCATAAAAAATTCATTAACCACCCATATGCAAGAAACAAAAAACACTTATGAACCGGTTCATTTATTTAATTTAAACTTGTTTAACAAATTTTACTAGGATTATTTCTGTTAAAATTTAAAAACTGTTTAAATAACCAGCAATATCGCCTGTTTTAACGAACCAATAAGCTGTTTTTAATTATTTAACTATGGGTTTCTGTTGGTGAAGCTGTTGTCAAACCTTTACGTAACTTTTGGTTAATATTTTCAACAACATCATCAGTTAAGCTATAGAAGTAGATGAACATACCTGAAAGTAAAGCACCAAAACCCGGCAAATAACTAACCATCATCCGTAGACCTTCTTTAGCAGATTCGCTTTGCTCAACATTCGCTTCGTAACCATAAAGTGCCAATGTCCAACCGGTGATAGCACCACCAACAGTCCATCCCATTTTTGAGCAAAAGACGCCGATGAAAAATAAGCCCTGTCGCTCGGCGACCCGTTGTATATTCAGAATAATCAGCGGTATCAGCGTACATTGACCACAACAAAGGAAATATAATCCCTGCACACATACTAATAATCACTTGTGATAAAAGGATAAGCCACACTTGGCTGTCGGAATAGTAAAACACAGACACACTTAATACAGCCGCGATAAACATGGCATACATAAAGGTATTCTTTTTACCTATTACAGCAGATATTGGTTTTGCTAATATGACACCAATAATATTGGCCGCTTGTCCGATCACTAAATAGGTGGCAATTAAACTGAAAGAGATACCAAAAATATCCACTTCTGAGACAGCAAAATAATATTTTAAATAATAAACCGCAGCACCATCTCGAATACTATTGAAAATTAAAGTTGATAACGCTGCACCTAATAAAATAAACCAATGTTTGTTTTTAGCGAGGTTGTTAAAATCAGCTTTGAGAGAATTTTTTGCTCTTTAGGTGGCTGTACTCGTTCTTTTGTCCATGCAAAAGTAAAATAAAACATGGTTGAACATAGTAAACCAAAGACCATGACGGTATACATCCACCCTGCTTGCATATTTGGTTCAGTACCACCAATAGTACTAAAGTAATCGAGCAAAGGTTCAACCATAGCTAACGATACAATACCACCTGCAAATGCAAACACCATACGATAAGAAGCAAGGCTGGTTCTATCTTCACTATGTGATGACATTACCCCTAATAACGAACCATAAGGTACATTCACTAAGGTATATACCATCATCATTAAACTATATGTGACATAGGCATAAATAATTTTATATTCCATAGCCCAGTCAGAGTAAAAGTTAATACGCCAACTAGAGCAAAAGGAATAGCACCAAATAAAATAAACGGTCTAAATTTACCCCAACGCGTATTTGTTCTATCAGCAATCACTCCCATGATAGGGTCGTTAGCTGCATCCCAAATTCTTACCAATAAAAACATGGTACCTACGGCAGCAGCCGACATACCAAAACATCGGTATAAAAAATCATTAAATAAACGGCAAACAGTTTCCAGAACATCGACGATGCAAAATCGCCCAAGCCATAACCTATTTTTTCTTTTATCCCAGGACGATCATCATTTAAAATCATATTTTTTTGTCTCTGCAGCTACTTTATTAATTATTTTATTAAGCTATGTGTTTAAGTTTATCAGTAATTTTTTAACTTAAATTTTGAACCGGTTCATAATATCAAGGTAACCTGTATTTTTAATTTTTGCTAGTGTTATCTGTAAATTCCTGCAAAAATGTACCTAATTCGTTAATTAACTAAACGGTTATCAAGGGTTTTGTTGTGGCAACTATCAGAGATGTATCTAAAGAATCAGGTCTAAGTACCGGTACTATATCAAAAGCATTAAGCACTCCGAATAAAGTTTCACCCAAGAGCTTAGCTAAAGTTGAAGCCGCAATTAAAAAGCTTAATTACAAGCCCAACATGTTGTCACAAAAGTTTAGAAGTAAAACATCTAATACCATTGTGGTACTGGTACCTGATATTGCCAACTTATTCTTTGCTAGCGTCATTAGTGGTATAGAACAAGTAGCCCAAAAAGCCGGTTTTAGTGTGCTGTTGGGCGATACTAAAGACTCTATTCAGCGCGAAAAAAGAATTTATTGCCATGGTAGAAACCAAGCTTGCTGACGGCATTATTAACTTAAGACCATACAAAAAAAATGACTCAACCTTACCCCAAGAAGGTATTGTTGCGGTAAGTGCCAGTAGCTGTGAAAACACTCCTTACCCGTCTGTTCGCATTGATAATATTGGCGCTTGTCAGAAAGTAGTTAGCTACTTAATTGGCTTAGGCCACAAAAAAATAGGCGTGATCAGCGGCCTAAAGATAACCCGCACACTATCGACCGGTTAAAGGGTTATAAACAAGCTTTAGCCCAAGCCAATATTCCGTTTGATGAAAGTTTAATTGTAGAAGGTGACTTTAATTATTGGTCTGGATTAAATGCCACCGAATACTTTGCCCGCATGGACGATATGCCAACCGCCATTTTTTGTATGAACGATGAAATGGCCATAGCAGCGATGAAAGGGTTTATTGATAAAGGTTATAAAGTACCTGAAGATATTTCAGTGACTGGCTTTGATGATATGGAAGTATCTCGTTACTGTTCGCCGACCTTAACAACCGTTGCACAACCGGCTGAAAAAATGGGCATAAAGTCAGCTGAGCTGCTATTTGAATTACTTGATGGCCAAACACCAGCTATTACTGACTACATTTACCTTATGAATTTGTCATCAGAGAAAGCAGTGCCATCCCTAAACCTAAATAAAAAAAATTAACCTAAAGTTGAACCGGTTCATTTTTTATGTCAAAGTACGTGTAATTAATAAAGGAACAACCCTTTATTCATGACAATTTTTTGAGGTATTTATGTCGGGTTCACTTTCTCAGAACATTCACCAATTTGAAACTTGGTTAAAAGAGCAAGCATTGCCATTTTGGAGCCATCAAGGTATCGACGAATTAGGTGCGAGCCATGAAAGGTTTAGTGTTAGCGGTGAACCCGATCGCAATTGTGATCGCCGTGTACGCGTGCAATCACGGCAAATGTTTGTATTTGCAATGGCGCAAAAATTAAATTGGATTAATAATGGTGCTGAACTTATCTCTGGCTTAGATAATTATCTGCAGACTTATGCCAAAGACCCTATCGGTGAAAACTTTGTTCATTTACTTGATAGCCAGCACAAAATCGTAAATGGTCATCAAGATTTATACGATGTCGCTTTTTTATTCCTTGCTTATGGTTGGCGTTACCATGTGTTAAATGACCTCAATGCTCTTAGCGCTGCTAATCAATTATTGGCACAAATAGATAACCGCTTAAAAGATTTTCCCGGCGGCTGGAAAGAAGGTAACTACACTTGTGCTTATCGCCGTCAAAACCCGCATATGCATTTATTTGAAGCGTTTTTAACCTTATATCAATTTACTCGAGATGGTAAATGGCTCGCAAAAGCCGGCGAAATATTTTGTCTCTTTGAAACCCGCTTTTTTGATCTCAAAAATGGCGTACTATTAGAGTATTTTACCGATGATTGGCAGCCGCTGAGCGGTAACAAAGGCAATGTTGTTGAACCTGGCCATATGATGGAATGGGTGTGGTTGTTACGGCAATATGAGAAACACACACAAGCACCGGTTGATAAATATTGCCATAGTTTATTTCATCGTGCGGTTGAGCTTGGTAAAGATCGCTCCGGTGAACTATTAGTTGATGAAGTAAACTTTCAAACCAAACAAACTACAGGAAAAAAACGTTGTTGGCCGATGACTGAATGGTTAAAAGCCAGTTTGGCACAAGCCGAAGCGGTTAAAAATGACTCTTATGATTATTTAGCTGATGCGAACATTGCTGTTCAAGGCCTTTAAAACATTTTATCCGGGAACCAAACCAAGGCCGTTATATTGATCAACTTGATGCTGATAACCAAGTAATTGGCGATACCGCACCAGCAAGCACTCTTTATCATTTAGTGATGGCGGGTCATGAAGCGATCAATTTTATGAAAATCTACAACAAAAGAGCATGAATACGCGCATTATAAAAATGTTAATACATAAAAAAACACCAAACTATTTATTCATTAACACTGAAAACTTGAAACTTGATTACTTTTTACTGAACACCGTCATTTTTATTAACCATAGAATATAAAGAGTCAATTATGTATTCATTAAACTGTTTTAAAGCCTACGATATTCGCGGCATAGTGCCTGATGAACTCAACCCAACACTCGCCTACGACATAGGTCGCGCTTACGCCACGGTTATAGACTGCAAAAAAGTGATTCTTGGTCATGACATTCGTTTATCAGGCCTGACATTTGCCAAGCATTAGCCAAAGGATTATTAGACAGTGGTGTTGATGTTATTAATATTGGCCAATGTGGAACGGAAGAAATTTATTTTGCTGTTCCCTATTTTAATGCCGATGGTGGTATTTTGTGTTACCGCCAGCCATAATCCAGCTAACTATAATGGTATGAAATTGGTTGGCAAAGAATCACGCCCGATCAGTGGTGACTCAGGGTTAAATGCCATTAAAATCTGTATTGCCGAGCAAGCTTTTCAACCGTTAGCTAGCGAAGCAACCGAAACCAGTAAAGGTAACTATCAACAACAGCAACCAAGACCGGCCTACATTGAAAAGCTGTTATCTTTTATTGATGTTAACGCGTTAAAGCCCCTTAAAATTGTTGTCAATCCTGGCAATGGTGGTGCTGGCGATGTAATTGACGCGATAGCACCCTTTTTACCGTTTGACTTTATTAAAGTTAATTTTGAACCTGATGGTCATTTTCCCAATGGTGTACCTAATCCATTATTAATTGAAAACCGCGCCGTCACCCAACAAGCAATTATTGACCATAACGCAGACCTAGGCATTGCTTGGGATGGGGATTTTGACAGGTGTTTTTTCTTCGATGAAAAAGGTGAGTTTATTGAAGGCTATTATTTGGTTGGATTACTCGCTAGCCAATTATTAAAAGCACATCCAAAAGAAAATATTGTTTACGATCCAAGACTGTATTGGAATACCGAAGTGATTGTTAACCAAGCCGGCGGTAACGGCATAAAAGTAAAACCGGCCATGCCTTTATTAAAGAACGTATGCGTTTAGAAAACGCGCTTTATGGTGGTGAAATGAGTGCCCATCATTATTTTCGCGACTTTTATTATTGTGATAATGGCAATATTCCTTGGTTATTGATCAGCCAATTGCTTTGTACAGAAAAACAAAGCTTGTCGAGTTTAGTCGCGGCTAAAATTGCTGATTTTCCGTGTAGCGGTGAGATCAATTTAACGGTAAATAATAGCGAAAAAGTATTACAAGCGTTAACCACTAAGTATGCCGATGAAGCGTTAACAGTTGAAACAATCGACGGCATCGGAATAAATTTTGACACTTGGCGATTTAATGTTAGAAGTTCAAATACTGGAGCCGTTATTACGGGTCAATGTAGAAACTCGTGCCGATAAACACTTATTAAGCGAAAAAACCAATGAATTGCTTGAATTTATACGCTTGGTTAATTAAAAAAACCAAAAATTAGCTACCAATCTCTGCTTGTTTTGTAAATTAATAGGCTATTATGTAATTAGCTTATCGTTTATTTAGCGACTATTTTATAAAATAAGGGGCTAATGATGAACTTGCATTCTCGCTTAGCTTCTTTAATTTTTTTATTTATTATTGGTTCGTTCTGCCTGTTGGCTGCCAATGCATCTCAGAGCAATACCCAGAGCAATAAGTCAATTAAAGCGCAGCCAATAACGGTTAACTACCTGACAAGTTTACATTCCTATTTCCCTGCATTATTAAAACTGGCTTTAGATAAAAGCGCTGCTATTTATGGCCCCTATACTATGATTGAAAAACCTTGGTTAGGGCCAAAACAACGAATGAGAAAACTCCTCACAGAACAAAAGCACATCGATGTCATTTGGGGGACTTCTAGTCCTGCCCGAGAAGAAGAACTGAAAGCAATAAAAATCAATATCCTAAAAGGCCTTAATCAATATCGCTTATTACTTATTCACCCTAATACACAAGATAAATTTAGTCGGATAAACAACCTTGCCGCACTGCAAAAGGTCACAGGCATTGTTGGTGCTTACTGGCAAGATACTGAAATAATGCAACGGAATCAGTTACCACTGGTCACCGCGCTGAACTATCAAAATGCCATTGCCATGTTTAGCAAAAAACGAGCGGATTATTTTCCCCGTGGTATTTATGAAGTATGGCATGAGTTAACCACACCTGAGTTTTCTGCTTTTGTTTTAGAACAGACGCTAATGTTGAAGTATTCAGCCCAATATTACTTCTTTGTTAATCATAACAATCAAGCATTAGCTGAACGTATTGAAACAGGCCTTAAATTAGCACAACAAGATGGTAGTTTTGACCAACTATATTTCAGTTATCCCGAGTTTGTTAAAGGCTGGAAGGTCATGTCAAACACACATCGAAAAATTATTTATTTACCCTAGGAGAATTATGTTTAATCATTGCCCAAATTGCCAAAGCAGCAAAATAGTTTTTGTTGAACAGCGATATTTTCAATGTCCCGATTGTGATTTTTGTTATTACCATAACATTGCTGCTGCGGTTGCTGCGATCATTCAATACCAAGATAAAATTTTATTAACCACGCGTGCGAAACAACCCGGCCAAGGTTTATTAGATTTACCTGGTGGCTTTGTTGATGCTAATGAAACCTTAGAGCAAGCCTTAAGCCGAGAAGTCCAAGAAGAGTTGGGTATTTGCATTACTACTTGGCAATACTTTGTTTCATTACCCAATCTATATCAATATAAAAACATAACTTATCACACCTTAGATAGCGTCTTTTTAACCACACTCGCTGAACAACCCACATTAACCCTTGAAGCTCGTGAAATTAGCGATTCTACTTGGCTTAATTTAACCGATATCGATCTTGAAAAAATCGCATTCCCCTCCCTTCGGCAAGCTATTTCATTATTACAACAACAAGTAAATTAACCGCTATTGTACTTTTGAAAGTTATTGGGTTGAGGTATACTGCCACCAAGTAAACCGGTTCACTTTTTATAATTTAAAAATAACAAATAAGATAACTATCCTATGATAAAAATAACACAATTTTGCTTATGTAGCTTATTAAGCTTAGTCGCCCTGAGTGGCTGTAGCTTAGCCAATAATAACAAAACTCAAGCTGGCTCAACCCAAACGTCAGTTACACAAAACCAGCGCGCAACAACTGCCGAACCCAGAATGATTGATCACAGTTGGATGTCACTTTCTCAGTGGTATCAACGCCATTCAGATCATGTCAAACAGTCACGAGTGCAAAATCCGGAAGTGTTATTTTTAGGTGACTCCATCACCGAAAGCTGGGCTTGGGGAGATGGTAGAAGCGACGTTTACCAAAACTATTTTTCCCAATACGCAGCGTTAAATTTTGCTATAGGCGGCGACATGACACAAAACCTATTATGGCGTTTACAACATGGTTTAACAGGCAAACTCCGCCCTAAAGTAGCGGTTTTAATGATAGGCACAAATAACTTTTTGCATCAACAGCAAAGCCCAGAAGAAGTTGCCGCTGGCGTACAAGCAGTTATCAAACAAATAAAAAGCAACTATGCCGACATTAAAATATTAACACTGGCCATTTTGCCACTACATCAAAACGCCAATAACGACAGTCGTCAATATGTCGCGCGGGCGAATCAATTAATCAGCCAACTTGCTGACCAAGAATCGGTATTCTTTTTGAATTTTAGTGAACAATTTTTAGATAAAAATGGCGATATTCCTGCCGCATTAATGACTGACTTTATTCACCCAACCGCCAAAGGCTTAAACATTGTTGCTGAGCATGTCGCTCCGGTACTTAAAACTTGGTTAGGTAAATAACATGGTCATACTTAATCAAGTTAAACAAATAACGGCAATAATTATTGCTATAGCCTTATCAGCCTGTGCGACAAGTCAAAGTCAGGAACAAAAAATTAACGCTAATCACGATAAAATTACCGTGATGGGGCGAACCGTGACCACCGAACAAGGCGCGGTGATGTTTAGTTACCCTGGGGTAACATTTTCAATGAATGTTAAAGCGAAAGCATTAACCGCTAAATTAAACAGTAGCCAAGGTAATAGCTACATCGACATTACCATTGATGGCGGTCAACCTCGCGCCATTAAAGTTTCACAGCAAGCACAAGAAATAACCCTATTTTCATCGCCTGAAGTGGAGCAACATCAGGTAGTAATTCAACACCGTTCAGAAAGCTGGCATGGCACCACAACGCTGCACAATTTTACCTGACCGATGGGGAATTATTAACAGCACCGCTTTTACCGAACAAAAAAATCCTGTTTATTGGTGACTCCATTACTTGTGGTGACGCAATTGACCGTGACATTCCGTTAACTAAAGGGCAATGCAATAAAAGCAATGCTTGGTGGAATGCTAAACAAACCTTTGGCATGTTACTAAGCAATAAATTTAACGCCCAGGCGCAATTAGTTTGTTATGGCGGTAAAGGGGTAGTTAGAACGTGGCAAGGTAAAACCGACGAGCTTAATGCTGAAGACTTTTACCAATTTGCCATACCGGCCTTTCAATATAAAAGTGAATTAACCAGCCAAGCCAACAAATACCGTTGGCAGCAAGAAAATTATCAAGCCGATCTCGCGGTTATTGTATTAGGCACTAATGATTTTTCAGGTGCGGCAGGACCATTTCCTGAGCAAGCGTATTTTGTTAACCGCTATCGCCGGTTAATTGATCAAATACGGACTGATCATCCGGACATCAAAATAGCCATCAGTGATGGTCCAATGTTAAATGGTGCAGCAAAAAAAACCTTGCGACGTTATTTAGCCGACATTGTTACACACTATAACAACAATGATGTGGTTTTATTATTAGCGGAGCATAACCCAGGTGACAGCTGTGATTACCACCCGAATAGGGACAAACATCAGATTATCGCTAATGACTTTTATCAACCGCTTAAAAAGCTGATGAATTGGTAAAAGAGTTACAGGCTGAAAGCTAAATGAATATTTAATATCTTAAATTAGAGATTAAAATTAACAATGAATAAGTAATTCATGTTAATTGTAAACACGGTTTAGGGCTTTAAATTACTATCATATACCCACTTAAAAACTTGAAAAGCGAAATTTAACAAGCCCAAAATAACGATTGCTTTAGTTAAATTTCGTGTCTTCTTTGCACTATTCTCGCTATCAAAATGTTTTTGCTCATCACGCTCATAATTTGAAATAGTATTTAAAGCTTGAGGTGAAAGTTTATAAGAATGATTATCTTTAATTAAATCGCCTGAATGCGCCAACGAATCAAATACTAGCTTATAATAATTTTTCATCGATTCTTTATCTGGATGAAATAACCAACGTTTTGAATACATCTCCATTCCTAGAAAGAGAGGATCTGTTTTGTAATCAGATTTTATACTTGTTTGCTCAAGAACATATTCAAGAACTTTAATTCTTTCCGCGCGAACTAACTTTTTGTTATTAAAAATTGTTTGAGCTAATTTATCTTTACTATAAAGAAACCTATGTTTTTGAAATATATTTTGTATACAAAACAAAAAAGAAGAACTGTATTCTAAGACCCAGCCCCTATAATAATGCTCTATTTTTAACGTCCATTTAGATTTTTCTAATGCAGATTTTAAGACACAAGCTTGTGATCCATCCGTATCATTTACCCAAAGAAAGCCCTCTAAGCCATGTTCCGATTCAGATTTACATATTAATTTCATTTCATGTTCGGGATTTCAATATATACAGAGTAGAAATCATTATCTCCACAACGAGGGAGACTCATTGGTATGATGTTTGGAGATGGCTTTCGTAAAGCTAACTTTTTAGCTAAATACTTGAACATATACCTAAAATCCTATTAGCTCATTCTGTAGTAATTACGCTATTAGTAGCTCAAATACTCCAAAATTTAATTTCAACAATATAACTAAGTTAACTCTAAGCTTCAATCAGTTAGTGTTCTAGCTAATACTAACTCAGACCAAAAAAAGCCCCAATAACAAGCTGTTACTGGGGCTATTAACATTGAATTTAATAACGGAAAGCTACTAGTGTTTGTCTTTTAAAATCTGCTTATCAAGGCGATAAACAACCACAGCATGGCTTGGTACTTCGACAGATAATGCTTTATCGGTAATCCCTAGCGACTGCTTTTGCCATAAGTCGGTTATTTGATAACGTGAGTTAATAAGTTGGTTTTATATTTGTTACCTACCATTGGAAAATCTGGGTCAACCACATCTTCTTTTTTCCAGTCAAAAGTAACTTTTTGCGCTTTTTTCTCCACGATTTAAAATCATCATTGCCCATGATTTATCGGCCAAGGGTTTAAACCAGTATTCTAGTTCATGGTCAACTTTATATTTAAACGCTTGCACCCCTAACTTGTCTTGATTAATCGCAATAATATCTTTGTTGGTTAAGGTCTTTTTAGCCTCTTCTGTCATCACCCGTAAGTCATTACCGGCAATCAATGGTGCAGCCAACATGGCCCAAATTGAGAAGTGCGCTCGGTCTTCATTAACCGACATTGAATTACCCACTTCCATCATGTCTGGATCATTCCAATGACCTGGGCCGGCATATTTTCTTAAGCCATCTTGCATATCAAGAATGCGCATTATACCCCAAGATGACCATGTGCCGTGATCAACTTCGCAATCCCAACAGTCAATAATATCGCCTGTGGTACGCCATAAATGGCCCATTTCTTTGCCCCATAACCAAGGTTTATTATCACCCCATTCACAAATACTTAATACTACCGGTCGTTCCGCGGCAAACAGGGCATCGCGCATTGTGCGGTAAGCACCTTCAGCTTTGAGGTTTTCGGTGTTACACCAGTCATATTTTAAATAATCGACTCCCCAACGTGAATATTGCAAAGCATCTTGATATTCGTAACCATTACTACCGGGTTTACCACCACAAGTTTTATCACCCGCATCTGAATAAATACCTAACTTAAGTCCCTTGCTATGCACGTAATCAGCAAGGGCTTTCATACCGGATGGAAAACGTTTTTATCCACTTGAATAAAACCATTACTATCGCGCTCGCCATGCCAGCAATCATCAATATTGATATATTCATAACCCACATCTTTCATGCCTGAAGACACCATGACATTAGCCATGTCTTTGATCAGATCTTCATTAATATCACAAGCAAAGGTATTCCAGCTATTCCAGCCCATAGGTGGTGTTTCGGCAACCCCGTCAAACTTTTTAGCGTTAACCTGCATTGCCAATAATAGGCAGGTAAAGGCCGCTAGTTTATTTATTTTCATATCACTCTCTTTAAATTTTTTATTAGGTAACGATAATGTATTAACCGGTTCACTATAGGTTATAAAAATACTCGTTACAATAAAATTTGGTTAAAAAAAAGCCCATAATATATGGGCTTAATCACTGTTTTGCTTTATTTACATCTTAACTTGCACACCAAACGTGATACGACGCTCTGCGTATACACGGCTATCAACATTTGACACCCATTGATGATAGTTTTCTTGGTACTCTTCCGTTAAGTTAGTTCCTTGTAATGATAAAGTGACTAACGGAGTTACATCATAACTTACTGATGCATCAAGATAATTAGTGGCTGCTGTATAATAAGCAAAAGCGTAATTACCTTCGTATTTAACACCATTAAACATTTTGCTACGGTAGTTATGAGCAATGCGGGCTTGTAAGCCATCTTTTTCATACCACAAGGCTAAGTTAGTTTGTGTTTCTGAATTGCCAATGCCAGGTAATGAACCACCGTAAAAATCAAGGTCGTTACTGTCACTTGGTGAATAGGTATAGTTAGCGGTAATACCAAAACCACTCCAAAAACCATCTAAAAAGTCTAAACCTTGTTGATAGCCAACTTCAAAACCAGGGTCACTCCAGTCGCCTGAAATATCAAAAGTTTCTGTTGTTTGAATTGGTACTGTTCCGGTAAATTGACCCGAGGTTAGGTTGTAACCACGCACCACACCGTCACTATCAACAATGTCATCACGTTCAACTAATGAGGTTCTAAAATCGGTATTGCCTTTTACCATAAAGGCTCCAATATTTAACATACCGGTTTCGCTAAAATACCACTCGTAAGACACTTCAGCATTGTCATTACGGTTTGGTTGTAAGTTAGGGTTACCATCTTGACCACCGCCGGTAGCACAAAATACTTCTTCGCCTTGTGCGTTATTGATACCACAGTTTTTAACCCGATTTACCGTTAAACCACCCGCTAAACTATCGGTATTATGGGTTGATACCGTTTCAGTATACGAAAATCTTAAGATTTGCTCTGGTGATAAATCAACGGCAATGTTAATGGCAGGTAAAAAGTCATCGTATTTATTGATGGTGTTAATTTTATTACCATCCGGCTGTAAAATCCCTGGACCAATCAAATAAACTTGGCCATTAAATTCGGCTGAATTACCTTGTAAACCTTCACTTTGTGTAATATCAAACTCAGTTTCGATATAACGGAAGCCAACATTACCTGAATAATGAAAACCGGCTAGCTCACCATCAAGATTAAATTGTACATAAGCTGATGAGGTGGTTTCTTCTACGTTATAAATATTGGCAGCATCCGGTACTAAAACGTTAGTACCATAGATGTTATTATGCCAAGCAATTGGGTCTTTCATCGCTTCTGGGTCAATAAAATATAATTCGCCTAACCCTGTTGCACCATGAAAATCACTGATGCCGGTGATCATGCCTTTTTCATTTAATTCCGTAAAAGACATCGGCTCAATGTATGATTCCAAAGTAATTGGCGCTTGGGTTGCGGTATCTTTCCAGCGTGCTAAAAAGGCATCGCCATATTGATTGGTTCTAGCAACACCACCATACCAACCTTGTTTGCTTACTTCGCGTTTACCCACACGTAGTCCAAAATCAACTGAATTGACCATATCAACAGCTTCATAATCTAAATCATAAGTACCATCAACGCGCAGTACATCAAGTTTAGCATTTGAAAATTCACCATAAAGGTTACTTGATTTATTGCTGTATCGGTTTAAGTTACTACCAAACTTTTCGGTTGAACCATCTTCTAACATGACATCGTCAAACGTCCAGTTTTGCGTTTCACCAAAGTAGGAAATATTGACAGGAATTTGAGTATAAGCATCAACCTCTGTGCCATCAGGTAATTTAGCGTTTACACCGTCATAGCCCCATGGGTTAGCATTGCTAATAAATTCAGTACCTGGACCATGGTAAGTATCACCAATTTGTGATCCTGAGGTAATGAATGAGTCAATAATACTACGGCTCATATCATTATTGGCTTCGCCATGTACCCAGCGAAAATTTACAGATAGCGCTTCACCATTGTCATAAGCTAATTCTACGTTTGTATTTAACGCTTCTTTTTCAGTGGCCCAGGTTTGAGAGTGCGTTTTAACGGCGCGAGCTTGATAATCGGCTGATTGGATCGTATAAAAACTGCCTTCACCAAGCACGGGTTCACCATCAACACGGGTAATATTAGGGTATTCAGTAAAAGTTTCTGGTGTATACCAACCAGTAACACCTTGCCATGCTTGGCTAGCAACCACGCCAGCAAAATACTGATATTCATCTAACTTGGTATAAAATACATCACTGGTAAATTTCCAGTGATCAGACAAACGAAATTGTACGGAGGCATTGACACCGGTACGGTCACGATCAATAAAACGATTAGCCGCTTGATGCCCTTGAAAACCATAATAAACATCATTCAGATCGCCATCACCATTAACATCAACATTGTCTTGAACAAAGTTAGAAGCTTCAGAGGCCATAAAGGCCCAACCACCATATTGACCCGGTTCACCGCCTTGTGAGCCTGTGGTGTAATCAGCTAAATAACTGTCAGACGTTGATACGTTGACAGTGAAACCAAAATCACTGTCGTTGTTATAACCAACAAACGCTGAAATTGACGGGTCAGTTTCCTTCCCTAAAGAGCCTTGACTAACTTCCGCTTTACCTAACGCCGTCCAGCCATTTTCCAGCATAAATGGACGATTGGTTCTTAAATCAATTGTACCCGCTAAACCACTGATCAAATTATGTGCTTGCGAAGATTTATAAACATCAAGTCCCGACACCATAGTTGATGGTACATCAGCAAAATCAGGTGTTACTGTGGTAACGTTACCCGCAGATAACATTTGCTCACCATTAAGCGTGGTCATGACATTACCATTACCACGAATATTAACTAACGCACCTTCACCACCCGAACGGGTAATTTGAATACCAGTAATACGTTGTAATGAATCAGCAATCGTTGCATCAGGCAACTTACCAATATCAACCGCAGAGATTGAATCAACTACACTGCCGGCAAAACGTTTGGTGTTCATCGCTTGAATTAATGAGCCACGAATACCAGTGACTTCAATAACTTCAATTTTTTCATCATTGTTTTTTACTTGTGCTGTATTTAACACTTCTTCTGCCGCAAAAACCGGCGTGGCAACAAACATGCCGGCAAGGATACTTGCAGACAATAAACTCTTATTAAATTCTTTAATATTGGAAGACATATTCATTCCTATTTACATCAAGTTAAACTTTGTAGTGGCTGCGGGGAATATCGACAATATCGCCCCACTTTTGCCACCACTAATATTATTTATTAACGGGGTTAGTGATTATTCGAAGACGACGTTATCAACAAAAAACTTCGACTCAGTGTCATTATTGACTGCGCCCATAAAACGAACACCAAAGCCACTGATTTCGCCCATACCACTAACATCTAGCATCAGCTCTGATCCGCTTGACAATAAGTCAACTACACCATCATCACGCCACTCACCAGCTTTATCTTTTGCGAATAATTGTACTTGTACTGCATCACCCGCATGGTTAGCTGCCGCAGTAACTTTAAGGGTAGTAACATCACCTAATAACAAGCCGCCTTCCGGATAAACCTGAAGAATAATATCGTCATCACCAGCAACCAGTTGAGTTACACCAGCTAAAGAGGTATCGGCTTCTGCTGCCCAATCCGTTGCTAATTGCACGCCAGTAGTTGGTGTCCAATTCACTTGGAATTCCCAATTTCTGGTGCCTTCAAAGTCGTAAATAACGGCATCATCTAAACGTACATTGTCGAGATAAAATCTTGCATTAGTTGCTGAAGCATCAATAGCTTCATATTGAAAACCAAGACCGGCTAACCAATCAAATTCACTAACGTCAACTTCTAGCTCAACACCACCATCAACAATAGTGACCGCACCGCTATCAACCCAAACCCAGTCGTCGCCGTGTTTAATAAATAATTTCACGGTTGTTCCAGCACCGGCACCAATGGCATTAGCACTGACTTTAACGGTAGTAGCACTACTGACATCAATGCCACCTTCAGGGTAAACTTGAAACATAGCGCCGGTTGGCTCAGTTAAACCACTTAGATCTTTGATCAAGGTTAATGATTTATTACCACTGGTTGCCCAATCATTGGTAACGGTTAAGCCTGACACGCCACTCCAGTTAATTTGTCCTTCAAAACCTGAGGTATCGGGTTCAAAATCATAGATCGTTTTATCATCTAAACGGACATTATCAAGGTAAAATTCAGCCGCGGTTGCGGTATCATCAAAGCCTTCAATTTGAAAACCAAAGCCAGCTAACCAATCGAATTCAGTAACGTCAACTTCAAGTTCAATACCACCAGCCACAACCGGAACGGCACCACTGTCAACCCAAACCCAGTCATCACCATGTTTAACGAATAATTTGATAGTGGTGCCATCGCCAGCATTAATCGTGTTGCCATTGACTTTAATCGCTGAAACTTCACTAACATCAATACCACCAACGGGATACACTTGAAACATTACACCAGTAGGTACTTCAGCTTCGGCGCTTAAATCTTTAACTAACGATAAAGCTCGAGAACCACTGGCTGCCCATTTATCTGATGTTACAATACCTGAGGTAGCCGCCCAGTTAATTTGCGCTTCAAAATTAGCTGTACTGACTTCAAAACTTTCAAAAAGTCCGGCTTCTACTTTGCTTCTGCCACCAGGAATATCAGCTAAATTGATAACCCCGTCATAAGCATAATTGGTATCAATAGTAACTGGGTCTGCACCATCAGGTCCGATAACATCACCCGCTTCCCAAATATTTGAATTCCAAGTAATAAAGAACGACCACCAAGCATTTTGCTCATGCATTAAGGCGATATCTGGAATGGTACCGGTTTCTGTTAGAGCAACTAATTTTTTACCGTTGAAACGATCTTTTAATGTGGCATATTGGCTTTTAAACGTTGCGCTTGCGTCATTCATTGGCTCGGCATAACCGTCGTAACCCACAATATCGACATACATATCGCCAGGATACCAATTGGTGTCTAAGTCTCTTGCGTGGGTGTAAACCCAAATTAAGTTGTTTAAGCCATGTTCGTTAGTCATGCGATCGTACATGATCACCCACAACTCTTTTAACGCTTCTGGTCCGGCAGCACCCCACCAAAACCAGCCGCCTTCCGCTTCATGTAGTGGACGCCATAAAATTGGAATGTCTGCATCAGCAAACTTTTTCAATTCAGCTGAAACAATGTCGATATCAGCGATTAATGCCGCATAATTAGCGCCGTCTTTATCAGCTAACGCTGCAGCTAGATCAAAGGTGGTACCATTTGGATAATTTGCCGATTGTGTATAAAAACCCTGCCACCAATTATCTTCATCAATATCTGTTGGAGCATTCCAATGGTATAAGGCGGATAAGATGACATTTTTGTCATTATGAGCTGCTATCATATCTTCTGATAAGCCTTGAGGCGAAGTATGTGCCGCTCGGGTCGTTGAAAATCAAGGAAATCAAAAGCAACAATGGCAGGCGCGTCATCATTGGTAGCCGTTACTACTTTGTCAAATTCAGTTAACGGGAAATGACCATCAACCTTAGTTGGATATTCCGTTTGGCCTGATAAGGTTGCCGAACCATAGTTTGATGCTAAATATTCCATCAAACTTACCGTTGCCGCCGTTGCATTTGGATTAACCAAGTCAGCAGCAACTGCTAAAGGACCTGCTGGTTGCGCCGCCGGTACTGTCATTAAATAATCTAAACGGTAATAATTCCAACCACCGCCAACTTCAATAACATTGTTACCGGCATTTAATTTAATAACGCCAATACGGTATTCAGAAATACTGCCTGTAGCCTCAACGGTAATTTCACTATCAACACCGTTAACCGTTACCATGGCATTTTTACTACCATAACCTGATGACGGTATACCAAATGCCGCATACAAGGTAACAAAGGTGTCTTGCTCCATAGGAATGTTAAAGACAACTGAAGCGCCCGGAATAATATCTTGGGTATGAGCACCTGAAGCACCCGTTAAGTAACCCTCTTCACCCGCAGAAATAGTCGCTACTGATATTAATTCAGCAACACTTTCATCTTCTACTTCATAAAAAACTTTCGTGGCTGGGTCAAATACCACAATCTCAACTTGGTCAACCAATGGGTTACCGTCGGCATCTACAGCCAAACTACCATCACCTCGCGTGCTGATATTTCAAAAAGTAAACGCTTCAATACCTAAGATGTCAGGTGCGGTAAAGCTAAGCTCTGTTGTCGCCCAGTCAGTAATCCCTTCAATAGAGGTGCCGCCAGTTTGTGACCAAAGCACCGTTTGACCATTAACTGTACCAACTAAACGACCGCTAAGTGATACTGTGCTACCTGGTTCATATTCAGCCCCTGCGCCAGCAATTATCCCTAATGGTCTTTCTTCAGGCGTATACTCAGCCGTATCGGTATTTAATTTTGCTTCTTCAATACCACAACCACTAAGAAAACCTGAAAGCGACACAGCAAAAAATAGCGCCCCAACCGATTTGTTTTTTAATAACATATTCATTGTTATACCTCTTTTTATAATTTTAAAGACCAAACTAACAATCAGTAATTTGGTGTTCTCCCCGTAACGCATCATCGGTGCATTTAGCCAACCAACAAAATGAACCGGTTCATAAGGTGTTGCAAAAAAAATCCGGTAACACTTCTAAAGAAAAAGAATGAACCGGTTTAATTACATGTCAACAAAGCTAAACCATATCAAATAGTATTTCAACCGTTATTTTTTAATATTAAAAATCATAATGACAAATTAGACAGGATATTCACGGAAGAAATAAAAGGTAATAACCTTAATTACAACGAAGATATTAAAATTGATATTGAGAGTGTAAAGCTGAAGTTTACTCGACATACCTATGGTTAATATCATCAAAAATACGACAAAACTAATTAACCGGTTCATTTTTTACTTGTAATAACTTTGGTTTTTGTCTATTTTTATAACAGATAAAGAATAGTTAATCGGTTTACAAATAAAGTAAATGCATTACAACTTGTTAACTGATTTACTTTTTATTCAAAAAGCTGATACATAAAATAATAATTATAATCGTCTAGGGTATGCAGCAGTCATATTGATTGTGCTCCAGTTTGTCAAGACAGGTTTACTAATAAAAAACAGAGATCTTTCTTTATGTTTATAAATAAGAAAATGAAACCACGCATGAAAAACCATCGCTTGGGCGGTGAGCTGCGCATTAATTCAAACTACTTCGTTTTGCACAAGACGTATCTGAAAATGATGTTGAGCTAACCACTAAAGATGAAACAACTGAAGTTATTGAAGTAAAGGGGATTCGAACTTCTCAAGCCGCAGCGATTGGCTTAAAAAGAGGAGCGACTAATGTTGTTGACTCTATCGTTGCTGAAGATATTGGTAAGTTGCCTGACGCAACAATTGCTGATTCACTTTCTCGTATTTCTGGTGTGCAAGTAAAGCGCGAAGCCAATGAAGCAACTTCGCTTAATATTCGAGGCATGCCACAAGTATTAACCACTTTAAACGGTGAGCAATTTTTAAGTCCATGGACAATTACCGATGTGGGGGCCAACTACGGTGATATATCCCATCAAGTATGATTGCTGGTGTTGATGTCTATAAATCGATTAGTGCTAAAGCATTATCTGGCGGAATATCCGGCTTGGTTGATTTAAAAAACATCAAAACCTTTGGCATTAAAAGGTTGGACCGGTAATCTTCGCTTAGAAGGTTCACAAGGTGATTTAAGTGATGAATATACCGATAGCGTGGCCGAATAAAAACCCGAATTGACCATAATGCGAATATGTTTATTGGCTACAATCATGAAGGTAAATTTGGTTTTACGGCGGGCTTTTTTAATTCGGAATCAATCGCGGCAAATTATCAAATGTGGGATGATAACCGGCTTGCGTTTTTAGATTCTCAAGGGGGTTTACCGTCAGATCCACTAGATTTAGATAATGATGGCGACTTAGTTAACGACTGGTACATGGTGCCGGCAAATTTTGGCGTGCGCAGTAACTTTATGGAACGAAAACGTATAGGTGGCGCGATAAGTTTTGAAGCTAAAATAAATGATAATTTCACCTTAAAAAGTGACGTGTTTTACACTCAAATGGATCAATACGCCCGTGGTGTAAATATTAATTTTAACGGCGCTTCTAGTATTAATTCAATCTCAATTAATAATGGTCCTGAAGAACCAGGCGACCTTTATAACGTATTGGTTAAAGAGGGTACAGTCGTTTCTAAAGGTGCTGATATTAGTTATGTGGATGACAATGGCGTAACTCATGAAAAACCTTAAATACCCTACAAGTTGCTCATATTAACTCGAGAGATTTTTAACGACCTCAAATAATGTCATTAACCATACTGCTGCTTTAAATACCAACTTGCAGCTAGACTATACCAATAATGATAATTTTGAAGCGTCAATTCGTTATGTCTATGCCCATGCAGAAAAAACAATACCGTCAAGCAAATTTACAACAAGGCACACCTGCTTGGTTGTGGATAGATGAAGATGGTATTAATGGCTATGACCCGATTACGGTTTATGATGTTACGGTTGATTACCGAAACGATGTACCAACCTTGCTTATGACCCTGTGACCAATGATTTATCACAAGCCTCTATTTTACGTAAATATCAAAGTGCAGCGGAAGGTACCAATACCGATGCTGATCTTAATATTTTGCGTTTAGATGCTAGTTACTTTATGCCTTCAGATTCGTTATTTACCTCCTTTGATTTTGGTTTACGTCGTGGTGTACGAGATGCGGATCATACCCAAGTTTTTCTACGCTACCCAACTGGACGTTATTCTACCTGGAATGATACTACCGTACCTGAAGACAAACGTTTTAAATTACTACCGGGTAATGAAGTGTGGCAAAAATACCCTGAATGGCGTGACTTTTATTACAACTTAGAAGAAGCGCAATTAGTTGCACAAGATGACTTTATTGATAATGGTTTTACCACCGCGAATACGTCTATATTTACCGATTTTGGCCCCTTTAAAGGTTTTGAAAATGGTGTTTCATCACTAGATCCTAATCAATGGGATAGCCCACTTGATTTTATGAATACACTTTACCCTGGGACAAAAACCATTGAAGATCCTGGTTTTACCTACAAGGTAAAAGAAACCTCAACATCGGCTTTCAAGCTAACTTTGCTGATGACGAATTATTCTTTGGTATCGAGATGGAAGGTGATGTCGGTTTACGGATAGTTCAAACTGAACGCGAAATTACGCGTGCGGTGATCCCGTCAGTGTTAGACCGTAACAATTCGGTAGGCGCTAGTTCTATGCCATGGAAAAAAATAGCATTTGTTTCAACAAGCCGAAACCCTTGAAAACTCGTTTACCGATGTTTTACCATCAATAAACCTTAATTTCTTCCCAACCGAAGATCTTATTGTGCGTTTTGGTGCCTCTAAAAACATGACCCGTAATAACCTAGAAAATTTAGGCTCAGGCTTAGTTCTTTGGTATCAACAATGTGTTAAAACCGGTACCGATGGCTTACCTGTTAAGGTACGTGATGGAAGCGGTACATTGCGTAATGCCCAAGTAGGTTGTTCTGGCGGTGGCAGTGATAATGGTAACCCTGAGATGAAACCATGGCGCGCTACAGTATATAACGGCTCCGCTGAATGGTACTTTGCTGAAAACTCTATTTTAGGGATGGGAATTTTCCTCATTGACGTAGAAACAGCGGTAGCGTCTTATCAAGAACAACGTAATTTTGCTGATGATGGTGGTATCAAGCGTGATCGCACAGTAAACGTTTGGACCACGGGTAACGTAAATGCTTCTGATTTAAAAGGTTTTGAAATCGGCTACAAACAACCGTTTACTTTCTTTGATAATCCAACCTTAAGCGCCCTAGGTTTTGAATTAAATTATACCTATTCAGATAGTGAATCGCCTGATATTGATATTGAAGGCAAATCTCTCCCTTTACCTTCCAACTCTAAACATCAGTCTAATGCCATTTTATGGTATGACAAAGATGGTTTAAATATGCGTTTAGCTTATAACTGGCGTAGTAAAGAGTATTTAGGCCGTGTTGGCCTTAACACCAATGGCGTGCCATTAAACTTAGGCAATTGGGCTGAATCAACGGGGTACTTAGATGCACAAGTTAACTACTGGTTAAACGACACGTTTAGCTTTTCATTAAGTGGGACCAACTTAACGTCACAAGACCGTAGATCTTACGCACAATTTGAAGATCAATTTCAATCACTATGGGCACAAGAGCGCCGTTACACTTTAGGTGTATCAGTCAGCTTTTAATGAACAAATTCACCCTAGTGTTTAAACAGCCTAAAGAGCTGCGAGAGAGAAATAATATGAAAAAGTTTAATAAATTGAGTTTAAAAATATCACCACGTTTACGATATATTCCGGTTTTGTTAGCGGGTTTATTAATACAAAGCTGTGGTTCTAACTTGTTGGATGAAAAAGCCGACATTGATACCTTAATACCAGAGCCAGCCGTTGAATTACCCAATAGACCATCACCGTCTGAAGATGCCTTAGTTATTACTACAAGTAGTAATGAAATATTTGATGCTTCAACTAATCCGGTGTTATTGCGCGGTATTAACTTACAGTATGGCGATAATCCAGAAGTTCGTTTAGCTGGTATTGCCGCCATTAAAGAAACCGGTGCTAATGTTGTTCGTTTACAGTTAAGAGCAAATACCACCGCGGCACAATTAGAAGCTGCCCTTGATGAAATAGTAGCAAACAATCTTATTGCTATGCCAATGTTGTGGGAAGGAGAAGGTGAAATCACCTGTACTGAGAGCGACGAGTTCATCAATAAATATACCCAAGAATTATGGTTTGATCGTTGGATTGATGTGTTGGTTAAAGATAAATATCAGTCACATTTAATGATAAATATCGCCAACGAATGGGACCATTGAATATTTGGGATGCAAACAGTGTTGGTTATTCTGAATATATCGATGTTTATAAAGCAATTATTCGTGAATTTCGTGAAATTGGTTTTAAAGTACCTTTAGTCATTTGATGCACCGCATTGTGGTCAAGATTATAACGCCTTTTTAGCGGATCGTGGCTTAGAATTGCAAGCTGCCGATGTTAATTCTAATATCGTATTGTCGGTTCATGCTTATGGTGCTAAATGGAATTCTAGTACTAAAATTATAGCTGCTGCCGATGCGCTTTCTAAAACAGGGGTGCCTTTTATTATTGGCGAATTTGGTGGCTCAGATGTATTTGGCGCAACCTCAATTGATCATACGGATCTTGTAGTAAAAGGGGTAGGTGATAAAGCGTTAGTTTTTGATCTACCGTGGGTTGGACCTAATGATAAAAGCGCTTATAGCTTTACCTTAGAGGAACCTCTTGATTTACAAGGTGCTACCATCAGTGCCGATATTTATGTGCCAGCTCGTTATATTGAAGATGGTCACTTAACTGCACAGATGTATGCTAGAGATGGCCTCAGATCGCTATGCTAGCTTTGGTGTTTTACAAGCGAATGATAGTGATTTGCGTGGTAATGCAGTGGACTAATGTCAGTTATGCCGTTACCTCTATTGACGATTTAACAGGTCATGTTGACGAAAAACTTCGATATTTCTGATATTCAAAAAATAGGCCTTGAAATAGCGGCTAACGGTAAAGATGTGCGCTATGTTGGCGATATTAAATTAGACAATTTAAAAATAGAAGCCGGCGGTTCAGAGGCCACCAATGTATCAAGCCGAATTTGTTGGTGAAACCGAAGGTTGGGCCGTTGCTTGGACCGGTGGTACAGTTGCAGCACAAGCTGATGCTTTAGCATTAAGCCAAGATTGGACAGTGAGTGATCAGCTTGCGCTTACTGTTGGTGGTGGTAATGCTAATTTAGATACTAGTGCGCCACTTACCATTAATGCGAATGTATATATTCCAGCGGAGTATGAGGGTGAAACCGGATTTTTCTTTAAATTCTTCATTCAACACGGCGACAGCTGGACTTGGGTGGATACTGGCAATAAAGTTTATGATGACATAGTTACTGGTGAATGGAATGACATTACCTTTGAAAATGTTGATTTTACTGCCGCTGGCACCATACAAGTATTTGGTATTCAAATGGGTGGTATTAGCACAGCTAAAACCGAGGCTATTTTAATTGATAGCATTACGATACCCGCTGCAGGGCAGTCATTAGGCGGCGCTGCGCCACCAATGTATTATCCTAAATTTGTGGGTGATACTGAAGGTTGGGGTAAAGATTGGACCTCAGGTACCAGTGTTCCCGCCGACAATGATAATTTAGTCATAACCCAGGATTGGACTCAAAGCGATCAATTTGCGGTGTTTGTAGGTGGTGGCAATACCAGTATTGATACCAGTGGTTTATTAACCATCAAAATGAATATGTTTATACCTGCTGATTTCACCAGCG
The DNA here is from genome assembly GCA_038141035.1 of Alteromonadaceae bacterium. Lineage (GTDB taxonomy): Bacteria > Pseudomonadota > Gammaproteobacteria > Enterobacterales > Alteromonadaceae > JALZUE01. The sequence goes on from JAYQHI010000012.1 coordinate 66,660, forward strand.
AAACAGAACTTTATTTTAAAGTCTATGTAAACCATGGTGATGATTGGGCTTGGGGACAAACCAGTGATAAAGGTTTTACTGATATCACACCAGGTGAGTGGAATGAAATAACCTTTGAGGGTGTTGATTGGACAACATTTGGTGCTTTACAAAAAAAGTAGGCATTCAATTTGGTGGTGTGACTTCTGCCCATACTGACCCAATATTGATTGATTATCTCGCCGTTTTAGGTGAAGGCCAGTCGTTAGACGGCGGTGGCGGCCAATTGGGTTTAATCCAGGTTTATGGTGCAGAATTTATTGGCGACACTGAAGGCTGGACCGTCGACTGGACAACAGGCACAAATCTTGAAGTTGATGATGATAATTTAATTGTTAATCAAGATTGGAGTCAAAGCGATCAATTTGCCATTAATGTTCCTGGCGGCAATATAAGCATAGATACCAGTGAACTAATCACCTTTAGCGTTAATATATTCTTGCCACAAGAATATGAAAATGAAACAGGATTGTATTTTAAACTTTATGCTAAACATGGCGACGATTGGGCGTGGGGAGAAACAAGTCAAAAAGGGATCGATGATTTTACCCCAGGCGCTTGGAATAAAATTGTCTTTGAAAATACTGATTGGACAAGTTTTGGCGCTTTACAAGCTTTAGGTATTCAGTTTGGTGGTATTGCCACTGTTCATACTGAAGCTATTACGATTGATTATGTGCATGCTGAAGTGGAATGTATTATTCCTGAAGAGTTAGAAACACTATTAAATATGAGCTTTACCGAGCAAAGTGACGCAGACTTGTGGACCCTAGATTATTCCGACGGCGGTTTTAACAGTGAAACCTTAGCCAATGCTAAAAACCACGGTTTTGGTGTTGTACCTTACGGTTGGTTAGCTTGGTCATGGAAAGGTAACGGTGCAGAAACTGCAGTCTTAGATATGTCGACTGCTGAAAATTCTGTTGAATTAACGACTCGAGGTAATGAAATTGTTAATGGGCCAAATGGCATTAAAGCAAGTTCAACTCCTGCAGGGTTTGGTAATTAATCGTTAAACATACGGGTAAGTTTAATCTTTAAAAACGGCGCTCTAAATTAATAATTTAGAGCGCCGTTTTATATTTAATGTATTTTAGTTTTGCTTAGAAACCTTGATATGACAAAAACACTGATTTTATAAAAACACCTTTAAACCAAAGAAGATAAAACCCATTACCTCAAGTTTAGGTTGATTAGCTTGTTAGGATCTAAAAGAACAATAAGCTCGGCTTCACTAATATCGGTAAGCTCTTTCGCTACCTCTAATACCGTTCTATTTTTCTGCGTAAGCTTTTTCGCGATCTCCGCGCTTTTATCGTAACCAATCAAATCATTTAACGCTGTTGCTAAAATAGGATTTTTTGCCAAGCTTTGGGCAATTTGACTATGATTAATGCTCATGCCTTTGATCGCTTTATCCGCTAAGGTTGTGCAAGATGAGCTTAGTAGCTGAATACTTTGCACTAAATTGTGGGCAATTAAAGGTAACATGGTATTAAGTTGAAAATTGCCTGAATGCCCCGCTAACGTAATGGTAGTATCGTTTCCGATAACTTGCGTACAGGCCATTAATACTGCTTCAGGGATCACTGGGTTTACTTTACCTGGCATAATGCTACTGCCTTTTTGTAGCTCTGGTAACTGTATTTCATTTAAACCATTAAGCGGGCCGCTGCTAAGCCAGCGAATATCATTACTGATTTTACTCAAACTGACCGCCGTTGTTTTCAGTATTCCGCTCACGAACACCGCCGTATCTTGCGCACTAATAGCACGAAAATAATTATCCGCAGGGCTAATAGGCCAGTGGTTTTGTTCCGCTAAAATACGGGTAACAATGGTGGCAAACTTGGGATGCGTATTTACGCCAGTACCTATAGCGGTGCCACCAATAGCAAGCTGACCAAGGTTTTTTAAGCTGCTTTGTAATTGCTCATGAGCAAAATGCAGCTGTGCACTCCAACCACTAATTTCTTGCGCGAAACTTAGCGGCATAGCATCCATTAAATGGGTTCTGCCCGTTTTTATCGTGGCTTTGTGCTCATTGGCTTTATCATCAAGTGTGTTGATTAAATGCTGCAACGCCGGCAATAGTTGTTCCGCAATAAGTTTGGCAGCACTTAAGTGAATACAGGACGGTATAACATCGTTAGAGCTTTGCCCCATATTGACATGATCATTAGCATGCACCTTGATTTTATCATCACTGTTACGTTTAACTAACGAGGCGATCACTTCATTAGCGTTCATATTGGTACTGGTACCCGAGCCTGTTTGAAAAACATCAATGGGAAATTGCTGATCGTGCAACCCCTCGGCAACTTCTATTGCCGCCTGTTGAATAGCAATGGCTTTATCGGCATCAAGCAAACCTAATTCTAAGTTCGCTTGGGCACAGGCACTTTTTATTTCACCTAAAGCCCACAAAAATGCACGCGGCATTTTGAGTTCGCTGATGATAAAGTTATTCAAGGCTTTAGCGGTTTCACTGCCGTATAATTGCTCGCTACTTTGCTCTGGCATCTGATGATGATCGGAGGTTTTATTATCATTCGATGCAGGCATCATGTTCTCCTAAATAAAAAGTTATGATTCATACTTAATTGCGATTCTTTCATCTACTTTATTAACTGATAAATAGTTAAACATATAGTCAAAACACAACATACCATTAATGATGATCACCCGTACTTTCAAATGGTTTAAGTTAATCGACTAACGCATCTGCCTGACAAGGTACCGCATAAAATAAACAATCTTGTTTGGCAATGGTGACATTGTTGGTCGCCATAAAAATACGTAAAGGTTGCGCAGTAAATAATTCCCCCTTTTTGCAATATAACAAAGGGCTAGTATGTTCCTGCCCTGCTTCATTTTTTACCTTAAAGGCACTAACACCCACTTGGCTCCAACCAATAAAACAATCGGCTCGGGTTATGCCCATGTTATGCTGTTCAATGTCTGCCACTAAAGTAATATCAACATCTTTATGCTGGTGCTGAGCAAACAGCAAACTGTATTCAGCGCCAATTTCAAGTCGCAGTGGATGCTCAATAATATCAACCAATTTCAAATGATGACCGCTAAAAATATCTTCTGCCGCTAAAAACTCAGTTAATCCTTGATATGCCATTTCATGAGCTTGCTGATCTCTACTGCCGCCACACTCTATAGTAACAATAGGGCAATTAAAGTTTTGCTCCATTAAAGCGCCTAAAGTCAGGCGGGTATAAAGCATGGTTTGACAAAAGAAAAGACGCCAGCGCTTGTGCCTGCATATCTATTTTGGTGGCAACACTAAAAGCGGGACTAGATGACGAGGTATTATGCATATCAATTACGGCTTCAGGCTTTACCTCTAAAATGGCCTGTTTAATACTGGCCGCTCGTAATTGTGGTTGCCCAGCATTAATTAATTGCGCTTCCGTAATAGCAAACAAGCGATTCAGATCTGCCTTGCCATCAACATACCGACAAGTAAACTCTGGCGCTTGGCGAGCCGCTTCAACCGAAGCAATAATAAACCTAACATTACAATATGGCTGATGACCCGCTTTAAGCCAGCGATGTAAAGCATAAAAGCTTGATGGTTCATTACCGTGTATCAAGGTAGAAATAACTCGGGTTTTATGGCAATGCTGACCTTTAATATCAATCACCACAGCACTGTTTAATTGACTTAGCCAAGCTTCAGGCTCTGACGGTATTGAATCAGCATCAATGGAAATGTATCTCAGTTTGTTTAATTGAATTGCCATAACCGCTCCCACTCACTCACTGGTAAATTGGCTTGAGAAAACTGCATATAACGCTGGAGCATTTTTTGGCAGCTATCAGGACGTGACATGTGCTTATTTTGTTCGAAATGTTGCGCCGTATTAAGCTGCCAAACTGCCCCTGTTACTCTTTGTGATAATCTTTTTCGATAATTCTAAATAATAATCAGCTTCAGTCGCTGTAATTTTAAGGTCAAGCAAACCCTGTTTTAGCGATAGGGAGGTATTGCTTAATAATGGTTGAGAGCGGTTGTTTCACCATTTTGTATTGTGTTAAATCAGGCCACATTACTTCAGCATCTAACCCCGATTGCGCAGCACGGTAAAAGTTATAATCAGCGAAATCAAACGGCATCATAGCTGTTATTTCAGCTATTGAATGTCTTAAACCATAAGCTAAACCAATGGCAAAGGCTGCATTAGCAACCATATCAACACAACTTGGCCCCGCAGGTAGCGCCCTAAATTCAATACGAATATGGCCATTACCTTGTCGGCAATATACAGGGCGATTCCAGCTCCAAACCGTACCCATATGTAAATTCAGCTCCGCTAAATGTGGTAAGCCTGTGGTCACTTCTTCACTTAAAGACGGCACTAGTACCGGATATAACGACACCGCTTCCGCATAAAGCTGCCAAGCGTCATGCTTCAACCAGCCACAAGCTAAATTAACTCGGGCAGGTAATTTATGCTGAACAGCGGCAGGCAAACGACAATCAAGCGTTTGTTTAAGTAACGCAATACGGGTTTCAGCCCACGCTTTTTTACCTAAAAATAACGGAGAATTCGCAGCAATGGCTGTTACCAAGGGTTGACTAAATAGCGCCGCATTATAAACCTGCTCGAATTCCCCTGGCGGTACCATCATATGAACTTGAAATGAGGTATTAGCACCTTCGGCTGTGACATCGGTTAAATCTAATTCAATATTTTCTTGGCCATGAATTTCAATATGAAAAGACTCACCTCGACTGCTAGAAAGTTTTTTAGATAACAGTTTATATCGAAATTGATCTGTCATATTCTGCAGAGTAAGATCAGCGCTAGTTAACGTAGGTAAAATACCAATAGCCACCTGTTCAATGCCAAGCTCGGTATTCACTTTAGTTAACTGACTTAATTGCGCTAACATACTAGCTTCAAGCTGCTGAAATGGCTGGCCTTGCATAGCAACCGCCGGCAAGTTTAGCTCAATGTTGTATTGATTAATTTCATATTGAAACAGAGGGTTGTTTAACGCGGTTAACACCTGCTCATTACAGCATAAAGGTTTACTATGTTTGTTGAGCAAATATAACTCTAACTCAGCACCTAAACGTAGTGGTTCATCACCAAAGTTCGGTTGCTGAATAATATGTTTTAACGATTTAAGCTGGTTGATTAACCGTTCTCGAAATAGGATAAAATCGTCATGAGAAAATTGTTGTTGAACGATTTCTTTTCCCATAAGCAACCTACTTTTATCCACCAAATAACAATAAGTATAGTCAAGATTGAGCTAACTAAAATGATTGCTAAAGCAGGAATTATTTTATAGGTGCTTGTTAAATGTTATCTTTAGCTTTCAATAAGATAAAGACAACCAAAAGCAATATTTACTAATAATTAAGGGATTACTCCGTGCGTTTAAAAGGCAAATTACAAAAATGGAATGACGAAAAAGCGTTTGGTTTTATTACCCCAATGGTGGCGGCGATGATATTTTTATTCACAAAAAGCGCCTTTGTAAATCGCCAGCGCACACCTCAACTGAATGATATTATTACCTTTACCATCAGCCAAGATAACCAAGGGCGATATTGTGCTAGTGATGCTACCTTTGCTGGCGAGAAGCTCAAAAACAAACCAGTAAAAAAGGTGAATAAATTTTCAATTTATCTATCGGTAAACTTTCTCACATTAATCACTTTAGCCTTTATGTTAGCTTATCTACCCAAGAACTTAGTATTGCTCTATTACGGCGCAAGCCTAATTACTTTCATCAGCTACGCTTATGATAAATTCAAAGCTCAACGAAATGGCTGGCGCACCCCAGAAAATACTTTACATGTATTAGCGTTACTCGGTGGTTGGCCCGGTGCCGCTATTGCTCAGCAAACCTTAAGACATAAATCACAAAAGCAAAAGTTTCGCTTTGTTTTTTGGCTAACGGTTATAACAAATTGTGCTGCGCTTATTTGGTTATTAACGCCGAGTAGCACTTTAATATAATCCTATTTTTATGAAAAAGAGTTATATTTGCTCATAATGGGTTAACCACTAACCACCTCAACAGAAATATGTGAAAGATGAGGTAAAAATGCTTTTAACGTATTTTTATATTCTTCACTTGCAAGCGGTTCATTTGAGGCAACCGAAAGAATAGCTGCTTGATGAGAGTTCATAATAGTCCACACATGAATATCATTGATCACCGCATTTTTGTGCTTTCAATGCTACGGAGATTTTTTCTAACGTTGCCGTATTTACCGATTTATCTAATAGTACAGAACTCGATTCTTTGATCAAACCAAACGACCAATGAAAAATCACAATAGCGCCAACAATGCCCATCACAGGGTCAAGCCATACTGCCCCCATATATTTACCGACAAACAAAGCAACAATAGCAAGCACCGAAGTTAAGGTATCCGCTAAAACATGAAAATATGCCGCTTTCATATTATGGTCATGGTGGTGATGGTGATGATGGTGGTCATCTTTTAATATAAACGCTGAGGCCACATTCACCACAAGCCCAATAATTGCCACAATAATGGCTTCATTAAATTGAATACTGTGTGGCTCAAATAACCGCTGTACTGACTCTACCGCCATCATCAAAGCAACAATTGCTAAAGCAACAGCACTCGCAAAACCACCCAAATAATTAACCTTGCCGGTACCAAAACTAAATGACTTATTATTCGCGTGTTTTTTCGCATAAGCATAGGCAAAAAGCGTAATCAAAAAAGCCGCTGAATGAGTGCCCATATGCCAACCATCGGCCAATAAAGCCATGGAACCAAACCATGTGCCTGCCGCAATTTCGAGGATCATGATCACGCTTGTTAACAAAAAACAATTTTTACTTTATTGGTATTTTGAGTGTTATCCACGCCAAAATCATGAGAATGTTGCCATTGAATTGTTGAGTCACTCATTGTATTTCCTTAATAAATACTAAAATGAATTTTGAAAAAATCAGTCTTGATTATATACTACCCCCAGTATATTTAAAAGAGAATAATTGCTATGTCACATACTCATAAAGACAATAAAAAATTGCTAAATCGTGTTCGACGTATAAAAAGGACAATCAATAGCATTAGAAACTGCTTTAGAAGGTGAACCAGATTGTATGGCAGTTTTACAACAAATTACCGCGTTAAAAGGTGCCATTAACGGCTTAATGAAAGAGGTTTTAGAAGGGCATTTAAGAGAACATTTAGGTGTGGCTGATATAACCCAAGAACAACGCCAAATAGAAGTAGAACAAGTAATTACAATTTTAAAAAGTTATTTGAAGTAGATATTTCATATAAAAGATAACTCTTTGTTTATAAATATAAAATTCTCATATTTTATTTTTAAGTACCTAGTAATACTCGTATCAACCGATATTTCCTAAGCCGCTGCATATAAATATTATATTTTAGCTGTTTTTATTTATGCTTAAACTTTCTTTGGGTTGTTCATTTTCTTCATTCGGCTCAAGAGTTGTCGCTTCATCGGCTACCTGCGTAATACCGTTTTTTCTCAGCGCAATATAAAGATCGGAGCAAATATAAATGCCATCGGTTCCTGATCTCATACCCGCTGTTTCAAACCATGCCAATAACTGTCGTTTCCTACCCGCTAGCTCTAAGCGAACACCACGTTTTCTAAAAATAACCTCTAAATCAGCTAACATCGCCATCACACTTAAATCTAAATGAGTAAGGCAAGGTACGGCATCAATAATAACGCAGTGAATATCATCTTTTTGTCGTGCGTATTGTTCTAATAAGCGCCGTTTAAAATAGCTAGAATTAAAATAAGTTAACGGTGAATTAAAGCGATAAATAAACACACCTTTTACTGGTTTTGCTTTATCTGTGCTGTCTAAACTTCTTACGACACCGTCAATATCTACACCAAGTATATGGTCTGTAGGACGCATGACGGTACGAATAAATTGAAATAAACCTAATAAAACCGCCAGCGTAATTCCAGGTATTATGCCAATAAAAAGTACGGCAAATAATGTACAGCTTGCTAAATAAAAGGCTTGTTTATCAATAAACTTTAGTTGCCATATTGCTTTTAAATCAAGTAGATAAATAGACGTAATAATAAGAATAACGCCAAGGGCTGCGGTTGGAATAAACTCCAAAGGGGCGGTTAAAAAATACTGATAATACCAATAATTACCGCCGCTATAATTGATACTAATTGCGTTTTTCCGCCGTTTTCATCGTTAACAGCTGTTCGTGAACTTGCACCACTAACAGCAAAGCCTTGTGATAAAGCTGAGGCAATATTAGCAATGCCCAGCGCTTTAAATTCTTGGTCAGCGTCAATATCATAACCATTCTTGGTGGCAAAACTACGTGCGGTTAGCATCATGCTAACAAAACTAATAATTGCTAAATTGAGCGCTGGCACAACAAGTTCACGAATAATACCAACATTAAAATTTGGCGTTTGAAACATCGGAAAACCACCAGTAACATTGCCAATGGTTTTAACATCAAACTGTTGTAAATTAAAAAGCCAAACCATTGTTGTGCCAACAACTAAAGCGATCATAGACGCCGGCCAACCGGGTTTAAAACGCTTCATAGCAAAAAAAATAGCTATCGTTAATAATGCCATCAAAAGTGTAGGAATATGGGTTTGAGCAAAATAAGTAGGCACCCCACCTAATCGCTCTATTAAATATTTTTCATCAAACGTAAAACCGAGCACTTTAGAAAATTGCCCAACAATAATAGTAATTGCCAAGCCATTGATTAACCCCATTAAAATAGGTTTTGATAAAAAGTCAGCTAATACCCCTAATTTAAATCGACTCGCAATAATGCACCAAAATCCGGTCATTGCCGACATGGTGACAACCAACTGCCAATACTTAACACTATCTCCGGCTGCTAAAGGGGCAACAACAGCGGCGATAACAGCACAGGTAGCAGCATCTGGCCCAATAATTAATTGTTTTGACGTGCCAAACAAGGCATAAACCAACATAGGTAAAATACAAGAATACAAACCGACAGCAGCATTAACACCGGTAAGTTGGGCATACGCAATCGCAACAGGCAGTGCTACCGAAGCAACAGATAATGCTGCTTTAACATCATCAAGCAAGCCATGCTCTTTGATAATTAAATAGAACCTTCAAACCCGGCATAAAGCCATATAAACGCGATAGCACCCATTTTCCTTGATGATTGATGATTGTAATAAAACGGTAATAGTAAAGTGAATATCGCTATTAGTATAGTTAATACCCTGTCAATTAGGTTATTAACCACTCAGTGATAATTATAAGGCTACAGGTAGGGTGTTGTTTGCAAGTAATGGTGATTAATAATTTCAGACATAAAAAAACCGCCCTGTTTATGCTATTTAATTAAGCATAGTTTAGGCGGTTTTATTTCAAAACGCTATTAAAGACTTAAAATAAAACCTTTAAATTCAGAGGTTTAATAAAATTATTCAACCGTAACTGATTTAGCTAAGTTACGCGGTTGGTCAACATCAGTACCTTTAATAATTGCAACATAGTATGAAAGTAGCTGTAACGGTAAGGTGTAAACAATTGGCGCGATAATGTCGTCGCAGTGTGGTACGTTGATCACTTTCATGGTTTCGTCACTTTCAAAGTGAGCATCGACATCAGCAAATACATACATTAAACCACCACGGGCTCTTACTTCTTCAACATTCGATTTAAGTTTTTCGATAAGGTCATTCTTAGGTGCCACCACAATTACCGGCATTTCAGCGTCAATAAGCGCTAATGGACCATGTTTAAGTTCACCTGCGGCATAAGCTTCTGCATGAATGTATGAAATTTCTTTAAGCTTTAACGCCCCTTCCATGGCAATTGGGTATTGATCACCACGGCCTAAGAATAACGAATGATGTTTGTCGGCAAAATCTTCTGCTAAGTCTTCAATTGAACCGGCTAACGCTAATACTTCTTCTAACTTATTAGGTAAGGTCATTAACGATTTAATAATACCGCTTTCAACTTCTGAGCTAATGCCGTGCTGCTCGCCAATCGCTAACGTTAACATTAACAAGCCAACTAATTGAGTAGTAAAGGCTTTGGTTGATGCTACACCAATTTCAGCTCCTGCTTTGGTCATAAAGGCAAGGTCTGACTCACGTACTAATGATGAACCCGGTACGTTACAAATGGCTAAACTAGCGCTATAACCTAGCTCTTTTGCTAAACGTAAAGCTGCTAAGGTATCGGCCGTTTCACCTGATTGAGAAATAGTAACGATTAAGGCATTTTTTGGCACATGCGATTTACGGTATCTAAACTCACTGGCAATCTCGATATTACATGAAACTCCAGATAAAGCTTCTAACCAATAACGCGCTACCATGCCTGAGTGATAACTAGTACCACAAGCAATAATTTGCACATGTTCAATGTTTTTGAAGATCTCAAGTGCGCCGTTACCAAAGCTGTCGATGTTTAATTTGTTATTAACAATACGGCCTTCAAGCGTGTTACGAATTGCGGTTGGCTGCTCGTAAGTTTCTTTTAACATAAAGTGACGGAATTCACCTTTGTCGCCAGCATCATGGCTCACTTCAGATTCTTTTGCTTCCCGTACCACAGGGTTACCGTCAGCATCAAAAATATTCACTTGATGACGAGTAACTTCAGCAACATCACCTTCTTCTAAGAAAGAAAATTTACGAGTTACCGGTAATAAAGCCATTAAGTCTGACGCGATAAAGTTTTCACCTAAGCCATAACCAATCACTAATGGGCTACCTGAGCGGGCAACGATCATTTTTTCAGGGGTGTTTTTATCGGTAATAACTGTACCGTAGGCACCTTCTAACTGCTTAACCGTGGTTTGTACTGCCGCTAATAAACTGTCGTGCGATTTCATTTCGTGATGCACTAAATGGGCAATAACTTCAGTGTCGGTTTCTGAAGTGAAAACATAACCTAAACCTTGTAGTTTAGTGCGTAATTCGTCATGGTTTTCAATAATACCGTTATGGACTATCGCAATATTGTCACTTGATACATGTGGATGAGCATTAATTTCACTTGGTGCACCATGGGTTGCCCAACGAGTATGGGCAATACCTGTTCCGCCAGCCAATGGATTAGCGGCAACAGCATCGGCTAATTCTTGTACTTTACCTAAACGACGAACACGCTGTAATTGTTTATCTGAATTGATAATAGCCACGCCAGCAGAATCGTAACCACGGTATTCTAAGCGCTTTAAACCTTCTACTAAAATATCTACTACGTCACGTTGTGCTACTGCACCTACAATGCCACACATATTATTGTCCTTTAATTAGTTTAAGCTGGGTGCGCATATCACATTAACGCCCTTTGCTATTAATTGTTGTTTTACCGAATCAGGCAAGCCGTCATCAGTAATTAGGGTATTTATTTGTTGCCAAGTTAATTCAACATTAGGAATTTTTCGGCCAATTTTTTCAGACTCAACCAAAACAATAACTTCGCGCGTAACTTCTGCCATGACACGACTTAAGCCGATAAGTTCGTTGAAGGTAGTTGTGCCACGGTCAATATCGATGCCGTCGGCACCAATAAAAAGCTGGTCAAAATCATAACTGCGTAATACTTGCTCTGCAACTTGTCCTTGAAAAGACTCAGAGGTTGGATCCCAAGTGCCACCGGTCATCAATATGGTTGGTTCGTTTTCTAAGGCATTTAACTGATTAGCAATGTGCAATGAATTGGTCATCACTACTAAGCCGGGTTTGTTTTCTACATGCGGCACAATCGCTGATGTTGTTCTGCCACTATCAATAATAATGCGATAGTGATCTTTAATATGCGATGCTGCTAATAACGCAATTGCTTTTTTACGTTTTGATAAACTGGCTGATTTGGTTTCAGTAATTTCTTGCGGTAATGGAATAGCACCACCGTAACGCCTTAATAACAAGCCGCTTTTTTCTAGCGCTGCTAAGTCTTTTCTTTTGGTTACTTCTGTTGTTTGAAAGCGCTTTGCAAGTTGGTCAACACTTACTTCACCTTGCTCATTCAGCTCAGTAATAATGATATGACGGCGTTGTTGGGTATTACGTTTTGACAAAATTATTTAGACCTTAAGTTTCGAATCGAAAGTAATTTATAGAAAAACATAACAAAAGTAAACTAAAACGAAATTTATTGTTAAATTTAACGTATAAAAAAAGAGCAAACTCGACCCTGTAACAAAATCTGTGTAATTGCCTATCATTAATACCCATGTAGGGTTTAGGATAGGCAGACTATGAATAAGAAAGAACTTGAAGCGTTTGCGATGCAAGCCGCTAAATCAATTAAAACCGAAGCAGACTTAACTGACTTTCGTAAAATGCTAACTAAGGTAACGGTTGAAGCAGCACTTAACGCTGAATTAGACGAACACCTTGGTTATGCCCGCCATGAACAATCTGAGCATCAGAATTACCGTAATGGTTATTCACCTAAAACCATTCGTACAGAAGATGGCGAGGTTGATTTAGACGCACCTCGTGACAGAGACTCCAGTTTTGAGCCTCAGCTCGTTAAGAAAAATCAAACCCGTTTTACTTCGATGGATGACAAGATTTTATACCTGTATTCCAAAGGTATGACAACGCGAGATATCGTCGCAACGTTCAAAGAAATGTATGATGCTGATGTCTCACCAACACTTATTTCTAGAGTGACCAATGCGGTTATTGAACAAGTGGTTGAATGGCAAGCGAGACCACTCGATGCCGTTTACCCCATCGTTTATCTGGATTGTATCGTGGTTAAAATCAGGCAAGACAAACAAGTTATCAATAAAGCCGTTTACCTTGCGCTTGGCGTCAATGTTGAAGGCCATAAAGAATTGCTTGGCATGTGGATATCAGAAAATGAAGGCGCTAAGTTTTGGCTTAATGTGCTCACTGAGCTGCAAAATCGAGGCGTAAAAGATATCCTCATCGCTTGTGTTGATGGGCTAAAAAGGATTTCCTGATGCGATTAATACCGTTTACCCTGATACGCAAATTCAGCTCTGCATTGTCCATATGGTGCGTAATTCATTGAAGTTTGTGCTATGGAAAGACTACTGCGTAATAACATGAAGCTGATCGGTCAATAACATTGATGCTGATCGCATTTTTGTTTCTCTATAGACCTCAGTAAAATTTAACTTGAGTGATCAGCATCAGTCAAGGAATTTAGTTTTTTTCGCATTGATTCTCCTTTTAATTCCAGCTTAATTGAACCATGGACTAACCTATCTAATATCGCATCAGCATGAGTAGATTCGCCGATCATTTTATACCAATTTTCTATCGGTAATTGACTAGCAATTAGCGTTGATTTGCTATCGTACCTAGCATCAATTAATTCGAGTAAATCACTGCGTTGCTGAGGGGTTAAGGGCTCTAATCCCCAATCATCAAGTACCAATAGATCAGCATAAGCGAGTTTATTAATAAACTTTCGGTAACTCCCGTCAGCCTGAGCCATAAACATTTTCTCGAGTAGCTCTTTAAGCCTAAAGTAATACACGCTGTATCCTTGCTGACAATGATTATGACCAAGTGCACAAGCAAGGTAAGTTTTGCCACATCCTGTCGCGCCTGTGATGAGGATGTTTTGATGTAAACGCAGCCATTCGCCTTGGGCTAGCGAACGCATTTGTGTTTTATCGAGTTGGCGACTCGCACTGTAGTTTAACTGGGCAAGCGTACCGCTAACTCTAAACTTTGCTTGTCGGGTTAATCGCTCTATTTTACGTTGCTCTCGTCCTATAATTTCATGCTCAAGCAATAAGCTTAAACGTTCTTCGAAGCTTTGCTCTACATATAAATTGGGTTGCTCATGTTGCCTTAATAAGGCTTCACGTATGCCGCTAAGTTTTAAGCTATTCAGTTGCTGGTTGACTTGTTGATGAGTATTCATGTTTTTTCCTTTTTGATTAATGGTAATACTGGCTACCACGGATGGTGGGGGGGTCTATTTCATTTAGTAAATCGAGTTGAGCTTGTGGTAATGGCTGTTTATCTAATCCTTTTTCTAGGATATTTTTCACTTGCTTAACTCGGTTAAGGCCTGTGGCAAGCGCACGTTGACAAGCTGCTTCAAGTCTTTGTTCACCGAATTTATTACCTAGGTTGAGTAGCCCTAAACACGCACGGTAGCTTTGCTCTGGGTGTTTTTTCATCGTTAGTAAATTAATCACATATTGCTCTGTTGATACGCCAAACTTTCTGGCCCAACTTTCAAAACGAGCTGCACTCCACTGTTGTTGTTTTTGATGAGCGATAGGCATATGCTCTTCAACTGTTGTATGGCCACCGACACGGTGAGAGCGTGGGTGAACAGCTACTTTTACTCCTTTATGATAAAGCGTCACCAGCTCATTACTGGCATGTGCTTCTAGCTTTTGTTTTATTAAACGATGAGGTACGGAGTAATAATGTTTCTCAACTTCAACATGGTGATCAATATGTACGCGTACCTGTTTGACCAAGGTGTAACTGTATGGCTTTTGAGGTAAGGGTTTGAGTACAGGTTTATCTATTGTTTTAAATTGACTTGCTCTCGAACCAGGATGCTTTTTCATCTGCCGTTGGTTTAAGTCGATTAGTAATTCCCTGATTTTGATATTGAGTTGACGTAAACTAAAAAACGTTTCCTTACGCAGTCGCGCCATTATCCAGCGTTCAACAATTTGTACCCCCACTTCCGCTTTAGATTTATCCTTAGGTTTATAAGGCCTAGCAGGCACAACAACCGTATTATAATGACAGGCAAGTTGTTGGTAGGTTGGGTTTAAATCTGGCTCATATCGACACGCCTTTGTCACACCGCTTTTCAGGTTATCGGGGATCACCAATTCAGGGACTCCACCTAAGAATTCAAAACAACGGGCGTGACTCATCACCCAATCTTCTAACCCTTGGCTGAATGTCGCTTCGGCATAGGTGTAATTTGAGGCCCCCATCACCGCAACAAAAACCTGTGCGGTCCGGCACTCTCCAGTGCTTGGGTCGACGATATTCATCGTCGGCCCGCAATAGTCAACAAACAGCTTTTCACCCGCTTTATGATTTTGTCGCATTGATGGCTTTTGGCATTTAAGCCAAGATTTATATTGGCGGCAATAATGGTTATAGCTGTAATAACCTTCGGGGTGACGTTCTTTATATTCCTCCCACAGTAATTGCAATGTCATGGTTTTAGGTCGCAGCTCTTGCTGAACAATTGACCAATCCGGTAAAGCATAGCGCTTGGGTTGAGCTTTAGTATTAAAGAATGCCTGATGAAGGGATTGCTCATCCCAACTAGCCGCTAAAGGCCAGCTAGTGATATTGAGTTGAGCTGCTCGGTTAACATAGGTTGAAACAGAGCCCGGTGATATAGACAGGCTTTTAGCAATTTGACGGTGAGTTAATTCACACCCGTACTTTAATCGAATGATCTCTTTTAATTTACGCATAGAAATAGGTGCCGTTGGCATGGTTATCCTCATCATCAAAAAAGAAAAAGGATAACGGTTAAAAACACCTATAGATAAAACAAAAAATAATAAATTTTAATCAATAACATAAGTTGATCACTCAATAACATTTTGGTCAAAAGTGATCAGCATCGATGTTATTGAGTGATCAGGATGAATGTTATTGGGTGATCAGCATCGATGTTATTAAGTGATCAGGATGGGTGAAAATACGCAACTACAAAGCTATCACAGCCGATTTAAAACGTATTTACCAATCCGTCACTGAAGATGACGCTTTGTTGTCACTTGAACAATTTGAACAGCGCTGGGATAGCAAATACCCCAACATATCGCGCTCGTGGCGTAACAACTGGCAAAACGTCAGTACGCTATTTAATTACCCTGAGGATATACGCAAAGCAATTTATACCACGAACGCTATTGAGTCACTGAACAGTGTTATTCGTAAGGCGATTAAAAAACGTAAGTTATTTCCGCATGATGATTCAGCGAAGAAAGTTATCTATTTGGCGATTGAGCAAGCATCGAAAAAATGGACGATGCCGATAAGAAATTGGAAAACGGCCTTGAATCGATTTATGATTGAATTCGAAGACCGTTTGAAAGATGTTATTTAAACTTGGCAGTTACACAAAATGTGTTACAGGGTCGCAAACTCAGTTGCTCTTTTGTTGACGATATCATCATTTTTACTTAATTAACGGGTAAAAACGTATTTAGGAACTTATCCATTGCTCGAAGGTTTGTAATCTATGTTCGTTATTACTTAGGTAATGATCAGCCTTTTCAATTTCTAAATATTCTACTTGTTTATCTTCGTCTTCAAGTTCATCAAACATATCTTCACTTTGTTCAACACGTACTACGCGGTCTTTTGTACCATGAATCAATAATACCGGCGCTTTAATTTTATCGGCATGCTTTTGTGGTGAAACGTCCCACAATTTAGAAAAATCATCTCCAATTTGTTTTTTCACAATATCATAATTGGTATAAGAGCGATGAGCTTTAACTAAAGCTTCCACATCAGTAACGCCAGCAAAACTAACCACACATTGATACAACTCAGGGGTTTTTATCGCGCCCATTAACGCAGCATAACCACCATAACTAGCGCCAATAATACAAATTTTATCTTTATTGGCGATGCCTTCTTTAATTAACCAACGCGTACCATCTTCAACATCGTCTTGCATCGCTTGTCCCCAAGCAGCTAAGCCTTGCTGCATAAAGTCAAAACCATAACCAGATGAGCCACGAAAATTCATTTTGTAATACCGCATAACCTTTATTGGCAAAAAATTGAGTCCAATAATCAAAGCCACCATCGTCGTAACTAATTGGCCCACCATGCGGGAAAATAATAGTTGGTAAGTTTTCTTTTTTATTACCTTGCGGGTACGTTAAAAATCCCTCAATTTTTAAGCCATCTCTGGCTAAATACGATATTTTTTCTTTTTGGCGAGCAATTCTGGTGCTAATTTTTGATATTTATAAGCAAATAGCTCTAAACGTTTTATTTTTTCTATCTCCAATCAAATACATGCCTGGTTCATTATCACTACTAGAAAATAAAATATAGTTATTGCCGTCTTTACCAGGGTAAGATTACGTGTGTTTAAAAAACAAGCTGAAGGATCTTGTCTGCATAATCAGTATCTAAAGCGGCTTTAAAATCGTTTTGCTTTTAACCCTTTCTTTACCTTGTTTCTTTTTTAATAAGTTGAGCACCAAATGGCGTAATACAGACATATTTTCTGCTGCATTGCCTCGTCTCACTCGGCTTAAATCTTCATTAAAACTAACATCTAGCACCCAGTGTAACTGATTTTCTATACTCCAGTGTTTTCTTACTGCTTGTGAAAAAACTTTGGCATCTGCGCTAATTGAGCAAATAAAATAGCGCACTTCTTTGCTGACTTTACCGTTGATATATTGTTCACTCCACTCATACACCACGCTCATTAAGCCACGCCACTTTGACGTTGTCTTGTATGCTGGTTAAGTTGTCACTTATCCAATATTTACGTGACTCAACTCGACCATGCCCACTCTCTATTTCTTCATGATATTGATGCGATACATTTGTAAAACCTTCCTTATGACAGATATCAAAAAAGTCTTTAATCGATTGATGTAAATACCCCTGATTGCCTTTTACTGCGATAACGTAATCCCGCATCTTTCTCTTTTATCTTTGCTGCTATCGCCTTTTGACACCCCATGGCATCTATCGTCACGGTACTACCTTTGATATCTAACAAATCAAGCAGTTGAGGGATCGCCGTAATTTCATTAGATTTTTCTGCCGTTTTTATTTGCCCTAAGACAACACCGTTATTGGCAGCAAAAGCACTGACCATGTGGATCGCATTTTTCTTAGATTGTTTATCGTAAGAGCCACGAACTGTTTTACCATCAATCGCAATAACTTCGCCTTGGGTGGCAATATGCGCGGCTTTCATCCAGCTGATGAAACACTGCTGTAATTGGTCGGGAGCTATAGATGAAATAACCCTGGCTATAATTGTCATGCACAGGAATACCATGCTCAAATGAGCCGTATTTTTTAAGTAACGCTATTTTATTGTGAGCGACCTCTTCTATGGCTTCCCATCCATCTGCGCCACAGATCACACCAACTACCAGTGTTAATAAGATGTCGTGAAGTTTATGTTCGACTTTAGATTGTTGTCTATTATCAGGAATGGTTGAAAAATGTTCGTTGAAAGCAAGATAGCATGGTGACTCCTATTTATAAGAGTCTATTTGATCATACTTTACGATAAAAAAAGAAAAGTTCATGATCTTGCCCTGCCGTCTTTACTTTTATCTAGTAATAAATTATCGGTATCTGGTAAAGCTTTATCAATAGCTTTAATAAAGGCTTTATATTTAGCATCCCAATAATGATAACCAATACCTACATATTCTCGCGTTTCTTTTGAGCGACGTAAGCCACCGAAAACATCTCGTTCTTGGTGATAAAATACTAATTCTTTTTCTAACTTAGGATCGGTTAAGTCAACTTTAAAAATGGCATCTTTCCCTTCATAAAGTGTTTCTACGTAAAGTACGTTATTGTCTTTACCAAAACCACGCGGCCAAATTTGTTCTTTACTAAACGCCTCGAATTGCCATAATTTTTTAGATTGCCATCTTCAAGTAATTCGTAAACGGTATACGTTGTTTCGTCTAAATCAAGGCCTATTCTGACCTGATGTTCAGCATCGGTAACCCAATGGATGATTTTCCTTTTGGGTCTTCGAATGATTTTGGTTTTGCCTTTTTAGTAATCGCCACTTTTACCACCGAATGACCAACGCCATCATTAAAGCCACTAAGCGACATTAAAATATGATCATCATCTTCAGGCAAGATATCGATAATAGTACTAAGAATATTTGAGACATAAGTCATTTTATTGAAAAATGAGCGAGATAACACTCCATCCATCTTGCCAGTATGGATATCAACTTTTAGTAAACCGTGTTTCAGTTGTTGGCGTGCCGTAACGAGCCGCAGGAAATTTAGCTTTTACTAATAACACATCATTATTACCCCATAAAATATCGGTAATGACATATTTTTCATTTTCAGAAAAAGCTAATTGTTTTGTTTCACCGGTTACTGAATTGTATAAAACAACTAAGACCCCTTGCTTTGTTTCAGTATCAACCCTGACAGTATAAGCAATGTGTTTACCATCTGGCGCAAGTACTACTTCGCTCACATCAGGAATACTGACAATATCTTTGTAATGAAGTTGGTTACTTTTGGCTAGCGAACAAAAAGAGATAAAAATAAGGATAAGGAGTGCGAAGTTTTTCATAAAACATCCATTTAATTTATTGGAAGCGTATTCATTTACGCTTCCTTATTATTATAAAAATTTAATATACCTTTAATTTTTATTTTTTAATAGGCCGTTCCCAACCACTAATATTTCTTTTGCTTAGCGCGTGCAACTGACAATTCGCTATCTGGCACATCTTTAGAAATAGTTGAACCTGCACCTGTGGTTGCACCATGCCCAATAGTAACAGGAGCAACTAACGAAGCATTTGAACCAATAAAAGCACCATCACCAACGATGGTTTTTGACTTTATTTACCCCGTCGTAGTTGCAGGTAATAGTACCAGCACCAATATTAGCGCCTTTACCCACCTCAGTATCCCCTAAATAGGTTAAATGCCCTGCTTTTGAACCTTCACCTAAAGTGGATTTTTTCATTTCAACAAAGTTACCAATATGCGAATCACGTTTCAGTACCGAGCACGGACGAATACGTGCGAACGGTCCAGCAGAAGCTAACTCACCAATAATGGCATCTTCAACGATAGTATTAGGTTTAATAACCGCACCTTCACCAATCTGGCAATTAATTAAAATACAGTTAGCGCCAATTTTAACGTTGTCTGCAATCGTAACATCACCTTCAAAAATACAATTAACATCAATCACCACTTCTTGACCAACAGTAACATTACCATGAATATCAATGCGGTTTGATCACGGCAAACTAGCGCCAGCAATCATTAATTCTTCTGCTTTACGTAGTTGGTAAGCACGCTCCAAATTAGCCAGTTGTACGCGGTTATTTGCGCCTTCTACTTCAATTTCAGATTCAGGATGCGCTGTTGCAATTACTTTGCCTTCGTTATGACAAGCGGCAATAATATCTGTTAAGTAGTATTCACCTTGGGCATTGTCATTTGAAAGATTAGCTAACCAGCGTTTAAGATCGCCACCATTAGCTAATAAAATACCGGTATTACATTCATTCACCGCTAATTGAGCAGGGTTAGCGTCTTTTTGTTCAACAATACCTACAACGGTACCATTATCTCTAATAATGCGACCATAGCCGGTAGGATTTGCTAAATGCACTGTTAACAACGCCATACCATTGTCTGGTTTTGCCGAAATTAAACTTTCAAGTGTTGATACTTTGGTTAGTGGTACATCGCCATATAATACTAAAACGTCTTCGTCATCTTTTAAAAAGGGTGATGCCATATCTACGGCATGACCAGTACCCAATTGCTCAGCCTGTTCAACAAAAGTTAAATCGTGATCTGTGCTCTCATTACTAAACTTGGCTTTTAAAACATCACCACCAAAGCCATAAACTACATAAATGTTTTCCGCATTTACTTGTCTTGCGGCATCAATTACATGGCCTACCATAGGTTTTTCAGCCACAGGATGAAGTACTTTAGGAAGAGAAGAACGCATACGAGTACCTTTACCCGCAGCAAGAATGACAACTGACAATGACATAAATAAATCCGGTTATTATGATGTTGAACAAATAAAACAATATTGTAACCTTGTTTTTATTCTTGTTCATAGACTTAACAAAATTTTAATAAAAAAGAGGCATCAGGCTTCTTTATACTTAAGGTTTATAGCGATATCTATAAACAGGTTTACTGTTACATCCCATCTACTATCAATTATCAATAACTCATCAAAAATATTGTTTACAATTTTCATTTAACTTAATACAAAGTTTAAAAAACATACTGTTTGTGCTACGTTATTTTCTAATGAATTACTTTTGAGTGTTCATTAAAAAATAACAATAAATATATCGAGGAACAATATGAATAAAAATATCAAGCTATCACTGCTTAGTATGGGGGTTTTATGCTCTGCTGGTCTAGTGACTAACATTGCTGTTGCAGATACCCTATCTGTTGAAGCAGAAATGTTTAGCAATTCAGGGGGAACATTTGCTGATGGCCAAGCTAATCCAATTACCATTTACACAGTTAATGGTGAGCAGGCGATTAGTTATGTCAATGCGGGGGACTATGTTGATTACGACATCAATACCGAAGGGGCGACTACTCAGTTGAATATCTTGTCGGGACAAGTGTTGCTTCTGGCCCGACAATAGAAATGCTAGTAAAAGAAAATGGTGTTTGGGTAAGTCAAGGTACAGTCGCTGTGCCACAAGGCAGTTGGGATAACTTTCAACCACTTTCACCGTCACATTTAGTAACCTTACCTGCAGGTGCCGCTTCAATTCGCCTTCATGCCATAGGTTCAAATTGGCAATGGAACTTAGAGTCTTTTTCCTTAACACAAGTAACACCACTACCTGGCGCTCCCTTAGCTGATGTGGTGGTAGAGTTAGAAAACTTTATTAATACTGATAAAGACGGCAATGCTATTGCTGGTGATTCTGTGGTGGGTTTTGGCACCACTAACAATGGCATTAACTTTAATACCCTTGGTGATTACGCTGACTATCATGTCAATTTTGCTAGCCCAGGTATCTATAATGTATCCATTGCTGCTGGTTCAACGGTTCAAGGGCAAATAGGCGCAGAAATTTTACTGAATGGTAATACCGTTGCTTCAAATTATCTGTCAGCAACAACAGGTTGGAATGACTACCAAGATTTTGCGCTAACTGGCGATGTAATAATTGCTAATGCTGGAACTCATACCATAAGAGTAAAAAGCTACGGTAGTGCAAATTGGCAATGGAATGGTGACTCTATTACCTTCACTCATATTTCGGATGACACCAACGGCGGCAGCAACCAAGCAATGCATCTAGAACCACCTTATGCGATACCAGAGAGCCGTAAAATTAAAAAATCTTCTGTATGGTACACCTATCCACAAAACTCTAATTTAGCTGGCTTTAGTGACTTTGGCGCTACCGGCGCTTTCTGGGGACACATGCCAGAAGAAGATCTATACGATAGTGGCGTGCTTTCTAACTGGGTTAACCAAGTACAAGGGTATCGCAATCAAGGTTTAGACTATGTTGGTCGTGGTGAATTTGATTGGGGTTTCAGATGGTTTATTGAATATGTTGGCGACCCTACATCACACTGGGCACGAACGTTAGACGATGATCCCATTTTAATGTCTTTTATGGGATACCATGAACATAATGGTTATCCGAACGGCTGGTTAAGTAACCATAGCCCCACCTTTGTTGATTTTTTTAAGTCTCAAGTTGATGCCTTATTAAGCGCTAACGTTTCACACATCATGTTTGATTCGCAAACTTCATCTACGCGATCTACCGATTTAGGCCAATTTGGTGGCGATTTCTCTACTTGGTCAATGGATGCTTTTCGTGAATATATGCGAGAAAAATACACTACCGCCGAGTTAAACACCAAAGGCATAACTAATATCAATGCGTTTAATTATCGAAACTTTTTTAAGAAGTCGAGGCTACACCCATGCTTCGTATATGGCTGCTGCCAATAAAATCACTAGTGGCATACCATTGTTTGATGATTTTATTTATTTTAATCGTGCTGTGCTAAATGAAAAAATGGCAGAAGTACTGGATTATATCCGCTCAATTGATGCTGATATTGAAATTGGCGCGACCACCGCTTTAACCGAAGCACGTGGCTATATTTTTGATAAAGACCTAACTTTCTTAGCCGGTGAATTAGCCATGGGTTCAGCGGTTGCTGACGAAATGCCAATACCAATTATTTCACACTTAAAAAGTGCTGAAGCCGTTGATAAAACGCTCGTTTACTTCCCTTATCCTTGGAACTTTAAAGACCTGTACGACCGTAATTCGCCTCAAATGGCACGAACTTGGATTGCTCAATCGTATGCTATGGGGGCGATATTCTCAATCCCTGCCAACGTTTGGATAGGTGATGCTGGTGTTTGGTCACCTGGCGCTGATAATTATCGCGATCTCTATCAATTTGCCAGCGACAATAGTGCATTACTTGATGGTTATGATGCCTTTTCTAAGGTTGGGTTAGTTTCACCTATGATGGCTTCACTTGATACCACATGGATTGATGGTAGCAATCGTTTACAAACGAGTATCCGTTACCTTATTGAAAATAACTTAAACTTTGATTTATTAATTTTTGGTGACCCTGGTAAACCCGTAGTTCCTACTCAAGCACAATTATCTGCACTAGATGCGATTATTGTAGATAGTGATCGCAAGTACTTAACCGACGCACAAAATGCCTTGTTAGATGCAAATAATCACAAAGTATTGGACTTAAACAACAGTGCTGATACCGCCGCCATTAATGCCCTGAAAGCAACAAATATATCAGTGACTATCGGTAATGCCGCTGCTGATGATACTATTACTGCGCTTTCTCGTGTGCATGAAAGCAATAATAACGCGCCTTATGTTATTCAGTTATTAAATCGTCCTGTTAATCCAGCCAATGGTGTAACACCAGTATTAAGTAATATTAAAATTGCTATTCCACAAGGCTATTTTCCTGAAGGAATAACACAAGCAACCGTGCATAAACCTGGCGCCGGCTCGGTAAATGCCAATATTACCTCAAATAACAATGGTGATTATGTTATTACCGTTAATAATTTAGGGGTTTGGGGAATGATTGAATTAGCGCACTAATACCTATCCGTATAAGTTAATCATTACCAAAATAAAAATGCCGTTCAGTTAACGCTGAACGGCATTTTTGATATTTTTAGTATAAAAAAACGACTAATTACCGAGATAATTAATCGTTATTTTGATTCACTAAAACTTAGTGTAAGTTTTTCGAACGGCTTGCTATTTCTTGCTCGTTGCTTGAATTACACGTAATTGTGCAACAGCACGTGCTAGTTCAGAAGCAGCTTCAGCATAATCAATGTCATTACCTTGATCATTTAAGTGCTTCTCAGCACGCTCTTTAGCTTCTAACGCAGCTTGTTCATCTAAATCGTCGGCACGTGTTGCTACATCAGCAAGCACGGTCACATTATTTGGTTGAACTTCTAACATACCGCCTGATAAATAAAGAATCTCTTCTTCACCGCCTTGCTTAACAATGCGTGCCATACAGGTTTTAGTGAGGTCAGTAAAGGTGCATGACCAGGCATAATACCTAGCTCACCTTCACTACCAGTTATCTGTAATGTTTCAATGCGACCAGAAAACAACGCTTCTTCGGCACTTACTACATTCAGATTTACAGTCATTGCTGCCATGTGACCTCCTAATTGCTATCTAAAGCTAAATTACATTGATTTAGCTTTTTCTAGAGCTTCTTCCATAGAACCAACCATGTAGAAAGCTTGCTCAGGTAAGTCATCATACTCACCAGCAAGAATACCTTTAAAGCCAGCAATTGTATCTTTAAGAGGAACATATTTACCTGGAGAACCTGTTAAATACTTCAGCAACGAAGAATGGCTGTGATAAGAAACGCTGGATCTTACGAGCACGAGAAACGGTTAATTTATCTTCTTCAGATAACTCGTCCATACCCAAGATTGCGATAATATCTTTAAGTTCTTTATAACGTTGTAATGTTGATTGAACACCACGAGCAATTTCATAATGCTCTTGACCAACAACTAACGGGTCTAATTGACGTGAAGTTGAATCAATGGGTCAATTGCAGGGTAAATACCTTGTCAGCAATATCACGACTAAGTACAACAGTTGCATCTAAGTGAGCAAAGGTTGTTGCTGGAGATGGATCCGTTAAATCATCCGCAGGTACATATACCGCTTGAATTGAAGTAATTGAACCAGTTTTAGTTGATGTAATACGCTCTTGTAAGATACCCATTTCTTCAGCTAGTGTTGGTTGATAACCTACCGCTGAAGGCATACGACCTAACAATGCAGATACTTCTGTACCCGCAATGTATAACGGTAGATGTTATCAACGAAGAAAAGTACGTCACGACCTTCGTCACGGAATTTCTCAGCCATAGTCAAACCAGTCATCGCAACACGAAGACGGTTTCCTGGAGGCTCGTTCATTTGGCCGTAAACTAACGCTACTTTATCAAGTACGTTAGAATCGTTCATTTCGTGGTAGAAATCGTTACCTTCACGAGTACGCTCACCAACACCCGCGAATACAGAATAACCACTGTGCTCGATAGCGATGTTACGGATAAGCTCCATCATGTTAACGGTTTTACCAACACCAGCACCACCGAATAAACCAACTTTACCACCCTTAGCGAATGGACATACTAAGTCGATTACTTTGATACCAGTTTCTAACAATTCATTAGAAGCAGCTTGCTCAGCGTATGCTGGCGCTTTACGGTGAATTGACCATTTTTTCTTTTTCACCGATTGGGCCAGCTTCATCGATAGGCTCACCCAATACGTTCATAATACGACCCAAGGTTTTCAATACCTACTGGAACCTGGATATTATTACCTGTGTTTTCTACGTTCAAGCCACGACGCAAACCGTCAGATGAACCCATAGCGATAGTACGTACAACACCGCCACCAAGCTGTTGTTGTACTTCTAGTACTAAACCGCTTAAGTCACCTTCAGTTACATTTAATGCGTCATATACTTGAGGTACAGCATTTTGTGGAAATTCTACATCCACAACTGCGCCAATGATTTGGACGACTTTACCTGTACTCATGTTTAATCCTCTATATTCTGCTCTTATTTAACAAGAACCTTTGCTTACACCGCAGCTGCACCAGCACAAATTTCACCCAATTCTTGAGTAATACTTGCTTGACGCGCTTTGTTGTATACCAATTGTAAGTTATCAATTAAGTCGCCAGCATTATCTGTTGCGGCTTTCATTGCTATCATACGAGCTGCTTGCTCACATGCGAGGTTTTCAACCACGCCTTGATATACCTGAGACTCTGTATAACGAACTAATAATTGATCAAGCAAAGCTTGAGCGTCTGGTTCGTATAAATAATCCCAGCGATGTTGAATTTCGTCATCATCAGACTTAGGCAAAGGTAAAAGTTGATCGATTATCGGCTTCTGCGTCATGGTATTCACAAATTTATTGTATACCACGTACAGTCTATCAATATCACCATTATCATAGGCATTTAACATAACCTTTACGCTACCAATTAAATCAGTAACTGAAGGGTTATCACCTAAACCCGAAACTTGTGAAGTTACATTTGAACCCATGTTATTGAAAAAAGACGTTGCTTTTGACCCAATAACACCAAATTCAACTTCAGCACCTTTTGATTGCCATTGTCCGGCATCAACAAGTACTTGTTTAAATAAATTAATATTTAAACCACCACACAAGCCACGGTCAGTAGAGACAATGATATAGCCTACGCGCTTAACTTCACGTTCCGTCATATAAGGATGACGATACTCTAAGTTACCAAGCGCGATGTGACCGATCACATTTCGCATATTTTCAGCGTATGGGCGAGAGGCAGCCATTGCATCTTGCGCTCTGCGCATTTTACTGGCTGCAACCATTTCCATAGCACTGGTGATCTTCTGTGTATTTTTTACACTTCCGATCTTCGATTTAATCTCTTTACCACCGGCCATGACTATCTCTCCGAAAAGGTTAACTAATTACCAAGTTTGCGTTGCTTTGAAAGTTTCAATAGCTTTAGCAAGACCTGCTTCGATATCAGCGTTGTAATCACCTTTTTCGTTGATAGTAGCCATCAACTCAGTTTGCTCACTGTCTACGTATGAACGTAAGGCTTCTTCGAAATCAACTACTTTTTCAATAGCAACGTCGTTTAAGTAACCTTTTTCAGCAGCAAATAAAGATACTGCCATTTGAGCAACTGATAGTGGGCTGAATTGCTTTTGCTTCATCAATTCAGTAACACGTTGACCGTGCTCTAATTGTGCACGAGTTGCGTCATCAAGATCTGATGCGAACTGAGCAAAAGCCGCTAATTCAGCGTATTGTGCAAGTGCTAAACGAATACCACCACCAAGTTTCTTGATGATCTTAGTTTGAGCTGAACCACCAACACGAGATACAGAGATACCAGCGTTAACCGCAGGACGAATACCTGAGTTAAATAAGTTAGATTCTAAGAAGATCTGACCATCGGTAATTGAAATTACGTTAGTTGGTACGAACGCTGAAACGTCACCAGCTTGGGTTTCAATAATAGGTAAGGCTGTTAATGAACCAGTTTTACCTTTTACTTCACCGTTAGTGAAACGTTCAACATAAGCTTCGTTTACACGAGCAGCACGTTCTAATAAACGTGAATGCAAATAGAAAACATCACCTGGGTAAGCTTCACGGCCTGGCGGACGACGTAAAAGTAATGAGATTTGACGATAAGCAACAGCTTGCTTAGATAAATCATCATATACGATTAGTGCATCTTCACCGCGGTCACGGAAGTATTCACCCATAGTACAACCAGAATAAGCTGATAAGTACTGTAATGCAGCAGCTTCAGAAGCTGAAGCAACAACAACGATAGTGTTAGCTAACGCGCCGTGCTCTTCTAAGCTACGAACTAAGTTCGATACTGTAGAAGCTTTCTGACCAATTGCTACGTATACACACTTAATGTCTGTATTCTTTTGGTTAATAATTGCGTCTAATGCGATCGCTGATTTACCAATTTGACGGTCACCAATGATAAGCTCACGCTGACCACGACCAATTGGAATCATCGCATCAATTGACTTAACACCAGTTTGTACTGGTTGATCAACTGATTTACGATCGATAACACCAGGTGCCACAACTTCAACAGGCATAAAGCCGTCGTTTTCAATTGGGCCTTTGCCATCAATTGGCTCACCTAATGTATTTACAACACGGCCTAATAAACCGCGTCCTACTGGTACTTCCAAAATTCGGCCAGTACCTTTAACTTTGTCGCCTTCGGCTAGATCCGCATAAGGACCCATAACTACCGCACCTACCGAATGACGGTCAAGGTTTAACGCGATAGCGAAACGGCTGCCAGGAAGTTCGATCATCTCACCTTGCATTACATCAGCAAGACCATGGATGCGAATAATACCATCTGTTACAGAAACGATAGTACCTTCGTTACGAGCTTCACTAACTACGTCGAACTTTTCAATACGTTTTTTGATCAGTTCAGCGATTTCAGTGGAATTCAGTTGCATGCTCTGTTCCCCAGTTAAGATTGCATCGTTGTTGCTAAACGGCTCAATTTACCTTTGATAGAACCATCTATTACCATGTCACCAGCTTTAATAATTAAGCCAGAAACCACGTTTGCATCAACGTTACAGTTGAGCTTTACTTTACGTGCCAAGCGCTTTTCAAGCGCGGCGCTAAGTGTCGTTTGTTGTTCTGTTGATAATTCAACAGCAGACGTTACATCCACAGCGATTTCTTTATCAAATTCAGCTTTTAATGAACTAAATTCTTCAACCACCTGTGGTAGCACCAACAGACGTCCGTTTTCAGCTAAAACTTTAATAAAGTTTTGGCCGTTGCTATCAAGTTGTTCGCCACAAACATTCAAGAATAATTCTTGAGCTTGTTCAACACCCATACCACCAGAAAGATGTTCTGTAATGGTTGGGTTTAACGAAACCTCAGCAGCAAACACTAGCATTTCTAACCAGTTATCTACCGCTTTACTTTCAACAGCATATTCGAACGCTGCTTTAGCGTAGGGACGAGCAACCGTTGTCAATTCAGACATAGCTCAATACCCTCTCTAAAGCTCAGCTACGAGTTTATCTAAAATGTCGCTATGTGCAGCGGCATCAATTGAACGTTCAAGGATTTTCTCTGCGCCAGCAATTGCTAAAACAGCAACTTGCTTACGTAGTTCTTCTTTCGCTTGGTTACGTTCAGTCTCAATTTCTGTACGACCTGAAGCTAAGATTTTTTCTTTCTCAGCTTGTGCCTTTTCAGCAGCTTCTTCAACTAACTGAGCTTCACGCTTTTTAGCTGCTTCAATAATTTGAGCAGCTTGCGCTTTAGCTTCTTTTAGTTGTGCAGTTGCTTTTTCTTGAGCTAACTCAAGATCTTTAGCGGCACGGTCTGAAGCAGCAAGTCCGTCAGCAATAGTTGCTTGACGAGCTTCGATGGCGCTAATAATTGGCGGCCATACATACTTCATACAAAAAATTACGAATACGATAAATGCGATTAATTCACCGATTAAGGTCATATTAAGATTCATTTATGTATCTCCTCAAATTCGCGTTAAAAACAACTTAAAAATTAAGCACCAACTGCGAATAATAAGTATAAGCCGATAGCAACACCGATCATGGCAATCGCATCGATAAGACCCGCTACGATGAACATTTTTACTTGAAGTTGTGGTGCTAATTCAGGTTGACGAGCAGCAGATTCTAAGAATTTGCCACCTAATAAACCAAAACCAATCGCAGTACCAAGAGCACCTAAACCGATTAGTAGAGCAACAGCTATATATAACATATTTATCTCCGATTATTTAAAGTTATAAAGTTAAAAAAATTAAGGTTGAAACTAGTGATCTTCGTGAGCCAGACTCAAATATAGAATCGTTAGCATCATGAAAATAAACGCTTGTAATGGGATAACCAGCAAGTGGAACGCTGCCCATAAAAAATGTACTGGCAACTGGAATAAACCAATTGTCGCAATAAGTAAAAATATCAACTCACCAGCATATAAGTTACCGAATAAACGTAACGCTAATGATAATGGACGAGCTAATAAAGTAACCATTTCAAGAATAAAGTTCACTGGATATAACGCCCAGTGACCAAAAGGCTGAGTAGTAAGCTCTTTAATGAAGCCACCAATACCTTTTACTTTAATTGAATAGTAAATAATTAAAATGAATACACCTAAAGCTAATGCAAAGGTCATGTTTGGATCGGTAGTAGGTACCGCTTTCATGTAATGAACACCAAACAATTCAAAAATACGTGGAATTAAATCAACTGGCACCCAGTCCATTGCGTTCATTAATAATACCCATACGAATATAGTTAATGATAATGGCGCAATTAATGGGTTTTACCGTGGAAAGTACTCTTAACACTGTCGTCAACAAACTCAACAACCATTTCACCAGCACATTGCAATTTACCAGGAACGCCAGTAGACGCCTTTTTTGCAACTGAACGGAAAATGTATAAAAAGACCAAACCTAGAAATATTGACCATCCTAGCGTATCTATGTGAAGAGCCCAAAAGCCTTCTCCAACAGTAAGATTCTGCAAGTGATGTTTAATATATTCTTGGCTGGTTATTTCAGCACCTGAAGCCATATTAAATTACCCTAAAGATTAAAGTTTAAATAAAATTGGTGTTAGTAATGAACTGATCACTACCAAAAAATACGTTACAAATAAGGGAACAGGCACTATCACTAAAAATTTAAAGGCGAGTGCAAATAAAAAAGCCGTTAACCCTAATTTTAATTTTTCGCCACTATAAAAAGAGTCCATGACCTTTTCCGACGAACTCGCTCCCGCATATTTAAATGCTTTATAAGCGAAAACAACATTAGGAATAATACAAATAACACCACCAGCTAACGCCGATTGGGCATAACTGAATCCCCAATAAAAATATATTACTAAAGATAGACTTAACGTAACGAGTAGCGAAACAACTAACTGCTGACGTGCTAATTTTCGGCCTGGTTTAACTAACTGATTCACGACCGAAGACTCCAAACGAAATAATTCGTACAATCCATCTTGTTTTCAAGAAATTTTCTATCTCTCAAAAGTCTGCGCAAGTATACGCATTCCCGTGTTTTTTGCAACATAATAGGACGCATATAGGAAATTTTTATATTAAAAATTCACAATATCTATTATCCGCGTAAATATTACCCGTGAAAACACTAAAATGAACGAAGTCTGTCAACAATTGCATCCAATTCTGTCAAGCTAGTGTATGAAATTACCATCTTACCTTTGCCTTTTTTATTGTGTGAAATTGCCACCGCTGCGCCAAGTTTTGCCGACAAATTTTCAGCCAGTTGTTCAGCTTCAGGATCTTTGGCTTTTTCCACTTTTTCTTTTTCAGGCGATAGTGCTTTTTTAACTAACGCTTCGGTTTCTCTTACGGTTAATTCTTTTGCGGCAACAGTTCGTGCAATTTCTGTTTGTAATTCATTTTCTAATGACAATAGGGCACGGGCATGGCCCATTTCAATATCACCATGTTCAAGTAAGGTTTTTACGTCATCATTTAATTTATTTAAACGTAATAAATTACTAACCGTGGTACGTGATTTTCCTACCGCATCAGCGACTTCTTGATGGGTTAATTCAAATTCTTTCATTAAGCGATCTAAGGCAATCGCTTCTTCCATGGCATTTAAGTCTTCCCGTTGAATATTTTCAATTAACGCTATTGCTACTGCCGCTTCATCCGCAACATTTTTAATTAAACAGGGAATTTCTGTAAGTTCGGCAAGTTTTGCTGCGCGCCAGCGGCGTTCACCCGCAATAATTTCATATTTATCATCGGCAATAGCTCTAACCACAATCGGTTGAATAATACCTTGTGAGCGAATAGACGCTGAAAGCTCTTCAAGGGCATCAGCCGACATATCTTTACGTGGTTGATATTTACCCGGTTGTAATAAATTAATGGCTAATAATTTTAAATCGCCGTCTTTAGCAACAATATCTTCAATTGATTGATTTTCTTGCTGCTCACTTGAATTTGGTTGATTAGCATCAGCGCCATCTTCGCTAGATTGACTAGCTGCTGGTGTTAATAAAGCATCTAGGCCGCGACCTAGACCTCTGCGTTTTGATGGGCTCATAAAAATCCTTGAGAATTTATTGTCGGTTTTATTTTTATTTTTTAATCGATGTTAAGCGTTAGCAGCCATTTTTAACTGCTCTTGCCTTCTTAATACTTCTCCGGCTAAGGCTAAATAAGCTTTTGCTCCGGTAGATGATTTATCGTAATACATTGCTGGTGCACCAAAACTCGGCGCTTCAGCTAAGCGAACATTGCGTGGAATGACACTACGATACACTTTGTCACCAAAATGACGTTTTAATTGCTCTGATACATCATTAGCTAAACGATTACGTGGATCATACATAGTACGTAAAATTCCTTCGATATGAAGGTCACCATTTACTACTGACGTTAACTGAGAAATAGTATCCATTAATGCCGTTAATCCTTCCAAGGCATAGTATTCACATTGCATTGGCACTAATACTGAATCAGCCGCTGTCATTGCATTAACGGTTAACATGTTTAGTGAAGGAGGGCAGTCAATAATGATAAAATCGTAATAACTTTTTACTGGGGCTAAGGCATTTTTCAGTTTTGTTCACGAGCAAACACTGACATCAGCTTAATTTCAACGGCAGTAACATCGGAATTTGCAGCAATTAAATCATAAAGTCCTGTTGTTTTTAACAACAACTTCATCAAATAGTTTTTCATCCACTAATAATTCATAACTGGTAGCAGGGACATCGTATTTATCAACGCCACTTCCCATTGTCGCATTGCCTTGTGGATCAAGGTCAATTAATAGCACTTTTCGCTTAGTAGCAGCTAACGATGCCGCTAAGTTAACCGATGTTGTTGTTTTACCAACTCCACCTTTTTGATTGGCAACCGCGATTATTTTTCCCACAAGAACCTCAAGAATTTATGTCATTTAATAAGTTAGTCAGCAAAACTTAACCTACTTATTAATTATGATATTTTGATTAACTCAATTACGTGTCTTTCAGCATCCAAGTTTGGCACTGTAATTTCATGCACTTGCTTAACTTGAATATTATCCGGTAATAATGCCATTTCATCGCTCGGTTGCACACCTTTTAATGCATAAAAACAACCGTTATCTTTTACCAGATGCTGACACCAATCCACCATGTCCAATAACGAAGCAAAAGCACGACTTAAGACACCATCAAATTGCTGTTCTTGATAATTTTCTACCCGTGATAACACCGGCGTGACATTTTCAAGTTTTAATTGAAAGACAACTTGACGTAAAAAAGTGATCCTTTTGCCCAAACTGTCTAATAATACAAAATTTCGTTCAGGATACAAGATAGCTAATGGAATACCAGGTAAGCCCGGCCCTGTACCAACATCAATAAAGTCATGTCCTTGCAGTACTTTACCTACCATTAAACTGTCGAGAATATGTTTAATTAACATTTCTTGAGGATCTCGAACAGAGGTTAAGTTATAGGCTTTATTCCATTTATTTAACAATTCAACATATTGAATAAGTTGGCGTATTTGTACTTCATTAAGCGCTAAATCAGTTTTAGCAATTAAGTTTTCTAATGTTGCTGTAAGTGACATATTGATGACTAAACTTAATCCTTAAGCGGTTTTACGTAACAAACCGTGTTTTTTCAAATACACGAGTAATAATGAAATAGCAGCAGGGGTTATACCTGAAATACGAGAAGCTTTACCGATAGTTTCCGGACGTGAATCTGATAACTTAGCGATCACTTCATTTGATAAACCTGATATTTGACTGAAATCAAAATCGGCAGGAATTATCGTGTTTTCATGACGTTTTTTCTTTTCTATTTCATCAAGTTGACGATCAATATAACCTGCATATTTTATTTGAATTTCAACTTGTTCTGTTGCTTGTAGATCAGTAATGCCTGGACCAAAAGCTTCAATTTTCATTAAATCTTCATAGTTAGTTTCTGGACGACGTAAAATATCTTCCAGTGATGCTTCTCTGCTAAGAGGCGCTTTCAACATGCTATTAATTTGTTCGATAGCCACATGATCTTTATGAACCCAAGTTGATTTTAAACGTTGACGTTCTAATTCAATGGCTTCCATTTTTTCATTAAAACGCTGCCAGCGTGTATCACAAACTAAACCAAGTTCACGGCCTTTTTCTGTTAAACGGATATCAGCATTGTCTTCACGTAATAACAAACGGTATTCAGCACGAGAGGTAAACATGCGATAAGGTTCTTTAGTACCTAATGTTGAAAGATCATCAACCAGTACGCCCATATAAGCTTGATCACGACCAAGAATTAAAGGATCTTTTTCTTGTACTCGTAATGCCGCGTTGGTAGCCGCCATTAAACCTTGTGCACCAGCTTCTTCATAACCGGTAGTACCGTTAATTTGACCAGCAAAATATAAATTATTAATAAATTTGCTTTCAAGAGTTTGTTTTAAATCGCGAGGATCAAAATAATCATACTCAATAGCATAACCAGGACGAGTGATATGCGCGTTTTCAAAACCTTTGATCGATCTTACCAGATCCATTTGGACATCAAACGGTAAGCTGGTTGAAATACCATTAGGGTAAATTTCATGAGTGGTTAAACCTTCCGGTTCAACAAAAATTTGGTGCGAATTTTTTTCAGAAAAACGATGTATTTTATCTTCAATTGACGGGCAATAACGAGGCCCTATACCTTCAATAACACCAGTATACATAGGTGATCTATCTAAACCACTACGAATAATATCATGGGTTTTTCATTGGTGTGGGTAATAAAACAAGGTATTTGTCTAGGGTGTTGATCGGCAGAACCAATAAACGAAAAAACAGGTCTTGGTGTGTCACCAGGCTGTTCTTCCATCACAGAGAAATCTAAAGTTCTAGCATCTAAACGAGGTGGTGTACCCGTTTTTAAACGATCCATTCTAAAGGGCATATCACGTAAACTTTTTGCCAAGTTTACTGATGCTGGATCACCTGCACGGCCACCTTGATAATTGTTTAAGCCAATGTGTATTTGGCCTGCCAAGAAGGTACCTACTGTTAAAACAACCGTTTTGCCTTTAAATTTTAATCCCATTTGTGTTGAAACACCGATCACTTGATCGTTTTCTAAAATAAGATCGTCACATGGTTGTTGAAAAATGGTTAAATTTTCTTGGTTTTCTAAATAGCTTCTAACAAAAGATCGATACAAAGCGCGGTCTGCTTGGGCTCTAGTTGCTCTAACCGCTGGACCTTTACTTGCATTTAAGGTTCTAAATTGAATTGCTGCATGATCGATCGCTGTGGCCATTAAACCACCTAAAGCATCAATTTCTTTTACTAGATGGCCTTTACCAATACCGCCTATGGCTGGATTGCATGACATTTGACCAAGGGTGTCAATGTTATGGGTAAGTAATAATGTTTTGCAGCCCATACGAGATGAAGCTAGAGCTGCTTCTGTTCCTGCATGACCACCACCAACAACGATTACGTCAAATGCGTCTTGATACCACATTATTTAAAACCTGAGACTAAATTTAAAGGGCAGTTATTTTAACTTTTTTATTGCTTAGGGGAATGTTAAATATGTTTAATTTTGAGATCTAGATCTTTTAATAAAATATAAAGATCTATTTAAAGATCTTATTACTATTACTTATTAGGATCGTCCTTTTCTGTTGATAACCCATTTTTATATAATAATATCAATAACTTTAAAACGATCCAAAGCTGTGATCAAACATTGATCAACTACAGTATAAGCTATGATCAAAAGCGTGTTTTATCCACAACACTAGATCTTATTTTTTTCACACACTGGATAATAAGATCTAATTCATGGGTTAATACAGAGTTTATCCACATAAGGGCTAAAAATTAGTTAAATTTGTGGATAACCCTTTAGTAAGATCATGATAACTGATCTTTATGATCACATATCCACTGTTGACTGAGTTCTTCAGGATCTATATCTGTACTCATATCAAGTGTTAATAACGGTATTAATTCTTTACAACCTCTTGATATTAAAGTGTTTCTGGTTTTTTGGCCGCTTCACAAAAAGTATCGTAATTTGAATCACCGATCCCGATCACAAAAAAAGGCATGTGGTTAAGATCTTGATCACTATTTTCTAGATCGTAAATAAAGCTTTGGATGTTGTCAGGATGATCGCCTGCGCCATGTGTTGATGTACAGACTAACCAGATCTGATCTTGTTGTGGAATATTGGCAAATTCGGGTGATAAATGAACAGTTACTTGATGCCCTAATGAAGCTAATGTCTCTTCAGATGCTTCAGCAACATATTCTGTGCCACCTAACATACTGCCAACGATAATTTGAAATGACGCCATGAGTTACCTTTATTTAATAAATAATCATCATTATATTTTTAGGGCGACTTAGTTAAAAGGTTTTAATATTGTAATTTATGCGGAATGGTATTTTCGTCATCTAAATTGTAACTTTGTTTGTTATTGTCGTGCGTGTTGAGCTATTTAATGTTTATATGCGTATATAGGCTGTGCTTAAGTTGAAAGGATATTCATTTTGCTAACATTTTTTATTAATAAGCGTTATCGCTCAGTTGCTAAAGTTCAGCGAAGTTTTGTGGTTATATTAATACTTAGTTTATTAGCAGCCTGTTCTTCATCACCAAAAGAGGTAATAGGGAGGAGAATGTTGTTAAGCAAGCTGAAACTGCTGAGTTAGGGCCTTATGAAGTGCAGCCAACAGCACCTTCGGTGGTGAGCTATCAAGTTATTGAAGATCCTTTAAGGTTTATCAATGAACCTATTTTTACTTTTAACGATGCTATTTATGAACATGCCTTGAGTCCGTTTAGTCGTGGTTATCAAGCTGTAGTGCCTGCGCCAATCGATCAAGGTATAACGAATTTTTTTAATAATTTAACGGAACCTGTTTCTGTTATTAATCACCTTTTACAAGGGCAGTTTACTCGTTCAGGTAAAAATTTATCACGGGTACTGATTAATTCTACGATAGGGTTATTTGGTATATTTGATCCAGCAAGCCATTGGTTTGACATTAATGAAGAAAGCAGCAGCTTTGCGAAAACGTTTGAGCATTATGGTGCTGAGCAGGGCGCTTATCTTGTACTGCCTTTTTTAGGACCTAGCGATGTTAGAGGCTTAGTTGCGATACCGTTTGATCGTTATGCGCATCCATTAAACCATATTAATGATGATGAAACAGCAACACAGTTACAGATCATTGACGGTATTCATGGCCAAATTCCGTTATTAGCGAATTATCCAAAAATGTTAAACGATGTTGATAACCGTTATGAATTTATTCGCAATTTATTTATGCAGCGTAGTAAAAGAGATCAGGAGTTTAGTGGGAAGCCTGCCAGTAATGGTGAACAAGCTAAAGTTGAGGAAAAGCATTAAATGACTAATGTTAATGCGCCTGCGAAGTTTACAGGTTTAATGGCAAAAATTATTTGTTTTTGCTTTGTTGTTTTAACCGGCTTTTTGTCTTGGCAAGCCACTCACTTTGAAATTGACGCGTCAGCGGATACCTTATTAGTGGAAAATAATCGTCATCATATTATTAGCCAAATAAGTGATCAGCGTTATGGTGCGCAAGAGTTTATTTTAATTGCTTATAAACCTAAAAATGGCGATATATTTTCCCATCAAGTTTTAGCTAAGCTGGCCAAATTAGGTAATGAAATATCAAAGATTGAACGGGTAGCGCAAGTTCGCAATATTACCAATGTTCCTATTTTTGCCACGGCCAATAATTTTTCAGGTGATGTTGATCAACTAACTTGGCAAGCGCAAAAAATATGCCCCTGAGTTATTACAGAAAACTTTAAAAAGTCATCCTTTATATGAAGGCTTGTTAATTAATAAACAGCAAACAGCATTATCGTTACAAGTGGTTTTTCAAGCGGATGAAACACTTGTTAAATTACAAGCAGATAGTATTGCAATTAAACAACATTTATTAACTAGGGAATTAACAGAACCTGAACAACAGCGTTTAACTGAGCTTAAACATAAACAAGATGAACTCACTAAAGCGCTTGATAAAACACGTATCGAAGAAATTAATAAAATTCGCACCATTTTGCAAAATTATGGTACAGAAAGTGAGTTTTATTTAGGTGGTAATAATTTATTAGCCTATGAATTAATTAATATTATTGAGAATGATTTAGCCCTTTTTGGCGGTATTATTTTATTTTCAGTTATTGTTATCTTAGCGTTTTTATTTCGTCAATTTAGTTGGGTATTTTTACCTATTTTTTGTTGTGCGGTAAGCGTGATTTTAACGTTAGGTTTACTGGCTTTATTTGAACTTAAAGTCACAGTTATTTCAGCCAATGTTATCGCTTTGCAGATCATTTTGTCACTTGCGATGATTATTCATTTAATTGTGCAATACCAAGAGTTTGTAGAAACCGCTAGTTATAAAAATCAAACAAGCTTGGTACTGGCAACCATTAAAAGTAAGTTAAAACCGTGCTTTTTTGCTGCCATCACGACAACCGTTGGCTTTGCGACGTTAATTTTTAGTACGGTGCAACCGGTGATTAGTTTTGGCTGGATGATGGTTATTGCCATGTCGGTTAGCTTTCTAGTCAGTTTAGTGTTTTTTCCGGCACTGTTGATTGTCTTTTTTTCGCCGCAAAACAAAGTAAAAAAACACGCATTGATTGAAAAATCGATGTCGGGTATGGCTACTATGGTTAACCATATGCCAGGTAAAATTACCCTAATAACTTTGATCTTAACGCTAGTGGCAGGGATCGGTTGTTTTAAGTTAACAGCGGAAAATAGCTTTTTAAATTATTTTTCAGAAGCTACCGATGTTAGGCGTGAGCTGACTTTTATTGATCAGCAATTTGGCGGTTCAACCACTTTTGACATTCTTTATAAAATTCCGCCACAACAGCAACAACAAAATTTAATTTTAACAGCAGACACAGTACAAACCATTACTGCCATCCAAACCATGCTGAGTCAACAAAAAGCAATTGGCAATATTACTTCAATTGCTGATTTTACGCGGATTGCACAAGTGGTAAATGGTAAACCGTTAACTGAATATGAACTAACCGTGCTGTATAAAAGCTTAGATAAAAGTATTCAACAAGATTTATTTGGTGCTTATTTTTCTCAAGCTGACAATGAACTGCGGATAAGTACACGTATTCAAGATAGTTATAGTGAACTTAATCGGGCTGATTTATTAAAAACAATTCATCAACAATTAGCTCAATTAGGCTTAGCAGAAAGTGATTATCAGCTAACAGGTTTATTTGTTTTATATCAGGATATTTTAACTAAATTAGTTGATTCACAAATAACCACGTTATTAATGGTTTATGCAGCTATGACAATTATTTTAATGGTTGTGTTTTCATCGCTAAAAATTGCACTAATTTCACTAATACCCAATATCATTACTACTGCAGTGATCATGGGGATCATGGGGTGGTTTGCTATTCCATTAGATTTGATGACTATTACCATAGCCACGGTTGCCATGGGGATTTCTATGGATGATACCATTCATTACGTGCATCGTTATTTGGAAGAACAGTCGGCCTGTAAGCAGCAGGGGGCTAAAACATCATCAACTCAGCTTGATATTATTAAGCAAACTAATTTATCGGTTGGTTATGCCTAATGTACACCACAGTGATTATTATCATTGGCTTTGGCATGTTGGTGTTTTCTAATTTTGTGCCTAGTATGTTGTTTGGTTTATTAACCAGTATTGCTATGTTTATTGCATTAATCACCGACATGACCATATTGCCGGTGATGTTGAAAAAATATTTAAAGTAGATTGAGGTAAAGGTGCTCTGATTGGTGAAGGTTATTTACCAATACAAAATGACGAGAATATTTGGCCTAATAAATCATCACTGGTAAATTCACCGGTAATTTCATTTAGCTCTTGCTGACAAATTCGTAGCTCTTCCGCTAATATTTCACCGGCAACATAAGATTCAAGCTGGTCTAAGCCAGTTAACAAATGCTGATGGGTGTTTTCTAATGCCACTAAATGGCGACGTCGAGCCATAAAGCCACCTTCAATGCTACCTTGGTATCCCATAATGGTTTCAAAGGTGCTCGGTAAGCTCTGACAGGCCATCTCCTGATTTAGCAGATAACGTTATAACCGGTTTACCATCTTGCTCAATATAACCGGTTTGTGCGCCACTAATGTCTGCTTTGTTGCGAACAATAGTCACGCCCATATTTTCAGGCAGTTGTTGGAAAAATTCTGGCCAAAATGCGTGTAGATCCGTTGTTACGTTTTCAAGCTTAGTACAACTGGAATCAACCATTAATAACACGCGATCCGCTTGTTTAATTTCTTGCCAAGCTCGTTCAATACCTATTTGTTCAACTTTATCAGGGCTTTCACGTAAACCGGCAGTATCAATAATGTGAAGCGGCATACCATCAATATGAATTTGCTCTGATAAAACATCACGAGTGGTACCTTCAATATCAGTAACAATGGCTGACTCTTTACCACTTAAGGCATTTAATAAACTTGACTTACCCGCATTTGGACGACCAGCAATAACTACCCGCATACCTTCACGAATAATACTGCCTTGTTTGGCTTGTGCTTGCACGTTTTCAACACTAGTGATGATGTTTTTTAAGTTAGCCACCACTTTTTTATCAGCAAGAAAATCAATTTCTTCTTCAGGAAAATCAATTGCTGCTTCAACATACATACGTAAGTGGATGACATCTTCAACCAATTGATGAACTAGCTTTGAAAAATCACCTTGTAGTGAATGTAAGGCACAACGCGCTGCTTGTTCTGAATTTGAGTTAATTAAATCGGCAATGGCTTCTGCTTGCGTTAAATCCATTTTGTCGTTTAAAAACGCTTGTTCACTAAATTCACCAGGTTTAGCCATACGTACTTTGGGTAATGCGACAATTTCTTTGAGTAGCATATCTAACAAAACTGGGCCACCATGACCTTGAAACTCTAAAACATCTTCGCCAGTAAAAGAGTTAGGTGCTTTAAAAAATAGCGCGATACCTTGATCGAGTGCTTGTTGGTTTCGATCATAAAAAGGTAAATATTCTGCTTTTCTCACCTCAGGCACTTTACCTAATATTGCTTTAGCAACGTTTACGGCTTCAGGCCCAGAAACTCGAATAATGCCAACGCCACCTCGGCCTGGTGCTGTTGCTTGTGCGGTGATGGTTTCTTGGTTAGGTGAAAGCTGGTTCATAGCAGTATCTCAAATCATTTAATGTCAGTATTTTACGTTATTCGTTTAGTTAAAAAAATAGCCGTAAAAAGAAAGGCGACCTATGAGGTCGCCTTGTCTAGTATTTTTTAGCTTTTAATTAGACCAAGTTAACTGGCTTTTTTAAGCTTTTCTTTTTCCATACCAGCAAAAATAATTTTCATTTGTACAATAGAAATTAAGTTACTGACTAACCAGTATAAAACTAAGCCTGCAGGGGAAGAAGAAGAAGAAAATTGAAAATACCACTGGCATATATTGCATAATTTTTTGCTGCATTGGATCTTGTATGGTCATTGGCTGCATTTTTTGCATAACAAACATACTTAAACCCATTAACGCCGGTAAAATATAATAAGGATCTGATGATGATAAATCGTCAATCCATAAGCCAAAGGTGGCATGGCGTAATTCAACACTTTCTAAAAATACCCAGTATAAGGCTAAGAAAATCGGCATTTGAATTAATATTGGTAAACAACCACCGGCCGGATTTACTTTTTCTTTCTTATAAAGTTCCATCATGCCTTGAGACATTTTTTGACGGTCATCACCAAAACGCTCTTTTAATTGCGTAATTTTTGGTTGTAAGTCACGCATTTTTGCCATTGAGGTGTATTGTTTTTTCGTTAGTGGGTACATACCACCTTTAACAATAACGGTGATCAAGATAATCGCGATACCCCAGTTACCAACTACCTTGAATGGCTGTTAATAACCAAAATAATGGTTGGCTGATCATGAATAAGCCGTAATCGACAGTTAGGTCTAATCCTTCAGCGATTTTTTCTAATTTATCTTGAGTTTTAGGGCCAACATATAAAGTAGCTGAGGTGCTTGCTTGTTCGTTGGCTGGAATAATAACAGTTGGTGCTTTAAAACCGATAACGGCATCGCCAGTATTGGTTTTATATTGAGAATATAAAAAGTTATTGTCTTCTGCTTTTGGTACCCAAGCTGATACAAAATAATGCTGTAACATCGCAACCCAACCACCTTGAGTAGTTTGGTTTAAGTTAACGTCAGCAATATCTTCAAAATCATACTTTTCGTATAGCGATTCAGTAGTTGAATAAGCGGCACCACGGTAAGTAGGAATAAATGCTGAGCTTTGTTCAACATAACTTGATTGTTTTAATTGTGCATAAAGCTCAACACTGGCATCAGTTGCGGTATTGTTGGCCATATTATATTCAACAGTAATTGCATAATTAGCACGATTAAAGATGAAGTTTTTGGTTACGCTTAAACCATTTACATCAATGTAAGTAAGTGGCACCGTAATTGATTGCTCGCCATCAGCTAAGCTATATGATGTAGCAGCCGTATGGTAAATAGGGCGACCTTTAACTAAACGGTCTGGGCCATTTGCTCCGGTTAAACCACTTTGAGCAATATATTTTTGCTTACCATTTTGCATAATGGTTAGTGGAATACCACTGTGTTGCTCAGTTTCATATTGTAGAAGTTTTACTTCAACAATATCACCACCTTGACTATTGATTTTTGCTTCAAACACATCAGTTGTCACGGTAATTAATTTTGCTGATTTACTAACTACAGGAGTTGATGATACTGGTGAACCGGCTGCAGGGGCAGGCACAAAGTCATCATCATTATTTGGATTATTTTCAGTGCTGGTTACTGCTTGTGGTTGCTCTACCACTGGTGCATTTTCTATTTGCCATTCTTGAAAAAGCAAAAAGGTCACTACCATTAGCGCAATAAATAAAAAACTGCGTTGAGATTCCATAAGTAATTATTTCTCTTTCTTGTTAAGTGGAACTGGGTCAAAACCACCTGATGTAAAGGATGACATTTTAGTATACGTTTGCCTGCTAACCAACACCCCTTTTAGCACACCAAAGCGATTAATTGCTTCAATTGCGTAAAAAGAACATGGGATCGAATCGACAGTTATTACCAAGTAAAGGACTGAGTAATATTTGATAGCCTTCAACGAATTTTATCGCTATTTTTTGTGACGTCGATTGATTTTTCGCCATATGCTTTCAATTTGTTGGTTTATTTCTTGGTTATCAAGTTTATCGATGCCTGACTTTACCATGACGACCATATCAATGCTTGGCAAATTATGACGATTTAAACGAAAGCTTTCTCGAATTAAGCGTTTAATTCTATTTCGTTCAACGGCAAGTTTTACTCGTTTTTTTAGCTATAGCTAAGCCCAAACGGTTATCGTCTGTAGGATTTTGAGTAATTAGAATAGTAAAGTGTTGAGAAGAAAAAACGTGAGGCGTTTTCAAATACATTTTTGAAATGACCGGGAGTCAATAATCTTGACTCCCGATTAAATTCGTAAGTAACCATTGGTTACTATCTCTCTAAACGAGGTTCAGAGATTAGGCGCTTAAACTTGCACGACCTTTAGCACGACGACGAGCTAAAACAGCACGACCGCTTTTAGTTGCCATACGAGCACGGAAACCGTGGTTACGTTTACGCTTAAGTACTCTTGGTTGAAATGTTCTTTTCATTACGCTAATTCCGCTGGTTGATGTTGCCCCGGCAAAACAAGCCTTAGTGAGCACACTGTGTCTAAAAAAGAGGCCGAATAATATAGCCGATAGAGTTATTTGTCAATCATATTCAGATAATAATTATAATTAGATCTGTAATAGGATCCTCAGGATCTTAAGTATCCACAGTTTTTTAACATTTTTGTAAAATTTCTTTTAATAATTAAGTGATATTTGCTTAGATATGGCATGTATATTTCCTTACTTGTATTTATTCACTTTTATCTCTAGGTCATTTAAAACGCGAGATAATTGAATTTTTTAGTAAAAAATGGCTTTTATTGTTTGTCAATATTGAACTTGTGGATAACTAGGGTGATAATAGCCCGCATATTATAAAAATTATTCATTTGATCCTTCAAAACCACTTCTTTGGTTCTATTTATAAGGTGACAATCTTTCTTTAGGAGTTATGAGTGGGCCATTCACTCTGGCAAAGTTGCCTTTCTGTGTTGCAAGAAGAATTACCAGCACAACAATTTAGTATGTGGATTAGACCTCTCCAATGCGTTGTTGAAAATAATATTATGACAATTTACGCACCTAATCGCTTCGTTCTAGATTGGGTTAGGGAAAAATATGTCGATCGTATCCAA
Source organism: Alteromonadaceae bacterium (assembly GCA_038141035.1). GTDB lineage: Bacteria > Pseudomonadota > Gammaproteobacteria > Enterobacterales > Alteromonadaceae > JALZUE01. The sequence goes on from JAYQHI010000012.1 coordinate 110,981, forward strand.
TGAATTAATCACTTTTAATGAATCTTCTAATCCACCTTTATTGCGTTTTGATGTAGGCAGTATTCCAAATATTGCCGGTAGTGATTCAGCGGCTGACACTGTTACTAAAATGCCAACGTCGTCAAACAACCAAAATAGCAATAATGCGCCGGTTGACAATCAAACTAATATTCCTAAAAAAACCAATGTTTTTGTTAAATACACGTTCGACAATTTTGTTGAAGGTAAATCGAATCAGTTAGCGCGAGCAGCAGCATCACAAGTTTCAGATAATCCGGTGCAGCTTATAACCCATTATTTATTTATGGTGATACCGGTTTAGGTAAAACCCATTTATTACATGCGGTTGGTAATGGTATTTTAATGAAAAATCCCAAGGCCAAAATTGCTTACATGCATTCAGAGCGCTTTGTTCAAGACATGGTTAAAGCACTGCAAAATAATGCGATTGAACAATTTAAACAATATTACCGTTCAGTTGATGCCTTACTTATTGATGATATTCAGTTTTTTGCCAATAAAGAACGCACACAAGAAGAGTTTTTCATACCTTTAACGCGTTATTAGAGGGTAACCAGCAAATTATTCTAACCAGTGACCGTTATCAAAAGAAATTAACGGTGTTGAAGATCGCTTAAAATCACGTTTCGGTTGGGGATTAACAATTGCTATTGAACCGCCAGAGCTTGAAACCCGTGTTGCGATTTTAAAACGTAAAGCTGATGAACGTCATATTAACCTTGCTGACGAAGTTGCTTTTTTATTGCTAAGCGTATTCGTGCTAATGTACGTGATCTTGAAGGGGCGCTTAATCGGGTAATAGCGAACGCTAATTTCACCGGTCGTCAAATTACCATTGATTTTGTTAGAGAAGCATTACGAGATTTACTTGCCTTACAGGATAAGTTAGTTACTATCGACAATATTCAGCGTACAGTAGCTGAATATTACAAAATTAAAGTCTCAGATCTACTTTCTAAACGAAGAAGTCGATCTGTGGCTAGACCTAGACAGGTTGCAATGGCATTATCTAAGGAATTAACTAATCATAGTTTGCCTGAAATAGGCGATGCTTTTGGTGGTCGTGATCATACAACTGTTTTACATGCTTGTCGGAAAGTGAAACAGTTACGTGAAGAAACTCACGATATCAAAGAAGATTATTCAAATTTAATAAGAACGTTGTCTTCATAAAAATTAATATCAGATATTAAACGTCTAAAAAGTTAGGGTAAAGCGATGAAATTTTCATTAAATAGGGAATTGTTACTTCAACCATTATTATTGGTTTCAGGTGCTGTTGAACGTAAAAGTACCTTACCAATTTTAAGTAACGTATTGTTAGAAGTTAGTGGGCAGTCACTTACTTTAACAGCTACGGATTTAGAGCTTGAAATGGTTGCGTATAGTGAAATTGAAAATCAAGGTGATGACGGTAAAATTACTATTCCAGCGCGTAAACTTTTAGATATTTGTAAAAGTTTACCTGATGGTTCAATGTTAACTTTTGAATCTGAAGCAGATACCGTAAAAATTAGTACAGGTAGAAGTAAATATTCACTCTCTTCTTTACCGGCCAATGATTTCCCTAACATTGAACAATGGCAAGGTGACGTAGAATTTAAGTTAACCAAAGCAGAGTTATTACGTTTAATTGAAAGTACCCATTTTTCAATGGCTAACCAAGATGTTCGTTATTATTTGAACGGTATGTCTATTGAAACTGAAGGTACTGAAATTCGTTCAGTAGCTACTGATGGTCATCGTTTAGCGATTTGTAAAATTTCAAATGCTCAATTAACACTTCCAGCTCGTCAAGTGATCATACCTCGTAAAGGTATTTTGGAAATTATTCGTTTATTAGATCCTGTTGATGAAGAAATACAAATCTTCTTAGGTTCTAATCATGTCCGTATTATTGATGCTAATTTTTCATTTACTAGTAAATTAGTTGATGGCCGTTTTCCTGATTATCGCCGTGTTTTACCTAGAAACGGTGACAAAATATTTGAAACCAGTAAAGATGCCTTGCGTCAGGTATTGTCTCGCGCTTCTATTTTGTCGAATGAAAAATTCAAAGGGGTTCGTTTAAATTTTGATCCAACAGAATTAAAAATTACTGCGAACAACCCAGAGCAAGAACAAGCAGAAGAAGTAATAGAAATTAATTTTCCTTATGAACCGTTAGAAATTGGTTTTAATGTGAGTTACGTGCTTGATGTTTTAAATGCTATTAAAGATGAGTCGGTTAAATTTACTTTAGCAGATGCTAATAGCAGTGTTGTTATTGAAGGTTCAGAAACAGGTGAAGCACTTTATGTGGTTATGCCAATGCGTCTTTAATTCATAACATTTTATGAGTGTAGAAAAATTATTAACGCAAAACTTTCGTAATTTAAAATCTCAAAGTTTACATTTACACCCAGATCTTAATTTTATTCTTGGTGATAACGGCAGTGGTAAAAGCAGTTTATTAGAAGCTATTTTTTCCTCGGTCATGGCAAGTCTTTTAGAACGACAAAATCTGAAATGCTTGCTCATTACAACAGTGCACAATTTGTTGTAAGTATAAAAAATTATAACAGTATGCAATTAGGTGTCGCTCGTAATATAGAAAAGGGCACAACCGAAATTAAATTGAATGGTGATAAACTTAGTCGTTTATCGGATTTAGCCATTAATTTTGCAGTGCAAGTAATTACGCCAGAAAGCTTTAAATTGTTTTTTGGTGGTCCAAAAGAGAGAAGACGTTTTTTTGATTTAGGCATGTTTCACGTGAAACATCAATTTTCAAATGATTGGCGAGACTTCTCTAAAGTACTAAAACATCGTAATGCTTGTTTAAGAAATTTTCAGCAACGTTCGATGTTAGCTTATTGGACAGAGCAGTTTTGTATTTATTCACAAAAAATTGCTGATCAACGTAACGACTATCTGATTAAATTAAGAGAAGAGTTATTAAGTTGGTTAACATTATTATTACCTGAAATTGGTAGTGATATTCAGGTGCAATATTTACAAGGTTGGAACCAGAAAAAAACACTGGCTGAAATTTTAACCTTAAATAACGTTAGAGAATTAGAATTAGGTTATACCACTAGTGGTGCTCATAAATTTGATGTTCGTTTTAATATTGGTAGAAATCCAATAGAGAACACACTTTCAAGAGGCCAACAAAAGTTGTTTTTACTCGCTTTAACATTGGCACAAGCTAAGTTAATTGAAAATGTAAAACGAGTAAAACCAATTTTATTGATTGACGATGTCGGTGCTGAATTAGATATTAATTCTAGAACTGCCTTTGCAACAGCAATAAATAGGTTAGATTGCCAAGTGATTATATCGGCAATAGAAAAAACGGTATTGGAACCCATTATTCCAGCAGATAATAAATATAAAATGTTTCACGTGAAACAGGGTGAAATCCTAGAAATAAGTGAATAGGCGAAAAACATGACAGTAGAAAATGAATATGGCTCAGACAGTATTAAAGTACTGAAAGGTCTAGATGCAGTTCGTAAAAGACCAGGGATGTATATTGGTGATACTGATGACGGAACTGGCCTTCACCATATGGTATTTGAGGTTTTAGATAACTCAATTGATGAAGCCTTAGCAGGACACTGTAACGATATTACCGTTACTATTCACTTAGATGGCTCAGTATCTGTTAAAGATGATGGTCGTGGTATTCCAACAGCAATACATGAAGAAGAAGGTGTATCAGCTGCAGAAGTTATCATGACAGTACTTCACGCAGGCGGTAAGTTTGGTGGTGAAGACTCTGGTTATAAAGTTTCTGGTGGTCTACATGGTGTTGGTATTTCTGTAGTAAATGCCCTAAGTAGCAAATTAAAACTTAACATTCGCCGTGAAGGTAAATTATATGAACAGTTTTATCATGTTGGTGTGCCAGAAGAACCGTTAAAGGTTGTTGGCGAAAGTGATAAAACAGGAACAGAAGAAGTAAGATTTTTGGCCAAGCCCAGAAACTTTCTCAGATACCTTATTTCATTACGACTTATTGGTTAAACGGATCCGTGAATTATCATTCTTGAATTCAGGTGTTTCAATACGTTTAATAGATGAACGTGAAGAAGGTAAAGAAGATCACTTCCATTTTGATGGTGGTATTCAAGCTTTTGTTGATTACTTAAATACCAATAAAACACCAGTAAATGAAGAAATATTTTATTTCGATTTAGCTCGTGAAGATGGCATTGTGGTAGAAGTTGCCATGCAATGGAATGATGGTTTCCAAGAAAACATTCACTGTTTTACTAATAACATTCCCCAAAAAGATGGTGGTACTCACTTAAGTGGTTTCCGTACGGCTTTAACCCGAACGTTAAATAGTTACATGGTTAAAGAAGGTTTAAACAAAACCAAAAAAGGCGGTACTACTGAAACAAGTGCTTCAGGTGATGATGCACGTGAAGGTTTAACTGCGGTTATTTCGGTGAAAGTTCCCGATCCTAAGTTCTCTTCGCAAACTAAAGATAAGCTAGTTTCATCAGAAGTTAAAACCGCTGTTGAACAAGCAATGGGTGAAAAACTTGGTGAGTATCTATTAGAGAAACCGACAGTTGCTCGTACCATTATTATGAAAATAGTTGATGCAGCAAGAGCACGTGAAGCAGCGCGTAAAGCACGTGAAATGACGCGTCGTAAAGGTGCTTTAGATATTGCCGGTTTACCAGGTAAACTTGCCGATTGTCAGGAAAAAGATCCTGCACTTTCTGAACTATATATTGTGGAAGGGGACTCTGCTGGCGGATCAGCCAAGCAGGGCCGTAATCGTAAAAACCAAGCTATTCTTCCATTAAAAGGTAAAATTCTTAACGTTGAAAAAGCACGTTTTGATAAAATGATTTCATCACAAGAAGTTGGTACATTAATTACAGCATTAGGTTGTGGTATTGGCCGTGATGAATATGATCCAGAAAAACTTCGTTATCACAGTATCATTATCATGACCGATGCTGATGTTGATGGTTCTCATATTCGTACCTTATTATTAACTTTCTTCTATCGTCAAATGCCAGAAATTATGGAGCGTGGTTATATTTATATTGCTCAACCACCGCTATATAAAGTTAAAAAAGGTAAACAAGAGCGCTACATTAAAGATGATGAAGCGCTAACTGAATACTTAACAACTTTAGCTTTAGAAAATGCTGAGATTCATGTGAATGAATCAGCGCCGGCTATTTCAGGACTTTCATTAGAAAAATTAGTAAATCAATTCCGTAATACCATGAATATTATTAAGCGAGTTTCTCGTCAAATACCAGCTGATATTCTTGAGAAAATGATTTATTCAACTGCGATGGAAATTGCTGATTTTAACGATGCCGCTAAAGTAGAAGCTTGGCTAGAGATTGTTTAGCTGCGCTAAATAACCAAGCAGGTAATGGTTCTATTTATGGCGTTGAAGTTAAGCAAGATTTAGAGCGTAAAATTTTCTATCCATGTTTTAATATTCGTCAGCATGGTATTGATAAGCAATATAACTGTAGTTATGAGTTTATTAATTCAAGTGAATTTTTAGCCATTATTGAATTGAATAAAGCCATTAATGGTTTAATTGAAGAAGGTGGTTATGTTAAACGTGGTGAAAAAATTAAACCAGTAACCGGCTTTGAAGAAGCACTTAATTGGTTGATGGCTGAATCTAAGCGTGGTCAATATATTCAACGTTATAAAGGTCTAGGTGAAATGAACCCAGATCAGTTATGGGAAACAACAATGGATCCAGAAACTCGCCGTATGTTACGAGTTACCATAGAAGATGCCATTGCTGCCGATCAACTGTTTAATACATTAATGGGTGATCATGTTGAACCACGTAGAAACTTTATTGAAGAAAATGCGCTTAAAGTTTCTAACCTAGATATTTAGAATATTTACACTAAATAATAATGCCCGGTCATCATAATCGGGCATTTTTGTTTGTAAAGTTAAGCAAAAAACAGACATGACATGCGTTTGTAGCGGATTGTCATATTACTATCATTGCTGATAATACGTGAAAGCAGGTATAATCAGCGCCATTAAAATTTAGATGAATTCGGAACGACATGAGTACGTTTGATATAAAAACATTTCAGGGACTAATTTTGCAATTGCAAGATTATTGGTCACGCCAGGTTGCGTTATTATTCAACCACTTGATTTGGAAGTTGGGGCAGGCACGTTTCACCCAATGACCTTCTTACGCGCTATTGGTCCAGAGCCAATGAGCAGTGCTTATGTGCAACCTTGTCGTCGTCCTACCGATGGCCGCTACGGTGAAAACCCAAACCGATTACAGCATTATTATCAATTTCAGGTAATGCTAAAACCATCACCAAAAAACATTCAAGAATTGTATTTAAATTCATTAAATGAATTAGAATTGATACTTTAGTTCATGATATTCGTTTTGTTGAAGATAACTGGGAATCACCAACCCTTGGTGCATGGGGTTTAGGTTGGGAAGTTTGGCTTAATGGTATGGAAGTAACCCAGTTTACTTATTTCCAACAAGTAGGTGGTTTAGAATGTGCGCCAGTTACCGGTGAAATCACTTACGGTTTAGAACGTTTAGCAATGTACATTCAAAATGTTGATAGCATTTATGACTTAGTTTGGACCGATGGTCCTATGGGGAAAGTACTTTATGGCGATGTTTTCCATCAAAATGAAGTGGAGCAATCAGCTTATAACTTTGAACATGCAGATGTGAAACAATTGTTTAATACTTTTGATCATTGTGAACAAGAAAGCCAAAAACTTATTGCAGCAGGTTTAGCATTACCAGCTTATGAGCAAGTGATGAAAGCTTCTCATGCATTTAATTTATTAGATGCACGTCATGCAATATCAGTTACAGAACGCCAGCGTTATATTTTACGTGTTCGTGCTTTATCTAAAGCGTGTGCAGAAGCTTATTATGCAAAACGAGAAGAACTTGGTTTCCCTCTATGTAAAACATCACAAGCGGGAGAAAGCTAATGATAACCAATACTTTATTAATTGAACTTGGTACAGAAGAGTTACCACCAAAATCATTAAAAACATTAGCAACTACGTTTCATGAGCAAATTAAATCTCAGCTTGATGATTTATCATTAAGCTATGGTGAAATTAAGTGGTTTGCATCTCCGCGCCGTTTAGCGGTACAAGTATTTGCAATTGAAAAACAAGAAGACAAAGTAGTTGAAAAACGCGGTCCTGCGGTTAACGTTGCTTTTGATGCCGACGGTAATGCCAGTAAAGCGGCACAAGGTTGGGCAAGATCAAATGGCATTACTGTCGAACAAGCAGAGCGTTTAGTAACAAATAAAGGCGAATGGTTGTTACATAAAGCAACCCAAGCTGGCCAAACTGTTTATGAATTAATACCAGAAGTGGTCGCGAAGGCTGTAAATAAATTACCTATTCCAAAACCAATGCGTTGGGGCAGTGGTAGAACACAATTTATTCGCCCAGTACATACATTAATTATGATGTACGGTTCAGAAGTGATTAACGGTGAAATTTTTAGTGTTGCATCAAGTAACATCAGCCAAGGGCATCGTTTTCATCATCAAGGTGAGTTAGTTATTTCATCAGCAGATAACTATCAAGCTGAATTATTAGCGGCAAAAGTAGTTGCTGATTACCAAGCACGTCAAGCTACTATTGCTAGTGAAATTGAAAAAGCAGCACAAACATTAAATGCAACCGCATTAGTTGATCAAGACTTATTAGATGAAGTTACTTCGCTAGTAGAATGGCCGGTTATTCTAGTAGGTGATTTTGATCAAGCATTCTTGGAAGTGCCTGCTGAACCTTTGATTTATTCAATGAAAGATCACCAGAAGTATTTTCCGGTGTTAGATAAATCAGGTCAGTTAGTTAATAAATTCATTTTTGTTGCTAACATTGAAAGTAAAGATCCAAGCCAAGTGATTTTTGGTAATGAAAAGGTGATACGTCCACGTTTAGCGGATGCTGAATTCTTTTTTAATACCGACAAAAAACAATCATTAGAATCACGTTTAGCAAGTTTAGAAACCGTATTGTTTCAAAAGCAATTAGGTACGCTAAAAGCCAAATCTGAGCGTATTGCAACTATTAGTGAGTACATTGCTCAACAATTAGGTGAAAACGCAGCACAGGCGCATAGAGCGGGTTTATTAAGTAAAACCGATTTAATGTCTGATATGGTATTAGAGTTTCCACAAGTGCAAGGCACTATGGGGAAGTATTATGCTCAGCATGATGGTGAGCCAGCACCAGTCGCACAAGCGTTAGAAGATCAATATCGTCCACGTTTTGCTGGTGATACATTACCAGAAGGTAATATTGGTTGTGCCGTTGCTATTGCCGATAAGATTGATACTTTAGTGGGTATTTTTGGTATTAACCAAGCACCCAAAGGGGATAAAGACCCATTTGCTCTTCGTCGTGCCGCTATTGGTTTAATTCGTATTATTATTGAAAAAGAGTTATCACTTGATTTAACGGATTTAATTAACGCGAGTGTTACCGCTTACGGTGATAAGTTAGTGAATGAAAATACGCAAGCTGATGTGATTAACTTTGTGTTAGGTCGTTACCGCGCTTTCTATCAAGAGCAAAATATTGCGGTTGATATTATTCAAGCAGTTTTAGCTAATGCACCAACAGCACCACTAGATTTTGACAAGCGCATTAAAGCAGTTGCTTATTTTAAAACATTAGAGGCAGCTGAAACCTTAGCCGCAGCTAATAAACGTGTTGGTAATATTTTAGCGAAATTTGATGGTCAGCTTAATAAACAAGTGGATGCAGGCTTAGCCAGTGAAGCAGTGGAAACAACATTAATTGATACCTTTGCGACCATTGAAAGCAAATTAACAGCGTTAGTTGCCAATAAAGATTACCAAGCAGTATTAGCAGAATTATCTGAACTTAAAACACCGATAGATAACTTCTTTGACGGTGTTATGGTGATGGCAGATGATGAAGCGGTAAAAGTAAATCGCTTAACGTTATTAGCAAGTATTAGAGCCAGCTTCTTACAAGTTGCTGATATCTCATTACTGCAGTAATTATTTAATGTGATAAAAAAGATAATAAAAAAGCGACAGTAAGTCGCTTTTTTTATGTCGAGAAAAGTGATTTAAGCATGTTTCCTGATCAAATATTGGTAAGGCTTGTCGTCAACAGCTTGTGCAACTAGCTCGTGTTCCATAAATCGACAAAAACTGGGAATATCACGAGTTGTGGATGGATCATCAGCAATAACTAACAAGGTTTCACCAACGGCAATTTTACGGATATTTAACCGTACCATCATAACCGGCTCAGGGCAGCGTAGCCCAAGGGTGTCTAGTTGGTGATCGGCATTATTAAAAATAGTAGTTAATGTTAGGTCTGACATGCTGGTAACGAATAAAAATTTTGCACAGTTTACCGAGAATAAACAACACAATCAAAAGAGAAATTAGTCTTTACTTTCTTTTGTACTGTGTAATCGTTGACTCGCCCAATCAGCAAATTCGGCTCGGGTACAACTATTGGTGGTATTTTTTCCTTGGCCAGACAATACCTTATAAATAATTAATGACTTTGCAGGATTTGGGTGTGAAGCAAAATCAATAATTTTACGAACTGACCACTGCGCACCTAATAAGTTATTGGTGTATACACCACCGGGGTGAAAATCAAAATGATGGGAAACTTCACTACGTCGCACTTCATTAGCCGCGTTATAAACCTTTTTTAGTTGCTCGGGAGAGATATCAAAAACAGTACCGATATTTGTCATTGCTTGTTCAATATGCTGTTCGGTGATCTCAAGTTTATCAAAAGGTGGTTTTTCAATTGGCTTAAAACGCATTAAGGCAAAAAGGGTATTTTCGCCATGGAAAGAAATTATTAAACACCAAAGCAACGATAAAAATAACACTACAGTTTAATAATACCGGACTGATTAAATAGAAATAACCAAGATCAACTATCTGCTGCCCACCAATAACGGCCGTTAACGCAGTAGCGCCGCCAGGTGGATGAATGCAACGGCAAAGGTGCATAGCACCAATAGCTAGGCCAACAGCAAGGGCTGCAGCAAAGGCCATGTCGTTAACTAATAAATTACACGAAACGCCGACAAAGGCAGAAATAATGTTGCCACCAAATATTGCCCAAGGTTGAGATAAAGGACCATGCGGTACAGCAAATAATAGTACAGTAGCTGCGCCCATTGAGGTAATAACGGCGACAGCTCCTTGAATGTCTAACAGGGAAAAACTAATCGTACAGACAAAAAAATAAACTTAACATACCACCCAAGGTTGCAACTAGTTGCTCACTAGCCATAGCTTTGGGTTGAAAACCTAACCAAGACGACATTTTATTCCTAAAGTGCTGTAAATGATTTGCTAAGATAAATGTTTTTACAATCTATTCAAGTAAAAATCTAATTGAGTATTGAGTATGTTTAGTTAAAAGGCTTATGATGAAGATACACCTAGTGTTTTCCTTTTAGTTATCGTGAGATTTTCCATGTTTTTTCATTCACGACGAATGATTATCAAATTATTCTGTGTTTATATTTTATCACTTGGCTTTTATGCCAATAGTTTTGCTGAACAAACGAGTGCAAGAAAAACCTTCGAATTAGCGGAAAAAACCTTGTTAAAAGGTAATCAATCGCGGTTTGATGAGTTGTATCAAAGTTTACATTATTATCCGTTACAACCTTATCTTCAGCAGAAAAAACTAATAAAAAATATGCGCTTATCTGATGCTAAAGAAATAGATACTTTTTTAGCAACTTATCGTGGAACACCACTTGATTGGCCATTACGAAAAAAATGGCTGAATTATTTAGCTAACAAAAACCAAAGCGCGTTATTTCTAAAATTTTATAAACCTACCAGTAATGCTGATTTAACCTGTAAGTTTCATCGTTATCAATTAAAAGCGGGAGTTAGCGCTGCGGTAGTATTGCCAAAAGTAACTAAACTTTGGCAAGTGGGTAAATCACAGCCTAAATCCTGTGATCCTTTATTCAAAATTTGGCAAGAAAAAGGCTATCGAACAACCGAAGTGATATGGCAACGCATCGTCATTACTGCAGATGGCGGGAAATCAACGTTATTGCCGTATTTGATTAAACAATTACCGAAAAAAATGCGTAAAAAAGCAGAGTTGTGGCGGAGCGTAAGAATAAATCCTGCCTATGTTGCTAACTTGTCACGCTTTACCAAAAAAGATAAAAAAGAAACCGAAATAGTTACTTATGCTTTAAAACGTTATATCTGGCGTGATCCCGATCGAGCAATTAAGGTATTTGAACAAGCTAAAAAACAGTTTCCGTTTAATAACAAACAATTGGATGAAATAACGGAAAGATTTGCAATCGCCTTAGCTAGTAAAGGGCACAATCAAGCCACCACATGGCTGAATAAGCTGAATGATCAGCAATATAGCGCCAATTTAATTCAATGGCGTATTACTGAGTTATTGCGTGATGAAGATTGGCCAGCAATTAAAACCGAATTATTAAGTTTTCCTAAAAGCCAACAAGAACGTTTGCAATGGCGTTATTGGTATGGCCGCAGTTTATTAAAAACAGGTGATTATGCCCAAGCGGAGGCTGTGTTAACCGAGGCCGCCAAAGAACGACATTATTATGGTTTTTTAGCTGCAGGTTTAATTAATAAAAAAGTTAACTTACGAGACATACCGTTAACCATCACTGAACGTGAAAAATACCAAGTACTTAACCATTCAGCAGGTAAACGTGCTTTTGAGTTTTTTTATTTAGGGCGATATTTAGAAGCGAGAAGTGAATGGAATTATTGGGTGAAGCAACTCAGTGAACGAGAAAAGTTAGTTGCAGCTAAGGTTGCGAATGAACGGGGTTGGTATGATCGCGCTATTTTCATGTTAGCCAATGTTGGTTATTTAGATGATGTTGATTTACGTTTTCCTCTTGCCTTTGCGCCAGAAATTAGTGAACAGGCAAAACACAACACCATTAACCCTGCATGGGCGTTTGCCATTGCCAGACGAGAAAGTTCGTTTATGAGTGATGCTAACTCGTCAGTTGGCGCGACCGGATTAATGCAGTTGATGCCAGCTACCGCTAAACAGTTAGCTAAAAAAACCATGTCACGTAAAAAAGCTTCATAATCCTGAAACTAACATTCAATTAGGAACAAAATATTTACGGGAATTATTGGCTCGCCATGATGGTAATCAAATATTAGCAACTGCGGCATATAACGCGGGGCCGTTAAGAGTGAAAGCTTGGTTAAAAGAACGACCTAAATTACCGGCTGATATTTGGATTGAAACGATCCCGTATAAAGAAACACGTGAATATGTCAAAAGTGTAATGGCGTATCAGCAAATATATTTGTTAAAAACCGGCCAAGACGTTAAGTTATTTGAACAGCTCAGCAAAATGGTCATTAACAAACTATGATCATGGATATATTTGTTGATAAATGAACCTTAGGTACGTTTGATGAACACTAGCACGTTTAAAGATTTATATTTAGCTCATGTCGCCGAATTACAAATACGAGCTAAAAATGTATTAAGGCGAGAAGGGCTTGATGGTTTAGTTATTCATTCAGGCAAAGAGCTGAAAATATTTTTAGACGATAATAGTTATCCGTTTAAATGTAATCCGCATTTTAAACATTGGTTACCGTTAACAGACGTAAGTAATTGCTGGTTATTGCTCAACGGCGAAGACAAACCTACGCTGATATATTATCAACCGGTTGATTTTTGGCATCATATTAAAACGCTAGCGGATGAGTTTTGGTGTGACAGTTTTGATATTAAGATCATCAGCCAAGCAAGTGATATTGATCAATTTTTGCCTTACGACAAAGTGGGATTAGCTTATTTAGGTGAACATATTGAAGTGGCTACCGCTTTAGGTTTTAGCAATATTAACCCTGAGCCGGTGCTTAATTATCTGCATTTTCATCGAGCGTATAAAACCGATTATGAGCAAGCCTGTTTACGACAAGCCAATGTTATTGCCTTAAAAGGGCATCAAGCAGCTAAAAATTCTTACCTTAATGGTGATACTGAGTTTGCAATTCAACAAGCTTATTTACAAGCGATCAGCCATTGTGAATCAGAAACGCCATATCAAAACATTATTGCGTTAAATGAACATTCTGCCATTTTACACTACAGCAGGTTAAGCCGGGTTAAACCGAAAGTTGTTCGTTCTTTTAAATTGATGCTGGCGCTAGTTTTCATGGTTATGGCGCTGATATTACCCGCACCTATGCAAAAGCAGGCAGTCATTTTAATGACTTGATCATGCAATTAGAGCAGCTAATGTTATCGGCGGTTGAGCGGTTAAAACCCGGTATCAGTTATTTAGATTTACATATTAGTGTCCATCGTGATTTAGCGGTGTTATTAAAAGCATTTGATATTATTAAAGTGGATGTTGATACAGCGCTTAACGCTGGAATTGTGGCGAGTTTTTTCCCACATGGGCTTGGTCATCATTTAGGGCTGCAAACCCATGATGTTGGTGGCTTTATGGCGGATGAACGGGGTACTCATGTTAGCCCACCAGCAGAGCATGCTTTTTTGCGGACTACCCGTTTAGTTGAAGCTAATCAGGTGTTTACTATTGAACCCGGTATTTATTTTATTCCTTCGTTATTAGCACAGTTAAAAGCGAGTTCACATGCCAGCATGGTGAATTGGCAAATTGTTGAGCAGCTGTCATTGTTTGGTGGAATTCGTATTGAAGATAATATTATTGTTCATCAATCCCATAATGAAAATATCAGCCGAATAAAGCTGACTAACTAAAGCGTGTTGATCTTTGCTAAACTACGCCGCCATGTTTAAGCGTGATAAAAAATGATGAATGTTATGGAATTACAAGCTAAATGAGTAAGTCGTATTTAGTTGCTAGTGCGGCCGTTGAAGAAGAAACCATAGTTAATCGTAGTCGTTTTATTTGTTATTTATCGCCCTGTACTTCAACAGAAGAAGCACGTGCATTAGTTAAAATACAACAAGCTAATCATCCGCAAGCATCGCATCATTGTTATGCTTATTTATCTGCTGCGCCGGATGATAGTCAACATTATGGTTTTTCGGATGATGGCGAACCAAGTGGTACTGCGGGTAAGCCTATGTTGTCTATGTTACAAGGAGGTAATGTTGGCGAAGTTTGTGCGGTAGTTGTTCGCTATTTTGGCGGCACAAAACTAGGAACCGGTGGTTTACAGCGCGCGTATGGTGCTAGTGTTAGGAATGCGCTGGCGAAATTGCCAACAACAATAAAAATACCTATGGTAGACAAACGGTTAGCGTGTCAATATACCCAAGTTAATGACGTACAGCATTTACTCGAATTATCGGGTGGCAGTATTAAATCGCAAGATTATGGTCAGCAAGTGGTATTTATTTTGTCGTTACCACTTGAACAAGTTGATAATTTTGCGGCACAACTGCAAACTATGTCGGCAGGGCAATTAAGCTTAACGAAAGTTTGATTAAAAAATTCATACCAACACGATAGATAACAAGTGCAATATAAAAACATCATTCGAATTTTAGGTATTTTGGTTGCGTTACTGAGCGTAACTATGTTGCCGCCCGCCATTGTTTCTTTGATTTATCGAGATGGTGGTGGTGTGCCATTTTTAATGGCGTTTATATTGTGTTTTATCACGGGGGTGCTTCATTGGTATCCTAATCGCGAAGAAAAAAGTGAATTACGAGCACGTGAAGGCTTTTTAATTGTTGTTTTATTCTGGACCGTACTAGCTGGCTTCTCGGCAATTCCGTTTATGCTGTTAGAAACCCCGAATATGTCAATAACAGATGCGTTTTTTTGAATCGTTTTCTGGCTTAACAACGACGGGGGCGACAGTTTTAACGCAAATTGATGGCTTACCCCATGCAGTTTTATATTATCGCCAACAACTTCAATGGCTTGGTGGTATGGGTATTATCGTACTTGCGGTTGCTGTTTTGCCTATGTTAGGTATTGGTGGCATGCAGTTATACCGTGCGGAAACTCCTGGGCCAGTTAAAGATTCAAAAATGACGCCCCGGATTGCCGATACCGCAAAACACCTTTGGTATATTTATTTATCCCTGACTATTTTATGTGCATTGGCTTATTGGGTTGCAGGTATGGGGGTGTTTGATGCTATTTGTCATTCATTCTCAACGATAGCGATCGGTGGTTTTTCTACCCATGATGCCAGTATGGGGTATTTTAATAGCCCACAAATTAATTTGGTGTGTGTGTTTTTCTTATTAGTGGCTGGGGTTAACTTTGCTTTGCATTATTCGGCAATTCACGCCCGATCAGTCAAAACCTATTTTTATGATCCTGAATTCAAGGTGTTTATTGCAATTCAGGTAATATTAACTTTGATTTGTTTTTCAGTTTTAATGGCACATGGCACTTATAATGATGCTGACGTTGCCTTAGACCAAGCGTTATTTCAGTCTGTTTCTATTAGCACCACGGCAGGTTTTGCAACTACATCATTTGCTGACTGGCCAACGTTATTACCTATCTTATTAATTTTTGCTAGCTTTATTGGTGGCTGTGCTGGTAGTACCGGTGGTGGTATGAAAGTTGTTCGCGTGGTGTTGTTATACTTACAAGGCTTACGAGAATTAAACAAGTTAGTTCACCCAAAAGCTATGCTCACTATTAAGTTGGGTAAAAAAGCGTTACCAGACCACGTTGTTTCAGCTATTTGGGGCTTTTTCTCTGCCTATGCTGCTGTGTTTGTCATTTGTATGTTGTTGTTACTTGCTACGGGCATGGACGATATTACTGCCTTTACCGCTGTTGCAGCCTGTTTAAATAATTTAGGCCCAGGTTTAGGGGAAGTAGCGGCAAACTTTGCTGGCATTAATGACTTTTCTAAGTGGGTACTTATTCTTGCGATGTTATTTGGCCGTTTAGAAATATTTACCTTATTAGTGTTATTTACGCCGGCGTTTTGGCGTTCATAACGCTTATACGGAGTGGTATTAAAAGTAAATAGCACTTACTTGGAAGAGTTTTTCCACATCAGAAATATAGCCCTTGTTCACTAAGAAAATAATAACATGATCTTCTTCGCGAATAACGGTATTGGAATGGGCGATCACCACTTCATCGCCACGCACAATGGCACCTATGGTGGTGCCAGGCGGTAATTTAATGGATTTTATTTCACGGCCAACCACTTTTGATGCGTTTTCGTCACCTTTAGCAACAATTTCTATCGCTTCAGCTGCGCCACCACGAAGACTATAAACATTTTTAATAGAACCACGACGCACGTGGGTTAATAACGCTGAAATCGTTGCGTGTTGCGGTGAAATGGCGATATCGATATTACTGCCATGCACTAAATCAACATAAGCATTACGTTGGATTAATACCATGGTTTTACGAACACCTAAATGTTTAGCAAGTAACGATGACATAATATTGGCTTCGTCATCATTGGTTACCGCAATAAAAACATCAAATTGATCAACGTGTTCTTCCATTAATAATTCTTGATCGGAAGAGTCGCCAACAAAAACTAAGGTTTTATCGAGCTTAGATGCCAACTTACTGGCACGTGCTGGGTTGCGTTCAATTAATTTAACTTGATGATTTTCTTCTAAAATAGCGGCTAAACCAGCACCTATATTACCACCACCTACTATCATGATACGTTTGTAAGCAGGCTCTAATTTTTGGAGTTCGTTCATTACCGCACGAATATGAATGCTGGCGGCAATAAAAAACACCTCATCATCAGCTTCAATAACGGTGGTGCCTAATGGACGGATCGGTTTTCCGTTACGGTAAATAGCGGCTACCCGGGTATCAATATTCGGAATATGTTCTTTTAGCGTAGAAAGGGCATGGCCAACTAATAAGCCACCGTAATAAGCTTTAACCGCTACTAAACTAACTTTACCGTCAGCAAATTCTAATACTTGTAAGGCACCAGGGTAATCAATTAAACGGGCAATATCACGGGTAACAAGTTGCTCAGGAGCAATAACGTGGTCAACCGGAATATGTTTATTATGAAAAAGTTCGTCTTTACGTTTTAGTATTTGGCTTGAGCGAATACGGGCAATTTTACGGGTGGTATGAAATAAACTATAACAAATTTGGCAAGCGATCATGTTGGTAGAGTCATCGCTGGTCACTGCGATGATCATGTCAGCGTCTTCTGCACCCGCTTTTTCTAAAACATCAGGATGGCTGCCGTGACCGGTTACTACCTGTAAATCCATTTTGTCTTGTAGTTCACGTAACTTATCTTGATTACTATCAATCAGGGTGATTTCATTTTGCTCACCCACTAAGTTTTCAGCTAACGTACCACCAACTTGTCCGGCACCAATTATTATAATTTTCATTTTAATTCTTATCATACGTAAATGATTGTATTTCGACTTGAACAGCAGCTTAGCTTTTTATTAACTTAGCGTAATAAAAGCCATCCATATTCTGCTCACTGGGTAAAATTTGCCAACCGATTTGGTCGCTATCATTAATTTTTACCAGGGTTGCGTCACTATTATTTGCGAGAAACTGTTCAATTTGTTGATCATTTTCTTGCGGTAAAATACTGCAAGTGGCGTATAGCAAAGTACCACCTGACTTTAGCAAAGGCCAAATGTTTTTCAATATTTGTTGCTGCAAGGCACTCAACTTTTTCAATGTCATCCGCTTTTCTTAACCATTTAATATCAGGATGACGACGAATTACACCGGTAGCTGAGCAGGGCGCGTCTAATAAAATACGGTCATAAAGTTTGCCGTCCCACCAAGTATCAGGCTGGGTTGCATCACCTGCAATTAAATGTGCGTCTAGCTGAAGTCGTTGCAAGTTCTCTTGCACTCGGCTTAAACGATGCGCTTCAACATCAATGGCGGTCATTTCTAAACTAGGCTCTAGCTCTAACATATGACAAGTTTTACCACCAGGTGCGGCGCAACAATCGAGAATACGTTCACCAGCTTGAGCTTGTAATATGACCGCGGCTTGTTGAGCAGCAGCGTCTTGTACCGAAACATGGCCGTCACTAAATTGTGGTAATTTATTAACATCAATCGGATTGGTTAATAACAAAGCGCCTGAGGTTTTATCTTGCTGGCTAATTTCAATGTCTAGTTGAGCGAGTTTTTGTTGGTACTGTGCAACACTGTTATGCTGTTGATTAACTCGTAACCACATGGGCGGACGGGCTAGATTGGCAACTAAAATATTTTGCCATTGCTCGGGATAAGCCGCTTTGACTTTATTGATAAACCAACTTGGGTGATTGAAGGCGATTGGCTCAGGTAATGTGCTCGGAGATTCATTATTGACTTGAGCGCGTTGAAAGCTACGCAATACGGCATTAACTAAGCCTTTTAAATGAGTGTTTTTTAGTGGTTTACATGCATTTACTGTTTCACTTAAGGCGGCGTGATCAGGAATGCGCATATATTTTATTTGATAAACACCCACCAACATTAAAAAATGAAAAACCCGTTGTTTACCTTTTAATGGCTTGTCGATAAATTGTCGAACGTGATTTTCTAATTCAGGTAAATAACGCAAAACCCCAAAACAAAGTTCTTGCAATAAGGCTTTGTCTTTTACTTCGGCTTTTAATTGAAAATCAGGTAATTCTTCTGACAAGCTTCGGCCTTTATCGACAACGTTAAAGGTACATTTTGCCGCTAGCGCGCGGATGTTAGCTGCCATTATTGTCCTTGTTTTTCTGGTGCGTTATTTTCAAGCACTGAAGTGCCATTGATTGCTTGACCAACAATAAACCATTCACCGCGAGCATTTAAGATATCAGCTACCGGCATGGCTTTTTTCCCCGGTATTTGAATAACTTCTAATTGCAGAGCTTGTTCACCCGTAGCAACCACAATACCTTGTTTATCGGCTTGGATAATAATGCCGGGCTTGGCATTGCTGTGATTTTCAACAATACTCGCTTGCCAAATACGGATGCGGTGTTGTTCTATTTTACCGTTTTTGTTTTCATTGAAAGTAAATTGTGCGACTGGCCATGGAATATAAGCGCGAATTTTTCGATCAAGTTCGCTGGCGCTAAGTTGCCAATGACACTCAGCTTCATTTTTATCTAATTTAGCAGCATAAGTTGCTAGATTATTATCTTGCGGCTGAGCTTGATGTTTGTCTTCACTCATTAACGCTAAAGTATCAATTAATGCGATAGGGCCTAACTCAGCTAATTTTTCATATAAAGATGCGCTGGTATCGGTTGCGGTAATGTCGCAAGTGGCTTTTAAGATCATTGCACCAGTATCAAGGCCTTTATCCATTTGCATAATGGTAACACCAGTTTCAGCATCGCCAGCTTCTAAAGAGCGTTGAATAGGGGCAGCGCCACGCCATTTAGGTAAAATAGAGCCATGCACGTTAATACAGCCTAAACGTGGTGAGTTTAAAATCACCTCAGGTAATAACAAACCGTAAGCAACAACTACCATTACATCTGCGTTATAGCTGGCTAATTGTTGTTGATCACATTCTTCTTTAAAGTTGTGGGGCTGTTCAACGGTAATATTATGTTCAAGCGCTAATAATTTGGTGGCGCAAGCGGTTAATTTTTTGCCACGACCTGCTGGTTTGTCGGGTGGACAATATACGGCAATAACATTGTGTTCTGAGTTGATTAATGCCGCTAAATGTTTAGCGGCAAAATCGGGTGTACCGGCAAAAATGATATTAAGAGGTTTTGACAAAATGTTGTCCTGATCAGTCTATTTATTTTAAACGAGCTTCTTTTTCTAATTTAGTTTTAATGCGCTGGCGTTTTAGTGGTGATAAATAATCAACAAATAAAATTCCGGCTAAATGATCTAATTCATGTTGAATACAAATACTTAATAATTCATCACCATCTAAGGTAAATTCTTTACCATCGCGATCTAATGCTTTTACTGTAACTCGTTCATGACGAGTTACTTTTTTGCGTAACAACCGGGTACCGATAAACAACCTTCTTCATTAACAAAAGTTTCGTCACTTTTTTTAATGATTTCAGGATTAATAAAAGTCAGTGGCGTTTTGGTGTCGTCACTTGAAACATCCATCACAACAATACGTTGGTGAATGTTGACTTGGGTTGCGGCTAAGCCAACCCCATTTTCTTCATACATGGTATCGAACATGTCGTCGACAATTTTGCGGATATCATCAGTAACTTCAGTTACTTCCGCAGCTTTAGTTCTTAATCTTTCATCAGGGAAACGTAGTACAGGTAAAATGGCCATAATTCTTCAAAACAATTAGCGATAAATGAAATTCAATGTTATGTTCTAATTTTAGCTATTAAATCAAATTAATAATAGTGTTTTAGTGTTATACCTGAATTTGCTGACAATTTTGTCGTTAATTTGGGGTAAATATAGAAAACAGGCAGGATCGCATGTTTAAAAAACTTCTCATTATCATTTTAAGTGCATTATTACCGATGTTGTCGGTAGCTGATGTTTTAACCATTAAAAAAGACGCCCCCACATCTTATGTTGTTAAAAAAGGTGATACGCTTTGGGATATCTCAGGTATCTTTTTAAGTCAACCTTGGTTGTGGCCTAAACTTTGGCGCTTAAATCCAGAAATCAATAATCCTCATTTAATTTATCCGGGTGATGAATTACGTTTGGTGTTTGATGAAAAAGGTGAGCCGATGTTAGTGCGAGGTAAGCCGGAATTAAAATGGTCACCTAAGGTGCGCACCACGTTAAAAGATCAAAACCCAGTAGCGACTATTCCACTAAGTGTTATTTCGCCATTTTTAAAATATGACTTTATTTTAACCGAAGCTCAAATTGACAACGCTCCTTATGTTTTAGGTAGTGATGAAGGGCAAAAGTCGAGCATCGAAGGTTTTAAACTTTATATTAATGATGATTTAGTTGTTAACAAAGCTTATGGTATTTATCATCAAGGTGAGGAAATTATCGACCCTGATACAGGAGAGTCTTTAGGTTTTCACGCTATTTTAGTTGGCTCAGGCAAGGTTATCCGTGATGGTAATATGGCGGATAAAGTTCCTTCAACATTATATGTTGATAATGCGAAACAAGAGATCCGCTCTGGCGCCATTGTTTTACCGGTAAACGAAGGCCAGCTATACCCGTCGTATTTTACGATGCAAGCGGTTAATAGTGATGTCGAAGGGCAAATTATTAGTTCAGCAAGCGATGTCCGAGAATTTGGTAAATTGGAAGTTGTGCTGATTAATAAGGGGAATAAACATAGTGTTAACCCCGGTGATATTCTCACCATTAAGCGAACTAGCCCTGGTGTGTTAGAAACAAACGATGGCCCTGTTTATACCGCCGATGCTTCTCGTTGGAGCCGGTTAGCAAGTGCTGACAATTCTGATTATAAAATGCCGGCTGAAAGTTTAGGTACGAGCATGGTTTTTAAAGTTTATGATGAAGTTAGCTTAGCGCTCATTTTAAAAAGTAGTAAACCTATACGCTTAAACGACATTGTTTCAGCGCCTTAATTGATTTGCACTGCTAATTAATTCCTTTCTAAAAATATACGGGTGAATATTTACTAATTCACCCGTTTCTACTAAACCTATAAGAACATATCATACTCAAACAACCTCAAGATGCAGGTTCGGTGTAAATTAGAAATGTCTTAAGGCGCAGGTTATATGTTCTAAAAGCAACCTTGTTAGGTCAAAAATGTTTCTAAATCAGCCATAAGGAACGGCTGAGCATCTTAAAGTGATTTGGGTATATCGCTTAAGGAGGAGCAAATTGGTACGCTCAACACTTCATTACTGGTTAGCTTTAAAAAGCCATTCCGCGTTTGTCGGTAGCTAAAAAAATCACCTTGGCTGAAGAGGTAGGGTTAGAAAAGTTATTTAGTTCGGAGATAGCGCTATCGGTTTTAGGCTTGTCGGTAAATCAAATGGCAGCGATTGTGCAACCGAATTGGCAAAAAATAGAGGCTATTATTGCCGCTTGTGAGCGTTGTCATTGCCAAATAATTAGTTTTGATGATGTTGATTACCCGACACAGTTAAAACAAATTTATGACCCACCATTAGTGTTATTTATTCAAGGGAATAAAGCGCTGTTATCAAAAGATCAGTTAGCTATTGTTGGTAGCCGCTCAGCCAGTATTAGCGGTAAAGAAACCACTAAAAAATTAGCCAGGGAGTTATGGCAAGCAGGGGTTGTTGTGACCAGTGGTTTAGCGATAGGCATTGATGGTAACGCCCATAAAGCGGTGGTAGATTGTCAGGGGCATACCATTGCAGTGGTGGCAACAGGATTAGATATTGTCTACCCCAGTCGTCATAAAGTACTGGCACACAGTATTCTGGAATGTGGCGGCGCTATTGTCAGTGAATTTCCGCCTGGCACAGTAGCCAAAGCAGGGCATTTCCCTAAACGTAATCGTATTATTAGTGGCTTATCAAAAGGTGTTTTAGTGGTGGAAGCTGAGCTTAAAAGTGGCTCGTTAATTACCGCAAGAACTGCCTTAGAGCAAAATCGTGAAGTATTTGCTGTACCGGGCAATATTGCTAACCCTCAAACAAAAGGCTGTCATTGGTTAATTAAACAAGGCGCTAAACTTGTTGATGAGCTTGCCGATATATTTAATGAGTTAGAATTTACTCGTTTATCGGGTCTAGATAAACAATGTAACAATGATGTTAACCGATTAAAAAAGGATGAAAAATTTTCAAATAATGAACAAAAAGGCTTGTTTATCGACCCATTGTTAGCTAGTGTTGGAGATGAAACTACACCCGTTGATATTGTAGTTTCTCGGTCTCAGCTTCCCATTGAGGAGGTGCTAAGTCGGCTGACCATGCTTGAGCTTAAAGGTCTGGTAACAGCGGTACCAGGTGGCTATCAAAGACTTATTAAGGGGTAATTTATGTTTGATATTTTAATGTACCTTTTTGAGAACTACATCCATTCAGAAGCTGAAGTGATGGTAGATCATGACATTCTCACAGACGAACTTACCCGCGCTGGATTTCATCAAGATGAAATTTATAAAGCGCTAACATGGTTAGAAAAGTTAGCTGCGTTGCAAGACGTTGAAGCTTATCCTTTTTTAACCCGTGCGGTTGGCCAAAGCTTCCGTATTTATACTGATGAAGAAATGATGTTGCTTGACGCAGAATGTCGTGGTTTCATTATGTTTCTTGAACAAGTGAATTTACTCGATTTTACCACTCGTGAAATGGTGGTTGACCGAGTGATGGAATTAGACACACAAGATTTTTCACTAGATGATTTAAAGTGGGTGATCTTAATGGTGTTGTTTAATGTACCAGGGCAAGAATCGGCTTATTCACAAATGGAAGATTTAATCTTCGACGAACAGCCTGACGGTCCATTACACTAATTTAGTAAATAATACTTATTGTGATAAGCAGCTTCGGCTGCTTATGTGTTTATCTGTGCCTGATTTATGGCATAATTAGGTTGTTAATTAATTCACTTGTGTAATTTATGTCTGACTCAGAACAACCACTTTTTACTAAACATGAACATGCCTTAGAAAAGGCTGATGAACCGTGTCCAGAATGTGGCAGTGAATTAACCATTAAACATGGTAAATCAGGTGCTTTTTTCGGCTGTGTTAGTTACCCCAATTGCCAATATACTCGGCCAGTTGTTGAACATGAGCGAGTTGAAGATAAAATTCTGCCAGGTTCCCAATGCCCAAAATGCCAGCACCCATTAGCGGTAAAGCAAGGTCGTTATGGTATGTTTATTGGTTGTACCAACTTCCCTGATTGTGATCATATTGAAGGTAATAACCAAAAAGATGATGCTGGCGTAGCTTGTCCAAGCTGTAAAAAAGGCGAACTATTTGAAAAGTCGAATCGTTTTGGTAAGACTTTTTATGCTTGCGATCAATATCCAAAATGTAAATATGTTATTAATTACCCGCCGGTTGCTGAAGCGTGCCCCGATTGTCGATGGCCAATTATGGTAAAACGTACCATGGCGAGTGGTGAAGTACATGTTTGCCCACAAAAAAAATGTGGCTGTAAAATAAAAATACCTGCAAGTTAGCAGGTATTTAAAAGGGCAAGTTTAACGTTTAGTTCTTCTAGTTTACGGTTAACTTCTTTTGATAATCAGTCGCAAACTCAGTTAATGCTGAAAATGCCGTTTGATCAAGTAATTGTGCTAACTGACATAAACGCTGTGCTAATTCAGTTTCATCTTTGCCACTTACGTTAATATGGCCCATTTTTCTACCAGCACGTTTTTCTTTACCATACCAATGAATATTAACGCTTGGAATAGCTAATAAGGTGTCGGGTACTGCATCTTCACCAATAATATTAATCATTGCAGTTGGGCGTATAAGTGCAGTGCTACCTAAAGGTAAACCACAGATAGCGCGCAGGTGGTTTTCAAATTGGCAAGTGTCGGCACCTTGTTGTGTCCAATGACCTGAGTTATGCACACGAGGAGCAATTTCATTAACTAACAGTTGCTCACCTACTTGGAAAAACTCAATGGCCAAAATACCAACATATTCGAGTTTTTCAGCTAACTTAGTAAATACCGCTTGAGCTTGAGCTTGAAGTTTATCATTGCTTGGCGCGGCAACAGAAACACTTAAAATACCATTGTCATGATGATTTTCAGTTAATGGATAGACAGCAATTTCGCCTTGAGTATTACGAGCGCCAACTAATGAAACTTCACGATCAAAAGGTACCATTTGCTCTGCAACAATACCTTGCGGTACAGAAGAGGTGGCATTGGCAATAAACTCTGACATTTCTTGCCATAAGGCATCAGCTTGTTTGGCTGATTTCATTCGCCATTGGCCTTTACCGTCGTAACCTTCTAGAGCACTTTTGAAAATAATCGGTAATGAAAGTTGGCTTAAAACGGCGTCAAAATCCGCTTTAGTTTCAACAATAACGTGTTTAGCATTAGCCACTTGGCAGCTTTCAAGTAAGTTTTTTTCTAAGCGACGATCACCACCTATTTTAATAGCTTGGCTGCTTGGATATAAGTTACCGGCGCTTTCGCATTCGGCTAAAATATTATGAGCAATATGTTCAAATTCAGCGGTAATTACTTCTGACTTTTGCATACCTTGAGCAAGGTCGCCATAACTGTGTTCAGGTGCAACTGGGTGAACAACCTTGTTGCTACGAACATCAAAGGCTTTAACATCAATATTAAGCGGTGCACCCGCTAAATTCATCATGCGAGCTAATTGACCAGCTCCTAAAACCAACACGTTTTTCATTAAAATAACCGCCTATTCTGCAGGGTTTGGGTTGTTAAGTATTGTTTGTGTTTGTTCCGTTCTAAATTTAACAATATTTTCCATAATGGCGGCGTCATGTACGGCAATAATTTGTGCCGCTAATAAACCCGCATTAGCCGCACCAGCTGTGCCAATAGCTAATGTACCCACCGCAATACCTTTTGGCATTTGGACAATAGATAATAGTGAATCTTGACCACTTAATGCTTTTTTGATTGTACCGGTACACCTAACACAGGTAATGGTGTGTATGCTGCTGTCATGCCTGGTAAATGTGCTGCACCACCAGCACCAGCGATGATAACGCTAATACCATTGGCTTGAGCTGCTTCAGCATATTCAGCTAATAAATGAGGTGTTCTGTGAGCTGAAACCACTTTGGTTTCGTAAGGAACCTGCAATAAATCTAACATTTCTGCTGCATGTTGCATGGTTGGCCAGTCTGATTTTGAACCCATGATTATACCGACTTTCATGATATCTCACTCTGTAATTGCTTTGCTAAGTCTGTGAATAATTTCACCGCGAAAATTAAGCCGAGCATTATACCTATGTTTGTACAAATACGGAAACATCTGCATTTTATTTGCTCAGTTTAAATTGTGCTTTTGACAAATTAGGCGGCAAAATTTGGTTCAAATAAGAGAAAGCCTTTATAATGCGGCAACTGAATTTACTGATGGCTTATTTTGATAAGATGAATAATGAAATAGCAGCATACCAGCAAGGTGGTATCTTGGCTTACCCAACTGAAGCGGTTTTTGGTTTAGGTTGTGACCCTGACAATCAAGCGGCGGTTGAAAAACTGTTAGTGATTAAACAACGCCCGGTTGAAAAGGGCTTAATTTTATTGGCCGCCAATTATTCACAGTTATTACCTTATGTTGATGATGAAAAATTGTCAGCACAGCAGCGGGCATTAATTTTGTCTCGTTGGCCTGATGGTATTACGCAAGTGTTACCCGCTAAGGCAACACTTGGTAAGTATTTAACCGGACAATTTGATACCATAGCGGTACGAGTAACAAGCCAGCCTGATGTGGTTGCTTTATGTAATGCCACTAATAAACCGATTGTTTCTACTAGTTGTAATACAACGGGGAAAACACCAGCAAGAAGCTATCAAGAAATTGAGCCGGTGATATGCCAGCAAATCGACTTTATTATTAAAGGTCAAACTTTAGGCTTTACACAGCCATCTACTATTATTGACGGGTTAACTGGAGAAACTTTTCGCACATGAGCCAAGTAAACATTGACGTTGTTATCGACTATTTAAAATCGCTCCAAGACCATATTTGCCAAGCGTTAGAAACGGCAGATGGTAGTGGCAAATTCATCGAAGATACTTGGCAGCGCGCCGAAGGTGGCGGTGGTAGAACTCGAGTGTTAACTGATGGCACTGTTATTGAACAAGGCGGGGTGAACTTTTCTGTGGTTAGTGGCGATAAGTTACCGCCATCAGCTACCGCTCATCGCCCTGAATTAGCAGGTCGAACTTGGCAAGCTTGTGGCGTTTCATTAGTGATTCATCCAAAAAATCCGTTAATTCCAACGTCACATGCCAATGTTCGTTTTTTTGTTGCTGAAAAAGCCGGCGAAGCGCCAGTGTGGTGGTTTGGTGGTGGTTTTGATTTAACCCCGTTTTATCCTTTTGACGAAGACGTTAAACATTGGCATCAAACCGCAAAAGATCTTTGTCAGCCGTTTGGTGATAATGTTTATACCGAGCATAAAAAATGGTGTGATGACTACTTTTATTTAAAACATCGTGACGAAACTCGTGGTGTTGGTGGTTTGTTTTTTGATGATTTAAATCAATGGGATTTTGACACTTGTTTTAATTACATTAAAGCGGTGGGTGAAGGTTTTGTGAATGCTTATGTTCCCATTATGAATAAACGCAAAAATGAACACTACAGTGATGCAGAGCGGCAATTTCAGTTATATCGTCGTGGTCGTTATGTGGAGTTTAATTTGGTTTTTGATCGCGGCACTTTATTTGGCTTGCAATCAGGCGGCCGAACCGAATCTATTTTAATGTCAATGCCACCACTGGCGCGTTGGGAATATAATTATCAACCAGAAAGTGATTCTGCCGAGGCAAAATTACAACAATATTTAGTGCCTAGAGATTGGCTAACTGAATTAGCTTAATTAAAGTACTAAGGCTTTATCATGACATTTTACAGCCGTTGGCTTTTGTTGCTGGCATTTTTATTGGTGACCGGTTGTACCGTTATTGGTGTTAATTATTACGATGAATTATTTGGTCCTGAGCAAATACAAGACCGTTTAGTTGTCGATACATCAGCAGACGGTAATATTTATTTAAATCAAGTGAAACCGATATTAGAAAGTCGCTGTGTTGTTTGTCATGGTTGTTACGATGCTCCTTGTCAATTAAAGCTAAGTTCACCAGCAGGTATTGATCGTGGTTTAAGTAAAGCACTTGTTTATGACGGTACACGTTTGCTGGCATCAGAACCTTCACGAATTTTTGTTGATGCACAAACAACCAAACAATGGCGTGATAAAGGCTTTAAACCAGTATTAAATGAACGTCAACAACTGGCCAGCACAAATATTGCTGCCGGTTTATTAGCACAAAGTTTATTACTGAAACAAAAAAATCCGTTGCCAGAAGTGGCCGTGCTAGGTGATGAATTTAACTTTGCGTTAGACCGCGAACAAACTTGTCCAAGTAGTGAGGAATATTCGCAGTTTGCTAAGCAAAAACCGCATGCAGGTATGCCTTACGGTTTACCGGCTATATCAGAGCAAGCGTTTACAACCTTAGATTATTGGTTGAAGCAGGGCGGTAAAATGGCCAACATTCCTGCACCTGATCAAGGTAATTTAGCTGAGGTTGCTAAGTGGGAAGCTTTTTTAATCAACACGATAATAAAAGCCAGTTGATGAGTCGTTATATTTACGAGCATTGGTTTTTAGCTCATTTACATTTTCCTCAGTACGGTAGCTCTTCATTTTTTAAATTAGTGCGCTCAAGCACGCCGCCAGGGCAACCGATTCAGGTAATTAATACCCGTCGACCTTATGAAAACCCTAAAGTTAAGCCGGTGTATTATCGTTTAATGCATGATACACAAACAATATTAGCTAAAACCCATTTACCGCTAGCATTAAATGACGCTAAATTAGCCCGTTTAGAAGCGTTATTTTTAACACCAGATTATCAAGTAAACACTTTACCTAGTTATCAAGCAGAGGTTGCCTCAAATCCGTTTAAAGCATTTACGGATCTACCAATTAAATCTCGTTATCAATTTTTATTAGATGATGCACAGCTTTATATTATGGGCTTTATTAAAGGGCCTGTGTGCAGAGGGCAAGTCGCGTTAAATGTTATTAATGATAATTTTTGGGTAGTGTTTGCTGACCCTGATATCACCAGCACTTTAGCAATTGACCACTTTTTAACGTTTCAAAAAGATATGCTGGCGCTACCTGCTAAAGATGAAAGTAATGCAACCGCGTTTAATTGGCTAAGTTATGCCCATCGAGAAAGTAAATATGTTGAGGCCAAAGGAGCTATTTCTAATTTAGTGTTTGAAAAGGGTAAAAACCTCAATGAACAGCTGATTTGGCAAGGGCAAAACTATAATGACAATGCCGCGTTAACGATTTTTCGCCATAACGACAGCGCCTCGGTTGTTAAAGGCTTAGTGGGTGAAAACCCTAAAACGGCTTGGGTTATGGATTATCCGTTATTTGAACGTATACATTATTTATTAGTGGCTGGTTTTGATGTTTATGGCAATGTTGGTCATCAGTTAACTACACGTTTATATATGGACTTTTTACGGTTAGAGGGCGAAAAAAACTTTTTAGCTTTATTGCCTTTAGCACAGCGGAAAAAAATTCACGATTATTGGTACCGTAAAGCCTCGCCAAATTTGGTAGAGTTATTGAAAAAAATAATAATAACTTTGTGCAGCCTAGTGGTATTCAATATCAAACCGATGATCCGCAGGCTGAGTTATACAGCATACTTAAAAAACATTTAAAGTATGTTAATAAACCTGTTTATCAAGTTGAGTCAGAGTCGCCATTATTAGCGTTGAATTCTTTACCAAACCAAGCGGTAAACTTGTTACCACAAGTGTCATTTATCTTGGTAAAACAACAAGAGGGCTATCAAGCTTAAACTTTATTACATAATAACGCTCACTATAATATTTCAAGTTTATTAAACGAAGCCGAACAACGAGAATATTCTCAAGACAAGGCTTTAATCGTGAAAGGTTTTATTGGTGATTATCCAGCGGCTATTTGGCATATAACGGATCAGCAGCAAGCCGACTTTGTTACGGCATTAGCGGGCATGACGAATGAGCAGCATTATCGAGATATTAAAACGCGTTTTGCTATTCGTAGAACCCATCCTAACTTTTGGTTTTATAGTGATTTAATTCACCAATTAGCAAAACAAGAGCAAGGCATTGCGTTTGGGTTATTTGATTATAATCGGTTAGAAAATCGTTAGGTCATATTTTATTCATTTTTACTCGTTATGATGCAAAATAGGTTTATTATTTCAAATCGTTAAAAGGAAATTCTTTGTGACAACAGATAAAAAAGTTAGCCATTTAGGACGTTTAGGGCCTGCAACTAAAAACAGTATTGCCGGTTTAATTGCCGCTTATCAAAATGAAATGGCTTTTAAACAAGAAGTGTTTTTATTAATTGTATTAACACCGGTGGCTTTATTAATTAGTGATGGTTTTGTCGAATTTTCACTATTAATGTTAGCGATTTTAGGAATATTAATTGCTGAACTATTAAATTCAGGCATTGAAGCGGTGGTTGACCGTGTTGGCTTAGAACGCCATCAATTAAGTGGCCGCGCGAAAGATTTAGGCTCTGCTGCTGTGTTTGTTGCCATTTGTTATTTTTTAATGGTTTGGGGCTACAAACTGGTTGATTACTTTTTCTTATAATTTATTGAATTATTAATATTATTAAAGCTCTGATAGGTTATATAAAAATTCAATTAGGATAGGTTAATGAATTATTTATCAATGCTTGTCGGGCTCATTTTTAGTTTAACGAGTGCTATCAGTTTAGCGTCTGATGGACTAAACGATTTAAAAAATAAATTAAAACAACTTCAGGCTAAAACGCCAATCATTGCCGAGTTAAGAGCTTCGTTTGTTGATCAGCATGACGACGACATCAAGCAAGGCGAAGTTAAAGTTTTATTAAAAGATAACCCTACCGGCTTTAGTTTAACTTATAAGACAGAGCAGCTAACCATGATGGCGGCTGAAAAAGCGCAAAAAGCCCAAAACGAAGACAGCCCATCACCCACCTTAGATTCCGCCGCTAAATTAAAAGCTGTTGATTTACATCGTGTGTTATCGGCCAGTGAAGATTTTTTGCAGTTTATTAATCGTGGTGAATTTATTGGTGAAAGCATAACGCAGCTTGATGGTCGGAATGTGCGATTATTAACGTTTGAACTACCAATGGAAGTATTAATTCATAATAAAAGAACACGAAAATACGTTGATGACTTTGAAGCACGTTACCAGGTTTGGCTTGATAATGACGGCACACCGTTAAAAAGTCATCTCGACTTTCAAGGTAGCGGTAGTGCTTATTTAATATTAAACGTTGAAGCCTTTGGGCAAGATACCGAGTTTTATCAGGTGATTAATCAACGTTTAGTGGTAAGTAGTAGCCAATCAAGACATGGTTCAAAATCATTTTTTGGTGACTTTGAGCGAAAGCAGCAAAAAACAGTGCAAATTATTCATCCTTAACTATTTATTCTTAGTAATGCGTAATTGAGTTTGATCACGACTAGCATTTTTTATCTTTTCTGATTCCAGTAGGCACTGGCATAGAGTTTAGCTTTATCATAGCGGCAATGTTTATTCAGGTAACTTTTTAACTGTTTGATAATACTAGCCTCAGCAGCGATAAAAATAGCACTATTATTCAAGGTTTCACCGACAGTTTTGAGGGCATTTAAAAAATCATCTGTTAATTTATTTGTGGTTACAAACCATTCAATATTGATACCTTCAGGCTTTATTAGAGGTTGAATATCTTGCTTATCAGGTACTTGAATATAAGCGGTGCCAACAGCACTTTCAGGTAACATTTCTAATGTTGCGGCGATGGCAGGTAATGCTGTTATATCACCCAAAAATAAGTGATGTTCAGCGAATAAATCGGTATGCTTTATATCGCCAGGGCCGGCAATACCAAGATAATCACCCGCTTTTGCTTGCAACGCCCAATTACTTGCTAAACCTTGATGATCATTTACAGCAAAGTCGAGAGTTAGAGTACGCTGTTGCTGATCGAATGATCGCACAGTATAAGAACGCATAAACTTTTTGAATCCTAAATATATACCAAGTTTAGGCTTATTATTGGCTGAATTAGGAAAAATGACTTTAACATGCGCACTTTTTTTATTGTTTGGAAAATCAGAAAGAGACTCGCCAGTTAAGACAATTCGTTTCATATGTGGAGAAAGCTCTGTCACGGATAAGACTTGCGTCATACGCATTTTAGGACCCATATTTTTACCTCCAAATGGTGTTGGTTAATGTAGTTTTTAATATTTTGTTAAAGGCTAAGTTTTAAGTTTGGCTTGAACATGAACGCTTTATAAAATATAGTTGACAATATCTACTATATTTGTGTTGGTAGACTTTCATCAACTAATTCATCATCAATTGGAGAATATAATGGAATTAAGCGAAGCGCTGTTTAGTTTAGTGCATGCAGTGCGTAATCATATGAAAGAAGAAATTAAGTTATTAGCATTAGGGCTATCGCCTATGCATTTAAAATCGCTAAAAGTCATTTCTAGAATTGATGATTGTACAGGTCAAAAACTTGCTGATTTTATGGGACGAGATAAAGCTCAAATTAATCGTTTAATTAAAGAGTTAGTGAAGCAAGAGCTGATTATTAAAGTTGATAATGAACAAGATAAGCGTAGTCAAATTTTGGTATTGTCAGTTAAAGGTAGTGAAAACTTAACCCTTTTTAAAAGGGCAGAAAAAAGTGTTTTCTCAATTAATAACGAATATACCAGCAGAGCAAATTGACAGTTTCATACAAATTGCGCGTAAGCTCGAGCATAATTTGCAATAACCTATGGCTGTTTAATAAAAATAATTATTTTAGTATTTATCAACAAAAATTATTGCTTAGTTTTAGTAAGTTGTTGCAAAATGCGCCACCTTTTATCTACTTGATTAACTAATGCACGTTTTTGAACAATCTTTTGTTGGTGAAATTAATTACCTTAAAGTAGCTAACGACCTTAAAACTAAGGGTTACAGCGTAATTCATCACGCGTTTGCTGCCGATATAGAAGACGCTTTATTACATTATGTGTTGCAGCTTGATACGGAACAGTTTCAAGAAGCAGCGATTGGTCGTTCAGAGCAACAAACAATTAACCAATTTGTCCGTAGTGACGAAATTCGCTGGATTGATCATCAGCAACCTATTGAGTCTTTATGGTTAAGCCAAATGGAAAAAGTTCGTGTTGAACTAAACCGTTTGTTGTTTTTAGGCTTGTTCAGTTATGAAAGCCATTTTGCTTGTTATCAGCCGGGTGCTTTTTATAAAAAGCATGTTGACGCTTTTAAAGGGCAGGCAAACCGTTTGTTATCAACAGTGTATTATTTAAACCCCAATTGGCAGCCTGAAGAAGGTGGTGAATTGGTGATGTATGATCCTGAACAGCCAGAGCACAAACTATTTGAAGTGTCACCAACACTTGGTACTTTGGTTATTTTTCTTAGTGAAGAATTTCCTCATGAAGTGTTACCGGCTTTAAGGAAGCGCCATAGTATTGCTGGTTGGTTTCGCATTAATAATTCAATTGGCGATCAAATTGACCCACCAAGATAATTGTTGTTAGGACTAAGTTAAAAATTTGATATAGATCATCAATCAGGGATAGAGTTTTAACTCTAGTTTAATTGTTTGAGCTATATCAAGTTTTGTTATTCAGCGCTGTTTACACTGACCTTAATTAATTTTAAGGACATAGCTCATGAAAAAATCGTTACTTTGTTTAGCATTATTTGCCTCTTTTTCTACTTTTTCGGCTAATTATCAAGCCGGCGACTTTGTTATTCGCGGCGGTTTAACTCAGGTTAAGCCTGATTCAAATCAAGCGGGTATTTCTTTAGATGGAGCAGCATTACCCCTGACTTTATCGCCAGAAGATAATACCCAGTTAGGGTTAAATTTTGTTTATTTTTATGATCAAAACTGGGCGCTTGAAGTGTTAGCGGCAACACCGTTTGATCATGATATTTATTTACAAGACCCAACGGGGGCAACAAACAATATTTATAATATTGATTTAAACGACGCCAAGCTTGCCAATGTTAAGCAATTGCCACCGACTATTAGTGCTTTATATTATTTCGATACAGCTTCTGTATTTAAGCCTTATCTTGGACTTGGTATTAACTACGGTATTTTTGAAGAAAAGTTTACAGCAACGCCGAAAGCGGCTGGTTTTAGTGATTTATCACTAGACAGTTCGTTTGGCTATTCAGTACAGCTAGGGGCTGATTATTTATTAGATGATCAGTGGAGCTTAAATGTTTCCGCGCGCTATATTGATATTAATACACAAGCAACCTTTAATGTGGAAGATAGTTTAAATGTTGGTGGTTTAGTGGGCAAAGGTAAATCAAATGTTGATATTGATCCTATGGTTTACTCTTTGATGCTAGGTTATAAATTTTAATTACTTAGCGCTAATTTTCAGGTATAAAAAAACCGCATTCAGAGTGCCATGAATGCGGTTTTTATCTTCAGTTTGCTATTTTGTTGCTGCGTCTTCAGCGATTTTTTGCGCTAACATACTTAATTCAGCGGCTTTAAACGTATGGGCTTGGCTCATTGCATGTTCGGTACGATTAATAACATCTAAAATTAATTGTCCAAAATACGGAAAAGATGATTGTCCTAAACAATCAATTTCTCGTTCCTTTTCGCCATTAGTAATGAATATTTTTGATGCTGGTGCTTGGCGTGCAACATCGTTGTACTTACGGCATTCGATATTGCCTTCTGTACCAATAATAATGGTACGGCCATCGCCCCAAGTTGCTTGACCTTCAGGGGTAAACCAGTCAACACGGGTATAAAATGAAGAGCCATTATCTCCGGTTAGCGATACTTCACCAAAGTCTTCTAACCCAGGCTTGTCGGTGTTGTTAAAGTTTTCAACGCGGGCAAAGTTAATGGTGGCATCGGTTGCTCCAGTGTAAGTTAAAAACTGCTCTACTTGGTGTGATCCTATATCGGTTAAAATACCGCCGTAACATGTTTTATCAAAAAACCAATCTGGACGAGTCGCTTTTGCTAATCGATGAGGCGCTAAATTGATCACTTGAAGTACACGGCCAATGGCACCTTGTTTAATAAGCTCACCTGCTTCAAAAGCGGCTTCATTATGTAAACGCTCGGCATAATAAACCGCATAGATGCGACCCGTTTCAGCAACCACTTTTTCACTTCAGCTAATTGTTCAAGCGTAGTAAAAGGCGATTTGTCGGTAAAATAATCTTTACCCGCGTGCATTACTTGAATGCCAATGCCTGCACGTAAATGAGGTATAGCGGCACTTGCCACTAATTGGGTATCAGAGTCGTTAAGAATTTGCTCAAAACTAGTGGCTACCGTTGCTTGTGGATATTTTTCACAAAAAGCAGCTAAGCGTTTTTCGTCAGTATCATAAACATATTTTAAAGTAGCGCCCGCTTGTAATAAGCCGTTAGTTTGGCCGTTAATATGACCGTGATCTAAAAAGGCCACTGAAAAGAAAAATTCGTTTGGTGCAACCACTTTAACTGATTGCCCAACAGGTGCGTAATTAGCACCATCTTTCATGTTTGGTTTTTTAGTTGGTTCAGACATGACAATTAACCCATTTTAACCATAGTAGAATAAATAACGCTGCTAAGTACGGTGATAATACAAAGAGCCATTGCAATATTAATAAAGAAACGTTTTTTGCCGGTAGGCATGGCATCACCTAAATAATCTTTTTTATTGTTGAGGACAGCCCAGCCAATGTATGCAATTGGCAATAAGAAACCACAAATAGCAGAGGTTGGTAAAACCACATAAGCGCCCATGGTTTGCCAAACAAAAACACCTAAAATGGCCGGTGTTGGGGCTAAAAGTGCAAGTTTGTATTTTAGGCTGTTTTCAGACCAACCAAACATAGCAGCAGCGGCAGAGCCACAACACAGCATATGCATTACTAATGAACCAACCGCCATACCTAAAATACCAAAGGCGAAAATTAAGCGGCTAGTGACTTCATCTAAGCCTGCAGACATAAACATAGTACCTGCTTGTGTTGGGCTTAATTTACCTTGTATATCCATATCGCTACCAAAAAAGGCGCCAGCAGCAGCAATAGAAATTAAGCTGGTTACTAAAATATAAGGAATAACTAAACCTAAACCGATATCGTAACGTGATAACTCAGCATGGTCAGGTGTCCATTTTTTATGTAGCAGGGTGTAACCATAAATAAAAGTCATGTTGATACCAACGGCACTACCTAAAGCGGCCATAACTACGGTAACCCCTTGAGCTGTGTCAGGAAATGATTGTGGAATATAACCTGAAGCCACAGCGGCCCAATCAACTTTTCCGTTTAATGACGCACTAATAACAACCCAAGCAAAAGCGATAATAATTAAACCACTTAATACTTTAATACCGGTTTCAAAATACTTAACGGCATTATTTTTTCCACCTTCGGCATCATGATCACCATATTTCCACGCGGTAAAAGCAACACCCGCCCAAATAATAACGGCTAACAATAATAAATACATATCACGGGCAGTACCTGACTCTTTATCAACAGAAAAGCCGGTACTCACCACAATAATTTCTTCTAGCATGGCGGCACTTAACGGATAATGTGCAAAGCCCCAAATTAAACTGGAAGCAAAAGCGGCAATCGCCCAACCCCAAGCAATGGGCTTGTTAACGTGCTTTTTCATGGACTCAAAAGGTTTTTCTTGGGTATGTAAGGTTTGATGTGATAAGGCAAACAACATAATACAGCCAATTAACATGGCGACAGGTTGCACCCATAACAATTGTAGCCAAAGAGGGCACCAATGGTTAATGAGGTTACGGCACTACCACCACCTAAGGTCATAGCACCTTGTAACCAACCTGGGCCACTGAGTTTTAAATATTTGGGAATGCGTTTGCTAAAAGGCTGTTGAGAAAGCGCTCTTAGCATTTGTCTTTCTTGATTGATTGAATCTGTCATCTTGTTCTCTTTGTTATAGTCATTGTTATCAGTACGTTATAGTGCGTGATGTGTTAACGATACGACGCACTCATATCGACTTTTGCTTCAGCATTTGATTTTGTTCTTAGTGTTGAAGCATTGGCTTTTTTATTAAGCTCATTTTGATAGGTATTTCTATCCATAGGTAAAGCTATCGCTTGTTTTTGCCAAGTAGAAAGCAGCATAGCATTGGCAATATCTAATGAAGCTAAGCCATCTTGTGCTGGCGCAATTAAAGGTTCGTCATGGTGAATGGCATTGACAAAGTTATTCATAATAATCGCGTGCTGATTTACTGTTTCTGTTGTCGTGATATCACTTTCAGTAACGGCAGGCATGCCAAACATTTCATCAGTATTGGCACAAAATTCAGCGGTACTTTGCGCATTCAATTTTTGAGTTAATTTACTTTTTCCAGCTTCAACAGCAAAATGTAAACTGCCTTTATCGCCAATAATATCAAAGCGGTTAACACCAGAGCTTCCCCTGTTGAGCCAATAAATACGCCCGTTGCTTTATTGTTATATCGTAAGTAAGCAGTTACTTCGTCTTCTACTTCAATATTATGGTATTTACCAAATTCACAAAAGGCAGTAATTTCACTGGGTACGCCGCAAATCCACTGAAAAATATCAAGGTTGTGAATACATTGATTAACCAATAAACCGCCACCTTCACCTTTCCAAGTGGCGCGCCAATCACTTACTTGAAAATAAATGTCTGGGCGAAACCAGTTAGTCATTGTCCAGTGAGTACGTTGGATGTCACCTAACACACCGCTATCGACAACCGTTTTGATTTTTTTGAAAGTTGGGTCAGTACGCTGATTTAACATTAAGGCAAACTTAGTTGCTTTATTTGCTAGAGCAACCAGTTTTTCACCCTCTAATGATGAAAGGCCAATAGGCTTTCTAGCATGACATGAATATTTTTTTCGAGTGCGTATTTAGCAATGTCGAAATGCGACATGGTAGGGGTAGCAATTAATACGGCGTTAACTAAACCTGAGTCGATTAATTCTTGGTATTGTTGAAAATGGCTCGCGCCTAACTCATCTGCTAGAGGTGTTTTATTGCGAGAGCATAATGCCGTAATTTGACATTGTTTAACGGCACCTGAAGTAATGTTATTAATATGTTGTTGAGCTATATTGCCCAACCCAATAACCCCTAATTTAATTACGTTATCTTGGTTCATTTGAAAATTTCCTGTCCGTTATTTTTTAAAGTCTGATTTGAGTTGTATCTCGGTGTACGGAATACTTTGTTGTTCGGTAAGTTGACGCACTTTATTAATATCTTTTGCCGTCACTGTGCTGGCTTGGTTGCTCCATGCGTTCCGAATAAATGTAGCAATATGAGCAAGGTTTTGATCACTAACATCGTGATTTTCACCTAAGCCTGGCATAGTTAATGGGCTAGTGAATTTTTTGCCATTTACTGTTACCGGCCCAGATAAACCACGTAATAAAATGGCGATTAAACGATCTTTTGATTCGGTAACCCATTCGCTTTCATCAAGTGGTGGGATCATTTCGTTACCTTTACCTTCAGCACCATGACAACCAAAACAACCTATTTCACCATTATAGAGTGCTTTCCCGCGGTTAAAGCTTTTTAAGGCTTCGCCTGTTAGGCTCTGGGTTTTGCTTTGTACATTGGTATTGACAAGCTTACGGATATTTGAAGTAGCTGCCGATGGTATATTTTGCTGTTCAGCGGTTAAAAAATTAGCTTCATTAAAGGCTAATGCAGCATAGGTAAAGTCATTGACACCAAAACGATTAATTAAAATGCTTATGACAGGCCAAGCTTGATGTGTGCCTGCAGCCAACACTAAAACATTGGCAAGTTCTTTATTGGCTTGTTTTGCTCTGCCATTAACCAGTTATTAAGCACTTGATTATTGTTTGGTAAATATTCAGCTAATCGATAAATACTGCGCTTTACTTTAGCGTTGTTAGTTTTTGCTGCTTGTTGGAGTGTTTTTAGATCAACCACACCTAACCCTTCAAGCGTCCATAAGGCATTAATTTGTGCAAGATGGTTTGTTGACGTTATTGCCATGTTAGTTAATAACGCGATAACCGATTTATCTTGTTTCATGACTATCAGTTGCTTGGCGGTATCTCGGTGCCAACCGTTATCGTGTGCTAAATAAGGCACTAATTGTTCGGCTGATAGTTTATTGAGGTAAGTCACTTTTGGCATTTCACTGTTTTTATGTTTTAAACGGTATAAACGGCCGATGTGTTTATTGCGCTCTAGATCCCGCATTTTAATTTGGTTATTTAAATAACTAGTTAAAAGGTGCGATGTTGCAAAATACCATGATAAAAATCGACAATCGTGATGGTGCTGTCAGGGGCGTTAATGGCATTAACTGGGCGGAATCTTTCATCAGTAGAAGCTAATATTTCTTGCTGGTTTAATAAGTTTTCGCCGCTAACCATACCGTTATTTTCGGTGATTTTAGTGGCTTTCATTAAATTACCTGCAGGCTCTTGTGCTAATCCCATACCATAATATTCTTTGGGAAATTGATTACCGCGATAAATTAATGGGCCACAGGCAGCGGTATGGGTTTTTAGTTTATAACCATCAGCATACATGTCTTTCATATAGCCTCGGTTAATACCTGGCGTAACCCTGATTGGATAAACATCATTGCTACCCACTTTTTGTTGGGTAAGCGTGTCAGGAAATTTGTGTTTAGGATTGCGAGTGGCAACATTAGGTAAAAATGATGTTGTTAATATTGGAGTAAAATTGTAATTAAAATAATGGCGGCCATAATCATCTTGCGTTAGACCCCATTGGCCACGATATTCGGTTTGTGAACGAGCCATCTTCCAAAAGCCATTGCGGTAAACCTCTTTCGCTCCTTTTGGTAGTTGTGCTGACAGCGGGTAAGGGCGATAGCGCTGCGATGATTTTGCGTTGTAATACCAGTTATCTAGGCTATAAAGTAAAGCATTGGGTTTATGCTCAATATTACCGCCTTTGCGTAGTCACTATCAACAACATCTGTTTTGATCAGTTTAATGGTATTATTTTTTTCGCTAATTTCGCTGAAATATAACTGCTCATTATCAGCCCATAAAATTCCGCCCTCAATAAAAGCAAGGGCGCGCGGTAACAATATTTTTTCAACAATAACTTGTCGTTTATCCATAGTGCCATCTTGATCTGTGTCAGATAAGACCACAATTTGGCTTTCATGTTTCATTTCACCCGTTGCTTTAGTATCCAGCATGTAGGTAGTCATTTCTAATGCCCAAATTCGGCCAGCAGCATCATAAATAGCTGCGACAGGATCGAACAATAAGGGTTCACTGGCCACTACTTCAAGTTCGAAGTCAGGGTGAACTTTAAATGTCTTTAATGCTTGGGCTACCGATAATATCGGCGCTTGTGGGATCAGGTCACGAGGCACAACTTCTTTCATCACGTGGCCAGCACGATCGCCAGGGTTAATTGTAATTTTGCGCAATTTAATATTACGAATATTGGCAGCACCTTTGTTTAATGCAATAACTAAGATACTTTTATTAGGCTGTTGTTTTTTTTCGAGGTTGAATTCAGCTACTTTTACGTTGTTTAACCAGTGTGTTACTTTACCTAAGGCGACATGAATACGAACACGATTCCAACCCCATTTACCTTTTTCTCTTTTAGTTTGGCGATCAGGCTCTGAAAAATTGCTTGGTGCTACTTTGCCTGTAACTGCTGCAAAACTTTGCTTTGCATCTTTAGCCAGAGGATTAAGCTTATCATCAGCAAGCTTAAATGAGAGTGGTGAATTGATTATTGAAGATGTTGTTAACGCAGTGTCATTTAATGCGCTTTCTTCGAGTAAATAATGAATGGCACCATCAAGGTGATCACCTACTTTAATATCGAGTTCAAATTCAAAGTTTTGCTCGTTAATATCAAAAGCTAAATTGGCTGTGGTATTCGCAAATAAACTTTGATCAGTTATGCTCCAAGCAGGATTAATGGTGGTTTTTCCATCCCAAAGTAATCGCCAATCGTGAGCTTTTTCAAAAGCGGTTAGCTGGTTATTTAAATAGCTAATTTGCAGATCGTTATTTGCTTTGCTGACGAATTTTTCCACATCATCGGTTAAAACACGTGGATCACGCCATTTTACTTGTTTGCCTTTTGCATTATGACCGGCACTGTGAATTTGTAACGCAATAAAACCTGATGCAGATTGCTCGTCAATTAAATCGGCACATGGTACGTTATTGATAAAGGTGCGTAAGTGATGACCAACAGCTTCAATTCTGTATGTATTCCACTCATCAACCTTGAATTGATTTTGGCAATTTGGATTGCGACTTAAGTTATATAACCAGCCACTACGTGCTTCGTCAAAAATTCCACCACTCCATTTACGTGAACTGGTATCTATTTCCATCTGATAACCATGAACGCGTCCTTGGTGATAATCTGCAAGGCTATTACTACGAAATTGTATGCCTGAATTTATTCCTGCACTTGCTTTCACATCTACTTCAAAAAATAAAGTCGCTGAATATTTGTTTTGTCGCTAAAAATGAATTTTGGTTGCTCGGTATGGTGGTACCTACAATGATGTTATCTTCAACATGATAAGGCGCAGACCCACCTAATTGTTGCCATTGTGATAGGCTATTATCATCCAATAAAGGTTTCCATACAGGTTTAGTGCTTGTTTGAATAGTATCGACATTATTCGGCAATTGATTGGTCTTGCTCTGCTCGTTTGTTACCTGATTTGACATACAAGCAACTAATAAAAAAAGTGAGCCCGCAACTAAAAATGATTTTTTCATAATAACTATAATTCAACCTTACTGTTTTAATGATGATAACACCATATATTGGACTGACCAAATTTGAATTATAAATAATTATTTGCCTCTATCAATGATTTTATTGTAATGTTTTACGAGAGTATTATGAATAAAATTGATTTTTAGTATTATATTTACACAAGTATTGTTTATTTGGTCATGCCAAATGTGGAGGTTGTTTATCATGTTTATTGAGACCCAATGTGCCATAAAAATCAGTACTTAAGAAATGTTTTTACATTATTGAATTTTAATGGCATTTGTGTATTTACGGTTTATTTAACATATAATCTCGCGAAAAATTATCCGTTATCATTTATTAAGAGCTAACATGACAACAACAGAACATTCGAGCCAACGTTTATATTTACAAATAGCTAATGCTTTAGCTGAAATGGTAAAAAATGGTGAAGTTAAAGTTGGTGAACGTTTTGCCGCAGAACGCGATTTAGCGGCAAAATTTTCCGTGAGTCGTTCTACGGTACGTGAAGCTATGATTGCTTTGGAAGTCAGTGGTTTTGTTGAAATACGTTCAGGATCAGGTATTTATGCTTTAGCTCCATTTTCAAAAGCCAACATTCTACAATCAGCAGAAGATACGCCGGGGCCATTCGAAGTATTAGAAGCACGGATGATGTTAGAGTCGGAAGCGGCAGAAGTGGCAGCCGAGCGAATTAGTAATAATGAGCTGCATCAGTTAAAACAGTTATTAGCCGCCATGTCGGCAGCGGTTGATAATCAAGATATTGAAGAAGCTGAACGCATTGACCATGCTTTTCATTTGTTGATTATTAAAGCCACCAGAAACAGTGCACTGACACCATTATATGAATGGCTATGGCAGATCCGTGAATCGTCTGCGGTTAGTCAGCAGTTTCATTTAAAATTACGAGATAAAGGTTCA
The DNA here is from genome assembly GCA_038141035.1 of Alteromonadaceae bacterium. Classification (GTDB taxonomy): domain Bacteria; phylum Pseudomonadota; class Gammaproteobacteria; order Enterobacterales; family Alteromonadaceae; genus JALZUE01. Next base: position 153,346 of record JAYQHI010000012.1, read on the forward strand.
ACCCCTCGTATTGATGAACATAAACAAGTGCTTGATGCCTTAATGCAACGTGACGGAAAAGCAGCCAGTAGTGCGATAAAAAATCATTTATCTCAAGTGATGAATCGCCTTACTGAGTGCAGCTTAGTGTAGTGTTTTTTGGCCTCTATATTTGTCGATTGCGATATTGTTTTCTGCTTAGCCTTTGTGCTTACAACTTGTAATTCGTGTTAAAAAAAAAGTTTAATACAGCCAATTTTCTCTCACCAATCGGTTTTATCATGGATAAATACGTCGTTTTTGGCAATCCTATCAGTCATTCTAAATCTCCTTTAATCCATGGTTTGTTAGCAGAGCAAACCAAACAAGATATTGAATACACCTATATAGAAGCTGATCTTGATAAATTTACGCAAGCGGTTTACGACTTTCGAGACAGTGGTGGTAAAGGGTGTAATGTTACTTCGCCTTTTAAAGAAGAAGCCTTTGCTTTAGCTGACCACAAAACAGAAGGAGCACTTCTTGCTGAAGCAGCGAATACCTTAACTTTCCATGATGACGGTACTATTAGTGCAGAAACAACTGACGGTGCCGGTTTTTTGCTAGATTTAAAAAATAACCAAGCACCATTAACAGGTAAGCGAATTTTATTGATTGGTGCTGGCGGTGCCGCAAGAGGGGTGATCAAACCTTTATTAGATACGCAACCGGCTTTATTATCGATTTGTAATCGTACCATTTCAAAAGCAGAGCAATTAGTTGAGCGTTTTAGTGAATATGGCCCACTTGATGCGATTAGTGCTGAGCAGTTAGCCACGTTATCACAACCTTATGACCTGATTATTAATTCCACTTCGGCCAGCTTACACAATCAATTACCACCTGTGCCGGCACAAATTTTCAAGGGTTGTACATTTGTTTATGATATGGCGTATGCTAATGAACCGACTATTTTCATTAATTGGGCAAAAGAGCAAGGAGCAACAACTGTGATTGATGGTTTAGGGATGTTAGTTGGTCAGGCGGCAAAGAGCTTTGAAATTTGGCGCAAGGTTAAAACAGATATCCCACCTATATTAGCGGCTGTCCGTAAAACTTTATAGTAAATGAAATAACGAAATAACGATGAATCAAGCGATCTTATTAAACAGCGATTTAACCTTTGATGAAAGTAAATCACTTTGACGCTATCAGGGTTTTATCAAAGCCAAGGGATTGTAATTTATATCTCTGAAGCAAAATTAGCACGAGATACCTTTATTTCATCTGATCTATTATTTGATCTAGAAGCAGATATTGAAGACTGGCTCGAGGTCAACGAGCCAGACCAAAATAATGAAATTTGGCTATAAATTGCAAAATTTACAGCTCAGATAAATATTCATCTTTTAATTCGACATAGTTAATTGCCGACTGTTTAAGGAAGGCAGCTTCACTATCTTTCAGTAAACGGGCTTTTTTCATCGGATTGCCCATATACAAATAGCCACTTTCTAAACGCTTATTTGGTGGCACCAAAGTACCAGCACCAATAAAAACATCATCTTCAACAACAACGCCATCCATTATCGTTGCTCCCATACCCACTAAAATACGATCACCTAATTGGCAACCATGCAACATACACTGATGGCCAACAGTAACATCGTCACCAATAATAAGAGGAAAGCCTTCAGGGTTTTGCTCACTAAAACGGGTAACGTGTAAAATAGTGCCGTCTTGAATATTGGTTCGATTACCAATGCGAATAACATTAACATCACCTCGGCCAGCAACTAATGGCCAAATACTAGAGTCATCACCAACTTCAATATCACCAATTAAAACAGCAGATTCATCTACATAGGTGTTTTGACCAATTTTAGGACTAATATTTTTAAACGAACGAATATTTGAATAGGGCATAATGTTCAACTCATAGCTAAAGTTAATTAATATTAGCAAATAAAAAACTTATTTGGCAATAAATATCCATATTCTTTTGCAAGAAAGTGAAATGTTTAAAAAGTAACTTTAGCTATATTAAGCTAATAAATAGACAAACTGCTGATTAATAACCCAATAAAACCGTGGCTTGTACGAAAACCAAGCAGTCAGTAAATTAATTGCAAATAAGTGTTGACCCCAGGCTAAAAATCTCTAAAATGCGCTCCACTTCTTCGGGACAAGCCCAAGAGGTTGTTTTGAACAGTTAAGTTGTCTGAATAAGAGGTTTAACTGAGAGATAAGTTTAGAAAACGTTTTGAAAGGTTGTTAAAAAATTCTTTCAAAAAGATTCAAAAACTTGTTGACAACAAAACTGAGTTGCGTAGAATGCGCATCTCGCTTCGGGCAAGGCTTTCAAGTCAGTCGAAGCAACAAGTTAAACGAATGCGATTTAACTTGAGTTATCTGATAAAGATAACGTTCTTTAACAATTAGTTATCATGCAATTTGTGTGGGCACTCACATTAAATGCTAATTCATAGTCCTTCGGGACAACTTAGCTTTAATGAAGAAGTTCACATAAAAACTATTACTTATTAATTTAAGTAAAACATATGTTTTAAAGTACAGATTCATAGAGCAGTAACTTATTTACTTTTGTAGGTAGTTACACAAACGATTTTTAATTGAAGAGTTTGATCATGGCTCAGATTGAACGCTGGCGGCAGGCTTAACACATGCAAGTCGAGCGGTATAGAGAAGCTTGCTTCTCTGCTGACGAGCGGCGGACGGGTGAGTAATGCTTGGGAATATGCCTTAAGGTGGGGGACAACAGTTGGAAACGACTGCTAATACCGCATAATGTCTACGGACCAAAGGAGGGGCTCTTCGACCTTTCGCCTTTTGATTA
>JAYQHI010000013.1:0-55297 GCA_038141035.1 Alteromonadaceae bacterium
GGAAAATCATGAACCATACAACCCATGGTGTAGGTAAAGTTTTTAAACGTTCTAAAACGTCATTAATTGTTTTAAGCGCGTTAGGCATGTTAACACCTAATATGGCTTTTGCTGAAGAAGCTGGCATTGTCGAAGATGACAAAGATAAAATTGAAGTAATTGAAGTGTCAGGGATGCGATCAAGTATTATTTCAGCTCAAGCAGTAAAAATGAATTCAAATAAAATTATGGATGGTATCAGTGCCGATGATATTGGTGCATTACCTGATAGAAGTGTTACCGAGACATTGCAGCGTATTGCTGGCGTTCAAATTGATCGCTATATGTCTTTAGGCGATCCTGAGCATTTTTCTGTTGAAGGGAATGGCGTAGCAATTCGTGGTCTCACACAGGTACGAAGTGAATTAAATGGGCGCAGTACCTTTAGTGCTGATGGTGGTAGAACATTAAGCTTTGGTGATGTACCTCCTGAATTATTAAGCGCAGTAAACGTATATAAAAGCCCAACAGCTGACCAAATTGAAGGGGATTATCTGGTACGGTAGATTTAGAGACTCGATTGCCGTTTCAATCAAATGAACAAGAAGTCAGTTTTACGTTAACAGCTAATTATGGCGACATGATTGAAGAAACTAAGCCCGCTTATTCAGCTTTATATAGTAATAACTGGGATACAGATATAGGTCGAGTTGGTTTCTTGGCTGATGTTGCTTTTTCTGAATTATCAACTCGTAATGATTCAATGTATGTACGTCCATTTTTTGCTAAGAATAATATGCCTGGTCATGAAGGTGATACCGTTTATGTTCCTCGTGGTGCTGATTGGCGTACCATGAACTTTAATCGTGAAAGAACGGGTAATTATTTAGCACTTCAATGGGCGCCTAATGATGATCATGAATTAACCTTTACTTATTTCAAAAGTGAATATGACATGAAATGGGATGAAGATGCTATTTTTGTTAGTAACGATAGCGCAACAGTAACTACAGATGTTAATTCTTTGTTTGACAGCAATGGCGTGTTTGAAAAAGGTCGTTTATCTGCTCAAAATACTGATGGTACGCCAAGCACTATTCAAATGGGCTCAGATATTCGGATCTCGAAACAAACCGCAACAACAGAAGATTTTTCTTTTGGGTATACCTATGTAAATGATGATTTAGAAGCTAGTTTTTCTCTACAAAAAGTTAAAGCTGAGTCTATTGGGTTAGATTCTACCGTTGCTGTAGCGGTTTGGTTACCTTATATCGATGTTGATTTAACTGGTGGTCTACCAGAAGTAACCTCTGATCCAGAAACACTTGGTAATTCTGATAGTTATGTTTGGGATTTTTTAATGGACAATCAGTATGAAAATACAGCTGATATGACTTCGGCACAAGCCGATGTAAAATACTTTTTAGAAGATGCAGGTCCGATTAAATCGATTAAAACAGGTATCCGTTATAGTAAATCAGAATCCGATAACTTTGATTCTGGTTATAATTGGGGGGCTGTTGGTAACTGGTTATATGGTGCGGGTTTAATTGAAAGTGGTGCTAACCCAGCAGCATCAGATATGGATTTAAATCAATTTGATAATTTCTTTGGTGGAGATGTTCCATCGCCGGCTGCACTTTATGCGCCAAAAGATAGATTTGCAGCAAATTTTCCTGATAGTTACCAAGAAGTAAAGATAAAGTTACTTATGTCGATAATGGTTGGTTTGATCCTGACTCATCAACATGGCAACCACGTGATTTAACTGACGAACAATGGCATAACACGCAAGAAGAAAAAACTTCAGCGGCTTATGTAATGTTTGATTATGAATTTGATACAGACATACCTATTTCCGGTAATTTTGGTGTACGTTACGTTAAAACAGAAAATACGGCTTTCGGTTATTTAAATATTGGAGCAAGTCAGCTGACAGGTGATGAGTTAAATGCTTTATCATTACCTACTGAGCATGATTATAGCAATGTTTTACCTAGCTTTAATGTTAAATTTGAACTAACTGATGAATTGCTTTACGATTTGCTGCAGCTAAAGCAATGGCTCGACATGATTTTAGTTCACTTAAATCGGGCTTGAATTTATCTATTAACCCTAAGAGTGCGGAAGATCTTGCGGCTAAATTTGATCCTGATACAGGAGAACTGAAGCCGGGCGAAACAATCACAACGGATGATTTTAATTTTAATGCTGATTCGACGACCAACCCTTATATGGATCCGATGACATCGGATCAAATGGATTTATCTCTTGAATGGTACTATGACGAAGATAGTTCAATGTATTTAGCATTATTTACTAAAGACATCGATGGTTACCAAGTTGAGTCAGAAGGTACTGAACGTATTAATGGCTATGATTGGCGTATAAAGCGTCCAGTTAGTGAAGGTGAAGCTGAAATGAAAGGTATGGAAATATCCGTTAACCATTTCTTCAAAAACTTACCAGCGCCATTTGACGGTTTTGGTGTACAAGCGAACTATACCTACATTGATAGTAAAACTACGGTCAATGACGATGCCGAACCGAATGATACTGATGGTTCTTCATATGGTGTGATGCCTTATCGTAATATTTCTAAAAATGCCTATAATTTAGTGGCTATGTATGAAAAAGGTCCTTTATCAATCCGCTTAGCTTATAACTGGCGTGGTAAATACTTAACATCTATTGGTGCTAATGGTTTTAATGGTAATAATGATATAGACGATCAGGGTCACGTAATCCCAAGTGATGATAATCGCCCTGATAATTATTGGCGTTTACCTGTTTATAATGCGGCAACAAGTTATCTAGATGGTTCAATCAGTTATGATATTACTGATAATTTAACACTTGCTTTAGAAGCTAATAATCTCGGTGATACTGTTACTAAGAATATTATGCAACAAAACGGAGCTGGTAATCATAATGCCGCTTATCATGTAAATGATATTCGTTATGCATTCTCATTACGCGGTCATTTTTAAACGGACAGAATAAATATTTTTTGAGGCACCTTAAGGTGCCTCTTTTATTTATTGCTATAGTTTAGTGATTAAATTAATGCATATATTTGAAGATATGGTTTTATTATGACATTTGATGCAACATCTGAAATTTCTAAAAAAATAAATAAGATTGTGATCGTTGGCGGTGGTACAGCAGGCTGGATGACAGCAGCGGCCTTTGCTAATCGAATCCCCAGTTCTCATTGTAAAATTATATTAATTGAATCAGAACAAATAGGTACCGTAGGTGTAGGAGAATCAACTATTCCTCATATACGGCAATTTAATGAAGTATTAGGTATTAGTGAAACTGAGTTTGTTCAAGCAACAAATGCAACTTTTAAATTAGGTATTCAATTTTGCAACTGGGGGAAATTAGGTGATGATTATATTCACCCATTTGGTGAGGTAGGACAACTCACACAAGGAATAGATTTTCATCATTACTGGCTCCGCTCTAAAGAGTTAGGATTACCTTATAACTTTGAAGACTTTTCGTTAATGGCAAAAGCTGGGCGGCAAGGGCTTTTTCCCAAGGCGGAAACATTAAAGGAAACTAAATTTTCAGATTATGCTTATTCATATCATATTGATGCTACCGCCTATGCTAAGTTTTTAAGAAGTTATGCTGAAAAAAAAGGCGTTGAAAGAATTGAAGGTAAGATTATCGATGTTTTACAACATGAAAATGGTGATATTGAAGCTGTTGACCTTGAAAATAACCAGTTGATAGATGGTGATATTTTTATAGATTGCACTGGCTTTAGTGGTTTACTTATTGATAAAACATTAAACAGTGAATTTATCAGTTGGGCTGATTGGTTACCGACTAATAGGGCTGTGGTTGTTCAGTCAGAAAGAGCGGGACCAATAATACCTATGACGACGGCTACCGCGCATTCTGCTGGCTGGCAATGGTCAATACCATTACAGCACCGAATGGGTAATGGACATGTTTATGCTAGTACCTATATGAGTGATGAACAAGCTAAAAACATACTACTTGAAAATATATCTGAGCCTTTGGTTACTGAACCTCGTTTTTTAAGTTTTGAAGCTGGCGTTCGTACAAAAACATGGAGCAATAATTGTGTTGCTATTGGATTATCATCAGGTTTTCTTGAACCTTTGGAGTCTACAAGTATATATTTGATTCAATATGGTATTTTTAAATTTTTAGAATACTTGCCGAGTTCAATGGCAATGTCAGCCGAGCGTGAGCAATATAATCAAGAAGTTAAATCTGTTTATGAAACCATTCGAGACTTTATTATTTTGCATTATCATGTTAACCAACGTACTGATAGTAAGTTTTGGATAAGGCAAAGAGAAATGTCTATTCCTGAAAGCTTAGAAAGAAAACTAGGCTTGTTTGCTGAGTCAGGCCGCCTAGATTTAGGGCAGTTTGGTGTTTGGCCCTCGGTGTGTTTAGGGCAAAATTTAGTACCCAAGTATTATGATTCAAGGCTTAACTATATTAATAAAGATCAATTGTCACAATTTTTAAAGCAACAAAAAATGTTGGTTGATAATGCGTTAATTCAGCTACCATCAGTTGATCAGTATTTGTCTATGATTGCAGTTGATTTTAACAATCTTGTCAGGGGGAATAATGGCTAATATTGCAATTAAAAATATTGTTATCGTTGGTAGTTCATCACATGCTTTGTTGAGTGCCGTTACTCTGGCTATAGGGCTAAATAAACAAGCAAATATTATTATTCTTAATAATGACACTGAAGTTGAGTCAGAAGTATTTTATGGTAGTGGGCACTTTGTTGATTTTCATCGTAATTTAGGGATTAACCTGAATCATTTAATTCAACAAGGAGATGCAGTTAGCCAAAGCGCGGAGCGATACATTAACTTTTTTGATAAAAAAGATATATACATTGGAAATGATATTTCATTACCTATGTATAGAGGTATCGAATCTCATCATGTTGATGCATGGTTGAATAATGGCTCCTTAGATGATTTTTCATATGCTGTAGCAGCAGCAAAGCGCGATAAATTTGTTTTACCTTCAGGTAAAGCTAATCATGTTAGCAATAGTTTTGAAGTGAGTTTACAAATAAAAACATTAGCTTACATAAACTTTATGGCTGGAGCTGCAAAACAGTTAGGTGTTCAATATGTGACACAAAATATTAAATCGACAACTCAAAATATCGAAACAGGTTTTATTGAAAGTATAATATTAGCTGATGACAGAAAATTGGATGTTGATTTAATTATTGATAGTACGGCAGGTGGTGAGATTTACCAACATCATTATGAACAGAAGTACAATGAGGTATCCTTACCTATTGCTTTAAATAGAATGGTTGAGCGTAAATGTTTAGATAATAAAAAAGTGCGGCCTTATAGTACAAAAATAGCCACTAAATATGGTTTGATTGAACAAGCTACATTTAATTCAAATACAATTTTACGCTATTTTTATAATGAAACAGCCAATAAAGTAGATGTATTAAATGATTTTGATAATTATTTCCCTGAAAGTCATAGTAGTACTTTTCATCAATATCATGTAGGTGAAGTAGCCGACATTTTTTATAAAAACTGTTTGTGTCTTGGTAATGGGGCTTTTAACCTAGGTTATAGCTTTATTCCGCTTGCTAACTTTTCGGTTAGAGTTCTTAGTAAGCTTCTCGATTATTTTCCTAATAAGGAGTGTCCTATTGAAAATATCTGTTATTTAAATCAAATGGTTAAAAATGATATTGAAAAGTAATCGTCCGGTGAACAGCACCTAGCTAAGTTTTTACATTCCAAGGTAGTAAGGTTTCAATATCTGCATTTTGATCGCTCAGTTGTTCAAGACAATGAGCAACATAATCGAAAGGCGTTAATCCATTCGCTTTAGCTGTTTCAATTATCGAGTACAGCATCGCACTGGCGTTAGCGCCATTAGCGGTGTTTGAGAACAACCAATTTTTACGGCCTATCACAAACGGTTTAATCGCGCGCTCTGCGCGATTGTTATCGATGGTTAGGTGACCATCATCAATGTAGCGTATCAGTTTATACCATTGGTTTTTGCAGTAGGTTATTGCTGCTCCTAAGGCTGTTTTTGGCGGTACATTGGCTTTTTCAAGCCACTGGTGAAACTGCTCAAGCAAAGGCTTGGCTTTTTCCTGACGTTGTTGATATTTATCATCGGCAGATTTATCTTTTAAGCTGATTTCTAATCGATACAATTTTTGTATCATGCTTAAGGCAATATCGGCTTTGCCTGTTTTACCTTTCGGTTGTGCGGTTTGCGCTTCAATAAATTTTCGGCGTGCGTGTGCCCAACAACCAACCAAGGTTGCTGTGGTTTTTTCATAACCGGCATAACCATCGACTTGCAGATAACCGGTAAAGTCTTGTAAATAATCGACAGCACATTGACCAGCCCGACCGGATTGGTAGTCATAAAGTACAATGTTGGGTGTTGGTGTGTTATTCGGTGAATCGGTGCCGGTACAATAAAGCCACATATAGCTTTTGATTTTATCTTCACTGATAACCTTGAGGGTGGTTTCATCGGCTTGAATAACGCCTTGCTGTAATAGTATCGCTTGTAGCCGTTGATAAAGCGGCGTAAATAACGCCGCACTTTTTATCATCCAATCCGCCATGGTTTTACGGCTCAGCTCAATGCCGTATTGTTTAAACAAGCTTTCTTGCCGATAAAGCGGTAGCGCATATTGATATTTGCTGGTGATGATTTGGCTTAACAGTGTGGCGGTGGCAATGCCCTTAGGAATTGGGCTCGCGGGCATTGGCGCTAATTGAATTTTTGTCGAGGTACCTTCTTTTTCACACGACCGGCAGCTGTATTTTAGCCTAACATGCTCAATCACTTTCACTTGTGCCGGAATGAATTCTAGCTTTTCACTGCGCTCTTCGCCCATTTGATGTAAATCATTGCCACAACACGTACAGGTTTTATCGTCAATATCATGAATAATCGTTTCACGCGGTAAATCACTTGGCAGCTTTTTACGTACCGGCTTTTTATTAACCGTAGTGACGGTTGTTTCTGAGGCATCTAGCGCAACATCAAGCTCTGCTTCGGCTTCGTTAAATAAGTCACCTTGTGCAGGATGGCCTTCGCTGCTCGCACCAAAGCGTTGTTGTTGGGCAAGGCGAAACTGCTCTTCTAAAAACATGAGTCGAGCCGCTTGCTTGGCAATTAACGCTTCTTTTTCAGCAAGTAATTTTTGAGTCGTTGAACTTCATCAGTCATGCCGTCATTTTATCAAAAACTTGGCTAAACTGTTGGTCTTATTTAGATTATTTCGTGATCGATAAAACCTGCTTATGATCACAGGTTATAAGGCGACAGAGCCATAGTTAACCGCTTGATGACCAAGGACATCAAAGCCGTTTAGCAGCCAATGTAGTTGTTGCTCGGATAAGTTCAGCGATTGCTGGGAAAGTTTGGTTGGCCATTTGAATTTGTCTTTTTCAAGGCGCTTGTACCAAAGCGCAAATCCTGTCTTATCCCAATATAAAACTTTAAGCTTATCGCGCCCTTTATTACAAAAAACGTAAACGCTACCATTAAGCGCTGACAGCTGCATTTGCTGCTCAACGATAGCCGCCAAGCCATTTATCGACTTTCGAAAATCAACCGCATCGCGATAAAGAAAAACATCCGGTACGCGGGTAAACATCTTCATGATGCTAGCCCGTTAAGCAGCTCAATTAAAAAGGGCGCAGTTGTCGTGCCAGGTAACGATAATTCACCGGCTGAGGTTGTTAATATAAAGGTGGCATTTTGGTGCTCACTGACCATCGTTGTATGTTGAGTCACGACGTGGGCTTGCATAAAGCCGGTTTGCGATTGATGCTTAACAAGGGTCGCTTTACGAGCATAGAAATATTTAGGATTTAGCTGATGTTGTTGACAAAACTTAGGCACGGATAAGCCGCTGGCAATTTGTTTATCAACGAGTTTTTTCCAATCATCAAGTGTTCTGCGCTGCATGGGTTGCTCCAATAAAATAAATTAGAGCAACTTTAAATTGAAAGATTAATTCAGGAAATGTGCTGATGGCCGGACGTTTACATTGAAAATATAAAGTTATTCAATGAGTTGTGTTTTTTTAATCTTATGACTCAAGGTAAATCTAGTTTATCGTGTATGACACTAAGCAGCAAGCTCAGCAAAAAGTTAATTTATTTTTAAGTAGTGGTAAAGTTTGTCATCAATTAAATCCGATAATAGTCCGACAAAATGGATTAATCTATTAAGTTCATGGTACCCAAATTATAAATATGAGCCGGTTTTAGACTCATTACCTAAAGAATCTGCAATAACTTTTTTAGATATGACAAAAGCTTCAATTAATAAACTTATATCCTAATTGGATAATGCCTATTAATTTCATTCACTATTTAACCCTAAAAATTATAATGCCAGCTTTGGCTTTTTTAGGCTATTATCTGTTCGCTTAGCCTATAACGTTTAGGGGTTTGGTTAAATTCTTTTTTGAAAATAGAATACATATATTGTACCGATGGGTAACCGGCAATTTCAGCTACTTTATTTAATGGTAAATTGGTTGTTACTAGGTGATGACATGCTCGATTGAGTTTGTCGTAATGTATTTCTGTATGCATAGTATGCCCCCTTTCTTTAACAAACTTAGGTTCTAAAGTTGTTCGAGACACGCCTAAATGATAAAGCACTTGGTCAACCTTGATGCCTTTATGGGAGTTGTTTTGAATAAAATGTAATGCCTGCATGACATAAGGGTCATGAATTGGTACAAAATTACTTGATTGTCTATTAGTAATATCTAAAGGGCTGATGATGGTTTTGGCAGGCACTTTTTTACCGAGTATTAAGTTATGTAGATGCTTGGTGGCTTTAAAGCCAATTTCGTTGCAATTATGACGAACCGAACTTAATTCAATTTTTGATAAGTTTTGTGAGATATCGTCATCATCCACTATCACTGAAACCTGCTCCGGTACTAAAATATTTAGTTGTTCGCAAGCATCAATAATATTTCTGGCTCGGTTGTCGGTGGCGCAAATTATGCCAATAGGTTTAGGGAGTTCATTAAGCCATTGATGTAGAGATAAATTTTGTTGGCTTTGAGCTGAATGATGATCGCTTTTATAAATATTACGTGGATAATTGTCTTGTTCTAATAACGAAAGAAAAGTGGCTTCTCGTTCGGTTGAAAAGGCAAACTTATCATGATTAGGGAAACCATAATAAGCGAAGTTTTGCAGGCCTTTATTTTTTAAATGATGATAGGCTAGTTCTGTGATTGCGTTGTTATCGGTTGCGACATAAGGTAGCGCCAAGTTGTTATTTTTTTGAATAGCGCAGCCGCTTAAGCCGACAATAGGGATATGCAACTGGCTCAGTTTTTCTTCCATTTGCTCGTTATCAAAACTTGCAATAATGCCATCACCACAAAATCTTTTAGTTTGATATTGGCAAGTTGTAAGTCTTCTTCAAAATGCACAGTCCAATTAATTTTTGTTGATTGAATGTATTGTCCGATCCCCTCGATGATTTTACGTTCAAAGGTTTTATTAGTATTTAGTAATAATGCAATATTTAGTTTTTGTTCGTACATTCTAGATACCTTTTTAATTAATTATAATTATTACCTTTAAAGTAAAATTCGCTTTAAAGGTATTTACAAAGGAGCTATAGATAGAGTAGAGATAAATTACTGAAAGGTGGTAATAAATATGAGAATAAAACTTTAAAAATGCTAAAAGTTAAACTTTTATTAAGTAAAGTAGAAGTGCATTAACTAGCTGTTTTTTTACTTTATCCTTCGGCTAAGCTATTCATTATTCTGGATGCGAGTAAATGCTTTTGGGCTGCAACCAAATTCACTTTTAAATAATTTATTAAAATAAGTGACGTTTTTATAACCAACCGAATAAGCAATTTCAGCTACATTTGCTTCGGCTTTTGATGATAATAATCGTCCTGCTTCAGTGAGTCTTAGTTTGTTTAAGTAAGCGGTAAAGGTAAAGCCTAATTCTTCTTTTAAAATATCGTTAATTTTTGTCCGGCTAACACCTAATGCTGCGATTGTTAACTCTAAATTAAGTTCAGGATTCGAATATTCTGTTGCAATAAAGCGTAATATTGCGGCTTTTTCTTTATCTTTTTGTGGTTCAATAGATAACTTCTGATAGGCAACTAATGGTCTATCTTTATGAAGCTTTTCTTTTAAATCGTTAATTAAGGTTTTGGTATGTAGTTAAAAAAGCCAAAAGATAAAACCAAGCCATACAACTAAGAGGCAAGCCAGCATAATCGCGAAAAATCGCCAATCATGGCCGTGCAGAGTTAATTGATTAATCTGAACATTGCCATCAATATTCATTGGGCTTTGATGGGTTGTACCGATAGAAAGCCTAGGTACTCTGTCAAGTTGATAGGTTTGGTTCGATAATTCAAGGGCGAAACGGTCAAACCACCACTGTGGTGTTTTTAAGCGAGTTAAATCTAATTCAACTTTTTCCCAGTTTTCGTCACAAGATATAAAAGTGGTTGGCGTACGATATGTTAATAAATCATCTAGCACTGTGGTGTTTTCGTCAACGGTATAAACGGCGAACAATAAAACATTATGCGGTTTACATTTTACCGTGAACGACAAAGATTGGTAGTGAGATAAATCAACAAACTTCTGTTTGCCTTCAGTGTCATAGAAGACTAATGAGATTGAGGCATACGGGTATTGGGTGTCATTGGTTAAATGAAAATCGACATCTAAACTGTATTTATCATCTTTTAAAATGGTTTGTGAACGTCCTCCTTGTTCATCATCGGTTCTAATTTCCGTTTGCCAAGTTAAGCTGCTTTTATCTGAAGGTAGCAAGGGGCCATTAAGGTAAATGTGATCTAAGCTGGCATAAATTACCATTAATGTCAGGATCGCTAAAATAACAAAAGTTAAGAAGGCTTTTTTATAAAACTCAATCATTGGTATGTTTACTTAGGTGATATTTTGTTATCGCATTAACAGCTTTCATTTAATCTCGATATCTTAAAATTTTATCAATAACTTCATTAATTAACGCTCTGAGGATTATTGAATAATAACGCTTTAATTGGTTAAGTAAAGAGCCTAGCTTTGTAATTGTCTTATCATAGCAATTACTATAAATTATTATTTCATATAAAAACGGATTTCTATGCGACATTTTAGGCGTTATAACGATAATTCAATAAAATATTTGCATAATAGGATATGTTTAATGTAAGCGCTTCCATTTTCTCGTTTATTTGCAAGCATACATCTTAACGAGTAATAGAAGTTAAAAAATTAAAATAATTTAGATAAATAGAAGGTTATAGATGAAAAAAATAACAAAAATTAGTGCATTCCTGTTCGGTATTTTTCCTTTATTTGTGATAGCAGCGAATGACGATAACTTAATTGATCCTAAACTAACCGAAGAATGGAAAGCGGTTGTTAAAGTGGATACGTCAAAAAGCATTCCGTCTGATGCGATTGTTTTATTTGATGGTAAGGACTTTTCTCAGTGGCAACATGCTGACGGTAGTGAAGTTAAGTGGACATTAGCAGACCAAGCGATGACCATTAAGCCAGGTACAAGTGGCATTCAAAGCAAAGAAAAGTTTTGTGATATGCAGTTACATATTGAGTGGCGTTCGCCTGAACAAATAGCTTCTCGTACTGGCCAAAATGGCGGTAATAGCGGCGTGTTTATTCAAGGACGTTATGAAGTACAAGTATTAAATTCTTATAATAATGAGACTTACGCTAATGGACAAGCAGGTGCTATTTATAAACAAACAGCGCCGTTAGTTAATGCCACTAGACCGGTAATGGAATGGCAAAGTTACGACATTATTTTTACAGCACCCACCTTTAAAGCCAATGGCGCGTTAAACACTAAAGCTAGAGTAACGGTATTACATAATGGTGTTGTTATCCAAAATAATACGGAAATTGACGGCGCGACAACTTATCGTGGTGCACCAACCTATTACGCGCATGGTTGTGAAGCTTTAAGAGTTACAAGATCACGGTTCATTAGTGAGTTATCGTAATATTTGGGCAAGAAAACTTTAGTTTTATTTTTGATATTGAGAGTTTTTACTTCACTAGGTATAGGGGTTTAAGTAGTTGCACTATTTCTAGTGAAGTATTTGAATTTTTTTATATTATTTTGTTGTTGATAGAGCATTTTTTATTGTTTTGTTATCCGCTGTGATATTAGTTTTCTTCTAAAGTAAGATAATATCCGACTGACTTATCGGTCAACTCACATATTCAATAAACATCAGCAGCAATGTTAGGGGCTTTTTGACTCGCCTCTTTTAGTTAAATAGGAAACCAAAGCGATTCATCTGATAATAAGTGTTGGTCTTTAAAATATGGGTTATGAATTCTAATGATTGTTCTATTTTTGAGATTAGCGCGCTTAATATCATCGGCATAGTATTTACGTAATATTTGATGCAATTCGCCATTTTTGAGCATTATTTTTAAGCCTTTTTCTAATCTTTTTTGCAAGGCGAGGCTCTGCAGGTGATACGTAAACAAACATAGGCAAGTAAATCGCTAAACTTGGTTCAATCTGCGCAGAGCTGATCGGTCAATAACATTGATGCTGATCGCATTTTTGTTTCTCTATAGACCTCAGTAAAATTTAACTTGAGTGAAGCATCAGTGAATTTAGTTTTTTCAATCTTTAATTCCACATTAGGTAATCTAATATCGCATCAGCATTGATCATTTTATACCAATTTTCTATCGGTAATTGACTAGCAATTAGCGTTGATAACCTAGCATCAGGGCTCTAATATTTCAGCATAAGCGAGTTTATAATTGCCCGAGAGCCATAAACATATAGCTCTTTAACCTAAAGTAATACACGCTGTGACAATGATTATGACCAAGAGAATAAGTTTTGCCACATCCTGTCGCGCCTGTGAAAGTTTTGTGCCATTTTCTACAAGAGTTGGGAATACTTAGTTTAACTGGGCAAGCGTAAAAAACTTTGCTTGTCAGGTTAACCTATTTTACGTTGCTCTCGTCCTATAATTTCATGCTCAAGCAATAAGCTTAAACGTTCTTCGGAAGCTTTGCTCTACATATAAATTGGGTTGCTCATGTTGCCTTAATAAGGCTTCACGTATGCCGCTAAGTTTTTAAGCTATTCAGTTGCTGGTTGACTTGTTGATGAGTATTCATGTTTTTCCTTTTTGATTAATGGTAATACTGGCTACCACGGATGTTGGGGTGGTCTATTTCATTTAGTAAATCGAGTTGAGCTTGTGGTAATGGCTGTTTATCTAATCCTTTTTCTTGACTCGGTTAAGGCCTGTGGCAAGCGCACGTTGACAAGCTGCTTCAAGTCTTTGTTCACCGAATTTATTACCTAGGTTGAGTAGCCCTAAACACGCACGGTAGCTTTGCTCTGGGTGTTTTTTCATCGTTAGTAAATTAATCACATATTGCTCTGTTGATACGCCAAACTTTCTGGCCCAACTTTCAAAACGAGCTGCACTCCACTGTTGTTGTTTTTGATGAGCGATAGGCATATGCTCTTTTTTATGGCCACCGACCGGTGAGAGCGTGGGTGAACAGCTACTTTTACTCCCTTTATGATAAAGCGTCACCAGCTCATTACTGGCATGTGCTTCTAGCTTTTGTTTTATTAAACGATGAGGTACGGAGTAATAATGTTTCTCAACTTCAACATGGTGATCAATATGTACGCGTACCTGTTTGACCAAGGTGTAACTGTATGGCTTTTGAAATACAGGTTTAATTGTTTTCAAATTGACTTGCTCTCGAACCAGGATGCTTTTTCATCTGCCGTTGGTTTAAGTCGATTAGTAATTCCCTGATTTTGATATTGAGTTGACGTAAACTAAAAAACGTTTCCTTACGCAGTCGCGCCATTATCCAGCGTTCAACAATTTGTACCCCCCACTTCCGCTTTAGATTTATCCTTAGGTTTATAAGGCCTAGCAGGCACAACAACCGTATTATAATGACAGGCAAGTTGTTGGTAGGTTGGGTTTAAATCTGGCACATATCGACACGCCTTTGTCACACCGCTTTTCAGGTTATCGGGGATCACCAATTCAGGGACTCCACCTAAGAATTCAAAACAACGGGCGTGACTCATCACCCAATCTTCTAACCCTTGGCTGAATGTCGCTTCGGCATAGGTGTAATTTGAGGCCCCCCATCACCGCAACAAAAACCTGTGCGGTATCCAGTGCTTGGGTCGACGATATTCATCGTCGGCCCGCAATAGTCAACAAACAGCTTTTCACCCGCTTTATGATTTTGTCGCATTGATGGCTTTTGGCATTTAAGCCAAGATTTATATTGGCGGCAATAATGGTTATAGCTGTAATAACCTTCGGGGTGACGTTCTTTATATTCCTCCCACAGTAATTGCAATGTCATGGTTTTAGGTCGCAGCTCTTGCTGAACAATTGACCAATCCGGTAAAGCATAGCGCTTGGGTTGAGCTTTAGTATTAAAGAATGCCTGATGAAGGGATTGCTCATCCCAACTAGCCGCTAAAGGCCAGCTAGTGATATTGAGTTGAGCTGCTCGGTTAACATAGGTTGAAACAGAGCCCGGTGATATAGACAGGCTTTTAGCAATTTGACGGTGAGTTAATTCACACCCGTACTTTAATCGAATGATCTCTTTTAATTTACGCATAGAAATAGGTGCCGTTGGCATGGTTATCCTCATCATCAAAAAAGAGAAAAGGATAACGGTTAAAAACACCTATAGATAAAACAAAAAATAATAAATTTTAATCAATAACATAAGTTGATCACTCAATAACATTTTGGTCAAAAGTGATCAGCATCGATGTTATTGAGTGATCAGGATGAATGTTATTGGGTGATCAGCATCGATGTTATTAAGTGATCAGGATGGGTGAAAATACGCATCAATCACCACATTAGGCTTTGACGGGCAGATAACTCATCAAATATTTCGTATATTGCCCGAGGAATATAGTTAAACCTATGCATATTAAGTAGAGAGAATAACCCATCAAAGTTTTGTGTTTCTACAAGGGGAATACTTTTAAAAACGTCAGACCTTACCCGACCTTCTCAGTCAGGTTTTTTAATCATCTAAGGATTTATTTTAAGTCATTCTGATTAACCAATAATAGTCGATAATTTAACAACTCAACTCGGATGGGAATTTTAATAGCAATGGTTTTTATCCCATTCCTCTTGACATAAATATTACTAATTCATGATGACATTCATTGTTTGAAATGAATAAGCACCATATTCTGGCGTTGTTAATTCAAGTGCACGCTCAACAACTTCTTTTTTATGTAATGAGCGTTTGTCTTTAGCCGTTGATTCACTATTGGTGATTTTAACTGTATCTCAAGCGTTATTTGAAAATAAAACTAAAAACAGTATTTTAGAAAAATTATTCTTTGAATTTTTAATATAGTCTAACCTTTATTATTATCGGAATTTTATGAACAGCACTTATTTAGTCTGTATATATTTAGATTAGATTGGTTTTTACAATAAATATATAGTGACAGTATTATTAACTTAAAAAGTTTATTCAAGAGTTTAGGAAAGTGCTTGATTGTTAAGCATAAAAGCGCCGCCAGCTTTGTTGAGCTATTTATGAATATTCAACAGCATATATTTATTTTATCAATACGGAAATATTTCGACCTTGTTCTTATGCTTGATAAAGCGCTTTATCAGCACGTGTTAATAAAGTATCGCGATTGTCATTTTGTGTCGCTAAAGTGGCGCCTATACTGATTGTAATTCTATTTACAGGAGGGTACAGGTTCGTGTAAATTTCTGTTCGTAATTTTTCACATATGTCATTTAGACTGCTTTCGTTAACTTCAATTGCAATAACAATAAACTCTTCACCATCCCACCGGATTAAAGTGTCATTTTTACGCGTTAATGAAGATAATACCGAGGCTACTTTTTTAATACTTCATCACCGGTCGTATGGCTGTAGGTATCATTAATTTTTTTGAAATGGTTAATATCAATAATTAATAGCCCAAATGACTTTTGATATCGGTTGCTTCTTGCTAATTCTTGCTCGATAACCTTGTTAAAATGTGTGCGGTTGAACACGCCCGTTAATTCGTCTGTGATGGCAATTTTTTGTAATGTTTGTTGCGAAATAAACGTAGATTTTCTAGATCTATCATAAAAAAGCGCCTAAAAACCCGAACGAAAAACTACAAAATATCCAGAATACGTGCATGGTGTAAATGTAAGTATCATTAATAATATAAAAGCCTGAAACCAGTAAAACTAATGTGGCTATTACCGCATTAACTAATGCATGTTTGAAAGTCATACCTGAAACGATAAAAACCCATAATACGCCTAAATAGCCTTCAACAAGAAATGGCGCATAGTTAGTGAGTTTACCAACTATGTACATATGACTTGAAATAGAAACGGTGGGAAACAAAGTTAATAAAGGTAACACAATGTGATAAAAGCGTTTCTTATAAGCAAGAAAACTGATAGTTAACAGCATCGGGATAATAGCAAAGAGATGAACTTTTAACATCAATAGCTGAGTTTGCTCTGATGCCCAAGATTTGTTTAGCAGATTAAAAACAATATATAATAGTGCAGTTAGGCAGCTGAACGCTGAAATTTGACTTTGTCTAGCCGTTTCATCCCACTATTTGTAAGTTAAATAACTGGCTTTATCTGTGAAGATAAAATGCGGTATCGGTATAGCCATAAACACATAAAAAATACGGAGGCTAAGTACAGTCAATCGCAGATGAAATGTCAAAATTAATACGATGTGGTTAACTTACAGTATCAGACATATCTTTAAAAATATACGCTATAGTGTACCACTAAAACCTAAATCATTATTCCTAAATAACCCAAAAACTACATAAGAACCAAGACCGGCCTTTGTTTTATATTAAAGTGAAAACAAAAAGTATGAATTTGACATGTTCACTCGATATAAGTCAAAATAAGTCAATACGTGTTGATTTGAATCTTGTTGTGATTTATTGTGGTTTTTTCAGATGCTACATTAGTCTAATTATTATGTTTATTACAGTATTAGCGACCGTTTAAAGATTACTTATCAGGGGCATAACCTTAAGTTAAAAATGATGAAAGCTATGCTGCTAAATTCGTTGGGTTTTTGCTCAACGAGTGGGTGTGAATGGGCCAAATTAAGGTTAAAGATAACAAGCTTTTATTTTAAAGTCGTTGTAAATAATGATAAAGGGAAAAATATGATATTTATCCGTAACATGTTCCTCAAAAAGTCGTTCAATAAAAAAAGCTTTTTAACATTTAACCTCATGGTTAAATTTATTTTTTTAAGCGTGTTATCGCAAGGTTGTCAGCAGCTTCCTAAACTTAATTCAGCGGTTTTTTATCAACCTATTGAGTTACGTACCGAGTTGTTAGAAGGGGCGAAATTAACCAATATTCGTGACGCTGAACCGGAATTTTCATGGGCGATATATGGCGAGCAAGCACCAGCTCAACAAGTCGCCTACCAAATAGAACTTTGGCAATTAAATAATAGTAATCAGCCGGCAGTAATGTGGAATTCAGGGAAAGTGAAGTCAGCACGTTCAACGGCTATTTCGTACATGGGGCAGCCTTTGTTAGCTAATCAGCACTACCAATGGCGGGTTAAAGTTTGGTTAACTAATTCCACTCAAGACGCGATCGAAAGCGCATGGTCACAACCACAAACTTTAACTATGGCTAATCAGTTAGATAGCGGCACAACACGTTATGCGTTAGAAGCGACGCCTGTACCGGCAAGTTCGATAAAAAAATTGCCATCGGGTCGATACCTTATTGATTTTGGCAAAAGTGCCTTTGGCTATCTTGATTTAGGGCTAACCAGTGATAAAGCGGGCGATATTACCGTTCACTTTGGCGAGCGTGGAAATGAGCACGGCATTATTTCTGATTTAGATAAACGATCAAGTGTTCGATATTATTCGGTACCATTAGCTGTTAATGCAAAAGTGATGTTTACCGTGTTAATCCACCACGCGATATTCGTAATACTAAACCAAATAAAGCCATTGTTATTCCTGCGCGTTTTGGTCGTATTGCGCCATTTCGTTATATCGAAATTGATGCTGGTGATTTAACCCTTAGCGAGATCAATGCACAACAAATAGTCGTACATTATCCGTTTGATGAACACGCAGCACATTTTACTTCAAGTGATGACACCTTAAATGCTGTTTGGGATTTGTCTAAATACAGCATGAAAGCCACTAGTTTTGCTGGCGTTTATGTTGATGGTGATCGTGAACGTATTCCTTATGAAGCGGATGCTTACATTAATCAATTATCACATTATTTAGTTGATAGTGAATACTCACTAGCTAGATACTCTCATGAATATTTACTTGAACACCCAACTTGGCCAACCGAATGGAAACAACATTCTATTATGATGGCATGGCAAGATTGGATGTACACAGGTGATACTGAATCAATGCGTCATCACTTTGCCACTTTCAAAAAGAAAAAACCTTAGAGCAATTTGCCAGAGCGGAGGGTTTGTTGGTTTCGTTTCCTGATCAAAAAGTTCGACCTCAAAAAACCGTGATATTGTTGACTGGCCAGTAACTGAACGTGACAACTTTGACTTTAAACCGGTCAACGCTGTTATTAATGCCTTTCATTATTTGAACTTAACACAAATGGCTGACATGGCAAAAGCCTTAGGTAAACAGGAAGACTACCAGTTTTATCATACCCGTGCTAAACAAGTATACAGCGCATTTAATAATGTGTTTTATCGTCAAGATTTAGGTGTTTACCTTGATGGTGAAGGTTCAACACACAGTGGTTTTCATGCCAATGTTGCGGCACTAGCGTTTGGTTTAGTGCCATCAGAGCGACAAGCAAGCGTGATTAAACTGATCAAAGAAAAAGGCATGGCAGGTAGTGTTTATTTTGCTCAGTACTTGTTAGAGGCTTTATACCTCGCCGATGAGCCAGATTATGCATTATCTTTAATGACGGCTAAAACTAAACGTAGTTGGTACAACATGATCCGTGTTGGCTCAACCATTACTTTAGAAGCTTGGGATGATGCCTTTAAACCTAACCAAGACTGGAACCATGCTTGGGGCGCAGTACCGGGTAATATTGTCGGCCGTTACGTTTTAGGTGTTAAACCGTTAACCGCTGGTTTTAAGCAATTTGAAATAGCGCCGCAATTAGCTAATTTGACGTTTGCCGAAGGTAAAATTCCAACGATTAAAGGAGCTGTATTAGTAAGTGCAACACAAGTACTCGGTGAAAGCGTGAAGCTTACTATAACGATTCCTCATAACAGTGAAGCGAAAGTGATCTTGCCATTATCACAAGGTAAATCCGCAAAAACGGTAACCGTTAATGGCGAAGTCATGGCGTTTGATGTGAAGACCGGATTATTCGGAAGTGGATTTTTTCCTCAGGCAAATATGAAATGGTTGCTGTATATTAGCAAGATCAATACTCGTGGTTTGTCAGATCCATTACCGGTTTAGTATTTTTCAAAAGTTAATGCAACATACTTTTCTCTAAAATTGATATTTCCCTATTTTATATTAGAAAAAGAAGAAAGGATAAATATTGCCATTATTGACTGCTTAAACTATGGCAAGCTAAGCTTTTACTTTACATGAAGAAAACTTTTAAACTTGCTTAATATGTTATTGAGTGTGTTTTATATTAATTTTTAGTTACAATAACTTTGATGGAATGATTGATTTTGTTTGATTTATGATTCCTAATGAGCTTTAGTGATTTAAATGAGATTTAAACTATAACGTTTAAATATAATAAGTTGATTGCAATTTTTGGTTTATTACTTGTTAAATTCAAAGCTCTTTCCTGTTTCCAAATATTAAGAATATATATGAATAAAAATTTTATTTTACTTAGTACTTTAGTACTAGTTTCAGAATCAGTTATTGCACACGGCTTACCCGAACAAACACCTGACGAAACTATTTTAATTGAGGGCTATCGTGCCAATAACTTAGGTCAAACCATCTCCGTTTCTGAGGAGAGATCAGTGATATTGAAATTGAAGTAAGACCAATGTTACGTACCGGCGAATTATTAGAGTTTGTACCTGGGATGGTGGTTACACAGCACAGTGGTTCAGGTAAAGCGAACCAATATTTTTTACGTGGCTTTAATCTTGATCATGGTACCGATTTTAATACTCAAATTGATGGTATGCCGATTAATATGCGTACTCACGGCAGGGTAAGATTACGTGTGTTTAAAAAACAAGCTGAAGGATCTTGTCTGCATAATCAGTATCTAAAGCGGCTTTAAATCGTTTTGCTTTTAACCCTTTCTTTACGCTTGTTTCTTTTTTTAATAAGTTGAGCACCAAATGGCGTAATACAGACATATTTTCTGCTGCATTGCCTCGTCTCACTCGGCTTAAATCTTCATTAAAACTAACATCTAGCACCCAGTGTAACTGATTTTCTATACTCCAGTGTTTTCTTACTGCTTGTGAAAAAACTTTGGCATCTGCGCTAATTGAGCAAATAAAATAGCGCACTTCTTTGCTGACTTTACCGTTGATATGTCGTTCAGACTCCGCCATACCCACGCTCATTAAGCCACGCCACTTTGACGTTAAGTCTTGTATGCTGGTTAAGTTGTCACTTATCCAATATTTACGTGACTCAACTCGACCATGCCCACTCTCTATTTCTTCATGATATTGATGCGATACATTTGTAAAACCTTCCTTATGACAGATATCAAAAAGTCTTTAATCGATTGATGTAAATACCCCTGATTGCCTTTTACTGCGATAACGTAATCCGCATCTTTCTCTTTTATCTTTGCTGCTATCGCCTTTTGACACCCCATGGCATCTATCGTCACGGTACTACCTTTGATATCTAACAAATCAAGCAGTTGAGGGATCGCCGTAATTTCATTAGATTTTTCTGCCGTTTTTATTTGCCCTAAGACAACACCGTTATTGGCAGCAAAAGCACGACCATGTGGATCGCATTTTCTTAGATTGTTTATCGTAAGAGCCACGAACTGTTTTACCATCAATCGCAATAACTTCGCCTTGGGTGGCAATATGCGCGGCTTTCATCCAGCTGATGAAACACTGCTGTAATTGGTCGGGAGCTATAGATGAAATAACCCTGGCTATGGTGTCATGCACAGGAATACCATGCTCAAATGAGCCGTATTTTTTAAGTAACGCTATTTTATGAGCGACCTCTTCTATGGCTTCCCATCCATCTGCGCCACAGATCACACCAACTACCAGTGTTAATAAGATGTCGTGAAGTTTATGTTCGACTTTAGATTGTTGTCTATTATCAGGAATGGTTGAAAAATGTTCGTTGAAAGCAGATAGCATGGTGACTCCTATTTATAAGAGTCTATTTGATCATACTTTACGATAAAAAGAAAAGTTCATGATCTTGCCCTGGTACTCACGGTCATGGTCAGGGCTATACTGATTTAAACTTTATTATTCCTGAGTTAGTGAAAAGTATTCATTATCAAAAAGGCACTTATTATGCTGAATTAGGTGATTTTTCATCGGCTGGTGGTGCAACCTTTAATTTAAAAAATCAGCTAACACACCCTCAAATAAGTTTGTCGCTTGGTGAAGATGATTACCAACGAGTATTTGCGGCTGATCAAGTTAAAATTGCTGACGGTACTTTATTGCTTGGGGTTGAACATCAAACCTATCAAGGACCGTGGACGGATATTGATGAAGATATTCAAAAATTAAATGCTAATATCCGTTATGTCACTAAAGTTGCTGACGGTGATTTATCTGTCACCTTTATGGCTTATGATAATAGCTGGAATTCAGCTGACCAAATACCAACTCGAGCGGTTGAGCAAGGCCTTATTGATCGCTTAGGGTCAATTGATAACGATGTTGGTGGTAGTGCTAGCCGTTATAGTTTATCGGCACAGTGGCAAAATAAACACTGGCAAACATCAGCGTATTGGATCCGCTCAGAGCTAGACTTATTTTCTAACTTTACTTACCTACTTGATGATCCGGCGCAAGGTGATGAATTTAAACAAGTTGATAGTCGCGATATTTTTGGCGGTTCAGTAAGTTATAACCAGCTGATAAAACTTGCCGGCTATAACGTTAAGCAAACGGTGGGAGCACAGCTAAGAATCGATGATATTGCCGATGTTGGTTTATATCATAGCCAAGATGCGCAAGCGACAACGGCAATACGTGCGGATGAAGTTGATGAACGTTCACTTGGTTTATTTTATCAGTTACAAGCCGATTTAACTGAGCAGCTAAGTGCAACTGCAGGTCTTCGTTATGATCACTTTGATGTCGATGTTAACAGTGATCTTGCCGCTAATAGTGGCTCTGCCAATGACGGTTTAGCAAGTGTAAAACTTGCTTTAAATTATCAAATTAATGAGCAATTAGCATCTTATTTTAATATTGGTCAAGGTTTTCATTCAAATGATGCGCGTGGTGCTACTATTGCGATTGATCCGCAATCAGGTGAGGCCGCAACACCTGTTGATTTATTAGTGCAGTCCGAAGGTGCTGAAATTGGGCTTCGATGGTTTAATAATCAAAAGTTTAATATTTCAACCGCACTTTGGTTATTACAATTAGATTCTGAATTATTGTTTGTTGGTGATGCCGGTAACACTGAAGCTAGTCGTCCATCTCGACGTTATGGCTTTGAAGTTAGCGCTTATTATTAGTTTAACCCAAGTTGGAGTTTAGACACTGAGCTTGCTTGGAGTCACTCTCGTTTTCGTGATCAAGTTGCAGATGAAGGCAATTATATTGATGGTGCTTTGCCGTTTGTTGCAAGTATGGGCATTAGTTATACACCAGCAGATTTAGGCTGGCGAGGTTCGTTACGTTATCGTTATTTTTCAGCTAGGGCGCTAGAAAGCTTTAATGAAGTAAAAGCCGATAGTACTCAAACGGTAAACTTAGCCGTTGCTTATCAATGGCAACATTTTAAATTAGGTTTAGATTGTTTGAATGTTTTTAACAGTACCGATCACGACATTGATTATTATTATGCTTCACGATTAAGTGGTGAGCCAGAAGCTGGCGTTGAAGATATTCATTTTCATCCGTTAGAGCCGAGAACCTTTAGATTACATTTAAGCTATTTATTTTAAAAAAGCCTTGTGAAGTTGCTAGCTAAACTTAAACTAAGTTTAGCTAGCAAGATTAGGTTATTTCCCTAACCAGTCAATTTTATAAAGATCTCGGCGGCGATCTAAATAATTTCGAACTGAACCTTCATTTTGCAGCTTATTTAAGCTTGGCTAAGTCTAAATCAACAATTAGGGTCATTTCAGTATTTGGTGTCGTTTCTGCCATAATTGCATCATGAGGAAACGAAAAGTCAGAAGGTGAAAATACTGCGGATTGTGAATATTGAATATCGGCACCATCTACTTTTGGTAAATTACCAACACTGCCAGCGATAGCGACATAACATTCGTTTTCAATGGCTCTTGCTTGGGCGCAACACCTTACTCTGAGATAGCCATTTTTAGTGTCGGTCCAAAACGGCACAAACAATATTTGCATGCCTTCTTCCGATTGCAGGCGGGCAAGTTCTGGAAATTCTACATCGTAACAAATTAAAATACCGATTTTGCCAAAGTCAGTGTCGAATACTTTAAGTTCATTACCACCTTGCATGATCCACGCTTTCTTTTCATACGGCGTCGGATGTAATTTATATTGTGAATCTACAGTTCCGTCACGTCGGCATAAATAAGAAATATTTAACAGTTCATCATTTTCGATGATCGGCATAGAACCTGCGATCACATTAATGTTATAAGACACCGCTAATTTTGAAATAGCTTCTACTACTTCAAAGCTATATTCGGCCAATGCTTTTATCGAATCAATGGAATTTGCATGATTGTCAATTCCCATCAATGGCGCATTAAAAAACTCTGGAAATAAGGCTAAATCACATTGGTAATCAGATAACGCATCAATAAAAAACTCCACTTGTTGGATAAGCTCTTCAACCGAGTTAAATGGTCGCATTTGCCATTGCACACAGCCTATTCTGGCGGTGGTTTTGTCTGCGCAAATCAGTTTGGCTTTTTCAGGATCATAATATAAGTTTGTCCATTCTAATAAGGTAGCATAGCCATGCGACTCTTTATCTTCGGGCAAATACCCTTTAATAACGCGTCTTACTTCAAATTCATTAGAGAGTTGAAAAGTTAAAATAGGATCATAAATTTCTTTTCGCTTCACTTGCTCAATATAAGCTTGTGGCGTTAAGGTTTTTGAATGATGTTTGTAATTAGGGATGCGGCCACCAGCAACAATTGATTTTAAATTGAGGTTTTGGCAAAGCTCTTTGCGCGCTTCATATAAACGTCTACCAAGACGCATGCCGTGATATTTTGGTGATACAAAAACATCAACGCCATAAAGCACATCGCCTAAAGGATCATGTGTGGTTAAGTAAGCGTCACCAGTGATTTCATCATAAGTATGCTGATCACCAAATTTATCGTAATCAACAATTACACTAAAAGCGGCAGCAACAACTACGCCATGGTCTTCAATGCAAATTTGGCCATCAGGAAAGACGGTAAGTTGAGAACGGAACTTTTTCTCCGGCCAAGCACCGCCTAAATCAGGATAGACGGTATCCATTAAGCTTTTTACATCAGCAAAATCATCAAGAGTTAAGTGGCGAAGATTAAGCTTGTGCTCAGGTTCTTCTATCAAAGTGTCATCTGTCATTTTATTTCCTCATCTCACCTATATATTAGGTGCTGCTTGCTTTTTGAATTAACAAGCAAAATAAATTTCTTATAAAAAGAAAGCATCAAATACGTTAACTGACAATGTAAAACAGACAAAATTCATTGGCGTATTTTCTTCTGCATATTAGCGCGAATTATTTCCTTTTGGATAGCAATATTAATGCAAAAAAGTGTTATTTATTTTTGTTTAAATAGGGGCATGCCAAGAACTGGCTTAAGTTGTATATATTTAAGTGAATTAAAGGAATTTATAGCGCTATACTT
Organism: Alteromonadaceae bacterium; assembly: GCA_038141035.1. Taxonomy (GTDB): domain Bacteria; phylum Pseudomonadota; class Gammaproteobacteria; order Enterobacterales; family Alteromonadaceae; genus JALZUE01. Next base: position 25,069 of record JAYQHI010000013.1, read on the forward strand.
AATAAAAAGTTAATAAAAAATAATCATGGAATTTGCTTATGACCAATTCTTCAGAAAAATTTGAACATGAAAAAGTAAGAATGTTATACGCACCTTGGGAGCGTAATTTAGATCTTTTACTTACCCCTTTTGAAAAGTTTGTTAGGCATCAAGCTACCTCTGGGTTAATTTTGATGTTTACCGCGTTATTTGCATTATGTTTGGCCAACTCCGCATGGGGAGACATCTACCGAGCAGTACTGCATTATCCTGTTTCATTTGGTTTTGGTAGCCTAGTCATTGAAAAGTCGTTACAGCATTGGATTAACGATGGTTTGATGACCTTGTTCTTTTTTGTTGTTGGCTTAGAGCTTAAACGTGAGTTTTTAGTGGGGGAGTTGTCAACCATTCGTATGGCAACCTTACCTGCGGTTGCCGCGCTTGGTGGTATGTTGGTACCGGCACTTATTTATTTTGCCATTAACCCTGAGGGAGATGCAGCTCGTGGTTGGGGAATTCCCATGGCAACCGATATTGCTTTTGCTTTAGGTGTTATTGCCTTATTGGCAGGGCGAGTACCTAAAGCTTTGATTTCTTTTTTAGTGGCTTTAGCGATTGTCGATGATCTTGGTGCGATAATTATTATTGCCTTTTTTTATACTGAACAACTTGTTTGGTCAGCGTTATTATTTGCGCTGTTATTTACCTTGTTGATGGTTATTTTTAATTTACTCGGTGTTCGTCGAACTGTGCCCTATTTTATATTAGCGGTGCTGTTATGGATGGCGTTAATGGCTTCGGGCATTCATGCAACATTGGCCGGTGTGATCACCGCTTTTACCATTCCGGCGTTACCACGTTTTGATCCATATGCATTTTTAGAGCGAGTAAAAGAGTTAGTACAGCAATTTGATAACAGTTTTGAAGAAGGTGAAAGTATCTTAAAAAATCATCGAATGATTTCAACTTTACAAGCACTGCGAAAGGGTGTTGATGGTGTTGAACCCCTTTGCAACGGATAATACATCAAGCACATATGCCAGTGGCCTTTTTTATCTTACCTTTGTTTGCTTTGTTCAATGCCGGCGTTGAAATTAATTTCAGCGGTTTTACCGAAGCTTTGAAACAACCTGTGGTTATAGGGGTGAGTTTTGGCCTATTATTTGGCAAATTTATTGGTATTACTTGCTTTAGCTGGATCGCCTTGAAAATGAATATCGTGTCTCTACCTAATGGCGTTAATATGAAACATATTGGTGGTGCGGCCGTTTTAGCCAGCATTGGCTTTACTATGTCGATTTTTATTACAGAACTTGCTTTTGGCCAGCAGCCTATTTTGATGCAACAAGCCAAGTTAGGGATTCTTGTTGCTTCTATATTAGCTGGGATTGTTGGTTATCAGTGGTTATATAAATTAGGTAAATCAAAATTTGCTTAAATTAGCGTAAAAAACGGGAGTGTGTTGGGAGCCATATTTTTAGTTTCAACAAAAAATATGGCTCCCCTTGATGCTATCTATCCGCGGATCATATTAAATATAAATTTAACTGTTGGTACAAGGCTTCTGCTGATATCGGTTTAGCTAAATGTGCAGTCGCGCCTTTAGCTAAATAATCCTGAACTTCTTTTTCCATCACGTTGGCGGTTTGCATAATAATAGGGCCAGTAAAACCATCTTTTCTGATTTGTATTGTCGCTTCAATACCATCCATTTCAGGCATTTGTACATCCATTAAAATCAGATCAGGTTGAAATTTTTGGGTTGACTCTATTGCTTCAATTCCGTTTTCAGCGATGGCAAGTTGTGCTTTAGTTGCCATTAAAATGTGTTTGATAATGGTTTGGTTGATTTTATTATCTTCAACAATCAAAATTTTACTCGCTGGAAATTGTGGTACCTCAGTGCTTTGTTTTTTAGGTTGGCTTTTTATGCCTTGCTTGGCTTTAATATCGAATGAGAAACAGGTGCCTTGACCAAATTCGCTAGTTACTTGTATTTCTCCTCCCATTAGCTGCACTAGGTTTTTTGAAATTGATAAACCTAAACCGGTGCCGCCAAATTTACGAGTAGTTGAAATATCAGCTTGTTTGAAAGATTGGAACAAATCATCAAGTTTGTCAGCCTCAATTCCGATACCACTATCTTGAATTTCAAAATGTAACCGTGTTTTATTTTTTGCGTCAACTCGGCTATTACACACTAATGTGACTTCACCGGCATCGGTAAACTTAATAGCATTCGAGATCAAATTAACTAAAATTTGCATTAAACGGGTAGGGTCTATTTTCCAATAATGGTGTTGTAGTGTTGAGTTAACGGAAAACTTAATTTCTTTATCTTTAATTAAGGTATTAGCAATTGCTTTTAAACTATTAAATATATCGGATAAATTGCTATCAATAATATCTAAGGTGACCTTGCCTTGTTCTATTTTTGAAAAATCTAAAATATCGTTAACTACATGTAATAATAAATCAGATGAGTGATTGGCGTCATGTAACCAAATTTTTTGGTTAGGGCTTAGCAGTTCAGTTTCAATCATTTTTAATAAGCCTGTAATACCATTGAGTGGTGTTCTGATTTCATGGCTCATATTGGCTAAAAATCGGGCTTTTATTTCTTCTGATTGTTCTGCGCGTTTTTTTGCTATGTTTAAGTTTGAAATTTGCTCAACAATGGTTGTTGCCATTTGGTTGAGTGATTGCTGTAAATGGGCTAATTCGCTATATCTAAAATGCTCTTTTGATGTTGTGTAATCACCAGAGAGGTAAAACGAAGGCTTAACGCTTCTAATGATTTTAATGGCCGACTGATCCCTTTGGTAATAATATTTAACATGATAATGAGCAGAATAAAAATAATCACAATAATCGCTAAGGTTATCAGGGTAGATTGATGTATTTTTGGGTGTATAGCGAGGTTAAATGACTAACTTGAATGTGAAGGTCAATGCCGTCATTAGCCTCAAATAACACTTGTCGGCTCGCGGTGAGTGTCGGCTTATTATTACTTTGTTTTTTTGATAAAAAAGCGAATTATTGATAATAACGCTGATATCGGTATAGTCCGCAAGTTGTGCGGTTTTTAACACCACATCTGGTGACAACATTAAATATAATACGGCCGTGGTTTGATAGGGTTGAATTAACGATGGCAATTGTTTTCTTAACGGGAAAGCTATTAATAATGCCCCTTTGTTCTGACCTATTAATTCATTAGGGATGTCGGTTAAGTAGATAACTTTTGGCGTTAATTTTTTTTCATTCGCGTTAATCAGTTTTTTGGCCGACAAAGTAATGATGGGGTCTTTAAATTTTAAGGTGGCGAGTGGGTAGCCCTCAATAATGAACTCTGAGCCATCAGAAATAAAAGCAGCTTCAATAACGCTATTCTCTTCGACAATATCATTCAATTTTTTGAAAGCATATTGTGAATATAAAATATTAATTGCGATTTCGCCAAGCACAGGATCATTGCTAAACGACGAAAAGCTATAGGTTTGTTTTGTTAATTCATTTTGTAAATCTAAAGCGATAGAGTCGGCATGGCGCTCAACATCATCTTGCGCGAGTTCTAGTGCTTGTTGGTAGCTATTAAAACTAAAATATAAAGCACTGAAAATGAGGGGCACTATTACCAATAATGTCAGCCGAATTTTTAATTCTTGCTGTAAGCTTTTAGAGGGGAAATTATTGCTCATTATTTAGTGACTTTTCAGTAATGTATTGCATATACTCGGTTGCTTTTTTGGCATCAAAAACGCCCGCCAAATAACGATTCATTCCTTTTAGCATAGCTTCCCAGACGACAGCCATGGAATGTTCCGTTGGCATAGGTTTGGCGTTATCTAGCTGTAATAATAATTGTTGAACATTGTGATTATCAGATAACATAATTTGTTTTTTTACTAATGAATTGCTCGGTAATACTTTCATTTCTTGCCACATTTGTTGTTGAATTGTTGGGCGTTGAAAAAATTGTGCCAGCGCAGTTAACTCTATCGATTTACTATTTGTTAACGAATTATTTGGAAAAGCAATAACATGAGAAGAAAAATAAGGCGCCATTTTTCGTCCTTGAAAGTTAGGTAATAAAGTAACCCTAAATCATCACCTAAGTGGTCGGTAAATTGTTGAAATGCCCAAGCGCCGTTAATAGTGTAAGCTAAAGAGCCCTTAATAAAACTATCAACAGCACAAGTGTAATTACACTTAGTATTGACTAAGTTCTTATCGGCCAATGATTTATACCAAACCATCGCATCCATCAGCCCAGTTGTCTGAAAGTTTATTTTTCCTTGTTGTAGTGGGTAGGCGTCAAAGCTGCCAACAAAAGCCATAAACCAGTACATTTCATGGTAACTCCAGCCAATAATAGGTTTACCTAAGTTTTGTGCTTGTTGTTCCAGTATTCGCCAAGTCGTTGCCGGTTTTTGAATAATCTTTTTATTGTAATAAAGTACTAGATGGTTACCTGAGATAATAGGTATACCTAAGTATTGTGTACCCAACTTAGTTGATTCTTTAGCATCAGTACTGAGCTCAGTCGAAAATAAGAATGCTGAAATAGGGCTGTAATTAATCTCAGACAAGCCTAAAAAGTCGCTAGGTACGATCACAGCATCAGGCAATTGGTTAATATTGGAACGTTGTAATAATTCGGCTTTTAAATCGTTGTTTTTAAATGCAGCTACTTGAATAACAATACCGGTTTCTAGAGTAAATTGTTTAAATAATGGAGCAAAATTATAATTTTCTAAGCCATAAGCAATATTTATCACACTATTGCTATTTTTGGCATGTGTTACTGGTTGTAACAAAAACAAGGCTAAAAAAGTAGCGGTGATACTAAATAATTTTATAGTCATCGTACTCAATATACTTTCCTTTTACTCGGGCTGTCGAAGTCAGTTCACCTATTATGTATAGCACAGAAAGTAAAAAGGGAGTCATCTTAACAGGCAGAGTTTTTTGAATAATAAATTGCAACGATTATTCATAAACAAAGATATTAATCGCTATAAAAGTATCTTATAATTTTATTCGAATGCCGTTCGAATAAAACGTTAAGGGATTAAATGGCTCCTGCACCTAAGTATAGCGCTGAGCAGCAAGAAGAGATGATTTTATCTTCAGCAGCTCAAGCAATAGAAGAAACCAGTTTATTAGACTTTTCCATGTCATCGGTAGCTAAATTGGCAGGATTATCCATGGGCTCGGTTTATAAATTTGTTCAATGTAAAGAAGATGTTTTAATTGCTTTAGCAACGCAAATGTTTCAAGAAAAACAGCGGGTTTTTAAACAAGTTTTAGCGTTACCTTTGACAACACCTGAGCGATTGATTGCTATTAGTTTATTGGATTTTTCCAAAGTACAAATGTTTAGTTTTGATGATCAGCTTGAAAGTATTGTTAATACTCGGGCGATTATGAAGCGTAGTTCGCGCCGTTGGCTTGAACATATGATCAACAGCAGCAAAGTTTGTGAGTTAGCGTTTAAAAGTTTTTTTTTGAAGCGGCGGCACAATCAGGAGAGCTAACCTCTACTGAGGCTGAATTAGAAGAAATTAGCGTTGGCAGTTGGTCAATGATCGTTGGCTATTTTCAAACAGTGCGGTTACATTTAAGTTGGAATAGTGAACAAGAGCTTGAAAATATTGATAAATTAATGCCGTTAACGACAACTAATGTTCATATAAGAAACTTAATGCGATTTATAAATTCTTTTCAATGGCAGCAAAAATTAACCGAACAAGATATTAAAAAAATTGGCCAGTATTTAGTAAGCGAAGGAATGAGGTAATAACAGTGAAACAAGGAATATTAATGAATTTTAAAAAGTGGCTAATTACCTTAGTTATTTTAACCGTGGTAGTTTTTGGCCTATTTACTTATAAAAGTAATTTGCAGGCAGCACAAGCAGAACAAGGTGCTAATATGCCTGAGCCTGCGTCTTCGGTAAGTGCTGAATTAGCTGCGGCTATTGCTTATCAACCAAGAGTAAAAGTGAGCGGTGAAGTACAAGCATTTAAACAATTAACTATTGCTAATGAATTAGCCGGTAAAATTACTGCCCTTAATGCCAAATCAGGTGGTTTCGTAAAGCAAGGGCAAATATTGTTAGAGTTAGATTACAGTGATGAAGCTGCCCGTTTAATTGCCGCAAAAGCACAACTTGTGCTCAATGAACAAACGCTTAAACGCTATATTAAGCTACAAAAAAGCAAAGAAATTAGTGAAGAACTTGTTGATCAAGCACAAGCTTCAGTCGATATTGCTAAATCGAATGTCGCGGTGTTAACCACGGCTATTGATAAGAAAAAAATTACCGCGCCGTTTGATGCCAGAGTTGGTATTCATAACTTAGAAGTTGGCCAGTTTTTAGATAAAAACAATCAAATATTAACCTTAACTGGCGTTAACGAATTTACTTGGGTTGATTTTTATTTACCACAAGCTTATCAGGAAATTAGCTTGGGCACAGCGATTGAAATTACCCCGATTGGCAGCAATGAACAATTAATCGCTGAGATAATCGCGATTAATTCACAGCTTTCACAACAATCACGCCACCTGAAATATCGTGCGCAAATTAGCAAGGCTGAACTTTCACTAAAACCACATACGTTATTAAATGTTTCAGTACCGGTTGGTGTTGAGCAAACATTAGTGTCAGTACCTGATTTAGCTATTATTCGTGATCAACTAGGTAATTATATTTTTGTGTTAGAGCCAGCGGAAGCAGGGGCATATCGTGCGAAAAAAGTGAAAATTGAATTAGCTGATCGAAATGGCGATACCGTGATGATTGCATCAGGTGTTTCAGCTGGCCAATTAATTGCTACCAAAGGGGCATTTAAACTATACCCGAATAAAAAAGTGTTTATTGCGCCACCAGCGCCTAGCGTATAGGTGACAACAAATGACAATTACTCAAAATAGTAAAACATCGGCAATGGACATTTTTGTTCGCAAGCCGGTTATTGCCTTAGTGTTATCAATTATTATTTGTTTAGCTGGCTTATGGGCAGTTTTTAAAATACCCGTATTGCAATTTCCTAAAATTGAAAGTTCATCACTTGTCATTGACACTTATTATATTGGCGCGTCGGCAGATGTTGTGCAAGGGTTTGTTACTGAGCCGATTGAACGTGTAGCAGCCACGGTACCAGGAGTTGAATATGTTGATTCAACAACAACGTCAGGCTCAAGTAAAGTCACCGCTTGGCTAAAGCTTAATCAAGACAGTACCCGCGCCTTAGCTGAATTAACCGCAAGGATCAGCCAAATTCGATACGAATTACCACAAGGATCGCAAGATCCCGTGGTTTCGGTTAGTCGTGCCGATCGACCGTTTGCTGTGTTTTATTTGAATGTTCATGCTAATGGCAATGATTTATCCCGCATTACTGATTATTTAACCCGTCAGGTTAATCCGATCATTAACGCCATTGAAGGTGTACAAAAAGTTGGTATTGAAGGCGCTAGAACACCGGCAATGCGGGTATGGCTAGATGAAAACCTGTTAAATGTTTATAACTTAAGTGCTGCTGAGGTTTATCAGGCTTTAGCCAGTAATAATAGTATTTCGACAATGGGCTATGCTGAAAATAGTCGTCAACGCATTGATATTGTTGCTAATACTCAGTTAACGTCGGTAGCTGAATTTGAAGAATTAATTGTGGCGGAAATAGACGGCGCAATTATTTATTTAAAAGACATTGCCAAAATAGAGTTAGCTTCGGAAGAAGCGAGTGTTACGGCTCGCTTAAATGAAAATGATACTGTTTATATTTCGGTGTGGCCATTACCGGGTTCGAACGAAATTGAAATTGGCGATCGTTTATATCAAGCAATTGAGGAAATTAATCAGTCGTTACCTGAAGGTATTAGTATTGATTTTGCTTATGATGGCACCTTGTATATGCGTGATGCCTTAAAAGAAATTTTTACTACCTTAGGTGAAACCGTTTTTCTTGTTGGTATTGTCGTGCTGTTTTTAATGGGCTCCTTTCGAAGTGCTATGGTGCCTTTAGTCACTATTCCTATATCGATCCTTGGTGCTGTGGCTTCGATGTCGATGATGGGCTTTTCACTGAATTTATTAACGGTATTAGCGATTGTGTTATCGGTGGGCTTAGTGGTTGATGACGCGATCGTGGTAGTGGAAAATGTTGCTCGTTTAATGCGTCAAGGGATGTCAAAAAGGCAAGCGGCGTTAGCGAGTTCTCGTCAGTTATTAGTGCCAATTATTTCCATGACCTTAACCTTAGCCGCTGTTTATGCGCCGATTGGTTTTTTGTCTGGCCTAACGGGAGTGTTATTTAAGGAATTTGCCTTTTCGCTAGCGATTGCCGTGATTATTTCCGGTATTGTTGCTATCACCTTATCACCGATTATGAGTGCTTATGTAGCCCCCGAAGGCGGTCAAGAAGGTTGGTTTACTCAAAAAGTAAATCAAGTATTTGATAAAGTACATGATGCTTATGGCCGCTTGTTAGACCGACTATTTCAATGGCAAGGACAGCTATTTTTGGTAGCGTTTGTTGTTGCAATTTTAAGTATTCCTTTTTATATGAATTCGGTAAAAGAGCTGGCACCTGAAGAAGATCAAGGCGGTGTGTTTTTTATGGTGCAATCACCACCTGATTCGTCACTAACTTATAATGTTGAGCAAATGCATGCTGTTGTTGATGCTTTAGATGATGTTGAAGGTGGTAAACAAATTTGGCAGATTGTTTTCACTAATGGTGGTTTTGGTGGCTTAGAATTAGTTTCAGCTAAAGAACGTGATTTCACCTCAAGTGAACTTATCCCGAGAGTGTATGGCGACTTAGCGCAAATACCGGGCGTTGATATTATTCCTTTTGTTCCAGGTTCTTTGCCGACACCAGGCCAGCTACCGGTTGAAATGGTAATTAAATCATCGGCACCGTATGAAGAAATGAAAGCGTATGCTGATCAACTTGTTGGTGCGGCTTTTGCCAGTGGTCATTTCCTATTTGCACAAACGGATTTAAAAATAGATCTGCCACAAGTGGAATTACAGCTAGATCGCCAAAAAATTGCCGACTTAGGCATGAATGTCGCTTATGTCAGCGAGCAAATGGGGGTGTTATTATCCAGTAATTTTGTTAACCGTTTTGATGCTCGTGGTAAAGCTTATCGTGTGATCCCTATGGTTGATAAAGAGGTGCGTAGTAAAACCGAAGCTTTGTTATCACTTAATATTAAAACACCGGCAGGTGAGCTAATTCCTGTTTCTGCGGTTGCCAATTTAGCATGGAAAACCGTGCCAAGATCCTTAGGTACCTTTGCGCAACAAGGCGCTTTTCGCATTACCGGTTTAGTGGCGCCAAATTCAACCAAAGAAAACGCCCTAAATGCGATAGAAAAGGCGGCCAAAGAAATGCTACCAGCAACTTATAGTATTGATTATGCTGGTGAATCACGTGAGCTACGCAAAGAAGGCAATACCTTAGTGATGGTGTTAGCTATTTCATTATTAATTGTCTTTTTGGTATTAGCGGTGCAATTTAATAGCTTTAGAGATCCGTTAGTGGTGTTATTAGGTTGTGTGCCATTAGCTCTTTCCGGGGCGTTATCGCTTGCTTATGTTGAATTGACAACCATTAATATCTATTCACAAATTGGTTTAATTACTTTGATTGGCTTGATCGCTAAAAATGGTATTTTAATTGTTGAATTTGCTAATCATGTGCAAGAGCAAGGTCGAAGCAAATTAGAAGCGGTAAAAGAAGCGGCGACGACCCGTTTACGCCCTATTTTAATGACGACAGCTGCAACGATTTTAGGGCATTTTCCGCTGGTATTAGTTACCGGTGCTGGCGCCGAAGCACGTAATAGTATTGGTATTATTTTAGTGGCGGGTATGTTTATTGGCACTATTTTTACTTTGTTTATTTTACCGAGCTTTTATTTATTGTTAGCGGAAAAACGCCACGCAATAGTTGATGCCGATGATGAGCTTTATACCTATATTGAAGAAGGTCATCCGTTAGATGCAGCAGAGCCTGATGGTGCCGAAACGGCAGCGTTGACTAAATAGGCGGTAGTGAGCTTAAATATCCCGAGTTCAGGTTAAATAATATGAGACAAAAAAGCGAGACGTATAATACTGCTCGCTTTTTTATTTGGCGTTTTATTCTCTTTTTTTTCATTATTTTTTTAACTATTTTCACATCTCAATAGTTGAGCATTGACCGAAATTCAGGCACTATCGGTTAACTTTTTTGAATCTGCTTATGCAAAAAATTAGCGCGATCGTTCCCGCTAACTTTACTTCTTGAGGAATATCAATGAAACCTAGCCTTAAACCCGCTAATCCAAACTTTTCATCTGGCCCATGTACTAAACGTCCGGGTTATAATTTAGCTGCGTTAAATACGGCTTCATTAGGGCGTTCACACCGCAGTAGTTTAGGTAAAAACCAATTAAAACTGGCGATTGATGAAACAATTCGTTTATTAGAATTGCCTGAAGGTTACAAAGTAGGGATAGTACCTGGTTCTGATACCGGCGCTATGGAAATGGCAATGTGGTCTTTATTAGGCCAACGTCCGGTTGATGTTTTTTCTTGGGAATCATTTGGTGCTGGCTGGGCAAGCGATGTTGCGAAACAACTGAAGTTAGAAAATGCGACGTCATATTCGGCTGATTATGGCCAGTTACCTGATTTTAGCCAAGCTAATCCCGACCACGACATTATTTTTACTTGGAACGGTACCACCTCGGGCGTTAAAGTAAATAATGCCGATTGGATCAGTGATGAGCGTACCGGTTTAACCATTTGTGATGCAACCAGTGCTGTTTTTGCTATGGAGATGGCGTGGGATAAAATTGACGTTGCAACTTTTAGTTGGCAAAAAGTGCTTGGCGGTGAAGGTGCTCATGGTATGTTAATTTTGAGCCCACGTGCGGTTGAGCGTTTAGAGTCTTATACACCAAGCTGGCCAATGCCAAAAATCTTCTCTTTAACTAAAGGCGGAAAACTTGTTGGTGGTATTTTTGAAGGTGCAACCATTAACACACCTTCAATGTTATGTGTCGAAGATTACCTTGATGCTTTAACTTGGGTCGATAACATCGGTGGTTTATCTGCTGCCATTGCTAAAAGTGAAGCTAACTTAAAAGTATTTACTGATTTTGTTGCTGAAAATGATTGGATTGATTTCTTAGCTGAAAGTGCTGATATTTGTTCAAATACCAGTGTTTGTTTTCAGTTAAAAGCCGATGAAGCACAAGTAAAAGCAATTGTTAAATTATTAGAAGCGGAAGAAGTAGCTTTTGATATTGGTGCTTACCGCGATGCACCAGCAGGTTTACGTGTTTGGTGTGGGGCAACGGTTGAGCAAGCTGACTTAGAAGCCTTATTACCATGGTTAACTTGGGCTTACCAAGAAGTAACCAAATAAACGTTACCGTTTAACATGAACAGTGTCTATTGAAGCAGGTATTATTCAGTTATGGTGATGTATTGTCACTATAACTGTCTGCGCTTCGACTAACTCTATAAAACGTTTATAACCTAAATACAAAATTATAACGATAAAAAATAAATAAGAAGTCGACAATATGAAAACAATTAGAACCTATAACAATATAGCCAGCAAAGGCTTAGATCATTTCCCAAAAGATACTTATCGTGTTTCTGCTGACGAAGCCGCTCCTGATGCCATTTTATTACGTAGCCATAAATTACACGATGAAACCTTACCTGACTCAGTCTTGGCAATTGCTCGTGCAGGTGCCGGCGTAAATAACATTCCCGTTAGCGATTATACCCATCAAGGTATTGTGGTATTTAATACCCCAGGCGCGAATGCTAATGCCGTGAAAGAATTAGTTTGTGCTAGTTTATTATTGGGCTCACGTGGTATTACCCAAAGTATGAATTATGTTGACTCATTAGCCGGTGAAACCGATGCCCATGAGCTACATAAAAAAGTAGAAGCCGGTAAAAAACAATACGGTGGTGGTGAGTTAGAAGGCAAAACCTTAGGTGTGGTTGGCTTAGGCGCAATTGGTGCAAAAGTGGCTAATCTTGCACTAAGCTTAGGGATGAAAGTTATTGGTTATGATCCTAAATTAAGCGTTGAAGCGGCTTGGCGTTTATCAAGCCAAGTTAATAAAGCTGACAACTTAAACTCATTATTAGCACGCTCTGATTTTGTTACCTTACATGTTCCAATGTTAGAAGCAACCCGTGGTTTTATGAATGACGAAGCCTTTGCTGCGATTAAAGATGGCGCTAAATTAATTAACTTAGCACGTGGCGAATTAGTTGATGAAGCGGCGGTGATTAATGCTTTAGATACCGGTAAATTAGGTGCTTATATTGCTGATTTCCCAAGTGAAGCATTGATTAAACATGAAAAAGCGATTTTGTTTCCACATTTAGGGGCAAGTACCGTTGAAGCTGAAGAAAACTGTGCGGTAATGGGCGCGCAACAATTGGTGGATTTTTTAGACAATGGCAACATTGTTAATTCCGTTAACTTTCCAGCAGTAAGTATGGAGCGCACCACAGGTTATCGTATAACGTTTGCTAACGATAACGTTCCTAAGGTTTTAGGTACGGTACTTAACTTATTAGCCGACTTAAACATTAATGTTTTGGATATGGTGAATAAGAGCCGTGATGATATTGCTTATACTATTTTAGATATTGAACAATTACCAACTCAACAATTGTTAGATGCAATATCTGGTGTTGAGCATGTTTTTCATGTTCGTCATGTTTAAGCTCTAATAAGCTGCAAGTTACAAGCTACAAGATACAAGATACAAGATACAAGATACAAGTTACGAGATACAAGATACAAGTTACGAGATACAAGTTACGAGATACAAGTTACGAGATACGAGTTGCGAGATACAAGTTGCGAGATTGAGTTTGATGTGTAAATTGTAATCTTAGTGAATAAAAAACCCGATAACATTGCTGTTATCGGTTTTTTTTAATTTGCTGTAGTTTTCTGTTTTATTAACCGCGAGATTTACGGTAAATATCAACTAAAGCATTAGTTGAACTATCCATCGTCAACTCAGCGTTTTTATCAGAAATTTTCGCTAATACTTGGTTACCTAAAGCTTTACCTAATTCAACACCCCATTGGTCAAATGAGTTAATTTGCCAAATTACCCCTTGAACAAACACTTTGTGTTCGTATAAGGCAATTAAGTTACCTAAGGTTTTCGGGCAAAGTTCGTTAAATAATAGAGTATTGCTTGGCTTATTGCCTTTCATTTCTTTGTGTAATGATAAGGTGTTAATTTCAGCTTCAGACAAACCGGTATTGCTTAATGCCGCTTTAATTTGCGCTTGAGTTTGCCCTTCCATTAACGCTTGTGTTTGACCAAAACAGTTAGACGCTAACATGTCATGATGATTAGCGACATCATGAAATGGTTTTAACGGCAACATAAAATCAGCAGGAATTAAGGTATCACCTTGGTGAATTAACTGATGGAATGAATGCTGGCCATTAGTACCTTCGCTACCCCAAATAATTGGGCCAGTTGCATAATCAACATTTTCATCATTGGTAGTAACTGCTTTACCGTTACTTTCCATGTCTAATTGCTGAACGTAAGCCGGTAAACCGCGTAAATAGTGATAATAAGGTAATAACACATGTGATTGTGCACCGTGAAAGTTACGGTACCAAATACCTAATAACGCCATGATTACTGGCATGTTTTTGCTCTAATGGTGCACTTTGAAAGTGCTCATCCATTTCAAAAGCACCTTCAAGGAAAGCTTGGTAATTATCAAAACCTACTGATAAGGCTAAAGGTAAGCCGATAGCAGACCATACTGAATAACGACCACCAACCCAGTCCCACATAGGGAAAATATTTTCTTCTAAAATACCAAAATCTTTAGCTCCGGCAATATTTGAAGAAACACAAGCAAAATGTTTTGCTACCGCTTCAACAGGAGCATTGGCTAAGAACCAGTCTTTTGCGGTATTGGCATTACATAAGGTTTCTTGAGTTGTCATCGTTTTTGATGAGGTGATCACCAAAGTCGTTTCAGGGTTTAATGTTGCTAAAACATCGCTGATATGGCAAGCGTCAACGTTAGCAATAAAGTGTACTTTTAGTTGCTTTTGTTGATAAGGCTTTAACGCCTCAGACATAATTTTTGGCCCTAAGAACGAGCCACCAATACCAATACTGACGACATCAGTAAATGCTTTGCCGGTATAACCGGTTAAGTGACCATTTGAAACCGCTTCAACATAAGCTTTAACTTTAGCTAAGGTTTCCGTTACTTCTGGCATAACGTCTTTGCCATCAACTAATACTGGCTTGCCTGAAAAGTTTCTTAATGCGGTATGTAAAACAGCACGTTGTTCAGTGAAGTTGATTTCTTCACCAGCAAACATCTTATCGCGCATGTTTTCAAGGTTAGCGTTTTTTGCTAATTGAATTAATAAAGGTAATGTTTCATCCGTTAAACGATTTTTGGAGTAATCTAGTGAAATTGCGCCTGCGGTTAAAGAGAAGTTAGCAAAACGCTTGTCATCTGCTTTGAAGAGGTCGCGCATATGAACTGATTCCGTTGCTCTAAAGTGAGCTTCAAGTTCTTGCCACGCAGTTGTGCCGGTTAACATATCGTCAATCCTTAAATTAATTTTTGAGAGTTTTTGTCTGAAAATTGATAACCGTTTATGTTTTATTAGTATTATTAGGTATCAAAAACAGTACACATTATAACAACTATTTTTTATCTGTCTGCATATACTTCATGATCGAGACAAAAAGTTCATAAGTATAGTTACGCCTTTTAAATTAAGGTGTTAGCGTTAACTTGCTTACAGTCTTTTATATATGAAATAGTTGTATTTTTTGTCAGGCCGTTTTACCAGTTATTGATTTTAACTTAACTTAAAAGGGAGAGCCATTATTTTATAAAGGTTCAGAATAAAATCTGGAATAAATTTGATGTAAATGCAATAGTAAACAGAGTTGGTTAGTGAGTAGGCGGATTAGGGAAAATAAATGCTGGGTTTACAACATTTACTATTAAAAGTAAAAAAATCATACGTGTTGAGTTTGCTGTTGGTTTTAATTTTATTATCCGGTGCTTTTATTACCTTAAAACAGTGCATAAATAACCAAAAAAAAGATGCCTCATTAATTAACGTCGCAGGACAGCAGCGGATGTTATCTCAAAAACTCAGTTTGTCTGTTTATCGCTATAAAGAGTCATTACTTACCGGTGAAAATATTGCAAGTTATGCTAATAAAATCATCATGATAGTTAATCAGCTTAAAAGTAACCACCATCAATTAATTAGCGGAAGTGAGCCATTATTGGTGAATATTCGTGGCTTATTTTTTCAATCGGTAGACCCCTTCATCAGCGGATAATGCAATTTTCTGATAATGCGATAAAAATAGCACAAACGAAAAACGTTACTGATGTAAATTTCTATATTCAATTAGAAATGCAAGAGCAACAAGTTGAAGATTTGCTTGAACGTTTAGATTTTATTGTTAAAACCATGGAGACAGAGTCAACAAAAAATATCGACGCCATTGAAAAAGCAATTATGATTTTATGGTTGCTAACGTTGTTGTTTTTGGCATTTTTTACTTATTTTGCTTTTAAACGTATTTCCACCATTGTTAGTGAAAGTTATCTAAAACTAAGAAAAGAAAAAAATAAAGTTGCTGACTTTGAATATGCCATTAATAAGCATTCCATTGTTTTTCGAGTTAGTTTAAAACATAAAATTCAATATGTTAATGAAAAGTTTTGTCAGTTATACGGTTTTAGTCAACAAGAAATATTAGGCCAACATCAAGGCGTTTTGGGCTCAGACGAACACCCCAAAGCTTTATTCGATGAAATGCACGATCATATTCAGCGTGGTGAGGTTTGGAAGCATGAATTATGTAATATGGATGCTAAAGGTTGGAAGTACTGGTTAGATACCACAGTAGTACCGATTTCACATCGTGATAAAGTGATCAGTTACATGGTAATTCAAAATGAAATTACCGAACAAAAACAAATGAGTTTTGCATTAGGGGCAATTCATGGTGTTATTGCTGACCCTAAGTTTAATTTAACCGATAAAGCTCAGCAGTTATTAGCGCTAGGTTGTGAATTTTTTCATCTTCCCTTTGGTATTATTAGCGAAATAGCTGATAACACTTACACCATTAAGTATGCGCAATCACCAAACAATGAATTAGCCATAGGCGCTACTTTTGACGTTGATAATACTTATTGTATTCATACTTTATTTGCTGATAAACCGATAGCCTTTGATCATGTTGGTGAAAGCGAAATCAAAAATCATCCTTGTTATGATAACTTTGGTTTGGAAAGTTATATCGGTTGCCCAATTGTTGTTGATGGTGAGCGCTATGGTACCTCAATTTCAGCAGCCCTGATGTTCATAGCAAGCCATTTAGTAGTAATGATTTAGAGCTTATTCAGTTGATTTCTCAGTGGATTGCCAATGAGTTATCACGGGAAAAAAATCAACAAAAGATGATTTCTCAACAAAACTTGATGGAAGAAATGAGCCGTCAAGGACGAATTGGGGCTTGGGAAGTTGATTTAATTAGTAACGAAGTTGTTTGGTCAGATATGACCAAAGAAATCCACGAAGTGCCTGCAGATTATCAGCCAGAATTAGCAACAGGGATTAATTTTTATAAAGAAGGGAAAAGTAGAGATACCATTGTTGCTTTAGTGGAGCAAGCAATAAATAAGGGGATTCCTTTTGAGACAGAGTTGGAATTGATAACGGCTAAAGGAAACTCTATTTGGGTAGCTTCTTATGGTAAAGCTAAATTTGAAAACGGTAAGTGCGTTAAACTTTATGGTTCATTTCAAGATATCAGCGAAAAGAAAAAAATCGCTCAAGAAATGATTGATAAAAATCGCCGGATGAATTTAGCCGCTGATTCTGCTGGTATTGGTATTTGGGAATTTAATGTTCTGACCAATGAGTTAACTTGGGACGATTGGATGTTCCGCTTATATGGCGTTAATAAAACAGAATTTATCGGTGCTTATGAAGCCTGGGAAAAATGTTTGCATCCAGAAGATATTGAACGAACGGCAAACGAATTACAGTTAGCTATTAAAGGTAAACAAAAGTTTGATACCCAATTTAGAGTGATCCAACCTAATGGCAATATTCGTTATATTAAAGCCTTAGCCACGGTAATCAAAAATAACGAAGGTGTCTCTCATACCGTTGTTGGTTTGAATTATGATATTACAGTTCGAGTTGAAACAGAGCTTGCGTTAACACAAGCCAAAGAAGTAGCAGAACAAGCAACAAAAGTTAAAAATGAATTTTTAGCCAGCATGAGCCATGAGATCAGAACACCGATGAATGGTGTGGTGGGCATGTTAGATTTATTAGCGGATACCCCGCTTGATGACAATCAAAAGCATCAAGTCTCGGTAGCTAAAAGTAGTGCCGATTCTTTATTGTTTTTAATTAATGATATTTTAGATTTTCTAAAATTGACGCCAACAAACTTGAATTAGAAAAGATTAATTTTGATATCAATACGCTATTAAGTGAATGTGCTGATGCCTTAGTGCAACAAGCAGAACATAAAGGCTTAGAGTTAATTGTTGATAGTGTTGCTGTGGTTGAGCCTTTGATTGTTGGTGATCCTAATCGTATTCGCCAAATCATCACTAACTTAGTGAGTAATGCGATTAAATTTACCCATCAAGGAGAAGTACTCATTACACTGGCATTGATACCAGATGATGCAGCGAATTGGCGTTTGCGTATTAGTGTCAAAGATACAGGGATTGGTATTTCAAAAGCAAACCAGCGGCATTTATTTGAAAGTTTTAATCAGGTAGATTCCTCAACGACGCGTAAGTTTGGTGGAACCGGTTTGGGGTTAGCTATTGTTAAAAAGTTATGTCAGTGCATGGATGGCGACGTTAGTTTAATGAGTGATGAAGGACAAGGAAGCCTTTTTATATGTGATGTTAAAGTAGGTAAATCGTCACAAGTCACCTTTGATGCCGTCGGTTGATCTTAAAAATTTCTCGGTATTAGTGGTTGATGATAATCAGACTAATCGAGAGGTATTAAGTAAACAATTAACTAGTTGGCAGATAATGGCGACTTGTGTTGATAGTGCAGAAGCGGCGCTTAATTTGTGTAAGGCACGAGTTGAGTCAGATACACCGTTATTTGATGTTGCTATCTTAGATATGCAAATGCCAAATATGGATGGCGCTCAGCTTGCTAAAGCGCTACGAGGGGATATACGCTTTAATACCATGAAGTTAGTGATGATGACATCAATGAACGCACAAGGTGATGCCAAATTATTTGCCGGTTTAGGTTTTAGTGCTTACTTTCCTAAACCGGCAACGAGCTCTGACCTATTTAATGCGCTAAATATTATTGCGGATGATGGTTTAGCCTTATCAAATGCCGACCCTTTGATCACCAAGCACTATATAAAAAGTTTAAATAAAACGATAGATAAACCAGATGAGCTAACCATTTCTTGGCCTGATAACAGTAAAGTTTTATTAGTTGAAGATAACCGTGTTAATCAGATGGTGGCAAAAGGCGTTTTAGATAAAATAGGCATGCCATGTGAAGTGGCAATCAACGGTCAAGAGGCACTTGATAAGCTGAACCAAGATCATAGCTTTTCATTAGTTTTAATGGATTGCCAAATGCCTGTTATGGATGGTTATCAAGCAACAGAGCAAATAAGACAAGGGCAAGCGGGTAATAATAATATCGGTATTCCTATTGTGGCGATGACAGCAAATGCGATGCAAGGAGACCGAGAAAAATGTCTTGCTGCCGGCATGAACGATTATTTAACTAAGCCGATTGATAAAGACTTAGTGCTTGAGAAATTAAACTACTGGTTAAAACAACAATAAAGGCATTTTTTGCAAAATACACTCTATTTATTACGTCATGGTGAGCTTGAACAAAAGCATGTTTTAGCAGGTCACACTGATCTATTGTTATCGAGTATGGGTAAACGGCAATTAGCTGAAAAAGTAAAACAGTTACCTCAAATTAATCAGTTATTTAGTTCGCCATTATCACGCTGTTGTGTTTTTGCACAGCAGTTTGCGAAACAACAACAGTTGAGCTTACAAACATCGTCATTGTTAAAAGAAATGAACTTTGGTGACTGGGATGGTCAGCTGTTTGAAACTTTATGGCAATCAACCTCAACTGAACAAACCACTTTAGGTAATTTTTGGCAAAACCCTTGGCAACATACACCTCCAAATGGAGAAAGCATGGCTGAATTTAGTCAGCGCATTGACTCATGGTGGCAAGCTTGGCTAACACAAAAAACTGCCGGTAATAGTTTAGCGATTACTCATGCTGGTGTGATCAAACATTTGTTGGCGCGAGTGGTGGGCTTAGATATAAAACAAAGTCAGCATTTATCGGTATTTGATATTCCTTATGCCGGCCTTATTCGCATTGATGTCTTTCATGAAGAACAACAGGCTTGGCCAAAAATTATTTTTTAACCATTCATTTCGCAAAACTTGCTATCTCATCGCAAGCTAGGGATAATTGCCGCCATCGTTTTGGTGAGCTTTACTTAGCAAATTTAATTGAAGAGTAAACTCAGGGAATGTGGTGAAATTCCACAACTGTGCCCGCAACTGTAAACAGAGCAGCGTATATTTATTAAACCACTGATGTGTCAACATTGGGAAGGAATACGCCGGGAAGCTGTCAGTCAGGATACCAACCAAAATACCATCATCAAGAGGCTTTAAGTCTCTAACTAACAAGGTCGAGCGGGTCACTCGGACATTGTATTCAAAAACATTAACTTAACATTGTTGTTATTTGAGTGTTTTTGTTTTGCTGTCAGCCTGTGCTTGTTTTGATGATTTACGTTTTTAAACTATTAGCACATTAAGCACTCTATAAGTGACAGAAACACAATTACCAACGCAACAGCAAATACCATTATTAACTTGCCAGCATTTGTCGTGGCAGGCTGAGCAACATCTGATTTTAGATGATATTAATTTTGCAATTAACGCAGGTAGCTTTACTGGCTTGTTAGGGCCCAATGGTGCTGGTAAATCAAGTTTATTACGTTGTTTGTACCGTTATTTAAAACCAAATCAAGGCGCGGTGTTGTTTCAGCAACAAAATATTTGGCAAATTAGTCCACGTGATTATGCTCAACAAGTGGCTGTTGTGCTACAAGAATCACCAAGTCAGTTTAACTTGTCGGTTTATGATGTGGTTGCTTTAGGTTTAGTACCGCATCAAGGTTTATTTACCGCGAACAAGCAGCAAGAAAAACAAGAAGTTGATACCGCACTTGAACAGGTAGGTTTGCGAAATAAAAGTCAGCAAGCGTTTGAGCATTTATCCGGTGGTGAAAAACAACGTGCTTTAATTGCCCGGGCAATTGTGCAAAAGCCGAGTTTGCTAATTATGGATGAGCCGACTAGTCATCTTGATGTTAAATATCAAATTCAAATCATGGAACTAGCTAAATCATTAGGTATTACGGTGCTGGCGTCGTTTCATGATCTCAACTTAGCTAGCGCCATGTGTGATCAATTATTAGTTTTAAACCAAGGGAAATTAGTCAGCCAAGGAACACCATCTGAGGTGATCACCAGCGAGATGTTGTCGCAAGTTTTTGGTGTTTGTGCCCAAGTGAGTGTGCATCCGCAATGTGAGCAGAAAACTATTCCTCATATCACCTATTTTTATGGTTATCAGCAAGGATTAGAAAATACACCAAAAGGGGAAAGCCATGCTTAAAGCCTCTTCGGTGAATATAAAAGCCAATATTTTTGTGGTTTTATTAATGGTGATGAGTTTATTGAGTTTTATCTTGGCCTTATCTTTTGGTGCCGCGCAAATATCCTTTGTGGAAGTGATCGAAAATTTATTTAGTAACTTCTCAACTCAGTTACTTAATCAAGCTGAAACTAGCCCTTATGCCTTTGTTGATAAAATCATTTGGCAACTACGTATGCCGCGTACTTTATTAGCCTTTTTAGCTGGTGCTGGCTTAGCGATGTCAGGGCTTATTTTGCAAACGGTGACCCGTAACCCGCTGGCTGATCCTTATTTGTTTGGTATTTCATCAGGAGCCTCATTTGGGGTGGTGATTTTAGTGGTGCTTTTAGGAATAAATAGTGGCATTGCCATGTCAGTAGCGGCTTTTTTAGGTAGCTTAGTGGCGATGTTATGTTTGTTGCTGATTGCTGGCTCAAAACAATCACATCAGGTTGAGTCGATGTTATTAGCAGGGGTTGCACTTTCTTTTTGTTTAGCTCTTTTACCTCGTTAATGCTTTATTTAACTGATCCGCAAGCGGTCACCTCTATTTTATTTTGGACCTTAGGTAGTTTTGCTCGAGCCAGCTGGGATAATTTATTGTTTCCGGCAGTTGTTATCTCTTTATGTATTATTTTTATGTTGGCGTATCGTCGCCAATTAAACGCCATGTTATTAGGTGATGAAAGTGCCACTACCTTAGGGATCAACGTGAACCGTTTTCGCATGATGATGTTGATATTAAGTTCGTTACTAACCGCTACTTTAGTGTCGTTATGTGGAGGAATTGGTTTTGTTGGTTTGATGATCCCACATATTGTACGTTTTTTTTTATTTCTCAAGGTACTAGCGCCGGCTTGTTATTAACCGCCTTAGTGGGTGGTGTTTTTATGATCTGGGTAGATGTTTTATCTCGGGTAATTTTAACCAATCAAGAACTACCTGTTGGTGTGATCACAGCAGCTATTGGTAGCTTGTTTTTTTTAAGCTTATTGTATTTTCGTAAGCATAAATCGACTTAGTTTTTTTCAGTCATATTTTTTGGAATTGTATGTTTTTAATTGAACCATTAACTCAGGCTTATAATAGTCAGCTACAGGCGAAAATTGATGATAAAACTAAGCCGCTAGGCGCATTAGGTGATTTAGAAAGTTTAGCTAAACAGTTGTGCCAAATTCAATTAACTAAAAAGTTAGCGCAACAAAACAATATTTCGTCAGAGCCGATAGCTTTCAGCGATTTTACAGCTCAAATTAAACAGCCGGAATTAATTGTTTTCGCTGGCGATCATGGTGTTGCTGCTGAAGGTGTGTCAATTGCTCCAAGTGAAGTGACTAGCCAAATGGTGGCTAATTTTGCTTATGGTGGTGCCGCCATTAATGTTTTTTGTCGGCAGTTAGGTTGGCAAATGACCGTGGTTGATGCCGGTACACTGATCTCACCTGAGTCCGGTTTAGCGGTTGTTAATCAAAGATTGGGTGATATAACACAAGCGATAAATTTAGCGCCGGCAATGAGCCGATCACAAGTTGAACAAGGCTTTAGTTATGCAAAAGCGCTAGTTACAGAAAAAGTTAACAACGGCTGTGATCTTATCGCGTTTGGTGAAATGGGTATCGGCAATAATACGACAGTGGCTGCTGCCATCATGTCAGCAATCATGAATTTACCGGCGAGCAAAACCGTTGGTAAAGGTACTGGCGTTACAGATGAGGTGCTACTACGTAAACAACAAGTGGTGACACAAGCATTAAGTTTACATGCTCAGCATTAGCCGGATCCTATGATTTATTGGCCAGTATTGGTGGTTTTGAAATAGTGCAAATTACCGGCGCTATGTTAGCGGCTGCCGAGCAAAAAATTGCGGTAGTGGTGGATGGTTTTATTTGTACTGCCGCAGCAATGGTGGCGATAAAAATTAACCTAATATTAAAGAATATCTTATTTTTGCTCATTGCTCAGGTGAGCAAGGACATCAAAAAAATGTTGGCTTATTTAGATGTTAAGCCTTTGTTAAATTTAGGTTTACGTTTAGGTGAAGGCACCGGAGCGGCTTTGTCTTTACCTTTGTTGCAAGCGGCTGTTGGTTTTTATAATGAGATGGCCAGTTTTTCTCAAGCAGCGGTTACCAATGTGGTTGATAACGAAAGGGCGAGTTAATTAGTGTTAAATAACCCAATTGTCATGTTAAAACAGCAATATCAGCTTGGGCTATTAGCATTGAGCTTTTTTACTCGCATTCCTGTGACATTACCTGAAACGGTAAAACCGGCGATGTTATCAGAGGCGAGTCGTTATTTTGCCTTGGTCGGCTGTTTTATTGGTGGGCTGTTGGCGGTTGTTTTTTTACCTAACCCAATTAATTTTACCACCTAGAAATTGCGGTTATTTTAACTATGGCTTGCAACTTGTTGTTAACGGGGGCTTTCCATGAAGATGGCTGGGCTGATGTCTGGGATGGTTTTGGTGGTGGTTGGGTGCAGAGCAAAAGCTGAATATCATGAAAGACAGCCGTTTAGGAACTTATGGCGCTGCAGCTTTAGTTTTGGTTTTATTATTAAAATATCAAAGTTTGTTAGTACTTGCTAACTCGGCTGTTTACATTGGTTTTGTCTTATTGCTTGCTAATACGCTTAAGTCGTTACACTGGCTACCAGTTTGATTTTTAGTATGGCTTTACGTGAGTGAGGATGCTAAATCAAAAGTTAAGCCAATAGCGAATCAGCTATCATTGACGAGTTTACTGGTTTTATTATTCACCGGCTTAGTGGTGTTATTTGTGGCTGTTTTTTGCCAGCAAGTTAGCCTAGAACAAGCGCTACTTTTGATTGTTTTTTTATTGATAACTCGCCTGTTATTGATAATTTGGTTTAACAAGCAACTTGGTGGTTTTACCGGTGATTGCTTAGGCGCTGCGCAAATTGGCAGTGAACTTGTGATTTATTTATCGCTTATTATTTTTAACTCTTTTTAGAATAAACAACAGGAATTTTCATGGCTAAAGTACACCTTATCATTGGTGGTGCCCGTTCAGGTAAAAGTCGTTTAGCAGAGCAGTTAGCAAAAGCGTCAAAACAAGAAGTGGTTTATATTGCGACAGCTAAAGCCGATGATGAAGAAATGGCGGCTCGTATCGCACATCATCAAGCTAATCGACCGGATACTTGGCGAATAATTGAAAGCCCGTTGCAGTTAGCTGACACCATTAATCAGCATAATAAAGACAACACTTGTTTGTTAATTGACTGCTTAACCTTGTGGTTAAGTAATTGTTTATGTCAGCATGATTTAGCTTATTTTCAGCAGGAAAAAGCCGCATTATTAGCCGCGTTAGAAGCCTCAAACAGCAATATTATTTTAGTGAGTAATGAAGTTGGTCACGGTATTGTGCCATAGGCGAGTTATCGCGAGGGAATTTGTTGATCAAGCGGGTTGGTTACATCAAGAAATTGCGCAACTGGCTGTGCAAGTGGATTTTGTTTTTGCCGGTTTACCGTTAACCGCGAAGTCACCGTTACAAATCAAACCGTCAGTGACAGCGGTGAAACCCTGGTGGGAAAAGTGATTGAAAACAAATAAATCGCTGGCCGCTATGAAAACGTTAATGGTGCAAGGTACGACATCGTATGCCGGTAAAAGTACTTTGGTAGCTGGCTTGTGCCTGCCGCGTTTTTCTGACTTAGGTTATCAAGTTGCGCCGTTTAAACCGCAGAACATGGCGTTAAACAGTTATGCCGTAACTGAAGATGGTGGTGAAAATTGGCCGTGCGCAAGCGTTACAAGCGGTGGCGGCAAGAGTACCTGCACGGGTTGATTTTAATCCTATTTTATTAAAGCCTAACAGTGATACTGGCGCACAAGTGATCATTCATGGCAAAGCTATTTCCTAACATGGAAGCACAAAGTTATCACGACTATAAAAAAATCGCGATGTCGGCGGTGTTAGCGTCTCATCAACGTTTAGTTGATGACTTTGATCTGATCATGGTGGAAGGGGCGGGTAGCCCAGCTGAAAATTAATTTACGTGAAAATGACATTGCCAATATGGGCTATGCCGAAGCGGTTGACTGCCCAGTGATCATCATTGCAGATATTGATAAAGGTGGGGTTTTTGCCATTTAGTTGGCACCTTAGCGTTATTAAGTGAGTCAGAGCAGGCGCGCGTTAAAAGTTTTGTGATCAATCGTTTTCGTGGCGATATTGCACTTTTACAATCAGGGCTTGATTGGTTAGAAGCAAAAAACCGGTAAGCCAGTACTGGGAGTTTTACCTTATTTACATGAGTTAGCACTGGATGCTGAAGATGCAATTGCCGTTGACAATGTTTTAGCCAAACAAGCAGAGCAAGTGAAGTTTCATCTCTGTGTTTTATTGTTACCACATATCCAGTAATCTTACCGACTTTGACAGTTTACGGTTAAATCCGCAGGTGAATTTAAGCTATGTTCGTGTTGGTGAAAAAATTCCAGCCTGCGATTTGATCATAGTGCCCGGCAGTAAAAATGTGATTGCCGATCTAAGCTTTTTAACGTCACAAGGTTGGCAACAGCAAATTCAGCAGCACTGTCGCTATGGTGGTAAAGTATTAGGCATTTGTGGTGGATATCAAATGTTAGGGCAAACAATTAGTGATCCTAATGGTATTGAATCTTCTACCCAAGAAATCAACGGTTTAAATTTATTGGCGGTGACGACTGAACTTACAAACAATAAAACCTGACTGAAAGTGTCAAGGGACATTAACTATTAATGCCAAAAGCTGCCCAATAACCGGCTATGAAATTCATTGTGGTGTTACAACCAATATCGGTGATTTAACACCTATCGTCAGTTTTGATAATCACCCTAACGGGGAACATATTGATGGCGTAATTTCTACCGATGGTCAAATCATCGGCACGTATGTTACATGGCTTGTTTGACTCAGTTGCCGTAACAGAACAGATCTTAAATTGGCTAAAACCCGATTGTAAACTTGATAGCTATGTTGACTTAGATAGTCATCGAGAACAGCAACTGAACAAGCTTGCTGATGTTTGTCGTGACTATTTAGCGATAGATAAAATCAGCGACATTATTAAAAACGAACATTAAGAAAATCGATAATTATTGGAATGACCATGACAGAGAAAAAAACCGAGCAAGCTGATATTGATGAAAGCCAAACTAACAGCGATGCCAATAAAGCCGATAAACACCAAGCGCGCCAACAACGTTTAAAAGAAAAAGTTGACGAACGCATTGCTAAAGCGCAAACCGAGCAAGGGGTTTTTCAAGTGATCACCGGCAATGGTAAAGGTAAATCTACTTCAGGTTTTGGTGTTGTTACTCGTGCTGTTGGTCATGGTTTAAAAGCGGGCGTTGTTCAGTTTATTAAAGGTGGCTGGGAATGTGGCGAGCGTAACTTATTAGAAAGTGTTGGCGTGCCTTTTACTTACATGAAAACCGGTTTTACTTGGGAAACACAAAACCGTGAATCAGATACGGCAGCGGCACAATTAGCTTGGCAAGCCGCGAATAAATTACTTGCCGATGAAAGCGTTAATGTCGTGTTATTAGACGAGTTAACTTACATGGTTACCTATGATTATGTTGATTTAGAAGAAGTGCTTACGGCTATCGCTAATCGTCCAAAAAAGCAGTCAGTGATTGTTACTGGCCGAGCCGCTCACCGTAAATTAATTGAATTAGCGGATACTGTCAGCGAAGTCCGTAATGTTAAACATGCTTTTGATGCAGGCGTAAAAGCGCAAAAAGGCTTTGATTATTAATGCGTGTTTTTCTACTGCTTTTTAGCCTGTGTTTGGCTTTTAGCCAAAGTACATTAGCACAAGCATCGACAGATAAAACAGCATCTGCAATGCGAATAGTTGCGTTAGCACCACATATTGTTGAAATGTTATTTGAACTGGGTGTTGGTGAACAAATTGTTGGCACAGTTGATTATGCTGATCATCCTGAAGCAGCAAAAGCTATTCCCCGTGTTGGTGGTTATTATGGCATGCAGGTTGAAAATATTTTAGCGTTAAAACCCGATGTTGTTTTTGCTTGGCGATCGGGCAATAAAGCGACAGATCTAGAACAACTTGCAAGGTTAGGATTAAATATTGTTTATAGTCAGCCCGATAAAATTGACGATGTTGCCAAAGAGTTACGTTATTTTGGTGGCATTGTTAATAAGCCTGAAGTGGCAGAGCAAGTTGCGGTTAAGTTTGAACAACAATTAGCTAAGCTGCGTCAGCAAAATGCAGGTAAACAGCAAATTAAAGTGTTTTATCAGTTATGGCCTGAGCCTATGATGACGATTAATAAAAATACTTGGATCCATCAATTAGTTGAGATCTGTCAGGGGAAAATGTTTTTGCCAACAACCCAACCGATTATCCCTTGATCAGTATTGAGAATGTCATGGTGGCTCAACCACAATTGATTATTCTACCAGATGAAAAATCAAAAACCGTGCAGCCTAAAATTGCATGGCAAAACTGGCCGGAAATTCCAGCGGTAAAAGCCAATGCTTTTATTCGCGTAAATGCCGATTTACTGCATAGATTTAGCCCCAGAATGTTAACTGGCGTTGAACAATTATGCCGTGATATCGATTTAACGAGATCAGCGTTATCTGATCATTAGTCTATGGGCAGGATGCCTGTTATTAATTGAAAGTAGTAGGGGAAGTTGATGAAATTTCAACGCTGCCCCGCAACGGTAATTATTGTTTTTAACGTGTGTTATGCCCGTTGAAAAATATTAGCCCGACTACCTACAACTTTCTTCATGTAAATAGTGATTAAGAAAATCATTATTTACCAACATGATGCGGTGGGCGTCATAGGACGAGGTAAAATGAACTTACATAACTTAAATACTAAGATACACAACAACCACAATACCAATTCATTAATCAGTAACAACCAACTAAAGATCAGCTCAAAATCGTTAATTGCTTTAGCGATTATGTCGACGATGAGTGCAGTTTCAGCACAAGCAAATACGAATCAAGCGAGTGCTGATGATATCGAAAAAATTTCAGTTACCGCGACACGTTCAGCAATGAATATTGACCAAGTTTTAACATCGCAAATTGTTATCACGCGCGCGGATATCGAATTAAGCCAAGCACAATCCATTAGTGACTTATTATCGACCGTAGCGGGTATCGATATTGTCAAATCAGGTGGCAAAGGGCAAGGCACCAGTGTTTTTATGCGCGGCACTAATTCTGATCATACCTTAGTATTAATTGACGGTGCGTATTGGTTCGGCAACATCAGGCACAGCAACATTTAATACTATTTCACCTGAAATGATCGAACGGATTGAAATTGTTAAAGGACCAAGAGCGGCCCTTTGGGGATCCGATGCGATTGGTGGTGTTATTCAAATTTTTACTCGTAAATTACAAGCCGGTGAGTTTTTTGCCGGTGCTACTTTAGGTAGCGATAAATACCAACAATTAAAAGCTGGCATAGGATTTAGCCACGGCGATGGTTTTACTAGTGTTAATGTCAATAAAGTAAAAAGTGACGGCTTTGACGTTAAAAATGATGGTGAAGATGATCGTGATGGTTATGACTTTCTCTCCGTAGCGATCAGAGGCCAGCAAAAGATAAATACTGCGTTAACCCTTGATTGGTTATTTACTAATGATCAGAAGGTGAGAATGAATATGACGGTTTTTATAATGGCTCCAGATATAGATAATCATGCCGTGTTATTAAGAGGTTCCTATCAAAGCACGGTTGAGAGGTAGATAACACTACAGTGGTGTCAGTTGGTCAGAGTAAAGACTATCTTGATAGCTTAGCTAATGGCGTTTCTCAAAGCATTTTTGAAACTAAGCGTAATCAACTGTCTTTAGTTAATAACAGCTTAATTAATCCTGATTTTCAGATAAATGTTGGTATTGATACTTATCAAGAAAAAATAGAATCAGGTACCAATTATAGTGAAATGAGTCGTGATATTACCGGTATTTTTACTCATGGTTTGTATAATTATAACCAGTTGTCGTTTGAAGCAACGGTAAGATATGACGATGTTGAAGATATTGATTCGGAAACTACCTATAACTTAGGCTCTGGCTATCAATTTTCAGAAAATCAGCGCATTGTGTTTAATTATGGTACCGGTTTTAAAGCGCCTACCTTTAATGATTTGTACTATCCTTTTAGTGGTAATGCAAACTTGACATCAGAGTTTTCAAAAACTATGGAAGTGTTTGTTGAGTCTGAAATTGCCGGTGTTACCTTAGGGGCAAGTCTTTATCAAACCGAAGTTGATGATTTAATTGTTTGGACTGGCAGCACTTCTGAAAATGTAGAACAAGTGGATATTACCGGTTTGGAATTTAGCGCGGTTTATCGTACTGGCCAAAGCCAACATGAATTTAATGCTACGTATACCGATGCTGAAGATAAATCGACCGGTGAGCAGTTAATTCGTCGCGCAAAAGAAAAGTTTAACTATAAATTTAATACCAGCATTAATAACATTGATTTTTATGCTGAATATCAATTTCATGGTAAACGATATGATGATGTTTGGGGTGTGGGCTCCGTTAAGTTATCTAGCTTTAATTTAGTGAATTTAAGTGTTAGTTATCAAATCAATAATCAGCTTAAAGTACAAACGCGTATTGATAATTTATTTGATAAAGAATATGCAACTATCAGTAGCTATAACACTCAAGATCGTGCTTTATACCTAGGGATAACTTATAGTCAATTTTAAGGTTTATTGATTTTATTCTACTTAAAAAATGCCACGCCTGAGTTCGTGGCATTTTTATTTTTAAAGAATGAAAATATAAATCAAAATAATGTTGATTTTGTAAAAATAAGACATATTATGTCATTGTTGTGGTGACCTTATTGGGAGTTAAAAATGCAACGTATTGTGTTATTTCTATTAACTAACTTAGCCATTATGGTGGTGCTAAGTATTACTATGAGTATTTTAATGTCAGTGTTTGGCATTAACCGTCAAGGTTTAGGCGGCTTACTTGTGATGGCTAGTGTTTTTGGTTTTGGTGGCTCGTTTATTTCATTATTCATGTCAAAATGGATGGCAAAGCGCTCTGTTGGTGCTTATGTGATTGAACAACCACAAAACAACACTGAACAATGGTTGTTAGATACGGTTAAACGCTACGCGAAACAAGCGAATATTGGCATGCCTGAAGTCGCGATTTTTGAATCGCCTGATATGAACGCCTTTGCAACCGGCGCTAGTAAAAATAATGCTCTTGTTGCCGTCAGTACTGGCTTGTTACATCACATGACACAAGATGAAGCTGAAGCGGTAATTGGTCATGAAATCAGTCATATCGCTAATGGTGATATGGTGACCTTAACTTTAGTACAAGGTGTGGTGAATACTTTTGTTATTTTCTTAGCGCGTGTTATTGCTGGTATTA
>JAYQHI010000014.1:0-11776 GCA_038141035.1 Alteromonadaceae bacterium
ATTATCTAATTTTGAAACTTTATGGGATAGTGTAGCTAGAACAGCTGTTGAGTTTTGGTGAGGAGGACTTTGCTAATGATTTAATAGAAAAATATGAATCATTAATAGAGAACAAGGAGGAGGAATATATCCGACTGTGCCATGTCAAATCTTATACTCATTGGTTTAGACAACAATTTCAAGATGCAGTAAATATTTGTGAAGAAGCATGTTACCTATTAAAAAGAGCAGACCAGCCAGACAAATTTAACATAGAACACCATCAAGCATTAGCTTATAGGGATAGTTTAAACCCGGATAACATTGAAAAAGCATTAGCCATTTTTATAAAAAAATACTCTGAAGAAGAGGTATTAAGTACGGAAAATTTGGATAAGAAAGGCGATGGACCTATGTATGGTAACGTGGGGAAATGTTATTTCTTGTTGAATAAAGTTGATGATGCGCTTACAGCTTACTACAAGTCTTTTTATAATGTATTTAATGATGATTCACATAATCGCTTATTAAACCTAGGGTACGCCGCACTTTGATCTCTGAAGCTTTAGAGAGAAAATCTGTATTAGAACCGGCTATGTATTTCTATAGGTTTGCAATTAATTCATGGGAGGCTAGCTCCCTGTTTTAGTTAATAGACATAAAGCTTTTGTTAAAGCTCATCAATCTAGCTCTACATATAAATCAATTTCATCTCAGGAATCTTGGCGTATAGAAGAATTTTGCCTTGATTGGATTTCAACAAAAATTAAAGTGAAATTTTGATATTGGAATCAAAAAAGCCCAATTAATGTTGGGCTTATCTGATAATTGGTGCCAAATGCCAATCTACTTAGTTACTGATTCATCAGTAGGTCAGTTCGTTGTCTTAAAATTAAGACGAAAAAAAACCTTAGCGATGCTGCTAAGGTTTTTTTTCTTCCTTTCGGAATTAATGGTGCCGACTGCCGGAGTCGAACTGGCGACCTACTGATTACAAGTCAGTTGCTCTACCAACTGAGCTAAGTCGGCACACGAAAACGTGTGCGATAAATAATGTCAAACTATGTTTAAACATATGCACTATCTATCTTGGCACCGAATAAATATTTACTTGTAAATAGCGTAAACACTTATTCTAAATAAGTACTGAAAGATGGTGCCTCGACCCGGAATCGAACCAGGGACACGGGGATTTTCAATCCCCTGCTCTACCGACTGAGCTATCGAGGCGTGTCTTTCATTTCTTTCGTCTTTTCGGTTCCCTTGAAGACGGGCGCTATTAAACTGTTTTCGTTGAAGCCGTCAACTACTTTTTAAATTAATTTACTGTTTGCTGTTTTTTTCGGCTTATCGTTTATATTGTCAACGAATCGCAGCAGTTATGCATGAAATTAGGCTTTATTTCTGCTCTGGTGTGTAACCTTCAATCTCTGGTTCTTGACCTTCAAAAAGGTAAGCAACCATAGCTTTTTCTAAAAAGCACGATCATCCGGGTTCATCATGTTCATTTTTTTCTCATTAATTAACATGGTTTGCTTTTTTGCCAGATCCCCCAAGCTTCCTTACAAATATTATCAAAAATACGTTTGCCAATTTCACCCGGGTAAAGTTGGTAATCTAGGCCATCGGCTTCTTTTTTAAGTTTTGACAAAAAACTGTTCTACTCATAATAAATTCTCTAAACGTTTCTTAATAAATTAATTAGTTTTAATGTTGAAGCGGCTAAACCAACATTTGCTTCAGTGTTTAAATTATACCACTGTTGTTGATGACTTTGCTGCACTTGATTTGTGGATATTTTTTCACAATCGATAACTACCGGTGTGATATCCAAATGGTAATGACTAAAGGTGTGTCTAAAGCTTGGTAAATAACAGATTGACGTTTTATTAACGGGTTTTAACTGTAAGCGAGTTAATTCATTATCAATTTCGTTTTTATCGCTGATCTCTCTAAAACACCATAAACCGCCCCAAATACCCGAAGGAGGGCGTTTTTCTAACAATACTTGCCCATTAACTCGTGGGATCACCATAATAGTGGCTTTTTCTGGGATTTTCTTTTTGGGTTTTTTATTTGGGAATTCACTTTGTAATTCGCCAGCATAAAGCTAAACATGAACTATTGACGGGGCACTCAGAACAATTGGGTTTACTACGAGTACAACAAGTTGCACCTAAATCCATCATAGCTTGTGTGTATAAGGCAACATCTTCTTTAGGTGTTAACGTTTCAGCTATAGGCCATAAGGTTTGTTCAAATTTAGCTTGGCCATTATGGCCTGCATCAGTGTAATATCTCGCTAATACTCTTGTAACATTGCCGTCTAAAATGGCATGGTGCTTATTTAGCGCAATACTTAAGATAGCGCCGGCGGTTGAGCGGCCAATACCGGGTAGGTTGATCACGGCTTCAAGGGTTTCTGGAAAGATACCATTATGTTCAGCGACTATTTGCTTAGCGGCTTTTATGTAAGTTGCGAGCACGAGCGTAATAGCCTAAACCAGTCCAGTGATGCAGCACCTTGTCTTCATCTGCTTCAGCTAGAGCCGTAATGGTTGGAAAACTCTCCATAAATTTTTGATAATAAGGAATAACCGTACTAACTTGGGTTTGCTGTAACATGATCTCGGAAATCAAACTCGGTATGGCGTTTTATTTTGTTGCCAGGGTAAGTTTTTTCGACCTTGTTGATGAAACCATGAGAGAATACGCTGATTAAAGCTCTTGGCGGATTGCGCAGATATTTTTATAATTTGTGTCATAACCGCGACAGTGTACTCAATCACTTAAATGAGAACAATAGCATAACGAGATTAGAATAATGTCGTTAGCAAAATAAACGAATATCCCGATATCTTTTAAGGAACCTTATGAAAGTTAATGCTAAAAATAGATCACTACGTTTACGAAAGAAATTACGTGTTGATGAGTTTCAAGAACTCGGTTTTGATTTAGCTTGGCAATTACCTGCTGAAATGAATGAAGCACAAGTAGATGCTTTTATTGATAAATTTTTTGCTGAGGTTATTCAACCAAATGGTTTAGGTTTTGGTGGTGAAGGTGATACCTTGTGGCATGGTTTAGTTTGCACACAAAAAATTGGTAAATGTACCGAAGAACATAGAACACTGGTTGAAAAGTGGTTATTAGATAATGGCGCGAAAACGGCAAAAGCGAGTGAGCTTTATGATGTTTGGTGGTCGTAAATTATAGGGTCTGTTTATCTTTGTTTAATAATTCAGCTGAAAGATAAAATCGTTTTAATCAAGGCTGAAATTATCTCGTTTAGTCATCTAAACCAATAATTTTTAACGCCGAGTAAAGCTATTTTAGCCTCAGCCCACTGGGAAATGGCTATTTTTTGCGCTAGCGGCATTAGAATTTCACTCATTTGGAATAAGCAAACAACGTTCATTCTGCTTTGCTATCACTTAAAATAGCCTATTGCTGAAAATATAAACAAAGATCAACAGACCCTAGGTAAAGTTGAATATTATTTGAGTTTATTCGGCCAAGCGTGGATAATACCCGGCTTAATTTTGACGGTGTAATTGTAATGACAGAAAGAGAACATAAAAGTTTAGAAGAAGCGGCACAAGAAGGGAAATATATCCGTAAGGTGCGTAGCTTTGTAAAGCGTGAAGGCCGTATTACACAAGGGCAAGCACGAGCTCTAGAGCTTTTTTGGCAAGATATGGGCTTAAATCATCAAGATGGCTTAATTGATTGTCGTTCAATTTTTGGTAACGATAATCCGGTTACCTTAGAAATTGGCTTTGGCATGGGTAAGTCATTAGTTGAAATGGCTAAAAATGCGCAGAATGAAAATTTTATTGGTGTTGAAGTTCATCGTCCTGGTGTTGGTGCTTGTATTGCACTTGCTGAAGAGCAAGGAGTAACTAACTTAAGAGTTTACGAGCATGATGCCATTGAAATTTTAGCCGATTGTATTGCTGAAAATAGCCTAGCGAAAGTGCAATTGTTTTTTCCTGATCCTTGGCATAAAAAGAAACATCATAAACGTCGTATCGTGCAACCTGAATTTGTTGAAGCTATTCGTCAAAAATTAGCGTTAGGTGGTATTTTCCATATGGCTACTGACTGGGAAAATTATGCTGAATGTATGTTAGAAGATATGAGCTCAGCCCCAGGTTATAAAAATTTATCAGAAAGTAACGATTACATACCTCGTCCTGACTCTCGGCCTTTAACTAAATTTGAACAACGTGGTCATCGACTAGGGCATGGTGTTTGGGATTTACAATTTGAGCGGATCAGCTAGTTCACTGTTCTAGTTTATCGATTTCAATCGGCTTTATTCTATCAGTCGGTAATAAAAACTCTTTTTCTATAAAAAATAAATGCTGGCAGTTGCGATAATTGCCAGTATTTTTTAACCAAGCCTCATCAATAATTTCTTGTTCTAATGCTGCTTGTATCACTCTAGCTTTTGAACATGTCCAAAAACAATACTTGCTTCAATATGTGCTTGCGTATTAGGTAATAATTGGCAGCGAGACGCGATTAATTGTGCGGTGATATGCTCGCTAAGTTGCGGAGTAATTTCTAATTCAATTCGTTTTTTAAAGCGATTAAATTGTTTAGCACGATATAACTGCCATAATAAAAATAAAATAACGGCAATGGCAATAACAACTATAATTTCCATTGTAATACTTCTGATAAAAATTTCTGTGATAATGGTATCGCCACGTTAAATAAAAGGCTATTACTATTTATGCTTTAGGTTTAATTAACAAGTTATTAACTTTTAGTTGGTTTTTAGCACTTTACTGATTGAAATATAAATACTATTTCAACTTGACTTTAGTACCTCTGGTGCATTTAATGAACAAAACAATATGAACTTTTGATAAGAAGGGAATAGTCATTATCATGAAAAAAGCGCTTAGCCAAAGTAATAAATTAGCAAGACGAGTTTTGCTATATATTATTTTATGTAGTTCTTTTTTATCAATAAGTTCAACGGTTATTCAATTGTATTCTGGCTTTACTGATGAAGTAGCGGCACTTGAACAGCGCTTTTTAAGTATTGAGAGTAGTTATTTAGAAGCAATATCTTCTAGTCTTTGGGACTTTAATGAAAGTTTAGTTAAGCAGCAAATTGAGGGGATCGTTAATTTACCTGATATTGAATATGTTGAAATAAAAACCAATTTTGACAATAAATATGTTGCTGGCAATCCAGACTTGATCATAGAAAAACAGCAAACTTACCCAATATTTTATGGTGAAAATGAAATTGGTGAGTTAATTATTTATGCTAGCTACCAAGATATTTATACCAAAGTAGAGCAGCAAGCCTCGGTTATTCTCTTTGGTGAATTTATCAAAATATTCATCGTTGCCTTTTTAATTGTTTGGATTGTTCACCTTGTTGTGACTAGGCACATATACCGTATTACCCATTATTCGCAAAACTTAACCAGTAGTAATTTAGACACGCCATTAATCCTTGATGCTCGGCCAAGTCGTAAAGATGAACTTGATGAATTAGCTGACGCTATTAATGAAATGCGGGTGACCTTAAAAGATGAAATTATTAAACTTGAAACGGCAGAAAATGAATTATTGCAGTTTAGTGGCGAGTTAGAAGTTAAAGTATTTGAGCGCACCGAGGCATTACAAGCAAGTAATGCACAATTACAGCAGTCGTTATCTGATCTCACCTTAGCAAAAGATCAACTAGTACAATCAGAAAAAATGGCGTCATTAGGGCAATTAGTTGCCGGTGTTGCCCATGAAGTTAATACGCCGCTTGGTATATGTGTTACCTCGGTTTCTGCATTGAGAGAAAAAGTACATGAGCTGCAAAAAGACGTTGAAAATGGCAAGTTAACAAAAACAAAACTTGAAACCAATCTTAACTTATTTAATGAATATCAAGATATTGTTGAAAAAAGCTTAACAAAGCGGTGGATCTTATTCGTAGCTTTAAATCAGTTGCGGTTGAGCAGCATACCGACCCGGAAATTAGTATTAATTTAGCTAAGCATGTTGTTGATGTAGTTAATACGGTTAAAACTTTGTTTAAACGTAAAAATTACACATTAAATATTGATGTCGATGAAAACCTTAATTTAGTGACTTTTCCAAGTGCTTGGAACCAAATATTAACTAACTTTTTAATGAATTCTCATATTTCGGTTTTGAAGATAAACATGACGGTGAAATTAGTATTAGTTTTAAATTAAATGACAATGAACTTGTCATGACTTATCAAGATAACGGTAAAGGTATTGATAAGTCATTAGTTAAGCGAATTTTGATCCTTTCGTGACAACTAAACGAGGCCAAGGCGGTAGTGGCTTAGGATTAAATATTGTTTATAATCTTGTGAGTAGCAAGCTTGGAGGGACGATTGAATGCGTACATACTGAAGTTGGGACACACTTTAAAGTGGTTGTGAAGG
This sequence comes from Alteromonadaceae bacterium, assembly GCA_038141035.1. Classification (GTDB taxonomy): domain Bacteria; phylum Pseudomonadota; class Gammaproteobacteria; order Enterobacterales; family Alteromonadaceae; genus JALZUE01. Next base: position 6,416 of record JAYQHI010000014.1, read on the forward strand.
TTGCAAAACAAGAAACCAACATTCCATAATTTTTCGAATAAAAACGTGTTTGCTTTTTATACAGTTTGTTGTGGTGCTGATTGACTTTTACAGTGCTTATCTATACCATTTCGCCTGTTTTTAGCCGATGAATTTAATAGCCTTAAATATCTTTGTTTACTGCTGCTATTAAATGGCTCACTTTCTATTTTATTTTCTAAAAAATAACTAATTTTATTCATATAACGCGAGATAAAAATGTTTAACTTACATGTTAGTAAGGTAATGAGTTTAAAAAATGACGTATTGTCAGGTTTTACGGTTGCACTTGCTTTAGTTCCAGAAGCGGTTGCTTTTGCTTTTGTTGCCGGTGTTGAGCCTTTAGTTGGTTTGTATGCGGCCTTTATGGTGGGTTTGATCACTTCTATTTTTGGTGGTCGTCCAGGCATGATTTCTGGTGCTACAGGGGCAATGGCGGTAGTAATGGTAAGCCTTGTGGCTATTCACGGGGTGGAATACTTATTTGCCACTGTGGTGCTGACCGGTCTTATTCAAATACTTGCGGGTATTTTTAAGCTAGGAAAGTTTATTCGCTTAGTTCCTCATCCGGTTATGTTAGGGTTTGTTAACGGTTTAGCTATTGTTATTTTCTTAGCTCAGCTTGGTCAGTTTAAAGTGACTAATGAGCAAGGTTTGATGGTTTGGATTGCAGGGCAATCAATTAGCTACTATGGCTGGTTTAATCGCTTTAACAATGGCAATTATTCACTTTTACCTAAATTAACTAAAGCCGTACCGTCTTCATTAGTCGCGATTGTGGTAGTAACTATTATTGTTCAAAGTTTTGATTTAGACGCGCGTACTGTTGTTGATTATGTTCGTGATATGACAAATAATCCGGCAGCTACCATTGCTGGTGGCTTACCACAATTTTCAATTCCTAATGTGCCATTTAACTTCCGAAACCTTATCAATTATTTTTCCTTTTGCTTTAGTACTTGCTGCTATCGGTTTAATTGAATCATTATTAACCTTAACCCTCATTGATGAATTAACGGGTACTCGTGGTCGTGGTAATAAAGAATGTATTGCTCAAGGTGCTTCTAATACGGTAAACGGATTTTTTGGTGGTATGGGTGGCTGTGCGATGATCGGTCAATCTATGATTAATGTTAATTCTGGTGGCCGTGGTCGTGCATCAGGTATTACCGCTGCGGTAGCATTACTTGGTTTTATTTTATTTGCTTCGAGTTTAATCGAAATTATTCCATTAGCCGCCTTGGTTGGCGTAATGTTTATTGTTGTTATCGGTACTTTTGAGTGGTCAAGTTTTAGGATCATGAATAAAGTACCTAAAGCAGATGCCTTTGTTATTGTGCTGGTTTCTGGTGTGACAGTAGCAACTGATTTAGCGATTGCTGTTGTTGTTGGTGTTATTGTGTCAGCGTTAGTGTTTGCTTGGGAGCATGCTAAGCATGTATTAGTAAAGCGCTCTGTTGATGACAATGGTTCAACGGTGTATATGGTAAATGGCCCGTTATTTTTTGGCTCAGTTGCTAGCTTTTTAGAGCAGTTTGATATTTCGAACGATAGCAGTGATGTGATTGTAGAATTTAAAAATTCACGAGTGGCGGATCATTCAGCGATTGAAGCAATTGATACCTTAGCAGAGCGTTATATTGCACAAGGTAAAACATTGCATTTAAGGCATTTAAGTCAAGAATGTTTAACCTTATTAGAAAAAGCGGGCAACTTAGTGGAAGTGAATGTGATTGAAGATCCTGATTATCATATTGCCACAGATAAACTAGGTTAATACTTTTCTGTTAGTTTAAATCGACGCCGGTAAAGCATATAATGTTCTATCGGCGTTTTTTATGCGTGTAATGTAGTGTGAGTATGCAACTCGAATTTTTTGATGTACCTAGCCCTTGTATTGGCGTATGCCAAACCGTGAAAAAGGTTTATGCCTTGGCTGTATGCGTTCACGTGAAGAAAGATCGCAATGGATCAGCTTATCTTCTGATGACAAACAAAAAGTCATCAAGCGTTGCCAACAACGTAAAAAGCGTCAAGACGGGAAACTCAAAGAAAAGGTTAAAGAGGTGAATAACAGTGAAGAAATTCAACAGCCATCTTTACTCGACCCGCCAGCTAAAAAAGAATTAATTGATAATTCGACCAACATCGACTTTGGTGATTTTGAATTATAAGTTCAATAGTTAACCTTAATTCGGTTTAAACCATTTTGCTCAATAACGCAGATAGGCGCTTAAATTTCATCATTGAGCCTAAGATAAACTAGGTGAAACAAAATAAGTATGTGATTTTGAATTTTTTATTATAAATCATGCTATTACAAAATCCATTAAACCGATATCAGGTTAGTTAATTTGAGATTTAAGCAATAAAAAAGCAGCTACAAAGCTGCTTTTTTATTGCTGATAACGACAAGGTAATATTCGTTACTTTTTGGTTAAACCCATATTAATATCGGTAATATCTTTTTCAGAGATAATGCCAGCGGCACGTCTCAATTGTAATACTGATTGAATATAACCATAACGGGTTGATGATAGATTACGTTTGGCGTTGTATAAATTACGAGTGCTATTTAACACATCAACTATGGTACGAGTACCAACATCAAAACCTGCTTCGGTTGCTTTTAAGGCACTTTCTGCACTGAGTACTGCTTGTTCTAATGATTTAATGGCTGAAACACTCGTAATAACCGTGTTATAAGCGTTACGTGTTGAACGTACAACGGAACGATGGCTTGAAACTAAATCTTGGTTCGCGGCGACATAGTTATGTTGCGCTTGTCTAACGGCACTTGTTGTTGCACCACCTGAATAAATAGGCACGTTAACTTGAATACCAATTGAGTGGCTATCAACTTTGGGGCATCCCAATCATTAACAAAATTATCACCACCTAAAGTATCGTCATTCGCAGTTATAGCTACCTTGTAGGCTAATAGTTGGATAATGGCCTGAACGGGCTATTTTGATATTTTCTTTAGAAATATCAACACCGACTTTTTGAAAAATTCAGCTCTAAGTTTTTGCTTCTGTCAGCGATATGGCTCATTGGCACTGTCTGGTGAGAAGTGAGGCGCTAAAACGTTTAGTGTTTAGCACATGAATGTCACGGGGATAATAATTGGTTATTTTTTCACGTAAGCCTTCTTCAGCATTGTATAAGGTATTTTGTGCGCGAATTTCAGCGGTTAGAGCATTGTCATATTCTGCTTGAGCTTCATGAATATCGGTGATCGCGGTTAACCCTAATTGAAAATCGTTGTTTTGTTTGCTCAAGTTGACGTTCAATAGTTTTTCTAGCCACAGAAAACTCAAATATCATCTTTGCGCGCCTGCTAATACGGCAAAATAAGCTTGTGTTACTTTACCACTTAAATTTGTTTGGCCATTTGGTAAGCAATGTCGTTGCGGTGCGCCACTTTTTGCATTATCTAATTGTAATTAAGAGTTGTATTACGATACAGCTGCATATTTAAATTTAACCCTAAGCTTACCTTTCAACGTCTGATGAGGTAATTGCATTACTTGGGGTTAAACTGTCATAACTTTCGTTACTTGATTGTGAGATACCGCCAAAGCACTGATTTGTGGTAAATAATATGGCGCGGCTTTGCCTCATTGCTTCTTCAGTTGCCATAAATTGAGCTTTTTTGCTTTTAACAACACAGGATCATTTTTTAAGGCTTGTTGATAAGTAGTTAGCAAATTACTGGCATAAAAGTATGGTGACTACTTGCTGTTGCAACAATACAACTAACATATAACGAAGAGAGGTTTTCATTAGTAAACAAATCCTTTAATTAGCATTACGTATTTTATCTAGGTTCTATACCGTAGTTATATTGCTTTGATTCTATCTTTATTTTGATAATATCGTATCGCGCTTTTCCATAAAACAAAATAAAATTAATTATTCTCTTAGCATTCTAATGTATCAAATTATTATTGCTATCAATAAATTGTAATAAGTTGCTCAATATGAAAAAATTATGTCAAATAGTAAAATACTGCAATACGACAGTAATGATGTCACCGTTGAAAAGGTAGAAACCCTCAAGGTTTTTTTTAAGGTAGAAGAATATTCACTTAAACATAAGTTATCGCGTGGTGGAAAGTGGAGCATCACGACCAAATTTTGAACGTAAAGGAGGTGGCATATCGCCTTATGACTCCAGTAACAGACTGCGTGGTATTAGAGTACTTTGACTTGGAGCGCTGCACAAAGCTAAATCGCCTTGGACAGAATTTAGTTGGCATGTTTGGAAAAAGATGAAAGTCCAATTGACGTTGCTATCCGTGAAGTGGAAGAAGAAGCAGGTTTAAAGGTGATTGTTGAGCAAGATATTTTTACCTGTGTGTGAATACTTATCGAGCCTAGGCGGTACCAGAGTATTTACATTTATTTGTTGCTCAAGTATGCTAGCCAAGCTGGCGGTGTTTTTATTTCACTATGGTGAAGGTGAAGATATTCTAGTGCATGTTGTTAGCCGTGAATATGCACAAAGGTTATTAACTGAAGGTAAATATTCAATGCTGCTACCATAATTGGGTTACAATGGTTGGCGTATTAAACTATCAGAATTTACAGCAGTGGGGGCTGCAAGATAAATGAGTAAAACTAGCGCACAATATCGTCCTAACCTAGTTCAGTTAATGAACTTATGAAACCAATTATATGTTGGTATTGCGTTTATTAAATAGATAAAGAAATAGCCGGTGAAGTGTGGAGTTTTTTATTAATGAAAATTTATCTTATACCATAGTTGTTGACGAAGGTTACTCGTTATACCTCAAGTTGGTTGTATTGAACGCAGAAGCGAACAATTAGTGGAAAAATTAGCCAAAATTATGCGTCCGGTAATGCAATTAAGGTTATATCATGACGCACGTGTAATGTGTGAAGTGATCAGCAGCCAACATATTGCGCGAGTGAAAACCACGTTATGATTATCCAAACGATGAGATGCATCAACTGCATGAAAAACAGCAAATATTACTGTTTTTAAAAAAGAATGGCTGCAACTGTGTTTAAAACAAGGGCAGGTGCCAGTTAAGTTAATACACAATAGCTAGGTTTTATGAACACTTCTTTGAAAAATAGCGCAATTAAGTGATTGCCATTTATTTGCTGAGCAACAAGGTTTACATTTTTGGTGCCAATGTTTATCGCAACTTAGTTACAGTACTTACAGCCATTGCTAATAATGTTGAAATAGACCTGGTTATTTTTACTGGCGACTTATCCCAAGATCATTCGGTAGCGTCTTATCAATTATTTGTGCAAGCGGTAAAAGACAGCCAATTGTGTCAGCCGCTATATTTTCTTGCTGGTAATCAT
>JAYQHI010000015.1:0-35711 GCA_038141035.1 Alteromonadaceae bacterium
ACCCAAGCACTGGAGATGCCGCACCGCACAGGTTTTTGTTGCGGTGGTGATGGGGGCCTCCAAATTACACCTATGCCGAAGGACATTCATTAAGGGTTAAGAAGATTGGGTGATGAGTCACGCCGTTGTTTTGAATTCTTGGGTGGAGTCCCTAGATTAAGATCCCGATAACCCGAAAAGCACAGCGGTGTGACAAAGGCGTGTCGATATGAGCCAGATTAAACCCAACCTACCAACAACTTGCACTGTCATTTATAATACGCTTTGTTGTGCCTGCTAGGCTTTGATAAACCCGTTGATAAATCAAAGAAGCGGAAGTGGGGGTACAAATTGTTGAACGCTGGATAATGGCGCGACTGCGTAAGAAACGTTTTTTAGTTTACGTCAACTCAATATCAAAATCAGGGAATTACTAATCGACTTAAACCAACGGCAGATGAAAAAGCATCCTGGTTCGAGAGCAAGTCAATTTAAAACACATAGATAAACCTGTACTCAAACCCTTACCTCCAAAAGCCATACAGTTACACCTTACCGTCAAACAGGTACGCGTACATATTGATCACCATGTTGAAGTTGAGAAACATTATTACTCCGTACCTCATCGTTTTAATAAAAAAAGCTAGAAGCACATGCCAGTAATGAGCTGGTGACGCTTTATCATAAAAGAGTAAAAGTAGCTGTTCACCCGCTCTCACCGTGTCGGTGGCCATACAACAGTTGAAAGCATATGCCTATCGCTCATCAAAAACAACAACAGTGGAGTGCAGCTCGTTTTGAAAGTTAGCCAGAAAGTTTGGCGTATCAACAGAGCAATATGTGATTAATTTACTAACGATGAAAAAACACTCCAGAGCAAAGCTACCGTGCGTGTTTAGGGCTACTTCAACCTAGGTAATAAATTCGGTGAACAAAGACTTGAAGCAGCTTGTCAACGTGCGGTACAGGCCTTTAACCGAGTTAAGCAAGTGAAAAATATCCTAAGAAAAAGGATTAGATAAACAGCCATTACCAATAAGCTCAACTCGATTTACTAAATGAAATAGACCACCCCAACATCCGTGGTAGCCAGTATTACCATTAATCAAAAAAGGAAAAAACATGAATACTCATCAACAAGTCAACCAGCAACTGAATAGCTTAAAACTTAGCGGCATACGTGAAGCCTTATTAAGGCAACATGAGCAACCCAATTTATATGTAGAGCAAAGCTTCGAAGAACGTTTAAGCTTATTGCTTGAGCATGAAATTATAGGACGAGAGCAACGTAAAATAGAGCGATTAACCCGACAAGCAAAGTTTAGAGTTAGCGGTACGCTTGCCCAGTTAAACTACAGTGCGAGTCGCCAACTCGATAAAACACAAATGCGTTCGCTAGCCCAAGGCGAATGGCTGCGTTTACATCAAAACATCCTCATCACAGGCGCGACAGGATGTGGCAAAACTTACCTTGCTTGTGCACTTGGTCATAATCATTGTCAGCAAGGATACAGCGTGTATTACTTTAGGCTTAAAGAGCTACTCGAGAAAATGTTTATGGCTCAGGCTGACGGGAGTTACCGAAAGTTTATTAATAAACTCGCTTATGCTGATCTATTGGTACTTGATGATTGGGGATTAGAGCCCTTAACCCCTCAGCAACGCAGTGATTTACTCGAATTAATTGATGCTAGGTACGATAGCAAATCAACGCTAATTGCTAGTCAATTACCGATAGAAAATTGGTATAAAATGATCGGCGAATCTACTCATGCTGATGCGATATTAGATAGGTTAGTCCATGGTTCAATTAAGCTGGAATTAAAAGGAGAATCAATGCGAAAAAACTAAATTCCTTGACTGATGCTGATCACTCAAGTTAAATTTTACTGAGGTCTATAGAGAAACAAAAATGCGATCAGCATCAATGTTATTGACCGATCAGCTTCATGTTATTACGCACTTAGACCAAGTGACGGCTGTAAAAAGTAATTTCGCTACTCCTAAGCAGCTCTTCAATATATCCAGCTGCACACATAGCGGAATCAACTTCATAAAGAGTATTTATGGCAGACTGAAAATCACCTTTGTTAATTGATAGCTCTGCTTTATTCGTAAAGTTAGAGAATTCATCAAAACTTAATTTATGACTTAATTTCTCTTTTAATACAAAGATAAACTTATCGTAATAGCTTATGATAAGTGAAATATATTTGCTTCTATCAGATGTTTGATAGTTCTTTCGAATATACTCCTTTACCAAAGGGTGAAGTTCAATGTAATTTGTATCTCTCTTATTAACGATTAGATTTAAATTCCTTAACGCCTTAAGTGCTTTATTAAAGTTTTTATAATTGAGTTCTGAGCGCAGCATCTCTGAGTAATCCTCAGTCGTTTCTGCTTTTACTGATTCAGCCAATGTTCTTAAAACCAATTGCTCTCTGTCATGTAAAGATCCCCAAATACTGCCTAAAACTTTCTCTGATAAAATAGCTGAATCATCTTCATCAATTGTAATGCCTGACTCTATATTAGAAAGAAACTTGTTGAGGGTCGATTCACCTTTTTTAGATTGAGCACTAATGATACTTAACCAAAGAGCATGCCCATTAGTTAACTTATGCGCTCGACGTGCATACTCGATTAATTTTTGCTTTGATATGCAAATATCCCCTTCTAAGAAATAATCTATAGTATTTTTCTCTGTTAACCCACTGAGTGTTACTTGATAAAATCTATATTTGCTATACGTATAAAAGGCCTACATGTGAATATAAATTTTGAATTATGCTCATTAGACAGCGCAGCATCAAATAACTTACCTATACCGTTTGTCGGTTCAAACGTTTCTAAATCTAAATAGCTATCTACATTATCTAAGACAAAAATTCCTTTATATCACCAAGTAATTTAAAAAAAATAAATTAACTAACTCTTCATCATTCAAGCCAGCAAGATTAGCAGCTTCATAATTTGTTGCTACAGATAAAATCATTGCAATGATTTTATGTTGGAACTTATGATCTTCCTCCTTGAAATCCCTCCAATTAATCAGTTCAAATTCTTCATCTGGAACTGTATTCATATAATGTGATGCAAGTGCAGATTTTCCCTCCCCACCAATACCGGTTATAAAAATAACTTTAAAAGTGTTGTTATTTAGGAGAGTAAGCTCCTTTTCTCTTCCCACCCAGTTAATCACATCTGGAGGAACATCACTGCCATCTTCGTGATGATGAATAGTCTTACCTTCAGGTATCTCACTTATGGAAGTCACTGTTTTTTGCTGAGGAATAAGGCCCTGAATAAATGGGACTAGTGCTTTATAACTATCAATAACTATTGTATTAATATTTTCTATCTGTTTATCTTCATTAGATATTAAATAGTGCTTAGGCCCATAACCTCCTGTTAGGTTTGATATGTAATTGAAAAGCTCTGTAACGTATGGATCAGAAAAAGAAAAGCCAATGAATAATAAACTGTATTCCGAAAATAATTTTTTCAGTTGAAAAGTGCTAAATTTCTCATCGGCATATAACTCCTCATACTCTTCAGAAAAAATAATACATTTATCGATTTGTGATATATCGCCATGAGGCTTAAGAACAAAAGAATCATTCGTATCTATCTTAGATAAATTAAAATCACTGTCCTTTGTTATGACATCTTTTATATTAAGATTATGCTCAATAAGATTATCAAAATTAGTCGTAATAAATTTCTTTGTTAATTGCCCTAGTGCTGTATGTAAATCACTCCTAATCTCTTTATTTTTTAATTGTTCTTCAAAACTGTTGTATATGACTTTCTTATTATTAATTAATTTATCAAGCACTTCTAAAGGGGATAAAATTCCTACATTTAGATTTTGAATGTATATATCTGAATTATCAATGTACTCTGATTTTTGTTTCAAAGTTTGAACAACAATATCTAGCCAACTAGGTAAACCACAGGAAGTTGAGGGCCCTGCCCCCAAAAACACTATCAATTTATTGTTTTTAATCGAGTCAATTAACTCTTGTGGATAATCAAAATGTTCAGTCATATATAAATAGTTTTTTATTATTAAATATCTGTAACCTTGGGAGAATGGCTTGGTTTTCAAGTAATAAGTCTCATTATATTTATTATTCTTAAGTGTTTACCATTGTTGGTTCCCTGTTCGCTCCCACCACAAAAAGCTATTCTCCAACAAACTCTCAAATCCAATGTAAATAGCTACAGCGACAAACACTGACTTACCTAGTGCATTTAAGATTAGCTACAAAGCCAGAAATTTATTGAAGGGCTTTTACTTTACAGAGCTATTCCCTCAGAAAAATAAAGCAGATTATACCAAGTGCCAGCCTCTCATAGCTAATCGTCTAAAACGCCATTTATAGCTTGTTCATCAACATTTATTACTCTGTCGCTACTCCAAGCTTAAGAAACGAGACAAGTGCACCATTACTAGTATTAGTAGCATTAGTAAGAAAAGTATTAATATTTTGGGGATATTCTTATATCGCTACACCAAAAACAATAATATTGGCTCAGTTTGTCACTTAGGACTTCTAATAAAATAAGTTAACAGTTAACAAGCTGTAGGGGTGTAGATAATAGAATGTAAAATGGGGATAAAGGGCGTTATCCCCACAAAAGGTTAATTGTGAATGAAATTTTAACTTAAGCTAAAAACAATCGAAAACTCGCTGCCCTGCCCCCAACAACTGTTGATAACAAGTTCAGCGTTGTGATGCTGCAATACATGTTTAACAATTGCTAAGCCTAAGCCAGAGCCACCGGTGTTTCTAGAACGTGATTTATCAACCCGATAAAAGCGTTCAGTTAAACGATTAACGTGCTCCGGTTTAATACCAGGGCCGTTATCACGTACTGAAAAGCGTACTTTGTCACCAAAGTTTTGCCAACTAACATGAATTTCGCCTTTCTCTGGCGTATAAGCAATTGCGTTAGATATTAAATTGGAGCAAGCGCTTTTTTATTTCAGTATCAATGCCTTTAATGTTTAAGGTTGAGCTAATATCTAATGATATAACATGTTGCTTATCTTGGTTTAACCAACTAGCATCTTCAACTAATTGGTGAATAAGTTTTGGCATATTAATTTCCTTGTTTAGCGTCTTGCTCCCCGTGAATTTCAAACGTGATAACGTCAGTAATTGTTCAACTAAACGATCCATTCGAGTAACTTGCGACTCTATGGTATTAAAAGCGTTTTTCCAATGAGGATCTAAAGTATGCTCAGTACACTGTACCATTTCAACATAACCACGAACCACAGTTAATGGTGTTTTAAGCTCATGCGAAACATTGGCAACAAAGTCTCGTCGCATTTCTTCTAAACGGTGTACTTTACTAACATCGCGAGCAAGAAATAAAAATTTGATCACTACCATAAGGCATTAATCTCAATTCAAGCTGCACTTCGTTATCAAGCGGTGAAGGAATATGAATAGGTAAGTCAATATTGCCTTCATGAATTTGTAAGGCAAACTTCGGAAAGCGGATCAGATTATCAATGCGTTGGCCAACATCACCAGGTGCGAATACCTAATAGCTTCTGTGCTTTTTTATTGCCCCACTCAATAATGTATTCGTTTGATAAAACCAAGGCTGCATCTGGCAGTGCTTCAGCACCATCACGAAACTGTCTGATGCGCTCGTTTAGTCTTTTTTGTTTTACTCTGGAGCGTCTAACTTGGCGATATAAACCATCATAAATACGCCCCCAAAGTCCTTCAGCAACCGGCGGAGTTAACGATTTACTTTCCCATAACCAATCTACTAACTTGAGAATTTGTTGATAATTCCAAATTAATAAGGCAACAACAAAGAAAAAGGCTAACGTCCACAAATACCCAATAAAGTATCCGATCACCAAGCAAGCTAAAAGCCCTAAAGCTAAACGAGAATAAAGCGAAAAAGCCGTTAAGCGTAAATACATAGATTAGTGACTTAATTTTCCTGAGAAACGATAACCTGAACCACGTACCGTTTGAATGAAATTTTCATGGCCATCACCAGTAATTGCTTTTCGTAAGCGTCTGATATGAACATCAACTGTGCGGTCTTCAACGTAAACGTTGGTACCCCAAACATTATCTAATAATTGCTCTCGGCTGTATACCTGTTCGGTGTGAGTCATGAAAAAATGTAATAATCTAAATTCAGTTGGTCCTAAATCAAGACTTTTTTCATTAATAGCAACACGGTGAGCGACAGGTCTAATGAAAGTCCGTGAAATTCAATAACTTCTTCTAATGAAGTTGGTGACACTCGGCGAATTACCGCTTTTATACGCGCAATTAACTCTTTGGTGAAAATGGTTTGGTTACATAGTCATCAACACCAGCATCAAACCCTTTACTTTGTCTTCTTCATCAGCTCGTGCTGTTAACATAATAATAGGAATATTTCGGGTATATTCATTTTGTTTTAATGCTTTTGCTAATTTTACCCCCTGTACCACCAGGTAACATCCAATCTAATAAAATCAAATCAGGGTAAGGCTCTTTAATTAGCTCTTTTGCACTATCTATATCGGCAGCTTCTAACGAGTTAAATCCATTTTGATTCAACACAAAAGAAATCATTTCTCGAATTGGTGCTTCGTCTTCAACTATCAATATTTGTCTGTTCATTTACATTTCCTAAAAACGGGAATACTCATTTTTAATAAGATCATTTTGATACACTTTTTGTGACAATTTGATTACACAAAATAATTTATACCAAGTTCAATAAATATTTTCCGCTAAGCTAACACGTACAAGCTTAAAGACATTAAAATTAGCAACACTAAAGCTCATGATTCTGATCATATTAGCAGGTAAATTATATACCTTCCTTACTGTTGTCATCATTAACTAGCTTATAAACTTTATCAAGAAAAAAGCCGCTTTAACTTAAATAAAGTATTTTTATAGCTAAAAGCTTTTAAAGCTGAATTAGAATTTGTATTCCTCAAGACCTACAGCTAAATAGTCTTCGTCTGCTGCGCTATCCATATCAAAGGTTGTATAAAAAGCAAAAACTTTAGCTTGTTTAGATAGTTTATAATCAGCACCTACTGTGAAGCCGCTACGGTCATCGCCACCATCAACTTCAGCCGTCTGCACTTGGCCTTTAATGTCACCTTTACCAACTGGGTACTTAGCCGACACCATAACACCGTCCAACTCTTCGCCATTAGAAAGTTTTTCTTTGGGTTTGTAGCATTGCACCCAAAACCACAGCGCCTAACTTACCTTGTGCTGCCAAACGTGTAACATCGTAGCCATTAACTTCTGAATCAACCGCGACAGCAGCATAAAAGTCAGACTTTTAAGTGCTTCATCACCGTAAGATACCGCTAACGAAATACCGTCATCAACAGCTTCTGTTTCGCTAGCAATATAACCTAAGTTAACAGCAAAACCGTTGAATTTTGGTGATTTATACATTAATGAATTGCTTAAACGGTTTTCACCTTTCCATAAGTTTTTAATATCGCCTTCTAAATCACTAAATAAATCAATTTTACCTTGTGATTTTTAAGTGCGGTATCGTGTTTACCAACAAAACGGTACCAAAGTCACCTTTTAAACCAACATAAATATTACGTTGTGAGATGGTTTGACCGTCTTTATCACCATCGTCAATTTGTACTTCAAATTCCGCTTGATAAACAACTTCTAAGCCGCCTTCTACAGCATGGGAGCCTTTAACACCCAAGCGTGAAGCGTTACTTTTAATGTCAGTAACTGACTCTGAACCATCATCTGAAGATTGAATTGTTACATTAGCTTTACCATAAAATGTTAACTCTTCGGCAGCAAAAGCTGAAATAGGTAACGCTGTTAATAAAGTTGCGGCTAAAGTTGTTTTAGTAAATTTCATGTTATTACCTTAGTTTTAGTAATTAATTTTTTAATTGGCTGCATTTTTGCCACCGACTTATGACACTTTTAGACAATGTGTCTTTTTTTTGACATTAATGTTAAAAAAAGATGAATATATAAAGACAGTTTAATGAAAACTACTTCTTTTATCTTCAGTTAACAAGATGATTAAACTATAGAATAAATTTTGCCTAATACTATTTATTACCTTTTATTTTTGCCAAAACAGTAAAAAATTTATAAAAAGGCTTTCTACTTAATTAAAAATGATTACAATCATAACTATGGAAAATAAAAGCGGTAGCTAAATGAAAGTAAAAAGTATTTCGAAAAAACTACTAACCAGAGTATTGTCTTTTTACTTTGTTCTAACGTTTATTGTTACCGGCATTCAAATTGTCGCCGAATACATCAATACCAAAGCTCATATCAATAATGAGCTATTAACTTTAGAAAAACCTTCAGTGGCAGTTTAACCCGCGCCGTATGGGAGCTAAATACACAGCAAGCAATTGATATTGCTGACGGTTTAGTTGCTATCCCAATGATAAAAGGTATTTCAGTAAAGGATGAAAATAACCAAATTATTGCTCAACTTGGTCAATTAGCGAATATTGATACCATGAAATATGAAGATAATACCGAAGGCGATCACCTTAATTTATCTTCTTTTTTTCAGAAGGCCTATTTGGTCATACCTTCCCGTTAATTTTTGAGTTTTCAGGCCGTACCAGTAAAGTTGGTAGTGTTACCCTACTTTCAAGTAATGAAGTTATTTTTAACCGCATTGAAGTAGGTATTTATTTCTTAATTGGTAATGCCATGGTGAAAACCGCGGTTTTAGTGTTACTTTTTTCATTAGCGTTTTCAAAACTTTTAACCACACCATTAAGCGAGTTAACGCAACAAATACAACAATTTGATATTGACGACCCAGAAGCTTCAAAACTTCATTCAATGAATTATGACGAAAATGAACTCAATGTTTTAGAAGATGCCTACAATAATTTAATTGACGAGTTGATCACATATAAAGACAAGCTTCACAGCGCTCAAAGTGAAATTATTGCGGCTAACAGTAAACTAGATGAACATAATTTACAGCTTGAGCAGGAAGTTGCTCGCAAAACATCCTCATTAAGTACTTCTATGCTTAAAATGGAACGACAAAAACAAGAAATGCTTGTTCAGCAAAAAAAATTAGAAGATGAAAACCACCGCCGTCAAAAAACAGAACAAACCTTATTAAGCACTAATCAGAATTTAAAAGATTCAATATTAGAATTAAATAAAGCACAAGAACGTTTATTAGAAGCAGAGAAAATGGCTGCTCTAGGGAGTTTATCTGCCGAAGTAACCCATGAAGTTAATACGCCTATCGGCGTTAGTATCACCTCAACTAGTTACCTTGCAGATTTATTAACTCAATTACAGAAAGAGGTTGATGAGCAAAAACTGAGTAAAAAATCGTTAACAGAATTTGTCAGCAATGCCACTCAAAGTATCAATTTGTTGACTAGTAACTTAGATCGCGCCTCAGATCTTATCTCAAGCTATAAGCAGGTTGCTGTTGATCAAACCAGCAATAAGGTAAGAAAGATTAATGTTGCCGATTATATTGATGGTGTCATTCAATCATTACAGCCTAAGTTAAAAAATACCAAACATAAAATTATTATTAATTGCCCCGACGATCTTGAAATTTGTGTTCATGCAGGGGCAGTATCACAAATCGTCACCAATTTAATTATCAACTCCATTATCCATGGTTTTGACGGTGTTGAGCATGGTGAAATCACCATGGATGTAAAAATGTACAACAACACTTTACAATTAAATTATCGAGATAATGGTAATGGTGTCAGTGACGTACAACTGCAAAACTTATTTGAACCTTTTTATACAACCAAAGGTTCTGAAGGCGGTAGCGGGCTTGGCACACACATTATTCAAACCTTGGTTACCGATACCCTAAATGGTAAAATTTCAGCCCATTGTCAACCAGGTTCAGGCCTGAGCTATGAGATTGAATTTGCCAACATGGTGTAAAAAATCATTTTATAATTAACCTGACAAAAGCGTTACTTGTTGCTTTTATTTACGCTATTATGTCGGCTCTTTTTATCCATCTCTCACCAAATTTATTAGGAAACTCTTCATGTGGTTTAAAAAATCTTTACGTTTTTGCTTTTACCAAAAAATTTGAATGGCAAGAGCAAGATCTTGAAAAACAACTTAGTGAAAATTTATTTACGCCATGTGGTTCAACTGAAATGGCTCACTTTGGTTGGGTAAACGCACTGGGTAAACATGGCAGTAGTACGGTGCATTGTGCTAATAAAAACTTTTTATTATGTGCCCGAAAAGAAGAAAAAAATCCTTCCTGCGCCCGTTATCAAAGATATGATTGATGAAAAAGTTAATCAACTTTGAAGCGGAGCATAGCCGCGGCGCCACCAAGAAAGAAAAAGAACAATTTAAAGAAGATATTATTTTTGAATTATTACCACGTGCATTTTCACGTGTTACTGATACTCATGCTTATATTAATGCCGATGAAAATATTATTGTTATTAACACTAGCAGCCGCGCTAAAGCTGAAGACTTTTTAGCCTTATTAAGAAAGTCATTAGGCACCTTACCTGTAACTAGCCCAAGCCCTGAACTTGCCCCTGATGAAGTTATGACCGACTGGTTAGTAGAAAAAAATTTAGGCGACCCATTTGTATTAGGTATGGAAGCAGAATTACACGCTTTAGGCGATGATGGTGCCGTTGTTCGTGTTAAAAACCAAGATTTAGGTAGTGATGAAATTAAAGTTCACTTAGATGCTGAAAAGTACGTAGTGAAACTAGCTTTAGAATGGGATGAAGCGATTTCTTTTATTTTATGTGATGACATGGCAATAAAACGTATTAAGTTCTTTGATGTCTTACAAGAGCAAAATGATGATATTGATAAAGCAGATGTTGCCGCAAAAATTGATGCTGACTTTGCTTTAATGGCAGGAGAACTAAATCGTTTAATTAATGACTTATTTGGTCAGTTTTCACTTAATGCTAACCAATATTTAGATGATAAGTAAATTCAGCAATTCAGCTTAATTCAGGATAAACATATAAAAAGGCGTGTAATACACGCCTTTATGACCCTGTAACAAAATCTGTGTAATTGCCTATCATTAATACCCATGTAGGGTTTAGGATAGGCAGACTATGAATAAGAAAGAACTTGAAGCGTTTGCGAAGCAAGCCGCTAAATCGATTAAAACCGAAGCAGACTTAACTGACTTTCGTAAAATGCTAACTAAGGTAACGGTTGAAGCAGCACTTAACGCTGAATTAGACGAACACCTTGGTTATGCCCGCCATGAACAATCTGAGCATCAGAATTACCGTAATGGTTATTCACCTAAAACCATTCGTACAGAAGATGGCGAGGTTGATTTAGACGCACCTCGTGACAGAGACTCCAGTTTTGAACCTCAGCTCGTTAAGAAAAACCAAACCCGTTTTACTTCGATGGATGACAAGATTTTATACCTGTATTCCAAAGGTATGACAACGCGAGATATCGTCGCAACGTTCAAAGAAATGTATGATGCTGATGTCTCACCAACACTTATTTCTAGAGTGACCAATGCGGTTATTGAACAAGTGGTTGAATGGCAAGCGAGACCACTCGATGCCGTTTACCCCATCGTTTATCTGGATTGTATCGTGGTTAAAATCAGGCAAGACAAACAAGTTATCAATAAAGCCGTTTACCTTGCGCTTGGCGTCAATGTTGAAGGCCATAAATGTCAACAACAATTGAAAACTGATCCACTGCAACAATCTAAAAGTGATCCACTTACCCTTTAGGCTTATCCATTAAGCCAGCTTGTTTTTTCTCTTTAATTCGATAACTATCTCCTTTGATTTGAATGATATGTGAATGATGTAATATGCGATCTAGCATGGCTGAAGTTAATGCTGAATCGTCAGCAAAAACTTGTCCCCATTGCCCGAAGGGCAAATTACTTGTAAGGATCACAGAGCCTTTTTCATAACGTTTGGCAATGACATCAAACAACAGTTTTGCTTCATGCGCGTTAAACGGTAGATAGCCAATCTCATCAATGATCAGTAACCTCGGTGCGATTACAGAGCGTTGCATCACCATTTTGTAATTGTCCTGCCTTTGCGCTGTGGCAAGTTGTAAAATTAAATCTGATGCACTGACAAAACGCACTTTAATACCAGCCTGTGCGGCTTGATAGCCAAGTGCCACGGCAATATGTGTTTTTCCTACACCTGAAGGCCCTAATAACACAATATTTTTTCTTGTCGTTCGATAAACGACAATGAAGCCAGCTCCATGATTTGTTTTTCGGGGCGCCTGTTGCAAAGTTAAAATCAAAGTCAGTCAACGTTTTTAAACCAGGAAACCCCGCCATTCGGGTAAAAATTTGTTGATTTCGTTGATGTCTCGCCCGTTTTTCACACAATAGTGCTTGCTCAAGAAAGGTAAGGTAATCCCATTCTTCTTTGGCCGCTTGTTGCGCTAAATCACAGGCATTGGCATCCATGCCAGCGAGCTGTAACTGCGATGTTAATTCGGTAATTCTCGATAATTGCAGGTTCATATTTCCTCCACAAGCTGGTCGTACACACTTAAATGATGATGAAGCGGTTGTTGGCTTAAGGCTCTTGACGAAGGAATATGTTGTCTTTTACCTTTAATGGTGGCGCAGGCACTATTTCGGGTGGTAGTGTTTGCAATGCTTGGCGCTCTTCAACCAACCGTTCAGCTGGTTTTTGTTTGGTGGTATCGTGGATACGTTGATGAGCAACATTGTCTAACCAAATTAAGACTTCTTCGTTCGCTGTTTTAAGATCGAGCGTTTGTCCCATCGACTGAAGCTTTGTTTTCAAGGGGCGAAAAAAGTTATCTCGAACATAACGTACCATACGCTCCACTTTGCCTTTTGTTTGTGGCCTGTAGGGCTGACATAGTTTAGGTATAAAGCCCATGCTCTTTGCAAATTGATAAAAAGCGGGGGTAAGTTTATGCTGGCCTTCGCCATAAGCATTACGTTCAGCGACAACCGTTTTCATATTGTCGTACCAAGCTTCTTGAGGAACACCTTGGAAATAGTCAAAAGTCAGGCGATGGCAGTGCTCTAAGGTTTCGTAACGCATATTATCCGTGAAAACGACCATCATACCTCGGCTAAAGCCAAGTACCGCGATAAATGCATGTATTGGCTGTTTTCCTCCTTGCATTTGGCCCCAGTCAACTTGCATTTGTTTACCTGCTTCGGTTTCAAACCGAACTACCGGTTGTGTTACAGGTTTTCCTCGGTATTGATAAAGATACTGCCGTAGAAGCGATATGCCACCGGAATATCCGAGTTCTTTAATCTCACGATAAAGTACAACACCTGATAGATGAATAGGTTTAGCTTGGGCGATACGTGAATGTAAATAAGGTTTATAGGGATCTAATAATGATTTGGCTTTAGCCCGCTTGGCATACACTGGCGTATCAATTTTTTGGTATAAATAACGTTTAACGGTATTTCGTGAAATACCGAGCTGCTTCGCTATTTTTCGTTGTGAGCAACCTTGTTGGTGCAAAATCTGAATTTTCATAAGCTCTTCTTTAGTGATCAAAGTGCCTCCGAAAAGGCACTATAGTGAAAACAAGTGGATCAGATTTCAATTGTTATAGTGGATCAGTTTTACATTGTTGGTAACAATTGGCAGTATGAGCAAAAAAGGTTGCTGTTGGGATAATGCCGTAGCTGAAAGCTTCTTTGGTAGTTTGAAACAAGAGCGAGTTCACTGGCGTAACTATGAAACACGTTATGCCGCGCAGCAAGATGTGTTGAATTACATAACGATGTGGTACAACAGCCAACGACTTCATTCTTATCTGGATTACCAATGTCCAAATGATTTTGAACGTGCGGCAGAAGAATTAGAAATGGTTGCTTAACTGAGGTGACTGAATTTAGTTGACCAGGTCAAGCTTATTAAGGCCGAACAAAGTGGCTTTAGCTCTCGTTCAGCAGAAGATATTGTTAATGCAGTAATTGCACGAAAGCAAGCTAATGGCGAACTATAAATTAAGTAGTGCTGCGGATAAGGATTTCGAGCAGCTTTTTGAATATGGTATTGACAAAATGGTTTATCAAAAGCCAAATCATATGTTGATGGCTTAACTATTAAATTACAGACCATTGCTGAAAATCCACTTCATTATCAAGCTGTGGACTATATACGCTCAGGATATCGGCGCAGTGTTTATGGCAAACATACCATTTACATTCATGTGTCAGATCAGCAAGACAGAGCAAACATGTTTGAAGATTACATGAATTCTGTTATCGACAGCCCTTACTTTGTTTGCGCACATTGGTTTCAATATATTGATTCGCCGATCACAGGACGTGCATATGATGGCGAAAACTATAACGTTGGTTTTGTTTCTGTCACCGACAGCCCATACCAACCGCTTATCGAGTCTTCGCGCAAAATAAATGCTTCGCTTTACCAACGTCGTTATAAATAGTATCTCGACTTTATATAAGTTTAGCTATAAAATGTAAACTATCAAAAATTGTCATAAGTGAACAATATTCGATTTGCAATATTTGCCAAACTCGCTATGATGGAGTTAATTGTTTATTGAGGAGTTATTATGGCTGGAGCAAGACCAAAAAATCCTAACCATAAAAGATCAAATCGCAAATGAATTACGTTCTGATATCATTTCTGGTGCTATGCCGCCGGAAACAAAATTAAAAGAGCAAGAATTAGCACAGCGTTTTGGCTTATCACGTGGTCCTATCCGAGATGTTATTTTACAGTTAACTAAAGAAGGTTTGCTGGTTTCGAAGAATAATTGCGGTGCATCGGTTAATAGTGTTTTAGATCCTAAAATGCAAAAATTGATGATTAATTTACGTCGTAATATTGAAACATTTGCCATCGAGCAGCTCAAAGGTCAATTAACTGAAAAAGATTTTAACGAGTTAGATGCTATTCTTGACGATCTGCAATCGGCTTTTGACTCAGAAGATTATACAGAAGTAACTAAAATTGATATCTCCTTCCATAACTACCTTATCTATAAAGCTGGTGGGGATGAATTAGTTAATATTTGGTATCCGTACGTAATGCGTATGCGTTTAAATTATAAACGTATTCAATCAAGTGCTGCTTGTGTAGATGAGCATAAAGAAATTTTAAATTCACTGCGTGAAGGTGATACAGCTAAGGCCGTTAAAGCTGTTAAAGCTAATATCAAATAATTTATATCTGATCTTTAATATTCCAAAAATAATACCTCTAAAAGCGCGATTTAACATCGCGCTTTTTTTGCCTAAAAAACGCTAAACTTAATACGATTAACCGCCGATAATTTGATATTTTTTTCACCCCAACGCCAGATAAAAGGAGTTTCTGTTGACTGCCATGCCAATGGATTTGAGCGAATACCCGATTCAATATCTAAGTCGATACTTTTTAGTTCAATATGATAAGTATTACTGGTGTTAGCGGGAATATTGACACTACGATTATGTACTTGCCCTTGTTCATTACCTATTTGCACAAATAAGTGAGTCGCAATATCGGTGCTATTAGTTATATCTAATGCTATGCGGAAATCGCCAAGTTCATGCCATTGCCAAGTCGTTTTCGGTGTTAATGTCAATGAAGGCTCTGGTGCTTGTGTTGCTAAAAAGTCAACTTTTAGTGCTTGTTTTCCGTCAGTAACACCGGCAGCATTTTCACTATGTAAAAAATTTAATGTCACATCATCTTCGGTCAGCATCACTTCCTGCTCATGTTCTTCAAAAGAAGTAATAGTTTGCAAAACATTTGTCGATATAGCTGAATCTGATAACTGCACTACGTTTGACTGCGGTTGTTGACAAGCAACCACAGTGAATAACAGTAGTAATAACAACACAAGGTTATTTGTTTTTTTTTCATTTACCCTAATCCTTTTATCAATATATTCGGCTTCATCAGGGCAAAGAGTAGTTTTAAATATTAGCTAAACTTACACCACAAAACCTTATGCACTCAATATACAACATATTGTGTGCAATTTAACAGTGTTTTTTGTTAACAATTGAAAATTATCAAAATAGGTCACCTTTTTTGTACTATTTATGATGGTACGCCTTTGGATAATCACTTTGTGGACTTAAGGTTCTAGAGCCTGTCGTTAAATATTGCAATAACAGCCTTTGGCTGAACTAACAATTAACTCGGCGGAATAACCTTTTAGGTAGTTGTTTAACACAGTTAATGCATAGCCAGCGGTTTGGCTACAATCTAACCCTTCTCCGTATGGACCAAAATAAACAAGCTCACCATGATTTCCCAAGATAGCCGTTGATGGTGTGGAGGGAACTATACTAGGGTCTTTAAGCTCAACTCTGATAAAATTAAAACCATGAGCATGTGAAAGTTGCTCTAAATTTTTAGCATGACTTTCACTCGACTTGTTACATCGACAACCCGCTTGTTGAAAATGAATTACGGTATTATTTATATCACTGTTAACGTTATTCAGACTTAATTGTTGAACCATTTCACTCGCTGTTTTACTTAACAGCATACCTGTTGGATCAAAGTCTTTCAGCCTTGCAAGTGTTAAGTATTGAAAGGCCATAAAGGTAAAAATAAGCCATAACAAAACAATCAAAATTTGCTGTTTATCGATTGCTTTAAACATTAGTTAAAACACTGAATACTTTGTGCTAAACGATTAGCCGTTTTTTGAATAACTATCGCTTCTTCACCAAGGGCAGTAACATTTTCTTGTTCTGTTTGAACAGTAATTCTTAGTGATTCAGTACTATGTGCAATACTTTCAGTGGTTACCGATTGTTCTTCAACGGCTGCTGCAACATTGATAGAAACCTGAGTTGCTTTATTTACTAATTCAGTGGCATTTTCAATTTGAACTTTTGCCCCTTCTGCTGTTGTAATTACCGATTGCACAACATCTTGGCTATTTGACATCGCTTTCGAGGACGAAGCCGAATAACTCTGTAAAATTTGTATCGTATCGCTAATTTTATCCGTACTTTCTTTTGTTCGATTTGCTAGCGCTCGAACTTCGTCTGCCACGACTGCAAAGCCGCGCCCTTGTTCACCGGCACGAGCCGCTTCAATAGCCGCGTTGAGCGCGAGTAAGTTGGTTTGCTCAGCAATACTACTAATTTCTGATAAAACGGATGAAATATTATCAACAGAGCTAACAAGCTCATCAATTTGAGTATTTGTTTCTTGTAATGCAGAAACCAACTCTTGGTTTTGAGCCGTGATCTTAACAACAATATCTTGATTAGTAATTTGTGTAAATTGATTAGCCTCTTTCATCAATTCATTTAGGTTGGTTGTATCTGACGAAATAGATGCAACCGTTACCGACATTTCTTCGGCAGATGATGCGATCATGTTAGTTTCAGAGTGACTTTGCTGTGATGAACTATTTAATTCATCCTTTGTTTGGTTCAACATAACAGAGTTTTTATTAAGTTCACTCACTTCATGCTTTACGTTATTTGGTAATTCAGTAATAACATCTAGTAACTCATTAAAAGAGATAAGCGTTACATTATTTTTGCTATCCGCTCTAATGGCTAAATCAATCGATGTTTTATCTTGAGTTAATAATTCAGCAACCCGTTTTAGCTCTTGTCCCGTGTGACTCTCAGACTTAATAACTTGAGCAATATAACCCGAGACTAACGCTTCTGCCGCAGCATAACAGGCATGAATAATTACTGTGGTAAACGCTAATCGGTGCGGATCAAAAATATACACGCCAGAATTTGTCACTTGTAGATAATAAAAAGAGAGATGATGTACTGCAATAGTGATTAATGCTGTGATAAAAACACGCCAATCTTGATAGATGATCAACAACGCCATTAAAATGAAAATTTCAAAATGTACTTCTATTAGCCCATAAGCTTGATGAATATGAAGTGCGGCGAAAGTCATGCCAGCAATAGCAGAAACATGTTTGGTTATTAAAGCATTTGGTGCTGTTTTAAAAAAGTATAGCGGTACCAAAAATGCCGGAATGCCAATAACTAAGCCAGAGAATAATGTATCGTGATATAAACCTAGAGCGATACTTTCAAGTAACAAGGCCGCAAATAACCAAGTAAATAAATGATTAATCTGTTTCATACTAAATACCCAAACAATTCATCTTCAACTAAGTTTAGGAAAATAAATTGAATTAAGCATTATTATGATTAAATTTTGTTATTCTAAAGGAGCCTCTTAATTAGCTGTTCCCCCTATATTTATGGTCGGAATAAGTAAATTCTCAACTAGAGTTTGGTTTTAATCTAAAAAATACAAATAACTGCTTGTGTATTTTCGATATAGTAATTATAAATTTCCATTTCAACTTTAGTTTGAGAATGTTCTAACTAAATAACATTAATACAAAGCATATTAATAACATTGTCCTAACCCAACGTTATTAAATGTTGATCACTGTTCCGCTCCGTTAGCTATTACCTTTATTGTAGAGTAATACCAAAAGCAGTAACACAGACAAGATCGAACAATCTACTTATCTTTTAAACGGTTGCTACTGATAAAGCATCATTAAATAATGCTAGTAAACAAGCCGTTTTATATCATTTTCTCATTTATCACCTACTTTAAAGCTTATATAAATCATTTAGTTATGGCCTTCTAAAAACAACTGCCTCAATATAAAATATTTGACTCCGACATATAACAAACTTATTATATAACAAATTTATTATAGAGGGGTTAATGAAAGTTCTCTTTTTATGTACTGAAAATTCGGCTAGATCCATTATGGCTGAAGCCTTGCTAAAACATCATGGAAAAGGTAATTACGAAGTCTATAGCGCAGGCACTGAGCCGGATAGTGTTGATACAAGAACACTAGCTGCAATTAAGCATTTTGGCTTGAGAGTAGATGGATTACGTTCTAAACACCTTGATGAAGTTGCTAATATCTACTTTGATTTTGTCATTACATTGTGTGATAAAGCAGCAACAGAATGCGATAGCCGCGTAAATGGTATTAATTGCCTTGCTTGGGACTTTCCTGAGCCGCGTTCACGTAAAGAGCCTAATCCATTTGAAAAAACGCTCCAAGAATTAAATGAGCGAATAAAAATGTTTTTGCTTATTCAAGAAAAACAACAGCCAGCCGCAATTACGCCAACAACTTTTTACAAAGCTTTAGCTGATGATATTCGTTTAAAAACCCTGTTAATAATCGCTGTCGAAAAAGAAGCATGTGTGTGCGAGTTAATGACAGCACTCGATGAAGAGAGTCAGCCGAAAGTGTCACGACATTTAGCACAGCTAAGAAAAACCGGCATTTTATCTGATCGAAAACATCAACAATGGGTGTTTTATTCAATTAATCCAACATTACCTGAATGGATGAAACAAACAATAACCTCAACGGTTGTCAACGAACCCATGTTCATCGAAAAAGAATTAGCTCGGCTAAATAAGATGGGCGATCGCCCAACTCGTGTCGCCAGCTGCTGTAATTAAGAGGATGACAGATGGGAATATTTGAACGTTATTTATCGGTATGGGTAGCAATATCAATTGCTGCAGGTGTGGCATTAGGTATTGTCTACCCACCATTATTTGAAGTGATAGCAACACTGGAAATCGCCCATGTTAATGTTGTTGTTGCTATATTCATTTGGGTAATGATCTACCCCATGATGGTACAGGTTGATTTTTCAACCATCAAAGAAGTTGGCAAAAATCCACAAGGGCTTGTATTAACTTTAGTGATCAATTGGCTTATCAAACCGTTTGCTATGGCTGCTTTAGGTTGGTTATTTTTCGAAGGCGTTTTTGCAAGCTTTGTTTCTCCTGAAACCGCACAAGAATATATTGCAGGTATGATTTTATTAGGGGTTGCACCTTGTACCGCCATGGTCTTTGTTTGGTCACAACTCACCAAAGGCGATGCTAACTATACCTTGGTTCAAGTGTCTGTTAACGACATTATAATGATTTTTACTTTTGCCCCAATTACCGCTTTATTACTTGGCGTTAATGATATTCATGTACCTTGGGGAACATTACTTATTTCGGTGGTGTTATATGTCTTGTTACCTTAAATCGCCGGCATATTGACAAGAAAACGCCTAAATCGCTCTGGTCGTGATGAAACCGCTATTACCGCGTTATTAGAAAAGATCAAGCCATTTTCCGTCATCGGCTTACTGGCAACGGTAGTACTTTTATTTGGTTTTCAAGCGAATACTATTATCGAGCAACCGTTAAATATTGTCTTAATTGCAATCCCATTAATGTTGCAAACATATGGCATTTTCATCATTGCCTACTTTATGGCTATAAAACTCAAACTAAAACACAACATAGCCGCCCCCGCCTGTTTAATTGGTACATCAAACTTTTTGAATTAGCTGTTGCCGTTGCTATTTCGTTATTTGGTTTACATTCAGGAGCGGCACTGGCAACGGTAGTTGGGGTGCTTGTGGAAGTGCCTATCATGCTATCTCTTGTTGCGATAGTGAACAAAACTAAACATTGGTTTAATGAATAATTGTTAGAGGATAATTATGCAAACTCACCCATATGACAAATTAGTGCTTGATAACGGAGCTAGTTTTATTTTTACGCCGTGTCCTGGCACAAAAGCCGTTGATTTAGCAACATCAGTTGAACAATTAAAAAACGCTGGGGCACAAGCAATTGTTACCTTAATGTATGAGCAAGAATTGATAGAGAATAACGCTGATGCACTTTCTAAAGCATGTCATGAGCTAGACGTAAAATGGTTTCAATTACCAATTTTAGATGATGATGCCCCAAATGAAGATTTCGCAGTAGCTTTTAAAACTTACCTTAGTGAACTGCTCTCTATTTTACGCACTCAAGGCACCATCGCCGTACATTGCAAAGGTGGTTCAGGACGCACCGGCTTAGTGATTAGTTTATTGATGTTTGAACTCGGTTATAACAAAAAAGACATCATCAAACGCGTACAAGAAATTCGTCCAAAAACACTGACGAACCCAACACAACTTTCATTTTTTAATGAGTTTCAACAAGTAGGAGCTTAAAAATGGCAATTAAAATAGGTATTAATGGTTTTGGCCGTATGGGGCGTTTAACCCTCAGAGCAGCTTTTGACTGGCAAGATGTAGAATTTGTGCAAATTAACGATCCTGCTGGCAATGCTGAAACCCTTGCGCACTTGTTAAAGTATGACTCAGTGCATGGTATTTGGCCTCAAGATGTTACTCATGATGACGCTAATGTAATTATAAATGGTCAAGCAATCACTGTTACTCAGAATAAACTGATCAGCGAAACTGATTGGTCAGGGTGTGATGTTGTTATTGAAGCGTCAGGTAAAATGAAAAAAACATCATTGTTACAAGGTTACTTAGATCAAGGTGTTAAAAAGTAGTCGTAACGGCACCAGTGAAAGAAGAAGGTGTGCTAAATGTGGTTATGGGCGTAAACGATCACCTTTATGATGTTAACCAACACGCTATTGTTACAGCGGCATCTTGCACCACCAATTGTTTAGCGCCTGTAGTAAAAGTTTTACAAGAAAATATTGGCATTAAACATGGTTCAATGACCACTATCCACGATATCACCAATACCCAAACTATACTGGATGCACCACATAAAGATTTACGTAGAGCACGTGCTTGTGGCATGAGTTTAATTCCTACTACTACCGGCTCTGCAACCGCTATTACCCATATTTTCCCTGAACTTAAAGGTAAACTCAATGGTCATGCGGTGCGTGTACCATTAACAAATGCATCAATTACCGATTGTGTCTTTGAACTTGAACGTTCAACAACAGTTGAAGAAGTTAACGCTTGGATGAAAGCTGCCGCTGAAGGTGAATTAAAAGGGATTTTAGGCTATGAAGAAAAGCCGCTAGTTTCTATTGATTACAAAACAGACTCTCGTTCAAGTATTGTTGATGCACTTTCAACTATGGTCGTTAATGGTACCCAAGTGAAATTGTATACCTGGTATGACAACGAGTGGGGCTATGCCAATAGAACGGCGGAATTGGCTCGCAAAGTTGGTTTATCAATTAAAGGATAATTAAACATCATGAAGCGCTTGGCATCATTATCAGCTGATATTAAGCAATACCTTGTTGTAACAGGGAACTATTGGGCATTCACCCTAACAGATGGCGCACTACGAATGTTAGTGGTGCTGCATTTTCATGCATTAGGTTATAGCCCACTTAGCATTGCTATGCTGTTTTTATTTTATGAAATCTTTGGTGTCGTCACTAATTTGGTAGGCGGTTTCTTAGGTGCTCGCTTAGGGCTAAATAAAACCATGAACATTGGCTTAGCCATTCAAATTATTGCCTTGTTGATGTTAGCAGTTCCTGCTGAATGGCTAACCGTAATTTATGTCATGATCGCACAAGCGCTGTCTGGTATTGCCAAAGACCTAAATAAAATGAGCGCTAAAAGTTCAATTAAAACCTTGGTTTCATCAGGACAAGAAGGAACATTGTTCAAATGGGTTGCGGTGTTAACCGGCTCTAAAAATGCGTTAAAAGGCGTTGGCTTTTTTCTTAGGTGGTTTACTGTTAACCTTACTTGAGTTTAAAGGTGCTATGATACTGATGGCTGCTGTGTTAACACTTGTCTGGTGCTATAGCCTGTATGCCTTGAAAAATGATTTAGGCAAAGCCAAAAATAAACCTAAGTTCACTGACATTTTTTCAAAGAGCCGCTCAATAAATATTTTGTCGGCCGCGAGATTATTCTTGTTTGGTGCGCGCGATGTTTGGTTTGTTGTTGCACTGCCAGTATTTTTGTCACAAGTCTTTGATTGGGATCATTGGACAGTCGGCGGGTTCTTAGCACTTTGGGTGATCGGTTATGGTATTGTGCAATCGGTGGCACCAAAACTTATCAACTTCAAAGAAAACCTATCACCAGCAAAAGAAACCGTAAAATGGGCCAGCTTACTAG
This sequence comes from Alteromonadaceae bacterium, assembly GCA_038141035.1. GTDB lineage: Bacteria > Pseudomonadota > Gammaproteobacteria > Enterobacterales > Alteromonadaceae > JALZUE01. The sequence continues at coordinate 22,897 of JAYQHI010000015.1, forward strand.
CGCTAGTAACCTTAGGTATTGCATTATCCTTGTATTTTAATTGGGAAGTAAAAACTGTGCTGATCAGTGGATTAATGGTGTTTGGTGTGTTGTTCGCTATTAATTCGTCATTACATAGCTACCTGATTGTCAGCATGGCTGATGCTGATGCGGTTTCTTTAGATGTTGGCTTTTATTATATGGCAAATGCAATGGGACGCTTAATTGGAACCGTTTTATCGGGTTGGGTATTTCAGCTTTACGGCTTAGCTGCTTGTTTGGCAATATCTTTTATCTTTATTGCGCTAGCCGCTGTTATTTCAGCTCGACTGCCATATGTACCGATACAAAAATAAATCAACGTTTGTATGTTTCTTTATTTACTTAACCTCACAGCAAAGTTGAAGTTAAACTAAGGTCAATACCGTATAACTAAAGAGTATTGACCTTGAATTAATAATATTATTGAACAATTAATGACTTAATATATTTCGCAAGTTCTGCATCTTGGCAATTATCAAAGAAAGCTTTTTGAAAACGTTCACCGCCAACTGCCTTAGCAACAAATGATTGATCAAGTGATTTTAACGAATCAACTAAACTATCTTTAGCTATAGCGCTTTTCACTTGTGTTAAAATACTCGCGTTTTGTTGTTGTGGAGCCGCACGCTCTATTGGGTAACCTTGACCACGTTCACCAGTAGTAAATGCTTTTTCAAACATATAACGAATGTTTAATTCAGCCCCCCAACCAAATCCTTTGGCAAAGGCTAAAGCAATAGCATTACCGTTATTTACTTGGTTAAATAAAAAGGCATCGGTAGGTTCTAAGCAGTAACCACAAAATACCCCTGGGTGTGCGTTCAAAGACATCATTGCACCTTGTCCTGTACCACAACCCGAAACCACAAAATCAACCGCTTTCGAATTTAATAAAATACTGGCTTGAATACCTAAGTGAATATAAGTTAGGTGGTGATCATTTTCATCACTCATGCCAACATTAAAAACCTCATGACCAAGTGGTTTAACAACACTTTCTAATTCACCTAAAACGATTGAGTTTTTGCCCGCTTGGCTGTTTTCCATCATTAATGCGATTTTCATTTTTTGCTCCGAAGCTATTTTGACGATAAGTTAATATAAATGTTTGTTCAAATTTTAACTATAAGGGTAATTACCAATGAAATACCCTTATATCAACAAACACAGCAATGTACAGCCATGTTATATCTTTGGCTCTTTTTATATAGTATCAAATGCTTTTATTACTTTCTTGTAATCATTAATTTAATTTCGATAACTTAAATGCTTTAGCACTTATTGATAACCTCAACTAATACATTAATTGATAATACCAATTCCATTAAGTTTGTGATCTTGCTGTGCGTAGGAAAAATAAATCATGGCAAGGCACTTGATTGAGCAATAACTAGCTATTGGGATAGAAAGCACCGCACCGATGAAATATTTTAACCCGCACACGTGGGCAATAATTTTTTATGTTTTGAATAACATTAAAATAAATTATTCAAAGCATAAAAAGGTCCTATTAATAATCTTATTAAATTCTTGCTATGGATAATTTTAATGACTAATAACCGCTTTTGGAGAGCTTGAATCCATTGAGCTCAAATACGCGACAATGTCTCTGATCTGTTTTTTTGCTTAAAATATAACCCATTGGAGGCTTACCAGACATCGGCTTGTTAATTTTTTCAATCGCAGATTTTTGATAAACTGTAATCGATTTAGCATCATCTCCCAAGCTTATCGTAGTAAGCTGTTTCAGCTTGAAACATACCATTAATGGTTGTTCCATCATGCATGTTCAAAGTCTAATTACCAAAACCTGGGGCTATTTTTGCGCCTGGCTCAACTAAGGCTTGTAATAAATAAGAAGCTGGGTATTTACTGCCTATATCATCTAATAGAGGCCCAACAAAAGCCCTTTACTGCCAATTTTATGGCAACGTAAACATTGTGCCGCACCATCATTATGTACAATAAAAATCACATAATAATAAGGCATAAATTAAATGTGCCTTATAAATAAGTCTCTTACTAATTAGTTAAATAACCTAAACTCAGGTTAAATAATAATGACAGGCCTTCCTGACGACTTACCAATTAAATATCAAATAACAAAGCCGCTAATTTTTACTTTATTATTTGAGTGAAATAATCATCAAGAACTATTGAAGAATGCCTTTTGTCCTCGCTTTCACCAAGATTTTCGCCTGAGCTTTGGCCAAAATACAACCTTTCACTATTTAAATATATTAATGTGTAATTGGGCGGTAAATCATCTTCGGAATTATAAGTAAACGTTTCATTTAGATGATAAGCTTCAATACTTTCGTCACTTATCGTTTTACCTTTAATTTCTAGGTTTGAAATATCTATGGTATCAAATATCATTGAGTCACATGTAGTATCCGTTGGGCGGAAATACGTGGTTTTATACTTAGCTTTCAAGAAGAATCTATACTTAGTGTCGTTTTAACATTCCAGGCTGTGTTTGAACCATTAAGCGCTAACTTATTGTAAGAAGAACATTCTTTTTCCCATGAACTATTCGATAAACTTGCAGCAATACTATTTTTTTGGTAAGTCTGTATTGCCTTCACTTTCTGTAGCAGCTCCGCCAGAGCCGCCACATGCAAACAAAATCACCGAGACAAGGAGCATAACAATATGCGTGTTTTTCATTTTTACCTCATGCGCTGCTATAAACTTAGCAGCTAATTAACAATAAAAAATTGGCCAAAAGAAATGGTGAAGAAGAAAAAGCAACGATACCATTTTAAACCACTTATTCCGACTACTGACTTAAACGTTTTTTAAGTGATTCATCAAGTAGCTTCTTTTTGATTTTCTTGCTCTTGTTTACATCGGTTTTTCATATTCGTATGGGTGATTACAGTTTTTGTCTGCCCCTAAACTAACAACCAACTTCCTTTCTCTTTTCTTTGCATTTTTCTTCTTGAGCGGGTTCCATATTTACGCATAGTGATTCTTTTTACCAACGCCAGGTTCACCATAATCTTCATCACTGTAGCTACTGCAGCCATTAAGTGAAATAAAAATCGCGATTAAAGATATTACATTAACCTTAAAATTCATGTAGTTACCCTCCTGTATAGACGCGACTCAATAAAGGCAAAAATAGTTAACTAACATAAACGAGGCCGTAGAAAAAACCAATGGTTATTTGCCAACATTAACAAATTGTTGATTTACCCTAACCCAAATCCCGTTTAATGTATTTTGATACCTTAGCATTAGCTGCCGCATTGCCATAAACTTTTGAAGATGGGTAATACTCGGCATTTAATTGTATTTCAGATGCCACTGATTCGTTAAAATAATCAGCGATAAATGCTAAGGTCATATCCATACCAGCAGAAACGCCTGCGGATGACCAAATATTACCATCTTTAATATATCGTTCTTCAACAACGTCAATTGTTTTATCTTTTTCAACTCATCAAGAAAAGCCCAGTGAGTTGTCGCTTTTTTATTAGTAAAAAGCCCAGCTTTTTGTATTAAATACATGCCTGTGCAAATAGATAAAATGCTATGACATGCAACATTCGCTTGTTGTAGGTATTGAATAACATTAGCATCATTCATTGCTAACCTAGCACCACTGCCACCAGGTACTATTAATACATCAGGAAAAATACCTTCAGAAAAATGGATATCGGCACTAAAACGCATGCCATGTTCACCTGATGGTGTCATCGAATTTAAAGAGATAAGTTTAGGCGGCTGACAAAGTTTCATTTCAGCTAAAAGCCCAAGAAATTCCCACGGGCCTACTAAATCTAGTTCTTCTACTTTGTCAAAAATTACAAAATATATCTTCAAAACGCCTCCTTGCTTTGACTATAAAGTGAGCAACTGGTGGTATATATTTTATTATTGTTCAAAAATTTCTGATGCAATATTAAATAAAATCTAAGTCACTATCCCGTTGATTCCCATGACCGCTCAATAATATTAGCACCAATTGATTTTAACGAATAATAATTACTGAAGGATTCTCAATCGAACCGCTAAATTCGGAGGCAGATTTATTTGAGTTATGCTGCCCTAGCTTATTGTGACCACTTTTTTAAAAAATTTAAATATTTAGCAAATACAACTTTCGACTGCTTAGGCGCAGAAGCAGATAAACTATGCGTGCCCCCTTTATCTCATGGTATTCAAAAGCATGGTTAATTTTTTTCAGCTCATTCACAAAATCACGACTCATCTCTACCGGAACAATAGGATCTTTATCCCCATGTGATAAGAAAAATGGCGGATCATTTTCGTCAAGGTAAGTAGCGGGTGACATTAAAGATAAAGTTGTTATTAGATCTTTATCATCAACAGGCAATAAGCGAGTAACTAAAGCACTGTTAGCATATTTGGAACGAGTGAAATCACCTATAGGCGCTGATTGTGCTGCCACAGCATGAACCGAAGAATTAAAGTTAGTATATAAACAATGATCAGAAAAAGTATTTGAGTTTCCTGTTACGCCTGCCATCACAGCTAAATAACTACCAGCAGAAGAACCACTGACAATAATTCTATCAGGGTTTATATGATATTTAGCAGCATTGGCTTTTAAAAATCGAATTGCAAGTTTAATATCTTCAATTGCAGCAGGAAAACGATAGTCTGGTGAAAGCCTATACATAGCACTGGCAGCGACAAATCCTATTTTTGACAACTTTAAAATTTGTTTATTTTTGGAGGATTTATCTCAGATATAAACCCTCCACCATGAATTAAAATCACAACAGGCCGAGGTGCCAAAGCAATTTCGTTTGGAAATGCCATATTAATAGACAGTTGAACACCCTCTATTTTCCCAATAGGAATATCTTCTTGAAGACCTTTTAACACCGTTGCCTTTTTTTGATAACCATAAGCCAAAGTACTTAAACACATCAAAGTAACAACAAAATATATTGAGAATTTAATTGGCTTACTCTAAACATATAAGATCTCAATAAAAGGCAAAAAGCGTCAGAAAATAAGAGAGGTGTAAGCAAAAATAGATTTTATTCTACTTAAAAAATTAACGATTAATTTCATATTCATTAACCTCAAAGATTCAACGAGAGAAAATAAACCATTATCCGGTCGTGAATTTCTAAATGCATCCAACGAGGTACGTGATTGCCATTTTTCGAATATATTCACTCTATTCTCATCAATAGGATCGGGAGAAACTGAGAAATCTTCACATGCAGATAATTTTCTTGCTTGTGATATCGCCTCAAGCGACTGTTCAATAAATTTATCCCGCAAGCCTGGTTGTAGTTTTAATTTTCCGGCAACAATTATCGTCATGTAAGGTTTTCTCCGAGGTACATAGTCACTAATTTACGGAAAAATAGTACAGGAGTATGAAATAAATTTTATGCATAATACCTCCATGTAATGCAAATACCTTATTATTCTCATAAACTAATTGTTAAATTTATATATTGGTAGGGTTTTCTTGATAATATTGTGCATACAAAATGTCAGCAAAAATCATTTTCACTAATTTTTCCAATAACTAAATCTTTTACTGCATCAGCTATTAAATCGTTATCACTAGTTAATTCATATTCGTTTAATGACAAATACTCAAGGCCAACTACTAACCCTGTGCGTTTATTTGCATCAGGTAATGCATGAGCCATAGCTATGCTTGATGTATATTTAGCCGCTATCTCAAATATATCATCCAAACCATCGTAAAGAATCGCATTATCAATTCGACCCAAAGCACCCTGTAATTTAGGTATATCGACAACACCTTTCATGCCTGGTTCACTTTCCAAAATAAAAGTATTAATTTCAATAACTCTTTCAAATGGAAAGCAAATTATTTCCATTACATATGAGCCAATTTAGTAAATGTTTTTCTATGCGTTCTTAAAGCTAATTTAGCTTCAGATTTCACTATCTGCTTACCTGATTCACCAGATAAATCTAAACTTTTAGTTGCTTTAATTTTTGGCCTACTTACAGCTGCAACACCATAATCTTCTACTTTTTTATTCATCATTTCCACCTTTTGACAACTTAGCACCTTTAGTATACACCTACGCTATGAAATAAAACATAGAAGGAATTACTCTAGATTCGACTAACAAGAATAACAATCAAATAATTTATATCTGTTGAAATCTACCTTTAAATTGGCGTTAAAAATTTTTTTTGTATATCCTCTGAATATAATACTTCTCATCAAATAACAGACTTAGTAGCCCTTGTTAAAATTGTAAAAATTATCACTAACTTATAACAACCCTCGATTAAAAACTAACAGACGCACTAGTTACCCACTGTTCTAGCCCAAGCGCTTCCATAATAAACTCAACTGATAACGCTGCTAGGATCATCCCCATTAACCGTGTTAAAAGTGATGCTCCGCCTACACCAATAACTTTAATAATGGTGTTTGAAAGAAGAAGTAAAACCAAAGTAACGACCAAAACAAATAACATTGTTATTGTCGTAACAACTTGTTCTTCAATGGTATAACGTGATTATCCGTGATCAAAATCACCGCTAAAATTGCTCCCGGTGAAGCCGTAGATGGAATTGCCAAGGGAAATACTGAGATGTCGTGGCGGGCTTCAGCAGTTGCTTCTGTTGAGCCTTGCGAAAAAATCATCTGCAAGCCGAACAGAAAAAAGGATAACCCCGCCAGCAATTTGAAAAGAAAGCAGACTAATCCCCATAGCAGCAAGCAAAACCTGACCAATTACAATAGCACCAATTAGAATTAACGCCGCATAAACAATAGTTTTATATGCGGTTTTCCTTCTATCTTTTATAGAAAGGTTTGCCGTTAAGCCAACGAACAGAGCCATTGTTCCGATAGGATCAATAGTGGCCCAAATAATTAAGAAATCGTGCAGAGCTTTATCTATCATCTAAATTCTACTTTTAGTTCGTTTGAATGCATTGTTATGTGGTTTTAACCGGAATTGAATTTTCTTTGCACCATTCAATAACAGCGTCTTTCATTGCTTTACTTTCATATTGATACCATTTATCAGTACACTCTAAACTATGTAGAAGCGATTTGAACCTAGAGTAAGCACCACGCTGACTAAAAATAGAATACACTTTATTAAATTCATCGGGAATTTCTTCAGCAGCAAATTCTAAAGCGACTCTTTTCCTAAATCTAAATCTCGCTTTGATGGGATTGATATATATTTATTATCATCGATATCTTCAGGTAATTCTTCATCTACCACATCACCTGCATAATAGATTACACCTGTTTCTGAATTAATATAGGCGTGATTATCAAACGAATAATCAGAGGAAACAAACTCTATTGCGAATTCAATATCATTTAAATCAACACGCATATCAATACCTACAGCCACTTAAATATAAAGCCTTAGAGGCTAGCCTCATATCGTGGATTAACGTAAAAAACCGAGCTCTAATTAGTTTGTTAAATAACTAATGTTGAAGCAATCTTCATTAACCATAGCACAATTTTTATGGGTTCATATACACAAAAAATGGTTACACAACTTACTGTTTTAAATGACGAACGTGTAACTAAACTAGAGCTATTAGGTAAAAAGACACAAGCAAAATGGATATAAAAAAATAGCTTAATAATCCATGCATATCAGCGTGATAACCGGAAAGGGTAACTGTCAAAGCAAACCTAGGCTCGTAAAAATTGCATAAAGTCAAGTAACATTAGATCAATCAACTTTTATTTTGATTAACTCTAACCACATTTAGCTTATATTTAGATGCATTGAACCACATAGCCTATTGTTATTTGGCTATTTTTTAGCGACTAAAAACATACCGACAATTAAAAATATTGCGCCCAAAACACGATTAAATGTAATTTCAATTTTAGGGTAACCTAACCAACCATTTTGATCTAATGCTAATGATGCAATAACTTGCCCGCACACTATTGAAATAGCCAAAACTAAAGCACCAAGTTTAGGCGCTAAAAATATAGACATAGCAATATTAAATGCTCCCAAAAACCGCCTAACCACGCCCACCAAGGTATTGTTGCTAATGCGTTAGGTTTAAACCAAGAATCTCCTTGAATTAAAGCAATAATACCAAGAACAATGGTGCCAATAAGAAATGAGATAAATGCCGCTTGTATAGGGTTACTTAATGCCAACCTAAGCTGAGAATTGACTCCTGCCTGTGAAGCCAACGAAAAACCAATTAAGATACTAATTATATATCCCTAAATTACTCAATTGATAAAAACTCCCTATTTTCAATATGCTTAATACATAACATTACATTATGCAGCTAAATAACCCTTTGCTAATTGCCAAAGTACCGTTTGCTTAAATTGTCGAGGTACTAGCCGCCCAACGATATTTTGTCCTGTTACTTCAAACTTGATACTAGCGTATTTAGCTCTGTAGAATAAATCTACGTAGATCTCGTTCTTGCCGAAAAACATGCAAAATAAAAACTTTGTCACTCTCAACTTTATAGAAAATACGACAGGGATTAACATTAACTTCGCGATAATTTAAGTTGACTAATTCCTTTGGTCTTTTACCTGATTCAGGGGTGACTTTCTAACCTTGATATTTTATCGAAAACTTTGTGAACCAACTTTCTAGCCGCAGGTATATTACTTAAAGCAATGTATTCAGCTATATCATTTAAATCATCAAGGGCTGGAGATGTCCATACTACTTCAGCCATTTGCTCATTTTTCTTTCGCATCTTGATTTGAAAATGTATTACTATTTTTAATGGCTTGCTCACCCGCGCTACGCCTTCAAGAATAGCCATTCGCTGTTGCATAAACTCATAATCATCGACATCAACTAAATAAGCAGATGGTTGCCCGTGTTCAGTAATTAAGACAGGTTCTTTGGAAGTATGGAGATCTGCCAAAATTTTAGTCGCTTGACGTTTAAGTGTTGTTACGAGTTCAACTCTCATGATAAACCTATTTAGAACAAAACAAAAGTACCACTATAGTATCACACGAACTCGAAGTTACAACTATACGGCTCACGCATCGTTAAGAGCAAAAATTATGGCTAAAATTAGCGACGAAGAATTAAAAGCCAAGCGTTTAACCTTCTTTTAAGTAACTTATCGATCCTAGTTCTGCTCCTTGACATCATTATCAAAGAATATATCAAATAACAGAGTGCCATATTTCCATGAATCTTTACGATTTTGAGATGCTATCTTTCGAGCGACTACTTAATTGTAATGGAGTGGTCACTTAAAATTAAAGTTTAAATTCATGAATAAGTTCATTTAAACGATCTCCAGTGTCTCCAATTTCACGAGCTTTATTAACTGTATTAAAAACATGAAACGGCATTTTGTTCTAACAACTTGCCATGTAAATTACCTGAGATCACCGCTTTAATACTTCTGATACACGTTTTTGAAGACGTGGCACTAACTCGGCTTCAAACCACGGATTATTTCGCAGCCAATGATTATTTCTTGGGCTAGGATGAGGGAGCAGTACTACTTCAGGCCAGTAAGTTTGCCATGTGCTGACAATTTCCGTTACCGATGAACCGCTTTTGCCAAGGTGGTATTCTTGCGCGTATTTTCCTATGACAAGTGTGAGTTCCAGATGCTTCAAATTATCAAGCAGTTCAGCTCGCCAAGTGGCCGCACATTTTGGCCGAGGTGGTAAATCTCCATATTTCCCCGTTCCCGGAAAGCAAAACCCTATAGGTAATATCGCAATGTGTTTTTCATCATAAAAAACGTCATTATCAATCCCTAACCACTCCTGCAAACCCTTGCCACTAGGATCATCAAAAGGAATGCCGGTTTCGTGTACTTTTTTCCCCGGCGCTTGTCCAACCATAAGAATCTTAGCGCGAAGGTCAAATTGAATCACAGGACTTGGCCCCAGTGGCAAATGTTCATAACAAAGATGACAAGAGCGAATATTCGAAAGCAATGTTGGTATTTTACTCATAATTTAGGCTCTTTTTGTGTTAATTATTGATATCGTGCTGTCTAAACTTTTGACAAAAAACAGGCTATTTTATAGCCTCGGTATGAACGAACCTTTAGCTAATATCTATAGCCAAGACTAAACATTGGATAACGATATTTCATACAGTAACTTAATCGCTGATGATTGCGGTTTGTTTTATACCGTTGGCGGACCAAGCAATAGTGTTATCCATCACAACTGGCTACACGACGCTTATTCAAGTGGTAGCAAGAAAAAAAGCTACTGGTATTTATTTAGATAACGACTCTGAGGGTTATGACGTTCACCATAACGTGATATGGAATACTGAGTGGTCAAATATTCAAATCAACTGGAATGGCAAAGATTTAAATATTTACAACAATACTTTATGGAATGGCTCAGAAACCATGGGCGCTTGGCACAAAGAAGGCACCGCATTTTCCAATGTCAATGTGTGGAACAACATTGCAGATAAAAACTCTTGGGAGCCGCAAGCAGACAAACAAAAGAACTTAACCTTAACTTCATCGTGAGCGTCCGGTGATCAGCACCTAGCTAAATTTTACATTCCAAGGTAGTAAGGTTTCAATATCTGCATTTGATAGCTCAGTTGTTCAAGACAATGAGCAACATAATCAAATGGTGTTAACCCATTCGCTTTAGCTGTTTCGATTATCGAGTACAGCATCGCACTGGCGTTAGCGCCATTAGCGGTGTTTGAGAACAACCAATTTTTACGGCCTATCACAAACGGTTTAATCGCGCGCTCTGCGCGATTGTTATCGATGGTTAGGTGACCATCATCAATGTAGCGTATCAGTTTATACCATTGGTTTTTGCAGTAGGTTATTGCTGCTCCTAAGGCTGTTTTTGGCGGTACATTGGCTTTTTCAAGCCACTGGTGAAACTGCTCAAGCAAAGGCTTGGCTTTTTCCTGACGTTGTTGATATTTATCATCGGCAGATTTATCTTTTAAGCTGATTTCTAATCGATACAATTTTTGTATCATGCTGAGTGCCATGTCGGCTTTGCCCGTTTTACCTTTAGGTTGGGCCGTTTGCGCCTCAATAAATTTTCGGCGTGCGTGCGCCCAACAACCAACCAAGGTTGCAGATGTTTTTTTCATAACCGGCATAACCATCGACTTGCAGATAACCAGTAAAGCCTTGTAAATAATCGACGGCACATTGACCAGCCCGACCGGATTGGTAGTCATAAAGTACAATGTTGGGTGTTGTTGTATTATTCGGTGAATCGGTGCCGGTGCAGTAAAGCCACATGTAACTTTTTACTTTATTTTCATTAATGACTTTTAGCGTGGTTTCATCGGCTTGAATCACACCTTGATGTAACAGTATCGCTTGTAGTCGTTGATAAAGCGGCGTAAATAACGCCGCACTTTTTTATCATCAATCCGCCATGGTTTTACGGGTCAGCTCAATGCCATATTGCTTAAACAAGCTTTCTTGACGATATAGTGGCAGCGCATATTGATATTTGCTGGTGATGATTTGACTTAACAGTGTGGCGGTAGCAATGCCCTTAGGAATTGGGCTTGCTGGTATTGGCGCTAATTGAATCCTTGTCGAGGTACTTTGTTTTTCACACGACCGGCAGCTGTATTTTAGCCTAACATGCTCAATGACTTTCACTTGGGCGGGAATAAATGCTAGCTTTTCACTGCGCTCTTCGCCCATTTGATGTAAATCATTGCCACAACACGTACAGATTTTATCGTCAATATCATGAATAATCGTTTCACGCGGTAAGTCACTTGGCAGCTTTTTACGTACCGGCTTTTTATTAACCGTAGTGACGGTTGTTTCTGAAGCTTCTAGCGCAACATCAAGCTCTGCTTCGGCTTCGTTAAATAAGTCACCTTGTGCTGGATGGCCTTCGCTGCTCGCTCCAAAGCGTTGTTGTTGCGCAAGGCGAAACTGCTCAATTAAGTGCTGTTTTTCCGCGGTAAGGTTTTTAACTTGCGACTGAAGTGATAGCACCATTTCTTGCAGTGCTTTAGGGTCAGTTGGTAGGCTTTTTATTTCATCGGTCATGCCCTTATTTTATCAAAAAACAGGGCTAACTTGTGGGTCTTATTTAGATTATTTCGTGATCGATAAAATCTGCTTATGATCATCCGTTATAAGGCAACCGATTGATAACGAACCGCTTGATGGCCAAGGACATCAAAGCCGTTTAGCAGCCAATGTAATTGTTGCTCGGATAAGTTCAGCGATTCCTGGGAAGTTTTGTTGGCCACTTGAATTTGTCTTTTTCAAGACGCTTATACCACAAGGCAAAACCGGTGTTATCCCAGTATAGAATTTTAAGTTTATCGCGGCTTTATTACAAAAAGACATAAACACTGCCATTCAGCGGCGCGCATTGCATTTGCTGCTCAACAATCGCAGCTAAGCCATTTATCGACTTTCGAAAATCAACCGCATCACGATAAAGAAAAACATCCGGTACGCTGGTAAACATCTTCATGATGCTAGACCGTTAAGCAGTTCAATTAAAAATGGCGCTGCTGTTGTGCCAGGTAACGATAATTCACCGGCTGAGGTTGTTAATATGAAGTTGGCATTTTGGTGCTCACTGACCATGGTCGTATGTTGAGTCACGACACGGGCTTGAATAAAACTGGTTTGCGATTCATTTTTAACAATGATTGCTTTACGGCCATAGAAATATTTAGGGTTTAGCTGGTGTTCTTGACAAAACTTAGGCACTGATAAGCCGCTGGCAATTTGTTTATCAACGAGGTTTTTCCAATCTTCAAGTGTTCTGCGCTGCATGGGGTGCTCCAATAAAATAAATTAGAGCAACTTTAAATTGAAAGATTAATTCAGGAAAT
>JAYQHI010000016.1:0-19360 GCA_038141035.1 Alteromonadaceae bacterium
TAGCGAATAATGGTCAAGAAGCAATTGATATTTTAAAGGCGAATAAAAGCACTTTTAAAATCATTTTTATGGATTATCCAAATGCACCAATTTTAGATGGTTATCAAGCTACTGAACAAATTCGTGCTGGAGCTGCAGGTGAAGTGAATAAAACTTTACCTATTATCGCCATGACCGCAAATGCCATGAAAGGCGATAAAGAAAAATGTCTCTTACATGGCATGGACGATTACATCAGTAAACCAATAAAAGTTGATACTATCCGAGAAAAGGTAGCTTTATAGGGGGAATACGAATAGTAATTTAACCTGAATTCTGGATAACAACTTGCTTTCTAGTTGCTGCTTTTCCTTATCACTTCGTTAAATTTGATTGCCGCCCCAAGGATGGGGAAGGTAGAGCGACGTTTGACCAAAGCCGAGATTCATACCAATTTCATTAAATTATTGCCCTCTTGTGCAGGTTAAAATATTCCATGACTGCGTTGCTTTCAATCCCAATAGACTGCTATTGCTCAATCAAGCGCCTTGCCATGATTTATTTTTCCTACGCACAACAAGATCACAAACTTAATGGAATTGGTATCACTATTGGCGCTCAAACTTTCCTTGTACTAAGAAAAACATCTAGTTAGAAAAATTAAACATCATAAAGTATATGTATTTCATATTGTTACCTAATTTCTTATCCCGAGATCAGATTAATTTAATAAACAATTTAATATTGGGTGCTAATTCAGCTCATAAACGAGAACAACATTTAATCAGTTCTAAGGATTAGAAGTAAAGATTAAAGTGAATTAAGTTATTAAATTAACTTAATTCACTAGGTGGGTAATATTCTTTTAAAACTTATAAGTTAAACCAAGCATGCCATTTACTGGTGCGCCATAATAACCAATAGTACTTAAAGCATTAATATATTTTTCATCTGTAATGTATTAATGTTAGCTTGGGCTTTAAAGTTCTTTGAAACATCCCAACGAGCAAAGACATTCGCTAATAAATAAGCACCTTGTTCTACATTATAATCAGCATTACGAATTTTTGATTGCCATTTCCCCCCAACCCAACAGTTAATGATGGTAAGTTAGGAACTGTATAATCTAATGAATATTTGAAGACATTTCGAGCAGCCCATTCATTCTCTTTTTCACCATGGTCATCTTCAACATTTAAATTCGTATAGCCAAGCATAATATTAAAGGTTTTCTGTTATTTTACCAACAAGCTCTAATTCAAAGCCTTTGATTCAATATTTGCCCCTTCATAAGCGTAAATACCGCATCAGTTAAACCTGAAAATTTAGCTAAATTATCTTGTTCTGCACTAAATATTGCAAAAGTAGCCAATAATGTGTCGTCCAAGTAATTGAGCTTTAATGCCTAATTCGAAATTAAGTCCTTTTGTCGGAGCTAAGAATAAACCATCAAAATCAGTTTGTTCTTGTGGTTGATAAATATCTGAATAACTAGCATAAGCGTTTATATCTTCAGAAATAGCTACGGTGACACCAATATAGGGACTTACTTCACTTTCTTCTTCATCAATTTCGGCGTTACTATTTATACCTTGACGGAGTACTTAATAGCATTAAAACCAGCAACAAAGAACAAACTTTCTGTCACATTTAATTTAGTTGAACCAAAAAAACGAGAGAAGCTTACATCCATATTAGAATACTCCATTTTATCTCTCATTCAGGTTCAGGAATTGCGTCTAATGCATACGGAAAGGCTGGTGCAGGTCCAAAGTCAGTAGAAAAATCAATAGGATGTTGATACATAAGTTTATCACTTACAGCATGACTAACACCGACTATAAACTCATGTTTTTGACCTAGTAAACTATACCCCTATTGTCGTTATATCGAACAAATCTGCCGTATAATCGGTATCGTATCGGCCAGGATAACTATATAATCCTAGGTTAGTTTCACTATCAAAAACCCCAACAGAATCAGGAACATTCGGGTTAAAAACCGGATCGTATAGATAATGTAGCTTGCTATTTCCTTTAAAGCCTTGTCTATTATACGTAGATTTTACTTCCCAATCATTATCAAAGGTATAAGCATATTCAACAAAAACAGTTGTGTTAATAGTGTCCCACACCGTCCATTCTTGAGTTGGACTAGCTCCTACATCCCACTCAGCTTGCGAACCATCCGCATAATTAAAAGTTAAACCGCCCCACATATTACCGTCAGTATTAGCATCTTGGTAAGAAGCACCAACCGTAAGCGTTGAACGTTCAGTTAATTGTCCATCCGCGACACCATAAAAATAAACACGATCATTTTGTAAACCATCTAGGTAAGCCTTATCTTCAGCAACCGCAACTACTCGTGCCGCCCAACTGCCACTTTCGGTTAATAATGCAGAATAATCGGCTTCTACACGCTTAAAATCATAAGAACCAAACGATAATCCAACTTCCCCTTGATTCTCATTGGTTGGGCGTTTTCGTACATAATTAAGGGTACCAGCTGAATTACCAACACCAGTTAAAATACCATTAGCCCCACGAATTACTTCAATTTCTTCGTAACCATAGGCTTCCATCGCACCGGTTACAATTCCCCAATCATTGGGTAAGCCAACACCATCAATTTGTGTGCTTTTTAACTCAAAACCGCGAGAGGTAAACTGCGTACGGTTCGTTTCCCATTCTTCAACATTAATACCGGTTGCCAGTTTAAGTACATCGTTTAGGTTGTCAGCAGAAAAGTTCTTAATTTGCTCAGCAGACACAACGCTAATTGATTGTGGTGTTTCATCTATTACCATGGTTAAACCAGTAGCACCTTGGCTACTTCTATTTTGCCTAACGCCAACAATCAATATTTTCTCTACTTGTTTATCACTTTTTACAACATTTTCTTCACCTGATACTTCTTGAGCCTGCGCTTGAAGCCCCATTGCTACAATTAATGAAGAAAATACAAAAGTACGTTTGAAATTCATGTTTACCCTTACTTATATTAAAAATTCATGAAAACGAAAGTTAGTTTATTCTACATGCTCCTTGCTCACTTGTAAATGAGAATGATTATCATAAACATAAGCAAATAAAAATAACTCTTATTTGTATCTTGATATCTATATTGAGGGATATTATTATGCGCGTTTATGCACACATATGTTTAATTCGGAAAATAATGTCTAAACTTAGTAATCGCTTTTGGTTTCAACTTCATGGATGGTTTTCATTACCTATATGGGTAATATTTTGCTTTGTCTGCCTAACAGGGACAATTTCAGTTATCAGTCATGAGTTAACCTGGTTAACTAATTCGGCTTCTCGTGCCAGTAATCCAGATAACCTACTCCCTAAAACTGCGCCTGAGTTAGTTTCTGTTGTACAAAAAGCTTATCCCAATGCAAAAGTTAGTACAGTTATAAGCTTTGAACCATATTTAGTTAACGCGGTTATTTTTACAGACAGTGATAAACCTATTGCCATTGCTTATGTCAATCAATACACGGGAGATATTCAAGAAATTAATGAGGGTATGACCTTTATCAATTTTATGCGATCTTTGCATGGTTGGTTACTATTTCCTTGGCACCATAATTACAGCATCGGCTATTATCTGGTGTGCGCAATGGCCATAGTCATGCTAGAGCGCTGATCACGGGTTTGATAATCTACAAAAGATTTTGGCGAGCATTTACCCAGCCTGACTTACGAATAAATCAAGGTAAAAAAACTATTAGCTGTTTACACCGTTTATCCGGTGTCTGGTCAATTTGGTTTTTTTACTATTAATGAGCTTAACGGGCTTATGGTATTTACTACAAGTATGGCACAACTTGATATTGATATAAGAACCCATTCTCTATTTGTCGCTATTAAGCAATTACCACTTAATTCACTTCAAATAATGAAAGTATCCCTGTGCCACCCTATGATTTGGATAAGGGCAGCATTGCCAAACAAAATTTCCAGCGTTGCGCCATATATTATATTTACCTGAGCATAATCGCGACACATATACAAGCTCTACGGTGAAGAGGAAATGAAGTACATGACCAATATGCTAGTCGAAACGATCCTTGGACAGCTTCGATTAAAGATGAAAGATTCCCTGAAAAAATGACAACTTTGCAAACGCTATCTCATATAGCTAATCCCTCCATTACGGTACTATTGGCGATTTGGACAAAAATCATTTGGTTTATTTTGGTGTTATTTTAACTGGCATATCAATAACCGGCTTTTTAATGTGGGGTAATCGAACACGGTAAAAGCCGCTAGAAATAAAACAGTTGCGGTAACAATAGAACTGAATCAAAAGCTTGAAAGCACACAATCTCAACCTATAACTAAGCAGGATAATACATAATGGCACGAACAAAAGATACGTTATGGCGTCGTTATCAATATAAAATAAATGCTCTAGTATTAATTTTACCGTTTTATTTTTTATATCAGTCATTAACACCTGAATTTCCAAGCAGCTGGGGAACTAAGAAAATATCGACATTTGAAATTAGTCTTACTCCATACGATTTAGAGGCACCCTATATGCATGATGGCCACTTTACTAAAGATTTTATGCTTATTTTTAATAAAAGGAATATTCAAAATATACGCCAAGCTTATTTAAACATTGGAAATGAAGCCCTACCGCTCACCATCTTAGAAGCAGAAGATGAAGGTATATTACATGGTAGTCAGCATGCTCAGGAGGTACATGCTATCGCTCCTCCTATTTTAAAAGCTGAGCATAAAGCTTGGTTAACCATTGAAACTTGGCAAGGAAAACAACATATTACGAGTTGGGATTTACCATCAGAATTGCTGTCGAAATAAAATTTAACCGTAGGCAAACTTTTTCGTTTAAATATGACTAAAATTGACGTTACTGGCTTACAAAAAATAAAACGGTAACGTCAGCATTCATTTAATAACCTTGTTATTCCAATAAATCAATGGCATCCAACATATACTCGGTGATAAGTAACCCGTAGTTGAAGTACCACTGATAACATTCACCTTTAATATATTCCAGCTACCTGAATTGGCTTGCCAAGCACTGGTTGGAACATCAAATTCAAAGATTGTATTATTACAGCGATAGCTCCCTGTTGTTAAGTTACGAGTACTTGGTTGAGAAGAAACTGCAGAATTAGCTGAATTCCAATTATTCACTGAAATATTAGGGCGACCACCGGCAAAAGCACATGTAATACCAATTCTTATTTTATGACTTATCGCTAATTGAGCAGGAGTAAGTTTAAAGTAAATAATATGCTCATTATTAATGTCTTTCCAAATATACGCTGGAAATTGGTTATCACTTGTTGTGCCAACAATATAATTTGCCGGATCCCAATTGTTCATGCGCACATCTGATGGATGCATCGTTGTTAATTTATCACCATTTAAAAACTCTTGCGGTGAACCATCCCATTTACCAATTCGCCAAATAGCATTATCATCACTAGGATCATCATTAATTGAAAAAGAATTAAGGATCGTCACTTGTCCAGCTTGTACCATGACATTTTGACTATTTACCGCTAATTCATTTTTATAAGTCGTCATAGTGTAAGATCCAGGCAACATATTACTACGACTAAAATAACCACTTGATGAACTAGCATCGGTCAATATTTAGCATTACTATTAGCGAAACCAACCGTGTAATCAAAGTTGCTGTCTAACCCAGAAATACCAACACCGGCTACTCGTCCACGGCCAGAATTAGCAACAAAGCCAATTAAGCCCATTTGAGAAAACCAGCTAGTATCAACATTTGTATCAGGATCTTGACCGGTATTCGTTACTAAAGTGTAATAATTTAAAATGCCAGGACGAAATGACTCTGTTTGCGCCTGACCGTAATTAACAATGTAAGTGATCTCCTGATTCGACGCTGAACCTTGATTAATTAAACTACGATAGAAAGGGCCACCAGAGCCCCCCCTCATGATCATCTCTAACAATCCAAATACCAGTACTGTCGCTACTCGCTCCTATAAACCGCCAATCTTTTAAACGCATATTTGAATAATGCTTAGAGCGTGTTTCACCATTATTTAAAGCAAAAATATCGCTAGCTTCAACGGTTGAAACAGTATCCGAAATATCAGATGGCTCAGGTCCGTAAGGTAGTAAATTACGATCCATTCGGAGAATATAGCGTACATGATTATGTATATTAGGCTCATTAGTAAAATGTGTTGCCATGTAAATATTGGCATAACCATTACGCGCCATATAATAATGCGTTAAATCTCCAGCAGTAACGGTTATTTTTATATAATTAGTATTTATTTGTTGTGCATTAACAGTAACCGCTGAAACATTATTATATAACCAATCAAAACCGGCATTAACTTGAGAACCACGACTTTGATTCTGGTATTCCACACCATTAATTTTTAATGATGCAAGATCACCAGCAGATTGAGTACTAACGCCATTATCAGTACGCCGAATACTAAACACGACACCGGCATTGGTATCAACAGTATAAAAATCTGTTGTTGCTGTAAGTGAAAAAGCAGCCATTACCGATTGTGAAAATACTAAACTATAAATTGTAGTCAGCACGATAGTCACGCTGGCAATAACACCTTTTTTTACAAAAAAGTAAACATTAAGTCGATCCTTATATAAAATTTTATTATTAACTGAAGTAAGCGATTTAATAAAAGGTCTAGGCAATACTTTAAATTCATCATAACCTGCTGGTTATAATAAATAGGCCGTTAAGTCTTAAATTAAATCCGCTGTGCCACAGGCTTATCATTATTTGTCTAAATAATTTTAGACAAATAAAAAAAAAGCACAATAAACAAAAGAAATCAAAACAACTCCACATCAATCAAAAAAACTCAAAATAAAAAATAACTAATAAAAAAGCCTACTTAACACAAAATTAAGTAGGCTTTTTATTGTTAATACCCCATATCTTACTGGCAGGTAGGTGCGCCTTCCGGCAATAATGCCATGCGAATATTTGCCAATTCCACCTCAAATTTACCTTCGGTAGCTAAAACAAAAACGCCATTGATTTTGCTGACATCTAAGCCTTTAGCACTAAAGCAATCCAATGGTATAGGGAACGTTTGCCATTTGCCTTTAGGTAGCTCACGTAAGGTTTTATGGATATAAATTTCACTACGACAAGGGTAACCACAATCCATTCCAATGGTGACTCCTTTTTAGGTTTATTGAGCACTTTTATTTCCATAGTTAAAGCAGCCCGATGTTCAATATTGGTTAAGTCAATTGCAGAACCATAAATAGCAAACTGCCCTTTACCCTTTTTACGTGACCATTTTAAGTTAATCGCATCATCGGCTTTTTTGTATGTTGCCGGTGACATTGTTAACTGATCTGCTGCTGATGTGGCATTTAACCCTGTTACAGGTAACATCCAGTTATCATTATCACCTAATGATAGACCCCATGTGCCATAAGTTTTACCATGATAAAAATAGACCATATCTGTATTTACCTTAGCGGATTGATTGACTTCTTGTGGAGCTTTTTGACTTAAGTTAGCTGTGTTTTTATCTGCTAGCTTAACCCAAACTGAAATCACATAACTCCGGCCTGCAATTAGTTTATCCTTTAAAGATAAAGCAGGACCTTGCCATCTATCCTCTCGATTAGTTGCCAGTAAACTATGCTGACCGGATTGTACGACGCTACTTGCTAAGGAAAGTTTAGTAACGCCATTACCAAACCAATAATTAGTTGTACCTAGTTCAAAGTCAGCATTAATATCTTGTACAATATTGTGATTATTCTCATCAATCACCATCAAGCTATCAACATAAAAATCAACACCTTCGTCAGGCCCTTCAATATAAATAAAAGGTTGTTTTTTTACTTGCCCATTAGGCTTATAGGTATAACTTCCTGAAAGTTTAAACCAATCATTACTCTGTACTTTATCCGAACTTACATTGTTATACTGATCGCCATTGTCATCAGAAAACGTGATCGTTAAAGCAAAGTCATTTGCCATTGAAACATTGCATAAAGTTAAGAAAAAATAAAAAACAAGAAATGAAACCATTTTAACGGTATTTGAAATGATCATCTGCATACGATTGCTCGCTTTTAAAACGTTATAATTATTGTTTTAAATTAACACCGGCAGATCCCAGATTAAAGCCGCGCTATTTAATATTTTTATCATTAGCATTATTAAATTTATTAACAGCCCTGCAATAACATAAAAAAAAGGAGTATTCTACTTATAGAATACTCCTTAACAGATGAATAACACGAACAACAGGAATAAGTATTAAGCCCTATTTAATATCATACCTGAGCATTAACCATTAATTAAAAAATGGGCATAAATACTCGCCGCATAGCCTAAACCAATGGCCCAGCTCCACTTAAGATGACCAATAAACGAATATTTACCTTTAGTTTGCCCCATTAAAGCAACACCAGACGCTGAACCAACCGACAACAAACTACCACCAACACCAGCCGTCATGGTAACTAATAACCATTGTTGTAAGTCCATTGCTGGATTCATACTGAGTACGGCAAAAACAACCGGGATGTTATCAACAATAGCGGATAGTACCCCAACTAAAATATTGACATACGTTGGGCTCCAATTGGTATAAAGCACTTCAGAAACTAAACTTAAATAGCCCATAAACCCTAAACCACCAACACACATAACCACACCGTAGAAAACAATAAGGTGTCCCATTCGGCACGAGCAATTTTGTCAAAAATATCAAAAGGAACAATATTACCTAAGCGTTTTAACGCCTTTTTCATCTTGGCGTTGCTCTGCTGCTGTCCGTTTTTTATTTAATGAACGTGGTAAACTCTTACGTAGATAAAAACCAAAAAACTTCAAATAACCTAAGCCCATCATCATACCTAAAACTGGAGGCATATTAACTAAGCTATGACAAATCACCGCAGTCGCAATGGTTAACACAAATAAGAAGATAATGCGTTTAGCACCACGTTTTAAAATAACGGAATCATCAAGGATTGGCGTAGATTTTTCGTTCGAAATAAAGAAGCTCATGATCACAGCTGGCACAATAAAGTTAATCATTGATGGTATTAATAGCACAAAAAAAATTGTTCAAATTTAACAAGGCCTGCTTGCCAAATCATCAAGGTAGTAATATCGCCAAACGGGCTAAAAACACCGCCAGCATTTGATGCAACAACAATGTTAATACACGCAATATTAATAAACTTAATGTCTTTGGCGCCACTTTAAGGACAATGGCGCACATTAACATGGCCGTGGTTAAGTTATTAGCAAATGATGAAATTGCAAATGCCAAAATACCTGTAACCCAAAATAAATTACGTAAACTTAAACCTTTGGAAATCATCCAAACACGTAAGGTATCAAAAACACCGCGCTCTTCCATGGCGTTGATGTAAGTCATTGCTACTAATAAAAATAAAAGTAATTGAGCATATTCAAGTAAGTTGTGATTAAAAGCCTCTTCCGCTTCTTGAGGGATACCATGTTGTGTATAAATCCAGCCGATCACAAAACCAGATCACACCGGCTGCAACTAACACCGGTTTAGACTTTCTTAAGTGAATAAACTCTTCGCCTATAACTAATAAATAAGCAATAGAGAATATGATTAATGCTGAAAAACCAGCAACAGTATCGGTAAGGTCAATATGCCCTGCTCCGCCAGATGCCCAAGCGGAAGTTGATGCTAAAATTAGCATGAGAGTGTTAATAGAATTTTGTTCAAAACAGCTCTCTAAAGGTTATGTTAAAATGAATATACCTACTAAAACAGGTGCGGCATTTTACTTACTTTTACGTTAAAAAACTTAAAAAAATTGAATTTTTTAAGAAAATAATTGTAAAAAACTCTGTAATGTCATTACAGAGTTTTTATCAACTTATCTTAAAAATAGCGTTATTAATAGTTATAACGAGCACCTAGAAAGAATTGACGACCCGAATGATTAAATTCTCGCATTAAGTCTAAGCTACCATCTCCAGTGCTAAATAAACGTGAATATTCATCTGTTAAATTAATCACCTCCAAAGATAATGTTATTTGCTCATTCACATTATAAAAAGATGAAAAATCAACATGTGTTGGTCCTGTTGTTGCCATTTGAGCATTGCCTTTCCAACCAGGTACTTCAACAAAATAATCATCACGGCTATTTACAGAAATACGCGCACCAAATGTTTCAGCTTCATAATAAAAAGTAACATTGTAAGAGTGTTTCGACACCCCAACAATTTCGCCTGAGCTAACCCGTGTATAATTACTCACAACGCCAGTATTACTTAATAAGCCAGGTAAAAAATCAAACGGTTGCTGATAAGTTAATTCCAACCCATTTATCACCGTACCCTCTTTATTAGCTGAAGAAAAATGAGTATATGGTTCAGTGTATGGATTTACCGAAATACTTGGATCGTAATTATTATCTGAGCTTATTGCCGCATGATATATTGTATCAATTAACTTATCCTCTTGTGCTTCTAATATAAGTTTCTACGTCTTTATAAAAAACATTCGCGGCTAATAACGCTTCATCTTCAAAGTACCATTCAATTCCTAAATCTATTATTAGAAACATACGGTTTTAAATAAGGATTACCAACCGTCACAAAACCTTCAATGTATCTAAAGTTAGGGTTACCTGGGTTTAATTTTGTTAAACTCGGACGTGTCATCGATTTAGTGATACCTAGTCGAACAACGGTTTCATCATTAACATCTAATGCTAAATTCAACGACGGTAAAAAGTTACTGTAATCATTTACAGCGACAACAGGAGTCACCGTATCTTGCTTGATATATCCGGTTGATGGAGTCAGTTTTAACATATCTAACGCCATAATTCGCAGATAAGACCATATCGCCTAGATCATATTCATTATTAAATTCAAGATAAGCAGCAAGTGTTTCTTCATTAACTTTGGTATTTTTTTGCTCTTGCGGTTGCCAATTTATGGTGCCCATTTCAGCTTTTACTTTGTCAAAGTCAGCAACTGTGAAAGAAAAAATTTCACCGTCAAAACCAGAGCCATAATCATCCGCAGGTAATGGTTCAGTAAAACCTAATGCACTATCGCGCTCAAAAGTATCTAAACCATAGTTTTTAGTATCAACCGTCTCGATCATTATACGCAACACCCGTTTTGATGGTGACATCGTCTGCTTCATAAGTAAAATCAACCTTCGCTGTAGTATTTCTTTAGTCACTTCTGCTTCGACCATCAAATGACTTTAAATTGAATAAAGAAGAATCATTATAGTTATAACTGTAATCCATATATCGGCAACATTACTGTTAGCACTAAAATCAAAGTCGCTCGATGGGTGTCAATGGTGTCCATGATATGACGGAATTGTTCACCTTCAAAATCTGACTTAGCATAACCGATCATGGTATCGGTATAAAGACGATCAGAAAGTGTAAACTTTCCTGAAAAACGAACTGATCAAATTCAGTATTTCCTGTGGCATCTCTACTTTCTACTCGCCCCGTTAAACCATCATATGTACCTGCAACAACTTGTTTACCATTAGTGAACATCAATTTCTACTGGTGTTAATTGATTAAAATAATTACGAAACATTTCATAAAAATTATAAAAAGCACGTTGATTATCAAGTTCAGAATGTAAATAATCGAAAGTTAATTCAACATCTTTGTTTGTGCATATTGTAATGACGCGGTTAAACCAATGCGGCTTTTGGTCGTTACCAAAAAATCAGCACGCGGTAAACGTGGTGTCCATAAACAGTTAACAGGGTTAACTGGCTCGCCTGCCAGTTCACATGAACCAACATTAGTAGTGCCATTGACAACGGTATTTGTGGTGTCCGCAAATGTTGTATTATCAGCAATGGGTTGTTGCCAAGCTACCGTACCAAAACCTTCTTGGTTTACTGAACGATCGGAGTAAGCAACAGAAAATAATGCGCCAATGGTATCATCGGCAAAAGTATTACTCACCAACAGTGCAAGGCGAGGGTCGGTTGATTTTGACACATCGTTATAACTTCCCTGCCCTGATAACGCGACATGAAAACCTTTTATCATCAAATGGTTTTGCTGAGTATAAATCTACCGTACCGCAATCCTCCTCCTCTCCATGGAAGGAAGCCGTTGGTGATTTTTGAACATCAACACGGGTTAAATAATTCAGAAGCAAAAATGTTAAACTCAAAAAGCACGTCCTCCACTATTTGGTGAGATTGATGAATCTAACTCATCGGTTGTGGCAGGTATTTCCATACCATTTAGTGTCGCTCGAGTAAAATCTGGCCCTAAGCCTCGTAAAGTAATACGTCGTCCTTCGCCCCCTTCTCTACTGATTGCCACACCAGGAATACGCTGTAATGATTCAGCGATGTTAAGATCAGGAAATTCTCCCATATCTTCCAAGGCTGGAAATTGATTCCATTTGAGTTACACGAGGCGCGTTTATTAAGTAAAGCCTTATTTAAGGAGCCTCTTAAAGCCCTTACTTCAATAACTTCAACTTGCTCATCAAATTAAATTGACATTATTTTCTTGTTGTTCAGCAGCGTTAGCTACAGCGCCATCGTATTTTACTATTGATAAAGATAAAATTCTGAGATTTTTTTTGTAATTATTCTATAAGTTCCGAATTTCCC
This sequence comes from Alteromonadaceae bacterium, assembly GCA_038141035.1. GTDB lineage: Bacteria > Pseudomonadota > Gammaproteobacteria > Enterobacterales > Alteromonadaceae > JALZUE01. Next base: position 12,629 of record JAYQHI010000016.1, read on the forward strand.
CATAAGCTCTTGTTTCTTGGTGAAATAACAAGCTGACTAGAACTAGATTTCTCCTATTAACCCCGTTTGATTCAATAAAATTTTCAAACCTCGATTAATAGAGTATGCACCAAACAAACTGTTCGCTCGTTTATCTTTAATTTTTTATCAAGCGGGAAAATAACAAAGTTTAGATTTTTTGTTCAAAACCAATTAGTGATATCAGCCTTTGGCGCGGAATATTAAATTGATATTTAGTTAAAGCTGTATCAGCATTTACCTCAAAGGCATTGTTAAAATAACCAAGAGAAATATTTAAACACCAATTTATATTCTTAATAACCACTCCCATGCTTTTTCTCAGCTGCGTTTATAAACGACGAGCAATGGATAAAAATCCACCATAACAATTTTGTATTTATTTTCAAACAAGCGAAGTTCCCATGAATATTTATTATTATTTTTTAAGAAGTTCATCTATACAAGATAGAGAGTTATTCAAGAAAAATTTTTAGATCATCTAATACCAATTAAGCATAAAAAAGCGCTATCATGTCAAATCTTTTTGATTAAAATTGTGCAACAATGACTATACATGATTATAAGAGTTATTAATTCATTAACTAGAGGATTTAATTTACTCAGTCGTCTTAACGTTTTAGGTTATATAATATTCAACAATAAGCGAGGGTGCATGTCGATAGACACGCTATTTTATAAAGTTTATTTAGCATCGAGAAAAAAGTTCTCGTGTAGTCTCACGTATTGTGCCACCTCATGAAATTGAAGATATAGTACAAGAGACCTACGTGAGAATTTGCCAAATAGAAAATAAAGAAACAATTAATTCACCAAAATCTTTTATGGTTAAAACAGCAAAAAATCTGGCGTTAGATCATATCAAACAAGCTCATGTAAAACTGGTAGATGGTGGTAATGACTTTCAGGATTTAGAATATTTACTAACTGACTCAACTAAAGACGAAATGTATAATCAAACTATATTAAATAATGAATTTTCTATTTTTTGTGATGCAGTTAGGCAACTCCTATCCAATGTCGAAAAGTATTTGTTTTAAAAAAAGTATACGGTTATTCACAACGTGAAATAGCAAAAGAATTAAATATTAGTGAAAGTACAGTAGAAAAACATATCGCCATGGGAATTAAACGTTGTACCTTATTTATGCGTACCAATATAAATCCCCCCACTCAAAAATAAGTATTCATCAACAAAAACCTCAAAAGGAGGTTATCATGAGTAATGTACATAAATTCCCTGTTGATCATTCGAAAGAAAAAGATGAATTACAACTAGAGCAAGCAAGTTTGTGGATTGCAAAACTTGATCGTGACTTAACTCTAGCCGAAAAACAAAGTTTCCAAACTTGGTTAGCTAAAGAACCGAGTAACTTACAAACATTATTAGACATTGCAAAAATTTGGGACAAAATGGATCAACTAGCACGTTTATCTGATTTATTTCCTCAACATGAAATTGATAAAAATAAAAAAATCAATTGGAGGCAAACCATTGCAGCATCAATACTTTTACTTATTTCTCTAGGATTTTATCAGAGGGTAAATAATTTTATGCCTGATTATCACCCAGATAATGAAAGTATTGTATTAATGCAAAAAAGTTATCAAACAGGCATTGGTGAAAGTAACATTATTAACCTACCTGACAAAAGTAAATTAGTGTTAAACACTAATAGTTTTGTACACGTGAAATATACGCCAAGGGCCAGGAATTATAGAATTGCAAGTAAAAATTAAACATCAAAGTTGCCCATGATAAAAGTCGTCCTTTAAGTGTTATAGCAAGCGGAAAAGTTATTCAAGCCGTAGGAACAGCTTTTAATGTCGATTTACAAAATGATATTGTTGAGCTAATAGTAACTGATGGTAAAGTGCTAATAAGTGAAAAAAAATAAGCGAAATATTAAATATTGAGCTAATCAGTAATATTAATACGCACCCTAGTGAAAAATTACCTCTTATATCAATGGCGGTATCAAAAGGCGAAAAAGTTAATTTGAGTTTAACTGATCCTCAAAAGCCTAATATTATTAAAATAGATACAGTTGATATAGCCGCTAATCTGTCGGGCAACAAGGTAATTTGATTTTTCGTGGGAGTCATTAAGTGATGTACTTAAAGAAATCAGTAGATACTCAAATATAGAGTTTTCAAATAACGGAGCATGAATATTTACAAAAGGTAAAAAAGTGGCTGGAATGTTCAAAACTGGTGATGTCACCGGCTTATTAAATACGTTAAGCCAAAATTTTGATATTCAATATAAAAAATTACTGGTAATAAAATACTGCTGACATACTCTGGCTCTTAATAATGAGATAATTAGGAGACCTTCTTAGGTTTCCTAATTTTTTTATTAATCACATACATAATACTTAGTAAACGAAAAGTTCACCTTGGCTTGCTAGAAATGGCTTTACCACCAATCTTCACTTCAACAGTATTATCACTAGCATTTAGCACTTCAACATGAATTTCACTTTTTCTACCGGCAAAAGCTCCCCGCTCGGCAATAAAATTAAGCGGCAGGTTTTTACCTACTGAAAACTGATGTAAATACGCAGAAAAAGCCGGCATGGCAGCACCAATAGGCGGATCTTCATGATGAGAGAAATGAGGACCAACCATACGACAATGAAAAAATGAGGTTGGCTTTCCCCATTAACAATATTTTCACTCATCGTAAACAGAAAAATAGAGCTTGCAAAAGTTGCAGGGGCACTAGAAGCCGCCCAAGCTTTATAATTAAAATCAATATGGCTTAACGAAGCATAATTATCGACAGGGACAAATAAATAAGGGACATGGCTCGCCACTAATAAAGGATTAAAGCCATTAACATTCAGGTGGTAAGGTTTAATCGTTAAAAAATTCACTTAGCTCTTCAATTGTTGGCGTAAAGCGGTCTATTTCTATTTTAGCCTGACTAGTAAATTGTTGAAAAACGGGCTTGCCACCAGATATTTCCACAGTACAAGCAACATTGCCATACGCTTCGTTTAAGGTGAAGTTATTCTCCCCTTCAACTAAATTTAACGCTTGTTCTTGTGCTAAAGCATGAATGGCACCTATCGTGGCATGGCCACCAAATTCAAATTCTTTTTGATTAAAAATACGAATAGAAAAATTAGCATTATTTTTATCTTCAGCAACAACAAAAACCGTACGCCATAAATTTAATTCAGCTGCAATTTTTTGCATTAATTCAGTCGTTAAGTTTTGTGCTTTTGGTACAACGGCTATTTGCGCTCCATCAAAAGTACTTCCAGTAAATACATCTACAGTAAGAAAACGACATCCCATAATAATCTCCCCAAAATCCAATAACTTGTCGAAAAACATTAACCAAGCAACGAAGTTGTTCACCAATACTTATGACGATATCAACTCACTTACTAAGCATGTACCTAAGTAAGAAATTTCGCCAATAATTAGCACAAAATAGCTGAATTTTTTCATCTGTTGCTCAAAAACTAAAAGCTTGAATATCAATCTAGGTAAATTAACAACCAAAATTGGTATTACCAAAAAAAACAAAATAAAAAATTAATGATTGAGTGACTTACGAAATAATTATTAATTACAAACGTTACAAATCTAAAGTTTATCAAGTAAATACGTCTACCCCTTTAAAAGCGATAAATAACATAAATTACGAGCTAACGAATAAATTATTACTATGATACCTTTTTTGATAAATGGTTAACCAATTAAATATATCACAAAATTTTTGGTTGACAACGGGTTTAACCATTAAGTATTGTCTCGCCGTTAATCATTAAAAATTTAAATAAAAAATACATAGATGATTAATTAAACGTGGGAATAACCAGCAAAGATAAAAATAAGTTATTTCTTAAAAAGAACTTCGGGGATATAAAAATTGATTAATAATAAATTAAAAATGTGCTTTAGTGATCAGCAGTTTACTTTGTACGAATCAAGTTATGGCCGCATCAGTAAACATAACCAATGCAGGTTTTGAAGATAACTTTAATGGCTGGACAGATAACGATCCATCATCTGTTTCAGGTGTTGCTTTTCAGGCAGTAAATCAGCTAAAATTTCAGGTAGCGCAGGTCGCTTAGACAAGATGTGACCGTTACCCCAATACTGATTATGTGTTAACTGCATATGTAAAAGGCAGTGGCTCTGTTGGCGTTAATGATGGTAACCAAACCTATTCAAAAGGGATCACTGGCGCAAGTGATTGGACAGAAGCAACAGTCAATTTTAATTCTGGTAATAATACTAGCGTTGAAGTTTTATATTTCAAATTTAAAACAGCTGAAGGCCGTTTTGATGCTTTTTCATTAGAAAGTGTAGGTACTTCAGCACCTACGCCAACGCCTACACCAACGCCAACTCCATCCGGTGAAATATCATGCTCAGAAACGTTATCGCAAACCATTGTTAATGCCATCGATAATGGTACTCATGATGGTCATGGCCCTGAAAATACAATTGATGGGGTCACAACGGATGAATCACGTTGGTCATCCAATGGCACAGGTAAAACAATTACTTTTGATTTGGGTCAAAATACCTTTAGTAAAAGTATGGACGTTACTTGGTACAAAGGCAGTTCACGCTCATCATTTTTTGATGTCGATACCTCAACCGATAACAATAGTTGGACTAGTGTTTTAGCAAGTGCCTCAAGCAGTGGTTCAAATTCAGGTTTTGAAAATCATAACTTAGCTGACTCTACCGCCCGTTATGTTCGTATAACCGGTAACGGTAACTCTTCAAATACTTGGAATAGTATTATTGAAACGAAGATCAATGGCTGTACTGATGGCACCACACCTACCCCGACACCAACGCCAACTCTACACCAACTCCTACACCAACGCCAACACCTTCGACAAATTTAGATCCAAGTTTACCGCCTTCTGGTAATTTCGAATTGATTGACTGGAGTTTAGGCGTTCCTGTTGATAACGATGATGATGGCAAGTCAGACACAATTAAAAGGTGGAGTTATCAAATGGCTATGAACATACTGACTATTTTTATACAGCAGCTGATGGCGGTATGGTATTTAAAGCCTTAATCTCTGGCCCTAAAACATCAACCAATACCAGTTATACTCGCTCACGAACTCCGTGAAATGTTACGTCGTGGCGACACTAGCATCAGTACTAAAGGTGTGAACAAAAATAACTGGGTATTTGGCAGTACGTCAAGTAGCGCACAAGCAGATGCCGCAGGCGCCGTGGCGTTTTAGAAGCCACATTAAAAAGTTGATCACGTTACCAGTACCGGTGACGGTAGTCAGATCGGTCGAGTGATCGTTGGCCAAATTCATGCTAATGATGACGACAGTTCGACTTTTATTATCGTAAATTAAAGGCCATACCGAAAGGTTCTATTGTTTTGCTCGACCCATCTGTGGCAAGAAGTGTCTTACCACTCGTTATTAACAAAGATACTTAATACCTCGAAATAAGCGATGGTATTGAAATTAGTAAGTCTTCAGTTATCAAATCAAAGTGGTTAATGGCATTAACGACGATTACCTTAATTCATGATAAGCCAAAGATGACATAAGCCCAAAACTCACAATATGGAAAATAGTAAATTATGACGACGTATTATTTTTATATATTTTAAAGCCGGTGTTCTCTTCAAAGCAATATGTTGATTTTTAACGTTGTGTGCGATACCTTTGAGTGAAGAGAACTCTCCTCTATATTTGGAATTATAACCCTTAATCAAATTTAATGATATAAATAAAGGTCTAATGTATACCTCCGCATTGGAGGGCTTTGGCTGCATTAACAAAATAACAATAGTTTTAAAAAGCTGGCTAGAACACTGTTGTTTTTGGTTAGTATGCATTTTCAGTTCAACATAGCTTGTTTCTTCGGCACTTAAAAAAGCTTTTTACTAACTTTTTTGGGACTATCTTTAATAACGATATTTTTTTTATTACAATGAAAAAGTGGAAACCGCTATTTAGTGATGAAATGGATTATATAGCGTTAGCAAAATACGCCAACGGATATTTCGCCAACCTTCAACTCTATCATCATTCAAGCTTACCTCACTGGTACCATCAAGATCAGAATTATATCAAGTGTCAATATAATGGTAATTCAAATGATAAAGATTAACTCTGAATTAAATTGATGATGGCTACCTAAGTAGTTAAACACCTAAATTAAGAAGTGTAATCTGATACTTCTAATGACCATTTACGAAGGTCTTCCTGCATTGCATTATGCATTTTTTGGAATTCTCCATCAATTTTACATCAAAATGGGCTTAAATCGCAGCAAAGTATTCAAGCTATCGGTATAATAAGTCACTTACCTCGGTTCAAAGTATGGTAACGTGCTTACCCCAGCTGCATTTCTGAATATGCTTTGCAGTCGTACTGAACAGGTTTAATTGTTAATTAACTTAGAAAGTCATCATATTGTAGATAAAACGATGCACTTTCTAGTTGTTAATGACTATTCTAATGCACCAACTACAACTTTCAAACCAATTCTGGGAGTTTCAGCATGGTGATTTCTTTATCAAATACAATGCCGCATCTAATTGATCTTGAATTAAAAATGTTTATGCCTTCCCGCACTTTTTATAACTGAAGCGTACTTGGGTATAACTACTGAACGTCATCGTTAACTTGATACTGCTTTAACTGTGGCTTACTAAAGGGTGAAAAATCATAATGGCTCATATCTTTTACCAACGCCATTA
>JAYQHI010000017.1:0-13328 GCA_038141035.1 Alteromonadaceae bacterium
TCACCCAATAACATTCATCCTGATCACTCAATAACATCGATGCTGATCACTTTTGACCAAAATGTTATTGAGTGATCAACTTAATTGATTAAAATTATTTTTTGTTTTATCTATAGGTGTTTTTAACCGTTATCCTTTTCTCTTTTTTGATGATGAGGATAACCATGCCAACGGCACCTATTTCTATGCGTAAATTAAAAGAGATCATTCGATTAAAGTACGGGTGTGAATTAACTCACCGTCAAATTGCTAAAAGCCTGTCTATATCACCGGGCTCTGTTTCAACCTATGTTAACCGAGCAGCTCAACTCAATATCACTAGCTGGCCTTTAGCGGCTAGTTGGGATGAGCAATCCCTTCATCAGGCATTCTTTAATACTAAAGCTCAACCCAAGCGCTATGCTTTACCGGATTGGTCAATTGTTCAGCAAGAGCTGCGACCTAAAACCATGACATTGCAATTACTGTGGGAGGAATATAAAGAACGTCACCCCGAAGGTTATTACAGCTATAACCATTATTGCCGCCAATATAAATCTTGGCTTAAATGCCAAAAGCCATCAATGCGACAAAATCATAAAGCGGGTGAAAAGCTGTTTGTTGACTATTGCGGGCCGACGATGAATATCGTCGACCCAAGCACTGGAGAGTGCCGGACCGCACAGGTTTTTGTTGCGGTGATGGGGGCCTCAAATTACACCTATGCCGAAGCGACATTCAGCCAAGGGTTAGAGATTGGGTGATGAGTCACGCCCGTTGTTTTGAATTCTTAGGTGGAGTCCCTGAATTGGTGATCCCGATAACCTGAAAAGCGGTGTGACAAAGGCGTGTCGATATGAGCCAGATTTAAACCCAACCTACAACAACTTGCCTGTCATTATAATACGGTTGTTGTGCCTGCTAGGCCTTATAAACCTAAGGATAAATCTAAAGCGGAAGTGGGGGTACAAATTGTTGAACGCTGGATAATGGCGCGACTGCGTAAGGAAACGTTTTTAGTTTACGTCAACTCAATATCAAAATCAGGGAATTACTAATCGACTTAAACCAACGGCAGATGAAAAAGCATCCTGGTTCGAGAGCAAGTCAATTTTAAAACAATAGATAAACCTGTACTCAAACCCTTACCTCAAAAAAGCCATACAGTTACACCTTGGTCAAACGGAGTACGCGTACATATTGATCACCATGTTGAAGTTGAGAAACATTATTACTCCGTACCTCATCGTTTAATAAAACAAAAGCTAGAAGCACATGCCAGTAATGAGCTGGTGACGCTTTATCATAAAGGAGTAAAGTAGCTGTTCACCCACGCTCTCACCCGTGTCGGTGGCCATACAACAGTTGAAGAGCATATGCCTATCGCTCATCAAAAACAACAGTGGAGTGCAGCTCGTTTTGAAAGTTGGGCCAGAAAGTTTGGCGTATCAACAGAGCAATATGTGATTAATTTACTAACGATGAAAAAACACCCAGAGCAAAGCTACCGTGCGTGTTTAGGGCTACTCAACCTAGGTAATAAATTCGGTGAACAAAGACTTGAAGCAGCTTGTCAACGTGCGCTTGCCACAGGCCTTAACCGAGTTAAGCAAGTGAAAAATATCCTAGAAAAAGGATTAGATAAACAGCCATTACCACAAGCTCAACTCGATTTACTAAATGAAATAGACCACCCCAACATCCGTGGTAGCCAGTATTACCATTAATCAAAAAAGAAAAAACATGAATACTCATCAACAAGTCAACCAGCAACTGAATAGCTTAAAACTTAGCGGCATACGTGAAGCCTTATTAAGGCAACATGAGCAACCCAATTTATATGTAGAGCAAAGCTTCGAAGAACGTTTAAGCTTATTGCTTGAGCATGAAAATTATAGGACGAGAGCAACGTAAAATAGAGCGATTAACCCGACAAGCAAAGTTTAGAGTTAGCGGTACGCTTGCCCAGTTAAACTACAGTGCGAGTCGCCAACTCGATAAAACACAAATGCGTTCGCAGCCCAAGGCGAATGGCTGCGTTTCACATCAAAACATCCTCATCACAGGCGCGACAGGATGTGGCAAACTTACCTTGCTTGTGCACTTGGTCATAATCATTGTCAGCAAGGATACAGCGTGTATTACTTTAGGCTTAAAGAGCTACTCGAGAAAATGTTTATGGCTCAGGCTGACGGGAGTTACCGAAAGTTTATTAATAAACTCGCTTATGCTGATCTATTGGTACTTGATGATTGGGGATTAGAGCCCTTAACCCCTCAGCAACGCAGTGATTTACTCAATTAATTGATGCTAGGTACGATAGCAAATCAACGCTAATTGCTAGTCAATTACCGATAGAAAATTGGTATAAAATGATCGGCGAATCTACTCATGCTGATGCGATATTAGATAGGTTAGTCCATGGTTCAATTAAGCTGGAATTAAAAGGAGAATCAATGCGAAAAAAACTAAATTCCTTGATGATGCTGATCACTCAAGTTAAATTTTACTGAGGTCTATAGAGAAACAAAAATGCGATCAGCATCAATGTTATTGACCGATCAGATGTTATTAGCACTTTAATGTCATTTCTCAAAAATGATTCATTAAAATAAAAATGATCGTTACCCAATCCTGTAAAAAATAACTTGTACAAATTTAATTCATCAATTTGTTTGTTATTCAACTCATCATAAACAAGCGAGTCAAACAGCACTTGAGTTAAAATGCATTCCAACTTATCAGCTTTCTCAAAGCAAAATGATAAACGGACATCTTCAGTTGTCATGTTTAAATAGCCATCAATGCCCTCGGGTACGCCCAATTTGTTAGCTATAACGTTTAATTTTTCTTTATTCAATTTGGCTATCATCGTCATGTCGACTCGATCAAAATTCAGAGGTCACGACATGTAACCGCCAAAAGTTATGTGTTTATTTATTATTAAATATAGTATTGCTGAAAAAACAAGTCAAGAATCATTTTGATCACCTAATGTATTAAATTTGAACCTTTACTTTTAATTACTATAATTTTCTTTATACTTAGGGATGAAATTTAAAACAAATGCGTTGCTATGAAAGACTTAGCCGATATATCACAAGCTCAACAAGAGCGACTAATTCATATCGATATTAGAGTGCGCTTCAAGGTCTAATAAAAAGAGATGATATTGTAATTAGGTTTGGTGTAAGCAAACCTGCTGCTACTCGTGATTTAGCGCTGTATAGAGCATGTGCCCCTGACAATCTTATTTTTGACGGAAAATTAAGAGCGTATAGGCGAGGTGGTCATTTTAGCCCTCTTTTTGATTACCCTGACAGCCAAGCAATGTCAGCTATTTGTGAAGGCTTAGGTGACGACCAAGTGATAAAAATAAGCCCACTTATTCAATGTGAAACACCTATTGCTTTAAATACACCAAACATCGATACCCTATCTTTTGTAACACAAGCAATTCATCAAAAACTTACCTTAGCCATCACATATCATTCTATGTCTAGCGGGGAAACACAAAGAGAAATAGTGCCATTTTCATTGGTTAATAACGGAAGGAGATGGCATGTAAGAGCCTTTGATAAACGTAATAACCGTTTTGGGGACTTTGTTATTAATAGGATCCAATACGCTTGTTTATTAACAACACCCATTCAGCCAGAGCACACCAAAGAATACGACCACCAATGGAATCGAATGGTTGAGTTACACATCGTTCCCCACCCTAAAGTCAAATATCCTAAAACGGTAGAAGTTGAATACGCGATGAATAAAAATGGTATGCGCTGTCACGTTCGTGCAGCCGTAGCCGGTTATGTTTTACGCCATTGGAACGTCGATTGTTCACCAGAGCATAATTTAGCTACCGCCTCTCAATTATGGCTAAGCAATATTGACACGCTATATGGCGTTGAACAACTTGTTATCGCGCCAGGTTATCCTACAAAGCGCTCTCCAAATTTACCTTGTGAACATCCAAGTAATATATTTAAAACCAGATGCCTTTCTAAAATATCTTTACCGATGAGTGAAGTCGCGCAAAGGTTAAATATAGACCTTAGTAAATTAAGCCTCTTTTTAGACGAAAAATTATCTATTGATAATGTTTTTGCCAGAAAACTTGAAATAGCTACAGGTATAAGTTCTGGCTTTTGGTTAAACCTCCAAGAGAATTATGACTTATATATCGAATCTAAATTTGAAACTGGCGCCAAATCATTATTTGATTAAAGTCCCCATTTTATGAAAGTTTACCTGTATAAATGTTAACGATAAAAGGAGTGAGACCCTCTTCACTCCTTTTATTACGTTTAACTAAATTTGCTTATCGATGGTTTCTCTTATTTTCTTGAGATTTGTATGTTTTTTAAGGTTTCCATCTTCAAAAACAACTTCTAATAGCCCTTCCTTTTCTTCACCATCAGTTACGTCATCAAATAAAGTTAATTCACCGTTCACTCGTTCAATTTTTAATAATCCTTTCGCTGATTTTTTCTTAATATCAGTTTTGGGATCTTTGAAAATAGCAACACGTTCACCGTTTTTAACAACACTGGTCGCTTTTACTGCTGAACCATGTGTATCACGTGTTACATATTGATAGCTGTAAGAGCCAATACCTAATACTACTTTTGAAGCAAAACCTTTATCCATTAAGCGTTGTAAAATCTGGACGTTGGCGTTTTAAGGTGATCGCATCTCCGTAAATAGCACCAATGTGCTCATCAAGGATTTTGAAGCCTTTACTACTAGTTGTTCCGCCAAATGTATCCCACAAACATTCGATAAGTCCTTTAACTTCACAGGGCATTAATTGAATAGCTTGTACGCTATCAAAGCCGTTATTATCGCAACCACTATTTTCAAAACCATAGTATTCACCATTCCAGCGATATGCTTCATATCCCTTTTCTAATACGTCTTTTTCAGCTTCATCTTGTGTTTGGAATAGCTCACTGTACTCAGAAACAGGAGAATTTTTATAACCTGTTAATATTTTTACCGGATCTCCAGAGTCTGGGCGAATCACTAATGTGCCATCGCGAGCCATTATTTCGTCTTTAAGCTGTGGAAGATAATCAGTTACTAATGTCCAAAAAATCCCAAGTATCAGATACAACACTTAATACACCAGTTGGAGATTGTTCCTTCATTAGATATTTGAAAAATTCATTTCCCCTTCCATGATCCAAGAACAAGTAACAGAGTGTTCAGTAGCATCTACAGAGCAGCCAACAAGTTCATTATCCACGTTAGCGCCATAGTATTTCTCAGCAAACAATACGGCAGGGATAGTATCTGTACCTACCAAGCCTGAAGCTAAGTGACCAAAACCACTCATAGCAGCAGCCTGCTTACCAAACATACCTCTAAAGCTAAAATCATGTCCCTGAAATGGGACAAAATCTAAAGGAAGTCCTGTTTTATTGGCGAATTCCTTAAATACTTTTAAATAAGCAACTGAAGTCGTCGCACTTGTTTGAATCGGCCAGTTTTCACAACTTAAAACCGTTTCAATCATGTTTGTTAACCATTGAAAGCCCTCTTTAGTGTTGACAACCGTTATAGGTGGTACTAAATATGGAACAAGCGTTCCCTCTGGCAGTGCTTTAATTCTTAATGGCAAATAACCTAAATCGTGCAAATCTTCCAAATATTTAACGTTTACAGGGTAACCCAACATTGCACTCATAATACGTTTATGGTTTGCAACGGCTGCAGCTTTATTAGCATTAAAAAACTCAGCCCACTCTTCTTGTAAATAGCTTTTAATGAAATATTGCAAACCAACAAAGGCAACCTTGTCATTATTTTCAATGTTACTTAACTTTCCACTTCGAGACGTGAAGTTAGCGTAAACTTCAGTAACATCAGGGTGGTAAGCTCAGCTGTGAAATTCTTTATAAACGTCTTTTTGCATGCTTGCAGCGGTAATAGTCATGTTAGTCTCCTTACATCTCAATAATTTTTAATTTAATTTTATTATTTGTGCTGAATTCTTCAGCTGGTCTGAATGAATCAGTTGTATAAATAGCGTCAATTAGCCTTCAAATACCTCTAATCCTTTTTGAGAATATTCCGTGTGTGATAAACAATGACACTTCAGCAGCACCTTTGCTTTTTAATACCTTAGCTAACTCGATAAATGTTCGGCCTCCGTCACATATATCATCAGCAATAAGTACTTTCTTTCCATTAACATCGCCAAGAATATCAGTTTTAATGATTTCACCTGTTTTCAGATTTCTCATTTTTGTGCTTGAATAACTTCAGGCTCACCATTAAATGTCTCAGCAATTTTAATTGTTTTTTTGCTAGCGCCAGCATCTGGTGAAATCAAGGTAAGTTCGCCTGTAGATAGACGTTGGCTTAATTCATCGCATCGCTCAAGCAGGTTGATTTGTTGTACGTTTACGACTCTATTTAATAGTGCTGGTGAGACTTCACTGTGCGCATCCCAAATAGTAACTTTAGCGAAACCTAAATTGTTTATGAAATTGGCCATAACTGCGGCACCTAGCGCTTCACCGTCAACACACACCCTGTCTTGACGTGCATAAGAAAAATATGGAATAACCAATTCAATAGGAGTCGCTTCATTAGAAAGTCTTTTGAGCGCATCAACGGCAACCATTAATTTAACTAACTTTGAAGAATCAGTAAGGCGTTCAAAGATTTCTATTTTTAGCGTAGTTGCAAAGTCCATTGGATTAAAACGAATGTGCTCTTCTCCGCCAGAAAAAGTAAAACAATCAAAGCCGATAGGCTCTTTATTTCCTGTTGAGTCATGGCTAAATATTTTCATAATTTCTTCCTTTTTATTTATTATGTCCTAGGGACACAATTAATTTAACAAGAGTTAAATATTGATCAAGACTTATTTGTGTCACAAGGACATAAATATTGGTTTTTTACTGTCAGTGAGTGTGGCAGCTAAAATAACCTACTGATATATACATTAAAACTAGTGAGGAGTGATTAAATTTCCAACACGACTACTTATATATATATTGGCAACAGTTCCGGCATTGAACTCAAGGCAGTCTTGCTCAATGCCATCAGAAAAGATGACACCGTTTTCAGCCATTTTTGAAGACATACTGAATTTTTGAGTGATTGGTTATTTTGCCAAAAACCTTATTACACTTTGTATTTGCTGACGGAAATGGCTCCCGAACTGAATAATAAAAGAAATTCACTATCCCACGAGAATCCGTTTTGTAGGTGATGGTTATTCGGTTTATCCATAATACCGCTTGCACCGGTAATTATGCTTCTAAACCAACCTGTAGAACCTAAGCCTGTGCTAATAATAACGCCACTAGAGCTTTGCTCCTCATTGTGATTATCAACAGACATCATGTACCTTGCTGAAGTATGCGTCTTGGGGCCAATGAAAAGATCATTTACCGCTAACAATGTTTGGCCAATGTTGGTATTTACCTCAGCCATAGCGATTGCTTTTTGAATTAATTGATTGGTTTTAGCACTTGTAGAATTACTTCACCAAGCTCTGCTTCTAAAAAAGGGCAAAAAGCTGGCCATCATAAAGTGTTGGGATAGGATTAACAGCTATTACAGGTTGTCCATTAAGATACTTAAGCGTATTAGCCACTAAACCGTCTTGACCAATGTTACCAGCAATGCAAAAATGATCCACTTCAACAATTGAAATCTGATCCAGTTAACTTAACACTGGTGCTTTCGGTAAGCACACTTCTTTCTAGCTGTTGAACTCTACCAACTGTTTTTAAAAGGCTAATAGATTGGGCGATAGAGTTGGAGTAAAGAGTACTTTCTTCTTCATAGTCACTAAATGATTCACTAAATGTTCAAGATAAAGCTTTTAGCCTGGCCAAGGGGTGCAGTATTTTCCTTTAATTCCTGCAACCTGGTCTTTCTTGTGACAACTACTATTTTTCTATCTGTGAGCATAATAAGCTCCTTTATCTGTTAGTCAGCGATGTTAGTAAATCAGGTGAAATGTTCAAGTTACCTATTTTGTTATCGCCTTGTGTTAAGTTTTCTATTGCTTGGGCAATAGCTGCTCTCTGGAGCCATGCCACTCATGCTCATTACTCTCAACTTCTCAGTATCAATGTTTTGATATGCCTGCATTTTTGCACTTTTTATTTTGTAAGCCTGTGCATCACCACGAGCTTTCTCGTTAGCTGAATTAATTGAGACCAATTCTTTAAGTTGTTTCATCTTCAATCAGGCCGTAATATCCTCTTGGTTGATTTTAAATTGTTGAATTTTTCTTAGCCTTTGTGCTTCTAGGCGTGACTCTTCTGAGGTCTTGCTCTTTCTTCTGTATTGCTTTTTCAGTTTCTAATTCTGATTATTTTAACACTTTTTTCTTGCTCAATACTGGATAAACGTCTTGCATAAATAGCATTGTCAGCCTCTTTTAATAAGCTTTCTCTAATTTCAGCTTCGAGTGCTTTTCCTGTTTCTGAGTTGGTTTGAGTGATGTTAATGCAACATCAGTGATCTCTATACCAAGATTCATGATAAGCTTCAGCACCGTCTAGATCTTTTTTAAATCGATGGATTAGCTCGCGACACAAACTAGAAGAATCTCTAAGTGATTTGAATTCAATTTGGTTTCGCAACAATACCTGAACAGCTCTCTGTAAACGTTCATCCATTTTCTTTGGATCTTCTGACGTGTATTTACCATTCGTATCAATGGTGAAGTTAAGCATTTTTACTGCTTTGTATGGGGGTGTTCAATTCGATAAGTAACGCATGAACGATTTAGCTCTTACTTGAAAGTCAGACGTTTGTAACACAAACAAAAGGCAACTCTTTACTATTACTTGGTATAGCGACAAGTGAAGGCTAGGGCATAATAGAAAAAATTTACACCGACTCCTTCTAACTTAATTTTCCTTCTTTGAATAACATGAGGTGTGTTGAAGGATCTGCTTTTTTATATATTTAAAACCAAACATAATACTCTCCCTTTAACAATGTGTCACGCTACGACACTATGTAAAATATGTCTCAAGGACATTAACTTGTCAAATATTATTTTTATTTAATTTAATTAACTGCTTTTGATAATATAAAAGAAGCAATTGATTTAATGTGTCACTGAGACATGAAGTTTAGTTAAATGAGTGCGATGACGAACCCTTACGATATAAATGCATTTAAGAATCCCCTATTTACTGTTGATAGCGTGCTATTTACCGTAAAAGATGATGCCTTAAAAGTTCTGATGGTTAAGCGTGCAAATGAGCCATTTATTGGTAGCTGGGGTCTCCCTGGTGGTTTCGTGGACGTTGATTCGAATGCCACAACAGATGTAATAACTTTACGAAAACTAGAAAAACGAGTGTTGCACCGCAATGCCTTGAACAACTACAAGCGTTTTCTGGTATTGACCGTGATCCTAGAGGTTTTTTAGTGTAACTTTTTAGTTTATTTGCCCTCATAGCAGCACAAAGTTTCATCACACATAGAAACTATTGATGATGTTCAATGGATTGATATTGATAAAATGAATAGTTTATAATTGCCTTTGAAATCACAAGATTATCATTGAACAAGCTAAAAAGCGTCTTCAACAAAAAACACTTTACTCAATGGTGCCAGTGTATTGTTTGCCAGAGTACTTTACTACCCGTAGGTCAGCTTAAGTCTGTTATTGAAACCATCATCGGAAAAAATATACAACGTAAAAGCTTAATTAGACGCATTGAATCAGCAGATATGTTTGAAACAATTGATGAAAAAGTAAAATCCGGTGGTCGCTTAGCTCAGCAATACAAAGTTAAACCTGATGTTGACATCGTTAATTTCGAGCGAAATTTAAGCACATAACGTAAGGATAAAAGATGATTGTTTATATCGATATGGATGATGTGCTTTGTGGTTATACAACTGCTTTTAATAATGCTATTGAAAAAGACTCCAGCCATTGCTTTCCCCAATCTCAATATGGCTTTTATGCTAATTTGGCTCTATTACAGGAGCTATAGAAAGTGTACAGCAACTCATTAATTCAGAAAAAATTTGATCCGTATATTCTTACAGCGCCTTCGACAAAGAAATCCTTTTTCATACACAGAAAAACGCGTCTGGATAGAAAAGTATTACGGGGTTGAATTTACTGAGAAGCTAATTATCAGCCCCAACAAAGGGGTTACTCAAGGTGATATCTTAATTGATGATGATCTTATTATTTTCAGGCCGAGTCAAGAAAACTTTAAGAGGAAAAGATTATGCAATTTGGCTCCTGAGATCATCCTAATTGGAATTCAGTTATGAAGAATTTATAGTTTATAATGTAGGATAAATATCTAACACACCATTTATAACGCTTGCTATCGCCAGTATTATATATTCAAATCTGGTTGCTACATTGTTCTCACTAATTGCTATAATTATTGACACTTTTATTACTATCAATAGCCCGAAAAAGGTCAAGTGCTAGCCATAAACCGACATTAACTTTTTGAGTTACTGAGGGCAGAACAGGTCTAAGCTACTACAACTAATTTAATTTATTTGTACTCTAAAATTCACTCTATATTGAACGTACTATTTTCCTATTTCAAATAGCGGACATTAGAATCACCTTTGATGTACTAAGTTAGAGTAAAAAATCTAAGGCAGTTTCGCCCCCTTTGCGAGTTAGAAATAGATGAGATAAAGGAATTTTATAGACTGTATACTCTAAGGCTCTTTTACCAAAAGCGAGATGAAAACCAATGTTTAAAACATGTCTAGTTCATTAGTGTCGATTCAAAATAATGTACCTTTTAGTAAACAAAAGTAATTACCAAGGCTCTTTTACGTCGTAAGACATTGCTAACCTTAAAAAGCAACTCAATTAAAGTTAGCATTATCTATTTACGAACTTGGATGTTATATATTTTAGCTATCAACCAACCAGTAATGCCAGCCAATAGTGTCCAGAGTATTCTCTCCTACTATGACACCCATTAGAAGTCATATACCATCCCATAGTATTCAATCTGTATGCAGCATTTACCGCTCATATTTGACATCATGTCAGGCATAACCATTACTAAAAGTGAACAAACAATCCAAACAATGCTAAAAGATCCGGCAGATGCTATTGCAAAAGCTTTTTCGTTAAGTTTCATCATAATTCTCCCGTGGTGGCTTTCGCCACCACTTGATTAATTTTCAAGTTCAACCATATCTTTCGCTGCAATATCACCTGAAAGCAGTTTTACCGTTGCGAAGTGATCATTTACAATTTTAGTAATTTGTACCGTTCCCACTTTTTCAATAGTGTACGGATCATCACCTTCACCCGGCGCAATTTCCTCATGGAATCTAATAACACTGTATTTTTGTCCAACCTCTGCACCATGTTTGGCACCAATACAAATCAGGAGTTCGATCAGTAGACTGCTCAACCACTTGCCCCTCATCATATTTTTGTGATAAAACGCAGTATTCGAACAGCCTGCTAAAAAGATACCGAATACAACAAGCAAAAGAATTTTCATATTGGATGTTTTCATCATTTTTTCCTCATCTAACTTATTAACTGAGCAAGCTCTTTGGAAGCTTACTTATTTTTCCGGCTTGCACCCGGAGGAACTTTGTGACAACTCCACGGTTTATGAGCAGCGTTGTCTTTAACATTCTGATCAACAAATTTGTAGTAACTTTCTTTAGTGTGCGTCCACCAATCATCATGAACATCGGCACCATGTTTGCGAATAACTTCCTCAATCCCATCAAGGTTTATATTTGCCGCATCATATGCTAGGTGTATTTCACCTTCTTTGATGTTGTAACTAACTTCATCTATACCAAAAAGCTGATCAATTGATTTTACTAACTCGTCACAGTTTTCTTCTGTGACATTACTTAGTCTTAAATTTCGAACAACTAAATTCTGCTCTCTAACGCCAACTCTATGATCTAAATCGCTCATAATTTTTCTCCTAATGTTTGTGTGAATGCTGTTGATTGCTATCTTTCATTTCTTCCATTTTGCGGTTCATCTGCATCATCATGTTCCCCATCATTTCTAAATGATGTTCAGCCATCTTGATTTGCTTATGCATTGGCATTGCTTCCATGTTTTTGTGCATGGATTGCATCATCTTCATCATTGAGCGGTGATGTTCAGCCATCATCTGCTTTTGCTTTTCAGGATCTTTTTCAGCTTTAATGGCATGGACTTCCTTTTTCATTTCCATCATTTTTGAATGCATTTTCCCATGTTCTCATGCGACATTGCCATGCCTTGATGCATATCGATTTGTTCGCACCTTCATGTTTATTCTCATTGTTTTGAGCAAATAAGCTTGTGGCCGCCAATAGTGAGCTGACAAATAAAATTGATTTACCTAACATTTTCATGATTTTTACCTTCTATGTTCTTATTAAAATTTGGAATCCAACTTGGTGTCGATTCCATATACCTGTGGTACTCCGAACCAAACTCAGCAATCGCTTGTGCTTCTTCGCGTTTCGCTAGCTTGACGTAAACAACGACTAAGATCGGAAACATCGCAAGTGTTGGGATTGTCGGCCACTGCAATAAAAAGCCGAACATGATTAGAATGAAAGCTACGTACTGTGGGTGACGACACCTCGCGTACCATCCTGTAGTAGCCAATTGATGGTGTTTTTGCGCGTGATGCAATACGTTCCATGCTGAAGACAACATAAAGAAACCTGCCACAATAAACACCATACTCGCTATATGAAATGGGTCCCAATGGGCATCACCTTCCAAACCAAAGAAAGTATGTAATAAGTGCCCATTTTCATGCGCAAAGAAGTTAACTTCTGGGTAATTTTCAGTTAACCATCAGACAAAAATAGATAATTAAAGGAAAGCCATACATTTCAGTAAATAGGGCGACAATAAAGGCGGAGAACGCTCCAGACTTCTCCAATCAGTTGATGTTTTTGGTTTGACAAAACTAAAGGCAAAAAAAGATAAAAATTGCTGAATTCAGTATCACCATTGACCATAAGCCATAATCATATGTCTCATTCATCACTGTTCTCCTTCTTATGTGATTCCTTACGTCCTTCTAACCCTTGTATGTAGCCATCGCGATAGGCTTCATTTTTATCCGTGAGTTCTTGAAAGCTCTTCCTTTTTTCATCAGGCGCATGTGAATGATCGTGACCATGTTTGCCGTGACTGCCATGCATAAATACATGCATCAAAGGACATAACAGCAAAATTAAATAGGGAAGAGAATGGAGAACATGTTGTCCATGTTCAAAGATACTCAAAAAATAGGTGGCTGCGGCAATAAGCACCAATGCAGCCCAACCTGTAGGTGCTGACCAAAATTAGGGTGTTGATTTTTCATATTGCCCTCCTAAACGACCTTTAA
>JAYQHI010000018.1:0-51273 GCA_038141035.1 Alteromonadaceae bacterium
TAACATCGATGCTGATCGCTTTGGATCAAAATGTTATTGATTAATTTTATTATTTTTTGTTTTATCTATAGGTGTTTTTAACTTAAATTTCCCTTTTCTCTTTGATGATGATGAGGATAACCATGCCAACGGGCACCTATTTCTATAAATATAAATTAAAAGAGATCATTCGATTAAAGTACGGGTGTGAATTAACTCACCGTCAAATTGCTAAAAGCCTGTCTATATCACCAGGCTCTGTTTCAACCTATGTTAACCGAGCAGCTCAACTCAATATCACTAGCTGGCCTTTAGCGGCTAGTTGGGATGAGCAATCCCTTCATCAGGCATTCTTTAATACTAAAGCTCAACCCAAGCGCTATGCTTTACCGGATTGGTCAATTGTTCAGCAAGAGCTGCGACCTAAAACCATGACATTGCAATTACTGTGGGAGGAATATAAAGAACGTCACCCCGAAGGTTATTACAGCTATAACCATTATTGCCGCCAATATAAATCTTGGCTTAAAATGCCAAAAGCCATCAATGCGACAAAATCATAAAGCGGGTGAAAAGCTGTTTGTTGACTATTGCGGGCCGACGATGAATATCGTCGACCCAAGCACTGGAGAGTGCCGGACCGCACAGGTTTTGTTGCGGTGATGGGGCCTCAAATTACACCTATGCCGAAGCGACATTCAGCCAAGGGTTAGAAGATTGGGTGATGAGTCACGCCCGTTGTTTTGAATTCTTAGGTGGAGTCCCTGAATTGGTGATCCCCGATAACCTGAAAAGCGGTGTGACAAAGGCGTGTCGATATGAGCCAGATTTAAACCCAACCTACCAACAACTTGCCTGTCATTATAATACGGTTGTTGTGCCTGCTAGGCCTTATAAACCTAAGGATAAATCTAAAGCGGAAGTGGGGGTACAAATTGTTGAACGCTGGATAATGGCGCGACTGCGTAAGGAAACGTTTTTTAGTTTACGTCAACTCAATATCAAAATCAGGGAATTACTAATCGACTTAAACCAACGGCAGATGAAAAAGCATCCTGGTTCGAGAGCAAGTCAATTTAAAACAATAGATAAACCTGTACTCAAACCCTTACCTCAAAAGCCATACAGTTACACCTTGGTCAAACAGGTACGCGTACATATTGATCACCATGTTGAAGTTGAGAAACATTATTACTCCGTACCTCATCGTTTAATAAAACAAAAGCTAGAAGCACATGCCAGTAATGAGCTGGTGACGCTTTATCATAAAGGAGTAAAAGTAGCTGTTCACCCACGCTCTCACCGTGTCGGTGGCCATACAACAGTTGAAGAGCATATGCCTATCGCTCATCAAAAACAACAACAGTGGAGTGCAGCTCGTTTTGAAAGTTGGGCCAGAAAGTTTGGCGTATCAACAGAGCAATATGTGATTAATTTACTAACGATGAAAAAACACCCAGAGCAAAGCTACCGTGCGTGTTTAGGGCTACTCAACCTAGGTAATAAATTCGGTGAACAAAGACTTGAAGCAGCTTGTCAACGTGCGCTTGCCACAGGCCTTAACCGAGTTAAGCAAGTGAAAAATATCCTAGAAAAAGGATTAGATAAACAGCCATTACCACAAGCTCAACTCGATTTACTAAATGAAATAGACCACCCCAACATCCGTGGTAGCCAGTATTACCATTAATCAAAAAGGAAAAAACATGAATACACATCAACAAGTCAACCAGCAACTGAATAGCTTAAAACTTAGCGGCATACGTGAAGCCTTATTAAGGCAACATGAGCAACCCAATTTATATGTAGAGCAAAGCTTCGAAGAACGTTTAAGCTTATTGCTTGAGCATGAAATTATAGGACGAGAGCAACGTAAAATAGAGCGATTAACCCGACAAGCAAAGTTTAGAGTTAGCGGTACGCTTGCCCAGTTAAACTACAGTGCGAGTCGCCAACTCGATAAAACACAAATGCGTTCGCTAGCCCAAGGCGAATGGCTGCGTTTACATCAAAACATCCTCATCACAGGCGCGACAGGATGTGGCAAAACTTACCTTGCTTGTGCACTTGGTCATAATCATTGTCAGCAAGGATACAGCGTGTATTACTTTAGGCTTAAAGAGCTACTCGAGAAAATGTTTATGGCTCAGGCTGACGGGAGTTACCGAAAGTTTATTAATAAACTCGCTTATGCTGATCTATTGGTACTTGATGATTGGGGATTAGAGCCCTTAACCCCTCAGCAACGCAGTGATTTACTCGAATTAATTGATGCTAGGTACGATAGCAAATCAACGCTAATTGCTAGTCAATTACCGATAGAAAATTGGTATAAAATGATCGGCGAATCTACTCATGCTGATGCGATATTAGATAGGTTAGTCCATGGTTCAATTAAGCTGGAATTAAAAGGAGAATCAATGCGAAAAAAACTAAATTCCTTGACTGATGCTGATCACTCAAGTTAAATTTTACTGAGGTCTATAGAGAAACAAAAATGCGATCAGCATCAATGTTATTGACCGATCAGCTTCATGTTATTACGCATTACTCGTAGTCACCGTATTTTATTATGCCGGCACCCTCGACAGTCGTGCTTTTGGGTCAATTGGGGCTAAAACAACTTCTCGTGATATTGCCCAAATAAACGCTATCATCTCTCGTGCAATCGCGGCCACCACTACATTACGGTGTTTACCTCGTTGCATCAGACGCTGATAACGTCGACATAATCTGAGCTGGGCTTGCCAGGCGATATCGGTTACCGTTTTAGGCAAACCTTCTTGCCGCTTTTGTATTTCCGTTGATATATTGGCTTTATATTTATAGGTTTGCGCGCCTTCAATTAATAACGCCACTGTTTCACTTGGTGTGTTAACTCATTTACCAACCGCTCAACGCGCTTTATGCGTTCGGTGATGGTTTGTATCATTTCTTGCAATACAATTTGCTGACTGGGATGGGGTAAGACAAGCTCAGTTAACCAACGTAAATGTTGATTTGACCAATTGTCGTTGACCTTAGAGCTAATGTTGTTGCGCAGAAATAACCCTTTTAGTTGGTATTTAGCCTTTTTAAGTCATTCATGGCGGTTTCACGCGCACGCGATAAATCACGTATGGCTTCATCTTCTGGCTCAGGCACATAAATAGGCGTTAAGTCTTCTGACTTAAGTAACTTGGCGAGTTTAAGTGCATCACGTTTATCCGTTTTGACTTTATCACCTGATTTTTTAGGGATAAGTGAAGGTGCCACGACATAGCAACAATGACCTAAACTCGTGAGTAACCGATAAATCCAGTAGCCGCAAGGTCCTGCTTCATACACAAAATGCAGTGTGGCTTGCGGGTATTTGGACTGGTATTGTCGCGCGAGTTTGGTCATTGCCGCTTTGGTTGTTTTTAATTTTTCCATGATGAACAGGTTTTGCGCCATAAAAGTCTTCAATATGAGCAACTTCAGTAAATGTTTTATGTGTATCAAAACCAATAAAAACTATGTTATGTTTATGCATGCTAGCCTCCGATATTTAGTTATTAACAAACTAATTATGGCTCTGGCTTCGCTAACCCACGAATATGGAGGCTAGCACCTTGTGGGGAGTCATTATGTCTATATGCCTATCACAGCCTTGTTGACATAATCCGGCATTGCCGTATACTTTAGTTATGATATTTATTGAAACAAGTATATTCACAAAAATTTTACCTAATTATTTATCTGATGATGATTACAGAGGGTTGCAGTCTTACTTGCTACAAAAGCCAGATGCTGGTGATCTCGTTCGAGGATCTGGAGGAGTAAGAAAGGTTCGTTGGGCTCCTTCTGGAAAAGGTAAAAGTGGTGGCGTACGTGCAATTTATTACTGGAAAAAGTCAGAGCATGAGATTTGGATGTTGACTATGTACAGTAAGTCGGAACGTTCAACAATTGCATCTCATATTCTTAAACAAATCGCGGAGGCAATAGAGCATGAGTAATCGAGATATAGGGCTAGAAATATTAGAAGGCTTAAATGAAATTAAGAGTTTTAAACAAGGTCACGTTTCACTAAAAACTACCGAGCTATCTGAGCCATCGGAACCACAAGTGATTCGTTCTAAACTAAACTTATCTCAATCTGCTTTCGCCGGTTTACTGGGGGTTAGTATGCGTACGCTTCAAGATTGGGAACAAGGTCGGAGAAATCCACAAGGCCCTGCTATTGCTTTATTGCGTATTGCGGAACAACACCCTGAAGTGTTTGCAGACCTTCATTAAGTCGGCATATAACAAGGCATTCAAGTCGGATTCGTAACAGTTTGCTCGGTTCCACTTCGTTTCACATTATAGCAAACTGTTTCTCACCGCTTAATGCGGCGTTAGGCAGCCATGCAGATAGTCGCACTAATCATCGGAATTTTAGTAGCAATTGTTGTAATTGTTCACTTTAAAAAAACTCGTTTGGAAAGCAGTAAATTTGCTTATGCACTTCTACTAATTACTTTCCCTTTTTATTATTTTGCTTTCGCTATTTATGGTAATGATTATAAAGCTTTACCGCTTGAGTTCATCGGTGGCTTATTGTTTTTTATTTTAGGTCTTTTCGCATTAAAACTTAGTAATTTTTATAAATTCAGTTTATTGGCGTTCGGTTACATATTTCATGCTGTGTATGACGTAACTCATAACATGTTATTTCTAAATGCAGGCACGCCTGCTTGGTGGCCAGAGTTTTGCGGCGCAGTAGACTTATTAATCGGGTTGTATTTGGTTAATCTAGCATTTAAGTATCGTGTAAGGCTTGCCTAACAAGTCGTTCAAAAGGACAAAAAACAGTTGGCTTTTGCTCCTTCGTCGCTTTTTAGCCAACAATTTTTTTGCCTCTTAATGAGGCTTTCAGTGTTCAGGAGGTGTATGGAGTTTATTTCTGAATTAGTTAAAACTGAATATACAATCTTTCTTTGGATCGTTGTAGCATTCACATCTATTGCTGGTTTTTTGGCTTCTATCAAAGGCTTTTTTGAATTTATTTCATGGATTAAAAAAGTGAAAGAAGAAAGGGCAAATGATTTTAACTTTGCAAAGCGAACAACAATAAAGACTGCCGCCGGATTGGTATTTTTAGGTGTAGCTTGGTCATCTGGTTTAAGTTTATACCGCTCATATCCGAACAGTAAAATGAGCTTTATAGTCAAATATAACAAAAAGTTAGTTGCCAATAAAAAAACAGGAACAATCCACTTAAAGGGAGTAAGCTCAGGGGCATTCCCTAGTAAAAAGTGGGAGAGTAAAAATATTGATCTTTATAAAAATAAGCCTTATTCAGGAAGTTCGCGAAGGATTTATGAAGAAATTGCTAAAAGAAGCTCTTTTACAAAAAAATGACCTGATAGCTATAAAAGCCTACATAATGGCTATTGAGGTTAGCCCTTTAAGTTATCATCTATACGATAAGTTGACTCGAATCTATGGCCGAAAAAAAGAATATACTAATATAGAGAATTTATATAATAATGCACTATTAATTTTGCCGAAGTTATCACTCAATAAGCGCAGTTATAAACGAGCAAATAAAGAATTTACAATGCGGATGCAGAGAACTAAGCATAGATCACTGCTCACATAACAGTTTTGGGCATGGTATGTCTCGCGGAGACTGCACTCGGCCAGAGCCGGGGTGTGAGAAATTTCCTTTAAAAAAGGGGAAATTTCAGCCCAAATTTATTATTTTAGTGTAATGAATTCTTAACAAGCCACTTAAGTTAGGACTGCTAACAGTTAATAAAAAGGGTAGTAGAGAGATGGTAAGGATCCTAACTAAACGAGTTGGGACAAATACAAAAGAGTGTTTTTTGCCCTAAACAAGAGTTTAAATATTTAGGTGTAGGTCAAACCACTTAGGGAAGTAAATAAAGGTAAATCGCATCGTAAATATTCTAAAGTTTTTGACGGTTCTCTTACTTACTAAGTAATGTTGGCAGCCTGTAAGTAGTAATATTAACAATAAATTCAATAAGAACAAAAACAGTTGACTTTTGCTCTTCAGTAAACTGTTTTATCATTCTTTCATGATGCGTTAAGAATTAGGTAATTATGAATAAAAATTCCATTTCGTTATATATCGGGGTTGTAACTAGCATAATTGTAATTTTATTGATTAATAAATTTACTATAGTCGACGATTGTTTAGATCAGGGTGGAAGCTTTGATTATAAAATAGGGCAATGTGTTTTAGCTAATGGAGAGGCTCATATTTCTAATTTTACTAACTATTTAGTTGCTATGTATTTTATTTTAGCTATTGTCATAGCTTTTGGTGTTTCTAGGCTAATTAAAAAGTTTTTAGCGTGAACATAGAAATATCGTTAGCAGCGCAGAATTAAAAATGAAATGTGTAGATCATTTATGTTATAGAATTTACTTCTTTGGATTATTGCTTTTTTTCATATTTTTTCACATTAGAATGCGATAAAAATGCGACAGAAGCAAAAAATTGAAAGTACAGAATATTTAGATTTGTTAGACTTTGACAAAAAGTTAAGATAAAACAAAGGTTTAGATAGGGAAGAAATGGTCGGATAACAGGATTCGAACCTGTGACCTCACGCCCCAGGCGCACGCGCTACCAAGCTGCGCTATATCCCGACATCATTTGGCAGCATATTAATCTATTCAATAGCAATTGCAATTAATTTACTTTTTAATAAAGGGTTAACTGCTTTTTTATTATACACTTAAGTGGTTGATTTGTTATTTTCCTTCATCACCAACATATTGTTTAATGTGATGAACTCCATTGATCATTAAAGGTAATCGGGTTTTATCATAATTGGTGCATTTAATTGGCGTGAATAGCCTTGGAAGTTACCGGTTTGATCAACAAATACAGATTTATCTTTTTCTAAAATCATTAATCCGTCTTCTTCTGTTGAGTTCGCCAATACACGAGCTTGCGTTAAATTTAAAATATCGGCACCTGTCGTGAATTTTTCAGTTGCTAGTTACAACTTAACCAGTTACGCATCAATGTAAATATTATGTCCATTTGACTTGGTTAGCACACGGATCTTTTCTTTATTACTTTGTGGCCAAACAAACAATGAAGCTTTATCAATTAATTGCGTTAGCTTTTCGCTATTACCAATAGAGCTGAGCCAAATAATGTCTTTTTTAGCTTTTTTCTGTTGTGATAAAAGTAGGGCATCAACAAATAAAGCTAATTGATCATCGTTTTCATTATCAAAATAATAAATATGTAAACCAGCTTCTTGATGAGTTAAATGCTGACTAAAAATAAGCTCGGCAGCATTGGTTAGTGGTTTTACGCTGTCAAATTGTTGAATAAACCAAGTTGGTGGTGTGTCTTGAATAGCACTATCACCGGTTAATTTATCACTAACAATTGTTAAATTTTTGCTAACGCTAAGTTATCTAGTTGTTGAAAAAGTACAGGTGATTTTTGTTGTTGTAAAATGCCATCTTGATAAATAGTTGGTAAGCCATAAAAAAAAAGTTAAACCAAGCATCTTGGCTAGTGGCATTATCGATATGTCGACCTAGTCGAATAACACTAGAGCTAACACGTTGAGAATAAAGTTCAATTTGTTGCGGCGTTAATGCATTTTTATTGAGAATAAGATAAACCGACTGCTTAATAGGTTGCTGAGCTGGGCAAGTATTAACAGTTGGGTAATTAGGTACATTTTTTCTAAAGCTTAAAGGTTCTGTTCTATTTTCAATATATAACGACTCATC
Source organism: Alteromonadaceae bacterium (assembly GCA_038141035.1). Taxonomy (GTDB): domain Bacteria; phylum Pseudomonadota; class Gammaproteobacteria; order Enterobacterales; family Alteromonadaceae; genus JALZUE01. The sequence continues at coordinate 7,717 of JAYQHI010000018.1, forward strand.
AAATAAACCATATTTAGTTAATAAGGTTTTAGCTGTTGATGGATATGATAATGGGAACAAGGTGTCTTGTTTTAGTACGTCGTAGGCTAAATTAGCATCAGCCCAAATGTGGCTCACATGGCTAAAAATAAACGCGGCAACTAAGGCCAAACTGGTATATTTAGCAAAAATGGTTTGCTGTAATTGATGAATATGTTTCCAGGCATAATTACTAACTACTAATTCAAAAATTAAAATTAAGGTGGCAACAATAAGGGTGGTTGTCCAAAAGCCTTGGCTGTCTTTATCAATAGTATTGTTAATTAATTCAAGTATTTGCTCACTTGATGAGGCGTTTAAGTGATACCCCAGCGCTTGGTAAGTAAAGGCATCTAATACTAATAACACTAAGCTTATGGTAAAAACAATGGAAGCAAAGCCCCGAATAAACCGAGTCGAGGGAAACAATAAGGTGATCGGGAATACAATTAGCACAAAACCAACAAGGTTAAAAATGCCATATGGCTAAACCAAGTTGTAATTAAATAAACTTGGCCAAATAACGTTTCAGGGCCAGATTCTGCAAATAAATACATACTTGACAGTAAAATAGCCGCACAAATATTAAAATAAGTGAACCAATGCCCCCAGCTGATCAACCGGAGTAATTTTTTACTGTAAGATTTTGAAACCAGAGACACCATTAATTTTCTACTTATTATCAGTTATTTAATTGAATTTTGTAATGCTTTTACAAAGTTTTCAACAATTGCTTGTTGTTGTTTTTCAGGCACTTGTGAAATAACAGAGGAGTTAAGGTGTTACCTAAACACATAAGGGCTAAATCAGGCGTTGCTTCTTCATTAATTAACACATTCATTAATTGATCAATAATTTTTTCTACACGTTCATTGGAATACTTCGATACAATAGGCATAATTTCTTTTTACTTCAGTTTGATAATGCTTGTTAGTTTATCAAACGCAACATAAATTTAACACTGACCAATTCATTATGAGTTTAATAATTTCTAATATTGCTTTGCATTTTATTTCAAAACAAGAAGAAAATGCTGAGATTATCTTTCGCCAAGGTCCTGAAAAATTGAAGTTACCAATAAAATAGAAAATTTTGTTGATGCCCTTCATGCAATATATAACAGTAAAGCGAGTAAAGCATACGGCTTTTTTGACGCCGAACCGAATACCGATGAGGCACCTAAGTTTGTCGAAATAATGGAAGATTATTTAAACCAAGACAAAAGCTTTTTTGACTTTGGTATTGACGCTGCCGGTTTATTAACACAGAGTTAGCCAAGTACGACCTAGCTGAAACGGGTTATTTAGTGATTTGTCATTATGAATATATGGGCGGACGATACATTATTGCCGCGGTTATTCCGGTAACCGAGCATTATTCAGTAGATGGCGATTTGAATATTTCAGCAGCTAAACATTTAGACACCGCTAAATTACAACTTGCCGCTCGTATTGATTTGTTTGATTATCAAAATCATGCTGAAGGTAATCGCTATATTTCATTTATTAAAGGCCGTGCTGGTCGCAAAGTGTCTGACTTTTTCTTGGATTTTTTTTATCCTGTAAAGAAGGGGTTAATACTAAAGAGCAAAGTTTAACCCTAGTACAAGCAGTAGAAGATTTTGTTAATGTTAATCAACTTGATTCACAAGAAAAACAACAAGTACGTAAAGACTTATTAAGCTATTGCAAAGAACAAAAAGAATCGGCGCAAGAGGTATCTATTAAAGAGCTGGGTGAGGTGATCAATACCGACAGTTCAAATGATACCGGTGATTTTTATAAATTTTGCCAAGAGCAATCTTATCCGTTAGAAGATAGCTTCCCACATGATCAAGCGGTTATTAATAAAGTAACTAAATATTCTGGTTATGGTAATGGCATAAGTTTAAGTTTTGAACGTAGTCACTTCGGCCAAGATGTTGTGTATAATCAAGCTAATGACAGCTTAACCATTTATAAAGTGCCACCCAACTTAAAATCGCAATTATTAGCTTTAATTGAAGAAAAAACAATAAACAACAAATCGCTGAAAATAACGATATTTAGTAACGCGTTACTTTTTGGTGTCTTAGTTTGTATTAATTATCAGTATGTTAAGTTTTATTGGCATAAAACGTAATTGATAAACGTTCAGAATAATTTTTATATCACTTTCTTAACGAAAGTTGAAAAAACAGCTTTAAATAGGTAAAAAAATGACAACTCTTAGTATTATTCGTCCTGATGATTGGCATGTACATTTACGCGATGGTGCCGCTTTAAAAATACCGTTGCAGATACCAGTAAATATTTTGGTCGCGCCATTGTTATGCCAAACCTAGTGCCACCTGTTACCAATGTGCAATTAGCAACGGAATATCATCAGCGCATCATGGCTGAAAATCCTACCCGTGGTTTTAAACCATTAATGGTACTTTATTTAACAGATACCACGACAGCGCAAGATATTATTGATGCTAAAGCCTCTGGTTTAGTGTTTGCCGCTAAATTATATCCTGCTGGAGCAACAACAAATTCATCATCGGGTGTTACCAATGTTGAAAATATTTATTCGGTACTGAAGAGTTAGAGCGCCAAGATATGCCGTTATTAATTCATGGTGAAGTAACGGATCATGCAATTGATATTTTGACCGTGAGCAGCAAGTGTTTATCGACACCATCTTAAAGCCATTAACCGAAAAGTTTACCACGCTTAAAATTATTCTTGAGCACATTACCACTAAAAATGCGGTCGATTTTGTTAAAGCAGCGGGTAGTAACATAGCCGTAACGATCACTGCTCATCATTTATTGTATAACCGTAACCACATGTTAGTAGGCGGTATTCGTCCTCATTATTTCTGTTTACCTATTTTAAAACGTAACATTCATCAAGAAGCGCTTATTGAAGCGGCAACCAGCGGTGATGCTAAATTTTTCTTAGGAACAGATTCTGCGCCACATGCCATTGAAGCAAAAGAATCCTCATGTGGTTGTGCTGGCTCTTATACCGCGCATGCAGCCATTGAGTTATATGCTGAAGTATTTGAACAAGCGGGAGCTTTAGATAAATTAGAACTTTTTGCCAGTATCAATGGACCAACATTTTATGGTTTACCTATTAATAGTGATAAAATTACTTTAACTAAAACCCCGTGGTTGGTACCAGCACAATTAGCATTTGGCGACAACAAAAGTTGTGCCTATTCGCGCTGGTGAAGAAATAAACTGGCAAGTGTCTGTTTAATTTTAACCCTATCTTATTTCACTAAAATTAGGATATTTAATGCAACTTTTTGTTAATGACCTTACCGTAATTGATTTCTCTTATCTTTGTGCTGAACGTGGTATTGTTGGTGAAAGCTGGATAGTTGATGTACTGCTTGATGGCACCCTGAATGAGCAAAGCATGGTGTTAGATTTTGGTATTGTGAAAAAGCAAATCAAAGCTATTATTGATGATGCCGTTGATCACAAGCTGTTATTACCTATGCTTAATAACAACTTAACGGTTGTTAATAGTCAGCGTGAACAACATGAGTATGTTGATTTTATTAGTAAAACCGCGAGTTACTTTTTACAGTCACCCCAATGTGCCTTTGCTAAAATTGCAGCTGACAGCATTGAAATTGAAGCGGTTACTGCACATTTACAAAGCATTATTAAAGCGCAATTACCACAAAACGTTGAGGGTTTAACCTTAACACTTCGCCCTGAAAAAATTGACGGTTTTTATTATCATTACACCCATGGTTTAAAAAAGCATGACGGTAATTGCCAACGTATTGCTCATGGTCACCGTTCTAAAATTCAATTATTTAAAAACGGCATGCGTTCAATTAAGTTAGAAAAAACTGGTGTCAGCGTTGGCAAGATATTTATATCGCCACCAATACCGATCGTGTTAGCAAAGCTGAAATAGAATTATCTGATCATGCTAAAACTAAGCTGACAGATCAGCACCAATTTTTTGCCTATTTTGCCCCCACAAGGCCGTTTTGATATTGCGGTAGAAGATAAAATTTTGGAAGAGGTTGATTGCGACTCAACAGTTGAGTTATTAGCCGATTATATTGCTCGTCAGCTTAAAGCCCAATCACCTGAAGATGATTTTAAAGTGATCGCGTATGAAGGTGTTGCTAAAGAGACGCTATTGCAAGTGTTTAAATTTAATTTGGCAAGTGCTGCTAATGTTGTGTTATTAACCCTGTGTTTATCAACACAAGCGGCTGATAAGTTAGCTATTAATTTATCAGGCGAAGTGAAACAGGGGTGGTTTAATGGTAGGTAAAACCGCAGCTAATAACACGGTAATGCTCAATGATCAGCCATTAAAAGTTTCCGCAAGCGGTGATTATGCTTTTGGTTTTTCACGTGATGACAACAATACCTATCAATTAGTTATTACTGATAACCAAGGTAATAAAGTTGAAAAAACCTTAAAACCTGCACCACAAAAATATAATATTCAACGAGTTAATGGCATTAAAAAAGCCATTATGAACGAAATGTTAAAGCGCAAACCCGCTCGAAAAAAGACAGTGCCCAAATTAAAGCAATACGTGAAATATCAAGTGATCTTAATGCCTTTGCTCAAGGTTTTATCCCGCCAATTGATGGTATTATTACCGGTGTTTATGGTAGCCAACGGTTTTATAACGGCGTGCCTAAAAGTCCGCATTATGGTTTAGATTATGCCGGTAAAATTGGTGATCCGGTAAAAGCACCAGCGAACGGTGTTATTTTATTATGGGTACCTGATATGTTTTATTCCGGCGGCACTATGGTGATAGAATCATGGCCACGGTATTAGTTCAACTTTTTACACTTAAGTAAATCATATGTACAAGTTGGTGATGAAGTTAAACAAGGACAGGTAGTTGCAGCGGTTGGTAATAGTGGCCGTACAACAGGCCCACATTTAGATTGGCGAATTAACTGGCATCAAATGCGTTTAGATCCAGCGTTAGCTTTAAAAATTAATCAGTAACGTTTAGGTAGCTCACTATTGGCGTTTATCTTGCGACTAAAAGCATCATACTCATATTGGCGATTTGTCAGCTATTTTTATGGCAATTCGTCTTTGCAAGTGACGCTAATAATCAGTTTATTGGCACAAAACTCACCATATCAGGCGTTGATAATAAATTTAAAAATAATATCTATAATCACTTGCGGGTTCATGACGATTATATTCCGTTATCGGCTATGGGTTTTCCCCGTACCGATAATTATATTATTAATACCGCTGAAAAAGCGTTACAAGCATTCGGATATTATCAAGCAGAATTTAATTTAACGGGTGATCACCAACACAAAATATTAACCATTGATTTAGGTCAGCCGGTAGTATGGCGTGATATCGCCATTAAATTAAACTGTCCAAGTGCCACTCCCAATATTACCGCGTTACTTGCTAAGCCGCCATTTAGCCAGCAACAAATAATTCATCATGGTGAATATAACGATTTTAAATCACAATTATTGAGAGCCGCACAATCATCCGGCTTTTAAATGCAAAATTTAACCATAGCCAACTCAATGTTGATCTTAAAGGTTTGCATGCTGATATAAATTGGCAATTTGACTGTGGTGCTCGTTATGTTATCAAACAAATATTTTTTGATAATACGGCATTTGATCGCAATTTTATTTTTACCTACCTTAAAGTTGCCGTTGGTGATTATTACAATCAAGATACTGTTTTTGCTAGCCAGCAAGCGTTAAACCGCTCCGGATTTTTTAAATCAGTTACCGTTGAACAAACTATTGACCATCAAAACCAAACCGTTGATTTAACCATCTCAGCCATTGAAACTGACAAATACGAATTAAAAACCTTATTAGGTTATGGCACCGACAGTGGCGGTAAATTAGGCATTAGTTGGCATAATCGTCGCGTTAATAAAAGGGCACATAGCTATATTGCCGGTATTGAACTGAGTAATGTTAAATTAAAAAAGGCTGATGTGAATGCCACTTTTCAATATAAAATCCCGTTAAATAATGCCAAAAGCCAGTGGATAAATCGCGCTAGCTACCAAATAAAAAATGAAGAGTTAGGGCAAAGTAAAACCTTAACAATGGAGTCTTCTTTATTAAATCAATTAAACGCTTTTTGGTCGAGCCAATGGTCGGTTACTTTAGCAAAAGAGTTGTTAACAACCGATGCTGATATCAACCAAAACCTTGAATATTTGGTACCAGCATGGCAATTAAATTATTACAGTGTCGCAGATCCCTTTACCGCAAATGAAGGTTGGCGTTGGCAAAGCCTTATTCGTTTTAGTACCGATGAACTTAGTGATCCCAACATGCAATTTGTTCAAACTGATCAACGCATTAAAAGCATTTGGGCATTCAATGAACGATGGCGTTTATTATTGCGTGGGCGTATTGGTGCAACTTGGATAGACACCGAACAATTTAACCAATCTATGCCATCTAATTATCGCTTTTTTGCTGGTGGTGATATTTCAGTGCGTGGTTATTCTTATCAAAGTTTATCACCTGCGATTGACGACGATCTATTAGGGGGGAAACACCTTCTTGCCTCAAGTATTGAAGCTGATTATTTGTTTAAAGACAATTATCGTTGGGCGGTTTTTGCCGATCAAGGTAATGCTTTTAACAACTGGCATGACTTTAAGTTATACCAATCGGTTGGCACCGGCTTTCGCTGGGTGACACCTATTGGCGCGATCGAATTGATGCGGCTAAAGCGCTTGATGGTAATAAAGAGTGGCGATTTCATTTAACGATTGGTCCTGATCTATGAATTGGATGAAAACACGAAAAGCCATTAAATGGTCATCTATTACTAGTACTGTGCTGCTCATTGTTTGTACGGCATTATTAATCTGGCTTTATGCGACAAATTCCGGTTTAAAATGGCTAATATCACAAGTTAATCAAGCTGACATTGCCGGACTCTCTATAGGTAAAGTTGAAGGGTCGTTAATGTCAGGTGTTAATTTAGCCGAGCTGACTTGGCAACAAGCTGAGCAAAGTGTTCAGGCAAAAAACATTAATATCGCTTGTCAGTGGTTAGATCTTATTGATCGACAACTTACTTGTCAGCTTATTGAATTAGCGAGTGTGCAATACACCACACAAGCAACAAGTACGAATATCAACACAAATACCGAAACCATATTTGAAAACTTGCCGCCGTTGCCGGAGCTTGATCTAGCGTTAACCATTAACATCAAAAAGATCTTAGTCAATCAGGTGGTTATTCGTGAAAAAAGGCGCAACCAGCGCAGCAATTAAATTCACAGCAAGATAGCTCTTATCAAACTCTGGCAGAAGTTGAGCAAGTTAACCTGACAAAATTGGCGTTAAAAAATAACAAAGTCAGTGTGGCAGAGCTTAAACTTAATTATTTAAATCATCACATTAAGGCGTCAGGTTTTGTACAAGCGACTAAAAAATGGCCGCATCAACTTGATCTCAAAATAACGGGGCCGCATCTTAGCTTAACGGCTGCTTCAAAAGGTATGATCAAAGCGCAAGCTAAATTCACCACCACAGTCAGCGCGCCATACAACATTAATCTATCGAACAACTGGCATTGGCAGCAGGGTTTATATCTTTCCAATGGTTTGATCACAGCCCCAAACAAGATGTGATGCTCGAGCAAACTTTATATCAGCTTGATAAAACTAATGTCGCTTATCAATTAACTTGGCCAAGCTTGTTCGTTAATGCTGAACTTACCGCAAATTCTGCTTTATTCAATCAACTGCAACTACAGATGAAAACAGAGATTGAAAAAATCTATCTCTGGCGAGCAGCATCAACGCTTGAATTGTTATTAACAAGCCAACTTGATATCGCTGAGGTTAATCAGTGGGCACAAGTCAAAACAGCTGGACAAGTTCCACCGACAAAGCAAGCTAAGCCACATAAACTACCAGAACAAACTAACATTTACTGGCCAGCCGTAGCACAAGTCAACATTGACTTAGTTAACGATAAGTTAAATGTGAGCAGCAATAACTTCAAGCTTGGTAACTTATCAGGTAAAGTTAATGCCAATGTTCAACTAGCAGCACAATTAACTGATTTTCCCGCGATGCTTGCACACGATGTTAAGTTACAAGCGTCAATACAAGGTCAGTTATCGCAAGGTATTGCCAGCTTTGACGATATCAATATTGAAGGTTTAACCAGTGAGTTAACCATTACTAAAAATCATCATACCGATGAGCAATGGCAAATCAAAAGTCAAGGTCAGGTAAAACAGCTGAAGTTATTAAATATCGCACAGCTAAATACTCACAAGCTTGCTTGGCATATCGACTTTTCTAAAATTTGGCAAAGCAATATTAAAGCAGATAATGTTACTTTTACACACTCTGCGCAAACCTTTAATTTAAGCTCTCCCTCATTTACTATTTCAGGTTCGCCGCAAAAACATGAAATTTCATTAATGGCAACAACTAGTCAATTACTTAACTTAGCTGAAGAAAAAGAAAACAAAGCGCATTTACAAGTTACTGGCGAACTTGTTAATTTTGATAACCTCATCAATGGGCTTGCTTCGCATAATAGCTCGGTTACTAAACAAGCCAACGATAAAAATACCGGTAACACCTTTGCGCAAGCGTTAGATAAAGTCAGCTGGCAGTTAACTAAGCTCAAGGCACAATTACCGCTTAAAGGGCAAGTTTATAAAATAACCGCCAATAATTTACACCTTAATGCCCTAGAGCAACAAGCTGATGCCCTTTGTATTGGTACAGAATTCACTCATCAACAAATACAACAAAATGGTGATTTTTGTGCCAGCGGATACCATAAACAAGGCAATTGGCAAATCGAGTTGTTATTTAACCAGTGGGCAATATCACCTGTTTTAGCACAAGCAAAGTCGTGGCTAAACCAAGAGAGTTTACCTGACGATATACAGGCGGTTTTTAATGGCAAAATTGATTTAGCAGGTAGCGGACAGCAAATTACAAAGATTGACGGCGACTTAACCAGTGCTGACTTTATGGTTAAATTTAAAGAAACCGAAATTCGTGCCAAAGATTTAGTGTTAGCAAGTCATTTAGTTAATAATGCTCAACATTCATCTAACGAAGTAACACAGACTACACTTGCTTGGCAGTCAATTGACGGTAAATTAGTAATGCCAGATTGGCGATCTGTTCTTAACATTCCTAAAGGCAAGTTTAATATTGCCATGAATAATACATTTAACACTGATGATTTTGTCATGGAATTAGGCCTAGAGCAGCCTAATATACATTGGACTTTACCACATTCAAATATTGAACAAGTACAAACTAACGCGAATAAAAATGCAGATATTACCGAGCCAGTTACGTTAACCATTGAACAGTTAAATTTAACCAGTCGTTTAGACAAAAACCGAATTAGCAACCGCTTAACGATGCAATTGCCTAAAGATGATGTCATTAATGCTGAATTTACTAGCGATTGGCCAATGTTAGCAACCGCTAAAATTAACGGCGCTATTTCTTTATCGTTACAAGAATTTGACTGGTTAAAACAATGGCAAAGCCAAATTGATAAAATTGATTTAAGGTTACAGCAAAATTTTGTTGTGAGTGGTTTATTAAACCAACCCTTAATTGATGGTGAAGGGGAGTTGGCGATCAAACATTTTGTTATGGAAGAAATTGGTATTGATATTCGCGACAGTAAAATCAACCTAACCAGCGCGCAAGACAACATTAACTTAGTAGGCGAACTCAATAATCTACAAGGCCAGCTTGCTGTAGCCGGTAATGTGAAAATATCAAACCCAATACAAGCCAATTTAGCCATTGACGGACATCAAGTTACCTTAATTAACAGTAAAGATAACAATGTGATCGCTTCGCCTAAGTTAACCGCTAATTATCAAAATAATCATTTAAATGTTAACGGAAAAGTTATTATTGATCAGGCAAACATTAAAATTACTTCGTTACCTAAACAAGCAGTTAGTGTATCTGAAGATCAACAAATAATTGGTGAAAGCCAAGTTGAGAGCTCAGCGTTAAGTTATAACATTGATTTAACGGTAGAAGCTGGTGAAAAAGTTAAAATTAGTGGTTTTGGTGTGCAAAGTGACATCCAAGGTAAACTCAATTCGTCATTACAATCTGGCGAGCCAGTGAAAGTTAATGGCCGTTTAGATCTCAAAAACGGAAAGTTTGAAGCTTATAAACAAGTACTAACCATTGAACAAGGGCAACTTTTGTTTTTAGGCTCGGCTGAAAACCCTGGTATTCAATTTAAAGCAGTACGCACAATTGATGAGGTAAAAGTAGGTATTATTGCTGACGGAACGGTAAATGCTCCTCGTTTAATGTTATTTTCAGAGCCAACGATGGCTGATGAAAACATTTTATCTTTGCTGATCACCGGTCGAAACATTGACTCATTATCAAAAAATGAAGGTAATGCGTTATCAAGTGCTGCCATTGGTTTAGGTGTTGAAGGCGCAAACAAACTCGCCCAAAAAATTGGTGCAACCTTAGGTATTAATAATTTAGAAGTAACCAGTAAGAGCATCAATGATGGCACACGTATTGATTTAGCGGCAAAAGTTAATGATCGTTTAAATGTTGGCTATGGCACAATTATCGATTCAGAAAACCAAGTACAAGCAGGGTGGATAATAGAATATAAACTTTCACCTAACATTTCATTTGAAGCAATCAGCGGTGATGAAATTAGTGCCAATATTAACTATAAAAAACAGTTTTCTGCGACAAAAAAAAATAAAGAAGACCGATCACAAAAATAGCATAAGTGAAATATAACAAGAGGGGCATATTTCAACATTAAATTCAGCCGCTTTAATTGGTGTTTATTAATAAAAAACAAACAAACTTTACGCTATTATGCAAAAAAGTAATTATCTTGCTATTATCAATAAAGTAGAATTTTTATGAGACTATCATGGACTTAGTAAATAAATTTTTAGTGTTACAGCAATCTCTAATTGGATTAAGTATCCAAAATGGCAGTTTAGAGCAAGATGTTAATTTTTAAAATAAAAAATATACTTAAATCTTGTTGTCGTCAGCTAAATGTAGCTAGAGTGAGTGTCTGGTTATTTAGTGATAATAAACAAAGTATCATATGCCAAAACTTATATATAACCATGCTAATGATAGTTTTGAAACCGGCTTTGAACTTGAAGAAAAGTTATACCCCAATTATTTCAAGGCGTTAAAAAAAAATCGGGTTATCAACGCCGACGATGCTAGAACTGATCAAAGAACTAATGAGTTTCTGGAAAGCTACCTAAAACCGCTAAATATTATGTCGATGCTCGATGTCCCAATATTTAGTGAAGGCGGTTTAATCGGCCTTATTTGTATTGAACAAACAACCCAACATAATTGGGATATGGCAGAGATTTCTTATTCTGTATCAGTAGCCGATAACATTTCACTTATTTATGCACAAGCAAATTGGTTTTTAGAAAAACAAAAATTAAGTTATTTAGAAAAAATAGATCCTTTAACAAATATAGAAAACCGCTTATTTTTTCAAAAAAAGAATTAAGCAAGCGGTTACTCGTAAGTTACATAAAAATAACTGTGCCGTTATTCTTGTTGGGCTTGATGGTTTTACCAATATCAATGACAGGTTTGGTTATAATTTTGCCAATAAAGTGCTTTGTGAAATTGCTTTTAGATTAGAAAATATTACCGCTGAAATTGATTTTAAACTCGCTCGGGTAGCGGGTGATGTCTTTACCTTTTGGTTACCAAAAGTAATTGATGAAAAGAGTGTTCAGCGCTTAACAGTTCAAATACAGCAGCAATTTACCGAAGAGCTTAAAACACCTACCAATGAAATGATTTTAATTTCTGCTTGTTTGGGAGTTTATATTAGTAATATAAACACACTTGCTATTGAGATCTATTCGTAAAGCCGAGCTTGCTTTAAAAAAAGCCAAAGAAGAAGCTTACGGTAGTGTTTGTTATTATGATGCTGACTGGTCAAGAAGTTATCAAGACGAAATCGCTTTAGAAAAAGAATTTATTGAAGCGTTAAATACGCACAAATAACCCCTTATTATCAGCCAATTGTAAAATCTAATTATCAAACAAAAGGTATTTCTTTAGAGTCTCTGGTGCGATGGGTACATCCAACAAAAAGGTGATCAGCCCATTTATTATTTTGCCGGTAGCACAGCGCTTAGGTTTAATGAAAGAACTTGGTGATGTTGTGTTAGAGCGAGCATTTCAAGATCTTCGGATGTTTTTAGATAAGGGCGTTAAAATAAATAAAATTTCAGTCAATATATCATCTGAGCAATTATTTTCTCCTAATTTAATTAATCAAGTTAAAGGCTATTTAGAGCAGTATCAAATTTCTCCGTCATTAATTGAATTTGAAATCGTAGAAGAGCTAATGGCCGGAGATTCTGAAGCTTTATCAAAACAAATAGAGGGTTAATAAACTTAGGTATTGATTTATCGATTGATGATTTTGGTACCGGTTACTCATCATTGTCTCGGTTAAAAAACTTACAAGTATCAAAACTAAAAATAGACAAAAGTTTTGTGGATGGCTTACCTGACAATGAAAATGACATTTGTATTGCTAAATCGATTATTGGGCTCGCTAAAGGTATGAATTTAGAACTTGTGGCCGAAGGCGTTGAAACTAAAGCGCAAGCTAGTTGGTTATTTCAACACGGCTGTGATTACTTGCAAAGGTTATTTGATCTCTAAACCCATACCAAGTAATGAAATTAGCGAATTTATTGCTAAACAAAGTCAACTACCCTTAGTTAAAGCGGCTAACTATCAGTTAAGTTTGCAAGATAATATTATAAATGTCAGTGTTTCAGGTTCTTGGGACTCAATTATTACATTAGAGTTTTTACAGAAATTGAAAAATTAATTCTTTCAAATAGTTTAATCGCTTGTTCATTGATAATTGATACAACCTACCTTGATATTGGCACCATTGGTTTTCAAAACAGTGTTAAATCGAATGTTTATCGCTTAAAACGGGCTGGTATTTATGCTGTTATTTACATCATAAATAATAATGAATTACTAAAAAGAACAGTTAGATATGTTAACCGATGAAGAGTTAGGATTTAAAGTGCGATTTGTTAAATCACACCAAATGGCACATGAATGGTTATCTGAAAATTAACATTAACACTCTTTATTAAACCCGCAGCTTTATTTTCAACTTAAACAGTATGTTTGGTTTTACCGAGCTAGGACTCTTTTTGTGGAAATATTGTTCTAAAGTTGTACAGCCATCCTATATTTGGCAATAATACTCGAGATATTGCATCAGTATTATTGTTTGATTAAAGGTATAATCTCATTAAACGCGTTTTTACTTTCTACATTTCTTATTTAACATGGCAAAAATCACAATGAATGATCTAACAATAGCAACGCATAACGGTAACTTTCACGCAGATGATGTTTTTAGCGTTGCCGCTTTAAAGATTATTTTTCCGAGTTTTAAATTAATTAGAACCCGTGACTTAGACCAGATTGCCAAAGCTGATATTGTGATCGATGTAGGTGGAGAATATGATGCAGACGCAGGGCGCTTTGATCACCATCAACGAGGTGGAGCCGGAGCTCGTGACAATGGTATTCCGTATTCTTCATTTGGCTTAATTTGGCAAAAATATGGCATTGAAATATGCCAAGGCAATGAAGAAGTGGCTAAATCAGTTGACGCTCAACTAGTATCAACAATTGATGCCATTGACTGTGGCTATGTTGAAGGTGTTGCTGAAGGAGTAAGCTTAAGCCAAACCATTTCAATGTTTAATCCAACATGGCAAGAAAATAGTGATTTTGATCGCTGTTTTGATGAAGCTGTTGAGTTTGCATTACGTGTGTTAACACGGTTTATTACAACAGTTAAGGGCGGTATTAGCGCTAAAGAAATAGTGGCACAAGCAATAACCAATGCCAAAGATCCTCGTGTGATCGTGTTAGAAAAATACGTTCCGTGGAAAACAACCGTTCATGCTTTATCAGAAACCGCATTATATATGGTTTACCCATCACCAACGGGCCAATGGCGTATACAAACCGTACCCGTTGAACCTGGTTCATTTGAAGATAGAAAACCTTTACCTAAATCCTGGGCAGGTTTGTCAGATCAAGAATTACAAACAGTCACCGGTATTAACGATGCCATGTTTTGTCATAATGGCTTATTTATCGCTGGTGCAGAATCTTTTGAAAGCACAATAAAAATGGCAGAAATGGCATTACAAGATTAATTAATCCTTGATAATATGGTTATTTAAATCGTTCAAAAAACAGATTGTAAAATAGAATACCTCGCCATTTATGTTTCAAAAAAAATGGCCTTTTACCATAGAATTAATGAACAAACTGAGAGTTTTTCATTAAGGAGCTTGATCGTAATGATTGATTTTATCGCTGTGTTTATCACCTTTTTTTGCCGTTATCGATCCCATAGGCACGGTACCTGTTTTTATTGCGGTAACTGATCAATTCGATCAAAAAACCAAACGCCGTGTGGCATTACTTGCAACGTTTGTTTCAGCTTGTATATTGCTATTTTTCTTAGTGGTTGGCGAACTTGTACTTACCGCGCTATCTATACCATTACCAGCGTTTCAAATATCTGGCGGCATTGTACTATTTCTTTTTGCTTTAAATATGATCTTTGGTGATAGTAAACCTGATGAAGAAATTCAGCTATTAAAAGCCTCGCATAAAGAAACCGCTATTTTTCCACTAGCAGTTCCGTCAATTGCTAGCCCTGGTGCCATGTTAGCGGCGGTGTTATTAACAAAAATTCGGTTTATACCCTATGGGAACAAATGCAAACTGCTTTAGTAATGCTTTCAGTATTGTTGTTAACTTACATACTGATGTTGTTAGCAGGGGGATTAATCGTTTAGTCGGCACTAGTGGTGCAAGTGTTATCAGTAGAGTAATGGGATTAATTTTAACCTCAGTTGCTACTACAAATATTTTAACGGGCTTAAGTGAATATTATAAAGTGATTTAATATCATAACTTTATATAAGGTTAAAAATGTATCGAGGTCAATTAATACAATGGAATGATGATAAAGGCTTTGGTTTTATCAACTGTGAAGAATTAAAAAGTGATACTTTTATACACATTTCTGCACTTAAACATATGAATAGAAAGCCTAAACAAGGTGATTTTATTCATTTCGACATAGAACAACATAATGGAAAGAGTCGAGCGGTTAAAGCTAGAATTGAAGGCGTAAAAACGAGCACACCATTTAAATTAAACAAGCGCAATAAGCTTAAATTGAACAAAATTTTCATTTACATTGTATTGGTCCTTATTCTAGCTGCGGTTATTTTTCAACGAGCCAACTTAACAGATAAAGAAATAAATAAAACACAGCTAATACCTGTAAAGGTTAAATCAATGCCAGCACAAAAATTTACTTGTGATGGACGCCAACATTGCAGTCAAATGAACTCAAGTGCTGAAGCAGAATATTTTAATCGATATTGTCCTGATACTAAAATGGATGGTGATTTTGATGGCATTCCTTGTGAAAATGATTCAAGGTTTTAATTTTATTTTCATGCTTTGCGTGGAAGCTAGATTGCTGACATGAATAAAAATTATATGTAAGCAAAGCATAAGTTTAATAATAGTTAACACTTTTAAATACCAAGCTAGTTAATTTACTCATGGATATTTTTTAATACTTCTTAAGATATCAAATTTAGCATATTGCAGTTAACGGCATTAACTGATTAAAAAGCCTATATAGTAGGATATATAAAATAACAGGGATAACCACCCTATAGATAACAACCCTTATTATGTCCGATACTCTTCAGTATTGGACTTAGTATGTATAATCAATTAAACTAGCTTTTATCTATATTGACTCGCTAAAATTAAAAAAATTATGCGTTTTTATATTTGCTGTTATTTATCTGCTTTAAGGTATTAAGTTAATGTCGCTTACTAAACCGGTTCCTTTGTATCCGCCATATATTGATTTGTGTGAATTTGATCTTGAAGATTATCCTGAGTTAGCCAAAATTTTTCTGATAACGAACCTTGGTGGCTTGAACAATTTAATTGGGGAAAATTATTTCTTATTTATATTGGTCGTAATAAATCTACTCATACATATGACAGATTTAGAAATGACGTTGAACGTTTTCTTTTGTGGTCATTTATCGTTAAACAAAAACCCATAGATCAATTACGTAAATCTGATTTACTCGAATATGCCGATTTTTGTTGGCAGCCACCAGTAACTTGGATTGGTACATCAAACCAAGAACGTTTTATAATTACTAATGGTTATTCGGCTGCAAATATTCATTGGTTTCCATTTTAAGATCCAAGCGCCTAAAAGTTTAAAAGCCAATTTTGTTGTTGATAAGAAAAAATATCGACCATCTCAGCAAACGCTTTCATCAATGTTTACAGCATTAATTGTCTTTTACAATCACTTAATGGCTGAAGATATTTGTATGGGTAATCCTGCACAAATCGCTAAAAAAGACTGTCGTCATTTTATTATTGACTCACAAGTTAAAGAAATTAAACGATTAACTACAAGCCAATGGCAATATGTTCTTGATACAGCCGTTGAAATGGCGGATGAAGATCCGGTGTTTGAACGTAATTTATTTGTAATAGCGTCGTTAAAAACTCTATTTTTAAGGATTTCAGAGCTATCTGAGCGCCCAACTTGGTCACCAACTATGGGACATTTTTGGCAAGATGATGACGAAAACTGGTGGCTTAAAGTATTTGGTAAAAGCCGTAAACTGCGTGATATCACAGTGCCCCTTGATTTTTTACCCTTTTTAGAACGATATCGAGCATCTCGGGGTTTAATTGGCTTACCGGCAAGTAATGAAAATTCCGTATTGGTTGAAAAAGTTCGTGGCCAAGGTGGTATGACTGCTCGTCATTTACGCCGTATTGTGCAAACCGTTTTTGACCAAGCTTATGAAAATATGCGAGTTTCTGTCGGTGCTGATAAAGCATTAAAACTCAAAGAAGCTTCGGCTCACTGGCTCAGACATACTGGCGCTAGTATGGAAATTGAACGTGGTCGCCCTCTTAAAGACATTTCCGAAGATCTTGGCCATGCCAGTATGGCAACAACGGATACGGTTTATGTTCAAACAGAGAATAAAAAACGTGCTGAAAGTGGTAAAAAACGAAAAGTTGATTAACCACCCTGTTCTAATTTTCTATTAATATTCGCTTTTAGCATGCGGCTTTATTGTATAAGCTGTGATGCTATAAGCGATTTTTATTATTTTTCAGTAATATACATTATTGGGTTTTAATGTATTGGTATTACTTACTCTCTAAACTACACGCTCAAATTTTAAGTTTTGCTTTAATTACTTTAAACCTTAAATTAGCCAAGGTATAATTGGCCTTACCATCTTACATTTATTTTAATCTAAGTTATCATTCAGATTAAATAGTTTAATAAAAGTTTTAAATTCAATTACATATTCAGGAGAAGTTATGGCGTCACGTCAAGATCGCGCTAACGCAGTTTCGTGCTTAAGCATGGATGCAGTGCAAAAAGCTAAATCAGGTCACCCGGGTGCCCCTATGGGCATGGCAGATATTGCTGAAGTTTTATGGGGTGATTTTTTACAACATAACCCAACCAATCCTGACTTTGCTAACCGCGACCGCTTTGTATTATCAAACGGCCATGGTTCGATGCTAATTTACTCTCTATTACATTTATCAGGTTATGATTTACCGATTGATGAGTTAAAACAGTTCCGTCAATTACACTCGCAAACACCAGGTCACCCTGAGTATGGTTACACAAAAGGTGTTGAAACTACAACGGGCCCATTAGGCGCTGGTGTTTCAAATGCCGTTGGTATGGCGATTGCTGAAAAAACCTTAGCCGCTCAATTTAACAAAGACGGCCACGACATTGTTGACCATTTCACTTACTGTTTCTTAGGTGATGGTTGTTTAATGGAAGGGATTTCTCACGAAGCTTGTTCATTAGCCGGTACGTTAGGTTTAGGTAAATTAGTGGCGTTTTGGGATGACAACGGTATTTCTATCGATGGTCACGTTGAAGGTTGGTTTACTGAAAACGTACCAGCACGTTTTGCCTCATACGGCTGGCATGTGATTGCCGATGTTGATGGTCATAACCCTGAAGCCATTGCTGCAGCCATTGAAGAAGCAAAGTCTGTTACTGACAAACCGACCATGATTTGTTGTAAAACCATTATCGGTTTTGGCTCACCTAATAAATCAGGTAGCCATGATTGTCACGGCGCACCATTAGGTGATGATGAAATTGCGGCAGCACGTGAGTTTTTAAATTGGCCACATGCCCCTTTTGTTATTCCTGAAGATGTACAAGCCGGTTGGGATGCTAAAGAAAAAGGCGCAGCTATTGAAGCACAATGGCAAGCTAAGTTTGACGCGTACGCAAAAGCTTATCCTGAATTAGCCGCTGAATTTAAACGCCGTGTTATCGATAAAGATTTACCAGCAGGTTTCTCAGCAGCCGCTGAAAAGTTAGTTTATGAAACACAAGCCAAAGCGGAAAGCATTGCTTCTCGTAAAGCATCACAAAATACGATTGAAGCGTTTGGTCCGTTATTACCAGAAATGTTAGGTGGCTCAGCGGATTTAGCCGGTTCGAACTTAACCTTATGGTCAGGCTCTAAAGGTATTCAAGACGATGCTGCCGGTAACTACATTTTTTACGGTGTTCGTGAATTTGGTATGAGCGGTATCATGAACGGTATTTCATTGCACGGTGGTTTTATTAACTACGGCGCAACCTTTATGATGTTTATGGAATATGCACGTAATGCGGTACGTATGTCTGCGTTAATGGGTATTCAAAACGTGTTTGTTTATACCCATGACTCAATTGGTCAAGGGGAAGATGGTCCAACCCATCAACCGGTTGAGCAATTAGCTAACTTACGTATGACACCTAATATGTCAACCTGGCGCCCTGCTGATGCCACTGAATCTGTAGTGGCTTGAAAGCGGCGATTGAACGCAGAAAAGGCCCAACGTCGTTAGTATTTTCTCGTCAAGGTTTAGCAGCTCAAGCACGAACTGACGCGCAAGTAGCTAACATTGCCAAAGGTGCTTACATTTTAGTTGATTGTGGTCAAACACCTGAGGTGATTTTAATTGCAACCGGCTCAGAAGTTGGTTTAGCGGTTGATTCAGCCAAAGCATTAGCGGCTGATGGCGTGAAAGTAAACGTAGTGTCTATGCCTTCAACGGATACTTTTGATGCTCAAGATGCAGCTTACAAAGAAAGTGTATTACCGGCATCAGTGACAAAACGTGTCGCGATTGAAGCAGCGCATGTTGATTACTGGGCGAAAATATGTCGGTTTTGCTGGTGATGTTGTTGGTATGTCAACGTTTGGTGAATCAGCACCAGGTGGCGATTTATACAAACACTTCGGCTTTACCGTTGAGAACGTTGTAAGCAAGGTGAAAGCGTTATAATACCAATCCGTATAAATATGCGTTAACTTGCAGCAAAAACAAAAACGCCTTCAGTTATATTTAACTGAAGGCTTTTTAATTTTTAGCTATTTTAACTAATTGTTATTAAAGCAATAATAGATAAAAAAACTAAGCTTGTAATTGTGCTTTAAGCATCACTTCTAGCTTGTCTTGGTCAATAGCAAAGTTACGAATACCTTCAGCTAATTTTTCAACAGCCATTGCATCTTGGCTATGATCCCAACGGAACTGTGGCTCTGTTAATGCTTCAGGTTGTGCTTTAACTTCACCAGTATAGTTAAGTTTTACAGGTACATCGCCAGTTGAAGCTGCTAATTGCTCTAATAAACCTGGGCCAATTGTTAAACGATCACAACCAGCAAGTTCTAAAATTTCATCAACATTACGGAAGCTTGCGCCCATTACAACAGTGTTATAGCCGTGCTCTTTGTAGTAGTTGTAAATTTCAGTTACAGAAATTACACCTGGATCTTCAGCAGGTAAATAGCTGTCTTTGCCAGTTGATTTTTTATACCAGTCAAGAATACGACCAACAAACGGTGAAATTAAATAAACACCCGCTTCAGCACATGCACGTGCTTGAGCAAAACTAAATAACAAAGTTAAGTTACAGTTAATGCCTTCTTTTTCTAACGTCGCAGCTGCACGAATACCTTCCCAAGTAGAAGCTAATTTGATCAATACACGATCGTTGCTGATACCAGCATCGTTGTATAATTTGATTAATTTACGTGCTTTTTCTAAAGAAGCATTTTGGTCGTAAGATAAACGAGCATCAACTTCTGTTGAAATACGGCCAGGAACTGATTTTAAAATTTCTAAACCAATATTAACTGATAATTTATCACCAGCATCAATAATTTGTTGGTCTAGATCATTCGATTGGCTTTTTGCCCAAGCAACAGCATCTTCAATTAATGGTTGATATTCAGGAATATCAGCCGCTTTTAATAATAAACTTGGGTTAGTTGTTGCGTCTTGTGGCGCAAACTTTTTAATTTCTGCAATGTCACCCGTATCGGCAACAACGGTAGTTAAACTACGTAATTTTTCTAATTGAGTGGTCATGTTGATCCTATGTATAAATCTTTATAATTTGTGCTATAGAGAAAATCCGAATACAAAATCTTATCCTTTATATTCGGATTTAATGACAATTTAATGATACTTATAACAACACTAAATTACACATCATAAGTTGTTGATGCTGTATCACCGCCACGACCAGTCCAGTTGGTGTGGAAGAACTCACCACGTGGCTTATCAGTACGCTCATAAGTGTGCGCACCAAAATAATCACGTTGCGCTTGTAATAAGTTAGCTGGTAAACGTGCTGTTCTAAAGCCGTCAAAGTAAGTTAACGCAGAGCTTAAACAAGGTACTGGAATACCGTTGGCAACAGCAGTACCAATAACGTTTCTCCAACCTGCTTGAGAACCTGCAACCGTATCACGGAAATAAGGCGTTAATAATAAGTTTTCTAACTCAGGATCAGCATCGTAAGCGTCTTTGATTTTGCCTAAAAATGCCGAACGGATGATACAACCACCACGCCACATTAAAGCAATAGCACCGTAGTTTAATTCCCAACCAAATTCTTTCGCAGCTTCTTGCATTAACATGTAACCTTGAGCATAAGAAACAATTTTAGCCGCTAATACTGCTTGTCTTAAGTTTTCAATAAATTCAGCTTTATCACCAGTAAAGTTAATTTCTGGACCAGAAATAACTTTAGAAGCAGCAACACGTTGCTCTTTTTTCGCAGAAATACAACGAGCAAATACTGAGTCAGCAATTAACGTTAACGGTACACCTAAATCAAGAGCGGTAACACCTGTCCATTTACCCGTACCTTTTTGACCAGCTGTATCTAAAATTTGTTCTACTAGTGCTTCACCGTTTTCATCTTTGTAAGCAAAAATATCTTTGGTGATATCAATTAAGTAGCTGTCTAATTCAGTTGTGTTCCAGTGAGCAAATACTTTTTGAATT
This sequence comes from Alteromonadaceae bacterium, assembly GCA_038141035.1. GTDB lineage: Bacteria > Pseudomonadota > Gammaproteobacteria > Enterobacterales > Alteromonadaceae > JALZUE01. The sequence continues at coordinate 29,218 of JAYQHI010000018.1, forward strand.
TCGTCAGAGTCTAAGCCTAAAACAACTTTCATTAATTGATACGCTTCACAAATTAATTGCATATCGCCGTATTCAATACCGTTGTGAACCATTTTAACAAAGTGACCAGCACCCGCATCACCAACCCAATCACAACATGGAACAACTTCGTTGCCATTTTCATCAGCAACTTTTGCAGAAATTGACTGGAAAATATCTTTAACAAATGGCCATGCTTCTTTAGCACCGCCTGGCATGATTGAAGGACCATTTAAAGCACCTTCTTCACCACCTGAAACACCAGAGCCAACAAATAAAAGCCCTTTAGACGCTAAATATTCAGTTCTTCTGTTGGTGTCTGGGTAATGTGTATTACCACCATCAATGATGATGTCGCCTTTATCAAGATAAGGAATTAGTTGTTCAATAAAGTCATCTACAGCTTGGCCAGCTTTAACCATTAACATCACTTTACGTGGTGTTTCTAATGATTCAACAAGGCTTTGGATGCTATCAGCACCACGAATATTTTTACCAGCTGCACGGCCAGCAATAAATTTTTCTACTTTAGAATAACTTCTGTTGTATGCCGTTACGGTAAAGCCTTTAGACTCCATATTGAGAATTAAATTCTCACCCATAACAGCTAAACCAACTAAACCTATATCTGACTTACTTTTTCATTTAACATTCCTTACGTGTACTTAATCTAACTTGTATATTTAATTTTTGAATAATTTGCATTACTCAAAATAAGAATTTTTTGGAAAAATATTTACTGTTCAGCTATTTTATCATCTTATGACAAAATATCGTATGCTAACTTAAGTAAAATATTATCTTTTAATCGATGAATAGTATATCGGCCTGACCAATTAATTCGTTGTATTTTATATTAACTTAATCTATCAACTTACTTGCACTGAATAAAAAACAAATCAGTTACAAATAAATGCGCTTTGATCGTTAATTAAATAGCCAAAACGTGCCTAAGCCTATGGTGCTTAAACTTAATAAGCGAGTAAAACCATTGGAAATTTCGCTGCGCAGGTTTTTAAGTTGCCCTTGAAACAAGGCTAAAGCCAAACCAAAACAAAACATACCTAACAAACAACCGGCTGAAAATAAGCCAATATGCAATAAAAACTGTGACTCAGCCATATTCGGTAATAAAGCTAAAATGGGGCACTACCTGCAACTCCATGTAACATACCAATAAATAAAGGGTGTGCTCATGGCTTTGGTTTTTGATGTCATGCCCTTGTTTAGACACCATACGCCATAATCTGATCCCTAAGTAGATTAAAACGACACCAACAAATACTTCAGCATAATAAACAAACCAATGCGGTAATTGATAGCCAATAAAAACTAAGAATGCCGCTAATACCAATAAAATAATTGTGGCCAAATCCCCATTTAGCAGCATACTTTAACACATTTTTGTTTTTGATTTTTGATCAACAAAACTAGCCATTGATACGACATGGTCGGCATCAAAAGCATGTAAAACACCAAACATCATGCCAAAAAAAATCATGCTGACAATACTTTGCTCACCGGTAAGTTCAACCATAGTTATTCACTTATTATTTGTTAAATTGATTTAAAATTTTAATCGCAGCAGTGGCGGCACCAAAGCCATTATCAATATTCATTGTTAATATTCCTGGCGCACATGCGGCTAGAGCGCTGTCTAGAGCGGTTTTTCCACCAGATGAAACACCATAACCGACAGAGGTTGGCACGGCAATAATAGGCGCTTGTACCAATCCTGCCAAAACACTAAACAGTGCCCCTTCCATACCTGCTAAGGCAATAATAATTTTATATTGTTGAATAGTTTCGAGCTTTTCCATTAACCGCCATAAACCCGCGACACCAACATCGGCATAAATAGGCGCTTGATAACCATTAAAAGTTAACGTGCGTTGAACTTCTGCGGCAACAGCTAAATCGGAAGTACCAGCGGTGACGATACAAATATCACCTTGTTTAACCGAACGTTGAACGGGGCTAAGTATTGCCGTTTTAGAGAGCTCATCATAATCTAATTGCTGTTGATACTCACTCGGTAAAGCTTGCCATTGTTCTGAAGTTAAACGCGTTAATAAAATAGATGTTTTATTATCGAGGTTATAAGCAACAATATCGTTAAGGTCCGCATAACTTTTATTGCTACAAAATACCGCTTCTGCAATGCCGGTGCGCGACTGCCTATCTTTGTCCCAAATAAAATTATCCATGGCTAACACCATTAAGAAAAGCAGAGCCTTTTTGGTATAACTTCATACCTGAAAATACTCGGCCTTGTTTTGCACAATAACGGGTTAAACGTTCAGATAATTGGGCGAATAGTTTAGCTTCAGGTAAATTATCAAGCTCAACCGAAATACCTTGATGTGAAATTCGACAGCGAACATTTTTTAATTTTGGTAATACTTGCCTAACCTTTTCTTCAACATAATCAATAAACGCCATATCCTCGGCATTAATTTTTATGCCGGTTTCTACTCGGCTGGCTAAACAGGGTTGTGCCGGTAAAGACTGCAGTTGTTCTAGTTGATAAAAGCTCGCCATGGCATAAATATCGGTTTTACTGATCCCAACCTCAACGTACGGGTGTTTAACATTTTGCTCTTTAGCGGCAGCAAGGCCCGGACTTACATCACCAAGGTCATCTAAATTAGTACCCGAAAATATAATACCTGGGCTATGCTCATAAATGAGTATATAGTATTACTCTTACAGAAATAGCACCTATTGACGGGATTGTTTAAGTAATTTTCATCATTAAACTCGCGCGCATTAATAATTTTTAGCTGCCATTGATAGCGTTCAGCGTGCGCTTTTACCCGTTGCAGTGCTGACTCTGGTACTGCTGGTGAATTAGCATGAACCATAGTGACTTGTGCCGTAGAAAATTGATGAGCAACATAAGCAAGTAACATGCTGTCAACACCACCACTTACGGCAATAGAAAACTGCTCAAATTGATTAAAATAAGCAATAAGCTGCTCAATTTTATTGGTATCCATCAGGTCTTACCTTCTAATGATGACTCAACTTGAGTTTTAATTTGCCGACGCTCTTTTAACGTTGTTACATTGACTAATTGATCATGTTCAATTTTATTGTGGTTTCACCATCAGGACGTTTAACACTTTTATAAGCTTGCTGATCCAATTGATGATGCTCTCTAGTTAAAAACTCTCTTGATTCAAAACGATAACGTAAACCAATAGTTGATGTTTGCAGAAAGCACGCCTTAATAATGGCTTGATAATATTGGCTTGATGCCAAAATGCGAATAAGCTCTACCGAACGATTTTTTTTACCTCGGGCGTTTTGAACCACAATATCAACTACGCCTTGCTCAGCTCGTAATAAATCAAGTGATAATGCAAGTTCTTCACCCGTCATATCATCAATATCAAATTCAATAACGACTACTGTTGCTTGTTGCTTGTTTTTTACCGTATTAATATCAAAAAAGACATAGCACGTAGAATATTCGGCATATTCGGGAAAACTTTAGTGCCTAAACCATAACCGGTTGCTGATAACTCACCCTGTGGTTGTGAAGTTAACAACTGGTTATTTTTTAAATAGCGTAAAATGGCTGCACCAGTTGGGGTAATTCTTTCCCCTTGTATACCATCATCAATAAAACTAAAGCCGGTTAATATTTCAGCGGTGGCTGGTGCTGGTACTGGAATTAAGCCATGTTGTGTTTGTACTAAGCCACAACCAAGCGGTAATTTAGAAATACTCCAGGTACTTCCTGATAAAGCATCTAAGATCGGCACTGGCAACAACATCCATTAATGAGTCCCAGTCAGCCAATTCATGAAAATGGACATCGGCTAACGTTTTTGCATGAATTTTTGCTTCGGCTTTACCAATAATGGTTAATATTTCAATCGCAATTGCAATAACGTTTTGCTCTAATGGGCTAGCAGATAAACGCTGACATAAGGCTTGATAAGTGGTTTCATCACTGTGGCTATGCTGGTGCTCATGTGATTTATCACCGCCATGACTATCATGGTGATCATGTGAATGACGGACATGACTGTGCTGGTGTTCATGTTCGTGGTGGTGATGTTCATGCGAATGATTATGGTTACTATGATCATGAATATGATTATGTAAATCATTATGCTGATGACTGTGCAGATCATTCGCAGTTGTTTGATTAGCTGTGCTAACTAAAGCTGTATTTTCTGCTAATGTAAAACGGCAACCACTAATACCTAAATTTAAACCTTTTGTTAATCTCGCCTGACCAACATCTTTAGGTAAAACTTGTGCCGTTGCCACCATCACATCCGGTTGAATATGTTCAAACGTATCCAACATTGCAGCAATAAACATATCACCCGCTATGCCACCAACAATATCAAGATGAATATGTAAGTTTGTTAATTTATCTGTCATATCCATCTATAACCTTATGATCACAATTAAAGGGTTAACTCTGTTAACCATTAAATTTTACTTCTGTTGCCCATAAACCTAACGCAGGATTACTTACATAAAACACTTCTTCGCCATCAGGCATGGTATTCCAACCATTTTTCAACTTATCCAACGGGTAACGTTTGTTCATTTCGTCAAAATGACAATATTGGTAATTAACCAATTCCACTTCTTCTTTGGTTAAGCCATCACCTGGACAATAAGTAACATTGAAGCGTTCATCAGCCGTACCATGAATTAAATGTGCTGCAGCTGATAAATTACTTGAGAGCTCAGGATTGTTTTTAACCGCTTCTAAGGTTTCGTCTGTTGTTTTATAACCAAATTTACGGATCAAGCCATCTATTTCAAGATCTTCACCAAAACGGTGTAAGCCTGGCGCTAAAATTATTAATTCACCATCATCAGCCATTGCCATACGAGTACGATAAATGGCTTTATTACCTAACCAGTAGTTTTTGAATTCAGCCGGCTCAAGAAAAACAATCGCTTTTTTATTGGTTTATCAAGTAAATTCAAATTAAGTTGTTGGCTTAATTTACAGGCTTCTTCATACGTTTCATCTTGGTTACCACAATAGACACCTTGCAGTGCTAATTTATCATCTTTTTTACCAAGCACAGTTAAAATAAACTCAATAGGAAGATGACGTAAAAATTCATCAAAACCTTCATTGAGTGCTTTTCTTACTGGGGTATAGGTACGTCCCATAATACGTTCCATGCCATAAACAGCGCCTAAAAAGTGCGATTTATGAATGGTATCTTCACCACCAGTACCAACTAAAATGTTTTTAGTATAGTTGGCCATACCGATCACTTCATGAGGAACAATTTGACCAACAGAAATAATTAGATCCCATTTAGTATCTAACAATAACTTGTTAACCCCAACTTCCATTGTGCAATCAAGCTTATTATCTGAAAGCTCCATCATACGTTTACTGGTAATTTCACCTAGCTTAACAACGTCTGTTCGCCAGTAATGCGGTAAGAATAATTCTTTTGGAATGTCTTTACCAAACATCACGTCAATTTCGTGATCAGGCATAGGTTCATGAGTTCCTAACGCCGGTAGAAAATAAATTTCAGCTTGATCTTTTAATTTCTCATATAAGTAACTCGTAATAAAACCGGCTTTCGAATAAAAACGGGTAATATCCGGAGGTAAAATTAAAATGTTTTTGGCATTTACCGCTTTTTGCGCAATAAAGTTATCAATGATCTTTCTTAAATCATCATCGGAAATGGTTTGTTCTGTATCAACACAATGGATAGGATAAGTCATTATTTAATTGCCTTTAAAATGTCCGAAATGATTTCTTCAACGGTTTTTTCTAATAAAACAGTAATAGCATCTTCAGGTGGCTCTAGGGTCGCAAGCTGGCTGGTTAAAAGGTTTGCTGGCATAAAGTGATTATCACGACTTGTTAAACGCGCAGCTAAAACAGCTTTATCACCTTTTAAGTAAACAAACTTGACACTATTTTCAGTTGTTGATGACAAGATATCACGGTAACTTTGCTTTAAAGCAGAGCAAGCTAAAACCGCACCGCCTTCAGTTTGCCAATTGCTAATATGATCTGCTAATAACGTTAACCAAGGTTTACGGTCATCATCGGTTAGTGGCGTGCCCTGCGCCATTTTTTCTATATTTGTTGATGGATGAAAATCGTCAGCATCATAAAAAGGTAATGCTAATTTTTCAGCTAAAAGAGCACCAATTGTTGACTTTCCGCAACCGCTAACACCCATAACAATATAGATCATACGTAAATTCTCATGATAATTTATCGTTAAGCAACGATAAGATAAATATAGTCAATTAAAAGCAAAGAGTATGGATATGATCCTAAGAAATGCTACTACCTTTAATTATTGTTCAAGGATTATAAACGGAGTGAAATCAGCCGTCAAGTGGCCTTACCAATATAAATTCATTATAAATAACGGTGTTATTTTTATCTAATTTGGTTTTTCATTATAAAATAACGAAACTAATGAAGTTATTTGACGTGTTCTGTTTGCTATTTTATATGGCGTGATTATCTAGATAAAGTAATTAATAACATATTAACGAAATAAAACACGCTGCATGCCAAGGTATGTTAACTACCCGCGCAGCGTGTTTATCTTAAGAATTAACAAAATAGCGGTTTAATACGGGCTAATAGCGGTTTATCGTCCGGTGTTAGTGTACCTAGCTGCAACCATTCAATAAATAAAGCTTGGAGATCAACGTTACCACCCGATAGCATTTGCTCTTGCATTAATTTTACTTGTATTGCTAAGCGCTGATCGGCTTCTTCCTGCGGTGATTCAATACCACCAAGAATTTCTATTACTAAGGTTTTAGATAACCGATCACCTTTTTTACTACTTTTAGCAATATCAACCAGCTTTTTCTGCCAAAAGTTAGATAGCTTTTGATATTGGGCTAATGATGTCAGCTCATCATTAGTGGTATTTTCGCAGAGCTGATTAAGCAATTCAAAAAGGTTTTGCCAAACTTGTTTGCTTTTATTTTTTTGTAAATCAGCAATTGATTTTTCAAGGCTAGCTATCATTTTATCAACTTGATTGGCGAGTGATTTGATCACTGGCTTATTATTGATAATTGTTTGTAATAACGCTTGCGCCTTACTCAAGGCTTCTTTAAATTCAGCTAATTTTGTCAGCCCTTCAATTTCACTTGCAAGGTTGTTTATTTCAATTTCAAAGCCTTTTTTCATTTCAGCTTGCGCAGCTGATTGAGCTTGTTTATTTTCATCACGTTTAGCAAAAATAGCGTCGTTCGTTTGTCTAAATGTTTGCCATAAACTTGACTCTTGTTTTGGTCCGGCATAACCAAGTTCACGCCATTGGCTTTGTAATTGTTTAACTTCATTAACCGCGGCAAAAATATCCTCATTTGTTAAACAGGCTTTGGCTTTAACAATTAATGCTTGTTTTAACTTAGCGTTATCATTATGAAATTGATGAATAACGTTTTTTATTGGCGTTAATGCCTGATTATATTGTTTTTGTAAACGCTGATATTGTGCTCGGTCAACTTCCCCAGCATCACGCCAGGCTTTATTTAGCTTATTTAACTGCCCTTCAAGAGCTTTATGATCAATTGCATCTGCTGGGGTGCTTGTTAAACTTGTATTAAGTTGCTCAACTTCGGCAATGATCGACTGTCTCACTTGTGCATGCTGTTCGCGGATTTTTTCCTGCTCAGCGTAAAATTGTCGGCATGGCGCAAAGGCTTCTTCACAAGCTTGGTTAAATTCATCATTTAATGATTTTTCAATATCATCATCGGCATGACCCAATGAATTCCATTGTTTACGGTAAGCTTTAACTTTATTCGCTTGATCATTAGGGTTATCTAATGGTGTTGTTACCAAGGCTTTGATTTGATCAAGTAATTCTTGTTTACGCGGGGTGGCAATATAATGTTCCCAATCAGCTAACTCGGCCATTTTTTCCGTTAAGTTATCAAAGTCACGCTGCAGTTTAGCTTGCTGGCTTTCCGATAACAAAATAAAGGTAGCTTTAAACTTTTTATAAATACCAAAACAAGGATTAAATTTACCGCTAGCGATCAAACGGTTTAAATCAGCAATGTTTTTTCTTGCTTGATTTAATAAGTTTTTTTTGTTCGGTATAAAACGGGGCTAAACCAGCCTGCCATTGTTTAACTATCTGTTGTTTAGCTGTTTTTAATGAATCAGGTAAGGTACCTATACTTTGTTTTTCAACTTGTTGCCATTGCTTTTGCCAAGTATTAAAAATGGCTGCACGTTCATTCACTTCTTCAATAGTTGTTGGCAACGTTAATTGCGATATTTTAGAAATTAAATGGGTAGCATCCGTTACTGATTGCGCAATAACCGGTAATTGTTGTAATTTTTTCTGTAATAACTCAATGTTAGCTAAAAAATCACTTTGTTCTTGCTGATTTAATACTGAGTTTTTAATTTGAGCCGGTAATTGACTTAATTGCGTTTCAAATTCAGTACCGGTGAGGTCATTGTTTTCAAATACCGCATTAGCTAAAGTTTGCTCTAATTGGCTGATTTTTAATTCAAAACCTTGTCTTGCTTGGTCTTTTTCTGCTTGCAGTTGTTTTTCTATTTGCGCTTGTTGGTAAAGCTCTGCTTTGGGCGCAAACAGTTTATCTAATTGCTGATTAATGGTGCTATATTTCTGCTCAAACGTCGTTTGCTGCTCAGTTGTTAAACAAGAAAAGTCCGCGCAATACGTTTCCCACTCGTTTTCTAACGTTGTGCGTTTTGCTAATAACTTATCGTAAGCAATCGTGCTGTCTTTTAACGCTAAAAGTTTTGATAAGGTTAACTGAACCGACTTTGCCAATTGCACCGGTTTTTCCTGTGCGGTAATAATATCGGCAATGCGTTTATTGATTGTTTGTTGAACTTGTTCAACAGTGGTTTTTTTCGCTAATATCTCTAATAAAGCAATATCTTGTGTGTCATTTAATAAAAATAATTGAAACTCAGCATCTTGTTTTTTACTAAATAAAGAAACGGCTAACTGGGGCTTAGCTATTTTTTGATATAAGCGTTTGGTAATTTCAATGTCGGTTTCGGCTAATAACCAAGAATCTAGAAATGATTTTGGAAATAATTCGGTTAATTGCTGTTTGGTATTGCTATCGATAACGGCATTATTTTTTAAAATACAAAGCTCTATTTGTTTTTGGGCAAAACTTTGTTGAGCGTCGTTATTATTTTGTAGGATCTCTTGATATAAGGATAAATCATTTAATTTTAATAATGCAGCTTTTCTCACATTATCGTTTTTATCTTCTTTAGCAAGTGTTTGTAAAATGTCACGATCACCTTGCTCATCAAGGCTTAACTCATTAGCAATGGCGTCAAGTCGCACATTTGCGTCTTTATGTTGCCATTTTGCTTTAAAAAAATTAGAAAAAATCATAAATTGGAAAACCTAGCTATGTTATTAGAATTATTAGCATCTGAGGTGCTGTTATCGAGTTCATTGTGACTGGCATTAGTAAACTGTGCTTTTAATTCACGTTTAGTTTTTTGCACGATTTGGCCATCAGCACCAATTGTCATATTTTGATCTGAGTTTAAGCGTTTAGCTTGATAAGCCATGACAATTTGTAAAGCGGAATCTCGCTGTGCTTGATCAACAGGTGTACCTTCAGGCCAACGCCCTGTTTCAGCGGCATGTTTTAAACGTTGATACATGTCATCAGATAAGTTTTCGACTAATTGAATAATATCCATTATGTTTTACTGCTTTTTTAAAATGATCAGACGAATACGGGTAACAATATAAAGCACAAAGCCAATGACGGTAGCGCTTATTGCACTAACATACTGCCAAGTACCTGCTTGTGCATTAGACCAATACAAAAATAAAAAACCGCCACAAAAAAGTAACATCGCAATAAAAGAATGCGTCATGATAGCTTGTGACTTTTTGATGGTATTTTGATGGTTAATAGAGCGGAGTTTATCTGCGTCTAGATCAACCAAGTCTAATGAACAGTGTGAGCATGTTTTTGCTTTATCTGAAATCTTCTTTTTACAATTTGGACAACTAATAACGGCCATTACAATCACCTTAAAAAACCTCGGCAGTATTCTACCTAAAAAAAACGCCCTTGCGGACGTTTTAATTGAATATTTTATCAAAAAATAATCGATAGCTTTATCACTTCAGGTTTTTAGTTTTTATCTATTCGATTTTGCCAAAAATCAGCGCCGTTAATGCCAAGCTTTTTCGGATCAAAGCTGTAATTATCAACTTTGGCATTTTTCTGACTCTCATAATCTCGTAAAGCAATAACCGCAGGTTTGGCAATAAAGAATATAATGATAATGGCAATTATATTTAGCCATGCCATTAAGCCAACACCAATATCCCCTAGCCCCCAAGCTAAATTGGCGTGTTTAATGGTGCCATAAAATACCGCCACCATAATCGCCACCTTCAAGAAAAAGGTTAAAGACGGGATATTAAACGTACGCTGAATATAAGCGACATTATTTTCGGCAATGTAGTAATACGCTAATAAAGTGGTAAAAGAAAAGAAAAACAGCGCAAAAGCAATAAACGGTTTGCCAACACCTAACAATACACTGTCAACGGCAATTTGTGTAAATGCGGGGCCATTCGGATCGGGATTATCACTAAGGTGCTGGATTAAAAATTCATTAGGAATGGCACTGATAACATTATAAGAATCGGTTAATAAAATCATGATGGCAGTGGCAGTACAAATAAATAACGTATCAATATAAACTGAAAATGCTTGTACTAAACCTTGTTGGGCTGGGTGTTCAACTTCAGCGGCAGCGGCAGCATGAGGCCCCGTACCTTGTCCTGCTTCATTTGAATAAATTCCTCGTTTTACGCCCCAACCGATTGCTGCACCAAATCCAGCCATCGGGGTGAAAGCATCGGAGAAAATAAGCACAAAAATATCAGCAACTTTATTAAGGTTTAAGGCAATAATAGCTAAGGCCACTAAAATATAAGCGAATGCCATAAACGGCACAACCACTTGGGTAAAATGTGCGATCCGTTTTACCCCACCAAAAATAATAAAACCTAATAAAATTACAATGGTGATCGCGGTAATAATTTTAGCAGAACTAAATTGCCCCATCCCGGTGTTAACCATTTGGCCGGCACCAAAAGCAATTTCAATGGCATTCCCAATACTGTTTGATTGCACTGTTGGTAATAACATGCCACAAGCTAAAATAGTGGCTAAGGCAAATAACCAAGCATACCATTTTTGCCCCATGACCTTTTCAATATAATAAGCTGGCCCACCACGGTATTGACCGTTAAATTCTTCTTTATAAATTTGCGCATTAGTCGATTCAATATAAGCAGTGGCAGCCCCTAAAAAAGCAACAACCCACATCCAAAAAACCGCTCCTGGGCCACCAAAACCAATTGCCGCAGCAACACCGGCAATATTACCCGTACCCACTCGGCCGGATAATGACACCGCTAATGCCTGAAATGACGAAATACCTTTGGCTGAGCTTTTACCGTTTTTCAATAAATGCAACATTTCTCGAATATGGCGAACTTGGACAAAACGCGTAACTAGACTAAAAAAGATACCGGCTCCTAAACACAGGTAGATCAGGGCTTGGCTCCAAATAATGCTATTGATTGAGTCGACAAGTGCTAACAAAGCATGCTCCTATTTTTTATTATAATTTTAGATATTAATATTGTTTCAATGGCTACTTGTTATCCCGTCATGTTAAATCAGCAACAACATGATGGATTGCGGTTAAGACATCTTTACCAAAAATGCGACTACGTTCATCAGACCAACCTACTTGTGGATCGGGTAACAAAAAGTTGTCTTTAAACGGCATTTCAATGGTATATGATAAACAACTAAAATGCTCACCAACCCAATTAGCGGCAATAGTTAGGTTAGCTTGACCTGGTGGATTAACCGGATAGCCGTGTTCAACTTGAAATTCAGGTGTTACTGCCAGTAATATCGCTTTAAATTTTTGCTCTAGCTGTTGTTGTTTTTCACTATACGATGGAACCCCTTCACAACCGGCTAAAAAATTGTACGGAATAGCTTCATCACCGTGAATATCAAGAAACATATCAACACCTGTGGCTAACATTTTTTCTCGCACAAAGAATACTTCAGGGCTATTTTCAAGTGATGGTGTTTGCCATTCACGATTTAAATTAATGCCTACTGCGTTAGTTCTTAAATGGCCACGGACACTACCATCAGGGTTCATGTTAGGTACAATATAAAATACCGCTTTATTTAATAAGCTTCGGGCAATGCCATCATCTTCATCAAATAAACGCTCCAACAAACCTTCAATAAACCATTGTGCCATCGTTTCACCAGGGTGTTGTCTGGCAGTAAGCCAAATAACCGGTTTGTTTTTATCATCTTCGCCAATTTTAAGTAATGAAATATCACGACCATCAATAGTTTGACCTAACACTTGCAATTGGCATTGCTGGTTTAATTGTGCATTGTGAATAAGATCTTGATGACGTTCATAACTGTATGGCGCGAAATAAGCAAAGTAAGTTGTGTCAAATTCAGGCGTGAAATTTATCGTGAGTGTTTGATCATCAAAACTTGTTGGTACACGAAACCAATATTGACGATCGTAAGAAGCAACTGCTTGATAATCAGGCCAACCTTGTAAATAAGCTGATTGCCCGGCATTTACAAGGTTAATAACATGAGGCACATGTTGATTGTTATGCAGTTTAAAATGAAACCATTGAAAAAATTCTGAGTTATGGTCATTGTTTATTGCTAATTCAATATTATCTGGCTGGTTGGCTTTAATAACGGTTATATTTCCGCTATCAAAATTGGCTGATATTTGCATATATCCATATTCACTTGTGTTAACTTGTTACCAGTTTACACAAAGCCAGTACAGATCAGAAGCGCTTTACACTCCCTGTTAAAAAATTAAAGAGTTCTTAGGTATAACCCTAATTCAGTACTATAACCAAGTGATTTTCCAATAATTTCATTGTCTTTATTCAACACGTAATAACTTGGATAAGCTGTAACTTTAAAGTCAGCTTTAACTTTAGCGTTGCCATATACTATCGGAAACGTTAATTGATGTTGCTTACTAAACTCAATGACTTCTTCTTGCTTGTTATAATCAAGTGCCACGGCAATCACATCAATATTTTCATTTTGTAAATAGATCGTTTGCAAGTTTTCAATACTAAGATGACAAATTTTACACCAAGGCGCAAAAAAATAGATAACGGTGGTTTTATCTTGTGCTGTGAGGCTAACAGTTTCAGCCATTAAACTGGTTAATTGATGCGGTGCTTTAGAGAGCAACTCATCATCAGCCAACATGCGGGTTTCACGAATAAATGACAAGAGGTTAAAAGCGATAATTAAAATAAGCGCATGTATAACAATACGACGAAACACAGCATCACCTATGGAAAAAGTTATAAGATTATCTGTAAAGACCTGACATTTACCAAAAGTATTCAAATAAAAAGTAAAAATCCGACATTTATTATTAGGGTCTGTTGAACTTTGTTTATATTTTCAGCAATAGGCTATTTTAAGTGATAGAAAAGCAGAATGAGTGTTATTGGGTTATTCCAAATGAGTGAATTCCAAATGAGTGAAATTCTAATGCAGCTAGCGCAAAAAATAGCCATTGCACTATGCACTGAGGGCTCAGGCTAAAATCGCTTTACTCGGCGTTAAAAATTATTGGTTTAGATGACTAAACGAGATAATTTCAGCCTTGATTAAAACGATTTTATCTTTCAGCTGAATTATTAAACAAAGATAAACAGACCCTAAATATCGGATTCATTCAACTCGCATAGTAAAAAGCGAATAAAGGTTACTCTGCCGTAATATGCGTTAAACCTTTCATGTAAGGGCGTAATACTTCAGGAATTTCAACACTACCATCTGCTTGTTGATAGTTTTCTAAAATGGCCACTAGCGTACGACCTACCGCTAAACCAGAACCGTTTAAGGTATGAAGTAGTTCAGGCTTTTTCTCACCTTCACGGCGGAAACGTGCTTGCATTCTACGTGCTTGGAAGTCACCCATGTTTGAACATGATGAAATTTCGCGGTAAGTATTCTGCGCTGGTAACCACACTTCAATATCAAAAGTTTTAGTGGCACTAAAGCCAATATCGCCAGTACATAACACGACAGTACGGAAAGGTAAGCCTAATTTTTCTAAAATCTTCTCTGCATGACCGGTTAATTCATCAAGCGCGGTAAATGACTCTTCCGGTTTAACTAATTGTACCATTTCAACTTTGTCGAATTGATGCTGACGAATCAAACCACGAATATCACGACCTGATGAGCCCGCTTCACTACGGAAACATGGCGTATGCGCGACCATTTTTATCGGTAGTTGTGCGCCATCAACAATTTCATCGCGCACTAAGTTGGTTAGTGGAACTTCTGCCGTTGGGATCAAAGAAAAAGTTTTAGTACCTAAATCTGTATGAAATAAATCTTCACCAAATTTAGGTAATTGGCCAGTACCATATAAAGAGTCGTGATTAACAATATAAGGCACATACATTTCTTGATAGCCATGCTCTTCTGAATGCACATCTAACTTAAATTGTGATAACGCACGGTGTAACTTAGCTATTTGACCACGCATAACAACAAAACGTGTGCCCGTTAATTTAGCGCCCGCTTCAAAATCTAAGCCTTTGTTTAATGCAACAGCTACATCAACATGATCTTTAACTTCAAAGTCAAAAGTTCTTGGTGTGCCCCAGCGACGTACTTCTACGTTATCGTCTTCACTTTCGCCTGCAGGTACTGACTCATCCACTAAATTAGGGATTGTTGAAGCAATAGCTTCAATTTCTGCTAATACTTGGTTTTGTTCTTCTTTAGCAGCATCGAGTTGATCACCAAGTTCACTTACCGCATCTAATAACGGTTGTATATCTTCACCACGTGCTTTTGCTTGTCCAATGGATTTTGAACGCGAATTACGCTCACCTTGTAAATCTTGCGTTTTTACTTGAATAGCTTTGCGTTGCTCTTCTAAAGCAATAAGCTTGGCGGTATCTAACGTAAAGCCACGTTTGGCTAATTGTGTTGCCGTTTCTTCTATATCGTTTCTAAGTAATTTTGAATCAAGCATTTTTTATCACGTGTTATCTATGTCTATGGGTTAACGGGTTATCACGTAAGTTAATTAGGTAAACTTACGCGCTTCGAATTTTTATAAATATGAATGTTGTTTTTGGTTGTAAGAGGTTATTTATTTAACATACTCACCATAAACATCCCTAAAGCGGCGGACATTATACACAAACCAACATTAAGAAAGATATTGCTTATTGCCTTAAATATCTCTCCTTGTTGCAATAACAACAAAGAGTCTAAAGAAAAAGTTGAAAAAGTAGTAAAAGCGCCTAAAAAGCCAATGCCGATTAATGAGCGATAAACACTCACTTCAATAACCCCTTGCTCAATTAGCGCATACAATACTCCCATAATTAATGAGCCGGTAACATTGACCGTTAAGGTGGCGTACGGAAAGCCTTTGCCAAGCCAGTTAATCATCACTTGATAAACAAAAAAACGTAAACTTGCACCAAATGCTCCGCCTAAAGCCACCATAGAATAAAGAGTTAAGTTACTTATACCGCTGGTCATTACTTTGCCTATTAAGTTGTTGTAAATATGTTAGTTTATCTTGCAGTTGTTTCTCTAAGCCACGATCACTTGGGTGATATAATTGGGTATCGGCAATCGCTTCAGGTAAATAACATTCTCCGGCAGCATAGGCTCCAGGTTCATTATGAGCATATCGATACTCGGCACCATGCCCCATTGACTGAGTTAAACTGCTAGTCGCATTTTTTAAATGTAATGGAACATCCATGCCAGAAGTTGCTTTAGCTAGTGCTTTAGCATCAGAAAAAGCCATATAAACAGCATTACTTTTAGGCGCTAAGGCCATATAAACCGCTGCTTGTGCGATTGCTCTTTCACCTTCGGATGGCCCTACTCGATGAAAGGTATCCCAAGCATTTAAGCCTAATTGTAAAGCGCGTGGATCGGCATTACCGATATCTTCTGAGGCAATCGCGAGCAATCTTCGTGCAATATATAAAGGATCACCACCCGCGGTAATTATCCGTGCGTACCAGTATAAGGCAGCGTCTGGATCAGAGCCTCGTACCGACTTATGAAAAGCACTGATCAGATCATAAAAGGCATCACCACCTTTGTCGTATAAAGCAATTTTATCGCCAGCAACTTGCACAACTTGTTCAAAATAAATAGTTTTGCCTGCTTGTTGTTCCTTAACCTCAACTTCTGTCATATCTAGACAGTTTTCTAATAGGTTTAATAAGCGTCTGGCATCACCATCAGCTAATGCAATTAATTGCTGGCTAGCTTTTTGATCTAATGTAACCTGATAATTTTCTTGTGATTTTATATGTTCACAAGCACGATTCAGCACTTCTTGTAGATCATCTTCGGTTAATTTTTTTAGAGAATAAACCCGTGCTCTTGATAAGATCGCTTGGTTGAGTTCAAAGGCGGGGTTTTCAGTAGTTGCACCAATAAAAACAATGGTACCGTCTTCTATATGCGGTAAAAATGCATCTTGCTGGCTTTTATTAAAACGATGTACCTCATCAACAAATAAAACCGTTCTGCGTTGACGATGTATCGCGTTATTTTTAGCATTATCAATCGCTTGTCTTATTTCTTTGATGCCAGAGGTTACCGCTGATACCCGTTCAATTTCAGCATTTGCATGTTTAGCAATAATTTCAGCAAGCGTTGTTTTACCTGTACCGGGTGGTCCCCAAAAAATAAGCGAGTGGCAATGCCCTTGCTCAATTGCTTTTGCTAAAGGAGAGCCAGCTTTTAAAATATGTTGCTGGCCAATATACTCGGCTAAATTTTGCGGTCGTAAAATAGCCGCTAACGGCTGAAAAGCATGGGTTATTTGTTGATCGAATTCAAATGAACCGTTAACGTTGGTCATCTAAATACACACCTTCAGGTACGCTAAAGTTAAATAATTCACTACTAGGCACCGCTTGATAATTGTTATCGGTTAAAGTGATCTCACTTTTTTGCCCTGTAGCATCATGAATTAGCAAGCTTTCAATTTTTTCTCCTTGAAAACTAACCACTAAAGACTTTACTTGGCTTTGTTCATCAATCGATTGGATTTCATAAACATCTTGATTTTGTGAATTACTGTCTTGGTAATTGACCTGATATTTATTCCATACTTCAGCTGATTCATTGGTTAATAATAATATTGGGGTATTAACCACCGACTTTGCTAACGAAAAAGCACTGGCTTGTTCTATAAATGGGTAATATAACAATAAGGTAGTGCCATCAGAAACAATTAACGACTCTTCTGGTTCAAGAGTTTGCCAATGAACTTTGTTGGGCTTACTCACCACGATTGTGCCTGAGCCTTGTTGAATAAGCTTGTTGTCGTTATCAAATACCTGTTGGCTAAAATTTGCCGAGAAATGGTGGATGTTTTGAAGCTTCGCCATTAAGGATTTTTTTGCGGCAACACCATTTGCACTTGCAAAAAAGCAAACAGGTAAGGTTAATAACAACACTGAACGAGATAATAAACGCATAAACTTCCTAAACGTTATGTAAAAAATTAATTAATCGAAATTTTTAACGGGTGGTGGTGCTAGTACTTCACGAGCACCGTTAGAGCCTGGTCGACTAACCACTCCTTGTGCTTCCATATCTTCAACAATACGAGCTGAGCGGTTATAGCCAATTCTAAATTTACGTTGAATACTTGAAATAGAGACACGACGCGTTTCAGTTACAAAGGCTAAAGCTTCATCATATAAAGTATCAACTTCATTTTCGGCATCAGCTTCGGCTTGCTCACCGGGTAATAAAATATCACCCTCTCCTTCGCCTGTTAAAATTTCGTCAAGGTAATCAGGTTCAGCGCGCATTTTCCAATCATCAACAACAGCATGCACTTCGTGATCATCAACAAAAGCACCATGAACACGAATAGGTACCGCTTCACCTGGGGCTAAATAGAACATATCACCCATACCTAATAATTGTTCTGCACCTTGTTGATCTAAAATAATGCGTGATTCAATCCGAGATTGTACTCTTAACGCCATCCGCGTTGGAATATTAGCTTTGATCAAACCAGTAATAACATCAGCTGATGGGCGTTGTGTTGCTAGAATAAGGTGGATACCGGCGGCACGTGCTTTTTGCGCAATACGCGCAATCAGCTCTTCAACTTTTTTACCAACAATCATCATCATATCGGCAAATTCATCAACGATAATAACAATCGACGGTAACTTTTCTAAAACCGGAGGCTGTGTTTCCATACTCTGGGTGATATCCCATAGTGGATCAACAATCGGTTCCCCGTTGGCAGCCGCTTTAGTCACTTTTTCGTTATAGCCTTTTAAATTACGAACACCCAGCTTTGACATTAATTGATAACGGCGCTCCATTTCACCAACACACCAACGTAGCGCATTAGCCGCTTCTTTCATGTCGGTTACAACTGGTGATAACAGGTGTGGGATGCCCTCGTACACAGATAACTCAACTTGTTTTGGATCTATCATGATCATACGAACATCAGCTGGCGATGATTTATATAAAATACTGACAATCATGGTATTAATCGCGACAGATTTACCTGAGCCAGTAGTACCAGCCACTAATAAATGTGGCATTTTAGCTAAATCGGTAATAACTGGGTCGCCAGAAATATCACTGCCTATTGCCATTGTTAATGGTGATTTAGATTGCATAAATTTAGTGTTTGATAACACTGAGGCAAAAAATACTGTCTCTCGGTGTTTATTCGGTAATTCAATAC
Organism: Alteromonadaceae bacterium; assembly: GCA_038141035.1. Classification (GTDB taxonomy): domain Bacteria; phylum Pseudomonadota; class Gammaproteobacteria; order Enterobacterales; family Alteromonadaceae; genus JALZUE01. The sequence continues at coordinate 48,086 of JAYQHI010000018.1, forward strand.
CAATAACTGACTTACCTTCAATAACTTCAACCACACGAACACTTTTAGCAGAAAGTGAACGTGCTAAATCCGATGACAAACCAGTAATTTTACTGGCTTTAATACCTGGGGCTAAATCTAATTCAAAACGGGTAATTACCGGACCTGGGTAAACTCCTACCACTTCAACTTTAACGCCATACTCCAGTAACTTTTCTTCTACTAAACGGCTAACTTGCTCTAGCTCTTCTTGTGTAATTGGGTTTTCTGTTTTGTTGGGGCGATCTAATAATTCTAATGACGGTAAAGTATTCGTTAAGTCAGTTGAGTTATTGCTTACAGGCGCATTAGGTTTAGTTTTAATCGCAATAGGTTCAACATGTTCAAAAGCCGCATTAATTTCTTCGTTGCTGACATGTTCTTGCACGTTAACTTTTAATTCACCTTCAATTAAATCATCAATGGCAACAAAGGGTTCGTGAAAGTCATCGCCCATATCATCAAGGGCTGAAAAGTTGATTGAAACATTATCATCGTCGAGGCTGTCATCAACCGTTGGCTGATGCATATGTTCAAAAGCTTCTCTTACCTGCTCTTCATCATCAGCAATAGTTTGTTGCTTAGTGCTGGCATTTAATGGCTTAGTTTCTTCAACCTCGGCAGCCGGTTCTTCCGTTAAGTTCGCGCTTTTAGTGCTGATGTTTTTATTGGCTGATTTCACGTTAACTTCACGTGTACCAAATTTACTTTTAATTATATGAGGTAAAAGCGCTAACTGTTGAACCGCCTTAATAGTATACATACCAATAAGATCAATAATTAATAATAATGAAATGCCGGTTAATAAAACAAAACCAACAAAAACAAACATCAAATAAATAAGTGTGGTGCCAACAAAAGACAAATATGGGATCAAACTTTGGCTTAAAAAGTCTCCAATAATGCCACCAGCAGAAAAATAGAAAATATCGTCAAAATTCATACTGGCAATAGCGGATATACCAATATATAACATGATAAAGCCAACAATTTTTAAACCTAAGGTTAGATAATCAATTTGCATTAAACGATAAAAACGCTGAAACAAAAGCCAACCGGTTAAGGCAATCGCAAATGGTAAGCTATAAGCAACGATTCCAAAGAGGTTTAGTAGTAAATCAGATAAATATGCCCCTACTGAGCCGCCTAAGTTTTTTACCGGCGTTTGATAACCTGTTTGTGCCCAGCCAGGATCGGCTTGATCAAAACTGAATAATGCTACCATGATAAACATAGCAACAATTGAGCTAACAAGTAGCCCAGCTTCTAAAAGGCGTTGAACACCATTAAGTTTGGGAGATTCTGGTGATATTTCTGAAGACGACAAAGTGGTTACCATTTATATATAAAAAGGGAGAATATTTATTAACTGGCATAAAATAACAAACAATTCGCCTTGAGTGAATGAAATAACGATTATTTATTGTCACAAAATCTTATTTTGACGGTATTTTACCCATAATTTTTTGATCATTTGCCGTTAGTACAAGTATTTCTTAAATTTTGCAGCTAAATTCATTAGCCCGCCTATAATTAGGTTAGTTAGGATAAAAGGACGATTTATGATCATAGGTGTACCAAAAGAAACTAAAATTCAAGAGCATAGAGTAGGTTTAACACCAACCAGTGTCAGAGAGTTAATTACCTTTAATCATCAAATTCTTGTGGAAACTAATGCTGGGTTAGGTATTGGCTTTAGTGATCAAGATTATCAAGCCGCTGGCGCGACTATTATCCATCAAGCTTGTGATATTTTCGCCCAAGCTGAATTTATTGTTAAGGTGAAAGAGCCTAATTTAGACGAATGTTTACTGCTCAAACCGGGGCAAATCTTATTTACCTATTTACATCTCGCCCCTAATTTAGCCTTAACTAAAGCCTTAATGGCAAGCCAAGCAGTATGTTTAGCTTATGAAACTGTCAGTGATAATAATGGTGGTTTACCCTTGCTGGCTCCTATGTCGGCTGTTGCCGGTAGAATGGCCATTCAAGCAGGAGCTCAAGCTTTGGAAAAAGTGAATCATGGCGCTGGTATTTTATTAGGCGGTGTGCCTGGTGTTGCAGCTGCCAATGTAGTGATCATTGGTGGTGGCATTGTAGGCACTAATGCCGCGAGCATGGCAGTAGGTTTAGGGGCAGATGTTACGGTGTTAGATAGAAATATCAATTCTTTAAAACGGCTTGAAGATTTACTCGGTCATCAGGTACAAACCATATACTCAACGACTGAAGCGATTGACTATTACGTTACCAAAGCCGACTTAGTGATTGGCTCTGTGCTTATTCCTGGTGCGGCTGCGCCCAAATTAGTGAATAAATCTCATATTCAGCGCATGAAAAAAGGCTCGGCAATTGTCGATGTCGCCATTGACCAAGGTGGCTGTTTTGAAACCTCTAAGCCTACCACTCATGCTGACCCAACTTACCTAGTTGATGGCGTTGTGCATTATTGTGTTGCCAATATGCCAGGAGCCGTTCCTAAAACAGCAACTATGGCACTAAATAACGCAACCTTGCCATTTATTATTGAAATAGCAAATAAAGGTTACCAACAGGCATTATTAGAAAATGTAAATTTATTGAAAGGCTTAAATGTGTTTAACGGTCAAATTACGAACCAACAAGTAGCTGAGCATTTATCGTTAGAATATGTTGATGCCGGTATTGCCCTATTAAATTAATTTTAATGATTTATTTCAGAGCATAAATCGCTCAGTTATCAGTCATAATATTTATGTTTATTTTCAAACAAGTGATTAAATAATATTTACTAGGCAGTAATCATCTATAGCAAAACGATTAAATTATATAAAAACCAATTTACCTACTTGAGTTTATTACATAGAATCACAATCAATATATCAAGACATTGATATTTCATCAGACATTTTCAACGGAGTTATACATGAGCGAAGCAAGACATTGCCAATTATTAATTTTAGGCTCAGGCCCTGCAGGGTATACAGCGGCAGTTTACGCAGCACGCGCAAACCTTAAACCAGTAATGATCACAGGTATGCAACAAGGTGGTCAATTAACCACAACAACTGAAGTTGAAAACTGGCCTGGTGATGCTGATGACTTAACCGGTCCGGCATTAATTGAACGTATGCAAAAGCATGCAGAAAAATTTGATACTGAAATCATCTTTGATCATATTGATGAAGTTG
>JAYQHI010000019.1:0-51878 GCA_038141035.1 Alteromonadaceae bacterium
TACGTGTGTTTAAAAACAAGCTGAAGGATCTTGTCTGCATAATCAGTATCTAAAGCGGCTTTAAATCGTTTTGCTTTTTAACCCGCTTTCTTTACGCTTGTTTCTTTTTTTAATAAGTTGAGCACCAAATGGCGTAATACAGACATATTTTCTGCTGCATTGCCTCGTCTCACTCGGCTTTAAATCTTCATTAAAACTAACATCTAGCACCCAGTGTAACTGATTTTCTATACTCCAGTGTTTCTTACTGCTTGTGAAAAACTTTGGCATCTGCGCTAATTGAGCAAATAAAAATAGCGCACTTCTTTGCTGACTTTACCGTTGATATGTCGTTCAGACTCCGCCATACCCACGCTCATTAAGCCACGCCACTTTGACGTTAAGTCTTGTATGCTGGTTAAGTTGTCACTTATCCAATATTTACGTGACTCAACTCGACCATGCCCACTCTCTATTTCTTCATGATATTGATGCGATACATTTGTAAAACCTTCCTTATGACAGATATCAAAAAAGTCTTTAATCGATTGATGTAAATACCCCTGATTGCCTTTTACTGCGATAACGTAATCGCATCTTTCTCTTTATCTTTGCTGCTATCGCCTTTTGACACCCCATGGCATCTATCGTCACGGTACTACCTTTGATATCTAACAAATCAAGCAGTTGAGGATCGCCGTAATTTCATTAGATTTTTTTCTGCCGTTTTTTATTTGCCTAAGACAACACCGTTATTGGCAGCAAAAGCACTTGACCATATGGATCGCATTTTTTCTTAGATTGTTTATCGTAAGAGCCACGAACTGTTTTACCATCAATCGCAATAACTTCGCCTTGGGTGGCAATATGCGCGGCTTTCATCCAGCTGATGAAACACTGCTGTAATTGGTCGGGAGCTATAGATGAAATAACCCTGGCTATGGTGTCATGCACAGGAATACCATGCTCAAATGAGCCGTATTTTTAAGTAACGCTATTTTATTGTGAGCGACCTCTTCTATGGCTTCCCATCCATCTGCGCCACAGATCACACCAACTACCAGTGTTAATAAGATGTCGTGAAGTTTATGTTCGACTTTAGATTGTTGTCTATTATCAGGAATGGTTGAAAAATGTTCGTTGAAAGCAGATAGCATGGTGACTCCTATTTATAAGAGTCTATTTGATCATACTTTACGATAAAAAGAAAAGTTCATGATCTTGCCCTGGCGTTACCTATGCTGCAGGGTGGTGACTTTGATTTTGTTGTAACTGATTGGAACATGCCTGGAATGCAAGGTATCGACTTATTAAAAGCAATAAGAGCAGATGCAAGTTTATCGCATATTCCTGTTTTAATGGTGACAGCAGAAGCTAAAAAAGAGCAAATTGTTATGGCTGCTCAAGCTGGGGTTAATGGCTATATTGTTAAGCCTTTTACCGCTGCAACGTTAAAAACGAAGCTTGACAAAATCTTTGAACGTTTAGCTTAGTTTTGACTAAGTTAAACGGCTCAATGCATAGGAGTCGATGAATGAGTAGCCATGTCTCTTTAGAGCAGGCGAAGTTGCTAGTTGAATATTTAGAAAACGGTCAGCAAGACAAGGCTGATGAATTAGTTGCTAAAATTCAAAATCCTATCAATACAGTATTGTTTGCTGAAATAGGTAAGTTAACTCGCCAATTACATGACTCGTTGATGAATTTTCAGCTAGATTCACGTCTTAATGATTTGGCGACAGCTGATATTCCTGATGCGAAAGAACGGCTTAATTATGTTATTAGCCGAACAGAAGATGCGGCTAATAAAACCATGGATGCGGTAGAGTCTATTTTCCCCGTTGTCGATAAAATTCAAGAGCAAGTTACTAAGGTTATGCCTCAGTGGCAGTCATTGATGCGAAATGAAATCGATCTCCTGGTTTTAAAGGTTTGTGCCATGATTTAGATGCATTTATTGTTACTACCAATGCTGAAACAAAGCATATGCACTCATTAATGACGGATGTCTTAATGGCGCAAGACTTTCAAGATTTAACTGGTCAGGTTATTCGTAAAGTTATTGATTTAGTTAGAGAAGTTGAAGATAGCTTGATTAATATGCTAACGGCGTTTGGTATCAGTCAAGGTGATACGCCTGATGGATCTTCAAAAACCAAATCCGCACCAAAAAGTGGGTGATAACTTGGTAGAAGGTCCGATAGTAAATAAAGAAGAACGTGATGATGTTGTTGCCGACCAAGATGATGTCGACGATTTACTTTCAAGCTTAGGGTTTTAAGAGGAATGACAGCGTATGTCTTATGAAGCAGATGAAGAAATTCTTCAGGATTTTTTAATCGAAGCTGGTGAAATACTAGAAACTTTATCCGAACAACTCGTGGAATTAGAAAACGATCCTGATAATGCTGAGTTACTCAATGCTATTTTTTAGAGGTTTTCACACAGTTAAAGGCGGCGCTGGATTTTTAGCTTTAAATAACTTAGTTGACGTTTGTCATGGCGCAGAGAATATCTTTGATATTTTAAGAACTAACCAGCGTTCAGTTACCGCTGAATTGATGGATGTGATTTTACAAGCGCTTGATACTATCAATGAAATGTTTGCTCTAGTACAAAATAGAGAAGAAACTGAACCGGCTGATCCCGCACTATTAAATGAATTACATCGTTTAAGTGTGCCAGAATCTCAAGATGCAGCTGCTGAACCAGAACCTGAAGTTGTTGCTGAACCTGCTATCACGTCGTCACCAGAAGAGCCTACTTCTAATTCGGCAAGTTCAGATGAAATGACGGATGATGAGTTCGAAGCCCTATTAGATGAATTACATGGCACGGGCTCACCTAAAGCTGCAGCGCCAGTAGTTAATACTCCTGAATCAAACGATATTTCTGACGATGAATTTGAATCTTTATTAGATGAACTTCATGGTCAAGGCGCATTTTCTTCTAATGTTAGCCAAAGTTCATCGCCATCGTCAGTGAGTAATTCAGACGAAATTAATGATGAAGAATTTGAAGCATTATTAGATGAAATTCATGGTAAAGGTAAATCACCTGTAGCTTCCAATACACCTAGTGTGCCAGCTACACCTGAAGTTCCTAAGCCAACACCTGCAGCTAAACCAGCTCCTGCTCCAGTGGCTAAACCTCAACCAGCAGCTAAAAAAGCGCCAGCACCAGCTGCCGCTGCGAAAGATAAAAAAGCAGCTGCACCGGCTAGTCAACAAGGTGAAACCACGGTTCGAGTTGATACCAAACGATTAGATCAAATCATGAATATGGTTGGTGAGCTTGTTCTTGTTAGAAATCGTTTAACAAGTTTAGGTCTGACAAAAGAAGATGAAGATCTAACTAAAGCTGTGTCAAATTTAGATGCGGTAACCACGGACTTGCAAGGTGCGGTAATGAAAACCCGCATGCAACCGATTAAAAAAGTTTTTGGCCGATTTCCTCGCGTTGTAAGAGATTTAGCGCGCAGTTTAAACAAAGAAATTCGTTTAGTACTGGTTGGTGAAGATACCGATCTTGATAAAAATTTAGTAGAAGCTTTAGCTGATCCGCTTGTGCATTTAGTACGAAACTCGGTGGATCATGGTATTGAAGAACCTAGTGTTCGTGAACAAAATCATAAACCGCGTGAAGGTACAGTTACACTTTCGGCATCACAAGAAGGTGATCATATATTGTTGACCATCAAAGATGATGGTGCGGGAATGAACCCTGATAAATTGAAAGAAATTGCGATTGAACGTGGCGTTCTTGATGAAGAAGCTGCTGCTAGAATGTCAGATAAAGAAGCGTATAGCTTAATTTTTGCGCCGGGTTTTTCTACTAAGACTGAAATTTCTGAAGTATCAGGTCGTGGTGTGGGAATGGATGTTGTTAAAACAAAAATTACCCAGCTTAATGGTACTGTTAACATCGACTCAGAAATGGGCCGAGGTACCATATTAGAAATCAAAGTACCGTTAACGTTAGCTATTTTACCTACCTTGATGGTAGTTGTTGGTAAACAAAGTTTTGCTTTACCGTTAGCTGGTGTGAATGAAATTTTTCATCTAGATTTAACCAATACCAATACGGTTGATGGTCAATTAACCATTGTCGTACGCGATAAAGCTATACCATTATTCTTCTTAGATGAATGGTTGGTTCGTGATTATAAAGAGAAGCCAAGAGATAAAGGTCATGTCGTTATTGTGCAACTAGGTTCACAGCAAATTGCTTTTGTTGTTGATAGTTTAGTTGGTCAAGAGGAGGTTGTGATTAAACCATTAGACCGTTTACTTCATGGCACACCAGGTATGGCTGGAGCAACAATTACTAGTGATGGTGGTATTGCTTTGATTTTAGATGTGCCTAATATGCTGAAATATTACGCCAAAAAATCGTCAGTTAATAAAAAATTAAGATCGTAATTTTAAAGAGAGCATAATGGCTTATAAAGTACTTGTAGTTGATGACTCAAGTTTTTTCAGACGCCGCTTATCCGACATATTAAGTAAAGAAGCAGACATCAATGTAATTGATGTCGCTGTGGATGGTAAGGATGCCGTTGCCAAGGCTATTGCTTTAAAACCTGATGTGGATCACCATGGATATTGAAATGCCATTATTAAATGGCATTGAAGCGGTTAAACAAATAATGGCAAAAGCGCCGACCTCCATTTTAATGTTTTCTTCATTAACACATAAGGGCGCAAAAGCAACATTAGAAGCGCTTGAAGCTGGCGCATTAGATTTTTTACCGAAAAAGTTTAATGAAATTGCGGCGAATAGTGACGATGCTGGCTCCTTGTTAAGAGAGCGAGTGCTTGAGTTAGCAAGAAAAAAAGGGCGACTTAGAAGTCGCATTCCTCCGGCTCGTCCTGTAAGTAGTTTTACCGCTAATAAATCTAGTTTACGCTCGAGAACACCGGAGGTTTTTCCTACACCTGCGACGAAAAGAGTTAATCAAAACAAAAGCTATAAGCTATTGGCCATTGGTACTTCAACCGGAGGACCTGTTGCGTTACAAACAGCGGTGTTAACAAAAATTCCGGCGAATTTTCCTTTGCCTATTTTATTAATTCAGCATATGCCGGCCGCGTTTACGCCAGCATTTGCCGCCCGGTTAGACAGTTTATGCCAGATTAAGGTTAAAGAAGCTGCTAGTGGTGATATCTTAAAACCAGGTTGTGCTTATTTAGCGCCTGGTGGCCAACAAATGATTATTGATGGCACAGAATCTGCTGCAAAAATAAAGGTGCTGGAAGATAATTCACCTAGAATTACTTATAAACCCAGTGTTGATATTAGCTTTGGCTCAGCTGCAAAAGTATTTCAAGGTGACGTATTAGCTTTGATTTTGACTGGTATGGGCTCAGATGGAAGAGAGGGCTCTCGTATGTTGAAAAATAAAGGCGCTACTATTTGGGCGCAAGATGAAGAATCTTGTGTAGTATACGGTATGCCGCAAGCGGTAACTGTTGCCGGTTTAACCGATTTAGCATTACCTTTAGCTGAAATATCTGACAATATCATAAAGGAAGTGACTAATGGATAAGCTCAGTATTGCTGGGCTTCTTATTGCAATTCTTGCTATTTATCTTGGTTTTTCACTTGATGGTGGAGCAATAAGTGGTTTATTAGAATTACCAGCATTTATCATTGTTTTTGGTGGTACCTTAGGCGCGGTGATGCTGCAATCATCGAGCAGCCAATTTATTCATGCTGTTTTGCTTTTAAAATGGATTGTTTTCCCACCAAAATACGATATTAATAAAGGCATTGATAATATTTTAATGTGGTCAGAAAGATCACGAGAAGCAGGTTATTTATCGTTAGAAAGTTTTGCCCTTGATACTGAAGATGAATTTGTTCGCAAAGGCTTAAATTTTATTGTTGATGGTGTCGAAGTTGAGCAATTTAAAGAAGCCTTAGAGCTTGATATTGACTTACAACAAGAGCATAACTTGCGATCTGCCAATATTTTTGAAGCAATGGGTGGCTATAGCCCGACTATTGGTATTTTAGGCGCGGTTTTAGGTTTAATTCACGCGATGTCAAACTTAAGTAATCCTGATATGTTAGGAGAAGGGATAGCCACGGCTTTTGTTGCAACTATTTATGGTGTTGGGTTTGCGAATTTAGTTTATTTACCGATAGCGAATAAGTTAAAAGGTCTTGTTCATTACGAAACCGTTTATCGAGAAATGATTTCCGCAGGGCTTGTTGCTGTAGCTAATTCTGAAAACCCACATGCTATCGAAAATAAATTGTCTTCTTTTAGGCTAATGCAATGTCTCGATTAAGAAAACATCGTCATACCATTGAGCAGGATAATGTTCATCGTTGGTTAGTTTCCTATGCTGATTATATGACTTTGTTATTCGCTTTATTTGTTGTTTTGTATGCTATGGCGATAGTGAATGACAAGCCGTTTGAAACGGTAACTGAATCGCTTGGCCGAGTGTTTCAATCGTCAGAAATAAAAACTAAAAATAAAGGTGAAGGCGACGATATTTTACCGGTTAATTCAACTAAAACGAATAAACGATTATATGGTGATGGTATTCTTGAAGTTGATGGCCCAGAGCTTGTTGATGGTAAAAAACAGTTGTCGAATATTGAACAGAGTAATGTTGGCACTAATTTGGAGTCATTAGAAGAAAAATTACATACTGCATTATACGAGTTAGTTGAGTCAGGTTATGCCCAACTGCAAATTGATGGTGACTGGTTAGAAATTGAATTAAACAGTGGTTTGTTATTTCCTAGTGGTTCTGCGTCACCGACAAATTCAGCACGGTCTATTTTAGCCGTAATTTACGATGTTATTGGTGAGGTCAGTAACTTTATTCGTGTAAGAGGCTATACTGATAATCAACCGATAAATAATGAAATATTTTCATCTAATTGGGAACTTTCAGTTTATCGAGCAACGGCAATATTAAGAGTATTGGAAGAGCAAAATTTGGATCCTGCGCGTATGGCAATTGAAGGATATGGACAATTTTATCCTAATGCTGATAATAATACGGCTGCAGGGCGGGCACAGAATCGTCGAGTGGTTATTGCAATCTCGAAATATGGCCTTGCTCAGTCTAACCTGATAAATACGCCGACCATCAGCGTGAAAGACGTTGAAGCTATTAAACAAGTTGTTGATTCTTCGGGCGAACCTAATAAAATTAGAATTATACAGCTTGAAAATGGTGGTATACGTATTACCACTCGTGATGATGAGTTAGAAAGCTCACAGTAATAGGACAACCCTTTGGTAGTTTGGACAGTAGCAAATCAAAAAGGCGGCGTAGGTAAAACTACATCGACCATTTCATTAGGTGGCTTGTTAGCTGAACAAGGCTATCGTGTTTTATTGGTGGATACCGATCCCCATGCCTCATTAAGTTATTATTTTGGCATTGAATCAGAAGATTTAGAACTAAGTGTTTATGACTTATTTGTTCAGGTTTCAACCAAAGAACAAATTTTACAAAGTTTGTGTCCAACTAAATATGCCAATATTGATATTTTACCTGCTACAATGGGGTTAGCCACGTTAGACCGATCGCTTGGTGCTAAAGGTGGTATGGGATTAGTCCTTAAAAAAGCTATCGCAAAATTATCTGATGATTATGATTTTGTGCTGATGGACTGTCCGCCGGTTTTAGGGGTTTTGATGGTTAATGCTTTAGCAGCATCGGATCGGATCATTGTACCGGTACAAACTGAGTTTTTAGCACTTAAAGGCTTAGACCGTATGATGAAAACCATGGAAATGATGCAAAGCGAGCAAGAAAAGCCTTTTGCTTATACTATAGTGCCAACCATGTTTGATAAACGTACCAAAGCCTCTTTACTTGCTTACCATAAAATGAAAGAAATTTATGGCGATACTGTTTGGACAGGCGTTATACCAATTGATACTAACTTTAGAAACGCGAGTAGTGCGCAAAAAGTGCCGTCAGATTATGCACCTTCAGCAAGAGGGGTGTATGCTTATAAAAGCTTACTGACACATTTGATCGAAAAACAGGCTGTGGAGGGCTAAATGGCAAAAACGTTAGCCGCAAGTAATAAAGTCATGAAAAATTATCTGTCTGAATTGATGACAGATGATGAGCCTGTCAATGAAAAAACATTTGATACGCCAGTACATGAGCAAAAATTAGAAAAGTTATTAAGTACGGTTAATGAGCCGAAAGTTGCTGTTACTACGGCTAAATCTGAACAAAAATTAAAAATACCCGCTAAAGTTAAAACAGCAGAAGTAAAACCAGAAGTTACAACAAAAGTTGCCATTGATACGCCATTAGCCACGAAAAAAAGCCAAGGTGGTATTCAACTTCAAGCTGAAAAAGCTTTTTCTCGTTCTAGTTTTCAAGCGATGTTTTTTGATGTGGCCGGCTTAACGGTTGCAGTACCTTTAGTTGAGCTTGGTGGTATTCACAATATAGGTGACACGACCCACTTAATGGGTAAGCCCGACTGGTTTAAAGGGGTAATGATAAACCGTGATGAAAAAATCAATGTTGTAGACACCGCTTTGTGGGTTATGCCTGAAAAATGTGACGAAACATTAAAAAATTCGCTAAACTATCAATATATTATCATGTTAAGCGATAGCCAATGGGGCTTAACAGCAGAGCATTTAGTTGATACTGTTACTTTACATGAAGATGAAGTTAAATGGCTTGATTCGCCAAGTAAAAGACCTTGGTTAGCGGGCTTGGTTAAAGAACGGATGTGTGCTTTACTTGATGTAGAGTCGCTTATACAGTTACTGAATGACGGTGAAAATATTCATCAGCGGTAATGTGAATAATTTAGCTGTATATTAATAAGAATATAAATACGAAATTTTTGAGGATAAGTCGTATGTCTGATGAAAGACGCAATGTTAATGATACTGTAGATAATGATGAAGTGCTTCAATGGGTAACGTTTAAGCTTGATAGCGAAACCTACGGTATAAACGTAATGCAAGTACAGGAAGTTTTACGGTATTCGGAAATAGCACCAGTTCCTGGCGCACCGGCTTATGTCTTAGGGATTATTAATTTACGTGGTAATGTTGTTACTGTTATTGATACTCGCTCTCGCTTTGGTTTAGTTTCTGCTGAAATTACTGATAATACCCGAGTTGTGATCATTGAATCAGAAAAACAAGTTATTGGTATTTTGGTAGATAGTGTGGCAGAAGTGGTCTATCTGAAAAAATCAGATATTGATCTCGCACCAAATGTTGGTAATGACGAAAGTGCTAAATTCATTCAAGGTGTTTCTAACCGCGATGGTGAGTTATTAATTTTGGTTGATTTAAATAAATTACTCACTGATGATGAGTGGGATGAATTAAAACAATTTTAATTCTTAACGTTATTTAGGCCTGTGCAAGCAGGCTTTTTTGTGTCGAATAAAATATGCCTAGTATTGTTGTTGCTTTATTAATTGTTGTTTTACTGGTTTTCGCAATTACCGTGTTATATATCATACGTTTATCAAAAAATAAATGTATTAGAAGAACAATCTGCTAATTTAACCTTAGTACTTGATAACCAACAAATGAACGATGTGCAGCAACACGAGTTATTAGCCAGCATTCAAGAAACGTTACAAGCACCGATTCTTGAAAATGAACAAGTTACTAAGCAATTAACGGTTCGCACTAAACATATACAAGAAAAGCTTGCTGAATTAGAAACGGAGTTAGAAAAGCTCAAGCACGAGCAACCAGAAGATAAGTTATACCGCCGAGCATTAAAAATGGTTGAGTTAGGTGCCGACATTGAAGAAATCATTGCTGAATGCGATATTCCGCGAGCAGAAGCTGAGCTATTATTTTCGATTCATCTAAAAGAATAAAATTAAGCGGTTAATTCATTGTAAATTAATGCCTACCTCATTAGAATTGTCTTTTTAATCATCCTTTCACGGATCATTTATCACGCTCCCTTCTAGTTACAAGGAATTTGTTGGTGTTTATAAATAAACGTCCCCTTAATACTGTTGTGTCAGTATTTTTTATTATTACTACGGCTTTAGTTAGTGGTTGTTCATCAACCTCTGCACCATCAGCACAACAAGATCCACTTGAACCTATCAATCGGGCATCGTGGCGCTTTACATGGGATTATGCTGATAAATACGTTGCTAAGCCTGCCTCACAGGCTTATGTTGAATATGTCTCAGCAGATTTACGTTCCGGCGTTTATAACATGGCGCTTAATTTAAATGAACCGGCAACAATTATTAACCATTTATTACAGGCTAAATTTAGTGATGCCGCTAAAAGTGCCGGGCGGTTCACATTAAATTCAACAATTGGTTTGTTAGGTTTTTTTGATCCAGCTAGTGACTTTGGCTGGGAGCGCAAAGAAGAAGAGTTTGGTGAGGTACTCGGTGTTTATGGCGTTAGCGACGGGCCTTATTTAGTTGTGCCAGCAATGGGGCCAAGCTCGGTTAGGGAAGAAGTTGGTGATTATGTCGACAGTTACTATTGGCCTCTAGCCGCCATTGATTTTTGGCCAAATGTTGTAAGATTAACCGTGCTTGCCTTGGAAACACGTGCTGAATTAAGTGAAAATGAAAGTTTAGTCAATGAAGCGATTGATGATTATATCTTTGTTAAAAATGCCTATTTTCAAAATATGAATTACAAAGTCTATGATGGCAAACCACCGATCGTCGTTGATCAAGCAGCAGAAGATGATCTAGATGCTTATTTAGAAGAGTTACAATAAACGAGTAATCGTTATGAAGACAAGCGGTATTGTTGCTTAACGACAATACCGCTTTTTTTATGCCTATGTATTCAGCTTATGTATTTTGATTTGAAGTAAATTGTTTAATGGCATTAGGTAAGTGTGCGCGTAAAAAATATAACGAAATTGGGCGCATTAAAACAAAGTAGCCAACTAAAAACAAAAATTAGGGGGATAAACAGTAACCAAGTGTCTAATCTAGCAATCATGATAAATGGTGGTATCAAAATAAATAATTTAATTAAATTGAGAATAAGTTTTTGCGGTGTAATAAGCTTATTACTGGCGATTGCTAATATCTGTTGGCGTTCTTTCACTGAATATTGTTGTAGTTCAGGAAGGTTATTGGATGAAAAAATAATAGCCATAATACTCATTGGTTAATAACTGTGGCCTGATCTTACCTAAATTGTTCTGTTAAATTAAGCTTTAATCCGTACTTAACTTCGTTATCCCTCCAATAATCGTCATTAATTTCGTTAGTATGTGAAAAAATGGATAAACGTGTATCGAAATTCGTGCCTATTTGGTAGAATTGCCGCGTTTTTTTATTAGACATTATTCGACAGGTAAATATCATATGAAAGTCATTGAAGGTTCTTTCGTTGCTTCAGGCAAAAAATTCGTTATCGTTGTATCTCGTTTTAATAGCTTTATTGTTGAAAGCTTATTAGAAGGTGCAATTGATGCATTAAAACGTCACGGTAACGTTGCTGATGACGACATTATGGTTGTTCGTGTTCCTGGTGCTTATGAATTACCTGTAGCGGCTAAAAAAATAGCGGCTAAAGGTGAATACGATGCCATTATTGCTATCGGTGCTGTGATCAGAGGTGGTACACCTCATTTTGATTTTGTTGCCGGTGAATGTAACAAAGGCCTAGCGCAAGTTTCAATGGAATTTACAACACCAGTAGCATTTGGTGTGATCACAACCGATTCTATTGAGCAAGCGATTGAAAGAGCGGGTACTAAAGCAGGTAATAAAGGTGCAGAAGCGGCATTAAGTGCTTTAGAAATGGTTAACGTATTAGACCAATTGTAATTTTCGGAGATTGAAGTTGAAACCATCTGCAAGAAGAAAGGCGCGTGAATTAGCGGTTCAGGCTATCTATTCATGGCAAATTAGTCAGAACTCTGTTTCTGATATTGAGCTGCATTTTTTAACTGAAAATGCTAAACGTCGTTTTGATATTCCTTATTTTCAAACGTTATTGCAGGGGGTTACAGCCTCAGTCAGTGAATTAGATTTAGCCATTTCACCACATGTTGAACGTCCTATTGAAGAGATTGATCATGTTGAAAAGGCTATTTTACGTTTAGCGGTTTTTGAATTAAGTAATAACGAAGAAGTACCATATAAAGTTGTTATTAATGAAGCTATTGAATTAGCCAAAGAATTTGCGGCTGATGATAGCCATAAATTTGTCAATGGTGTACTTGATAAAGCCGTAAAATTAATACGTTCTTAATAATTAATAGCGAATATAATGAAAGAATTTGATGTAATAAAGCGATACTTTAGTGAGCAAATCACTAAACGCAAGGATGTGTTGTTAGGGATCGGGGATGATTGCGCTATATTAAAAGTTAATGGCTCTCAGAATATCGCTGTTACCACTGACACCTTAGTTTCAGGTGTGCATTTTCCAGAAGATACTTCGGCAAAGGCTATTGGCCATAAATCAATTGCAGTCAGCTTGTCTGACTTAGCTGCTATGGGCGCTGAGCCTGCTTGGGTGTCATTAGCCTTAACTATGCCAAGTGTGGATGAGGCTTGGATAAAAGACTTTTGTGACGGTGTTTTTGAACTCTGTGAATATACTAATGTTCAACTTATTGGTGGCGATACTACGCAAGGACCATTAAGTATTACAGTAACGGCACAGGGCTTTGTACCAGATAATAAATATATTACACGCAGTG
This sequence comes from Alteromonadaceae bacterium, assembly GCA_038141035.1. GTDB lineage: Bacteria > Pseudomonadota > Gammaproteobacteria > Enterobacterales > Alteromonadaceae > JALZUE01. The sequence goes on from JAYQHI010000019.1 coordinate 12,657, forward strand.
GTGCTAAGCCAGGTGACTGGATTTATGTATCTGCTGATATTGGTGATCCCGGTTTAGCCTTAATGCATTTGCAGAATAAAATCAGCTTAAAGCCAGAGTATGTTGAAAAGGTTCAGCGTAAACTTGAATATCCTAAGCCTAGAATTCTACTAGGGCAGGCGTTAAGAGACTATGCTTCTTCGGCTATAGATGTTTCTGATGGCTTACTGGCAGACTTAAACCACATATGTCGAGAGTCAAATGTGGGGCCAATATTATTCTTGACCATATTCCACTATCCGATGAACTTAAAGAGAGTTTAGGTGATATGGCGATAGAGTTTGCTATTAATGCCGGTGATGATTATGAGCTGATTTTTACGGTTTCTGAAACCAATAAAGTGGCAATGGAAACCGCCGTTGGCCAAACAAGTAATAAAATTACCTGTATTGGTCAAATCAATCATACCAACAAATTGACCACCACAATTAACGAAACCCCCGTTAAAATTAATACAAAAGGATTTGAGCACTTTTAAGTGTTCAAGGTGCTCTCTTGCAAAAATCATTCAATTTAAAAAGTCCGGTACAATTTTTAGCGTTAGGCTTTTGCAGCGGCTTAGCGCCTAAAGCACCTGGAACTTTTGGCACATTAGCTGCCTTACCTTGTTATTTATTATGTAGTTATTTACCTGATCTTTATTTAGGTATTTTGATTATCCTGATGTCGGTTATTGGTGTTTATCTTTGTGGAAAAACAGCTGAAGCCGTTGGTGTTGATGATCACCCAGCGATTGTTTGGGATGAATTTGTTGGTTTGTTTATCACTTTATATTTAACCGAGCTTACTTGGTTAACCTTACTTGTTGGTTTTTTGTTATTTCGCTTTTTTGATATTTTGAAGCCTTGGCCGATTTCGGTCGCTGATAAAAAACTACATGGGGGTTTTGGTATTATGTTAGATGATATTCTAGCCGGTATCGCTGCCTTTGTGTGTATGCAGTTTATTTTCTAGTTTAGAATAATTGATAGCTTTATAAGATTAGATAAAAAATGCCGTTGAATATTTCAACGGCATTTTTGTTTGATCACTGATTATTTACGACATATATTCTGGACCAAAACCCATCGTCCAAAGAATAGCACTAGCGGCCATAATGGTTACTAATAAAACTAAACCACAAGTAACTACGGAACTTGCATAAATAAAGCCTTTTTCTTCTGGTATGTTCATCATTATAGGCACACCGGAATAAAGTAAATAAACGCTATAACAAATAGCAGCAAGGCCGGCTAAAACGAAAAACCATAAAACAGGATAGAGTGCAGCAATACCAACCATTAACAAAGGTGTGGCGGTGTAAGCGGCTAATTCTAAAGATTGCGTATAATCTGGTGTCGAATCAAAGGTTTTTGCCATCCAATGAATAAGATATGCTAGCGCTAAAACGCCGAGAATTAGGGCGAAATACATGCCGATTGACATGATCGCTGCGCTGCTTTGTGTTAATTTTATGGGATCACCAGCGCCAATAGACCACCCAATATGCGCAGAAGCATAGTAGGCACTGATTGACGGAATTAACCCTACGGTAAGAATATGCACCATACTGTAGAAAAAGCTTTCATGGCGTTTTTCAATGGTTTGCCATTCTTCTCTTGGATGAGCGTATAAGCCCCAAATGTGATTTAAAATCATAATAACTTCCTCTCGCTATCCCCAATTTAAAATTAGCAGAATTTCAGCTAATTTCATTTTTTTATTCGGTATTATTTTTTACCGATACCTTATTTATGTAAGATATAATTGCTTACGTCAAGCATTGTTTAAAAAATAAACGTCATAAAGTGGTAATGAGAGAGAAGGAGTTCTTACCTAGGGTCTGTTGAACTTTGTTTATATTTTCAGCAATAGGCTATTTTAAGTGGTAGCAAAGCAGAATGAACGTTGTTTGGTTATTCCAAATGAGTGAAATTCTAATGCAGCTAGCGCAGAAAATAGCCATTGCCCTGTGGGCTGAGGCTAAAATCGCTTTACTCGGCGTTAAAAGTTATTGGTTTAGATGACTAAACGACATAATTTCAGCCTTGATTAAAACGATTTTATCTCTCAGCTGAATTATTAAACAAAGATAAACAGACCCTAGTAAACAGCATTAAGCTATTTTTATTCTGACAATTTTCATCACTTCAATTTCAAAGCCAGCAACATTTTCAGTTTCTGGATAATAGGTAATATTAACGCGTTGACCATTTAGTGATTTATAGTGTTTTTTACGTTTATATTTAAAAGGCGTGTCAATACCATCTAACATTATGGTGTTAATATACCAATCGTCTTGCTCTCGCTGTACATGAGAGATCACTTTGATATCTTCGGTATGAGTTAGGTTAGGGTGGTTTTCAAGCAATTTTTTTATTGGAGACTTCGCCATAATTAGTGTTCACCGGTTAAGTATTGTTGGTAACCGTCAATGGCAAAATAACGGATAGATTTTTTTTGTTTGATTTTTTTTGCTATTAGCTGCTCGTTAGCATAAATACGTACAACTTGTTTGTCGCCATTACTATCCGTGTCAAATTGATGGTTTTTATTTAATCGCAAATCATCAAATTCAGTTTTCATTATCAGTTTCAAAATTATAAACCATTGATTTCTTTTTTAATGCTATAACCTTCATCGGTTACTATTTTTTCTAGTACTTGAATACGAGACTCTAGATTAGAGACCTGCTGTTTTAATTGCTCGTTGTCAGCATCTGAAGCTTGATTGTGTTTCAGCATTTTTTCTTTAAAGGCTAAATGTTTTTTATACATATCGAAAAGCGTACCAAAAACAACCGTGATTAATACTATACAAACTACCATGGTTTGACCTGACATTACACTATCTCCTTATTTATCTTGTTATTGAGTATACCAAAAGAATGAAATTTTAATACAAAGCAACCTTGTCAAAATTAATGCGTTTTTAAAAAGCCATTAAAAAGCAATCAAAGATTAGCGTAAAATAAACTTTCACATGCCGGTAGAGATAATACCATAATCTACACTTGCTTTAGCCAAAGCTGTAAAACAGCCTGTGGCAGCAGTACAAATAAATAAAAAAGCACGGGGCAATGTTATTTTCATAACATTTCTTTTTAGCTTCACCTAAATATATAAAGTGTAACTTCAAGAATTGAATAATCAGTAAAGACGTTTGATTCGTATGATCTTGCAATTGTTTTAAAACCCACACAACTGTTATTACCATAACACATAAAAAACCATCTGGTGGTGTTACCAATATTTGTTAATTGTTTTTATCGATAGAGAGTTTTTATTGAAAAACCTAGTCTGTCCGTCATTTTTTTATAAATATATTTTTTAACAGAACGATTAAAAAGTTTATTTATTTAATTTGTGGTAAATGTTTACATGTTTTTTTATATCGTGTTTGTTTGTTTTTAAATGTATGATTTTTAATTCTTTTTATGGGTTGCGTTGTTTTTGGTTTAAGATTTATTTATTTTTGGTAATGATATTTAGTGGTTTAAAAAATCAATGTTATTACCAATTCGGTGGTTTTTAATTGTGTTTTTTATCGACTAAAGGTTGACCAATTTGCTTTTTTGTGGAATATTTTGTTGTGACAAAACAACAGAAGTTTTGCAAAGTTAATAATTATAAATAACTAAGGGAAAGAATATGAGTCATAAATTATCTAAAATATCTTTAGCAGTGCTCTCAGCAACTGCTTTGCATATGAACACATCAGTTCAAGCACAAGAAGCGCCTGCTGCCGCGAAACAAGCTGTTGAAGTGATTGAAGTAACCGGTATCCGTAGCTCTCTTACCAGTGCACTAGCTGAAAAGCGTGATGCTAGCAGTTTAGTTGAGGTCATTATTGCGGATGATATTGGTAAGTTACCTGACCAAAACTTAGCGGAAGTGCTTGAAAACGTTACTGGTGTACAAATTACCCGTACAGCTGGTGTTGGTACTGGCGTCCAAATTCGTGGTACTAATGCAAACCGTACCGAAATTAATGGTGTATCTACCGTAGGTTCTGGCGGTGGTCGTAGCGGTATTGATTTTGAAGATGTTTCAGCTTCTATTATTGCTGCTGTTGAAGTAACAAAATCACCTGAAGCTAAAACGACTGAAGGCTCTGTGGGTGGTACCGTTAATTTACGTACTATTCGTCCTTTACAGTTATCAGAAACTTTAGGATCTGTTCGTGTACAAGGCGAAAATAGTAGCTTAAGTACAGAAAGTGTTGTGCCAAGATTTTCAGGTACCTATGGTGATAACTGGGAACTTGACTTTGGTAAAATAGGTTTTGTTATTAGTGGTAGTTACAGCGAGCAAGAAGCGGTTTCTTTCCGTCCTAGAACTGACCGTGATGCCCTTAATGAAGATGGCGTTCTTGGTATTAACTTCTTATTGCAAGAACAAGAAAATGATGATTATGAAACGGTTAATATTGCATCAACCGTTGAATTTGCACCTAACGATGATTTGAAGTTTCATTTTGATACTATCATTAACTCTCAAGAACAAAGTCGTGACCAATACAGACTTCAAGCTTCTGGTGTAGGTGGTATTTTAAACGGTAATAAACCAACAGCTACTGAAACTATTAATTTTGGTTCATTGGGTGGTGTTAATATTCCATCAATGGAAGCTTCATTAATTGGCGACATAAACCCAGACTATACAGGTTCTAAACCGAGTGAACCAAACTTACGTATGTCTAGTGAAACAGGTTCACGTATTACAGACTCTGAAGTATTTGTATTCGGTGGTGAATATCAACATGAAGACTTTAAGTTAAGTGCTGAAATTTCATCATCTTCTTCTGAAAGTACTAAGCCGAAGTTCGATACAACAATGAACTTTATGAACCCTAACTCTCCTGATGTAGCTAAAGTTTCTCTTCAAAGTGGTACGACAGAAGTTCCATTAATGGATGGAATTACCTCACTTCAAGAGGCTATTGATAGCGTAAATGGTACTGGTGGTTATTTACTTAATGATAATGGCGTGCCATTTTTCTTATGACTTATCAGGAAAAACCTTATCATTTGGTTTAAACCAAGCTTCATCTGTAGTTCCGACACCAGAGCAACTATTTAACCCCCAACTATTATTTAGCGAAAATGGAAAAAGTGGCGATACTCAAGAAAACTCTGAAACGGGTGTACGTTTTGATCTTGAGGTTTATGTTGATGACAGCATTATCACTTCAGTTGATTTAGGTTACCGTTTTAATGCTTCTTCGAGTGAATTCCACAAATATAAAGATACTTGGAGCACTAGCGACCAAGCAAAATCTATTAGCGGTACGCTAATTTCTTGACCCTTTAGTTAAAGGCCCTAATAACTTTGGTGATGGTGATGACCGTGAATTGTTTATCAAAGATTTCTTACTTGTAGATCCTGATAAAGCGTTCTCTGACCCAGAAGGTACATTAGCCACAATTGATAAGGCTTACAATGTAACATTAGGTACTAGTGATTCTGCTACAATGGATGTTAGTGAAGATAGAGGTGCTTTTTACTTAGTTGAAGAAGAAACTCATGCGCTTTACGCACAAGCTAATTTCGAGTGGGAAATGATTCGCGGTAATGTTGGTGGTCGTTATATCAGTACTGAAGTTGATTCAATCAGTAATTATGATGTAGGTGTACAATCAATCCTTTCTGGTGACTATAGCTTCTTCTTACCTCGTTTAAACGTGGTTGCTGATGTTGCTGATGATATGGCTATTCGTTTCGGTGCAAGTAAAGATATCCGACGCCCTAACTTCGATCAGTTAAGTGCAGCGTTTGACTTTGGTACTAATGAAAATACGGCCGTGGCATTAGGTAACCCAGGCTTAGAACCTGAAGAAGTTGTATCGCTTGACCTTTCATGGGAATGGTATTTTGCTGAAGCGTCAATTGTAAGTGTTGGTTACTTTACTAAAGAGCGTACAAACATCTTTGGTATTAAAACATACGAAGCACCACAAACACCAAGCACAGAGACAACAAGTGGTTTCGTACGTGAAACAGCCTTAGATTGTCCAGGCGGCGGTATATACAACCCTAATGTAGTAGCTAACACGTTAGGTGAGTTAGGCGCAGTAGGTATGTGTAGATTATTCTGAACCATCTAATGACTCAGAAACCACAACCGTTTCAGGTTGGGAATTCTCAGCTCAATACGATCTTGCTGGTTTTGAAGATGAATTAGGTTGGGCATCAGGTTTTGGTGTTGCAGCGAATTACACAATACAAGACTTTAAAGGTGGTTCAACAGAAGATTGTACTGGTGGACGTGGTAAAAATGTTCTTGGCGATATTTGTGCTGAGCGTGGTTTAGAAGACTTTTTCTGAAAATGCCTATAACTTAACGGCATACTATGAAAGAAATGGTTTATCTGCACGTATGCGTTACACATGGCGTGATGCGTTCAAATCTACCGATTTCGCAGGTGGTTCTAGCACGAATAGTACTTTGAGTTTCCCTGTAGTAACAGCAGCAAGAGGTCAACTTAACGCGAGTGTGAGCTACGATGTTACTGATAAATTAAACATCGGACTTGAAGCTGTAAACCTTACTAATGAAGGTATTAAGCAATATTGTGTTAATGACGATGCACTTTTATGTTTCGTAGGTCTTCCAGACCGTCGTGTAACATTTGGTGCTAGCTATCGTTTCTAATATGTCAGAACAGTTCGATTATTTGGTACTTACCAAATAACACATTTAGTTGAATGTTAAATTAACCCCCAGCATGTGCTGGGGTTAATATTTTAAGAAAGTAAATGTAAAACGGTTTGTACATATTAAATTGATGAGGTTAACTAGATTTTGTATAAACAATTAATGCGGCAAGTTTATGAGGTGTCTCGTTAATTTAATAACTCAACAGATGAAAGTTTTCTAATCTAAAACTATAGTTAGAAGATAACCCATTGTAAATATTCTAAATTGGAGAAAGGCGTTGATAAAAATTAAAGCCACAGCCCTATTACTGATAGTAACTATATTGTCTATTCCTTTAAGTGCGCAGTCACGAGAACATCCAAATTTGATTATGACCAAATCTGGGGTAGAAAAAATTAGAAATAATTTAGGTAAAGTGCCTTTGTTCGATGCCACACTTCAACGAGTTAAACAAGAAGTTGATGCGGAAATTGCGTTTGGTATAGACACCCCCAATCCCAAAAGATTTTTCAGGTGGTTATACCCATCAGCGTCATAAAAAGAATTTTCAAGTGGCGCAAAAAGCAGGCGCTTTATACCAAATACTTCAAGATGATAAATATGCCAAATACGTTCGGGATATGTTATTCCAGTATGAAGCTATGTATAAAGATTTACCTATTCACCCGCAAGAGCGCTCATATGCTCGTGGTAAATTATTTTGGCAATGTTTAAATGACAGTAACTGGTTGGTTTATATGAGCCAAGCCTATGATGCTATTTATGAAACGTTATCAGCTCAAGAGCACGATAAATTACAAAATAACTTATTTCGTCCATTCGCCGATTATATTTCGATAGTTAACCCACAGTTTTATAATCGTATTCATAACCACAGCACTTGGGGCAATGCGGCTGTTGGTATGATTGCCTTGGTAATGGATGACGAAGAATTATTGCAACGTGCCTTATATGGTATTGAAGATGATGGTTTGGAATTAGGCCTTAAAGATAACGATGGCGGCTTTATTGAAGTAGCAGGGCAAAAAGCTGGCTTTTTAGCTAACCTAGAAGACCCATTTTCACCAGAAGGTTATTTTACCGAAGGTCCATATTATCAACGTTATGCAATGTACCCATTTTTAATTTTTGGCTTAGCTATGCATAACGTTAAACCTGAAATGAAGGTATTTGAACATAAAGACAATGTTTTATTAAAAGGGGTTGATGCGCTGCTCAATTTATCTGATGCTGACGGTGATTTTTCCCACTAAATGATGGTCAAAAAGGCATGTCTTATTACACGCCGGCTTTAGTGACAGCGGTTGATATTGCTTATCATTATGGCAACAAAGCCCCTAAATTACTTGGCATTGCAGAGAAACAAGGTTCGGTATTATTAGATCAATCAGGGCTGTCAGTGGCGATTGGCGTTCGGGATGGTAAAGCTGAACCGTTTGTGAAAAAGTCGGTTAATTTTTCAGATGGTCATGATGGCAAGCAAGGTGGTGTTGGTATTTTAAGATACGGCAATGAAGAGTTAACGTTAGTGTTTAAATACGCCGCTCAAGGTTTAAGTCATGGTCATTATGACAAGCTTTCTTATTCACTCTATGCCAATGGTGATGAAGTATTACAAGATTACGGCTTAGCGCGTTTTGTTAATATTGAACAAAAAGGTGGCGGTAATTACTTAAAAGAAAATAAAACCTGGGCTAAACAAACCCTTGCACATAATACACTAACACAAAATCAAACGTCGCATTTTGGTGGTGATTATGAAACGGGGAGTAAACATCATTCTGACCTTTATCTTTATGATGATTCAAATGAAAAGGTTCAAGTAGTTAGTGCTACTGAGTCAAGTGCGTATCCGGGCACAAAAATGCATAGAACCATGGCGATGATCAAACTCGATGATTTTGAAAAACCGTTTGTTCTCGATATCATGAAAGTGACGTCAGCCGCTAAAAATCAATATGACTTTCCTTTTTATTTTATGGGACAAGTTATCGATATGAACTTTACCTATGACTCACCGGCTAGCTTAAGTCCTCTAGGGGCTAAAAATGGTTATCAGCACTTGTATCTAGAAGGTAAAGGAAAACCCGCTGCTAATAGTACGCAATTTTCATGGTTAGGTGATGGTAAATATTATACTTTGACCACGGCAACGGATGCTAAAGATGAGCTGTTATTTACTCGCATTGGCGCGAATGATCCTCAGTTTAACCTTCGCCGAGATGCCGCGTTAATGATCCGTAGAAATGATAGCAAAGATACTGTTTTTGCTTCTGTTATTGAACCACATGGCGCTTATAGTCCTATTTCTGAATTGTCTGAAAATTCTAACAGTAGTATTGCAGCATTAAATGTGATCCATGATGATGAAAATTACACGGCGGTTTCAATTACTGATCTAAAAGGCAATAGCAGTGTCTTTATCTTAGCAAACAAACAAACAGCGACGGATAAAGCACATAAATTGAAAATAGCAGGTAAGCAATACCGCTGGACAGGCGCGTACTATTTTACTGGTAGTTAGCAAGTTATTGCATTATGAGTAACCTGAACTCAGGTTAAGTAGGAAGGGGATTGCAGCGATGTTGCAATCTCTTTTTTATTTATATCGAAAATAAGTATTGGTAAAAGTGGTGAGTTTTAACTGCTTTATTGGTGTTTTATTTTGTATTAAGCAGTTTTTTTACTGATTTATGATAAAATCCCGCTTACTGAATTAATCTCTATAAGCTATATCTTTGTGCCATACTCCGATTTATTAACCCCAATCACATCCTTTTTAAACTGTGAAACCCCCGATACTTGGATCCAAGAAGCCATAAAACCTGAAAACTTGCCGATGTTACTTTTAGATCATTTAATTTGTGAATTAAAAGCAGCACAATCTGCCATGTTTCTTATTCGTAAGTATGCAGTAGACAAAGAAAGCGGTCAGGCATTATTAGAGTGGCTTAAGCCGTTTGAGCAGTTCGTTTATAAAAAAGAAGGGGATTGGCAATCGCTGAACGATAAAAATAGCCTAAAAAAGTCGATGTTACCTAAAGCCAATTCAAAATATGGCCAAGATTTAATTGATAAAATGGTGATGTTAATTAAAGAAGAATTACACCATTTTTACCAAGTTTTAGAAATTATGCATGAGTATGGCATTAGCTACAAGCATATAACCCCAGGGCGTTATGCTAAAGGCATGTTAAGCCATGTAAAAACTCACGAGCCAGAAACTTTAGTCGATAAATTAATTTGTGGTGCTTATATCGAAGCCCGTTCATGTGAACGCTTTGCTAAATTAGCACCTCATGTTGATAAACGTCTTGGTGATTTTTATGTATCTTTGCTTCGCTCAGAAGCTCGGCATTATCAAGATTATTTAACATTAGCCGAAGAAATTTCAGGCACTAATATTGATGAAAGAATTGCTTTTTTGGTGAAAAAGAAGCAGAGCTTATTTTAATGCCTGATACCGATTTTAAGTTTCATAGTGGTGTGCCCACTTAACTTTATTTGTGCGTTAAGCGGCAACTATTGAGCAGTTTCTACCGGCAGATTTTGCTTGATATAAAGCTTCATCAGCGCGTTTAAATAGCTCTAACCAGCATTTTTCTTTTTGCGTTTGTGCAATGCCAACGGAAACCGAAATTTGTGGTAAATAACTATCGGAATTACGCTGTTTTAGCTTAAGGTTTGAAATGGTTAAACGAATTTTTTCAGCAATCACTTTGGCTTCACTTAAGGTTTTATTAACCATCACCACGACAAACTCTTCTCCGCCATATCTGACGGCGAGATCAAGATCAGAAATATTGGCCTTAATCGAATTAGCCACTCGCTGTAATACTTTGTCGCCAATAAAGTGGCCAAAATTGTCATTAATTTTTTTGAAATGATCAATATCAATAGCTAAAGAGGTATGAGTTTCTTCAATATCAATATTTTGGAGTTTTTCATCGCAGCCGCGGCGGTTAAGTAAGCCGGTGAGGGCGTCAGAAATCGCTTCTTTACGAGCTACTTCAAGTTTTTTCTTCAATTCATTTACTTCATTGTTTGTTTTATTTAACGCTTCGGATAATGTTTTGTGTTGGTTAGCAGAATTATTTACTGTTGTTAATAAATAGTTCACTACTTTATTGAGGGATTTAGATTGATTGGTTTTTTCTAGCACTTGGTCAATTTTTTGTAAATTACCAATGGCTTCTTCATCTAAACTGAGCTGGGTGTCAATTTTATCTAATAATGTGTTTATTGATTCATTGAGCGGACTCATAACGGCTTGTTGTACTTGTTCAGAATTTGACACAAATTCATTGAATAAGGCTTCTAAAAAATGCAGTCGAGCGCTTTATTTTGTTTTATTTGTAAATTGATTTGTTGATTAAGCTGAGGATTACTGCCATTAGTATATAAAAATAATACTGAATAATTTACTGGAGTTGGCGGTATTGTGTATTTTGTTAGTAGTTCAAAGGTTAAATCTGCATAGCGTTTTGCAGATTGAAATTTGTTATTGTTGTTATCCATTTTTTCCCTTCAATATTTAGGGCTAATACAAACTTCAGCTTTATTATTATATTTATTTTTGAGTTTAATTTTTTATTAGCATTTGTGATTATGCAAATACAGTTTACCAACAAAAAATGTTGAACATTCAATGTAAATTTTTTGTTAATATTTTTTATTTTATTGTAGTCTTGTACAAAAATAATACTGGTTGATTGGTGTTTAATTGGTAGGTATATAAACTTAACTGAAATAGCTTGTTAAATGTAATTTAAATCAGTTAGTTATAGGGTTTTATTTTTTAGAGTTAATAAAAAGTAAGTAGTAACTATAGTTGAGGGGGTTATTTTACTTGGAAAGGTAAGCTGAGTAATTCTTTATTATTTTCATCAACTTTTAGCCATGCGCCTTGTTCGTACCAATCACCTAAAACAATACGAGTTGCTGGCTTATCATTAGCCGTTAATTGGTGAATAGCGGGTCTATGAGTATGACCATGGATCATCAACTGGCATTGATAGGTTTCTAAATCTTTTACCACTTCAGATAAAGTAACATCCATGATATCGAGCGATTTAGCCTGTTGTGCTTTTTACTTTTTTCTCGGTAATTATGCGCGATTTTCTTACGAATAAAAAGGGTAGGTTGGTCATAAAACCTAACCACCACCAAGAGCGCGATTTTTTGCGAAACTTCTGATATTCAACATCCATGGTGCATAAAGTATCACCATGCATTAATAACGTTTTTTCGCCATATAAATCGATAACATACTTTTTCAGGGTAGCAATGTCATACCTGACATTTCGGCGTATTTTTTACCTAAAATAAAATCACGATTTCCGTGGATATAAAATACATCAGTACCGGAATGCACTAAATCTTTTAGTGCTTTTGCAACACTGGTATTTAGTTCGGTGTTGTAATCATCACCAAACCATACTTCGAATAAGTCGCCTAAAATATAAAGCTGTTCAGCGTTGCTAGCATCATTTTTTAAAAACGATAAAAAACAGGCCGTAATATCGGACCTGTTTTCTGCAAGATGTAAATCAGCAATAAAATAGGTAACTTGCTCTTTTACTTTTTTTATCATTAAAAAGTATTCAATTATTCAACGATAGTTTCAGTAATAATAATTTCTTCTTTTGGTACATCATCATGGAAACCAAAACGACCTGTTTCGGCTGTGGTCATTTTATCAACCACGTCCATACCTTCAACAACTTCACCAAATACACAATAACCCCAACCTTGAACAGTTTCGCTTTTAAAGTCTAAGAAGTTGTTATCAACTAAATTGATGAAAAACTGCGCTGATGCTGAATGAGGATCTTGTGTACGTGCCATAGCTAATGTACCACGAGCATTACTTAAACCATTATTGGCTTCGTTTTTAATGCTAGCATTAGTGTCTTTTTCTTCCATGCCAGATGAAAAACCACCACCTTGCGCCATAAAGCCTTTGATCACGCGATGAAAAATAGTGCCGTTATAAAATCCATCTTGTGCATATTTTTTAAAGTTTTCAGCGGTAATTGGTGCTTTATCGAAATCTAGGTTAATTTTGATATCGCCTAAAGTTGTTTTAAATGTGATCATTTTTTAGTTTCCATAATAAAATATGGGAGAATTGTAACCTAACGAGAATTTCTGTAAAGGGAAGTGATGACCCTTTGTCGATGATAATGTACAATCTGCGCTAATTTTTCAGGTAAATCTAGGAAGCAATTACGTAATGCTGCAAATATACAATACATTATCTCGCCAAAAAGAAACGTTCACACCAATAGAACAAGGTAAAGTTGGCCTATATGTTTGTGGTGTCACGGTTTATGACCTCTGTCATATTGGCCATGCGCGTACTTATATTGGTTTTGATAATATGGTGCGTTTCTTACGTTTTTCTGGCTATGATGTCACCTATGTTAGAAATGTTACCGATGTTGATGACAAAATAATCAAGCGCGCCATTGAAAACAATGAAACCTGTGAAGCGTTAACTGCACGTACTATGGCAGACATGCATCAAGATTTTGACGCTTTAAATTTATTACGTCCTGATATTGAACCGCGTGTTACAACGCATATGCAAGAAATCATTACTATGGTTGAGCAATTAGTATGTAAAAAATCATGCTTACGTTGCTAGCTCTGGCGATGTTTTATTTGATGTTTCGAGCTTTGCTAAATATGGTGAATTAAGTGGTCAAAACCTAGAGCAGTTACAATCGGGCTCGAGTTGAGGTAGACGACAGCAAACGTAACCCGCTTGATTTTGTGCTATGGAAAATGGCTAAAGCAGGTGAGCCGAGTTGGTCATCACCTTGGGGGAAGGTCGCCCAGGTTGGCATATTGAATGTTCGGCAATGAATGCTAAAGAATTAGGCCATCATTTTGACATTCACGGCGGCGGCTCTGATTTATCGTTCCCACATCATGAAAATGAAATTGCACAAAGTTGTTGTGCGCTTGATACCCCTTATGTGAATTATTGATCCACACGGGCATGGTGCAAGTTGACCAAACTAAAATGTCAAAATCATTAGGTAACTTTTTTACCATACGTGAAGTGTTGGCCAATTATGACGCCGAAACCACACGATATTTTTAACATCAGGTCAATACCGTAGCCAACTAAACTATTCTACCGATAATTTAGATCAAGCAAGAGCATCAATGGAACGTATTTATACAGCATTACGTGATGTTGAAACGTTAGCTGATTATCAATTAGATAAATCTCAGCCTTATGTTGAACGCTTTTGTAAAGCGATGGATGATGACTTTAACACACCAGAAGCGCTCTCAGTGTTATTTGAAGTAGCCAAAAGAGCTTAATGTTGCTAAACAACAAGGAAGTGAAAATAGCACAGCAGTAGAACTTGCTTCAATATTAACAGGGTTAGGTAATTTATTAGGCCTGTTACAGCAAGATCCAGCTGATTTTTTACAAGGTCAGGGTGATGATGATGAAGTTGCCGCAATTGAAGCGTTAATTGCTCAGCGTAATCAGGCGCGAGCAGATAAAAACTGGGCATTAGCCGATGACGCCAGAGACAAATTAAATGCCATGAACATTATTTTGGAAGACAGTGCTGGTAAAACTACTTGGCGTAAAAAATAATCAGTTAATCAATTGATTTAGTTATAAGTAATTAAAGGGGAAGTTGAATTCCCCTTTTTCATGTTTTCATTTTAGTATTCTTAATTCTATTAATTATATAAGCTATTTTTGCGCTAGCTGCATTAGAATTTCACTCATTTGGAATTCACGCATTTGGAATAAGCAAACAACCTTCATTCTACTTTGCTATTACTTAAAATAGCCTATTGCTGAAAATATAAACAAAGAACAACAGACTCTAGTGCCAAGATTATCCAATTATACTTTTGCAAGCTATAGTGAAAAGTGGCTGTTTTTTTGTTCACAAGGTAGCGTTAAATTATTATTGACCAATGAATAAGAAGCCATTAAGGTAAAAAATAAGCGTAATAATTATTAAAAGGAAGGCGGTATGGCAGAAATGGTGGCGGAAAAAACACATCTTGATATCAAAGCTTCATATTTAGCAGCTGAAGATTTAAAAATTGCCGCGTCTTTATTGTATCAGTCTTATCATGATGATCCCGTTTTTCTTGATATCTTTGATGCTAAAAAAGCTGATTATGAACAGCGCTTAAGGGCCTCTATTCGAGAAGAATTAAATGCTTTTTGGCAGGCTCAACAACCAATGGTTGGTCTTTACTTAGGTGAGTCAATGGTTGGCGTTGCTTGCTTAAATGGTCCTGATGAGCGAGTAAATTCAAACCGCTTTTGGCACTGGCGTTTAAAAATGCTGTTAAGTGCCGGTTATTTCAGTACTAAGCAAATGATTGAAAAAGAAGAAGCGATTATCAATGCGGTACCACTGACGACTTTTCATATGCTGTCTTTTATTGCTATTCATCCATTACATCAACATCACGGCTTTGGCCATTATTTAATGGCGGCAGTTAATACCGTATTAGAAGAACATCCTAATAGCGAAGGTGTTGCTGTGTTTGCAACCAATAAAAAGTATCAAGAATTTTTTAATGATGTTGATTACAAAAAAATAAAACAATTAACTGTTGGTAAGGTCTCAGGTAGTTTGATGATCCATTACCGACAAAATAACTAACATATTTTCCTTCACAATAATTATTTACTTTATAACTGCTGTATTGCTTAGCTATATTGCTTAAATACAGCGTTAAATTAATTACCTGAAAACAGAACTAGTAGAATAAAAAATATGTTCATGATGTTATTTCTTATCTCTATGTCCTGTTAATCTTTATTTATAATATGAGTAATGAGTACAGAAAATATGATCCGTCATACCGTGGTTTTTAAATTAAAGCACGAGCCCAATTCAGCAGCAGAACATCAATTTTTAGAACAAGCTCGTAAACTTAAAAGTTTACCCACGGTACTAAATTTTGAGTGTTTACAGCAAGTTAGTAGAAAAAATCATTTTACTGATGTTTTATCAATGGAATTTGCAAACGACGAGGCTTATCAAACTTACAACGAAAACCCATTGCATATTGCTTTTGTTAAAAATTATTGGCTATTGGAAGTAGAAGATTTTTTAGAAATCGATTATTTGATCAGCGATAAAAAAGGTGAAATTTAATAACTTATACATAAAGTTATTATCTAAATAATAATTGTTTAGGTTATCTTTATTACCTACTACCTTATCGTCTATCTTTAATGTAAGACATGTCTTACAAAGGTGTGCGATATATTGTAAAAAATCGTCGCTAAAACGTAATTTTTATTATTAAGTTATTGAAGTTAAAGTGTTTATTGTTTTTTCTGTTTTTGGTAAATCTTACTTTTGATAAAGTTTTTAACTTAATGACTTTGTTAATTTCGTTTTTACTCTAATATTAATCATGTCAGGACGACATAGGGCAGGGAGCTCATTAGCTAGGATAGCAATGGAAAATCTCATGATGAGATTGTGTAATAAGGAAATTACTTAGGAAGGTTAACATAGGATGTGTTAACAAGGACGAACGTTACCAGGATGGTTATTAAGGATAGAAAACTTAATTTTTACTTCAGGATGAAGTGATGCTTAGGATGGCATAAAGGATAGGCTAGGAGCATTAGGATACACTATGGATAGTTATTATGGATGATGGGAACACTGAATGTATATGCAGGATGCATTAAAAAGCTAATAGGAAAAGCGGCTCATTTGAGCCGCTTTTTTTATTCTCAATTTGTACTTTTTGTTCATTTATTACTTGAATTAAAAAGTGCTATCCCCATATCTGAGTTAACAAAGATTCCGTTAATACAACGGGCATTTTTATTTTATGTTGAATACAGATAGGAGAAGTTTCAGATGTCTGAGACAGGTCAAAAAGAAGTTCATGGCTTTCAAACCGAAGTAAAACAGTTACTTCAATTAATGATCCATTCATTATATTCAAACAAAGAAATATTCTTACGTGAATTAGTTTCTAATGCCGCCGATGCTGCCGATAAATTACGCTTTAAAGCGTTATCAGACGGTGATTTATTAGCCGGTGATAGTGATTTACGTGTTCGCATTAGTGCTGATAAAGAAAATAATACCTTAACCATTTCTGATAATGGTATTGGTATGACCCATGACGAAATTATTGCGCATTTAGGTACTATTGCTAAATCAGGCACAGCTGACTTTTTCTCTAAATTATCGGGTGATCAAGCCGCAGATTCGCAACTTATTGGTCAATTTGGTGTTGGTTTTTATTCTGCTTTTATTGTTGCTGATAAAGTAACGGTACGATCGCGTGCTGCTGGTGCTGCGGCTAATGAAGCGGTTGAATGGTCTTCAGAAGGCGAAGGCGAATTCACCACCGCACAAATAGAAAAAGCTAATCGTGGTACCGATATTATTCTTCACTTGAAAGAAGAAGAAAAAGAATATGCGGATGAATGGCGCTTAAAGTCAATTGTGACTAAATACTCTGATCATATCTCTGTTTCAGTTGAAATGTTAACGCCGGCAGTGGCGGCAGTAGAAGAAGAGAAAGACGAAGAAGGTAATGTCATTCGTCCGGCTGTTGAAGCACAAGAAGCTAAGTGGGAACCTGTTAATAAAGCAACTGCGTTATGGACACGTGAAAAAGCTGATGTTTCAGACGATGAATATAAAGAGTTTTATAAACATGTATCACATGATTTTGGCGACCCATTATTATGGGAACATAATAAAGTAGAAGGTAAAACTGAATATACATCTTTATTATATATTCCAGCTAAAGCGCCATTTGACTTGTACAATCGTGAAAAACAACACGGCTTAAAATTATTTGTGCAACGTGTATTTATTATGGATGACGCAGAGCAGTTCATGCCAACGTATCTACGTTTTGTTAAAGGTTTATTAGACTCAAATGATTTACCACTAAACGTATCACGTGAAATTCTTCAAGATAATAAAGTTACCCAAGCTATTCGTAAAGGTTGTACTAAGCGTGTATTAAAAATGTTAGAGCGTTTAGGCAATAAAGATGCTGAGCAGTATCAAAGCTTTTGGGATGAATTTGGCCAAGTACTAAAAGAAGGCCCAGCAGAAGATTCTGCCAATAAAGATGCGATTGCTAAGTTGTTACGTTTTGCGTCAACCAATGAAAATACCGCGGTACAAAAGGTTTCTTTTGCTCAATACATTGAGCGCATGAAAGAAGGCCAAGACAAAATTTATTATGTGGTGGCTGACAGCTTCGATGCAGCGAAAAATAGCCCGCATTTAGAAGTATTCCGCAAGAAAGGCATTGAAGTATTATTACTATCAGATCGTATTGATGAATGGTTAGTGAGCCACTTAACAGAGTTTGACGGTAAACAATTACAGTCAGTAGCTCGTGGTGGTTTAGATCTTGGTGATATGGATGACGAAGAAACGAAACAAGCACAAGAGAAGTTAGAGCAAGAATTTGACTCTGTTGTTAAGCGTTTACAAGAAACCTTGGCTGATAAAGTGAAAGAAGTTCGAATTTCTAATCGTTTAACTGACTCACCAGCATGTATTGTTACTGATGATAACGATATGAGCAGCCAAATGATCAAGTTAATGGAATCTGTTGGTCAAGCCGTTCCTGAAACTAAGCCTATTTTTGAAATCAATGCTGAGCATGATTTAGTTAAACATATGGCGGATGAGCAAGACGATAGCCAATTTACCCAATGGGCAGAAGTATTATTTGAGCAAGCTTTATTAGCGGAGCGTGGTAGCTTAAAAGACCCTGCTAGCTTTGTAACGCGTTTAAATAAGTTGATGTTAAGTTTAACCAAATAACATTATAGAGCTAACAATAAAGGCGACCCTGTAACACATTTTGTGTAACTGCCAAGTTTAAATAACATCTTTCAAACGGTCTTCGAATTCAATCATAAATCGATTCAAGGCCGTTTTCCAATTTCTTATCGGCATCGTCCATTTTTTCGATGCTTGCTCAATCGCCAAATAGATAACTTTCTTCGCTGAATCATCATGCGGAAATAACTTACGTTTTTTAATCGCTTTACGAATAACACTGTTCAGTGACTCAATGGCGTTCGTGGTATAAATTGCTTTGCGTATATCCTCAGGGTAATTAAATAGCGTACTGACGTTTTGCCAGTTATTACGCCACGAGCGCGATATGTTGGGGTATTTGCTATCCCAGCGCTGTTCAAATTGCTCAAGTGACAACAAAGCGTCATCTTCAGTGACGGATTGGTAAATACGTTTTAAATCGGCTGTGATAGCTTTGTAGTCTTTCCAGGGCACAAACTTCAATGAATTACGCACCATATGGACAATACAGAGCTGAATTTGCGTATCAGGGTAAACGGTATTAATTGCATCAGGAAATCCTTTTAGCCCATCAACACAAGCGATGAGGATATCTTTGACGCCTCGATTTTGCAGCTCAGTGAGCACATTAAGCCAAAACTTAGCGCCTTCATTTTCTGATATCCACATGCCAAGCAATTCTTTATTGTTACCAACAATGTAAAACTGATCCACTATAACAATTGAAATCTGATCCACTTGTTTTCACTATAGTGCCTTTTCGGAGGCACTTTGATCACTAAAGAAGAGCTTATGAAAATTCAGATTTTGCACCAACAAGGTTGCTCACAACGAAAAATAGCGAAGCAGCTCGGTATTTCACGAAATACCGTTAAACGTTATTTATACCAAAAAATTGATACGCCAGTGTATGCCAAGCGGGCTAAAGCCAAATCATTATTAGATCCCTATAAACCTTATTTACATTCACGTATCGCCCAAGCTAAACCTATTCATCTATCAGGTGTTGTACTTTATCGTGAGATTAAAGAACTCGGATATTCCGGTGGCATATCGCTTCTACGGCAGTATCTTTATCAATACCGAGGAAAACCTGTAACACAACCGGTAGTTCGGTTTGAAACCGAAGCAGGTAAACAAATGCAAGTTGACTGGGGCCAAATGCAAGGAGGAAAACAGCCAATACATGCATTTATCGCGGTACTTGGCTTTAGCCGAGGTATGATGGTCGTTTTCACGGATAATATGCGTTACGAAACCTTAGAGCACTGCCATCGCCTGACTTTTGACTATTTCCAAGGTGTTCCTCAAGAAGCTTGGTACGACAATATGAAAACGGTTGTCGCTGAACGTAATGCTTATGGCGAAGGCCAGCATAAACTTACCCCCGCTTTTTATCAATTTGCAAAGAGCATGGGCTTTATACCTAAACTATGTCAGCCCTACAGGCCACAAACAAAAGGCAAAGTGGAGCGTATGGTACGTTATGTTCGAGATAACTTTTTCGCCCCTTGAAAACAAAGCTTCAGTCGATGGGACAAACGCTCGATCTTAAAACAGCGAACGAAGAAGTCTTAATTTGGTTAGACAATGTTGCTCATCAACGTATCCACGATACCACCAAACAAAAACCAGCTGAACGGTTGGTTGAAGAGCGCCAAGCATTGCAAACACTACCACCCGAAATAGTGCCTGCGCCACCATTAAAGGTAAAAGACAACATATTCCCTTCGTCAAGAGCCTTAAGCCAACAACCGCTTCATCATCATTTAAGTGTGTACGACCAGCTTGTGGAGGAAATATGAACCTGCAATTATCGAGAATTACCGAATTAACATCGCAGTTACAGCTCGCTGGCATGGATGCCAATGCCTGTGATTTAGCGCAACAAGCGGCCAAAGAAGAATGGGATTACCTTACCTTTCTTGAGCAAGCACTATTGTGTGAAAAACGGGCGAGACATCAACGAAAACAACAAATGTTTACCCGAATGGCGGGGTTTCCTGGTTTAAAAACGTTGACTGACTTTGATTTTAACTTTGCAACAGGCGCCCCGAAAAAACAAATCATGGAGCTGGCTTCATTGTCGTTTATCGAACGACAAGAAAATATTGTGTTATTAGGGCCTTCAGGTGTAGGAAAAACACATATTGCCGTGGCACTTGGCTATCAAGCCGCACAGGCTGGTATTAAAGTGCGTTTTGTCAGTGCATCAGATTTAATTTTACAACTTGCCACAGCGCAAAGGCAGGACAATTACAAAATGGTGATGCAACGCTCTGTAATCGCACCGAGGTTACTGATCATTGATGAGATTGGCTATCTACCGTTTAACGCGCATGAAGCAAAACTGTTGTTTGATGTCATTGCCAAACGTTATGAAAAAGGCTCTGTGATCCTTACAAGTAATTTGCCCTTCGGGCAATGGGGACAAGTTTTTGCTGACGATTCAGCATTAACTTCAGCCATGCTAGATCGCATATTACATCATTCACATATCATTCAAATCAAAGGAGATAGTTATCGAATTAAAGAGAAAAAACAAGCTGGCTTAATGGATAAGCCTAAAGGGTAAGTGGATCACTTTTAGATTGTTGCAGTGGATCAGTTTTCAATTGTTGTTGACAATTTTGATGATAACGGTAATATTATTTCCGCCGTTGGTTATCGATATGGTAGACGCATTCGGCGTTGGCAAAAAGAGGTAATTCATTGGGAAAAGCCACTTATTGGTGAGTATGTTCAGGAAGGTTTTGCTTATGTACAGGAGGTAATTTATGGAAAAGCCTGCCACTAAATTAATACGCGATTGTATCCCGTACTATTTACTGCTGTGTGAGGCGAAAGGGGATTCGCCAGATACCATTGTAAATAAAGTCGCTGGATTGGAGAAATTTGCTACCTGGTGCCGTACAAGAGGTGTATTCCACATCGATAAAATTGATTTGGATTTAATGGATGATTATATGCTTTATCTTAATCAATATCGTAAACGGCTAAATGGTAAACCCATGACGGTAGCCAGTAAACGTGGATATTTAACTTATGTTAAAACCTTTGTTGAAAAGCTATATATTAAGGGCCTGCTCACTTCCAATACGTTAGAGCATATTGAACTACCTAAGATTGGTCGTCCGTTGCCTAAAGCTATATTTAGCGAAGACGAAATAGCAAAAGTCTTATCTCAGTCACTATTATTCGGTTTTTCGGGTATGCGTGATAGAGCGATATTAGAGACATTCTTTGCAACCGGCATTCGTCGTATCGAACTTGCTAATTTAGACATTGAAGATGTTGATTTACATGAGCAGCAAGTTCGTATTAGGAAAGGTAAAGGAAATCGAGATCGCTTCGTTCCAATAAGTGAGCGAGGTTGCGAATGGATTGCTTTTTATCTGAGTAAGATCAGAAATAGAATCTCATTCTTGAAATCAGGTAGTGCTTTGTTCTTAGCTAATAATGGTAAACGGTTTCGGCCAAATAAGTTGTCAGATATGGTCTCTCGGTATGTCATGTTAGCAGGTATGAAACGCAGTGGTTCCTGTTACTTATTTCGTCATGCAACTGCGACGACAATGCTGAATAACGGCGCTGATTTGCGCCACGTACAGGAAATGTTGGGTCATGCAGATATTTCAACAACGCAAATATATACGCATGTGTCACAAACAAAGTTAACGGAGGTATATAACAAATCTCACCCTTCTGCGTTGAGTGACGATAGGCTTTTTTGACTCTACTTAAACGGGTAATGCACTTGCATTACCTGTTTTTTCATACTAAACTGTCATCAAATGTCATTGCTTACATTTAGAGGTAATTATGGCTTTAGTAGCGACGTTAGAATCAGAATCAACTTTAACTGACCGTTTTCAAACTACGGTGCCTAGTCCTGTGCGTAAGGCATTGCACTTAGGTAAAAAAGACAAGATTAAATACGCTATCCAGTCAGATGGTAGCGTTGTGATGTCTCGTGTTGAAGCACAAGAAAACGACCCAGTATTGGGAGAATTCTTGTCATTTCTTGCACATGATATACAAGCTAATCCAGATAAAATACAGCCTCTTACTGCTAGTATGCGTGAGAGCGTAGATGCATTAGTTGAAGGCGTAGAAATTGACTTAGATGCTCCACTATCGGATGAGGACGAATAATTTTGTCGAAGAGTATTCCAATGGTAGTCAATGGTTGGACGCTTTATACTCATCCATTATTTGCAGAGCAATATTCAGAGCTAAAAGCTCAAGTTGAAAAGTTAAAAGAAAGAGACCCAACAGGGTATATTAAGAAGAGCGCCACTAAACGGTTAGCGGCAATTCAAAAGTTAATTTTTGAGGTGATACCTCAAGACCCTACTAGTCCTAACTTTCGTCAGGGCGATACGCTGGGAGAAAATAACAAACATTGGTTTAGAGCTAAATTCTTCCAGCAATACCGATTGTTCTTTCGTTATCATTTAGACTCCAAAGTTATTGTGTATGCTTGGGTCAATGATGAAAAAATAAGCGAGCATATGGTAGCAAGACAGATGCTTACAAAGTGTTCGAAAAGATGCTAGAGTCAGGTAATCCTCCAGAGGGATGGGATGATCTTTTAAAAGCAGCCAAGGATGAGAAGCTCACACCTTAAAACTTCAATACAATTAAGTAGTCTGGATCGTATTTCGGATTATTTTATATGCAGGCACGATACTATGATCCAGTTATCGGGCGTTTCTACTCTAATGATCCTGTTGGCTTCGAAGAACATTTAGCAAGAAACGGTCATACACAGGGATTTAACAGGTACTCATATGTTCGAAATAACCCTTATAAATATGTTGACCCTGATGGACGAATAGATTATTCATCTTGGTATCAAGGTGGAATAAAACTATATCAATCACAGGGGAAAACCGCCACTGAATTTAGCAATGATGTGGGCCTAACAAATATGAAAGCTGCAAAGACGATTGCTGAGAATGTTTTAAATCCTACTAAAAAAGTTGGTCTATTAATGGACGCAGGCGAAATTGCAATAGAAGCTGTAGTCAAAGAAGATTTACCTATTAGTGAATTAGCGGGCAAAGTTACTAGTGAAGTTGCAGGTGTTATGCAGGATGGTATTGAAAGTGATTTTGGTGGAAATAAAGATTCTCTTAAGTCTAAAGGCATAAAGCAAGTTATTGGCAAAGTAGTAGATACTATGACCCAAAAAGCAGTAGAGCCAATAGAAGAAATGGTTGAAAAGAATTGGAGCAAAAATAAAAATGTTTGGTAAAAAAGCTATCATCATTATCTGTAGACTTTCAATAATGATGATTTGCTTTTATTTTTTGTACCATTGGCTCATAGAGTCTTTAGAGCAAAAAAGAGTTTACAGGTCAAGGAATAGACGCGTCTCAAGAGAAGTATCCTGGACTTTTTGGCATTAGGTTGACTGAAGAGTTAGGGTACTTAGGCTTACTTATTCTTTTAATGCTTTCCGATATCTACAATTTAATTAAACTTGTTGTTAATTATCTATTAAAGAAAAAACTAATGATTAAATATACTAAATTATACTTATTATTGACTTTAATTATGTCTTACGAGCTTTTAGCAAAGAGTAATAATTTGGATGGGAAATGGATATGTAAACAGTCTATATCAGAACACCCTGAGATTTTATTTGAAAGTTTATATCAACTCAATATTGATTCTGAGCTGGAAAAATCAAAGACAATTGGAACTATTTTAATAAAAAAAATAAAAACACTGATAAAGTTTCTAAAGCTAAAGTTCTAGCTGAGTACGATGTAAGTATAGAACAGTCGATAATTAAGACATCGAAATTTCGTTCAGAAACTAAAGTTTTACAAGACCCGCTAAATTTTTTCCCTCCAGAATATATTAAATATATAGATGGTGAAAAAACTGTTGATGAGTATTCATATAGTCTTACAAATAATAATTTCTTGAAAATGATTAATTTAAAAAATAATTCGATAATCGAGTGTACAAGATAAAAACAAATAAGAAATAACTAAGACACCCACTGTTAATTTTTAATAAAATGTTCTTTTAAAGGGCATTTTTTATGTCTACTGTGGGCAATATCATCGTTTTTCTGGTCAGCGTATTTCTGTAGAGCTGGTGAAGTGTTAACAGCGGCATAGGCATTTCGGTGCAGCGCCACTACTAATGTCTCTTTTTATTTGAAACCGATCTTAAGTAGTCTAAATTTTTTACCTTCAGATACGGACATAGTTTTTATAGCAAGATAAGCTTGTTAAAAAATTAATCGAAAGGATATTTGGAATGACGCTCCCTAAAGACAGCCCTATGAATTTTTGTAAAGCATTTATTCAAAGAGAGCTTGATGATAACAAAGAAAAACGAATATGGATGTCATACTGGCCCGTAATGGAAAGTATGATTAAGCGTGCCGATGAGTTGAAACTTCCATTTGAAGAATTGGTTAATGCGTTTGGTTATTTAGATAAATTTGAAGGTATACCTCCAGAAAACTCATATATATGGTTAACATGCATATTCCGGAGCATCGTGAACAGTGATTCCGGCCCATCGTGAACACCCATACTGGTTTTAGCGTGAACGCTTATTCCGATTTTATCGTGAACACTTTTTACTGATTTTCCGGAATTGGTGTTCACACCAAACCAGTACAATTTCAACGCATTGATTATTACTTACTTTGTTAAGCTATTCCCTTTTTCAATTGAGGAAGGGATATGGCGACCAAGAGGATCACAATGCGTAAAATTCGAGAAGTGTTGAGGCTACATTTTGCTGCCCAACTCAGCGTTAGAAAAATAAGTGCCAGTACAAAAGTCAGTGTTGGTGCTATTCAAAAACTATTAACAAAGGCCAAAGCGTTATCGTTAACCTGGCCACTACCTGATGAAATGGATGATACCGTCCTAGCAAGTCAGTTTTATCCCCGCGCCGATACACGGCCATCTCAGCGTTTTGAAATGCCTGACTGGCCACAAATTAGAAAAAGAATTAACCGGTAAAGGCATCACCAAAAACTTACTTTGGCAAGAATATACCCAGCAATATCCAAACCGTTGTTATAGCTACTCTCAGTTTTGTGAACGCTATATGCGGTGGCTTAAAAAACAAAAGCGTTCGATGCGGCAAGTGCATAAGGCCGGTGAAAAGTTGTTTGTCGATTACGCTGGCCAAACTATGCCTATTGTCTGTAATGCAACGGGTGAGGTGAAGTTTGCTCAGATATTCGTGGCGGTGATGGGCGCATCCAACTACACGTTTTGCGAAGCAACCTGGAGCCAAAGTTTACCTGATTGGCTTGGGAGTCATGTACGATGCTTTGAGTTTCTTGGCGGTATACCGGAGATGATAATCCCTGATAATTTGCGTAGTGGTGTCAGTAAAGCATGCCGCTATGATCCGGATGTTAACCCTAGTTACCAGCAACTGGCTGCGCATTATGGCACCGTGATCGTGCCAGCTCGCCCTAGAAAACCACAAGATAAAGCCAAAGCTGAAGTGGGTGTGCAAATCATTGAACGCTGGATATTAGCTAAACTGCGTCATCAAACCTTTTTCTCTTTAGCTGAGCTTAATCATTGCATTAACGCTTTGTTACTTGAGGTAAATAATAAGCCTTTTAAGCAACTCAGCGGTACACGACAATCGTGGTTCGCGTCAATTGACAGTCCAGCTTTAGCGCCTATGCCTCAGCAGGCTTATCAATTCACCGATATTAAACACGTTAAAGTGAATATTGATTACCATGTTCAATACGATAATCATCTTTATTCCGTCCCGCACCACTTGGTTGGCGAAAAGCTTGAACTGCATGCTAAAGACAACCTGATCGAAGCTTACTTTAAGCATAAACGTATCGCCAGTCACCCAAGAAAATACCACCCAGGCATGACCACCACACCGGAGCATATGCCGGTGAAACATGAAAAGCACCACCGGTGGTCACCTGGGCGGTTAATGAACTGGGCAAAGGACATTGGTGATGAAGTCTTGCTCTGGGTGAAAGCACAATTAGCACAAAAACACCATGAAGAGCAGGCGTATCGTGTCTGTTTAGGGCTACTGAACTTATCTAGAAGTTATCCTGCTGAGCGGCTAAATAACGCATGTGCCATCGCCAATCATTATCGTTTATATCGGCTAAAACACATCAAAGACATCCTCAGTAGCAATCAAGATAAATTGCCTGCACCGTCAGAAGAGCAAACGACGAGATTGCCCCAAGCCCATGAAAATATCGTGGCCCTAAAGCTTCCATTAATTAAAGGAAATCCTATGTTAGAACAAACAGTAACACACCTTCGCCAACTCAAACTTAGTGGCATGGCTAATGCGTTAGTCAATCAACTAGAGCAACCTAGTACCTACGAAGGACTATCCTTCGGTGAGCGATTACAATTGCTGGCAGATAGCGAAAACCAAGAACGAGAGCATCGTAAACAACAGCGATTACTTAAAGCTGCAAAACTTAAATTAGCCGCCAATGCTAGAGACATTGATTATCACCATCCCCGAGGGCTCAACCAATCGATGATGGCATCACTACTACAATGCGACTGGTTAAATAAATCACAAAACTTACTCGTCACCGGCCCTTGCGGTAGTGGTAAAACCTATATTACTTGTGCGCTTGCGCATACCGGTTGCATGAAAGGTTACAGCGTCAAATATTACCGACTATCGAGATTGTTACTTGCGCTGACACAAGCTAAAGCCGATGGCACTTATAGTCGGGTGCTACAGTCATTGGCTAAAATTGATTTACTGATATTAGATGATTGGGGTCTAGAACCATTAAAAGCGGCACAACGAAATGACCTGATGGAGATAATGGATGATCGACATGGCAGTACATCGACAGCAATAATCAGTCAACTACCAACGGATGAATGGCATCAATCGATTGGTGATAATACGCTCGCGGATGCAATCTTAGATAGGCTAATGCACAACGCACATCGGATAAAATTAAAAGGTGAATCGATGAGAAAAACACAATCTAAAATTGACCATCGTGAACACTTAGGTTAAAAATGTCATGAACCCAATGCGTGAAATTTATGTGTTCACGATAAAACCGGAATCGGTGTTCACCATCACCGGAATATGCATAACACTTGAACATATTTGGTTCAGCCTAGATTTTCGTAAAGAAGATGTTGTTATGGCTAGGAACGATTTTAAAGAACTTAAAGCGCTAAATGAAGATATTGTTGATTTAGCCTATAAATTATCTAGCAGATTGGCTAGGCAAGCTGAGTTGTATGAAACGTCTGGCTTCTGTAAACCAGAGTATCAGTTTATTGATGATTTAATTGAACAAGCAAGTGAAGGCAATTGCCTATACCAATCACATGTAGCTGATAAAATAAAATCATTGACTGGTCAATATGATTTGAAATATTGGCCTAGCAGAGCAGATCTACTAACAGCGATAGCCGAATTTGAAGAGGAGCAACTAGAGCCCAAGCACTCTCAATACCCTGAACATGTTATTAATGGTCGAGAATCTGACATAAAGGATTTTGTTTTAGCATTTGATAGTAAGTTTGATGATCATAATGGTTTAGCTACAGGCTTTCGTTTTAGTAATAACGCAATGGCAGACATTATTAACGTTATTCTTGATTTACCTATCGATAAACTTGCAACAGGGGTGATGGTAAGAAATGTGCGTAGCCGATTCAAGGAGTAATAAAAATGTTTCGAATCCATGCCTCACACTCGCGGGGCTTTTATCGTCTAAATTTGCTGATATGGATTGGAATACTCGGCTGGTTAAAATGAGATCGCATGCCGAAACAGTTTGGAATGGTGGCTGATAGTGAGTGGATTTTGCAAGTGTAGAGTCCATTAAAGTCAGCATATGATCTAATATACATCAGCGCAGATCCGATCTAAATCAGCATAGTATTAAATAAACTGAAGTATTTAGCTTTCTATTTTTGGGTCTGGTTTTATTTAACTGTTGAAGTAGCCATTTTAGTCCTTTAGGATGATTGCTTAATACCCATTTTTGTTCATATAAGGCATTCGTCATTTCTTTTACTATTTCAAATCTATCTCCTATAAATTTCCAAAAGTAAAACTCTCGGCATTCTTCATAGGTTGCAACCATACCTAAATCTTCAGCGATTAATAAATTTTTATGCTCAATAGCGATCATTTTATTGACGGTTTTAGCATCATTAGGCCAAGGGCTTGGTCTAAAACGTTTTTCAGAGTTGTGTAAACAGTATTCAAATAGGTAGCTGTAAACATCAATAACCACATCATAGGAAAAGAAATCAGATAGAAAGTTAAACAGTATATTGTAAAGTTGGGTTTCAATATAATCATGAAGAAAAACGTTTTGTCTAAATTGACGTGTAAGCCCAATTAATGCAGCAACGGCTTCATCGTTCCCAATCCTTATTAATTTAACTAGTGGTTTATTTTCTTGTTTAAGTCGCGCATCAAATATTTGAGGATTGTTTATAAATTCAAAAACCTGAATAGTAACCTGTATATCTAATTTTAAATAAAAAGCTTCCCACTCACTTTTAGTTTTTTCTTTAACTTGAATAGCCTCCCAGAATGGCGAGTTGTAATGCTTTAAAGCGGCAGGACATTTTTCTTGTATACAAGCGAGAGATTTACTCCTAAATTAATACCTTTTTTGAAATATCTATCCCACTTCCCTGAGTAGATTAATCTACCTGTTCCCTTACTCAATTTAAAATTGTCAGGCTCAAAGTGTTTTTCAAATGCATAACCTGTTGCAGGAAGGCCTATGACATTAGCAATGAATTTCATTGTTGAATTCACTTTTAGTTTTCAGATGGATCTTTTTTAGGTCGTCCCATTTTCTGATTGTTCGGCATCGTAAAAAGTGCCAAAACGCCATTTGTTAAATATGTCACTCTTAAATATAGCTTGTCACATAAATTTTGCTTCATTTTACAGGATCGAAACTCAAATAATGATCCTAGTTGAGTAATTACAAATTTCATTCTATTTTGAATTATGTGTGACAGAACGGATTTAAGAGAGTTGATATGAATACTTGTGACCAAGCCAAATCACTGTTTGTTGAATTAGAAAGTAAACTGTTTGAAGAGCATGGGCCGATGATGTTTGGTGATGCCTTGAGGCAAGCACTAGGCTACAGAAGTGGTGATGCATTTAGACAAGCAGCAAGTCGAGGAACTTTACCTTTGCACATTTAAAATAGAGAGCCGACGTGGGCGCTTTGCGATGACAAAAGATGTCGCGCACTGGTTAGCTAAACAAAGATATTTAGTTGAAGGACGATAAATGACGTAAGTTTAATGGCGTAAATAGCAAAAAAGCCTGAAAGCGGTAACTTTCAAGCCTTTTTATTAGTTTTGTCGAATTAGTTGCCGACAAGTTAATTTAAGCTTCAAAATGAGAACCTGTCAAGTTTCTTAGTAAAAGAAGCGTAGCTTTTTATGCCTTTATTTTAACAAAAATAGAGGTGAAATGATGATAGCAACACATACATTAAGAGAAGTGATTAGGTTACTTCTGCTACCTAAAGGTTTATCCCATACTTATATTGGTAAATTGGCATGTTGCCCTAGGCAAACAGTCGATGACTTACATAAAAAGTTATTAGCATCTGCCATTGATGTTCAATCATTTTTTGACATGGATGATGATGAGCTGAAACGGCAAATATATCCTCGATTATTAGCTAAAAAGAAACTCAAAGTCGAGCCAGATTATGAGGCAATAATCGCTGAATGCATAAAGTCTCACAAAAAGTTTAAAAAACGATTTGGGTCAAGTTTTGTGAATATAAACAAATGTATGGCCATAAAGGCTATTGCCGCTCTCGATTTTACCAATTATTTGCTCAAGATATAAAAAACACTCGACTTTCCATGTTACAAGTTTTTGCACCTGGCGAAGTCATGTTTATTGATTATGCTGGCTCTACATTATCTTACCAAGATGAAGGGCAAGAAGTTTTAGTCTATGCCTTTGTTGCTACACTGGGTTACTCGAAAAAACGCTTTGCGTTTGCAACCAAAGACATAACAGCAAAAAGTTGGATTGATGGCATTATTGCGGCAATTAATTTCTGTGGTGGTGTACCAGAAGTTATCCATTGTGATAACGCTAAATCGATGGTGAAAAAAGCAGGTGTTGTTGCTGAATTAAGCCATAGTGCAAAAGAGTTTTCAGAGCATTACGATGTGCTTATCGATACATCAAAGGTTGCACACCAACGCACAACCCTTTGGCTGAAAACCGTGTGAAAGAACTTACGCATAGTATTTTTGCTACGATGAATCGCGATTTGACCTTCTTTTCATTGGATGAAATAAACGACTATTTTAAAGCTAGAGGTTGAGAAACTTAATGAAAAACCTATCCAAAAAATAGGTATAAGTGCTAATGATTTATTTTATTCAGACGAATTTAACCTACTAAGTTCATTGCCTAAAAAAACTTTTTGAGCCCGTTACTTACCGTAGTGTTATCAAAGTACCTGAGAATTATTATATTTGGTATAAAAATAATCGATATTCCATCCCTTATGAATATCGAAATGATTATGTGGAATTGCGTGTAAAGGGTAATCAGTTGCAAGTTTTCCCACAAAGGCATTCTTCGTGTTGTTCACGATGTTGTGGATGGTAAGAATAATGTTGTATCGATTGAAGCGCATTTGCATCCTAGCCATCAAGTACAAAAAAATAAAACAAAGTCTCATTATTTACGTTGGGCTCAAACACTAGGAGTTGATATTGAACGTGTAGTTGAGCTCTTTTATTCAAAAACAAAACATGAACACTCTCGTCCCATTGGGAAACGTTGCCAAGTATTACAGAAATTACAAAACAAATACGGTGATAACAGCTTTATCTTAGCGTGTCAGCATGCATTAACGTGTGGGATGGTTAGCGTAACTGAAATTGAGCTGATATTAAAATCTAAGGTTTATGAAACAACGATAGAACCAGAAGTGACTAACCTTGCGAATGTACGTGGGCAAAACTATTATTCTGGAGGCTATCATGAGTAATATTCAAGCACTCAAAATCCAGTGTAAGCAACTAAAATTAGAAGGTTTTTATCGACTCTTGAACGAGGTGATATAGATAATCAATCTAATGATGCCTTTCTATCTGAGTTATTAACATCACAATTAATGTTAAATGCAGAGCGTAAAATTAAACGCTTAACGACACAAGCTAAACTGCGTTATACCGATGTTTATTTATCCGATATTGATTACACTTTATATCCCTCATTAAAGGTAACCCAAGTAAATCAATTGGCTGAATGTCATTGGGTCAGTCATCAGAAAAAATATTATCTTCATTGGTGCAACAGGCACCGGAAAAACCTCATTAGCTTGTCGATTAGCTCAAGCCGTTATTGCTAAGCAACAAAGTGTGATTTTTTATCGATTATCACACTTGTTATTAGAATTAATTGCTGCGGACAAAGAAGCGTGCTTGATGAAGATAATTAAAAAACTGAGCCGTTTTGATGTGTTGATCATTGATGATTGGGGTAATGCTCGAATGGATAAAAATGAACGCCATTTACTGTTTGAGTTAATTGAATACCGAGAGAAGAAAGGTTCATTACTTATTACATCGCAATACCCTATTTCTGCATGGCATGAAACGTTTGGGAATGAAGCAATAGCCGATTCAGTGTTAGATCGCATCGTGCATAAAAGTCACAAAATAATATTAAAAGGTGAATCGATACGCAAACTCATGAGTGATAAGGAGCCTGATCATGTATGAGCAATTAGTAAACAGCTTAACGCTTGAAGATATGTATATTAAACAGGCTTTTGATTATTATCGTTATTGCTTTATGAACACCGATTGGTGCAAAGTATTTGTGACTAATAGTTCACGTATTCCTAACAAACATAAAAGTAATGAATATATTGGCTTATGTGACCGTTCAATTGGCAAGGTCGTACCTAAAGCACGAAGCTTAGAAGGTGGTGCTATTCGAGGTGGTTTACAACATTGTGGACTTATTACCCATACGGGCGGTGAACTATTTCGTGGATGTATTGTTATTCCAATATTCGATAATGATGGAAAATACTTAAAGCCGTTGGTTATCGGTTTGGTAAACGTATTCGCCACTGGCAATCAGTAATAATTAAGTGGGACAACCCTAAAGCTGATACTTATTTTCTCGACGGACTATCTTTTGCCAAGGAGATAGCCAATGCTAAAACCAACAAATAATCGAATATGGCGATGTGTTAAATACTATCTTGCGCTTTGTGAAGCAAAAGGACAAGCGCCAGACACGATCCGAGGTAAGTATTCAGGTTTAAAGAAATTCTTCACTTGGTGTTTAACGCAAGATGTGTGTTTTATTCATCAAATTGATTTGGATTTGATAGATAATTATATGGAGTATTTAAACCGTTACCGTAAACCATTAGATAACAAACCCTATTGTGCCGCGAATAAGCGTGGGTTACTGACCCATATAAAAACATTTATTGAAAAATTGCATGCCAAAGGTTTATTAGCGACCAATACTCTTGAGCATATTGAATTACCAAGTAAAGGTCGTCCATTACCTAGAGCAATATTTAATAAAAATGAAGTTGAAAAAATTTTAGATCAGGCAATGATGTTTGGCCTGCATGGCTTTCGCGACAGGGCTATTTTGGAAACTTTTTTTGCAACAGGCATTCGCCGCTCTGAATTACTTCATCTTAACATTGAAGATATTGATTTTCATGAGGCATTACTTCGCGTTAATCGAGGTAAAGGAAATAAAGAACGTATTGTACCAATCAGCAAAAGAGCCTGTGATTGGGTTCTTTTTTATATCAGTAAAATTCGCCCCCAGTTCGCATTTTTAGCCTCTGGAACAACATTATTCTTAGCAAATAACGGTAAATGTTATCGTCCAAACCAGCTTTCTGACATGGTATCTCGCTACGTTAAATTAGCTGGGCTTCAACGTCCTGGTTCTTGTCACCTTTTTCGTCATTCAACAGCGACCATTATGCTAAACGAAGGTGCTGAACTTCGGCATGTACAGGAGATGCTAGGTCACGCAGATATATCGACGACACAAATTTATACACATGTTAGTCGTTCAAAACTCAGTGAAGTTTATCGTAAAACCCATCCCTCGGCACAATCGAATAGCCGGATTTTTATTCATGGAACTTGACATAAAGCAATACACCTATCAAAATGATAGGTATCAGATTGATAGGTGATAAATGAGTTCAAAGACCCCTGATGGAATCAACGAGTTTCCTCTAACCGAAACTTCAGCTAGAAAAATTATTAATGACTTAGCTGAAAACTATACGAATAGAATTCGGTGGAGTGGTCACGTTAAAAAAGAATGACAGAGCGAGGCGTTACCGCTAGACAAATTCTGACCTTATTAAAGAGTAAGCGCTCTGTTTTTAGAGAAGGCCCTTATGAAGAGCCGAATGGTGATTGGAAGTTTAATCTTAAAGGGATGGCTGCTGGCACAGTGATTGAATTAACCATTGCACTAAAAAATCACCATAACGACCCAAAGTCTACTTTGGTTACTGTTTGGATTGATTAGGAGAAAAAAATGTATCATTACACAGAAAGTGGATTATCAAATGTCTACTTAAAAAACGGTTTTACCGTTGAAGAAATTGACGGTGAAACATACAGCAGTATTGATGATTTAGATGGTTTACACCAAGCGATTGCTGAAATTGTGGTGGATAGTAAAAAGCCATTAACAAATGAAGAATTCAAGTTCTTACGAATTGAGCTAAATGTATCTCAAAAAATATTGGCTACGCGTTTTGGTGTATCAGAGCAAACAATCGCTAGATATGAGAAAGGTAAATCCGATATCCCAAGAACGACAGATGCAGCACTTAGAGTGTTGTATATGGAAAGTCTAGAAAAGCATAACCCTGTGAGTTATTTCTTGGATCTATTATCAGATGTAGAAGCAAGTAAAGCAGCTAAAAAAAAATCTTATTGGAAGAAAGACAAGAGCACTGGGAATTAGCCGCATAAATAAATAGTGGATCGTAATTACGATTACTTTATATGCAGGCACGATACTATGATCCAGTTATCGGGCGGTTTTATTCGAATGATCCTATCGATGCAGTTTCTCATTTAAGTAATGAGGAAGGGGTTATGGGGTTTAATAGATATTCATATGCTGTAAATAATCCATACAAATATACTGATCCTGACGGTAGATGCATTACTGGTATCTTGACTATTCCGTGTGGCATTGCTATCGCGGCAGCATTTGGGACTTACAAAATTGGTAAAACAGTGAGCGATTCTTCTGATAAAGCCAAAGTTCTTGTAGAACAAAAAGCCCAAAGATCACAGAAAGTTGACAAAATGTATGAAGCTCTAGCGGGCATCAAGAAAGGAACTCATTCAGCAGATGATGTAAATAAAGCAACTGGAGATGTGCAACAAGCTAATGAAAGTGTAGTTGATGCCGTAACAGATTTAGCAAAAACTGCATCTCAATTACCGGGGACAACTATGACGGGTCCCGCTCCAGCCAGTGTTAGTGACTTAGCATCCTCAGGTGCTGTTGATGCTGTAAAAGATATTACAAAAGCAATTACTAAAGAAGTTAAAGAAACAGATGAAAATAATTAAATGGTTAGCAATAGTATTAGGGTTATCAATTTTTGCCTTTGCATTGATATTTGATGAAAGTGATTATATTTATCATTATCATCAATATAAATATGGTAAACATTTTGAACAATCATCAACAGGGGCTTACTTAGCTGATAGCTTTTTCTTTCTGGAAAAGAACTTTGATGAAGGTAGGTATATAGTTTCTTCTACAGAACCTGTTTTTGAATCATTAACCGTTGATACTAAAAAGAGCTTTGATTTTCCAGCTTTAATTGATGCAAAAATGGTTGAAGCTATAGATAAGACTCCATACTGTCAAACTTATCGCCTTATGAGTGAACAAGGAGAGTTTTTAGTATTTATTGAAAGGTTCAACATGCTAGTAAGTATCCATTTAGATGAAAAAATCATAATAAACTGAGTGAGGTTTGTAGTTTTGTTCAGGATTAATAATAGCTAGAGTTATAGTTCTTAGCTGGTTCTGTTGTGCTATTTTTTCTTAACCCAAAGCCCTTGTGGGGCTTTTTTTTGGCTGCTTTTGAAGCCAAATGAGTAACTGGTTGTAAACACCCATTTGTTTTTAACATTATATATAGGTAGACAAGATAGCTTTGGAGTCATAAAAAAAGCCTCTAATTTTAGAGGCTTTAAAATGACATTAGAACTCATCCTATTTGTTGCTGGTGTATAAAATTAGCAACTTTACTTTTTAAAAAAGTTGGTGAGAATTTTAATTCTACACTCAATCAAAATTTATTTATAAATTTCGACAACCTTTTTCTTGAACTATGCAGTATAAATATAAAATATCTCAATGGATAATAGATGAAGTATTTAATACTGTCTAACTTATCGTATCCTGGTTCTAGACCATAAATGGCTTGATTATAAAGAGAAAGAAGAAGGTGATAAAAATCTGTCAAGCCTAAATATATTAATATCACTTCGATTAACATTACGGTTATTAAGCCCTTAAATACGGACCTTTTATTTGGGAATTTTTCCACATCATTACCTCTCGGATAATTAACTTTGTGGATGAACTCTAATGTCATCACCCCCAATGCTAACAAAATTATTGTGAGCAGTCTATTTTTCTTTCATATCTTTAACTTATAATTTCAATTGGGCTTTTTTTGTAAAGCATCAAGGGGCTTTATTTTTGGCTGCTTTTGAAGCCAAACGACTAGCTATTCTGTACTGGCTTTTATTACGCAAGATCAAATCAATAAATACTAGTTACCGCTTTGTTTTACAGGTGTTTTTTAACCTGTTAACTTAAGTAGCTGCATTTATAGGGAACATTGACTTTTGGCTAAAGCTCTCGCTTAACATTGAAGCAAAAATAAACTGCCCCTAAATTTGATTTCAACTACACCACAGATATTTGAATGAAAGTGTGGCTTCTTTTGGAAGCAAAATTAAACAAACAAAAACCTGCACGAACTGGTTTTCGCCTGATATCAGGGAATAATAATGGAATAGCAGTATTGCTAATTGAGGATGTATGGCAAAAGATAGAAAAAAGCATAACGCCAAACAGAAAGGAAATACTAATTAGTCAGGTTAATGGCTTATGTCCACTATCTAGTACCCCACTATTTTACAAAAAAAGTGAGGTGAATTATAAAGACTATGAAATAGCTCATATCTACCCATTACACCCAAAACCTGAAGAAGAAGTTCTTTTAAAGGATGTAAAGCGTCTAAACGAAGACCCTGAGCATGATGATAACTTAATACCACTTTGTACAAGCTGCCATAACAAATTTGACAGTAATCGTCCGGTGAACAGCACCTAGCTAAGTTTTACATTCCAAGGTAGTAAGGTTTCAATATCTGCATTTTGATCGCTCAGTTGTTCAAGACAATGAGCAACATACTCGAAAGGCGTTAATCCATTCGCTTTAGCTGTTTCAATTATCGAGTACAGCATCGCACTGGCGTTAGCGCCATTAGCGGTGTTTGAGAACAACCAATTTTTACGGCCTATCACAAACGGTTTAATCGCGCGCTCTGCGCGATTGTTATCGATGGTTAGGTGACCATCATCAATGTAGCGTATCAGTTTATACCATTGGTTTTTGCAGTAGGTTATTGCTGCTCCTAAGGCTGTTTTTGGCGGTACATTGGCTTTTTCAAGCCACTGGTGAAACTGCTCAAGCAAAGGCTTGGCTTTTTCCTGACGTTGTTGATATTTATCATCGGCAGATTTATCTTTTAAGCTGATTTCTAATCGATACAATTTTTGTATCATGCTTAAGGCAATATCGGCTTTGCCTGTTTTACCTTTAGGTTGGGCCGTTTGCGCTTCAATAAATTTTCGGCGTGCGTGTGCCCAACAACCAACCAAGGTTGCTGTGGTTTTTTCATAACCGGCATAACCATCGACTTGCAGATAACCGGTAAAGTCTTGTAAATAATCGACAGCACATTGACCAGCCCGACCGGATTGGTAGTCATAAAGTACAATGTTGGGTGTTGGTGTGTTATTCGGTGAATCGGTGCCGGTACAATAAAGCCACATATAGCTTTTGATTTTATCTTCACTGATAACCTTGAGGGTGGTTTCATCGGCTTGAATAACGCCTTGCTGTAATAGTATCGCTTGTAGCCGTTGATAAAAGCGGCGTAAATAACGCCGCACTTTTTATCATCCAATCCGCCATGGTTTTACGGCTCAGCTCAATGCCGTATTGTTTAAACAAGCTTTCTTGCCGATAAAGCGGTAGCGCATATTGATATTTGCTGGTGATGATTTGGCTTAACAGTGTGGCGGTGGCAATGCCCTTAGGAATTGGGCTCGCGGGCATTGGCGCTAATTGAATTTTTGTCGAGGTACCTTCTTTTTCACACGACCGGCAGCTGTATTTTAGCCTAACATGCTCAATGCCTTTCACTTGTGCGGGAATAAATGCTAGCTTTTCACTGCGCTCTTCGCCCATTTGATGTAAATCATTGCCACAACACGTACAGGTTTTATCGTCAATATCATGAATAATCGTTTCACGCGGTAAATCACTTGGCAGCTTTTTACGTACCGGCTTTTTCTTAACCGTAGTGACGGTTGTTTCTGAGGCATCTAGCGCAACATCAAGCTCCGCTTCGGCTTCGTTAAATAAGTCACCTTGTGCAGGATGGCCTTCGCTGCTCGCACCAAAGCGTTGTTGTTGGGCAAGGCGAAACTGCTCTTCTAAAAACATGAGTCGAGCCGCTTGCTTGGCAATTAACGCTTCTTTTTCAGCAAGTAATTTTTGGAGTCGTTGAACTTCATCAGTCATGCCGTCATTTTATCAAAAAACTTGGCTAAACTGTTGGTCTTATTTAGATTATTTCGTGATCGATAAAACCTGCTTATGATCACAGGTTATAAGGCGACAGAGCCATAGTTAACCGCTTGATGACCAAGGACATCAAAGCCGTTTAGCAGCCAATGTAGTTGTTGCTCGGATAAGTTCAGCGATTGCTGGGAAAGTTTGGTTGGCCATTTGAATTTGTCTTTTTCAAGGCGCTTGTACCAAAGCGCAAATCCTGTCTTATCCCAATATAAAACTTTAAGCTTATCGCGGCCTTTATTACAAAAAACGTAAACGCTACCATTAAGCGCTGACAGCTGCATTTGCTGCTCAACGATAGCCGCCAAGCCATTTATCGACTTTCGAAAATCAACCGCATCGCGATAAAGAAAAACATCCGGTACGCGGGTAAACATCTTCATGATGCTAGCCCGTTAAGCAGCTCAATTAAAAAGGGCGCAGTTGTCGTGCCAGGTAACGATAATTCACCGGCTGAGGTTGTTAATATAAAGGTGGCATTTTGGTGCTCACTGACCATCGTTGTATGTTGAGTCACGACGTGGGCTTGCATAAAGCCGGTTTGCGATTGATGCTTAACAAGGGTCGCTTTACGAGCATAGAAATATTTAGGATTTAGCTGATGTTGTTGACAAAACTTAGGCACGGATAAGCCGCTGGCAATTTGTTTATCAACGAGGTTTTTCCAATCATCAAGTGTTCTGCGCTGCATGGGTTGCTCAATAAAATAAATTAGAGCAACTTTAAATTGAAAGATTAATTCAGGAAATGTGCTGATGGCCGGAC
>JAYQHI010000020.1:0-2810 GCA_038141035.1 Alteromonadaceae bacterium
AGCAAATACGTGGCCAATATGACTTGACCACTCAGCTGAATCTTTTGGAAATATTACATGACAATCCAACATTATCGTCGATCAACAATACGCTCGTTACCTGAGTAGTAATCCGATTGAAGGACCAACCCGCTTCTTGATGATGTTAATACAATATGTTCATTCTGGACTTTAGACTTCTTTTACGTTCCCTGATAAAATTACTACTCAGCTTTTCCCACGAGAGTTAAACTCACTGAATCTGAGGAAGGGTGACTTAATCATGAGTTGAAAAGCTCCCTTTAAAACTTGTAATATTTAACTCTTTGCAAAACCTATCGATTTTGCCTCTACTTCTACAGTTTCTTTTTCACAATCAAGAATCTGCTTTACCATATTTTCAATATCGATTGAAGGTTCTTCTTCAAAAGTGTCGACAAAACGAGGAATATTTAAATTAAATTCATTTGAAGAAATTGTTTCTCTTCGCCTGTACTAGAGATTTGAAACAACGTTACAAACTTATCAACAAACTTTCGATTTTTATATGCTGTTAAAATCGTTTCTAAATCTTCATCACGCATGTAGTTTTGATTAGTAGCTTTACCGTAGTTCTGACTAGCATCAATAAACAAAATATTGTCACTGTGTTGGCGGTTTTTCTTT
Source organism: Alteromonadaceae bacterium (assembly GCA_038141035.1). GTDB lineage: Bacteria > Pseudomonadota > Gammaproteobacteria > Enterobacterales > Alteromonadaceae > JALZUE01. The sequence continues at coordinate 646 of JAYQHI010000020.1, forward strand.
AATACCAAAATACAGGTTGGAATTGATGTACCGTAGAAAATATTTGCAGGCAGCCTATTACTGCGTCTAAGTAGTTTTTTCTTTGATCAGATGCTTACGAATATGCCCTCGGCTGCTCCTCTGAACAACACACCGTGAGGTAATACAACAGCCATCGTACCATTATCATCTACTTGATGTACCATGTGCTGGACAAAGGCAAAGTCGAGCATTCGACAGTTTTACTTTTTCTAGTTTGTTTATTCGTTGGCAAAGAACGTATCAACTATCCGATAAAAATGCCCAAGAAAAGTTTCGGGTTAACAGCAAAAGAGTTTCAGCTGTTCAGAGAAGATGAATTAGTTATAACCCAAGCCTTAATCAATAAACTTGCTGAGGTAACAGGCGTATCAGAGCAGTTTTGGCAAAATAGATGACTTTCAAAAAAATAAACAGATAATAAACATAACCCCAGTAATCCGAGGAGTATTAACAATAATCAACAGGAGCAGTGAGAGAACCTTTAAAACGGTCACTACGCAAGAAATAACAGCAATGGTTTGTGATGGCTGTGGTTGAGCAAGGCAATTGATGATTGCGACTTATGAATTTCATGAGTTTATTTCAATAGTGCATCATTGTGGTTATGACTCGATTCATGGTGATGGTAAAAAAATTGAGATTGATTTATGCCAGCAATGTTTTGGGGATATGTGTGGCGACACTCTCAGGATAACAGACAAAAGCTAATGCCATTAATGAAAACAATGAAAGTTGCGTGATACAAGCACACAACATAGTGAAACAGCAATATTTTATGTAGTTTGCCAGTCAAAGGCACGTCAACTAAAGGAGACCAGTGACTTAATGCAGCATCAAGGAGATATTATCAAAAAATAAAGTTGGCGATAATAATGAGTTAAAGGGTTGCGCTGAAGCGCGTAGAGCAACTTTGGGACACAGTACCAATCAGCCGAAGGTACGAGCTTCATCAACTTACAATTTGATTTGTGCTTTGCGAGAAAAAAGATTGGAACAGTTTTTTTGAAGAAGCCCCAATAGCGGATGATGATTTTATGCCAGGCAGGTTAAATTTTAATTCCAAGCTTACTTGTGATGAGGAACAACTGCCAGTGGCATGTTATCAGCATCCTCGTAAATACGGAGATTAATGATGAATCATCAAAAGAGATTCTGCTTTAACAGAGAGTAAGGTTGATGATGTAAAAAGCCACTTGTTAATGAGCATTACCAATGTGATGGCTAAATATCCTGAATTAAGATTGGCCAATTATTAGTAAATGCCGCGAGCCTTCAACAATCATCTCCTGAAATTTATCACGATGAAAGTACAGAGCTTTTTTATGTGAAAGATAGTATCTTGGCTGAAAAGCTTGAGCAGTTATTAAGGGTACAAATAGTTAATACATGATTTCAACAAGAAAAGAGAATAACGAACAGAAAAAATACCTGAAAATAATAAGTTTTTAAGCACTAACACTTTTTACTGCCTGCTATGTTTGGATATGTTAATTACCAACCAAGTTTGCTTCCAATATTCAGCGTCAGTATTATCGCTAGGTTGTTGTATACTTCGGTCTACTGTGTGCCTGACTATCTTTTCGTAGTTTTTATTAATGCTTTATGTTCGCTAATCAACTCTCTTTTATAATTGATGCTGAAAACCATGTTTAACTCTATGTATTCTTGCACTTTAGCCTTCTAATTCCCTTTTTAATATTGTTTTTTTTGAAAAAATATCATCAAAGCAATTCGTAATAACTATTTGACTTAAACAATAATAGACATTTTTTCCTCATTATCGAGCCACTTGATTTTTTGAATTGGTAGTTTGATTTCTTTTTTAATGTATTGAGATTTTAATCCATGCTTTTTAATGTAACTCTTATCACGTAAAAGAGTGCAATGCTTTTGTATGCCTCGCCAGAACTATTCTCCGCACCAACCCAATCCGCAACACCTTTTAGTTACCTTTTATTTGATTCGACGCTGGCCACCTCATCAGCTATGGGCCTCTATAGTTTTTTTTGCCATTTCTATATTTTCCTTGCAAATGGTTACTAAACTTCTATCATAAGTCGTTCATCTCCCACTGTTTTTGCGCAACTTTTTCACTTGTAATACAGCTGTTTTCAACGTCTCTATATGATGTATTTTAATAAAAC
>JAYQHI010000021.1:0-71396 GCA_038141035.1 Alteromonadaceae bacterium
TTGATCATACTTTACGATAAAAAAGTTCATGATCTGCCCTGGGCAAACAGGCGCCATTTCACTACCACCAACCAATCGCATAAACTGCTCATTAAATGGATAATGCCTTACTGGATTACTTTCAGGACGTGCTAAATAAAAACCTTGACATAAACCATTTTCAGTTGTTCAATAACACCATCTTCTTCATTCAATGCCTTCAGCAATTACTTCGGTATTAGCTGACTGCGCTAGATCAAATATGGCTTTTAAAAACTTACGTTTAAAACTACATTATTATAGCAATTATATCAATAAAATAGCGATCTATCTTAACAATATCGAATTCGTAATTCTCCATTGTTTTAAGCCAGAATAGCCAGCGCCTAAATCAATCGCCACTTTAAAACCATACTCACGGTATTTATTTAATGCATCGCCAATAATTTATCTGAGCGGGCAGGAAACTTTTCACTGATCTCAATCACCACTTGCTGACATGTTAATCCCGCTTGTTCAACCAGCTTTTTAGTTTCACCTTGGCAGGATGCTTGCTTTCAGGAAATCACCATAAGAATTCATTTTAAAAAAAGCTTCCCTTGTAAAGCTCAACAAAAAACCGTTTAATGGCGATTTCGCGGCACAACAATTCTAATTGTGATAACAAACCATATTTTGCCGCTACTTCAAATAAATCGTCAGGGCGCGCTAATGAACTAGTCACAGGGCCACGCGACAAGGCTTCATAACCTAATATTTGATTTTGCTGAACATTAAAAATAGGTTGAAAAACGCAAGTGATATTACGCGACAATAAAAATAGTATGAAGTTCAGAGAGCAAGGTAATATCCTATCAAAATAACATGACAGTAATATTATAAAGTTAACATGACATTTTTATGACAAACCAGCTATAAGCCTTATTTTATTGGAATAGCTTTTTTTACTGTTTGTATAAAATAATGATTAAGCTGTTTTTTTACCAGAAAAACCATAGTCTTTACACAATTGCTTAACGCTATGTTTTTTAATAATCGAGCAATGAAGGATACAGCAACTGTTCATTATTACTATCTTTACCCGATTGATATACTTGATAATTTTTTAAATAATTCAAAAGTGCCAAATGTAAACTAAAAGCACAAGGGTCAAATTGTCGATAACCATTGGCAAAATCTTCAATATTTTTTCATCAACACGAGTCAGTTTATCGTAGCCGTTCTCAGGTACCTTTTGTAAAACATCCAAACAACAAGCCTGCTGGTAACTGCTGATATTGTGCGCTTAATAAAAAAGGCAAGGTACGATAAAACTCACTTACTATCGGCAGAATAAACGTTTCGGCTCTGGCTGTTAGCGCTTTGATTAACAAACCAGAATGCTCGCCACTGGCATGATCTTTCGTAAAGCCAATGCGCACCATTTGCCAATTTCGCTTTTGCCAAAAATTCAGTAAGGTTTTATTTAACGCAAAGCTAGTGCCTAAAACATCAATTTTGTTTGCTGTTGCTTCTTGCTCAAGGCAAGTTAACAAATATTGACCAAGCCCTTGATTTTGTTGTTGAGGATGCGGCAATGCGCATAATACGCCAATAACTATAATCAAAAGCTTGCTCTGCGCCACAATGAGCAATTAACGATTGCGGTAAAAATTGATCTTTTAAACGCCGTTGACCCTGTCTAATTTTTTCTTCAATGTTGTCACCATGCTCTTGCCCTAATATGCCCTCAGTCATAATTAATGCAACCGCAAGCACTTCCTTTATCTCCTACTTGATGGCTAACTACCCGTAATTTTAACTGAGGGTGATTTAACAATAACAACAAATCATTCGGTGAGGTTTTGATAATGTGCCGTTACTAACACCGCAAAAAGTTGTCTTAATAACTTTTCATCCGCTAATAAATCCGCAGGTAAATATTCGTGATATTTTAGCTGGTCATTCATCGCAGGCTTAGTCTGATAATTTAACGAAGTTAAAAGGCGTTAAATTAGCATTTAACAAACAAGCATCAAAAACAAACTGCTCCAATGGATCATTTTTTCGCCCAGCGGATAGGCTCAACAAGCGTTAGCTGTTTGGCTAGCAATTTTTTATCTGCCAATACGGTATTGAATTTTAATGCAAAACCTCGCCCTGCTCCTTCATAGCCATGTAAGGTTGAAGAAAAAACTAAACGATGATAATGGCTAAATAAAGCATTCAACAAATACAAAGGAATAGCAGCGGCTTCATCAACTAACAACAAATCAGCGGCTGGCTTATCCGCTAAAATCACGTCGATAGGCAAAAAAACGAATACTAGACTGCTGATATTGTAACGTTTGTTTATTAACCCGTTTAACAGCGAGAAGTTTAGTGATCGTCAGAAAAAAGCCATCTACGGCACCAATATTTGACGCTGTAATTAAAATGGTTAACGGCCGTTTAACTGAATTTAATAACTCAACACACGCTAAAGCAAGCGCCGTCGTTTTACCCCGGCCACGATCTGCAGTTAAAATTAACGGGCGATTACGATGACCTGTAACCACGTTAATAACCGCATCAACTGCCTGTACTTGCTGATTGGTTAAACAACCATAAGGAAAGTTTTTCGGTTACGGTAGGTAAATTTACTGAGGCTATGATTGATAATAACCTTGTTGCTTGTTGTTCAAGTGAAAATTCATTTTCATGTTGTTGGTAAGTTAATAACGCCTGCGTTTGTTGTAACTGACGATAAAAGCGCTGCAAATATACATGACTTTGTTCATCAGGTAGAGCTTGCCAACAAATAAACAACAAACCGCCAGCAACGACAGTACCGGCTAACGCTGAAAAAACATCGGGCTGAATATCATCACTGGCATAAATAAAACTGCTTGCTTCAGTACCCAAATATTGCCGAAAGTTTTTATTATCCACATGTGTTGTCAATAATTGTTTAAAAATGTCAGTTGTTGGCTCGCCATAACAGTAAATTGTTTTTTCGAGTTAACCAACTCAGTATGCTGAGCAATAAACCACTGCTTAATAACTTCTGCATACCAGCATTCATCGCCAATTAATAACACCACCCCACGATGTTGTTTTACCAATAACGCTTGTTGATATTGATGAATTATTTTGTTCACAGAGTCAACCACTTGCCGAATATTGGCTAATTCTATCAAGCTGTACTTCAAATAAAAACCAACCTCGAAATAAACATTTTCGGAAATAGATGAATTCAACCTTTCAATAACTTGATCTTAATCAACAAGACAAAGCTAAAAACAAGGTACAAATACAACAAAGTGAATAATCGTGAGGATTTATGGACACTCCGACAGCACAAAAAAAGAGCAAAACAGTAAACAATCAGAGCGCAATACCTTTATTTTCTTAATGGCATTCCTAGCCCTATTCTCCGTCATTCTTGTTGGTGGTTTTGGCTTTATTGTTTGGATTAGTCAAATTTTATTTGGGCGCAGAAGCTAATCATGAGCAACGTGGTGAATTTAACAAGGCGCAGTTTTATGCGTGGAGCCATCAAACAACAGCATTTCAGGATTACCTTGGGCTATTGAAGAATCAGCTTTTTTGGCTGGCTGTACACAATGTAATGCTTGTATTAATGCTTATGAACAACAAATTATTAAACGTGATAGTCAAGGTTATCCCTTTGTCGATTTTCGATCAAGACGAATGCACCTTCTGTCGTAAATGTGTAGACGCTTGCAGCAAGCCAATTTTTAAAACTGAGCAGACAGATCTTCCTTGGCTCTGGTGATTTTGAAATAGACAATAAATGTTTAGCTAAAAATCAAATTTATTGCCAAAGCTGTAAAGAGGTTTGCGACAGTAAGGCAATCACCTTTAGTTATCAAACCAGCTCAATTCCTGAGCCAAAATTAAACTTAAGTGATTGTAATCAATGTGGCGCATGTGTCTCTATTTGCCCACAAGATGCCATTAGCTTTCAACTAGAGATCATATCCAATGAACACAACTGAGTACCATGTTGCGCATGAGTTTTATTGCCACGCCCTGCCGGAAAAACGGCAGCATTAAGTGACTTTATTACTCAACAAGCAGGTTTAGAAGTACATGCGGTGAGTCCTGAAGGCAAAGTTGTATTTACCGCAGAGGTGATTCACAAAAAGCTATCGCCAATCAAACCGACATCATTAAACAACACGGTGACGTTTTAACACTGTCTCCTATTTACCATCAATTTTTAGATGAACAGCAAACATCTCATAAGGATGCGCTATGACCATTAATCGTAGAGAATTTATCAAGGCCAATGCCGTTGCCGCTGCTGCTGCCGTTGCCGGAGTTTCAGTACCCGTAAATGCCACTAATTTGATCACTAGTAGTGATTTAACCAAATTAAAATGGGATAAAGCACCATGCCGTTTTTGTGGCACGGGTTGTAGTGTCAATGTCGGTGTTATGGACGGAAAAGTTGTTGCTACCCATGGCGATATTAATTCACCCGTTAACAAAGGTTTAAACTGTGTTAAAGGCTACTTTTTATCAAAAATCATGTACGGGAAAGATCGCTTAACTACGCCATTACTTAGAATGAAAAATGGCAAGTTTGACAAGAACGGGGAATTTTCTCCAATATCTTGGGAGCAAGCTTTTTTGATATTATGGCAGAAAAAGCTAAAGCAACGTTAAAAGAAAAAGGCCCAACCGCTGTTGGCATGTTTGGCTCAGGCCAATGGACAGTGCAAGAAGGTTACGCTGCAGTCAAACTAATGAAAGCAGGCTTTAGAAGTAACAATATCGACCCAAATGCTCGTCACTGTATGGCTTCGGCTGTTGGTGGTTTTATGCGTACTTTTGGTATCGACGAACCAATGGGCTGTTACGATGATATTGAAGCCACTGATGCCATGGTACTTTGGGGCTCAAACATGGCAGAAATGCACCCAATTTTATGGACTCGTATTACCGACCGTCGTTTAAGCTCGCCTCATGTGAAGGTGGCGGTATTATCAACCTATGAACATCGTAGCTTTGATTTAGCTGACAATGGCATGATTTTCACGCCACAAACAGATTTAGCAATATTAAACTTTATTGCTAACTATATAATTCAAACCGATCGGGTTAATAAAGATTTTGTTAATAAACATACCAACTTCCGATTAGGCCAAACTGATATTGGCTATGGCTTACGTCTGAGCATCCTTTAGAACAAAAAGCCAAAAATAATAATGCCAGTGCTGGTAGTTCAAAACCGATCAACTTTAAAGAATACGCTAAATTTGTTAGTACTTATACTGCCGAATATGCCGCCAATATTTCAGGGGTCTCTGAAAAAATTAATTGAATTAGCTGAACTATACGCAGATCCTAACAGAAAAGTATGTTCATTCTGGACTATGGGTTTTAATCAGCATACCCGTGGTGTGTGGGCAAACAATCTTATTTATAACATTCACTTATTAACAGGAAAAATATCAACACCTGGCAACAGCCCATTTTCATTAACCGGTCAGCCCTCTGCCTGTGGTACAGCGCGTGAAGTAGGTACATTTTCACATCGCTTACCAGCAGACATGGTAGTAACCAACCCCAAACATCGTGAAATGGCTGAAAAAACTTGGAAATTACCCGCGGGTACTATTCCAGATAAACCTGGTTATCATGCCGTACTGCAAAACCGTAAATTAAAAGATGGTGAGCTAAACTTCTACTGGGTGCAATGTAATAACAACATGCAAGCAGCCGCAAACATGATGCAAGAAGGTTTACCGGGTTACCGTAATCCTAAAAACTTTGTTGTTGTATCAGACCCATACCCAACAGTAACCGCACAAGCTGCCGATCTAATTTTACCTACCGCCATGTGGGTAGAAAAAGAAGGCGTTTATGGTAATGCTGAACGTCGAACCCAATCTTGGTACCAAATGGTTGAAGCTCCTCAAGGCGCTAAATCAGATTTGTGGCAACTGGTTGAGTTTTCAAAGCGTTTTAAAGTGGAAGAAGCATGGGATGAAGCCTTTGTCGACGCTAACCCTGCTTACCGCGGTAAAACCTTATATGACATTCTTTATCAAAATGGCAATGTTAATAAATATTCATTAAATGAAATCCCGCAAGATCGCTTAAATCATGATGCTCGTGATTTTGGCTTTTACATTCAAAAAGGATTATTTGAAGAGTACGCCAGTTTTGGTCGTGGCCATGGTCATGATTTAGCACCTTATGACAGATATCATCAAGAGCGAGGTTTACGTTGGCCTGTAGTTGATGGCAAAGAAACACTGTGGCGTTATAAAGAAGGCTCAGATCCTTATGTTGGTAAAGGTAAAGATTTTGAGTTTTATGGTAAACCTGATGGCCGTGCGGTGATCTATGCCCTGCCATATGAACCCGCAGCAGAGTTTCCTGATAATGAATATGACTTATGGTTATCAACCGGTCGAGTATTAGAACATTGGCATTCAGGTTCCATGACCCAACGTGTACCTGAGCTTTATAAAGCCATTCCTGATGCGCTTGTTTATATGCATCCTGACGATGCCAGATCACGTGGTATGCGTAGAGGTGATTTAGTAAAAATTGTTTCACGTCGTGGTGAAGTAGAAACACGCATTGAAACTCGTGGCCGAAATAAGCCGCCAATTGGTTTAGTGTTTATGCCTTGGTTTGACGCGAGTCGTTTGGTTAATAAAGTGACCTTAGATGCAACCGACCCCTTATCAAAACAAACTGACTTCAAAAAATGTGCAGTCAAAATAGTTAAAGTTTAATAAAAAGGACATGATCATGAAAATATACGCTAAACAGCTTATCTCAATTTTATTGCTAGCTTTCATGTCTACTATTTCGATAGCTGATGAAGTGGCCACGCTAAGAGATAATGTAAAAATTGAACAGCAAAAAACACCAAACACTATTCCTAAAGTAGTTAATAGTGATGTAAAACAAGCACGAAATTACCCAATGCAACCACCAATAATTCCTCATCAAACGAGAAATTATGAAGTGAACTTAAATAATAATAAGTGCATGTCATGTCATAGTCGAAATCGTACAGAAGAGTCACAAGCGCCAATGGTAAGTGTTACTCACTTTATGAATAGAGATGGTAATTTTTTAGCTGAAATATCACCTCGCCGTTATTTTTGTAATCAATGTCATGTCACTCAAAAAGATGCTAAGCCGCTGGTTGAAAACACTTTTATTGATATGAATACCTTGATGAAAACAAAAACAACAGATAAAAAATAAGAGGCCATTATGATCAAACTGTTAAAAAAGGCTGGCAAATACTCAGAAAACCGAGTGTACACTTCAGCTTAGGCTTTTTAGTTATCGGGGGCTTTGTTGCTGGTATTATCTTCTGGGGGGCTTTAACACCGCCTTAGAAGCCACCAATACCGAAGAGTTTTGTATTTCATGTCATGAAATGGAAAACAATGTTTACGAAGAATTAAAAACGACCATACATTTTACCAACCGTTCTGGCGTTAGAGCTACTTGTCCTGATTGCCATGTACCACATAAATGGACAGATAAGATCGCACGTAAAATGCAAGCTTCAAAAGAAGTATGGGGTAAAATATTTGGCACTATTAACACCCGTGAAAAGTTTTTAGCTGAACGTAAACGCTTAGCTGAAAACGAATGGCATCGTTTAAAAGCCAATGATTCTTTAGAATGTCATAACTGTCACAACTTTGATTACATGGACTTCACCTCACAAAGTAAACGGGCAGCAGAGCAACATTCAACGTCATTGGCCAGTGGCGAAAAAAACCTGTATTGACTGTCATAAAGGTATCGCTCATCAACTACCTGACATGCATGGTGTTGAAGGTTGGCAATAGCTTGTTGTTAGCTAATTATTAAACATTGTTTAATGAATTGTTACTAAAAGCGAAAACTGAGAAGTTTTCGCTTTTTTTTATTTACAAATTTCTTTTTCTTGCCTATTTTCAAAATAACCACTGACTTATTTTCTTGCAGGTATGGGAATATGATCATGAATTATGAAACTAAAATGGCTAGCGTCAGTTCAGAGCAAGACAAGATTGATAATGATGAATTTAGCTCAGATGAACAAGCTAAACGTAATTGTCTTGCCCGTAAGCGCATTGATGACTTATTAGAAAAAGCGTTTAAAAGAGCTGTTAGATGATGAAGATGATTGGGAAGTGTAGCTATATACACTATCTTATTGTCAAAACAATGAAAGTAAAAATTGCAGCAAAACCAATGGCCATTAATTAAATTGCGTAACTTAATAGAAAAACCTCATTATCTAGTAAAGCTAATATCAATTTAGTGTTATTATTCGGTCACTTTCTCAATACGTTACGCGACTTAATCACAACATGACTTTGCTTGAAAAACTCCGCTGTTTTATTCTCATTCGGCCAAGGTGTTGCTTTACCTTTACCCAAGATAGATGCCAATACCACACCAATACAATTATTCGAACAATGGTTCAATGACGCTAATAAATCAGGTATTTTATTACCGGAAGCCGTTTCTGTTAGCACTTGTGGTATTGACGGCCAACCTAAATCAAGAATGGTTTTACTAAAAGACTTTGATCCAGACGGCTTTGTTTTTTATACCAATTACGGCAGTGATAAATCTCAGCAACTAAGAGAAAACCAGAAAATTGCGTTATTATTTCATTGGTCAGTACTACAAAGACAAATTCGTATCGAAGGTGAAGTGGAGTTAGTTGATCAAGCCACCTCCGCCGCATATTTTCATAGTCGAGACCGTGGTAGCCAAATAGGTGCTTGGGCGTCAAAACAAAGTCAGCATTTAAGCCACGAACAAGAACTTCCTGAGCGGGTAAAATATTATCAGGATAAGTTTAAAGACCAAGATGTGCCCCTACCTGAATTTTGGGGTGGATGGCGAGTCAAGCCTCATTATTTCGAATTTTGGCAAGGTCGTGCAAGCCGATTACATGACCGATTATGTTTTGAATATAATGATGGCCAATGGCAGCACTTTAAACGTCATCCATAACGCTCGCTAACTTTAGATATTAGGCTGTAAGCTATAAGCTGGAAGCAAGACACTCCACACACCTACAAGCTCAGTATCTTACTTACCGCTTGTAGCTTGTAACTTGTAACTTCCAGCTTTCAGCTTCCAGCTTCCAGACAGACATTAAAAAGGCCGTTAAGTAAACTTAACGGCCTTAATCATTAACTTAGCATTTATCGCTCTACGCAGGCACACCTACTAACGCAAGTAGAATACCAGCAGCAACCGCTGAACCTAATACACCGGCTACGTTAGGACCCATAGCATGCATTAATAAGAAGTTATGAGGATTAGCCTCTAAACCAACCTTATTTGCTACACGTGCAGCCATTGGTACAGCTGACACACCAGCTGCGCCAATTAATGGATTAATTGGATCTTTAGATAGCTTGTTCATAATTTTAGCCATTAAAACACCTGAAGCGGTACCAATAGCAAATGCTACAGCACCTAAAGCTAAAATACCTAATGTTTCAACATTTAAAAAAGCATCTGCACTTAGTTTAGAGCCAACCCCTAAACCTAAGAAAATAGTCACTATGTTAATTAATTCGTTTTGAGCCGTTGAGCTTAAACGATCAACAACACCACTTTCACGCATTAAATTACCTAAACAGAACATTCCCACTAATGGTGTAGCCGAAGGCAAAAAGAATATAGCCATGATCACAACACCTAGCGGGAAGATAATCTTCTCAACTTTAGTAACATGACGTAACTGTGCCATTTCGATCTTTCTTTCTTCAGCATTCGTTAACGCTTTCATGATTGGCGGCTGAATAATTGGTACTAGCGCCATATAAGAATAAGCCGCTACCGCAATAGCGCCTAATAACTCTGGTGCTAATTTTGATGCTAAGAAAATAGCTGTTGGGCCATCAGCACCACCAATAATAGCAATAGCCGAAGCATCCGCTAAGGTAAATTCAAAGCCTGGAATAGCATTTAACGCAACCGCGCCAAATAAAGTCGCAAAAATACCAAACTGAGCGGCAGCGCCTAAAAATAACATCTTCGGGTTAGCAATTAGGGCCCCGAAATCTGTCATAGCCCCTACACCCATAAAGATAAGTAGCGGAAAAATCCCCGTATCAATACCAGCATAATAAACATAATGTAATAAGCCGCCAACTTCCGACATTCCGGCAACAGGAATATTCGTTAGTATCGCTCCAAACCCCATAGGAAGTAGCAATAATGGCTCAAACTTTTTAGCTATGGCTAAAAAAAGCAAACCACAGCCGACTAACATCATGACAACTTGACCTAGCTCAAAATTTGCTAAGCCAGTAGAAAGCCATAAAGTATTTAATTGTTCCATTATTTCACCTACGCCAAGCTAAGTAATGCATCACCTACCGAAACAGCATCACCTTCTTTAACATGAATACCCACGATAGAACCGGTAGAAGCCGCACGAATTTCAGTTTCCATTTTCATCGCTTCCATGATGATAACAACATCGCCTGCGTTAACAGCATCGCCTTCATTCACTAATACTTTAAAAATGTTACCCGCTAACGGTGCATTTAATGTTTCTTCAGCTTGTACAGATGCCGATTGTTTTAGAGCTGCATCACCTGCAGCAACACTTGGTTTAATGTCAGTAATACTGAACGCCAGGGGCAACAACTACTTCATAAACTTTGCCATCAACACTAACAGAGAAACTTTCTGGACCGCCAGTAGCACCAGTATTAGCTGCTGGTTTTGCTTGTTCAACCGTTGGTACTGGTTCAAAAGCATCCGGATTATTACGATTTTCTAAGAATTTCAAGCCAATTTGCGGGAATAACGCGTACGTTAATACGTCATCAATCACATCTTCAGCTAACTCAATTGATTTTTCTTTCGCAAGTTCTGCTAATTCTAATGATAAGGCATCAATTTCAGGCTTAATTAAATCCGCTGGACGACAAGTAATCGGCTCAGCACCATCTAGTACTTTCGCTTGCAAACCGCTATCAACAGGTGATGCTGTTGCGCCATATTCACCTTTTAAGACACCCGCAGTTTCTTTGGTAATTGACTTATAACGCTCACCCGTTAAAACATTTAATACCGCTTGTGTACCAACAATTTGTGACGTTGGTGTTACTAAAGGAATATTACCTAGATCTTTACGAACACGAGGAATTTCTTTTAATACTTCATCAAACTTGTCAGATGCGCCTTGCTCTTTCAACTGGTTTTCCATGTTAGTCAACATGCCACCAGGTACTTGAGCTAATAAAATACGAGCATCAACACCTTTTAAACTACCTTCAAACTTCGCATATTTTTCACGAACATCACGGAAGTATGCTGCCACTTCAGCCATTTTCTCTAAATTCAAGCCACTATCACGAGGCGTACCTTCAACAATAGAAGCAATCGTTTCTGTTGGTGAATGGCCATAGGTCATACTCATTGACGAAATTGAAGTATCAATCACATCAATATCTGCATCAATGGCTTTCATGTGCGTAGCAATGCTTAAACCCGTAGTTGCATGGCAATGCAAAGCAATAGGTAAAGCAACGGTTTCTTTTAACTTACCTACTAATTCAGCTGCATCATAAGGCTTTAATAAACCTGACATATCTTTAATACATAAAGAATGAGCGCCCATATCCTCAAGTTTTTTCGCCATGGTCAACCAACCATCGAGAGTATGAACAGGGCTTTCTGTGTAACTTAAAGTACCTTGAGCGTGAGCACCAACTTTAACCGCCGCTTTAATTGACGTTTCTAAATTGCGAACATCGTTCATGGCATCAAAAATACGGAAAACATCAACACCATTAATGTGAGCACGTTCAACAAACTTTTCTACTACATCATCAGCATAATGACGATAGCCTAAAATATTTTGACCGCGGAATAACATTTGTTGTTTTGTTTTAGGCATCGCTTTTTTAAGAGCACGAATACGCTCCCAAGGATCTTCACCTAAATAACGGATACAAGAGTCAAAAGTTGCACCACCCCATGATTCAATAGACCAATAGCCTATTTCATCTAAAACCGGTGCAATGGGTAACATGTCTTCTAAACGTAATCGAGTAGCTAAAAGTGATTGATGGCCATCTCTTAAGACTACTTCAGTAATACCTAACGGCTTAGTCATGATTGGCTCCTATATTATTGTTGACGTTGTTTGCGATATTGAGAAACTGCAGCACCAATAGCCGCAACAGTACCTGAGTCGATACCGGCTTTTTTACTAGCTGTTTTTGATAATTTTCTAGCAGCAGGTTTAGCATCGGGGAATTTATTAGCTAATGGTGCTAACACCAAGTTAATAAACACGACAAGCAACCCTAGAAAGGCAAAAACAAATATCATACCTGCAAGCATTAACGTGCCGGCTTCAGTAAATAAATGTAATAGCTGTTCCATAATAAATTCTCAATAAATAATTTGGTTATTAGAATAATCACTCGAATTTTTATATGCAAGAATGATTTGTTAATTTCAGAAAAATAATTTGCTGTCAATGCCTAAATTAGCGGTTATTTTGCACTATTTATTCGATTTATTAATCAAAAGAAATAAATTGCTATAACAACAATAATTCCGATGGCTTTATTAAATAACCTGAACTCAGGTTAAATAAAACAAGTGACTTAAATTAGCGCTCAAGTTTAAATGCATTAACAAAGTTTAGACGAAAAAAAACCAGTCATTAGACTGGTTTTTTTTCTTCATAAAGAATGTGGCGGACGCGGCAGGAGTCGAACCTGCGACCGCCTGGTTCGTAGCCAGGTACTCTATCCAGCTGAGCTACGCGTCCGCGGTCAGTATTTATTTTATATCTCACTCCTGAGATAACGAACTAAGTTCGTAGCGCTAATTCAAGTACAGTCTATCCAACTGCGCTAAACATTCACGCTAAGTAGTTATTTACATCTCACTGCTAAGATAACAACTTAAGTTGCCTATTAACTTATTTATTCAGCCTTAATATTAGCTGTCCCAACGAATATGCCACTTAAAAAGTGGCGGACGCGGCAGGAGTCGAACCTGCGACCGCCTGGTTCGTAGCCAGGTACTCTATCCAGCTGAGCTACGCGTCCATCGTCATTTTCTACACTGAGCATTATAATAAATATAATGGCGGTGAGCGAGAGATTCGAACTCTCGATAGGGTTTAACGCCTATACTCCCTTAGCAGGGGAGCGCCTTCAGCCACTCGGCCAGCTCACCTCAGTGGTTGCGCATATTAATGGATCTGAAAAATATGTCAAACGCTTTTTGTAAATAATTTTCTGTTTGGACACAATTCAAGCAATAAGTTTTTTTTTCAACCATTTATTCATAAAAAACACGAAATAAACAATGATCACCACCTGAAAATTTAGCGATAAAAAAACCGGCTTAAAGCCGGCTATTATCTAAAAATTAGAAAGTGTTACCCGATGGGCTTTCTTCACCTTTTTCAGATTGAATTCTCATATAAATTTCTTCGCGATGAACAGAAACTTCTTTAGGTGCATTAACACCAATACGTGTACTTGGTTCCCTTTAACACCTAAAACAGTCACGGTAACATCGTCACCAATCATTAGGGTTTCACCAACTCTTCTCGTTAAAATCAACATAGATAATGTTCCTTTTTCATAGTCCACTGAATATTTAAAGCTAATATTGTTCATTATACTTAAACATAGTTAAGCCATTAAAGTAATAGCTAACATAATGAAATAAGTCTAATTTTAGTTGTATCGTTAAATACAACTAAATTGTACAACAGGTAAGCATACGGCTAACAAAAAATGACAAGCTATTATCAATTAATGCAGATGTATTCAGAAAGTTGAATGAAGACTTTCTGCGATATCTTACAGGTAGTACCTGTATTGTAGCAAAAAGCAGAAGAAACAAGATAGTAAAAATTAACCAAAAATGTGTTAATAAATGATTTATTAACACACTGTTAACGATAATTTAATAAGAATAAAGAATAAAGAATAAAGAATAGTGCGATCAACCAGTAAACCAAACTTACTGGTTGAGCAGTTAAACTAGGATAATTGTTCAGTTAACCAAGCTTCAACACCCGCTAATGCGTTATTAATGTTTTGAGGCTCAGTACCCCCAGCTTGCGCCATATCAGGACGACCACCGCCTTTACCACCAACTTGCTTAGCGACAAAGTTTACTAGCTCTCCTGCTTTCACTTGACCTGTAAGATCTTTAGTAACACCGGCAATTAAACTCACTTTATCACCATTAGCGGTTGCTAACATTAAAATACCTGAACCCATTTTATTTTTAAGTTCGTCAACCATGCCACGTAACGACTTAGCCTCAACGCCCTCTAAATTAGCAATTAACGCTTTCACGCCTTTTACTTCAATAGTTTGGTTTAATAAGTCAGAGCCCGCTTGCGACGCTAAGGTTTGTTTAAGTTGGTTTAATTCTTTTTCAAGTTGTTTATTACGGCTAAGCAATTGCTCAACTTTTTCAGCAACACTAGTAACATCAGACTTAACAAGACCAGAAACCGAACTTAATAAATCGGCTTGTTGTTCCGTATAAGCAATAGCAGCTTCACCGGTAACCGCTTCAATACGACGAACACCGGCAGCAATGCCCTGCTCTGAAGTAATTTTAAATAAACCAATATCACCAGAACGATTTACGTGAACGCCGCCACAAAGTTCTGTTGAATTGTCACCTAAACTTACCACGCGAACTTCATCGTCATATTTTTCACCAAATAATGCCATCGCACCGGCAGCTTTAGCGGCTTCGATATTCATCAGTTTAGTGTCACGTTGATGATTTGAACGAATTTCTTGGTTAACAATACGCTCAACTTGGCGTAATTCTTTCGCTGTTACCGCTTCAAAATGCGAGAAATCAAAACGTAGTTTATCCGGCTCACATAATGAACCTTTTTGCGTTACATGCTCTCCTAATACCGATCTTAAGGTTGCATGTAATAGATGGGTAGCCGAATGATTTTTAACAATTGCTTGGCGGCGAGCGACATCAATTTCAGCATCAACTTTATCATGCAAATTGATAACACCTTTAACCGTACCTTTATGCGCAAATGCTTTACCTAGCTTAACTGTGTCTTGAACTAAAAACTCAACACCGTTAGCGGTTTTAATAACACCCGCATCACCAACTTGACCACCTGATTCAGCATAAAATGGCGTATCATCTAACACCACTAAACCTGTTTGACCATCACTTAAGCTATTAACAGATTGACCATCAACAAATAATTCAACGACCGTGGCAGTGTAGCTATCTTGAGTATAGCCCTTAAAGTTAGTGCTCTGCTCTGAAGTCACTTGCTGATTATAATCTGTACCAAAATTACTGGCTTGTTGCGCCCGTTGGCGTTGCTCTGCCATTGCTGCATCAAAACCATCTTGATCAATTTTAATATCGCGTTCACGGGGAATATCGGCAGTTAAATCAGCTGGAAAGCCGTAGGTATCATAAAGTTTAAAGACATCTTCGCCGGCAATAGTATCGCCTTTTTAAGTTGGTTAACGTTTCTTCTAATAAAGCCATACCGCGATCTAAAGTGCGACCAAATTGTTCTTCTTCAATGCGTAGCATCTTTTTCAATAACAATTTGTTGTTGTGCTAATTCAGGGAAAGCTTCTCCCATTTGCTCAACTAACGCTGGCACTAACTTGTAAAAGAAATGCCCCTTCGCTTCTAGCAAGTGACCATGACGAATAGCACGACGAATAATACGACGTAAAACATAACCACGGCCTTCATTTGATGGCATCACACCATCAGTAATTAAAAAGCTACAAGAGCGAATATGATCGGCAATTACGCGTAAAGATTTATGCTCTAAGTCGTCACATTCAACTAACTTTGCAGCAGCTTTAATAAGCGCTTGAAAATATCAATTTCATAGTTGCTATGCACACCTTGCATAATGGCAGCAATACGCTCTAAGCCCATTCCTGTATCCACCGACGGCTTAGGTAATGGTTCCATCGTGCCATCAGCATGACGGTTATATTGCATGAAAACTAAGTTCCAAATTTCAATAAAACGATCACCGTCTTCTTCTGGTGTGCCTGGAGGACCACCCCAAATATGCTCACCATGATCATAAAATATTTCAGAACATGGGCCACAAGGACCAGTATCACCCATTGACCAAAAGTTATCTGACTCAAACTTTTTATCGGCAGATTTGTCACCAATACGAATAATACGATCTTCTGGTAGGCCTATTTCTTTCGCCCAAAAATCAAAGGCTTCGTCATCAGACTCATAAACAGTAACTAATAATTTTTCTTTCGGTAAGCCTAAAACGTTGGTTAAAAAATTCCAAGCGAAGCTCATGGCGTCTTCTTTGAAATAATCACCAAAACTAAAGTTACCTAACATTTCAAAAAGGTGTGATGACGCGCAGTGTAACCAACATTTTCTAAATCGTTATGCTTACCACCAGCACGAACACAACGCTGTGATGATGTTGCTCGGGTATAATTACGTTTGTCTAAACCGGTAAACACATCTTTAAATTGCACCATACCGGCATTGGTAAATAATAAGGTTGCGTCATTACCTGGAACTAACGAACTACTACTAACGATTTGATGCTCTTTAGAAGCAAAATATTGTAAAAATGCCTGTCTAATTTCGGCACTCGATTTAATCATGTTAACACTCACCTAATAAATTAATTTGCATTTAATACCGATAAAATTTCATCGATAGAAAAACCTCGATATTGAAGAAAACGCATTCGTTTTGCTTTATCTTTGTGATCTATAACCTCAGTATCAGCATACTTTTTGTGATAAGTTGCCGCTACTTGTTGATACCAATCAACGTCTTGTTCTTGATATATCGAATAGCGAATATCACTCGACACACCTTTTTGTTTTAACTCGTTTTTGATATAAAGCCAGCCATAACCACGGCTTACCCTATTTCTAAAAATACTTTCGGCGGCACGCACTTCACTCTGATAATTTTCAGCCACTAAAAAGGTTAACACCTCATTAATTTCGGCCAGCTCATAACCTCGTTGAGACAACTTTTGTCGTAACTCTTTTAATGAGTGCTCTCGCCTAGATAACAAGCCAATGGCTTGATGTAAAATGTCTTTATTCAAAACGAAGCTATCACACCGAGTAATTCATGGTGTTTTCACCATAAACCACTTCAAAAATAAATCGGCATTGTACCCGTAAACAAGGTGAAAATAACAGTTTTTGTGCTAATTTCCTTAATAAAAAAAATATCAGCTGATTGTTTTTTACATTAGTCGAATAATGATTCAGAATGTGACAATAACTTTTGTCAATTTATCGTTAGCAATAATAGCAAGGAACATTATGCAACAGCTAAAAAAATTACCGTTCTATTTATTTGTTTTATTTAGCTTTTTAATATTACAAGCCTGCGGTGGAGGTAACTCAGAATCAGATACTCCTGAAAAAAGTTATTCCATTAATGTTGATCATTCAAATGTTACTTTTAGACAAGAAGCATTAACTTCCTCTAATCAAAGTTTTGAAATAGAAGTTACCTTTAATGGTGATGGCTTAATTAGAGGGCTTGCTCCTGACAGTACTCCTGTCCCCTGGGTGAAATATCAATTTAATGATGTAACGGCAACTTCCGCAACACTCACTGTTAGCGTGATCAATACCGAGGAGCTTAATTTTACCGGTACAACAGCAACTACCTTACGCCTAATTACTGGTGACTCAGAAACACCTAGCTCAGCCTATAAAGATATAACTATTTCATTAGAACTATGGCAACTTGCTACTTCGACAACAGAAGTTGAATTTACAGAAACATATGGCACAGACACAGTACCAAGCCAAACAATTGATATAATATCATCAGACGTCGATTGGACCTTAACAAGTGATGTTGACTGGTTAGATATTGACCTACCTTCTGGTAGTGGTGATCAAACCGTTACCTTAACACCAAATCCAGAAGCAAATTCAATTACAGCCCCTGGTGTTTATGAAGGCACCGTAACTTTAACTGAAAATACCTCTGGAATTACTAAAGAAATTCCTGTCTCAGTTGCTTTCGATAATGTCAGATTAGACAGTAATTATTCAGCAATAAGCTTAAGCAAACTTAACGATCAAAGCATACTTACAGAAACTATAACAATAACAGATAATGCGGAAATTGATATCGACTGGATCGCCACTAGTAATGTTGATTGGCTTGATATAGAGATAAATTACTCTGATGGAACAATAACAATACATAAAAATGATAGTTCATTAAGTGATGGTCAACATTTCGCTGAAATTACCATTAGTTCAACTACAAACGGTGTTATAGAAGACAAAACGATTTCTGTTGGTTATTATCAATCATCTAATGATTCTGAAACAATTGAGTTAGTTGATTTCAATATTACAAGTGTAGAAAGTGTTGCATTTGATCCATTAAGACCTTTAATTTATTTAGCGGGTGAAAATAGAATTACCGTTCACCATATATTTACAGGCGCTTTAGTGGATACTATTGAAACACCTATTGATTTAACCAATTTAGCAATCTCACCATCTGGGCAATACCTCTTAGCTTCAGCCATCACAACGACTGCTGATGAAAATGGTAACAATGTTGATCAACTGCATGTTTATAACCTTGATTTAGCTAACCTTGATTCTGATAGCCAAGGTTTAAGCGAGGTCAGCTTACCAGCTGAAAACCCGATCGCTTATATGCCACATTATATTGCTCAAATTAATGGTCAAGAAATTATCATCACTCAAGCACAAGAATATGCAACCCAAGATTTAACTCGCCATGATTGGCAACTTGATGAGCAATTTTTTCTTTCTACAGTTCAACATGCCGCAAATACTAATACCATCACGGTGTTAAGAACTACTGGTAGCCCAACAGAATCAACCTTTTATAATTTTGATATTAACTATCACGCCTTTGCTACGCAAAAAATTAGCGTTTCTACGCCAGATACATTCACAACCACAACATATCAAGGTGCTGCGCCACGTTATTTTGATATTAATAATAGTGGCAACACTATTTTCACGGCTCAAGATAGCAGTGAAACAATAACTGTTGATAATGCAAACTTTACTGAAAATGATGTACTTTTTGACACAGTCCTAACATCAAGTATTGATGTAAAAGTAGATAAAGAAGGAAACAGCTATTATTACAGAGCTAGACTAAATGATGACGAAGATAATCCAGTCATTTTTTCATTAACTAAATATAATAGTGAATTAGAAGAAGTATGGCGAGAAGATATACTTAACGCGTCTGACAGTAGCTTTATACTCCCTAATTATCATCGTTTTATTTCAGTTACTGCCGATACAGCAAGAACGGCTAATCCTGTTTGGTTTATTACTTCTTTTGCGGATTAACAGCTTCAAGCCTTAAGATTCGAGCCTCAAGCTCTGGCTTCTAGCTAATTTTAAACCAAAAAAAACGCCTGATGTCATCCATCAGGCGTTTTTAAGTTTACGGAACTAAATAATAATTATTGTTTAGTTACCGTTACGGTAGCCGTATTTGGATTAGGCCCGGTTACAGTAAATAAATAACTACCATTTTCTGTGATAGTTAATGACAAGTTGTCATTAGAGCCTTGGTTCAAGCTATAAGGTGTAGCTAAGCTAACTGCTAAGTTATCAGCATTACCACCTAAGTTCACGGTCGACCAATCACCTGAAGCAACCTTAAAGTTATAACTTCCAGCAGTTAAGGTAATTACCGTGCTATAGATAGTATTACCTTGATAAACGAGTTCATCCACCTCACCCCAGCTATTCATATCACCACGGATATAAGCGGTAGTATCACCAAACATTTTCGCGCTATAAGCGGTTAAAGTTGGCTCGGCTTTATTCGAAACATTAAGGATAAAAGTATATTGCTCAACAGCAAGAGTCATATAGTTATTATCATTACTACCTGGTGATAAAAAGTGCTCGTTACCTGCAGTTATCTCTAAATCACCGGCAATACCGCCAATATTAATAGGTCCCCAATCAGCATCAGCAAACTTAAAGTAATAATCTTTAGCTTCGGTGGCATCAAATGTTACTGAATACTGACCATTACCAATATAAGTTAATGGATTATCCGTACTCCAGCTGTTCATGTCACCACGTAGGTATACTGTTGAACCAAAATACGGTTCTTCATAGCTAACATTCAACACTGGATTTTCAGGGTCTGAAGCATCTAATGAAAAGGTGTATAAAGTATCTTCAGTTACAGTAATAGATAAATTGTCATTACTACCGGCAACTAAAGTTTTATCACTTGCAATAACCACGGCAGTATCGGCAGGTGAACCAAAATTAATTGGGCCCCAGCCAGCATCAGCCACTTTAAATGAATAGTCACCTGGTGTTAACGCAATGTTAGCTTCATAAATACCTTGGCCTTGATAAACTAATTGATCACGTGCAGCCCAATCAGCAGTCATACTGCCGCGAATAAATATTTCTGCATCACCAAATGGTACAACGTCCGGCGCACCCGCTGTTGCAATAGCAGCTAAACCTTCACCTTGTGTTTCACCTTGTGGTTTAACAAATACTGCAACAGTTAAAGCTGGCACCGTAAAAGTACCTTCATTATCGCCAGCGCTGAAACTTGCTGATGATACTGTGCTATCAACCGAATTTTGTTGAATGGTATGAAGTTCAAAACCTACTGCCGTTGCTACCGTATGTGAAAGCTCCTGATCTGAGCCATTAACTACCACAACAATTGCATCATTAGTGGGGTCTAAATCAAGCAAACCAGTACCGTCATCAATACTCATCACAATTAAGTTTTGCGTTTGGCGCTTACCAATATTATGAAAACCAACGCGTTCAATAATATCTGCTGCTGTAGTTAAGCGGAATAATTTACTGGTTTGACGAATTTGTAAAAACTCATTAAATACATCTGATGCAAATTCCATCTCGCTCATACCAGCGTCAGTAAAAGGACTAGCCGCTAAGCTTACTAAATCTTCATCTGATAAATCACCTTGGTCTAACGGATAACCGACATTCCAGTTATTTGAATCAAAGGTAAAATCTACTTTGTTGTACCAATCACCAGCATCATAGGTATTTCTATCTAACGATTTAGAACGTAAGAAGTCACCACCCATTTGTAAAAATGGCATGCCTTGCGACATTAACACAATCGCATGTGACGCGTTTTGAATACGAACACGCTCCGCTAACATGGTTTCAAACGGCAATTCTTTTTGCAGTTTATCCCATAAGGTTTCGTTATCATGTTTTGAGATATAGTTGATAATATCGGCCGGATCTTTAGCGTACATTGACTTAGTCGCTGAACTACCAGAAGTATCTGTACCTGTGTAAGTTTTTAAAACATAGTCAGCTAAAGTGCCGGCCATACCAAACTTGATCAGATCCGCTTGAATAAATGGGCTGTTGTTATCTTCAATGCTATAAAATTGTGCTTCACGAATGGCATCACGTAAACGGTCGTTGTAAGTGGCAATTTCAGTACCAGCCATATTTTTCTTGATCAGCACGTTCAAAACCTCGGCTATCTTTATACCAACCTTCACCGTAGAAGTAGTTATCTTCGTCAATCGCTTGAATCGCATCACGTGCGGCTAACATTTGCGCTTTTGAACCCTGGCTCATAATATCAAAACGGAAACCGTCAAATTTATAATGCTCTGTCCAAATCGCAAGTGAATCCACCATCAACTTATCCATCATACGATGCTCAAGCGCAGTATCATTACAACAAGTTGATTGTAAAACTTGACCAGTGACCACATCACGGCTGTGGTAATAACCCGGTACAAGTTTGTCAAATACTGAGTTATCGTACAGGCCAGCAGAATTAGTATGGTTATAAACTACGTCTAATACCGCGCGTAAACCGGTTTCATGTAACGATTGGATCATCGAACGCATTTCTAAAATACGGGTAACACCATCAGGATTTGAAGCATAAATACCATCGGGCACATTAAAGTGCTTAGGATCATAACCCCAGTTAAAGCTATCAGTGCCGCGCATTGCTTCTACTAAATTTTTAGCCTCATCACTGTATTGATTATAAGACGCTAAAACATCTTGAATAACAGCGCTATCCGACTCTTCACCACAAACGCCGGCATCAGGGTTAACAACACATAAATCACCGATAGTATCAGTAAGATCAACAATGGTTTCAGCATCTTCATTAATCGACGCTATATCATTAGCAGGCAACATATGAAAATGGGTTAAACCGCTATCGGCTAATTTTTTCAAATGCATCATTGGCGCTGAATCAACTTCAGTAAAGGCTAAAAACTTACCTCTGTTTTCTTCACTAGTACTCGCATCCAAAACACTGAAATCACGAATATGGCCTTCGTAAATAACGGCATCTTCTGGATCAGTGATGGTAGGAATAGTATGAGAATCCCAACCTGCTGGCATTAAATCACTATCGCTTAAATTAACAAACTGAGAATATTCACCGTTAGTTGATAAACTAATTGAATAAGGGTCGGTCACTAATAAGGTTTCTAAAGCATGGCTTTGATAATGATAAACCTTGACTTCAAACTGATAAAAAGCGCGATCTAAACTATTATCACCTGTATATGACCAAATACCTGTCATGGTATCTTCAGCCATAGCATAACTCGCAGTTTCTACTTTGTTAGCATCGTATACTTTTAGCGTAACTGACTGAGCGGTTGGTGCCCATACCGAAACACCACTGCGCCAGCATCATAAACCACACCTAAAGTTGCTTCGTCAGCATCATCGTCAGCTTTAGTATACAACCGTCTAATACCAGATCAGCTTGTACATATGTGGCCGCAATCGTTTCACCGTCAGCATTATAAGCCGCTAAGACTAGCTCATTTTTTAATAGTGCTTTAGCTTCTGCTGCCGTCCATGCACCACTATAAGCAGGCCAATCAGCGACTAAAGGCGCGGCTGCTTTTTGCTCATCAGTAAGGTCGGCAGGCAATAATTCAATCGCGCTACCATTGTTATTATCATTGTCATCAGCGGTAATACCGGCTGTTGCAGAACGATGTAATTTAACACTTGCAATTAATGGCGCAACATCATCCGCTGCTTGCCAAGTAAAGGTATTAGCATCAATCCAATGCGCTGAAATATTTGATATTTTTAACGGTTGTTTACCTAAGCTTTCAACCGGAAATTCATAAATATCCGCTTTACCATGAAAAGTAAAGTTCATCCGTTGATGCACTTCATCATCTTGCATTAATGGCATTTTAAAATCGCCATCACCTAATGCTTTAGTATCGCCTTCGTGAATAATAAAGTTACCACAACTACCGTGATCTTCTTTAAAGCAATGACCCAATAGCACCGTATACCGGATCAATACCATCATAGGCTTTACCATCACTCCAAGAAGTTATTTCACTTTCTAGATATGAATCACAACTCGCGTTATTCCATAAATGCAATTTAAAGTGGCATAACTGCTAACATCACCGCTATTATCTACGCCAATAATAGCGCGGTTGTAATATAAAACCGCCTCATTTGCTTTAGCATAATAGCTGGCTGTTGCCGCATTAGGATTAAAACCAACCGCACATTTTTCATTTAAAGCATCCGGCACAGTCGGTGCTGGGCAATCAATTGGTGGTGGATCAATACAGCTGGTGCCGGTGGCATCAGGGATTAATGGCACATCACAAGTTAACAGCACTTGACCTTTTTCAACGTCGCTTGAGTCACAGGCAGTGATCACCAATGAAACCAAGGCAACGAGCAACATCTTGAATAATTTTGATGTCGTAAACATAATTATTTTCCTCATTAATTTTTGTTACTTTTATTGGTAATTAAAACGAATAATTCGCGCCAAAATATACTTGGCGACCAAAAGTATTGCGTTGTGCCAGAATAAGCGGTGCTACCAAAGTAACTTTGCGTTGGTTCATCAGTTAAGTTATTAACTTGTAATAACAATCCTAAATTTTTATTAACGTTGTAAGACGCTTGAAAATCCATAACAATTTCTTCGTCAAAGTTAACCACTTGCTCGTTAACCCCATTGCTCAGAAACAAACTCATCACGATAACGAGCACTTAAACGAGTTTCAAAATCGTTGCATATTCCCAAAAAGGCGGTTACTTGTAAAACATTTTCAGATAAACCCGGTAACGGTTGTTCACGTTCACTGCCTGCTAAATCAGTTTTGATACTGACTTCACTTTGTGTAAATGAATAACTCACGTTCACACCAGGCCAGACCATAAAATCAGGTAGGAATGAAAATACTTGCGTATAAGCGTAATTCAATACCACGAATATAACCACCTTCGGCGTTGTTAAACGCTGATTCATATTCACCGACTGGGTCAACGGTTACCATTCGGCCTGAATCAGGATCTTCCAATCGTTTCAGGGACATAGAAACCATTTTCAGCAAAGTTAAAATCATAAATTTTTACTTTTTGCACAAACGATTCAATGTCTTTAAAAAATAAAGCAGCAACAAAAGCAACCGTCAGTTTCAGTAAAATAACGCTCATACGAAACATCATATTGCGTAGCGTAGAATGGTTTTAAATAAGGGTTATTGGTAATAGAACCGGTGATAATATCGCGGGTATAATCAAAATTAGTACTGCGATCCCCTGCCAAGCGGCTAATATCAGGACGTGACATGACTTTAGCGGCGGCAACACGTAGTTGGTCGTTATCGGTTAAAGCAAAATTTAAATTAATTGACGGTAAATAATCGTATAAGTTAAAAACCCACGACTTTAGGGGCATATCTGTCGTTCACTAAGCCGGCTTCATCAACAAGTTTTGTGCCGGCAAGTGGATCATTTTCAACATTTTCTAAGGTCGTTGCATATTGGTTTGTTTCTACCACGAACACCAAAGTTACTGGTTACTGGTAAACCGAAACCTCAGTATTTATTCGCCATAGGTAAGCTGAATTAACCGTTTCATACACTTCGCCACTTTGATGCATGGTCCAAGCATAACTTTCGTTCATCACACCACTTGAGTCTGCGCCCCAAGTTTGTACCGGTTGAGGTACGCCATTAGGAAACCATGCTGCCAGTGCTTTGTCGTTATCTATAGCTAAATAGCTTGGGAAGTTCGAAAACTCACCTTTCCAATCAACAATGGTGGTCATATCTTCGGTTAATTTTAACGGCGCTTCGGTTGTTGAAAACGCACCATCATCACCATATTCAAGCACTGAACGATCATTGGTGTAAGTACGATCTGAATAACGAACACCAAACTCAATCGCTGAAATATAATCGTTATCAAGTACTTGTAGCGTAAATCTAACCGTACACTTCCATTTCAATGGTATTTTCAAACGATAAACCATATTTACTAGCATCACGTGATCAAGACTGGTTGGTGCTCGAAGCTTGATTAAAACCAACATCGGGGGCATCTAAACCATTTAAGCCATAACTAATGAGACGTTCAAGTGCTATCTAACATCGGCGTATCAGCATTAGCATCTTCATAACTAATGCCCATAACAAACCATTACGGAAGTTACTTGACGCTTTTGACAATGACACATCTAAATTAGCACTTAAATTTTCCGTTAATTGCCATTCTAAATTTAAACCGTAGTTTTCAACTTTATCAAAATCTTTGGTTATCATCATTAACGGTTTCAATACGGTGTAACCATCTGAAGTCCAGTTTACCGTTGCCAATAACATTGTTTTCAATGACAGCATTACCATAAGCACCCGTAGTGCCGCCTAATTTAACCTGGTAACCAAGTGGCAAAAAGTTTCACTGTCAAACTGAGAAACAAAACCGTCTAAGCGTAGTTTAAAACTATCATTAGGTTGCCATTCAGCCGTTAACATAACCATTGCGGGTTTTCTTCACCGCCTAAATGCTGTAATTCAAAACCTTCAAATATATTCATTCAACACAATCGTCTGAAATTTGTTATCATTCGCTAAACCATCCACATCGTCGTTGCTTCAGCCAATAAACGTAGCACCACTATAGTTGATAAATCGTGGGCATAACTCTAAAGAACTAAAGTGTCATCTAAATATTTACCTTGATAAGAAAAACTTAAACGATGACCAAACTCTTCGGCATCGTGTACTTCACTCGCGCGATCGTTATACATGCCACGGGCATTAACGGTAAATTTATGCGCTTCTTGCTTCAATACCTGCAAAGGACTGGCGGTTTTTAATTCCACCGTGCCAGCAACACCACCTTCAATCAGTGATGCTTTTGGTGATTTATAAACCGCTGCTTGTGAAATAAGCTCTGATGGGTATTGGTCAAACTCTATTGAACGGCTACCACTGGTAGAAACTTGTTCACGACCATTTAATGTTGATGAAACAAAACCACCATCCATACCACGAATATTAATTTCTGCCGCTTGCCCACCAGTACGTACTGCCGCAATACCTGGTAAGCGCGTTAAGGCATCCGCCATTGAGACATCAGGTAAACCACCTAAATCATCAGCGGTAATTTGCTCAGATACCGTATCTGAAAAGCGCTTTGATTTAATGATTCTATTAATGATCGACGAAATCCAGTAACCTCAATCACTTCAATAACTTGTTCTTCTACCTCGGCAGCTTTATTTACTTGTGCTTCTTCGGCAGCAAGTGAACCCGTATACGCCATAGCGCCACTGGTTATTAAAGCAATCGAGACCTTGTTTAATTTAAACATATCTTCTCTCCTATATTCGTCCATGACTTTTTTATGGAGTTTGCTCTCCGGCAAACCCAGGTTATTTTTTGTAACCATTTTGTAACTATGAATATGGTTGGTAACCAATATAGGCTGAGCAACAAATGCTGAATACAGTTTGCATACGTATTCAAAAAGCTGTCAAAAAAGCAGGTTTACCAAGCAATAACAGAAAATAAAACGAGGAGATAAAAACCAACAAGATAAAATAAAAACCATTTATAACAACAAGATAATAAAAACAATTTCAAAAAAACATTAAAATAAAGCCGCTAGTTCTAGCGATATTTACCAGCAATGCACATAATAATGAATACGTATGCAATGCTTTATCAATTTGTCATTAATTCGAATACCTTATTAGCCATGACTCAAATAACAATAAATAAGAATAAGCTAACTAATTAACTTGCTATTAGACTTATTAATAAATAAAAAACTGTGGAAAATTTATGAATTCAACTTTGTGGTATACGACGAAATTACGTAAACATCTGAAGCTAGCTACCTGCTTTATTACCCTTTGTAGCTTAAATATGCTCGGTGCTTGCCAGCCGTTAAATAATTGACAATAATGCAAAGCAGCCGTTAATAAGTAACGATGCAATAATCAATGTTAATGAACTTAAGCAATTAACAACACAAAGCCAACTTGACGCTTCAGCACATTGGCTTAGCCAAAACTTGTTATTATGGCCAAAACAACATAAAGCCATTACCGAACTGCAAATAATTAACGCAATTAACAACGGTTCAAACAACACAGCGAGCCTAGAAGCCATTAATATTACTGCCCGCGAATTTCCACTTGCGTTAAAACAACAATGGCCACACCTTACTAATTTTAATGCCTATCACGTCGATATCAGCGCAGAACAAGCGAAAAAATGGCTAAAAAATGGTTTATATGTTGCGGCTAAATTTGCTGATCACAGTAAAAAAATAAGCCAAGTACAAATTGCCAATGTACTTGATGACTTATACACAACAGGCAATCATGATGCTGATGAAGTTAATGATTTAGGGGCAAGCATAAAAAATACCGCCAGCCAAAATGAGCAAGTCACCTTTAAACTTTGGGCACCAACCGCCAGCCAAGTTAAGGTATTAGTTTTTAACGAAGACAATAAAAAACCGCTAACCACCCTAACCATGTTAGAGGATAGCCAAACCGGAGTTTGGTCTGCCAAGCTTACGCCTGACGCTGACAAGGCAAGTTACCATTTAGCCTATTATCAATATCAAATTACGGTTTATCATCCTGAAACGCAAAAAACACCATACCTTAACCACAACCGATCCTTATTCGTTGAGCCTTTCAACCAATAGCCAGCATTCACAAATTATTGATTTAAACGCCAACCAAACCATGCCATTAAAATGGCATTCTCAAACCGAAATTATTTTGCAGCAGCCGGAAGACGCGGTTATTTATGAAACTCATATTCGTGATTTTAGCGCCGCCGAACAACAACTTTCAAATGAGCAATATCGCGGAAAATACAAAGCGTTTAGTGAAAAACAGCGCTGGTATCAAGCACATTCAAAGCTTACAACAAGCCGGTTTAAACCATATTCATTTATTACCAACCTTTGATTTAGGCACCATTAATGAAGATAAACATACACAAATATCGTTATCTGACACCTTAGGTAAAGTTTGCCAACTGGCTCCTGAAACCTCTATTTGTCAGCAAGAATTCGATAAGCACTTAACCTTACAAGCTCTATTAAACAGTTTTGATCCTAACAGTGCCGATGCTCAACAAGTCATTGGTGAACTTCGCATGTTAGACAATTACAACTGGGGTTATGATCCTTTTCATTACACCGTACCCGAAGGTAGCTATGCGGTAAATCCTGAAGGGGTTCATCGAATTATTGAATTTAGAGAAATGATCCAAAAGTCTTCATAATATGGGCTTTCGTGTGATCATGGATGTAGTTTATAACCATACTCACCAAGCCGGTTTAAAAAGGCACTTCGGTGCTCGATAAAATCGTGCCCACCTATTATCAACGTTTGCACCCTATTACCGGAAAAATTGAGCAATCAACCTGTTGTGATAATACCGCAACCGAACACGTGATGATGGAAAAGCTGATGATTGACTCGTTAGTGGTCTGGGCACGTGCTTATAAAATTGACGGTTTTCGCTTTGATTTAATGGGGCATCAACCTAAAACCGCCATGTTAAAAGCCCGTGATGCTGTTCGTGCCATTGACCCTGACACTTACTTTTATGGTGAAGGCTGGAACTTTGGCGAGGTAGCCAATAACCAACAATTTATTCAAGCTAGTCAGTTAGAGTTGCTTAGCTGGTACTGAAATTGGCACCTATACCGACAGATTGCGCGATGCCGTTCGTGGTTCAAGTTTTAATGTTTCAGGTTTTGACCATAGTAAAAATCAGAGTATTGGTAATGGCTTAGGCACCTTCAACAATGAAATGCAAAACCAAATGAATCGTTTATATTATTCATTAATGGATCAACTACGCCTTGGTTTAGCGGGTAACTTAGCCAACTTTCCACTTGAAAACGCACAAGGCCAGCTAATTGTGGGTAAAGATCTTATTTATGGCGATCAACCTGCCGGTTACGCACTTGATCCTGCAGATACCATTAATTATGTTTCTAAACACGATAACCAAACCTTGTGGGATAACAGCCAATATCGCCTGCCGTATCACGCCACCACAGAGCAACGAGTGCGCTTGCATAACCAAAGCTTGTCGTACGCCATTTTAGCGCAAGGTATTCCTTTTATTCACATGGGCTCAGAGTTATTACGCTCTAAATCATTTTTACGAGACAGTTACGATTATAACGACTGGTTTAACTTAGTTGATTACAGCAAAAGCCATAATAACTTTACCACATGTTGGCCTACCAAAAGAAAAGACGAAGCTAATTGGCCGCTTATTCAAACGTTAATCAAAAATAATCAAGGTCGCGATCGCGCAACGTCAAGTGATATCGAGTTTGCCTCGGCAAGCCTTGAAGCTTTTAAAGATTCGCAGTTCTTCGTCATTATTCCGCCTAACGTCAGCGCAAGCGATAATCAACAAAGTTAGCTTTTTTAAATACTGGCACAGAGCAGAAAAAAGGGTTAATAGTGATGTTATTAGACGACACTGAAACACCTATTGTTGATAACAACTATCAACAAATTATGGTGGTGTTTAACAATAATCTCACCAGCCAAACCTTAGCATATCAGGGTTTAAGCGGCTTTGTTTTACATCCGGTTCAACAACAAGGTGCTGATAAAACAGCAGCGAAAAGTAAAATAATTAGTACAGATAACAAGACCTATGCGCAAGTACCTGCGTTTACCACCGCGGTATTTGTTAACAAGAGAAACTAACTAAACAATACAACCAGCAATAAACCAAGCAAAGATCAACACGCTCTAGTATTGTCTCGGTGTAAACCTTAGCTTAAACTCAAAAAATGAAAAACGGGTTGCAACATAACAACATGTCTAACAACCCGTTGGCAATTTCCGCCGTTTATTCATTTAATAGGCTAAAAATAACGGCTTAAGGACAAGATCAAATGCTAAAAGTTTATGGTGATATTCAATCAGGCAACTGCTACAAAGTTAAATTATTACTGGCACTATTAAACATTGAACATCAATGGTGCCATATTGAGATACTAAAACAAGAAAGCCAAAGCCCTGACTATTTAGCTAAAAATCCTAATGGTAAAATTCCATTACTTGAATTAGACAGCGGCGAATTTATTGCTGAATCTAACGCGATATTAAATTACCTTGCCGATGGTACTGCGTTATTACCAAGTGACAAATTAACACGAGCAAAAGTGCTGCAATGGCAATTTTTTGAACAGTACAGTCATGAACCTTACATTGCGGTTGCTCGTTTTATTAATAAATATTTAGGCCTACCTGAAGATCGTTTAGCGGGTTACCACAGTAAACAAGCGGGCGGAAATAAAGCATTAAGCGTGATGGAACAACAGCTAGCACAAACGCCTTACCTTGTTGGCGACAGCCTCACCATTGCCGACATTTCATTGTATGGTTATACCCATGTTGCTGACGAAGGTGGTTTTGATTTATCAAAATACCCCGCTATTTTACGTTGGATAATCAACATTAAAACGCAATAAAATTATCTATCCATGAATAGCTAACCTCAACTAGTCACTCATTTAAAATAGCTAGGTTAAAGTAGCTAAATTAAAACTAATGTTTTCGTAATTATTTTTATTGAATACGTATGTAAGGTGTATCTCTTAATTTGTGCTAGAACTTATGATTAAGCATCATTCTTTTTTATAAGTATTTCTATGAAAAAATTAATTCCCTTAGCATTAACTAGCCTAGTGTTAACTGGCTTGACAGTTAGCCCGCTAACACTTGCAGAAACTATTAATGTAAGCTCACCTGATGGCAAAATCACCCTTACAGTCAATGACGACAAAACGCCAAACTATCAAGTCTCATTTAATGGTAAAGATGTTTTAACCAATTCTAAATTGGGTATGGCATTTAAAAAAGTTGCCGCTTTTGATGAAGGTTTTACCATTTCAGCTAGCAAACAATCGTCAAGTAAAAGCCAGTGGCAACAACCTTGGGGTGAACGCAAACATGTAGTTGATCACCACAATGAATTATTTGTTACCTTTACAACCAATCGTGCCGCCGCCAATACGTTTAATGTGCGTTTTCGGGTATTTAACGACGGTTTAGGTTTTCGCTACGAAGTACCAAAACAAAACGGCTTAAACGGTAATATTGAAATTATTGATGAGTTAACCGAGTTTTATATTGCCGATGCCGACCATGCCACCGCGTATTGGATCCCTGCTCGTGAATTTAACCGTTACGAATACGTATATGAAACGACGCCACTAAGTAAAGCGTTGCACACTCATACCCCGATGACCATGTAACTTGCTAATGGCACCCATGTTAGTATTCATGAAGCAGCCCTCGTAGATTATGCTGGCATGACCTTAAACCAACGTAGAACCGGCCAATTAAAAGCTGATTTGACGCCTTGGTCAGACGGTATTCGCGTAAAAACCGGTGCTAACTTTAAAACACCGTGGCGAACCATCCAAATTAGTGAAGATGCCACCGGCTTGTTAAATTCAGACCTTATTTTAAATCTTAACGAACCGAATAAGCTCGGTGATGTTTCTTGGGTAGAACCAGCTAAATACGTAGGTATTTGGTGGGGCATGCATGTTAAAGAAACTACTTGGGGCAGTGGTCCAACGCACGGTGCAACCACCAGTGAAACCATTCGTTATATGGACTTTGCCGCTAAATACGGTTTTGCAGGCGTGTTAGTTGAAGGCTGGAATTATGGCTGGGACGATGATTGGTTCCACAATGGTGATATTTTTAATTTCACTAAACCTTACACTGATTTTGATATTGATGCAGTCAGCGCCCATGGCAAAAAAGTTGGTGTCCGATTAATTGGCCATCACGAAACCTCAGGCAGTGTTACTAACTATCGCGAACAAATGGAAGCTGCATTTACCCTGTATCAAAAACACAATGTCGCCCAAATTAAAACCGGTTATGTCGCTGACGGCGGTAATATAAAAAAGGATTGATGAAAACGGCATTATTCGCAAAGAATGGCACGACGGCCAATTTATGGTTAATGAATATTTACACAACATAAAAACCGCCGCTAAATATAAAATATCAATCAATACTCACGAGCCAATAAAAGATACTGGCTTACGCCGTACCTACCCGAACTGGATTGCCCGTGAAGGCGCTCGTGGCCAAGAATTTAACGCTTGGGGCACACCACCGAACCCACCTGAGCATACGGCAATTTTACCTTTTACTCGTATGTTAGCGGGGCCAATGGATTTTACCCCAGGTATTTTTGATATGGGCTTTAATGGCTTAGATAAAGATGCCAACCGTCCACAAACCACGTTAGCGAAACAATTAGCTTTATATGTTGTGTTATATAGCCCTATTCAAATGGCGGCTGATTTACCACGTAATTACGAAAAAAACTTGCCGGCCTTTCAATTTTTTTTAGATGTACCAACCGATTGGGAAATCAGCCGCGCAATTGCCGGAGAAATTGGTGACTATGTTGTTTTTGCCCGTCAAGAACGTGATGGTGATGATTGGTTTGTTGGTGGTTTAACCGATGAACATGCCCGTGAATTAAGCTTTAAACTCGACTTTTTAGCACCTAACAAAAAGTATGAAGCACAAATTTACCGTGACGGTGATAATGCCGATTGGATCACTAAACCTTACGATATCGTTATTGAACAAAAAACCGTTAGCGCAAGCGACTCATTAAGCATTAACCTAGCCACCAGCGGCGGCTTTGCTATTCGGTTTAAAGCGCTCGATTAAGCAACGCCTTTAACCAATAAAACCTTAGTTAAAAAGCATAAAAGGTTACTCTGTAGTAAATACTGAGTAACCTTTTTTTATTGTTTAATCCCCCTAAGAAATTCAACCATAAACCATCACCTTAAACGTTAATTCATCATAACCATCAAGATGTTAGCAACGCACAGTTAGTGATTGTGATGTTTAGTCACTGACAAAGCGGTTAATTACCTAGTTACTCTAGCAAAAAACTTTGTTTTTGGTGTAACAACCGAATTATTCTAATTGCCTAATTGATTTATATTCTCTCAGAATTATCTATTATCTCTATTACTGATTTTCTGATTCCTTGCTTCCATCAAGCTTTGTGCGTCAGCATGTTTAATAAAATTCGCCTTTCCGTTTTCAAACTTATCAAATGCCGCATTTATTTGCTCTGATAACCATACATCATGGTTCATCAATTTGCGCTGCTCTTCGGCTAAGCTTTCGGTAAGTTCACGACATGCGTCACTTAATGTACGCCCTTGGCTTTCTGCCATTAACTGCGCTAGGCGTTTGGTTTCCTCATCAACTCTAAATTGAATAAAAGTGTTCATTAGTAACTTACCTTTAACATACCTTTTACTCACAAATCTTAACGCCCGCATTAGAGCAAAACAACAAACAACTTACGCAAACTAACAAAAAACAGCTTATTTACTCATGCACCGCGAATAAACTACTTAAGTTAATATTTCTCCTTAACGACGAGTTAAAGATATTTCAAGCCGTTTTATTTCTCGTAGTACTGACATTCTGTTCATTTCCATAAACGTCCACATTTTCATTGCAATTTGAACAATCAAGCAAATCACTAAAATCATGCCCCAATGCAATTTATCTTCAAGTAATGTGCTAACAAAAAAGAATTGATAGCCCGCCCAAATCATTAGCGCACTTACGATTAAAACAACAATCGAAATTAATATCATCCAGCCGCCTAAAGCGCCTTTAAAAGCGTGAGCTAACATAGAAAATATGCCTTCGCGCTGAACCAGTACTTGATCAAGTATTTCAGCTTCATTTTCTAATTCTTGTTTAATTTTTTCATCAATGTTCATAATAATCACCTAACTGTTAGTTAATTTATTTTTTAATACATTACGTGCTCTGTTGAGCCTTGATTTAATTGTTCCGATTGGAATATTCAAGACAATATGAATTTCTTGTAAGCTTAATTCTTCCAGATAAAAAGATGGATAGCTTGTTTATCAATGTCGGCTAGTTGTGAAATATGAAAATGTAATTCGCTTTGTTGGCTATTAGCTTGAGAGCTTTTTGTTGTTTGCGCTGGCAGGCTATCAAGCATTTCCATATCAAGAGATTCAGGCGCATTTTTTTGCTTGCGCAATAAATCTAACATTTGCCAATGTAGCGTTTGAAATAACCAACTTTTAAAAGCGTGGTGATCATTTAAACGATTAATATTTTTAGCAATTTTGATCCAGCTACGCTGCGCCGCTTCTTGCGCCATTTGAGGATCAGGATGTATTTTATAAGCGTAGCGCAACAAACCTTGCTGAAAATGTTTAAATAATTGTTCGAACGATTTTTCATCGCCAAGTTTGGCATCAATTACCCATAAATCAATTTCAGCTTGGCTGGTTATCTTGGTTTTGTCGTTCAAAATAAAATTACCCATTCACATTAAGTTCAATAAACTAAGGATATTACCGCCACAATACTGATGAGGTTTGCCATAACCTAAAGCACTAATGTCTGCCTGCAAAGTTAAAAGCTCAAACCAAAGTATTATGTTATCAACAAGACGTAGGGTTTTGACAAAAGGTTCATTTAAATTTTATTTTTTGTACACTTATTTGCTATATACGGAAATTACAGCATTACGAGGTTTTAGCTTTAGCGGTTAATGCAACAATTTGTTGCTCTATTTCATCCGCTTCATAGGTTAATTGTGCAAAGCTTTTCATATCACCGTTTCTTTGCGCCTGCATTGCTTGTTCAAGCTTAATATCTTGTAATTTGGTTAATTTTTTTATTGGGTTTGCTTTAAAAAGGAAAACATTGTTTTACTCAAGTTAGTTAGATAATTTATGATACGCTTAAAAGCACTGAGCAGATTACTTATTTTTAACGATAAGCTAAATTAGGTAATTTCAACCTTCAACACACTAAGGAGTTTACATGGAATATAAAGTAGTTATCTATCAAGAAGGGATGTTAGGATCGTTATTATTAGGTGGTTCAAAAGTTAATCCGGTGAAATTCACCGAATTCCTTAATGACAATGCAGATAATGGCTGGCGTGTTCAAACGATGGAAAAAGATATTCGTCGGATGTTACTTTTTGGAAACGTGAAGCCTATGTGGTAATTTTAGGGAGAGAAAAATGAAATATGGTTCATTAGTTTGTACCGGCTTATTTATTCTTGGCGTAATTTTGTCTTTAGTTCAAATGTGGTTTACACCATTTGAAACCGAACTTTTTTGGAAGCTCTTAATTACCATTGCCGCCTTTTTTGTTATTGCCTTAGGTATTACTTTAGTTTGCAAAGAATATTTAAGTGAAAAAGAAATGAAGAAAAAAGGCTTTATTGATTAACTTATTGTTACCTACCCCGAATAAACAATACTAAATAAGATTAAGCAAGATTAATCAAACCATAGCTGCTTTATGGTAAAGCAGCTAGGTTAAAACAACATCCTTACAATATTTAAATTGTCCTATTTATCTTGTACTGCGTTCTTGAAACAGTACCGCCTGATTTTTCCCTTGGCGTTTAGCACGATACAAAGCTTGATCTGCTTGAGCATATAAATGATTAATCGTTAAGTTATTGTGCTTGTGTATGCTGCGCACACCAATACTAATTGAAACATGAATTTTTTGTCGTCTTTTACAAAAAAATCCGCTTCAGCTACTGACGTTAACAAACGGTTAGCAATATTCAAAGTTAGCGTTTGATTAACCCGTGGCAATAAACATAAAAATTCTTCCCCCTACGCGCCCCATAACGTCTTCAGTACGAAGACAGGTTTGAGCAATATCGGCAACTTGCTTTAATACTTTATCGCCAGCAGGATGACCGTATTGATCGTTGATCATTTTGAAGTTATCAATATCAATTAACAATATGGCCATTTCGCCCTTACCTTGGGTTTTCTTTAATAGTTTTTCCCAAAGGCTAAAAATATAACGTCGGTTGTATAAGTCGGTAAGTTCATCTTTAATCGACAGTTTTAATACTTTTTGATGGATTTTACGCTGAAGCACTAAAACAATAATAATCACAATAATAAACACGCTTAAAAAAAACACTAAATAGCGGTTTAAGCGGTTAATTTGCTGATCTTGCTCAGCTTCTAATAACTCAACACGGGTGCGTTGCCTTAACAAATCGAGCTCAACATTTTTCCGTTCAAGCTCTAAAGCATGGCGTACATTTACGAGCCTTGATGAGGCATTTTCAATTAACTGTTCAGCAAATTTTTCGTAATAGTCATTAATAATTTCAAATGCCGCTTGGTAGTCTTTTTTCGCATGCGCCAATAAGCCTTTTATTTTAAGCGTTTCTAATTGCCACTTAGTGCCAGTTAATTCAGGAATATCGGCAAATATTGCATTGGCTTTATCTAAAGCAGTTTGAGCTTGTTGAAATTGATTGAGTTTAATTAAACACATAGCTTTACGCTTATACAATTCGGCGTTGTAATCAATTGCACCGTTTAATGTTAAACCTTTATCAATAATTTTAATCGCCTGCTGACAGTCTCCTTTTTCAGCTAGGGTCATACCTAAGCCATAAGCACTTAAAAAGCTGATTTCTAAATTAGGCGTGTATTTAATGAGCTCTTGATAATGTTCGAAGTATTCAATGGCTAAATCGTATTTTTTCCAATATCGATAAGTGGAAGCTAAACCGTAAGCGGCTTCTGCTACATGTGCCTTATAGCCAAACTGTTCGTAAGTTTCATAAGCTTTTTGGTAATAATCAACCGACTTTTGGTATTCATTCATGTAGCCATAAATAGCACCATAGGTTTCGTTGATCACCGCGATCAAAAAGTCATCATTTAATGCAAAGGCTTCAACATAAGCTGACTGTAAGTCTTTTAATGATGCATCAAATAACTCAGTTAAACTGCGGGTATAAGCAAGCTCTTGCTTGATTTGAATATATAAGGTGTAGTTTTCAATGGTTTGCGCAAGCTCCATTTGCTTTGTTAAAAAGCTCTGTCGCTTTATTGTATTCATTATTACGTTGCGCAATTAAGCCGGCATAAAAAATTAACCGCGCTTTAATATTAGGATTTGATTCACTGGTTAATAGTTTTCTCGCCTCAGCTACTGTTTCGATAAAATCATCATAAAAATACAATAGGTTTTCAGCCGTCGCTTTTTGTTGCTGCCAAAGTAATTGTACACGACGAGGTTGATCGGCAAGTCTTGGACGTAAAGCAATAATACGTTGATAACTTTGCCACGGGTCTTGATAAATATCTTCTTCAATGGTGATCAGCATGGCGAATTTTTCTTCCGCCATCACTGATGTTGCTATGCTATTTAATAGTAAGCAACCCAAGAATAAGCATAATTTTACAGCGCGCATTTATCGTCCATGAATAAGAGATGGTTACCTATCAAGTTACCAATACTTTTAAGAATTTGATAATGTTATCATAATCTTTCATCAGTATATAAGCACCTCTACTGATACAATTGTTGAAATTTTTTAATAGTAAAGCCGTTAATATAATCAGCGCCTACTTTAATAACAGGCACAGCTTTATAGCCTAAGCGATTAAATTCTTTTTGCCCTGCCGGCGTTTGCACATTACACAACCGATATTGAATATTTTGGCTATCTAAATATTTTTTAGCATTGTCACAATGTGGGCAATTATTTCGTGTATAAAACACCACTTTTTTCATTTGTTTTAACTCTTAAATTACATCAATAAATTATCTTCAATGCGGTGATAATGGCTGGCAGAATTAATTAACGAGGTAGCCGTTAGTTGCGGTACGCCATAAACATGAGTGTTACAACTGTATTTTCCTGCCACTTTCAGCATTAATAAATCGAAATCACCATCACCTGATAATAAAATAATGGTATCAACCGCTTCCGCAGCTTCTAAAACATCAATAGCAATCCCTACATCCCAATCGCCTTTAGCTGAACCATCACTACGTTGAATATAAGGTTTTAGTTTAACGTTAAAGCCAATATGTTTTAGCGCCTTTTGAAATTTATGTTGTTGGTCATCATCTCGCGCAATCGCATAAGCATTCGCTAAAACAATATCACCCTGCTCACTAATTTGTTGCCAAAACTGACGATAATTAAACTGCCGACCATAAGCTTGTCGGGTGGTGTAATAAATATTTTGTACATCAACAAAAATAGCTATTTTTTGTTTAACTACTGAGCCATTTTCTAACGATTGTGTTGCTTGCAAAGCAAAATTCCTAAATCAACAAAATTAGCGCTACTATACCAGATAAAATTCCAGATAATTCACCTGTTCCTGATATCGCTCTGTTATAATGCGCTTAATTTTATAAGCTTAGGTACTTTCATTGTGGCAAACACGCTATTTTCTTCAACATCATTAAGCAAAGCATTGGTCGATAATTTATCAACGTTAGGCTACAACGAAATGACACCGATCCAAGCACAAGCATTACCGCATGTGTTAAATGGTAAAGATGTTATTGGCCAAGGTAAAACAGGCTCAGGTAAAACCGCCGCTTTTGCTCTAGGTATTTTGCACAACTTAAATGTTAAACGCTTTCGCATTCAAGCCTTAGTATTATGTCCTACACGTGAATTAGCTGACCAAGTAGCGAAAGAAATTCGCAAACTGGCAAGAGCCACCCACAATATTAAAGTATTAACTTTATGTGGTGGTACACCTATGGGCCCACAAATTGGTTCATTAGAGCATGGCGCACACATTATTGTTGGTACCCCTGGCAGAATTGAAGATCATTTAGGCCGCGGCCGTTTAGATTTATCCGAGGTTAACACCTTAGTCTTAGATGAAGCGGATCGCATGTTAGAAATGGGTTTTCAAGCCACTTTAGATTACATTTTTTCGCAGTGTCCGGCTCAGCGCCAAAACTTGTTATTTAGCGCAACATTTCCAAAGCAAATTAAAGCTATATCTGAACATATTATGACTGAACCAGAAATGGTTAAGGTTGAGTCGAAACACGACGCTTCAAGTATTAGTCAGCGTTTTTATCAGGTTTCTGATAACAGCGAACGCATTCATGCTGTGCAATTGTTATTAATGGAGCATCAGCCAGAATCTGCGGTAATTTTTTGTAATACTAAAGTTGAAGTGCAAGAGCTAGCCGATAGTTTAATTAACAAAGGTTTTAGCTGTTTAGCCCTACATGGTGATTTAGAGCAACGTGATCGTGACCAAACCTTAGTGCAATTTGCCAACAAGAGTATTGCTGTTTTAGTGGCAACCGATGTGGCTTCACGTGGTTTAGATATCGACAACCTTGATATGGTGGTGAATTACCATATTGCCCACGATCCTGAAATTCATGTGCATCGTATTGGCCGAACCGGTCGTGCCGGTAGTAAAGGCATTGCTTGTTCATTGATCAGCCACAAAGAAGCTCACAAGGTAATGAAATTAGAAACTTACCTTGGTCATGACATTGAAGCAGAAGAATTACCACCGTTAGAGGTACTTAACAAAGCACCAACAACTGCAACTATGGTAACCATTCAAATTGACGGCGGTAAAAAACAAAAAGTACGTGCTGGTGATATTTTAGGGGCGCTTACCTCAACTAAAAAAGTAGAAGGTAAATTGATCGGTAAAATTCAATTATTTGATTTACGTTCTTATGTTGCCGTAGATCGCACTATTGCTAAAGTGGCT
This sequence comes from Alteromonadaceae bacterium, assembly GCA_038141035.1. Lineage (GTDB taxonomy): Bacteria > Pseudomonadota > Gammaproteobacteria > Enterobacterales > Alteromonadaceae > JALZUE01. The sequence goes on from JAYQHI010000021.1 coordinate 39,938, forward strand.
TTAAAAACCATTAACGACGGTAAAATGAAAGGCCGAAACTTTCGCGCTCGTATTTTATAACCGCTTTTATAGCTCACTTAGAACATAAAAAAATGACCTACGGCATTAACGACAACTCATACAAAGCGGCGGGGCAACTCGCCGGCATCGAGCAGCTTGTCGCTGATTTTTATCAATATATGGATAGCTTGCCTGAGGCCGCAGTGATCAGAGCTATGCATCAGCCCGATTTAACTTTGTCGCAAAAAAAGTTGAGTTATTTTTATCGGGTTGGCTTGGTGGCCCTAAACTATACAGCGAGCATTTTGGTGGGATTAATATTCCCCAAGCCCATTGTCATTTACCCGTAAGCGAAACCGAACGTGATGCCTGGTTATTATGTATGGAAAAAGCACTTAACGACCAAGATTACCCTGCAGACTTTAAACACTATTTAATGTGTCAATTTCGCATTCCCGCAGAAAGAATAAGAGTTGCTAGCCAAAATAATCGTTAGCTACGCCCGCATACTCCCCTGCTGTATTACGGCTATTTTTTATCGATATCAGGCCAAAACAAAACCACAGCAGGTATCAATATATAATTGTTCAACTTTTTCTCGTGCCCAAGGGGTTTTTTCGCAGAAACTTTAAGCTCGATTTAATGCTAGGGTCTTTGGTAAAACAATTAATCTTTATTCGTTTACCCATTTCTTCCCAACCAAGTGTTGCCACTAATTTTTCTAAAATAGTTGCTAAGGTAACACCATGCAAAGGATTATTTGGTTGAGTTGATGAGGTTGAATTTGTCATAAAGCAAAATGAGATAGGTAAAATAAGATGAATTATTCTAACAAAATCGCTAGTCTCTGTATCTAAAGATGACAACAATAATAAGTATTAATAAAAATGACTGAGCAATTACCTATTAACATTGAGGTCTCAAAGCCATTAACCGTGCTGTACCCTAAAATTGTCGGCATAAGTAATAAACTTGAAGCACAATTTAATTTTCAAACCATGACCGCTAATTGGTATGGTGATGAAAATAACTTACTTTCCTTAACCTTGCATTTAATGTTGCCTGAGCAATACCAGATCCAACAACAATCAGAAAATAACGAAGATATTACGCAAAAAATTTATGCTGACGATGTTTTAGCAATGAAGCACAATTAAACAAAATTGATGCTTTTTTGGCGCTAACAGAAAAAGAACAACTATTATTGGAACAGCACAATAAATTATTAGCCGGCTTCATTGATACAAAAATTAGAAAAGTGATTAACCTGATTGCAGCAGATCGTCAATTAAGTCCTATTTAAAGTTCACATTCGATTAAACTTTGTGTTACTAAAAAGAAAGACTTAAATATTTTTCAGCCCAAAATACATATATCTAATCCTAATACGTCACATCCACACAAAACAACAATGGTAGCGCTAACAAATTTATTGTATGCTTTAGTTAGTTTTTATAAAAATAACAAAGGTAATTTTTAATGAAAGAACAAGAAAACAAGCTGTTTATTATAATAATCAGTTGCGTAGCCACCATTGGCGGCTTCTTATTTGGTTTTGACAGTGGCGTTATTAACGGCACTGTTGATGGTTTACAACAAGCTTTTAACTCTGACAGTGTTGGTACCGGTTTTAACGTTGCTAGTATGTTGTTAGGTTGTGCTGTAGGTGCCTTTTTTGCTGGCCGTTTAGCCGATACGTATGGCCGTAAAGGTTTACTTATTGTTGCTGCTGCCTTGTTTATTATCAGTGCTTGGGGTTCTGGTATTGCTACCAGTTCAGTAGAATTTATTATCTATCGTATTATTGGTGGTTTAGCGGTAGGTGCAGCCTCAGTAATGGCGCCAGCTTATATCAGTGAAATTGCCCCTGCACGTATTCGCGGAACATTAACAACTATTCAGCAAGTTGCCATTATCGGTGGTTTATTCTCAGCGTTTGTTAGTAACTATTTGTTAGCTGATATTGCTGGTGCTTCTGTTTCTGAGTTATGGCTTGGTTACGACGCTTGGCGTTGGATGTTCTGGATTGAACTAGCTCCGGCTTGTTTATTTTTATTCGCTTTATTTTTAATTCCTGAAAGCCCTCGATATTTAGTCATTAAAAGTAAAAATGCCCAAGCTGGCGAAGTATTAACGCGTTTATACGGCGCTGAAGCATCAGCCATTAAACTTAAAGAAATTGAAGATTCATTAGCCGCTGATCATCACAAACCGCGTTTAGCTGACTTAATAGACAAGAAAACGAACAAAGTACGTAAAGTTGTTTGGATTGGTATTGGTTTAGCCACCTTTCAACAACTTGTTGGTATTAACGTGGTATTTTATTATGGCGCGGTATTGTGGCAAGCAGTTGGCTTTTCAGAAGCGGATGCCTTGTTGATCAATATTATCAGTGGTGCGGTAAGTATTGCAGCTTGCTTTATTACCATGTATTTCATCGACAAAATTGGTCGTAAACCGTTATTAACTATTGGTTCTGCCGGTATGGCGGTAACTTTAGCTATTTTAGTATTTGCTTTTGCGAACTCAGCGTCAGATGCAAATGGTGATTTAATTTTAGGTGATTACGGTACCATGGCGTTAATTGCAGCTAATGCCTATGTTTTCTTTTTCAATATTTCTTGGGGCCCTGTAATGTGGGTAATGTTAGGCGAAATGTTCCCGAATCAAATCCGTGGTTCAGGCTTAGCAATTAGTGGTTTATCACAGTGGACATCAAACTTTGCTATTACCATGACTTTCCCATTAATGTTAGCAAGCTTTGGCTTAGCCGTTACTTATGGTTTCTATGCCCTATGTGCGTTTATCTCTATTATCTTTGTTGCTAAATTTGTTAAAGAAACAAAAGGCTTAGAATTAGAAGAAATGGAAGGTTAATCTTCGTTATCTAAGCAAGAGATAAACTGAATAATAAAAAAACCGCGATACCCTTTTGGATACCGCGGTTTTTTATTAAGCTCATATTTAACGCATGATGCTCTAATTAACCCGAACTCAGGTTAGTTAAAAAAGCCACCAAGTTTATCTTTTAACTTATCTTTCGCTTTATCTTTCAGTTTATCTTTTAACTTATCTTCTTGCTGCTTAACTACATCTGAATCAAGTAGATTATCTAAGGCGTTGTCTAAGTCGTTTAATACGCTTTCTAAATCTAACAATTGTGCTTTACCATCATTAGGCATGTTTAACGCGCTTGCTAACTTATCATTTAAGCCTGCTTGTACATCTGCTTTAAAGCTCGTTAGCTTTTCATCAACCTTTTTACTTACCGCATTTTTTAACGCTTTATCAAGAGGTGAAGATACATGCCAAGTAGGTGACGTTAACGCACCATCAGCACTAACTTTTAATACTAATTCATCAAGAGATGAAACCGTATCAAGTACTAATTTACCCATACTGTTATCTGCTTTACCGTCATATTGTGCATTTTTAATGGTAAAAGCATTATTAGTATCAATTGCCGTGTTTGACGCTTGATATTGTCCGCCAGCAAACAAGCTGCCTTGTTTAAGCGTTAATGACAACTTATCACTGTTACCTAATTGAGCATTGGTTAATGGCATACCTTCAAGGGTCCATTTACCGTCAGTATTAAACAAGCCTTGTTGATTTAACGTAAACTCACCTAGTAAGTTAACAGTGCCTTGTTGATTAAGGTTTTGGCTATTGACTTGATAACGTGTTGGTAAATTTCTTAACCAGTGCTGGTGCGTAAACTCATTAACATCAATGGCTAAATCACCTTGCGGTAAGTTCATCGAAAAATGTGCTTTTTGATTAAGATTTCAGGTAATGGGTTTTCTTCATCAAATAATACATAACGGCCAGTGGCTGCTATTTTTTCTTCTTGCTCTGGCGTGTTATTCGCGGTTAATAACGGTGATAATTTTTGATAAATTGCCATCGCTGTATCGTAATACTCTCGCGCTTGCGCCCCAAATAATAAGTGCGCAAAGTCAGCGCCATCAATGTTTTCTAATTGGTACGTTTTTTCAATATTTTGCCAATCTTGTGATGGTGCATTTTTCAGCGCCGTTACCCGTTCGCTTAACACATTTTTACTTGCTGCTAATTGTTCTTTAGCCGCTTTAACAATGGCTTGATCAGCTTTAAATTCTGCTTTTAATTCATTGTATTGGGCTTTAATTTGCTCAATATCTTCAAGTGACTTAACTTCTATTTTCCCTAGCGCTTTCACTTTTTCTTGATAAGCTGCTAACTTTTTCTTTGCTTGGTAACTTAGCTTTAAGGTCTTTCAGCTTTTCAGCTTCACTTTGATAACTGGCTGATAATGCTTGGCTAGCTTTTACCGTTAATAAATCACTGTCGTTTAATAACTGCTTAGGATCAGGTAACTGCTGCTTAATATCAGCAAGTGTAGAGCCTTCAGCTACTGCAGTTTCTTCCTCATCAGCAACGTCCGTATCAAGATATACTTCACCTATTGACGCTCTTTTCGTTGAAAAACTTAAACCATCAACCACCAACTCATCAATGATCACTTTACCTAATAAATATTGCCATAAATGAAGGTCGGCTTTCGCTTCTTTAAAAGCTACTAAGTTCATGCTTGGTTGCTCGGCGTCTGTCGCCTCAAAGCCTTTTACAGATAGTGTTAAAGGCGAATATGCTAAATCAACTTCGGCAACATTAACTTCCGCCCCGGTATACCACGCAACACTGGTTTCAATGCCTTTTTTGATCAGTGGCTCAGCAAATAAATATAAACACAGTGCAATAGCACCAAAAATAACAAAAAAGGAAGCAGCACCCTGCCAACGTAAATATTTCATCGAACCTAATCTCCTGCCCTGACAATTTTAAATAAACACGATAAAAACTCGATGCTTTTAACGCCTTCACAATTTTAAAACGTTCAATAAAAGCTTTAACGTGAACGCGATATTTAGTAATTAAAATATTACAGATAAAAAACAGAGGAATAGCCAAAACAGCACTAACCACAACAGCACCTAAAGTATAAGTATGGTGCCAATGAGCAAGTTTAAAAATACTTATCTGATAAAGCGAAGTAAACAAGCCTTGCAATGAACTAGCCGTAAGTAATGACTCACCAACAGCAACAATCGCAAACGAAAATAAATAACTAATTGCCGAGAAAATACCAAACGACAAAATAAAGCTACCAATATTCATACGAATAAATAAGACAACAAAAACAATGACCAGGTTATGTAAACTAAACAGCGGTGATAAACCAACAATTAAGCCTAAAACCACAGCAATAGAAATTTGCCGTGGAGAACTATCAGAATTTAACGCCTTAAATAATTTGGCTAGTAGAGTAAGCATTTTTCTCCTTAAAATGCAATGTGAAAAAGTGACCATTAACTAACTATGCTAACTATGCTAACTATGCTAATTAGGGTTGAGTTTGCTTTTTCTTTTGTGTAATTTAGTTTAGTTCAATTAATCAGTAATTTTGCGCGTAAACACCCAATCATTACCTTTACTAAACTCTTCATTATACTGATAACCCGCAAGGTCAAACGCTTTTAATTGTTCAACCTCAGTTAATTGATGCTGAATAATATAACGTGCCATCAAACCACGTGCTTTTTGGCAAAAAAAACTGATCATTTTATATTGACCATTTTTCCAATCTTTAAAGCTTGGCGTAATAATATCGGCTTCAAGTTGCTTTTTCTTTACTGATTTAAAATATTCCGTAGAAGCAAGATTAATTAAAATGTTGTCGCCTTGTTCAGCTAAAGCCTCATTTAATTTATCGGTGATAATGTTGCCCCAAAATTCATATAAAATTTTGCCCTCGAACATTATCTAACTTGGTGCCCATTTCTAAACGATAAGCCTGCATTAAATCAAGTGGTTTTAATAAACCATATAAGCCCGACAAAATACGCATATGTGATTGAGCAAAGTTAAAATCGGCTTCGCTAAAGCTTGCTGCATCTAGGCCTGTGTATACATCACCATTAAAAGCCAATACCGCTGCCCGAGCATTATTTTGATCAAAAGGCTGAGACCACTGGCCAAAACGGGCGGCATTTAAACCGGCTAATTTATCGCTGATCGACATCAACGAGCTGATCTCGGCTGGAGATAAAGACAAGCAACGATCAATCAATAATTGACTATGCTCTAACAGGCTAGGTTGAGAATATTGTTGAGTAGCAAGTGGCGACTCAAAATCTAAATTTTTAGCTGGAGAAACAACAAGTAACATGGTTTTAATTAACACTTTATTGGTAATTTAACTTTGGCTTCACTATAGCATAGCCAAGTTAAAAATTAATTAAAATTAAATAACTTGCCATCGTAAGCTACCCCATATTTTGGCTAGAAAAAAACAGTAAAAAAATTAAAGAAACTCTCTAGGTTGTATAAAAAATGTCATAAAAATATTTTATTATCGCGTCGAATATGATATTTATTTACTGCAGTTGTAGAAAAAAGGAGCATTTCATGGATAACATAACCGAAGCATTGAATTCGTTTGTTGCATATTCCGGTGATGGTGAACACCGATTCCGGTTTTATCGTGAACACTTAAATTTCACGCATTGGGTTCATGACATTTTTAACCTAAGTGTTCACGATGGTCAATTTTAGATTGTGTTTTTCTCATCGATTCACCTTTTAATTTTATCCGATGTGCGTTGTGCATTAGCCTATCTAAGATTGCATCCGCGAGCGTATTATCACCAATCGATTGATGCCATTCATCCGTTGGTAGTTGACTGATTATTGCCGTCGATGTACTGCCATGTCGATCATCCATTATCTCCATCAGGTCATTTCGTTGTGCCGCTTTTAATGGTTCTAGACCCCAATCATCTAATATCAGTAAATCAATTTTAGCCAATGACTGTAGCACCCGACTATAAGTGCCATCGGCTTTAGCTTGTGTCAGCGCAAGTAACAATCTCGATAGTCGGTAATATTTGACGCTGTAACCTTTCATGCAACCGGTATGCGCAAGCGCACAAGTAATATAGGTTTTACCACTACCGCAAGGGCCGGTGACGAGTAAGTTTTGTGATTTATTTAACCAGTCGCATTGTAGTAGTGATGCCATCATCGATTGGTTGAGCCCTCGGGGATGGTGATAATCAATGTCTCTAGCATTGGCGGCTAATTTAAGTTTTGCAGCTTTAAGTAATCGCTGTTGTTTACGATGCTCTCGTTCTTGGTTTTCGCTATCTGCCAGCAATTGTAATCGCTCACCGAAGGATAGTCCTTCGTAGGTACTAGGTTGCTCTAGTTGATTGACTAACGCATTAGCCATGCCACTAAGTTTGAGTTGGCGAAGGTGTGTTACTGTTTGTTCTAACATAGGATTTCCTTTAATTAATGGAAGCTTTTAGGGCCACGGATATTTTCATGGGCTTGGGGCAATCTCGTCGTTTGCTCTTCTGACGGTGCAGGCAATTTATCTTGATTGCTACTGAGGATGTCTTTGATGTGTTTTAGCCGATATAAACGATAATGATTGGCGATGGCACATGCGTTATTTAGCCGCTCAGCAGGATAACTTCTAGATAAGTTCAGTAGCCCTAAACAGACACGATACGCCTGCTCTTCATGGTGTTTTTGTGCTAATTGTGCTTTCACCCAGAGCAAGACTTCATCACCAATGTCCTTTGCCCAGTTCATTAACCGCCCAGGTGACCACCGGTGGTGCTTTTCATGTTTCACCGGCATATGCTCCGGTGTGGTGGTCATGCCTGGGTGGTATTTTCTGGGTGACTGGCGATACGTTTATGCTTAAAGGCAGCTTCGATCAGGTTGTCTTTAGCATGCAGTTCAAGCTTTTCGCCAACCAAGTGGTGCGGGACGGAATAAAGATGATTATCGTATTGAACATGGTAATCAATATTCACTTTAACGTGTTTAATATCGGTGAATTGATAAGCCTGTTGAGGCATAGGCGCTAAAGCTGGACTGTCAATTGACGCGAACCAAGATTGTGTCGTACCGCTGAGTTGCTTAAAAGGCTTATTATTTACCTCAAGTAACAAAGCGTTAATGCAATGATTAAGCTCAGCTAAAGAGAAAAAGGTTTGATGACGCAGTTTAGCTAATATCCAGCGTTCAATGATTTGCACACCCACTTCAGCTTTGGCTTTTATCTTGTGGTTTTCTAGGGCGAGCTGGAAACGATCACGGTGCCATAATGCGCAGCCAGTTGCTGGTAACTTGGTTAACATCCGGATCATAGCGGCATGCTTTACTGACACCACTACGCAAATTATCAGGGATTATCATCTCCGGTATACCGCCAAGAAACTCAAAGCATCGTACATGACTCCCAAGCCAATCAGGTAAACTTTGGTTCCAGGTTGCTTTCGCAAAACGTGTAGTTGGATGCGCCCATCACCGCCACGAATATCTGAGCAAACTTCACCTCACCCGTTGCATTACAGACAATAGGCATAGTTTGGCCAGCGTAATCGACATAAAAACAACTTTTCACCGGCCTTATGCACTTGCCGCATCGAACGCTTTTGTTTTTTAAGCCACCGCATATAGCGTTCACAAAACTGAGAGTAGGTTATAACAACGGTTTGGATATTGCTGGGTATATCTTTGCCAAAGTAAGTTTTTGGTGATGCCTTTACCGGTTAATCTTTTTCTAATTTGTGGCCAGTCAGGCATTTCAAAACGCTGAGATGGCCGTGTATCGGCGCGGGGATAAACTGACTTGCTAGGACGGTATCATCCATTTCATCAGGTAGTGGCCAGGGTTAACGATAACGCTTTTGGCCTTTGTTAATAGTTTTTGAATAGCACCAACACTGACTTTTGTACTGGCACTTATTTTTCTAACGCTGAGTTGGGCAGCGTAAAATGTGTGCCTCAACACTTCTCGAATTTTACGCATTGTGATCCTCTTGGTCGCCATATCCCTTCCTCAATTGAAAAAGGGAATAGCTTAACAAAGTAAGTAATAATCAATGCGTTGAAATTGTACTGGTTTGGTGTGAACACCAATTCCGGAAAATCAGTAAAAGTGTTCACGATAAAATCGGAATAAGCGTTCACGCTAAAACCAGTATGGGTGTTCACGATGGGCCGGAATCACTGTTCACGATGCTCCGGAATATGCAACAAAAGCACTGAACTATTCAAGTTCTGCGTCAATACATCAATCTATAAGCAAGAAAACGTTTCAATTAAGGTATTTAATATGCCAAAATCGAAGAGAGAAATTTGCATTAACATCCAATGTAGCTAGTTATTTAGCCGAGCAAGCATTAAAGAATGATCAAAGTAAAAGGTGAAGAGAATTGACAATGGTAGTGTGACTCCACCAAAAAAATAAACCCCTTATGTTCAAGCATAAGAGGTCTACTGTTGAATTTGTCGTTTAGATAGCCGACACCATCAATAGTAAGTTCAAATCCCCGATTAATCAAGATTCATCGATGGATAGCTATGACTTTTATGATGGTGAACTTATGAAACTGCCGTTACCTAAAATCAGAACGTTGAGCCAATTTATTCTTCTTCAACGTGGTCAAATCGTGCAATTGCGAAACATCTTGATATTACTCATAAAACTGTGGCTGATTATAGAAAACGATTGCAAGAAGCACGGTTAGCATGGTCTAAAATAAAGTCACTTGATGATGATGAATTTCAAAAGAATTATTCCCTTCTTACCCACAACGTAACAACTCATTAATAAAACCTGATATTTCAGCCATAAAAAGAAATGGCTGCACAGCATCATAAAAAAGGTAGAAGAACCATTGACTACTATTGGCAGCGGTTTAACGCGAGATATGGAGAGAAAGGGATCTGTAGAGCCAGTTTTTACAATATGTTCAAAGAGTTTCGTAAAATTGAGCCAAAATTTAGTCATTTTCATGTACCAGGGGACATGCTTTTTGTTGATGTCGCTGGCGATAAAGTAAAAGTGGGGTTTAAAAAAGAACACTCTGCTTACCTAATTGCAGGCTCTTTTGGACATTCAGATTATATTTTATGAAGGGAATTTTTGCCCAAGACCAACGTGGGTGGATGAAATTCATGGAATATGTGTTTAAAGCCGCAGGTGGCGTACCAACATTTGTTGTGACAGACAATGCAGTGGCACTTCGCAGTGTTAGAAAAAACTCAAAAAAAGTTAACGTTTCAATACGACATGTTTTCCAAGCACCATGACTTTATCCCGTATGAAATTCCTTCGCGAAGCCCCAATTACAATAGCCGTGCTGAGCAGACGGTTAAAATATTTTTACTCAAAATTATTGCCGATGCACGAGAAATTACATTTAGCTCTCTTGATGAATTTAATGAATGGCTAGAAATCAGAGTCAGTGAGCTTAACGAAAAAATTGTTGATGGACATAAAGAAACTAGAAAACAACGATTCAATAACAGTGAGAAAAAGGCCCTTAATCCATTAAATATCAAGCCATTCCCATTTCCTCTTGAAACGCATCACATCACTGTTCGCAATAACTACAAGTATATTTTTGAAGGACAACACTACTCAATTCCCCATGAATATATTGGTGAAAAAGTAGAGGTGATTATTAGCAAAAATGAAATTGAGTTTAAGCATAAAAAAGTAATCCTATAAAAATATGTGAGCGCCTAAAAAGCGGCAATATAAATGGCATGCTCGTTGAAGATATGCCCAAGAAGCACGCTGTTCTTATTGATCAAAATAAGGCTCACTTTCTTCGCTGGGCCAATGATATTGATGATTCGGTTGTTGAGCTGATGGAGGCTCAGTTTGACGCTAATGGCGAGCCGGATATGAAAGGTCGAGAGAAATGCTTAAAAATACAGTCGTTAGCCAAAAAAGGTGAAATTGATAAGTATGTTGAAAACTGTCTGTGGATTGTTTCTTTGGGTCGGCTGACAGTAACCGCTTTTGAAGAAGCACTGGCGACTAATGCTGCACAAGAGTCAGGCTTTCAAGAGGCATATCAGTTATTCCAGAACCACCATAATGAAAATATAGTAAGAGGTACAGACCATGTACATTAATGAGGCAATTACTAAACGATGTCAAAGTATGCGTATGAAACCATTTGCACGCGCTTATGTTCGACTACTATCATCTGATGAATTTGACGATTTATCTTTTTGATGAACGTTTAATTTCTATGCTGGATTTTATGCAAGAAAATAGACTGTTACAAAAGTCGGAACAAATCAAACGAACAGCCAATCTCCCTTACCCTAGCTCAGATGTCTCTGATTTTGACCTAAATAATCAGCCTAGTATCAAACTGAGTGTTTTAAATAACTCGATGACATGTTCTTGATCAAACGTGCTCACCACTTAGTTATTATGGTAGCACTGAAAAAGAAAAATGAGTTTGCTTGTGCAATTGCAAAACCAAGCAATTACTAAAGGACATAGCGTTACTTATTATGAATTTAAACGTGAGCGTCCGGTTATCAGCACCCCAACTAAGTTTTACATTCCAAGGTAGTAAGGTTTCAATATACCGCATTTTTATCGCTCAGTTGTTCAAGGCAATGAGCAACATAATCAAATGGTGTTAACCGCTTTTCGCTGTTTCGATTATCGAGTACAGCATCGCACTGGCGTTAGCGCCATTAGTGGTGTTTGAGAACAACCAATTACGGCCTATCACAAACGGTTTTATCGCACGCTCTGCGCGATTGTTATCGATACTTAGGTTGCCATTATCATCGTAACGTATCAGCTTATGCCATTGGTTTTTGCAATAGGTTATTGCTGCTCCTAAGGCTGTTTTTGGCGGTACATTGTTTTTGCCAATGGTGAACTGCTCAAGCAAAGGCTTGGCTTTTTCCTGACGTTGTTGATGTTTATCATCGGCAGATTTATCTTTAAGTTAATTTCTAGTCGATATAATTTTTGTATCATACTTAAGGCCCATATCCGCTTTGCCTGCTTTACCTTTTAGGTTGGGCCGTTTGCGCTTCAATAAATTTTCGGCGTGCGTGCGCCCAAACACCAACCAAGGTTGCTGTGGTTTTTTCATAACCGGCATAACCATCCACTTGCAGATAACCGGTAAAGCCTTGTAAAATAATCGACGGCACATTGACCAGCACGACCTGATTGATAGTCATGTGTTGGTGTTGTTGTATTATTCGGTGAATCGGTGCCCGTACAATAAAGCCACATGTAACTTTTGATTTTATCTTCATCAATGACTTTAGCGTGGTTTCATCCGCTTGAATAACGTTTTGCTCTAACAGTATCGCTTAGAAGTCGTTGATAAAGTGGCGTAAATAAAGCCGCACTTTTTATCATCCAATCCGCCATGGTTTTACGGCTCAGCTCAATGCCGTATTGTTTAAACAAGCTTTCTTGACGATAAAGTGGCAGCGCATATTGATATTTGCTGGTGATGATTTGGCTTAATAACGTCGCGGTGGCAATGCCCTTAGGAATTGGGCTCGCGGGTACCGCCGCTATTTGAATTTGGGTTGATGTGCCTTCTTTTTCACATGACCGGCAGCCATATTTTAGCTCGAACATGCTCAATGACTTTCACTTGTGCCGGAATAAATTCCGTTTTTTCGCTGCGCTCTTCGCCCATTTGATAAATCATTGCCACAACACGTACAGGCTTTTATCGTCAATATCATGAACAATCGTTTCACGTGGTAAATCGCTTGGCAGCTTTTACGTACTGGCTTTTTTTAACCGTAGACGTTGTTTTCTGAGGCATCTAGCGCAACATCAGCTTCCCTGTGGCTTCATTAAATAAATCACCTTGGGCAGGATGCCTTGTTTCGCACCAAAGCGTTGTTGTTGGGCAAGGCGAAACTGCCTTCTAAAAAACATGAGTCGAGCCGCTTGTTTTGGCAAGTAATTTTTTCAATAAGGCCGGATCATCCGGTAGCAAATTAATAGATCATTCATACCGTTATTTTATCAAAAAACTTGGCTAAGCTGTTGGTAAAACTTAGATTATTTCGTGATCGATAAAATCTGCTTATGAGCATCCGTTATAAGGCAACTGATTGATAACAAACTGCTTGATGGCCCAGCACAAAGCCGTTAAGCAGCCAATGTAGTTGCTGCTCAGACAAATTGAGTGATTGGGAGTTTAGTTTTGTAGGCCATTTGAATTTGTCTTTTTCAAGACGCTTATACCACAGGGCAAAGCCGGTGTTATCCCAGTATAGGATTTCCCCCTGTGTCAGACTAGTTGTCGCCTCTAAATTTTAGTTAGAGGCAATAAATATGAATCGAAAATACTCACAAACATTTAAAATACAAGCGGTAGAAAAAGTATTACTTAGAGCAGATAATGTAACAATAAAAGAAGTCGCTAATTCTTTAGGTGTTGATGTTTCATCTTTAAATCGATGGCGGATTGAAGCTAAACAACAAACACTTAATATAACGCCAACAAACGAGATATCCCTTTGACTCAAGAAAAAACGGCCACAAGATTGGACATTAGAAGAACGCTTAAATATGGTCATAAGTTGCGCGGTGCTGGATGATAAAGCACTAGTGAACATTGTCGTGAACAAGGCATTTACCCTCATCATGTAGCGCAGTGGAAGCTTGATTTTGCTAACGGAAGTCAGTCAGATAATAAGCCAGCTTCACGTCATGAAGTTAAAGTTTTAAAGCATGAAAACAAAGCGTTAAAGAAAGAATTAAACCGTAAAGATAAAGCGTTAGCGGAAACCGCAGCCTTGCTAGTTCTCCAAAAAAAAGTCCACGAAATCTGGGGAAACGACGAGGACAGCTGACTATGAGCGTTGAGCGAGTAAACATTATCACGTTAATCACTGAAGCATGTAATTCAGGTGCCAAACAAGAAAGCGCCTGTCATGTCATTGGTATCAGTAGCAAGACGTTTCAGCGCTGGAATAGAAGTTCGACTAAACAAGATGGTCGTATAGAGCCTCAGTATAGCCCTAAGCATAAATTAACTGAGCTCGAGCGACAGCGCATTATCAACGTCGCCAATGAGCCCGAATACACGAACTTACCACCATGTCAGATAGTACCGAGATTAGCGGATACTGGTGTTTATATTGCGTCAGAAGCCAGTTTTTATCGCATATTAAACGAGCACAACCAATTAAAGCATCGAGAAAAAGCAAACCCGCTCGACAAGTTAATAAACCAAGAGCATTAACGGCAACTGCACCTAATCAAATTTATACCTGGGACATCACTTATTTGCCAGCACAAGTTAAAGGCATCTTTTTGTATTTGTATCTAGTCATAGATATTTACAGCCGAAAAATTGTTGGCTGGCAAACGCATCATCAAGAGTTAAGTGCATTAGCCGCTGATTTGATGACCGACATATGCCAGCGAGAGAGAATTAAACGTAATCAAGTGACATTGCATTCAGATAACGGCAGTCCAATGAAAGGAGCAACAATGCTGGCAACGCTACAAGAGTTAGGAGTAGTGCCATCGTTCAGCCGACCATCAGTGAGTAATGATAACCCGTATTCAGAATCAGTATTTCGCACCTTGAAATATCGGCCAGAGTATCCGGAAAAACCTTTTGCTGATATAAGTGAAGCAAGGTGTTGGGTGAGTGGATTTGTGCAGTGGTATAATGAAGAACATCGCCGCCAGCGGGATCAAATTCACCACGCCTAATGAGCGTCACACTGGCAAAGATATTGTAATATTAGCCAACCGTAAATTAGTATATAACAAAGCAAAATTATCCAATCCAGGTCGATGGTCAGGCGATATTAAGAACTGGGATCATATTGAAGAAGTTTATCTAAATCCTGAAAAGGGAAAATCAGACATCAAAAAGAACAAGGCGGCATAAATTTAAACCTTAGGCGACAACTAGCTTGAAAACGCCGATTTTAAGCTTATCGCGGCTTATTACAAAAAGACATAAACACTGCCATTGAGCGGCGCGCATTGCATTTGCTGCTCAACAATCGCAGCTGCTAAGCCATTTATCGACTTTCGAAAATCAACCGCATCACGATAAAGAAACACATCGGGTACGCTGTTAAACATCTTCATGATGCTAGTCCGTTAAGCAGTTCAATTAAAAATGGCGCAGTTGTTGTGCCAGGTAACGATAATTCACCAGCTGAGGTTGTTAATAGGAAGTTGGCATTTTGGTGCTCACTGACCATGGTCGTATGTTGAGTTACAACGTGGGCTTGAATAAAACGGGTTTGCGATTCATTTTTAACAATGATTGCTTTACGGGCATAGAAATATTTAGGATTTAGTTGGTGTTCTTGACAAAACTTAGGCACGGATAAGCCGCTGGCAATTTGTTTATCAACGAGGTTTTTCCAATCATCAAGTGTTCTGCGCTGCATGGGTTGCTCCAATAAAATAAATTAGAGCAACTTTAGATTGAAGATTAATTCAGGAAATGTGCTGTTGGCCGGACGTTTACATTTAAACAACTTATTTTTGAGCTACGCATTGCCCAACAAAAGAAAACACTGACTTCTTTCATTAAACAAAATATCTAAAATTGAGCTTCTTATTTTGAGTGACTGGGATCTTAGTCACTTGGAGTTAATCGACTTATATCTATTGTTTTCAGTTTTAGAGAGTCGAGTCGTAACTGGCTCTTTATTGATCACTTCAATTGAAAGTATCTCAGAAGGCTTAAATCAAATTGATGACCCACTACTGACAAACTGCTTAACCGTTGGTGTTGAGGATAAATCTCATACCTTGAGATTTAAAGATGTAATTGATGTTACTCACCATTAAGTCAGGTAGTTAGCACGCTAATAAATAAACCGTTAAATGAGGAAATACTGATGAATAATTTATCTGTATCAACTGAACATTCAATACCGTTTTCAAATCCGCATATGGAAAATAGTCACTTTGTCGTTAGCAATATTCCTATCAATTTTGTTGCACAATATCGTAAATGTTTAGCGCATTGCCCAAGAATAAAAACCTACCTTGTAAAAACACTAGGTATTGATGAGCAAAGCCTATCTACTTATAACATTGGTTATTGTGATGTCGCAGTATTTGAACACTCATTATTCAAGGGCTGCATTACGTTACCGTTGGCATATTTTGATAATACAGTTGAACTATTTGGACTTAAAATAATACCAACAGAAAGTGACAGTATTGGCTCTGTATTTACCCCTATTTATCAGCCTATCTTCACATTAGAAGCGCTTGATAATGTCGCTATTAAATGTGATTTACCACTTGAGGATTGCCTTTAACGAACATGGTTACAAAAACACCTTTTGTGAATTTGGAAGCTGCTTGTCAGAAACGACCATTGATGAGTTAAAGCAACTGGGGACATCAACCATCGTGTATTTTACCAGTGTATTAGGTGTTAGCTTTGATATTGCTGAGGCAAGTTATATTGCTCAACGATACGGTATTTCTTTATGTGAAGTGAACCTGCCTTTTTGACTCGACATATTGGTGAATGGGATACCTTTCAATGGCAATTGTTTGATAAACGTTTAACGTGTGCATTATCCCATATGGGTATGCGCAATGAACGTTATCAAGCGTAAGGGATAGTATGCTTAGCTCTCACTTTCAAAACAGCTACCGAGATACTACGCCATTCCTTCCGTTTACGGCTGACTTGGAAAGCATTGAGCAGCAGCAAATAAATCAAACCTATGATATTTACGCTAATCATTTGCAAAAGCGTGAGTTAGCACTTCGTTATTTACAAAATACGCGGGGTTGAGTGATGACATAATTAGCCAATTTAAACTGGGTTTTGCTGACAAGTCAGTATGTGAGCAATTTCGAGTTATTGATAACCCTCAAGCCTTTCGTGGCATGATGCAGCGCAGTGGCGTTATTGGTCCCAAAGGTCACATGATTTTCTTGGCTGGGTGATTATTCCATTAAGCAAAATGGCAATGTTGTTGGTGGTGTTGGACGTAGAGTTTCTGATGTGGTGCGCTTCACTTCTACGCCTTACCCATTTCACTTAATTGATGAAGAAGCACTGTTTAATACTGATTGCTTAGCTGGGCAGCCTAGCTGTGTAATTCTTTGCAAAACCCCAATGGAAGCACTCAGTGCCCTTGGGCAAGGGATTGAAGATGTTATATCTCTTGTTGGTAATGTCGATTTTAGTGATGCGCATGGCAAGTTGCTTAAATCCCATAAAGTCAAATTAGTGAAAGTAGCTTTTAACCAATCGCCTTATTACCTACAAAAGTTATCAGCGATTGCACAGGTGCTAAAGCGCCACAGTATACGTTGCAAAATTGTAGACCTACCTGATTGGCAAGATGTTAATGCATTGTGCCTTTATGACCCATCAGGTAAGTCACTGCACCAACGCATTCGTCAAGCACAACCTTATGGTGGTCATTAAAATGCGCGATATAAAGCAACTGACTAGCTTAATTGATTGTCTTGAATACTATCTGGACTATTGCTTATCGCATGATGAAAGTGAGAGTACCATTATTGGCAAAAAGTGCTTATTAAGCCGATTTGTACTGTGGTGCTACTTAATGATATTGAAAATATTAATGAAATTACGTTAGCAGTGGTTGATGAGTATCGTCTCTTTGCCCGTAAAAACTATAAAGGCAAAAAGGTGAGCCAATTAAATCGGAGTCGCTTCGTAATATCATCACCGCAGTAAAAGTCTTTGTTAAACGCATGTACTTTAGTGAAATACTCGACCATGACCCATTAGGCCGATTAGAGCTACCTAAAAGCCCCGTAGAGTGCCTAAAAATATTTTATCAGCCGATGATATTGAAAAGGTATTTGAGCAACCATTGCTTTATGGAGATACTGGGCTGAGAGACAGAGCCATACTAGAAACATTCTATTCTTGTGCATTAAGGCGGCTTGAACTAATAGACCTTGAAATTCACCATATTGATTTTGACAAGCAGGAAGTCAGGGTTGAACAAGGTAAAGGTAATATTGACAGGATAGTGCCAATATCAGAACGAGCGTTGGAATGCTTAACGTTTTATCTTGATAATATTCGCCCTAAATTGGCCACATTAGCTTCAGGCTCAACGTTATTTTTAAATAACAGTGGCAGAGCCTTTTCAAAAATGCAGAATGTCCGAGTTAGTGAGTAAATACATTCTGCTTTCTGGTGTTGCGACAGGTGGTAGTTGTGGCACGTTACGCCATAGCGCTGCAACACACATGTTAGAAGAAGGTGCTGACCTTCGTTACATTCAAGAATTTTTAGGTCATGCAGATATATCTACCACTCAAATTTATACCCACGTAAGTAAGAAAAAACTACATAAGGTTTATCAATCATCCCATCCATCTGCGATGACTTCATTGTCTGAAGCCATGATTAAATTTTTCCAAACTACTAAACAGAGAAAGATATTGGTTTAAGTCAATACCTTAATTCTACTCTTTTGGCATTAGATGTTCACATCCACCATAGAAGATATTGTCATTTAGTATTGCTCGCTTCCATAATACGTTTCTGCTTGCTTGTGATAATTTTGCTTCTTTACAAATATCGTCAAAACTATCAGATATAGTATGGATTAAAGAAACTATGATTTCTTCAGCTTCGTCAATAGATAACCCGAAATTATTAGCTGTTTCTAGGCATAAACTCAACTTAGAAAGGTTGCTTTGATGCGTTAACTTCATTCCGTGGTTGGCTTCGCCACCTGCTCTATCTTGTGGACAAATATCATATGCTGGAGTTAGCTCTATTTTTGTCATCTATTAGAAAAAAGGCATGGTTTCTGGCATGATCATCGGTGTTACCGATCAGCACGTTGAAAACCATTCGGCTAAATAGTTCTTTCGCCTGATTTTTAAAAGTTGTCCCATTGAGTTTTATTTTTTCTATTAAGTTAGGGTAAGAGGCTTCTCTAGCCCAAGCCTCATCAAGCTCCAATACTGTAAGAGCTGAAATAATTGAATGCCTACACCAATCGTTATTTTTTGGTGTCCTGTCAAATCGAGTAACAATAAGAGCATCTTTTGCTAAGACTTTTTCTAATTTAACCTCTGCAACATCAAGACCTGCAATTTTAGCTAGTCTCATAGCAACAAATTCTGACTTTACAACATCATAAGTGTCATCGGATGATGAAAATTTGGCGATATACTTAGCTTCTTTGCTGCGTAGCATTGATTTGGGACGCGCTCCACCAATACTTGTGCCATGCATCAATGCGCTCTCCAAGCCTTTTGGAATAGGTTCCCCTTTCAAAATTTTATCTGCGGCTTGATATAAATCTTCTAGGTTGCATCATCTTCAAATCTTGGCACGTAAATGGTTGGAGACTCCTGAAAGTCTAATGAGCCAACCCTGTCAGACGCTGACTCTAGCAGGTAAGTTATTTCTGATAATTCTGAATCGAATTTACTATCACTTTTGTCACCTTCTTTTTGGTGAAAATAGTCTATTGATAATTACACGCCTCCCCATGCATCGGGTGATGCATCTCTAATGCAGGCTATATTTCTCAAACCAGAAAAAAGGGCTTTTGTATTTCTACTTTTAACGGTAATTCTTCTTGATATATAGGGGTTGCATTAGGTAAGGCAAGATAACCCTTACCATAGTTGAATAGCTGATTACCATCATCATCTTGGGTAAGTAAGCCTGCAACAACAGGATCAACAGCTCCCTAAGCCATTTCCATACGTAGCACTTAGAAGTCATTATCAATTACATCCTTTTTCTTATTAACACGCTTAGGTAAAAGGCTGATAACTTTTTTGGTTTTCTCTTCAATACCAGAAAATCGACCTCTACCGGGATCAAAAAGCTGAATATTTAAAATATATGCCGCTTCAAAGTAATATCCTATAGAAACGGTCTCATCGCCATTTAAAATTTTATCAAGCGTTGGACGTGAAATGTTTAATCGTTCAGCTAATTCACCAAGTGTTAATTTTTTTTCAACTCTAGCTATTTTAAGTAGCTCAGAAAAGTGCAATAAAGATGCCTTTGGCACATTGCTGATGTTTATTTTCTTTTACCCATAATTTTAAATTATAACTTACATATAGTGCTCTTATGTAAATTATAATTGAAATTTGTTGTTTTGCAAGCTTTGTAAGCCGTTTGCGTTCATTTTTATTTATTTATTTAAATTATAATTAACATATACCCCTTTTGTGTAAAACATAATTTAAATTTAGCAGGTTTAAGCTTTGGTGCTAAGTTTAAAGCGAATTTAGTTTATTAATGGCAGTAGTGCCTTTTGTCCCAGCAGTAAATTTATGATGATATCGTCTTCCCATAAGAGTACCCCTTGTTAATTCGTAAGTATTTTATAAAGAAAATATAAGATCTGTGGTCTTTATAACTTAAACGTAATAGCGTAAATTAACTTAAAAATAATCTTTATTATTAATAGGTTATTCGTTCTTTGATATTGCTGCTGTTTTTGTTGGAGTAATCTTACTACCGACTAATTCATATGAACGGTCGGATCTACGATCCAACGTTGGGTCGATTCCTACAGGCTGATCCGCATATTCAGGCTCCGAGTAACTCGCAGTCATTCAATCGATATGCTTATGTGTTGAATAACCCGTTGAGTTATACCGATCCGAGTGGCTATTTCTTTAAAGCTTTAGGTAAGTTTGTGAAGAAATATTGAAGGTTATAGCAGCGGTAGCCATATCTTATTTTACCTTTGAGCAGCTTCTGGTTGGGCTGCTGGTTGGGCTGCTAGTTCTGGTTACGGTTTAGCTGCACAAGGATTTATTGGTGCAATGGCTGGAGGTGCAGCCGCAGGCTTTGTTAGCGGGGCCATTATGACAGGTTCATTAAAAGGAGCATTAAAAGGAGCGTTTATTGGTGCTGCAACTGCTGGTGTTTTTGAAGGGGTTGCTCAATATGGATTTGGAACATCTACAGTTGGTGATGTTGCACAAAAAATGAAGCTTAGGGAGCTAGGTGTATCAGAAGAAAATATCGCTTTGTTGTATGGAGAAAAAGTAGCAGACCCAACTCCTGTTATTGATAGAAATTACGTAGTAGATCAAGGTCTAGGACTTGAAGTTAAGAACGGGAAAATAGTTGGAGATGTTGGAGTGCGTTGTAATGGAACTCAATGCTCTAGCGTAGTAAATAAAATGAATACAATTTCTGAAGTAAATGAAATGATAGATGTTAAGTTCAGTTTAGCTACTGACGCAAGTCATGATATGAGTATTGAGTTTTATTCAGAAGGGTTCAAAAATGGTGAGCTTACAAATGGCAAATGGGTTAAAAGTAGTAAAACTCTAAGATTGAATACTAAATATAGCATTAGTCATGATGTAATAAATCATGAAACTGGTCATGCTTTTTAGGCTTACCCCATATGGGAAATGGAACGAAAAACTTTATGAGTTATTACGGAAATTCAAGTAACCTATATATTAAACCCGTCATACACCCACATCAATTAAACTCAATGAGGGATGCTTATTCAACATGGTGGCAAAAGGTATGGTAAAGATATTTATTAGTTTTATGTTAGTTATATTATTAACAGTTAAAAGCTTTGGTAGCTCAATTTCACTGGATATTACTAATGTGAACCCATGCGTCATTGATAACTATATTTCACCAGATAATTCGAAATATAGATTTATGATGACATGTAGAGTGTATAAAGAGAATGGTCGCGATTTTAATGACAGAGACTTATCTTTTATCTAGTCCTAGACTAACAGATAATAATAACTGTCATTATATTAGCAAACAAATTGGAGGTGATGAGGGTATTGATTATTATAATGAATCATCAAATGGTATGTGTCCCACAGTTAAAGATGAGAACTATTTATCTCTTCAATATGTGAAGGGGGTTGTAAATAAGGATGTTTTTATGACTAAAATATATGCTCTTTTTAATGATATTAATTCTCTACACATTAATAAACTTAGCTTTTTTGATAAGTGGTTTTGTGAACATTGCGTACAATTTTATGAAGCTGTGAAACAAGATGCTCTTCAACTTAGATCTATTAATGCTGATGGGGATAAACAAATCAAAACGTCTGTACTTACAGGTAATAAAAGATGGCACCTTATAATTAAAAACAAAAATGGTCATTTTGAAATTTCTGAAATAATCTCAAATTAAAAATGAGCGCCTAACCTTTGATTTCAGTCGATTCTATCACCCTCGGTCTAGTTGCCCGAAGGTTTGGCTTCTTTGGGAGCAAAGCCAACAGAATTAACGAAAACCAGCGGGAGCTGGTTTTCTTTGCGACAGCAGTTATTGCTGTCAATGAAATGAATGGATATTAACCATCAAAATTAAGCTGTTTATAAGGCATTAACGAGAAAATGATTAGATAAACTATTCATGATTCTTTTTAAGGAGTAAATCATGAAAAATATAAGTGGAAAATTGTTTTATCTATTGGTTCCGTTGATATACACCAAGGTTTTGTTTGCTGATTATTGGTACAGTTTAATTAGATTTGAGTTATCGTATTTATCAATAATAGCTTGGTTACTGCACGGCATAGCTTGGGGCGGTATAGTTTATATGAGACGAAGCACATTTTTTTGGTTGTGCAAGGCAAGTTATATTGTAGACAAACCTTGGGAGCAACCCAAAAGGCATATACAAGAAAACGAAAGCCAGCGGGAGCTGGTTTTCTTTTAAATTATTAGGTCAAGGGAGGGATTATGCTCACTTTTAACGGAAAGAAGTTTAATGCTGGTGATTTTAGCAAAAGTCTTACCGATGGAGTTGTGCAAATTGCAAAGTCTGAAATGGGTGAACGTTTTCGATCAATTTGCCACCCCAAAACTAGAGAGTTCCCAACAGTTATTGTATATGGAAATTCTTTATCCGATATGTCATTAAAAGTTGAAGGTTCAAAAGAACTGATTGAGCATGTTAAAAGTAAAAAATACCGCCACAAGAGCTTGCACATGTAAATTTTGTTGAAAGGAGAAAAATATTGTCACCTAAAGTATTTCTTAGTTTCGGTTGGGAAGATCATCAGCTAGCTGAAAAAGTAGCAAAAGAGCTAATGATAAATGGAATAGATACTTGGTGGGCTGAATGGGAGATTCAGTCAGGTGACAGTCTCAGACAGCGTATTGATGAAGGATTAGGTGTATGTACTCATTTTGTTGTTTTACTTTCTCAAGAGTCTATTGGCAAGCCATGGGTTAAACAAGAAATGGATGCTGGCTTAGTGCGAATGCTTGAAGAAAAATGCAAATTTGTACCTTTACGTTATGAACTACCGCATACAGAGCTACCACCTTTGCTGTCAGGTCGTTATAGTCCTGAGGTATCTGACGACTGTCATCTAGCATCATTAATCAATGATATTCATGGTATTTCAAAAAAGCCTCCATTAGGTAAAGTCCCATACAACAAAGAGCTGCCTGATATTGGATTTAGTGTTGCTGCAACTGCTATCGCTAACGTATTTTGTGAGCAGTCTGAAACTGGAACATGTAGTGACCCTATATTATCGATGGAGAAAGTTATTGAGCTTTCGGGCTTATGTCATGAAGATGTTGAAGATGCCTTATACGAACTAAGATCATTCTTTAAAGACGATCACCACCATGTCCACCCTGAGAGTGAATTATTTGTCGAGTTTGATAAAGCATTTATGGGATGGGACTCAGAAAAAGATGCATTAAGAATAGCCTCTTCAATTTTGAATGATGATAGCTTTCCAACTAATGTAGACAAGATCGCAAGCCGGTTTGAATGGACACCTCGCAGAATAAACCCTGCGATAAATTACTTAATAAATCGTGATATATGCCGAGATACTGAGATTATGGGCACTCACCCTTGGGCACAGCCTTACGTCGATGAAAAGCAAAGTGGCTCTATTCGTAGGTTTGTAAAAAGTAGAACATAATTTTGTTCATTAAATAAGGTAGCCAAGGCTACGTGCTCTTTCATTTTGTTAAGCAATTAGTAGGTAAAGATTATTAGAAAATCAAATCATCAAGGGAAGGTATTAAAAGATCATAAAAAAAGTAGGCAAGAAACTTATCCCGCCAATGAAACAAATCGCTAATATACAGGGAAACCTCTTTTGTTGATGAGTTGTTACCTTCCCTTATTTGGATGTCTCCACTGTATTTACGTTGTAACGGGCGACTAGCAACTAAAACCATTGTTGAGTTCATAAAAGATGCCGAAGCAGTTTTTGGTGAAGAACGGCCCCAACCTTTACATGAAATAGGCAACTTTACTCTTTTTATCTTGTGAACAAAAACAAGCTATATATGATGCAGTTAAAGATAAAAAATATTTCGAAGTCCTACTAGATAATTTGGAGCACCAGCATCATATTCTTAATGATTATCCGCTCAGCTTTTTATTTGAAGAGCATGTTTATGCTGTAGACAAGGCCGAAGCTATCGAAATGCTTACAGAAGATGTGAAAGTATTACTAGATAGACATTCACCTTTAGCAACCAAAGTACAAGTTACATCTGTTTATACAACACTGGTAACAGGTCGATTAAAGGTATCTAGTAACATTGATTTACCTGACTTTAATAAAGTGTTTTCTGATCCAGATTCAGATGAAGCTAAACATGCTGCGTCATTTGCAAGGGCTAATTTAAACGGCTCAATTGGCATGTTTAAGCAAGACAATGACGAGCTAAACATCAAATCAAATTCTTGGGTTAAAGATTTTTGGACTCAAGCTTTTAAATTATCGGGTTGTATTGATGAATATTGAAAAATTTATTACGGAATATGAAAGTTACCTTATTGATAGCTTTCATGAACTATGGGAGAAAGTTGAAGTAGATCCTGATAAATTGGGGGCTTATTCGTAAACGTCCGGCCATCAGCACATTTCCTGAATTAATCTTTCAATTTAAAGTTGCTCTAATTTATTTTATTGGAGCAACCCATGCAGCGCAGAACACTTGATGATTGGAAAAACCTCGTTGATAAACAAATTGCCAGCGGCTTATCCGTGCCTAAGTTTTGTCAACAACATCAGCTAAATCCTAAATATTTCTATGCTCGTAAAGCGACCCTTGTTAAGCATCAATCGCAAACCGGCTTTATGCAAGCCCACGTCGTGACTCAACATACAACGATGGTCAGTGAGCACCAAAATGCCACCTTTATATTAACAACCTCAGCCGGTGAATTATCGTTACCTGGCACGACAACTGCGCCCTTTTAATTGAGCTGCTTAACGGGCTAGCATCATGAAGATGTTTACCCGCGTACCGGATGTTTTTCTTTATCGCGATGCGGTTGATTTTCGAAAGTCGATAAATGGCTTGGCGGCTATCGTTGAGCAGCAAATGCAGCTGTCAGCGCTTAATGGTAGCGTTTACGTTTTTTGTAATAAAGGCCGCGATAAGCTTAAAGTTTTATATTGGGATAAGACAGGATTTGCGCTTTGGTACAAGCGCCTTGAAAAAGACAAATTCAAATGGCCAACCAAACTTTCCCAGCAATCGCTGAACTTATCCGAGCAACAACTACATTGGCTGCTAAACGGCTTTGATGTCCTTGGTCATCAAGCGGTTAACTATGGCTCTGTCGCCTTATAACCTGTGATCATAAGCAGGTTTTATCGATCACGAAATAATCTAAATAAGACCAACAGTTTAGCCAAGTTTTTTGATAAAATGACGGCATGACTGATGAAGTTCAACGACTCCAAAAATTACTTGCTGAAAAAGAAGCGTTAATTGCCAAGCAAGCGGCTCGACTCATGTTTTTAGAAGAGCAGTTTCGCCTTGCCCAACAACAACGCTTTGGTGCGAGCAGCGAAGGCCATCCTGCACAAGGTGACTTATTTAACGAAGCCGAAGCAGAGCTGGATGTTGCGCTAGATGCCTCAGAAACAACCGTCACTACGGTTAATAAAAAGCCGGTACGTAAAAAGCTGCCAAGTGATTTACCGCGTGAAACGATTATTCATGATATTGACGATAAAACCTGTACGTGTTGTGGCAATGATTTACATCAAATGGGCGAAGAGCGCAGTGAAAAGCTAGAATTTATTCCCGCACAAGTGAAAGTCATTGAGCATGTTAGGCTAAAATACAGCTGCCGGTCGTGTGAAAAAGAAGGTACCTCGACAAAAATTCAATTAGCGCCAATGCCCGCGAGCCCAATTCCTAAGGGCATTGCCACCGCCACACTGTTAAGCCAAATCATCACCAGCAAATATCAATATGCGCTACCGCTTTATCGGCAAGAAAGCTTGTTTAAACAATACGGCATTGAGCTGAGCCGTAAAACCATGGCGGATTGATGATAAAAAGTGCGGCGTTATTTACGCCGCTTTATCAACGGCTACAAGCGATACTATTACAGCAAGGCGTTATTCAAGCCGATGAAACCACCCTCAAGGTTATCAGTGAAGATAAAATCAAAAGCTATATGTGGCTTTATTGTACCGGCACCGATTCACCGAATAACACACCAACACCCAACATTGTACTTTATGACTACCAATCCGGTCGGGCTGGTCAATGTGCTGTCGATTATTTACAAGACTTTACCGGTTATCTGCAAGTCGATGGTTATGCCGGTTATGAAAAAACCACAGCAACCTTGGTTGGTTGTTGGGCACACGCACGCCGAAAATTTATTGAAGCGCAAACCGCACAACCGAAAGGTAAAACAGGCAAAGCCGATATTGCCTTAAGCATGATACAAAAATTGTATCGATTAGAAATCAGCTTAAAAGATAAATCTGCCGATGATAAATATCAACAACGTCAGGAAAAAGCCAAGCCTTTGCTTGAGCAGTTTCACCAGTGGCTTGAAAAAGCCAATGTACCGCCAAAAACAGCCTTAGGAGCAGCAATAACCTACTGCAAAAACCAATGGTATAAACTGATACGCTACATTGATGATGGTCACCTAACCATCGATAACAATCGCGCAGAGCGCGCGATTAAACCGTTTGTGATAGGCCGTAAAAATTGGTTGTTCTCAAACACCGCTAATGGCGCTAACGCCAGTGCGATGCTGTACTCGATAATTGAAACAGCTAAAGCGAATGGATTAACGCCTTTCGAGTATGTTGCTCATTGTCTTGAACAACTGAGCGATCAAAATGCAGATATTGAAACCTTACTACCTTGGAATGTAAAACTTAGCTAGGTGCTGTTCACCGGACGATTACGCTTATTCAGTGATTGGAGCTTTATTATCAAGGCAAGTCACATTATCCATTGAGTTAGCTAGAAGCCCTAGTAGCTGGAATGGTCATTCTGCACCGCTATTTTTACGAGCCATGACTGATCTGTATATAACTCTCTCATGGATATTACTCGATTTTGAAGAACGCTCAAAATTGTATGTCGCACATGGTTTAGGTGAAGAGAAGTTACTTGTTGAGCTTTATAAATTAGGCATTGAAGAAGCTAATGATGAGAAAACCAAAGAACAAATGCAGCAAATAGCAGATATAAAATCTAGCTGGATAAACTCTCAAAAAATGGATTGGGCTGTAGAAGTTAACTTGGGGAGTTGGTCTCCACTTGATTATAGAAAAATGTCGCAAGAAGCTGGGTGTGAAGACCTATACAAATTTGCATATAAACCATTTAGCCAAAATAGCCATAACATGTGGCCTCACGTTTCAGTTTATAATAGCCAAAGGTGCAAGAATCCTCTGCACAGGTATCATTTTAACTCCAGCTCTACTAGAGCCTGAGTTTGAACCTGATTATATTTATCGATCTTGTAAATATGTTAATAAGACATACCAGCTATTCGTGGATACTTTTGGTGTAAGTCTAAAGCAAATGCCTTTTTGATTGGTGGTATAAATTCATGGATGAAAACTCACTAAGTGGTGATTCTACCGAGTCATCTGCATCTGATTAATTATTGGCTTGGTGACAAAATAGGTGTGCTGGTAAATCAGCACACCTGGTAGTTAAAAATCGCAATCAGTTATAGTAACGGTTTTATTTTATCTACAGTGTCAGCTTCTTTTTTAGTTAGGTTACTTTTTAAAAACAGGATTATTGACCCCAACACCCACATTGCAAAAAGCAAAGCTGGTAAATAGATGCAAGCCAATATTACCGCCATAACATTGTCGTGTAATATACCTAGACCAAACAGTTCTTTGAATAATTTAATCCATGGCCAATGTAAGCTTCTAGTGATGCCAAAATAGCTATTAGCGGTAGCACAAAGGTTTTTTCTTCTTCACCAGTTTGGAGCAGAAACTTCGGGATGTCTGCTTTATCGCTTCGTTAAAGTTCATACTTTTCCTTATTTTGTTAAATTGTAAAACGGAGAACATTTAGTATCCAACTTAACTCTCATATTCAAAAAAGTTATTATGTTTGCACATGTTAATTGAACAAGTTAAGTTGTGAAGTGGCATAGTTAATTTGGCCACCTACTTAGAGGTGTTATCATGCACCTCATTAAACGTTAGTGACACAATGACTAAACCAAGAAAACCCAATTTCAGTCCAGAATTTAGATTAGAAACAGCACAGCTTGTTGTTGATAACGGCTATACCCACGAAGAAGCAGCTAAGGCGATGAATGTTGGTTATTCAACCATCGGCAAGTGGGTTAAGCAGCTTCGTGAAGAGCGCCAGGGTAAATCACCGAAAGCGACCCCGATGACACCTGAGCAGATTGAGATTCGAGAATTAAAGAAACGAATAGAACGTATTGAATTAGAAAAGGAAATTCTAAAAAAGGCTACAGCTCTGTTGATGTCGGACTCACTGAACAATTCGAATTAATCGAAAAACTCAATCAGAGCCATAAAAGAAAATATCGAATTAGCCTGCTATGTGACGTGTTTGGTGTTCATCGTAGCAGTTATAAATACTGGTCTGTTCGCGATAATAGCAAGCGTTGAGCAAATAAAGCTTAGGGCTGAAATAAAGCGATTTTATGCGTTAAGCGGTGGTTCTGCTGGTGCGCGTAGCTTAGCAGATATGCTAACAACAGCAGGCTACCCATTAAGCCGTTATCGAGCGGGTAACTTAATGACTGAACTTAAATTAGTTAGTTGTCAAATACCTCAGCACAATTATAAAAAAAGCGAATAAAGAGCATGTTGAAATACCGAATATTTTAAATCGTCAATTTGATGATCGAACCCAATAGCTACTGGTGTGGTGGATGTCACCTATATTTGGACAGGCTCACGCTGGGCATACTTGCAGTTGTCCTCGACTTGTTTGGTCGAAAAGTGATTGGCTGGGCGTTATCCCATTCACCTGATAGCCTATTGACCATGAAAGCGTTAACGATGGCCTATGAAAGTCGTGGCAAACCGGAAAATGTTATATTTCATTCAGATCAAAGGTTCGCATTACACCAGCTTGAAATTCAGGCAATTAATTTGGCGATACCAGATAACACAAAGTATGAGTCGTCGTGGAAATTGTTGGGATAACTAGCCCAATGGAGCGGTTCTTTAGAAGTTTAAAGACAGAATGGATACCAACGACAGGCTTTAAAGAGTTTACTGAAGCTAAAAAAGCAATAATCAATTACATCATTGGTTATTACAATCAGACTAGGCCACATAGATACAATGCTGGCTTAAGTCCAAATGAGTCAGAGAAAAAGATACTGGCTAAACTACAAATACGTGGCCAATATGACTTGACCACTTCACCAGTGGCAAATCGGCATGTCGTGTCATCAACTATTGTACCCCAAATAACTTCACCAATATGATCTTTACCTTCCATAACTGAAACTATGCACCAATCTGTAACTACCGTATTCATCGATTTATCCATCAGGTTCAACCATGACTCATGATAAAGAATGGTCGTTAAAATCGCCAATAATGTATGGATCTAAACCGTAGTATTTGATCGAGAAAATATTATTTCACAGCAAAAACTGCTAAGGTAAAAGTGCCTTACCTTAAGCTTATTTAATAATTAATTTACATAATAATAAGTCAAAGTTTTATATAAATTGTGGCCCATGTTATTGTATTTTTATGGTCCAATTAATATGGATTTACGGTGAGCGTCCGGTTATCAGCACCTAACTAAGTTTTACATTCCAAGGTAGTAAGGTTTCAATATCTGCATTTTTATCGCTCAGTTGTTCAAGGCAATGAGCAACATAATCAAATGGTGTTAACCCTCTTCGCTTTCGCTGTTTCGATTATCGAGTACAGCATCGCACTGGCGTTAGCGCCATTAGCGGTGTTTGAGAACAACCAATTACGGCCTATCACAAACGGTTTTATCGCGCGCTCTGCGCGATTGTTATCGATACTTAGGTTGCCATTATCAATGTAACGTATCAGCTTATGCCATTGGTTTTGCAATAGGTTATTGCTGCTCCTAAGGCTGTTTTTGGCGGTACATTACTGCTTTTTCAAGCCAACGGTGAAACTGCTCAAGCAAAGGCTTGGCTTTTTCCTGACGTTGTTGATGTTTATCATCGGCAGATTT
The DNA here is from genome assembly GCA_038141035.1 of Alteromonadaceae bacterium. Lineage (GTDB taxonomy): Bacteria > Pseudomonadota > Gammaproteobacteria > Enterobacterales > Alteromonadaceae > JALZUE01. The sequence continues at coordinate 70,249 of JAYQHI010000021.1, forward strand.
ATCTTTAAGTTAATTTCTAGTCGATATATTTTTTGTATCATACTTAAGGCCATATCCGCTTTGCCCGCTTTACCTTTAGGTTGGGCCGTTTGCGCTTCAATAAATTTTCGGCGTGCGTGTGCCCAACAACCAACCAAGGTTGCTGTGGTTTTTTCATAACCGGCATAACCATCCACTTGCAGATAACCGGTAAAGCCTTGTAAATAATCGACGGCACATTGACCAGCACGACCTGATTGATAGTCATAAAGTACAATGTTGTAGTGTTAGTTGTATTGTCTGGTGAATTTGAGTTCGCACAATAAAGCCAGCGTAACTTTTGGATTTTATCTTCATCAATGACTTTTGTGCGGTGGTTTCATCCGCTTGAATAACGTTTGCTCTAACAGTATCGCTTGTAGTCGTTGATAAAGCGGCGTAAATAAAGCCGCACTTTTTATCATCCAATCCGCTACGGTTTTACGGCTCAGCCTAATGCCGTATTGTTTAAAATGCTTTCTTGACGATAAAGTGGCAGCGCATATTGATATTTGTTGGTGATGATTTGGCTTAATAACGTCGCGGTGGCAATGCCCTTAGGGGAGTTGGGCTTCCGCGGGTACCGCTATTTGAATCTCAGTTATGCCTTTCTTTTCACATGACCGGCAGCTATATTTTAATCGAACATGCTCAATGACTTTCATTTGTGCCGGAATAAATTCCAGTTTTTCGCTGCGCTCTTCGCCCATTTGATGTAAATCATTGCCACAACACGTACAGGTTTTATCGTCAATATCATGAACAATCGTTTCACGTGGTAAATCGCTTGGCAGCTTTTTACGTACTGGCTTTTTCTTAACCGTAGTGACGGTTGTTGGCCGCAGGAGCATCTAGCGCAACGTCAAGCTCTGCTTCGGCTTCATTAAATAAATCACCTTGGGCAGGATGGCCTTCGCTGCTCGCACCAAAGCGTTGTTGTTGGGCAAGGCGAAGCTGCTCTTCTAAAAACATGAGTCGAGCCGCTTGCTTGGCAAGTAATTTTTTCAATAAGGCCGGATCATCCGGTAGCAAATTAATAGCATCATTCATACCGTTATTTTATCAAAAAAAACTTGGCTAAGCTGTTGGTAAAACTTGAGATTATTTCGTGATCGATAAAATCTGCTTAT
>JAYQHI010000022.1:0-23263 GCA_038141035.1 Alteromonadaceae bacterium
AGTGTTATTTACTGTTTTGGTGATACGTCCTTGTTCAACAAATAATTTTAGCTGGCTTTCATAAGCCAAATTATTATCATGCAAATTGCCGGTAACCCGTATACTTGCTTTACTCATTTCAAGCCCGGTATTCGTTTTCTCTAACGATAAGGTTTTATTAATACTGCGATTTTTAGGGACATTTAAAGCAACTGAAAAATTAAGCTGATTTTGTTCACTCGCAGAAAGTTTAATCGCAATAACTTGATCAGGATAACTGACAAAATATTCTCGCTGATACTTTATTTGATTATGTTGATATTCTACTTTAGCAATCGCCTGAGTTAAGTCTAAGCTGCGTTTATATTGAGTTGCCTGCGCAAAGTCATGGTCAAACATTAATTCAATATTGGCAAAACTTTGATAACTACCATAGCCAGTGACTTTTCGCCTAAGGTTTCTACAACCTGCTCAGGTGTTAAGCTTAGTGAGCTTGTAAGTTGTTGTTGTACTTTATTGACTTTGATCGGAAAGTTTTCAGCTTTACTTGGTAAACCAAAATCATAGCCCTCAATAGAATTAGGTCCACCTGTCATAAGCTTTTCTCACTAAACTGAATAACATCATGTTTAACGCCACCTAAAACAGTCGCGCCAATCGCTCCATTGCCGATCGCTAAAGATTCTGACTCCCAGTCTACACCTGGTCTATTGAAGAAAGGGATTAAGTCATTGGGTGACTCTACATGGACTTTTTTAGGTTGGCTTTTACTATACGCCAAAGTGGAAAGCCCCAAACAGCTAAAAATAAACATCGCCATCAATAACCCTGCGGTGAGCGCTCGAAGACTATCGAGTCGCTCAACAGGGGTTATACAAACGCCACAATTGAAAGCGCTTACATTTATTGATGGTTTTAATTTCAACTTGTATCAAACCTAATTAACTATTTTCTGTTTTTTCTGACCTAAACGGTAGGTTAAAACTAATTATAGACTTAATAATACGCGGATAAATTGTATAAAAAATTACCTTATTTTATTGTTTTATTGTTATATTTTTGAGTATTCACACCTGAAATACATCTTGTTAGCGCAGCATCCCCCTCCAAATGCGTTAACAATAGGTACTAATTAACTTATATTTTTAATAACTAAAGCCTGTTCTGTTTCTTTTTAGCTTTAATCTGATTGGGTGATAGCATCAATCAGATTAGGATAAACTTCAGCAGCAGTTGCACGGTTAAATAAACCTAAACTATGCTCCCCTGTATAACCATTATCCCAATAAAAAGGCACCATTTTATTATCGATGGCTGCTTGCGTAATATATTGATTCCAATGAATGCGGTACTGTTCATGATCAGCAATTTTATTACGTGAAATGGCACCATACTCTCCGAGAATAATTCCAATATTTTGATCAAAAAAGTGATCTCGCATTTTTAAAAATTGTGCATCCACTGCTGCTTCATCACCCCAGCCTGCCGTTTTACTAATATCAGTGGCATTCTTGCCCCACTGAGAGGTATTGTCGTTAGCTTCTTCTAATGTAAAACTGAATGGATCATAAAAATGCACTTCGACCATTAAACGATCTGGCGTAGTATCAAGCGGCATAGTGAAAAAATTAATGGTATGATCAATATTAGTATTAAAACCTTGGACAATTAATTGCCGATAAACATTGCGACCACCCGTTTTTCTCACTGCCGTAACAAAGGTTTGATTAAAACTATTTTTGTACCGTGTAATATTCTGCGGTTGGTGTACCATAATCGCCCTCAACCATGACTTCATTAGTTCCTGCAAACAACAAATGATCATCATAATCTCGAAAGTGTGTAGCAATTTGCTGCCACATGATAGCTAACCGGTTATTAACATAATCTTTATCGGCATTTGTAGGTTGCATCCAACCACCATCCCAATGAATATTGATCATCACATACATATCATTAACTAAAGCATAGTTTACAACCTCTTCAACACGGTTTAACCATTCTGCTTTAATAATAAAGTTGTTCGCATCTGAAAATTGGCTCCAAGCAACCGGCAAACGAATCAGTTAAAACCCGCAGCCTTTTATGGCATCCACTAATGCTTTCGTGATTAATGGATTACCCCAAGCAGTTTCACCACCAACCGCATCAAGCGAATTACCAATATTAAAGCCAAGCCCCATTAAGTCAGTAAAAGCAGCACTATCGATATCACGCATACCAGTACTGTCAGCGGGAATATCATAATCACTAACACTCGCTGCACTTTGCTGGATAGCTATCGTTTTTGTTAACGAGCCAGCATGAATACTCAATTCGGCATTACGGCTAGTACTCAACTCATTCATAACGATGGTTAACGTTAGTGTTTGCGTACCGCTACCGCTTGTTGCTGACAAGGTCAGCCAGTCCGCTGTATTACTTATTGTCCAGCTTTCAGTGGTAGTAATAGTGATAACTTCAGTATTGCTCTTATCATCTACCGTAATAGCTGTGGTATTAACATTGAATGTCGTAATAGGTTTTCGGCTTCCCTCATCATCACTTTTTCCGCCGCCTCCACCGCAACTACTCACCATTAAGCCAATCAATAAAACCATAATGGCTTTTATTACATTACGGTAAAAAAAGGGAGCTTGCTTATTCATATTTTTTCTCTTTATAATTATTTTTAGACGAATAAAGAACAACGAATGCAATTACCAGTGCATTTTTCTTTAATGAAGTGAGTTAATTGTTCGGCATTTTTCTGGTGATGCTTTACTCGTGGATGTTGGCCAAAGCCATCAAAGGCAAAAAACAAACTATCGATATTCTGGTCTTGAGTATCTTGCTGATAACGAGCAACCGCGGCTTTGATATATCCTGGCCATGGTGAATTCTCTCTGGTGGCGTCCATACTACCCAATGCGGTAATAATAAAAGCCTGAGGGTAAACTTGACGAATTTTTATAATAAAATCGACATACGCCTGAATAATTTGTGTCGAATTAGGTACAGGTAAAAGCCGTTTTTCTCGATCAATTAACCAGCTATCATTTTGAAACAAATTAATCACCACAACATCTGGTTGCCATTGGCTAAAATCCCATAGACTCTCATTATTACCAACCGCATCTAACTGGTCATAAAACTGCGGCATAATAAAATCAAACCAACTCACCATAATGCCAATCCCACTTTGCGAAGTACTCACATATTCCGCATTTAAATTACGTGCCGTGATCGCACCATAAGCTAAAAAATTATTTTTTTCTGATAGAAGATGATCTGGTTGACCGACTTGCGCTTCGTTTCCCATACCACTAGTGATCGAGTCACCAAAGAATTCAATTTTCCGTTTTGGCTTAGCCGCTGGCATCATTAATTTTTTACCACTTGCTAAAGTTAAGCCTAAAAATTTAGTACGCCCTTCTTCCCCTTCAGTTCGTTTAAACAAAGTAAAATTATGTTTTCCGTCAGTTAAATCATCGGCAATTAAGTAGGTATGAGTTCCTTGTTTACAGGCAATAATCACAGGATTATCAAAATCATTGTCAATAAACACATTAAAATAATTTTTACCGTATTGATCATCTAACGTAACCGAAAGAGTTGTCCCGTGAACACGGTAGTCACTGAACTACCCGGCCAAGAAAGGCTTGGCGCTTGCGGCGATTGAAAGTCAATTCGCCCTGAATATTGAAAATAAGCGTGTTGCGGTTCAAATAACACGGGTGTTTGAACCGCGCATGACAATAACAAGCATAAGCTAAAAGCTATAGCCACCTTTTTACTTAAAGGTACAAATAATAATGAAGTTAACAAACTGCTTCGTTTAACTGTTTTTTGCTTTATCTGGTTAAAAAACATAATAAGTGTCGACTCATTTAAGATATTGGTTAAAGTATGGCAATAATGATTGCGCCCAAATGTCATAACCTTTGGCATTAGGGTGTAATAAATCAGGCATCACGGTTGTTAATAGTTCGCCATCTTCGGTTAAAAATTTAGCATTAAAATCAGCAAAAAGTATCTGCTCGGCTTGCGCAACTTGGGCCAATAAATTATTCGCCTGCTCATTATTTATTCTTAATTTATCTTTTGCTGTTGCGCCACGAGGAAAAATAGCCAATAAAAAGAATTTTTGTTTTCGGTAAACGACGTTTTAATTGTTGAACAATTGCTTGCACGCCATTAGCAATATTTTGCGGCTTTTCAAACCTATGCCCGGTATTATTGGTCCCTATCATGATTCAGCATTAATTTGGGTGAAATCCTGTGACAGTATCATGTGCTAATCGCCAAAGTACGTTTTTCTGTTCTATCGCCACCAAAGCCAATATTTAAGGTATTAATATCGCTGAAATATTGCTGCCAGATTGTTAGCCCTTCATTTTCCCAGCCATGGGTTATCGAATCGCCGATCATCAATAAATCAATATTGCCTTGTTTGGCAAGCGCTACTTTTTCTTGGTGGCGAGGTAACCACCAATCGACCGCCCAATACTCATTTAACATTTCAGGTAATATTGATAATTTATCTAAATCAGGACAATTAAAATTGCCCTGACCTTGGTTTTTAAACTGTATATTGGCTATTGCTAACTGGCCTTTACCTCCTGCTTCTAAACTAAAGGGTTGAGCGACTTTACTAAAATCTGCTCCACTTTGGTTAAAACATTGCAATGGAATAGTCAACTGCTGCCAGCCTTGCGCTTCTTTATTTATTGCCCATTCGCGTAAACGTACTTTAGAGTTGCAGTTATCGCCGCAATTAATGACTAAATCTAAAGCTGAGTTTTTGAGATCATCAATTTTAATTTCAAAACTGACGACTCCTTGTTCTATATACTCAGATAAGTTTAAGGGCTTGCCTCCGGCAAAAGTTAAACTGCTAAACCAGGTATTTTGATAATTAAAGGTTAAGGCATCGGCTTTGCTGTTTTTATCAGACTTAGTTAAGCGAACAGTGCCATCGGTTAACTCAGCCATTGTGCCATTGAGCGCCAATTCTTGCTCAGGATTTTTGAACAACACCTGCCAAGGCGTTAACGCATCACCCATATATAAATGAATGTCTTTTGCTTTTTTCTCGGTTAACTGGTGATAACTGGCCAAGACCTCTTTGGTATTTTCACCCGCGATAAAAAAATAATCGATAGCTGAGGCCAAGGGAGAGAAAAAAGACAGACCATATTGCTCGCCTGGTGAGATGCCGTGATTAACTTGTAGCTTGAAAAAACCAGGAGTGTTCTCCGTTTTAGCAAGCTTGATTGTAGACCGGTTATGCCATAAAACGCCATAATTACGTGTTGATATAATAAATGGCTCATCCATTTCAAGCTTTGAGGTTAATTCAAGCTTATTATTTGGAGTTTTTTTTATGCTGCGGCTCGATAATTAGGAACTCTTCCTCCGCACCCTGATGCCAATTCTGACGAATAGCATATGAATTAACCTTGGCTGCTCCTTGAGCTTGATGCTCTTGCGAAAAAACTATGATTCGCTTCAGATAAGACGGTTTCGTCATAAGAATTTTTTAAATAAAACTTTACCGTCAATTAATGATACTTGAGTAGTTGTTTTAGCGGTTTTTAATTAATACCAGGTCCGCTTTTTGGATCAATTCAAAAGTAGCTTTTACAGCCTTTTCTTGTTTATTAACATGGTCCTTGACCATTAAAGTCATATGTGGAATACTCGTTACTCCGGATCACGTTATCATTAATAACCTGCCAACCGTATGTTGTTCGCCTCACTTTTATCACTACTAGCTAAGGTCACAATAATACCATCAGTAAGTTTATCAATGTGCGCTAACGGTTTAACCGCTGAAGACTTATAACGATTATCAGCATCGTTCTCTTGAGCGCCACAGGCCGCTAATAGTACTAAAGAGATCACACTTAATAGCAAATTAAGTAAAGCACGTGAGCTAAATCGGCTAAACAAACAACCGCTAACTATGTTTATTATTTTCATCTTTACTCCGAATAACTCTCGCATTGAGTAATTCAATTATTATTTAACTTGAACAACATGTTTACGGCTGGTAAGCAGCCATTTTTACTTTCAGTAATGTGTGTGTCGAGGTGAAATTTAATCCCCAGTCACTTTGATCCCCATTCCATACTCGTTCAAAAATCCACTTTCCTTGTTCAAAATGGCCTTCTTCGACACGCTCAATCATATGATAAGGTTGAGTGATTTCATCCGAAGGAGAAAAGCTAACGCGAGCCCGGTAAGCAGTTACCAAAAACTCATTATCAGATAGTTTAGCGATCAATGCACCACCTGAGGCTGGTGTATTCCCAGTTGGCGGTGCAATCCAAAACATCGGTCGCCCATAAGTCACTTCCGCATTCCATAAACCTAAATCTAATGTTTGTGTATATCGGTAAGCATTGGCTTGTGCTGATTTTCCCGTATCATCGTCTTGCTCAAGCTGTGTTGCTTGCGCATTCCACACTTTTTTGTCCGGCATTTCACTATCAAAAGGTTCTGCAACTCCCATACTTGGCTTTCAAAGCTAAGCTTTGCCCAAACATCGGCAAAAGGTTTTAATAAGTTGTAGTTTTGAGCAAATGGTTCAATCGCGGCACTATCTACATGGGCAGTTCCCAACGGGTAATTCGCATATTTAGAATAATCTAAACCAAAAGGGAGAAAAGCCAATCCTTGATGACTAAAGTTGAAAAGAAATAACGCGCATAAGGTTGATCATTACCAATTTCAGAAACAAATAAGGGATTATCTGCACGCGCATAAAGATCTAATACTTTATCAACCGTTTTATGATCACGAAAATAGATATCTGGCGTGATAAGGTCAATATCAGGAGCGGCAATTTTCCATAAATCTAAGACGTTATCCGTAGGGCCGCCCATTGAATAGCCATCCCCTGGATAAAAGGGTTACCTAAAAGCCAACATTCACACACAGTTTTTTTAACGGCTTTACCCGCACGGGTGATTTCTTGGCAAAACGCGCTATCGACCAAGCGTGAAAAAATTCATCGGCTTGTTCGCCAAATACCGTTTGCCAATTACCGGTTTGTTTTAATTGTAAGCCCTTTAATAATGCTGATGGTACTGCTTGTTCAAAAAGCGCTTGAGCTTGTGGTGAAAAATCGCGTTTACTGCCATAAGTACCCACTTCATTTTCTACTTGCACCATGATCACCGTGTGTTGTGGATCATTAACTTTTTAAGTATGTCATTAATGCCACAAAAGCCTTTTTATCAGCTTCTAAAGTATTTTGGCTGTTCGGTGACAAAGAATTAAGTAAGCTACCGTCTTTTTTCATCACACGAGGAAAACGCTTGTTATTTAACTTAACCCAACTAGGTGCATAATGTGGCGCGTTGTTTTTCCATGTTGCAAACCAAAGCAAGTTAACCTGACATCATTTTCACGTGCTTCTTTTAATAATACGTCCAAAAAGTCAAAATTATATTCACCTTCTTTTGGCTCAATTTGCTCCCACGCAATAGGAATACTAAGAGTATTTGCGTTAATTTCTTTAACCGCTGGCCACATATTTTAATGCCTTTGGATAATTCACCGAATTATTGGTTTGAGTACCTAAAATAAGATAAGGCGCACCATCAACAAAAAAGGCATGTTTGCCATGTTTAGTCACAAATTCAGGTAAAGGAGCAAGTTTTTCAACTAACCTAGGTTGTCCTTTATTTGTTGAGCAGGAAGATAAAAATATAAGAAAAAAAGTGTACTTAATTTCCAAAGAGTATGTTTGAATGTAATGTTGAACTTCATCACTAAACCTTTAGTTTTAACAATCCACAGAGCTTATAGCTAAAAAAAATGGCTGTAAATGAAGCGGTATCTATTATTAAAAATTCATAAACTACAAATAAGTTATTATAAAGCACAAAAAAATTAATAAACTAAAAACAAAATTTATTTATTGCGCTATTAATAATAACAGCATCAAAATAGTTAAACTTAGTCTAAATCGAATTACTCTTTAGATAATTAGCCCTCATAGGTAAGTACATCAACGGTCACACTAGTTTTATTATACCTTGATAATTTCTAGTCAATTTACCATGCCGAGTTCGGTACTTTATAAATTTTAGGAAGGCTATTTCTACTAAGTAATAGTACTTACCATAGAGAATAACCATTGAGGGCATTTGTTCGGGAAAGGAATTGAAAAAATATTAATCATCACACCAAGAAATACCCTTACGCATTCGATATAATATCCGTTCAAGTGTCACTCTATATTCTTGCTTATAATCAATACAAGCAGTTACATACATTTTTCTTGCTAGCTATCACTTGTTCATTTCAGATAGTTGGCATGATAACTTAAGTGTTGCTCAATAAAACTACTGATAAAAAGTAACTATGGTCATAGCCTTCTTCCATATTTAAGGTTAGTGGATACCCACTTGCTGTGCTGCTGCCTTTAATAATTCAGGTTTTAATTGCTCTTCCAAAAAATTATCTTTGCTCCCCTGTGACACTAACATTGGAATGTTACTAGCCGTATTTTTTATTAACTGGCAAGTATCATATTGCTGCCACTTAGCTCGATCCGCACCTAAATAAGCTGTGAATGCTTTTTGCCCCCAAGGGCAATTAATAGGATTCACTATTGGGCTAAAAGCCGAAACCGATTGATACATGGTTGGATTTTTTAGCGCTATGGTAAGCGCCCCATGCCCACCCATTGAATGTCCGCTGATCGACTTCTTATGTGATACTGGAAAATTATTTTCGATTAATACTGGCAACTCTTTCACAATATAATCATACATTTGATAATGTGTAGACCAAGGTTGCTCGGTAGCATTAACATAAAAACCTGCCCCCAAACCTAGATCATAAGCTCCTCGCTATCATCAGGTATTCCTTCACCACGCGGGCTAGTATCTGGTGCAACAATAGCAATACCAAGCTCTGCCGCTTTTTAAAGGCTCCAGCTTTTTGCATAAAATTTTCGTCACTACAAGTTAAACCAGACAACCAATACAACACCGGCACTTTATGTTGTGCACTTGCTTGTGGCGGCATAAATACAGCAAAGCGCATTTGACACGAAAGGACATTTGATTGATGTTGGTATTGCTGATGAACACCACCCGCAACTTTGTTTTCTGATACTTTTTCTAACATTGTCTTTAACTTATTGGTAATTGAAGTTTTATGCCTTTTGCACTCGCATGTAAACAAATAGCGAGTGCAAAAGAAAGCATAAATAACGTGATGGGATTATTTATTAAAGTGAATAACGCTACGAATACTTTCACCTTTATGCATTAAGTCAAAAGCTTCGTTAATACCTTCTAGACCCATTGTATGGGTAATAAAATCATCTAATTTAAACTCACCCTGTAAATAACGTTCAACATAGTCAGGCAATTCAGTACGACCTTTCACGCCACCAAATGCTGTACCACGCCATACTCGACCAGTAACTAACTGAAAAGGTCTCGTTGATATTTCTTGTCCAGCGCCAGCAACACCAATGATCACCGACTCACCCCAGCCTTTATGACCACACTCTAACGCCGAGCGCATGACATCAACATTACCGATACATTCAAAAGAATAATCAACACCGCCATCGGTTAATTCAACGATATAATCTTGAATTGGCCCTTCGATGTTTTTTGGGTTTATACAGTCAGTAGCACCTAGCTTTTTAGCTAATTCAAATTTACTGTCATTAATGTCGATAACTATTATACGGCTCGCTTTTGCCATAGTCGCGCCAATCACCGCAGATAAACCAATACCACCTAAACCAAAAATGGCAACCGTATCACCAGCTTCAACTTTTGCGGTATTCATGACCGCACCCATACCGGTAGTCACCCCACATCCTAACAAGCACACTTCTTCTAAAGGCGCAGATGGATTAACTTTAGCTAATGATATTTCAGGCAAAACAGTATATTCAGAAAAAGTAGAACAGCCCATATAATGGTAAATTGGTTGGCCATCTTTATAAAAACGCGTAGTGCCATCAGGCATTAAACCTTGCCCTTGGGTGGTACGAATTTTTTGACATAAATTGGTTTTTCCTGATAAACAAAACTTACATTCGCGACATTCTGGTGTATACAATGGAATAACATGGTCACCAACGGCAACACTAGTCACCCCTTCACCAACTTGTTCAACAATACCGCCACCTTCATGGCCTAAAACTGCCGGAAATATACCTTCTGGATCTTCTCCCGATAAAGTAAAAGCATCGGTATGGCAAACCCCTGAAGCAATAACTTTTACTAACACTTCGCCCTTTTTAGGAAGCATTACATCAATTTCTTCAATTGATAATGGTTGATTAGCCGCCCATGCGACCGCAGCTTTTGCTTTTATAAATTGCTCAGACATAAGTTTCTCAAATGTTAATGTTTACTAGTTTTAATGACCTTATCGCATTATACGGATATACCCAATTGAAATTAATAGCTAATTTATATTTAGATACAAAAAAGCAACTAACCATAGTTGCTTTCAATTAATAGGATAATCGTTTTCCTAAATATTCTTACATTAAGTTTTAAATTTACTCACTAAGCTCGACAATTGATTTGCTGAATTCGCCACTTCTTCGGTAATAGTAAACGACTCAACTGAAATCGCTTCATTTTCTTGTGCAGTTGAATGCAGCTCTTCCAAAGTATGAGTTATTGATTGTGAAACTTGTGTTTGCTCTTCAGTTGCCGCTGCTGTTTGGTGTGAGTAACCGCTTACTTCATTAGCAATTGTTAACATGTTTTCAAATTGCTTTTCAACGTTATTAACTATTTCAACAACTGCTTGAGTTTTTTCAGCGCCAGCATTAATTGACAATGAAACATTACTGACTCCTGCCTGTAATTTTTCAATCATATCTTGAATGCTATTGGTCGACTCCTGCGTACGATTAGCCAAGGTTCTTACTTCATCAGCAACTACCGCAAAACCACGCCCCTGCTCACCGGCACGTGCCGCTTCAATAGCTGCATTTAAGGCTAATAAATTAGTTTGCTCGGCAATACCACGAATAACATCTAACACCGAAGCAATTTGATTTGAGTCACCCACTAACACTTCTGTTGTTTGATGAGCACTAACCACCGCCGCATTAACCTCATCAATGCCAGAAATAGCTGATAATAACTGGGCTTTACCATCACTAGCTGTTTGTCTACTTTCATTGGCTGTTGTTGCTGAATTAGTTGCCACTACAGAGATCTCTGCATTTGCTTCCGACAATTCATTCACTGAATGGGTGACACTACCAACAAAGGTCTGCTGTGCTTCCGCTGATTGTCGCGTTTTTTCTGCAATAGCTTCAAGTGATAAAATATTTTTACTCAAACTAGCGGTTTCTTGCTGGATATTTTTTATAAGTGACGCTAAGTTTTCGACAAAGTCATTAAAAGCATCCGACACTTTAGCTAATTCCGAATTATTTCTAAAATTTAATTTACGGGTTAAATCACCATCCCCTTGGCCTATTTCTTTAATTAAATGCGCTAATTCATATAGTTCTTCAGAAAACTTCTTCGGTGACAAATAAGCAATAGCAAGCGAAAAGGCAAGCACAGCTAAAATGATGATTTGTACTATGCCGGCGATAGTATTTATCTCTTCATTCACCGCGGCTACGGTATTATTTTCAACAATTTCTACAGCCTCACCAGCTTTATCTAAAATATCTCGAACCTGCGCAAAATATACTTGCGAGCTACTCAACTGCTCCTATAACATTACTTTATCTTGCTGGCTTGCCACTAAGGCAAAGTATTCCTTTGACTCTGATAACCATTGATTATAAACCCCTTTAAAACCAGTGATATACTGATTTATTTCAGTTGACCCCTTCATGATGGCAGTAAACTGATTAAAACGATCAAGTACTTGCTGAGCATTTTCGGTAAATTCATTTTCCAAGGCAGGATCGTAAGCAGATAAAGCCGCTTGCTGTGCCACAAAAGCCTGATAAATATCCCTATCCGCATTTAATATCAGCGACAAAGCAGGTGTGTACTTTTTATCGTAATCACTAATCAAATCATCCTTTTTGCCCAATAAATACGTTTGAGCAATATAAGTAACAATTACCACTGAAATAACAGCAATTAACGGTAAGGTGTATTTTACTCTTAATGATTTAAAATCCATAAATTTAACTCTTAGCACAATTTACATAAACTATAGACGAAATTTATCAAATGGGGCAATGACAAAATATTTTTAACAACACTTCAACTAGACCTTATACGCTACTATGCTAAACTGCCTAAAAATCTTACATTTTTAAAGCATATGAACGAGAAAAAACTTTTAGAACAAGCACATTTAGCCTGTAAAAACAGAGGTGCTAGATTAACTCCGATCCGTGAGCAGGTCTTTTTATTACTGGCGAAACACCATGGTGCTGTTGGGGCATACGATTTATTATCCGAATTACAAACTATCGACCCTTCTGCCAAACCTGCAACCATTTACCGCGCATTAGACTTTTTAAATCAGCAAGGTTTTGTTCATAAAATTGAATCGATTAATTCCTTTGTTATGTGTGATCATTTCAGTGAATGTAGTCATCCGGTACAGCTTTTGATTTGTGACGAATGTGGTAGTGTTGATGAAATTCAATCAGAAAATTTAGATTTAGCTTTACGTTCAATGGCTGATGCGAACGGCTTTAAAATCAGCCATCAAATTGTTGAAGCGCATGGTTTATGTCAGACATGCCAAAGTTAACACGTTAATGAAATGAGTTAATAAGGTTTAAATAAAGCAAAATACAGGCAATAAAAATAACTGAAATGTTTAAAACCTATGATTTGGAAAATATAAAAATCAAACAAACAATCGAAAATAGTTATATTTAACGCCTAAGAAAGATCACAAATAATTACCGAAAATATTGCGCAACACCTTGTAATTAGTTATAAAAACATTAGAAGATATTAATTTTCATTAAACGTTTAAGCGACTAAAGCAAGATAATTGTTAACGGTCGAAAACAAAAAACCAATTTTTTTACGAGGATTATTGGTAAAAAACGATTTACTCGTCGATACTTAGGCTAAACAAATAATACTGTGAATTATCAAGACGCTGCAAAAAAGAGCAGTTTATGCCTCGATAAAAAACATCGTATTTTATTAATTAAATAATAATATCTGCTTCTGATTTACATTTGTTTCTTAACAATGCAGAATGAAGCAATAATAGACAAAATAAGGGCTTGGAAAGCTTCATGAATGTAGAGTTTATTAACCCATTTTTATCATCTATGCTAAATGTTATGTCAACTATGGCGCAGATGGAATTAACCCCCGAAAAACCAAAGCTTAAAAGCGATGATATTGCCAAAGGTGATGTCTCTGGTTTAATTGGTATGGTCAGTGAGCAAGCCAAGGGCTCATTATCTATTACTTACGAAGGTTCTTTAGCGATCGCCACCATGAAAAAAATGGTGGGTGAAGGCCCTGATGAAGTTAACGATGAAATAATTGATCTTGTTGGTGAGATCACCAATATGGTCACTGGCGGTGCAAAACGTATGTTAAGCGAAAAAGGTTTCGAGTTTGACATGGCAACGCCTATGGTTGTATCCGGTAAAGACCATACTATTCATCATAAAGCTGAAGGCCCTGTCGTCATTATTGCATTGAGTTCACCTGATGGAAAAGCCTATATTGAATTCTGCTTTGACTAAAAGCCGTTAAAGCCTGACGTCTATTACTAAATTAATAAACCCCAATACAGTTTTGTATGGGGTTTTTTATTAGCTAAATTTTTTATTTATTAATGAACCTGAATCTAGGTTAATGAGTATATTATGTGGTTACAAAGTGAATTTACTTTAAAAGCAAGGCAACGTGGTTTTCATTTGATCACCCGTGAAGTAGAGCAAGCCTTGCCCGATATCAGCCGAATTTCTGTTGGCGTAGTGCATTTATTTATTCAGCACAGCTCTGCTTCTTTAACCATTAATGAAAATGCAGACCCGACGGTACGCACCGATATGGAGTCACACTTTAACCACTTTGTGCCTGAAAGAGCGAAATATTATCTCCACACTTATGAAGGTGATGACGATATGCCCGCTCATATAAAAGCCAGCATATTAGGCGCAAATATCACCATACCAATTACTAATGGCCGTTTAAATTTAGGTACTTGGCAAGGTATTTATTTGGGTGAACACCGTGTTCACGGTGGCCGTCGCCATATTGTTGCCACCATCTCTGGTGAATAAGGTCAATTTCATTCAATTATTGCCCAGTGCTGGTTAAATCCAGCACAAAATGCAATACGATCTTGTCGTTCAAGAGCCTAATACCAATCCGTATAAGAAAGTGATCGCTTCTTTATACGGAATGGTATAAACCTAAACTTAGAATAAAAAGTCCCACAGCTAAGGGTTATGTGTTTACCAACTATTACCAACCATGCCGTAACAATTAAAAATCATTTTCAATAAAAGTAAAAATAAATTCAAATTAAAACAATACGTTAAGAATTAATTTTAAAATAACTAAAATAATTTGGAATAAACTCCATTCGTCAATCGTTACCTTAGTGACTTTACTAAAAACTCCATGAGGATACGATTATGATGAACTTAACTAAAACAGCTTTATACATTTCATGTGCATTAACAACCACGGCTTTTGCTAACACTGAAGCGAACTTAACTTTCTCTACAAACAGCAATGCGCAAGCTGAATATCAAATGGAACAAGCTCAGTTTACAACAGCTTCAACTATGCAAAACCAGGCAAATGCATCATCAGAGCAAAACATCGATACAGATACAAGCCAATCAGCACAAGCGAATAACGAAGTGGCCGCTAGCAATAACAGCGAAGTTGAAGCCAGTGCAGAACAAGATGATAAAGTAGCGGAAATAGCTCAGTATCAAATGAATCTTCGGCTGAAGCTAACTCTGAAACAACATCAGAAACAAACTCGGATGAAAGCAGCGATACAGCAAAAACTGATTCAAAAGCTGATGGTGAAGCGTCAATGTCAGTTGGTAGCAAATTATTCGCTGAAACATTAACAAAATCAGGTCAGCAACTACAAGCTAACGTAGGCGAAAGCCATACCATGTTACAAGAAACTCTTGTCTCTGATAGTTCATCGGTTGTGTCAACTATCGACTCAGGTATTACATCTGGGGTAACTCTGAGCCAAAACGTCAGCGCAACGAGTAGTGAAACAATTGACCCTGCACCAACAGCTGGCGAACAGCAAGCCATGGCTGTAACAAATAACTTGTCTGCAACCGTAGAGCAAAATACCAGTGTTATTGTGGAACAAGCGATTGATAACACGGTAAATGCCAACTTGGCGGCGGAGCTATTAAGTAACACAGAAGCACTTACTGATGCCGAAGTAACTAATGCCTTAAGCCAAACGCATGATGCTACCATCAATGCCACCACAGAACAAAGTGTTCATAACAGTGTCGAGCAAAGTGTTACGCAAAACGTAACTGAACAAATTGACAATGCGGTTACCTTAACACTTGATAATTCAGTAGAAAATGCGATTAACGCAGTAGCTCTTTCTTAGGTATTTAACCTTAACTATCAAAGCCAATAGTAAATAACGAGACAAGGCGAGTTTTAACCACTCGCCAGCTCTTTTATTAATGCAACGTTTGTGGAGCATCAAAATGAAAAACATTAACCCCCCCTTTATTACTACTTAGCGCCTTAATCGGCTCTGCCATTGCTAATAGTGTGCATGCCGATGATGTTGACCTAACTTGGGAAGTTAACAGTGGTGTTAATCACGACAATACTTTAACTATTGCCGAACTTGATCAAGTTAGTCAGCAATCAGACGTTGCCTTAACCTTACAAGCCCGGCAAAAAGTTAAATGGCAAATCACCTAAATTAACCTTAAAATCTACCGCTAGTTACCAAATTAATGACTATCAAAAGTACAGCAATTACGACTTAAATATCGCTAAAATTGCCTTCGATTTAGATTATCGTTTTAGCTGACTCAACCATAGGCACAAGTTATTATTTTGTTGATGCCAAGCTTGATAAAGCCGACTTTTTACAATTTTAGTCAAACAGCTTTATTGGTCAAAATTATATCAGCAACGTTATTTATTGCGTTTTTCTGTTGATGTTAAAGCAAAAGAATTTGCTAACTTAATCGAACGTGACGCCAGCAGTTTTTCAGTTAGCAACCAACACTTTTACTTTTTCAATCAAGCTAAAAGTTTTGTCTCTCAATTTAACGGCTGATAATGAAAATGCCAAAGACAACCAATTTGATTTTCGTGGTTTTGGTGTTCGCGCGTTATATTCTCATAGTTTTGTCGGCTGGCAGCATGAACAACAACTACAATTGGGTTGGCAATATAACAAAAGAGATTATCAACAAGCCGGTACCGAGGAACAGCCACAACGTAAAGACAATAGCCAAGTGGTTGACGCAACCTGGTTATTCAACCTAACGCCAAACTGGTCAATAAACACTAAAGTGGAATATGGTAATTATCAGTCAACACTTGAAAACTTAAATTACGATGAAACCATCACTTCATTGAGCTTAAAAGGTACATTTTAACTCTGTAGAACACGCTTTAGTACTCATCCTAATTTGCCGACCGCTTCATACTTTGAACCGGTCGGATTTTTGTTGTACCAATGCCAACTGTCACTAAATGTTTTTTGACTTAATGCAATATGTAACCTAATACTTCTATAACCAACATAAATCATTTGAACTCGTGATAACAAAATAGATGGAATATAAAAAGCATACGTATTTCATGCTGTTGTATTATTTATTATCCCAGTCCCAGTTAAATAGGACTTAAAAATATGGATATTATTAGGGTATATTGAACTTTCATGTTTGAATTTTGTTCGAATTAAATGCTTTTTGCTCGCGGCGCTAGGAAAGTAGCATAGTTGTTCTATGTAAATTCCTCGCAACAAAGAGCAAAAAGCATTTAAACGAATCGAAAGGACAGCGTTTATTAGCCATTTTTACTACGTTATCGCTTATTAGAGTAGAATAACTACACAACATAAGCTCTGCCTTGTACAAAAGACTAATAAACTGCTGCAAAAACAATCATAAAAGTCAATATACCCTAGCTTTAAGCGACTAAACCTTTTATCAGAAAAAGTATTATGTGAGCACGCAACAACAACTGTTTTATATGAGTTTATCAGCCTGCTGAATCAGTGGAAATGTTCTGATGACCGAGAGGAATTTGGCAACTTGTATATTCCCAAACGCTCAATAAAGCCCGACGTTTTATTATCCGTATCCTACGATTCATAGCCTACAAGCTCATTTATAAATAATGACCAAGCTCAATGACGCCAAGTTGTACTAGCTAAACATCAACTCGTTATTAAGCTGAATTTGAACTTGGGATAATACCAAGGTTAGTGCAACGTAGGGCGCTATTGCTTAGGCCTTGTTACGACAACAAGAGCATATTAAAAAAAAGTGCATAGAAAAAAGCAGAATGGAGAAAAAGATGTGATAAAAGAAGGTCGTAAAAAGCCTTACTTATTGATAACACTAAACTGATTTGCTTTAAGTTAACTTGCTTATTTTTCCTATAAACCTATTCGGCCATAGCCAAATAGTGGATCTTGACCTTTTTCGCCTAAATCAATCGCTTGCTCGCTTAATATGTGCCAATAATCAACCTTATGATCATTTGTTTGTGATGCTTGCTGCTTAGCACAAGCGGCATAAGCACTAACAACCGGAGCGGCCATTGAAGTACCGCTCTCATAGCCAAAATCACCAGATAATCGTGCTGTTTTCACCGAAACACCAAGCGCTGAAAAATCAACATAATCACCACGATTAGCCCAACGATAAAGCTTGTTGTTCTTATCGATAGCGGTCACACCAATTACTTGTTCATAAGCGGCTGGAAATAACGGTGGGGAATGTGGTCCTTCATTACCAACAGCAGCCACAATAATAATATTTTGCGCTAATGCGGTTTTAATTACCCTTGCTAAAATGGCATTATCAGGCCCAGCTAAACTTAAGTTGATCACAGATACTTGCTGACTTAAGAGCCAATTAAGGCCCGCCACTAAACTAAATAAATTAGCTCCTTGGCTAAAATCACTTTGACCATAAAATACTTCTGCGGCATATAATTTAGCATTTGGCAGTAACGCGGGTAACTCAACCGAGTTACTAATAAATAATGCCGAAACGGCTGTGCCATGAGCTTTTGGTGGCGTTAACTTATTATCAACAAAGCTTTGCCTTATTAAGCTTTTGTTTTTAAAAACTGGATGCTGATCTTCAATAGCGGTATCAACCATACCAATCGATAATGGTGCTAAACATGCTGCATAATTTAACTTGCTTGTGCTGAGCTCTAATAACTTGCTTTGGTTTTGTCTTTAAAGGTAATTTTTGGAGCGACTGAACTGATGGAGCTTGTGTCTGATAAACATAATCACGCGTTAATTTTTTTGTAACGACACAGGTAATACACTTGCTAACTGCTTAGCGTTATCAAGCGAGGCACTCCTTTTTAAATTGCACTAAGGTTAATGCTAGTGCATTAAATTCTTTAGTTTTAACCAGTTCAATAACCTTATCTTGCGCTAATTGTTGTAATAATTTGAGCTCCTGAGGTGAACTTCATCACTAGCCATTGTTGCTCAATGGGCGCGCCAGCCATTTTCAACAACAACATCTCGAAACAAGGTATTACCGGCATTATCGACAATATCAAGCGACTCGGCTAAGTTACTTACTGGTAAAATTAACGAGCTCACTTCACCGTCTGGCAATACTGTGAATAAACTTTTGTTATTGAGTGTTTTTGTTTTCTTTTGTAGTTCGGTGATACTTTGATTGATAAGTTCATTTTGACGATGAATAATACGCTCGTTCAGTATTGAATTTTCTATACCAGACAATTGCTTACCTAACAAACCATCTGCCTTAAGTGAAGCCGAAGATGTTATGCTAATACAGAATACCAATAGCGCTTGGGTAAATTTGAGCATTATTTTTCCTAAAAAATCGCGAGCTATATTAATAAAACGTATTAAAAGTAAAAAAATTCCAAAAAGTTTGGAATAAAGTTAATCGTCATTCGTCTACTCATTATAAAGGAGAGATAAAATGAAAAATCAAATAATTGCTTTAGTTCCAATGATACGTCGGTTTGCCTATTCGCTAACCGGTAATCATCATGATGCTGATGATTTATTACAAAATACCATTGAACGCTTATTAACTAAAGGCGTACCTGATAATGTCGAATTAAATAAATGGATGTTTCGGGTCTGCCGTAATTTATGGATTGATGAGTACCGCTCACGCAAAGTTAGACAAACGGCGGCACAATCGCCGGAATTAACCAGTGGCCAAATTATTAATGATGAAAAACAACAAACCGATAGAATTAGCTTACAAGAAGTAAATAATGCGATGGATGTTTTACCTGGACGAACAACGTTCAATTTTATCCTTAGTGGCGATTCAGGGCATGTCTTATAAAGAAGTCTCTGGAAACCTTAGAAATACCAATAGGTACGGTCATGAGTCGCTTATCACGAGCACGTATTAGCCTCAGCCAATGTTTAAATACCAGCACAGGAGTAATGGCATGAATAACACAACCTTTAGCGATGAAACTTTATCTGCCTTTTTAGATGCTGAGTTACCTGAGCAACAAATGGAACAGATCAGAGCGGCATTATTAACAGACGATGACTTAGCCAACCGTTTAGCTAACTTAGCCATGGTTGATGAAATTATTGCCCATGAATATGAACAAATTAATCAACGTCCATTACCTTCGGCAATTAATGAATTATTAGCGGCGATCCCGGAAGAGTCAGCTCCGTAACCACAATAAAAGCTGCAGAGCAGTTTTCTGCCAATTCGGACATACCGGCACAAAAAAGCAATGTTATTAGTTTGTGGCAACGCAGCAAAAAAAGCCGTCAATAGCCCTTTGGCCCTCGCGGAAAAGTATTGCCGTAGCGGTAGGATTTTTTTGCTACCGTTTATACACAATCCAATTCAATAGTAGATAATAACTGGCAAGAAATAGCGCAAGTTTTAGAACATCAAACCAGTGGTAGTGAACAACAATTAACAAATGGTAAAGCAATAGCAACCCAGCTAACCTTTACTAATCAACAAGGGGATTTTTGTCGTCAGTTTGATATTAATAGCGCACAATCAGTTGAACATAATATTGCATGTCGCGTTAATCAAGAATGGCAATTAACTCTTACCGTGCATGAACAAAAGCAAGCAAGTCAAGATTACCAAACCGCAACATCAACCAGCGTGTTACGTGATCATATTGACAATATTGCCGCTAGTGATTTTTGATAAACAACAAGAGCAGCAAGTAATCAACAATCGTTGGGAAAAATAACCGAATACAATTATTCTCTATACTGAAGTTAAATGAGGAATTTATTATGAAAAACGTTATTATTTTATTCAGCCTTATCGGCTTATTATCCGCTTGTTCATCAAGCCCTGAATATCGTGCCGCCAAAAATAACGGCTATGGCTACCAAGAAAGTGTTTTAAATCAAGACAAGGTACGTGTGCACTTTAAAACCCGCAGCGACAATAAACTGAAAGCGATTGATTACACTTTTTTACGCGCCGCTGAGTTAACCGTACAACAAAACTATGATTGGTTTATTGTGACTAGCCGTGATGTCTTAGTTGATGGTAAAAACCAACCAAGTAGCTCTGTTCATACCGGTTTTGGTACTCGTCGTGACTGTGGTTTTTATGGCTGTAGTAGCCAACCAAGCACTCACTTGGGCATTGGTATTAACTGAAGGGATAAAGGGCGAAAGTGAGTATTTTGAAAACGTTAAGCTAGGTAAAGGGATCCGCCCTGAAAACCAAGAAAGCTACGAAGCCCGTGAAATCATCAAAAATATGCGTACTAAATACAAGTTAGATGAAGCGAAAGAATAAGGCATTAGCTGCAACTAGGTAGATAACTACCTTATGCAAACGTTAAATCCTTATTTAGCTCCGATACTTGCTGAGCTGGAGCAATTTTTAATTGCTACTCGCTCAGCACTGAATATCAAATTATTACGCATTTACAAAAGCGTAACATAGTGCCTTTTGCTGATTTTTCGTTAGCGAATTCGAAAGATTTATTCAGTGCCCATTTTCTTTGTATGCACGCACTTTATCATTTAAAAAAACAATATCAGCAAGAACACACATACCAACTGATCATTCAGTCGGTACAAATAGAAAGAGTGACGTTTAATAGCTCACAAGCTATCAATGAAATGCCCGCTTCAGCGCTAGCGACAAACGACCCACTTGAAAGCTATTATTTAAATTCACAACACTATTTTGACACGCAAGAAGATGAAATAAATGACCTGTTAAAATCATTTTGGCAAAAATATATTGCTCAAGACAATAAACAAGCAGCGCTTGCTGTGTTAGAGCTGCCGATAGATGCCAACGCTAAAATGGTGAAAACATTAATACTTAAATGGCGCAAAACACCACCCAGATAAAGGTGGCTGTGCTGGAGCTGTTATTTAGTAAATTCAACAAGCGAAATCGACCTTAGATAAAGCCTTTTGAAGCGCAGACACCATTATGATGATTCAAGCAAATAATGAAAATTATTTCAACAATATTTTCACGCTTTAATATTGCACAATAACTCAAAGCTTAATGGTTGAGGGGCATACAATTAAAAAATGTCTTTCCTTGGTAATCTCATCCCCAAGTGTAACAACATCACCAATATTATATTCGCATCAGCCCCTAAATCAACGGTGATCATATCCATAGAAACACGGCCAACTAAAGGCAATGCGACCATTAACTAACACCATGCCATTCAATGCATGTCTAGGGTAATAATCACCACACCAACAGCCACAACACCAATTGTGGTATCTCGTTGACATGTCCATAACTGCTATAGCCAACCTGACTCCCCTGGCTTGATAAAAATAGCAATCAAACTTGATTGCAAGGTCATTACCGGTTTGATATTTAACTCTCATTGATTCATTCGCCATAGATAAACACCATACAACATACACCTGGCCGTATCCAATCAAAATGACTGTTTATTGCCACAAATTCAGCCGAATTTGCCGCGCTTTTTCGCTTGCGTTGGCGACAGTTTCTTAGCACTTTGTTAAACACCGCTAATTGCTGAGCTGTCATAGGTTTTCAACATCATCGTTATTAAGCCAAATGGCTCATAAACACTAGTTCATTTTCAACATTATCACTTTCAGCAACGCCTCGATAAAAATGTTCGAGATCTTGTATCAATACCTAAACGGTGCATACCAGATCTATTTTTAACAAACTTTTAGCGGCTGTGTTAATTTAGCTCGCTAAAATAGCGCAAATTATTTGCTGGTTGTTGTAGTTTTGCAGGTTATCACCGATAAAATAATCCCAATATCGCTTCACATTAAAAACCTCTTAATAACATGATAGGCTTAACAATACCAAACAGGCTTTAACGCTAGAGCTCAATCTATAATGAGCCACACCAAAAAGCATCTGCTTGAATCTCACTGTTCGATAATAGCGATGCGGTTCTAAACCATGACCATAACTGTTCTTCAACACCGCCAATATTTGATCATGTGAGCTTTGCGATCGTTTGATAATTCAGTGCAAGCGCTTGGCGGTCAATTGTTGCCGGCCGTACGAATAGTGTTAATTAATTTCTTCATCTAACATGCGTGGCTAGACATAATTATCAAAACGTAAAATGCTCCCGGAAAGTTAATGGCACGGCCAGTGGAGCCATTACATGTTTACCAATAATAATTTCTGCCATGCCTTTAAATTCAGAGTTATCGATAAACCTCATCACGATAAATAACATGATCCGTCAGCATCTTGCTCAATGAAGAGCCTGGATTCGATAAATCGAGTTAACCGGCGTTTATCAAAGCACGTTACCTGTAAACTACGGTTTAGCTTTTGTAAAGAGCATCGGGCACTTCAAGTTCTTTAGCTTGGTGCTTTTAATGAATGAGAAATTTCGCAATTCAAGGTATTTATCGATTGTCAACCAAAACCCGGTGCTCGCATTAACTGCAAGTAATCGATCTTTGATCAGGCTGATACTCACCAGTCAGCGAGCAATACGTCGTGCGGTGAACGTACTTCGGTAGGTGTTAACCTGAGGCATCATCATATACTTTGCCTTTTTCGATCAACAAGCCCATGGTTGACGATAAACGCGCCCAATCTTCGTCACCTAATTGGCCCGTACGAATTTTAGTTTGATCAATCGGCCAGTGAAGC
>JAYQHI010000023.1:0-107996 GCA_038141035.1 Alteromonadaceae bacterium
ATCAAATATTGCTTGTAATCAGCTAGATAGCGTTATTTTTGACTAGGCACTTATTGAAATTAGCGTATCAAAAGAAGTTATAAACTATGTTTTATCAGCCACTGCAAGTTAAAAATAAAGCAACGAACAAAAATACGAGGCTCAGCGCTGTTAGTGGCACTGTTTGTCATCATTATAATGACCTTGTTAGGTGGCGCTATTTTAAAAATGCAAATGACCAGCAGTGAAACTATTGCACAAGAAGTATTAGGGACAAGAGCTTTAGCGGCAGCCCGTACTGGCATGCAAATAAAATTGTATAAATTGTTACCGTTAGATTTAGGAATAAGCTCGGGCAGTTCAAATAATTGTACTAATTCAACGTATAGCCAGCTAACAAATATTAGTGGTTTACAACAATGCAAGGCAATTGTCACTTGTGAAAATTATGCCAATCACGATGGCGTTGCATATTACCGAGTGGTTAGTACTGGAGAATGTGGTTCAGGTACGATGGCAAATGATAGTAAAGATATTGTTTTAAGTAGCCGTACCATTCAAGTTGAAGCGAGACGTTTATGATCACCCCGCCTATGTATCGTCATCGCTTTAGTTAGCAGTTTACTGGTTTTAAGCGCGAATGCTTCACAGTGCCGTGATATTTTTTCTGGTGATATAAGCTTTGCAGTGAATGGGTTACCTCTCGTAGAAGCAAGTAACCGTTGTAATTATGGTACTTGTTCACCTATATCAACGTTCGGAAAACCGTTAACTTTGCCAGACGTTAATCCAAATGGGGCTTTTACATCAACAGCGATAGCGGGTGGGCAAACCTATGAACACACTATATGGGACTTGCCTGAAGGTTCGGTGGTTAGGTATACCGATGCGGGCACAGCGATATTACTGTTTAGTGGCAACTTAAATATTCCCGCTAATACAGTTGTAAATAAAGATGGTGATGCCGCTGATGTATTAATGGTTGTTTATGGCGCACTGACTATTGGTGATAATGCTGAGGTTAATGCTTATATTTATTCTGTTGGTGGCGCGACATTAGGCCAGAATGTGACCTTTACTGGCGCAATTTCCACTGAAGGTGGCTTACAAGCAGATGTGAATGGTCAATCTTACTTTGAACCTAGTAATGTTAACCATATTGATTCTCGTGGTTTTTGTGAAACTACACCGGTAAATATTCCTATTTCATGTACCAGTGATTTGCCTGCTTTGGCATATTCAGATGATTTTTCAACAACGAATAACAATTGGCAAAGTTATGATTTAGACCGAAAGTATTAATCATTGGACTTAAAGGGACAATTACACTAAAATGGTGAAAGTCAAATAATGGCTTGGCAAGTAGCGAATGAGCAATTGACACTTGTTGGCCCAACAACTGCCAACGGTGATAATGAATTTGGTTTTTTAGGCTTCGAACCTGAGTACACTCTGACTGATACTGCGACTATTGATGAATACGCGGTATTTGTTGATATTAATGCGAATAAATCTAATGTTAATAATGATGTTGGTATTATTTTTGGTTATCAAAATACAGAAAATTATTATTTAGTGAGGTGGGCAAAATTTGGTATTGGCTATCGAGATAATAGTAGTTTTCCCGGTCATTATCGTCGTTTAGAAAGTTGATCAAAGTAGTTGCTGGTGAGGTTGAAGTTTTAGCATATCAAGGTGATTTGATGTCAATGATCCTTTTGACTTAGGCATTGTTGTTAACAACTTAGAACCGCGATTTGTGTTAATCAACAAGAACTATTATATGCAGCGGGTGAGCAACCATTATTAAATCAAAGTGGTTTATATTCATATGATAATGACGATGGCATTGTTATTGATAATTTTGAAGCACGTTATACTAAAGTTAGCTTACCTGCTGTAGTAGCCCAGTATTCGTTTGAACAAAGTAGCTTTAATGGTGGTATTACCGACTCTAGCGGTAATAATAATCATGGTGAAAATCAAGGGGGGAGTTGTAACCTCTTCAGGTAAATATTGTTCAGCATTTGATCCTAATGGCAGTAATACGAGCACGGATATCACTGGTAATGCTTTGATACCGGTGTTGATGTAGACCAAGATATAGGCACAAAAGGAACCGTGAGTTTCTGGTTTTAATAGCGATATAGACTGAATGATGAGAATGAACGTGTGTTATTTGATGGTACCCATAAAGATGCAACAAGGGCCAACGATAAATACTTTACGTTTGAAATTATGGCATCAGGCGGGCTCAAATTTGCGTTTGAAGATTCAAGAGATGCTGACTTCCGATTACAAGAAACAAATATTCCTGCACGCGCGAAAGACGTTTGGTATTACCTTACCGTAGCTTGGGATTATGAAAATGATATTTTGATATTTATGTTGATGGCGAACTAATTACTTATAGTACTTTCCTAATACGATTAATACTAGTCGGTCAAATTTCAGGTTTAGGTAACCTGATTATTGGTGATAATGCCGCCAAAGGGTATTCAGGTAATAATAACCATTTTTTACCTTCTCACATTTCTGCTCGAGGAAAGTTTGATGAAGTCAGGTTTATAATCAAGTATTGACACAAGCTGAAATAAAATCGGCGATGAATGAAAATGATTGTGAGGTAGTCGAGCTAAATTACTGCGCTACCACTTTTGTTGATGCTGTTACGAGTCATAGCTCTGGCGATTATATTGATTTTGAGGGCGAGGTGAAATTAATAATAACCCTGATAACTTGTTAGCGAGTAGTTCACTTCTAGGGGGATACTGCTGCTTGTGATCCTTATGGTGATTGTAGTCGTGGATAGTAATGGAGCGACACAAACGTTAGATTTGGGCGATTTTCAGCCAACCAGTAGCTCAATAGATTATAGTGTTGGCCATTGGGATGGTGGCACTAAAATTGATACTTGTATTATTGGTGAAGCTAATCCAAATAGAGAGCCATACACTAAATGTGTTGGTAATGATCAAACCGGAAATGAATTTGATGAGGTAACCGTAGGATATCAAAGTACCTTATACTTTAGTGCTAATCATGATAGTTATAAAATTTCTACCTTAAGTATCCAAGAGCAATCTAAGGTTTATTTAGCCCCAGGTAATTACTGGATTGATAAATTAACCGTTGCTTATCAAACTGAGTTGATTGTTAATGGCGATGGTGTTGTTAGGCTATTTGTTAATGATTCAACATCTAAAATTAATAATGAGGTTAAAGTAAACGAAGGGGGACAAGCAAACAATTTTATTATTTATGCTTATGGTGATCTTGCTATTGATTATAAAGCGGAACTTAATGCCTTGGTTTATTCTCAAGAACAACTAACGTTAGATAATGAGGTTGTTATTACAGGTGCGGCTTCTGCGAATATTCTAATAGTAAATTATAAAAGTGAAATTAATTATAGTTGCCAGAGTAATAGTGCGGTTATTGATCATTTTTTAATTGAGCATGATGGTCGAGGACTAACCTGTGAAGCTGAAGCTATAACACTAAAAGCGTGTGCTAACAGTGATTGTTCTTCTTTAGTTGAAAATAGTAATGCTTCGGTAACACTGACGGTTAATGAACAGACGTTAACAAACTCAACTTTTGATATTGATGATACTGGTGAATCTACTTTTATTTTTAATCATACCTCTGTTGGTGACGTTACGTTTGCTTTAAACCAAGGATATGCTTGTGCTAATGGTAATTCAACAAGTTGCGTAATGACCTTTGCTGATGCGGAGCTCAAGTTTTTTTCAAATAATACCGCAGGTATCGTCAATCAATTATCGGGAAAAAATTCTAATCAAGGATTTGGTGCACCGATCTTGAACTTAAAGCATTACAACGAAATACCACTACCGGAGCCTGTGAAGCTGTGGTGGTTGATAATCAATATTTTGACATTGCAGCTCAATGTAATCTTTCCACCGGTTGTAGTGAAGATATAACTATTAATAACTCAAAGATCACACCATCAGAGAATATTAATTATCAAGCTATGGATATAGGCTTTAATAATGAAGGTGTGGCTGACTTTTGGCTAAACTACCCAGATGCCGGTAAATTAACTTTTTATGCGCGCTATAACATTCCTGTAGATGGTTCGCCCTCAGGTGTATATATTAGTGGTGAATCATCATTTATTGTTCGACCTTTTGGTTTTGATGTTGCTGTTGCCGGTAACCCAAAAGCTGAAAAAGCCAGCGGCAATAAATTTATTGCTGCGGGTGAGGCATTTATGGTGACATTAACCGCGAAACAATGGCAAGCGGCAGACGATATTAATAATGACGGGATTCCTGATAATGGGGCAGACCTGAGTAATAATGATAATGTGACCAATTTTTCAGGGGAAAGTGCCGTGCTAACACATAGCTTAGTAAGGCCGATTGGGGAAATCTTGGTACATTATCAAATGGTAATTTTGATAACTTTGTTACCCCATCACAAAGTAAAAGTATGACCTGGAATGAAGTTGGTATTATCCGGTTGGATGCTAGTTTAACGGATAATGATTATTTAGGTGCTGGCGATGTTCAAGGGAACCTCCCTTTTGTTGGTCGTTTTACACCGGCACTTTACAAGCAAACGGTTGAAGAGCATGGTGTTTTAATCGGAGAATGTGGTACTTGGGCTTATACCGGGCAAAAAGATGCGGCCACTCAATTATCTGGTGCCATCACATATAGCCAGCAACCGGAATTAATTATTACCGCATATGCAAGTAACGGGAGCGATATTACTAAAAACTTTACCTTAGGTAGTACAGCGGAAGATAACTTTAACAAGCTGTCGGTAGCCGGCGTTGTGTTAGCTGATGGCGTTAATAACGATGGTATTCTTAATGATAAAAATCAGCTAGGTAAAAACCAGACAGATTTAGTTAGTGTGTCTGCTAATTGGGCAACGGCAACTTTAGCTAATCATGACGAACAAGGAAGCTTGCGCTATACCTTTAGTGATTTTGACCATTACACTTATATTAAAAATGCGAATAGTGAAGTAGCACCATTTACTGCGGAAGTTCCTTTGCTAGTTGAGTCAATCACCGACAGTGATGGTATTACCCAAGGTGGTGATGCTAGCGATTTAACAGAAGCTACCCCCACAGGGGTGGAAATGCGTTTTGCTAGGTTATTAATGAAAAATAGCTATGGCCCTGAAACACTTCCGCAATCAATTCCTATGCAAGTAGAATTTCTAGCAGATAGTGGCGAATATAGCGTTAATACCCAAGATAACTGTACTGTCATTGCCACGGATAATAATGAAATGACAGTGACGGATATTAATTTAGGGGAACTCTGCCGACGATAGCAGAAGCTAGTCAAACACTAGAGTCTGGTGCGGTTTCTTTTCTATTAACGCCACAGTCAAGTAATCGTGGTAGTGTTAAGCTTGAGTATAACGCTTTCCCTTGGTTAGATTATGATTGGAATGGTGATGGGGCCTTTGATAATAATCCAACCGCTATTGCGACCTTTGGTTTATATCGTGGTAATGATCGTATTATTCAGTGGCGCGAAATAAGTCCATAAGGTTTAGGGGCTGTTAATAATTTAGCTGAGAGATAAAATCGTTTTAATCAAGGCTGAGATTATGTCGTTTAGTCATCTAAGCCAATAATTTTAACGCTCACAAAAGCGATTTTAGCCTCAGTCTACAGGGCAATGGCTATTTGTTGCTTACATGGATGAAAGTATCTAACCTGAACTCGGGATAAGAAATTAGCTAACTATATGAAATACATATATTTTGATTTTTCTCTATTCTAGCTTGATGTTTTTCTTAGTACAAGACAAATTTAAGCGCCAATAGCGAGCCTCGGCTTTGGTTCAAACGTTGCTCTATCTTCCCCATCCATGGGGGCGTATTGCAATTAAATTTAACGCAGTAATAAGGAAAAACAGCTGCTAGAAAGCAAGTTGTTATCCCGAGTTCAGGTTACCTGACTTGAGCAAGATGCGGAAACTGTGAGCAGTGTTGCATAGAATTTCTAAGCAATGCATTGCTTAGTGATTAAAACGGTTTATTATCTTTAAATAAAAGAACAAACTTTAAATAACCGAAAAAATTTAACCGCGAAAGTTCAACAGGCCTGAGCTTTATCATTAATTTCGCTTTTTTATACGAATATTTATCTGTATTCATCATTGAACGTGAAAAAAATCACTTTTTTAACGTTTTTTACATTAGGCATATTACATCTACTTGATACTGAGTTATGATTGCCTGATATAAAATATTATCACATCTTGTTATGCAGAATTAGTAGAGAAATAATTCATCTACTGATCGGGTAAAGGACACTTCAAACTTATGTTTAAGAAATTACGCGGTATGTTTTCTAACGATTTATCAATCGATTTAGGAACAGCAAATACACTTATTTATGTTAAAGACCAAGGCATTGTACTGAACGAGCCTTCGGTTGTTGCGATCGACAAGATCGTTCAGGTGGTTCGAAAAGTGTTGCTGCTGTTGGTACGGCGGCGAAACAAATGTTAGGTAGAACACCCGGCAATATTGAAGCCATTCGTCCAATGAAAGATGGGGTGATTGCTAACTTTTTTGTGACTGAAAAAATGCTGCAATATTTCATTAAGCAGGTGCATAGTAATAACTTTTTACGCCCAAGCCCTCGTGTTTTAGTATGTGTACCTTGTGGTTCTACGCAAGTTGAACGCCGAGCGATTAAAGAGTCTGCTGAAGGTGCTGGCGCACGTGAAGTTTATTTAATTGATGAGCCTATGGCGGCAGCAATTGGTGCCGGTATGCCAGTATCAGAAGCCACAGGTTCTATGGTTGTTGATATTGGTGGTGGTACTACAGAAGTTGGTATTATTTCACTGAACGGTGTGGTTTATTCATCATCGGTACGTATTGGCGGCGATAAATTTGATGAAGCGATTATTAACTATGTTCGTCGTAACTTTGGTAGCTTAATTGGTGAAGCAACAGCAGAGCGCATTAAACACGAAATTGGCTCAGCTTACCCAGGCGAATGAGTTAATGGAAATTGAAGTTCGTGGTCGTAACCTTGCTGAAGGTGTTCCACGTAGCTTTACCTTAAACAGCAACGAAATTTTAGAGGCATTACAAGAGCCATTATCAGGTATTGTTAGTGCTATTATGGTGGCATTAGAGCAATCACCACCTGAATTAGCGTCTGATATTTCTGAGCGCGGCATGGTGTTAACTGGCGGTGGTGCACTATTAAAAGATTTAGATCGTTTATTAATGGAAGAAACCGGCATTCCAGTGGTTATTGCTGATGACCCATTAACCTGTGTTGCTCGTGGTGGCGGTAAAGCGATTGAAATGATTGATATGCATGGTGGTGATTTATTCTCTTACGAATAAATCAGATTTTTTCGCATGTCATAGTTAATCCTCGTATACATGAATAAGAGAAGATAATTTCTCGATGACACCGATATTTAAAAACGGACCTTCTTCACAGCACCGACTCGTTTTGGTGCTGTGTTGTTCTGTATTGTTAATTTTTTTCGATCATAAAATGAATAGCTTCGAATTTGCGCGTAGCTATTTGCAATCAATGGTTAGTCCATTGCAATACCTTGCTAATACCCCTAAGCAGCTTGTCACTTGGATGAGTGAAAACTTAGTTACCCGCCAAAGATTAATGGAAGAAAATCAAAAATATCAAGCCCAGCAGGTATTGTTTCAAGAACAAAGCATGCAACTCGCCATTATTAAAAGTGAAAATAAACGTTTAAGAGAGTTATTAGCTTCGCCTTTACGTGCTGACTTGAAAAAATGGTTGCTGAGATTATTTCTGTAGATAGTGATCCTTATAGTCACCAAGTGGTTATTAATCGCGGTGCTAACAATGGCGTTTTTGAAGGACAGGCAATTATTGATGATCAAGGGGTGGTTGGCCAAGTATTACATGTTGGCGCAACCAATAGCCGTGTTATTTTAATTACCGATCTTACCCATGGTGTACCGGTACGAAATCAACGCAATGGTATTCGTATGGTGGCTTCGGGTAGTGGTAGAATTGATCGTTTAATCCAAAATCATGTGCCACACAGTGCCGATGTTAAAGTAGGTGATTTATTAGTGACTTCAGGCTTGGGCGGAAAATATCCGGAAGGATATCCGGTTGCTCGTGTCAGTTCGGTTGAACAAGATGAATCTCGCCCTTTTGCCCGCGTTTATAGCCAACCGATCGCTCAAATTGATCGCTTACGTTATTTATTATTATTATGGCCTGGTGCATCAACGTCACTAAACACACCTGTGGTCAAGGAGCCGGCTAATGTTAGCGAATAATGGCTTGATCATACTTTTCACCTTATTACTGGCATTAATTGTTAGCATTATGCCAATGCCACTGAGCATAGATATATTTCGTCCTGACTGGGTGTTAGTGGTTTTAATTTATTGGGGCATTGCTCTACCTATGCGGGTGAATGTTATTACCGCAGCGGTTATGGGATTTATTCTTGATGTTTTATTAGGGGCAACGCTTGGTGTTCACACTGCTGCAATGGCCATTGCTGTTTATATTGCCGTCGTAAATTATCAAAAAATACGTAATTTCTCGCTGTGGCAACAGTCACTTATCGTTGGTGTTTTAGCGGCGTTATATCATTTGTTAGTGTTTTGGTTACAACGCTTTTTAACCGATATTGTTTTTTTACCGAGTTATTTATATCCGGTTATCTCTTCGATTGTTATCTGGCCTTGGCTATTTTTACTGTTAAGAAAAGTCAGACGACATTTTAAAATTAAATAAGTGAGCTGCTATTGTGGTTATATTGGCATCTAAATCTCCTCGTCGTAAAGAATTATTAGCTCAGTTAGGTTTTGAATTTTTTAGCGGTTAGCGCTGATATTGATGAATCTATTCGCCTTGATGAAACACCGCACCATTATGTTGAACGTTTAGCCATTGAAAAGGCACAGGCAATAGCTAATTTACCTGAATACCGCGGTGCCTGTGTTTTAGGTTCTGACACGGCTGTAGTAATTAGCAATGAAATTTTAGGTAAACCGGCAAACCAACAAGCAAGTGCTGAAATGTTAGCTAAGCTTTCTAATACTAGGCATCAAGTTTATACCTCAATCGCGGTTGTTATGGGCACACAAGTGCTTAGTAAAGTCGTTGTCACGCATGTTGATTTTAAAGCGTTAACCCATGACGACATCACGGCCTATTGGCAAACCGGCGAGCCTCAAGATAAAGCGGGTTCTTATGGTATTCAGGGGCTAGGTGGGCAATTTGTCAAAAGTATTAACGGAAGTTATTCGTCAGTGGTTGGTTTGCCTTTGGTAGAAACCGCAGAATTATTAACGCAGTGTGGTATTAAACCGACACTTGCGATGGGAGTTATAACATGAGCGGTGAATTATTAATTAATGTGACACCAAGTGAAACACGGGTTGCGCTTATTGAAAATGGTGTGTTGCAAGAAGTCCATGTGGAACGTGAATCAAAACGTGGTTTAGTAGGTAATATTTATTTAGGTAAAGTGATCCGCGTGTTACCCGGTATGCAAGCGGCTTTTGTTGATATTAACTTGGATAAAGCCGCGTTTTTGCATGCTGCAGATATCAATTCAAAACTTATCACCAATGAAGATAGCGTAAAAGATAACTCGAATGCACAAGTACCAGATATAAAAAGCTTGGTACATGAAGGGCAGTTATTAATGGTGCAAGTGGTCAAAGATCCACTAGGTACTAAAGGGGCACGTTTAACAACCGATATTACGATTGCTTCACGCTATTTAGTATTGATGCCTGATTCAAGCCATGCTGGTATATCTCAGCGTATTGATGATGAAAGTGAGCGCTTACGTTTAAAAGAAATAGTTACCCCATATTGTGATGACAGCCATGGCTTTATTGGCGTACCGCAGCTGAAGGGGTGGGTGATGATGAACTTAAGCATGACGCTGACTTTTTACGCCGATTATGGTTAAAAGTATTAGAGCGTAAAAAGCGTCGACAAACTAAAGCGCCTATTTATCAAGATCTGTCTTTAGCTTTTCGGGTATTACGTGATTTTGTTGGCATTAAACTCGAGCGTATTCGTATTGATTCAAAATTAACCTACGACGAACTTATTGAGTTTACTGAAGAGTTTGTTCCTGAACTTGCTAAAGTGATGGAGTATTACCCCGGTGAACGACCCATTTTCGACTTGTTTGACGTAGAGCAGGAAATTCAACGGGCATTACATCGTAAAATCGATTTAAAATCAGGTGGTTCGTTAATCATTGATCAAACCGAAGCCATGACCACCATTGATATTAATACCGGGGCTTTTGTTGGCCATCGTAATTTAGAAGAAACTATATTTAATACCAATATTGAAGCAACCCAAGCAATTGCACGACAGTTAAGGTTACGTAATTTAGGCGGTATTATTATTATCGATTTTATTGATATGAGTAATAAAGATCACCGTAAGCGCGTGTTGCATAGTTTAGATGTCGCATTATCAAAAGATAACGTTAAATTTAACATTCATGACTTTTCCCCTTTAGGTTTGGTGGAAATGACACGTAAACGTACCAGAGAAAGCTTAGAGCATATTCTTTGTGGTGAATGCGAAGTTTGTCATGGCCGCGGTCAATTAAAAAACCGTAGAAACTATTTGTTTCGAAATTTTAAGAGAAATTGTGCGGGTTAAACGAGCTTATGATGCCGACAAATTTATTGTTTATGCCGCCCCAGCCGTCAGTGAAGCGTTAATTAATGATGAATTTCATCACTTAGCGGAACTGGAAGTATTTATTGGCAAACAAATTAAAGTTCAAACTGAATCCATGTATAATCAAGAGCAATTTGATGTTGTCATGATGTAACGATGAAATTAGCAACCGCACTACACTATAGCCTACGATGGCTTTATAAAAGCATTGCCATTTTGCTGGTGGTGTTTGCGGTACTGCTGAGTTGTTTACGGTTATTTTTACCTTATGCTGAAAATTATCGTGATGATTTACAAAATCATATTAATAGCACTTATCAAACCAATATCATTATTGGTAGTTTAAACTCTGGCTGGACGGCAAATGGCCCAACCTTATTAGCGAAAAATATTTCACTATTAAATGCCAACGGCGTTAAAATTTTTGTTGGCAATTTTGAAGTTGAATTAGACTTTTGGCAAACCTTATTGCATCGCCAATTGATCACAACAAATTTTAATCTTGAAAACACTAAAATTTACTTTGATCCAACACGTTTCGAAAAACTGAAAAAATCAGAAAAAGACCGTGTTGTTCTAGATAAGTTATATAATTTATTTCTTACCCAAATTCCTCGTTTTACCATTCGTGATAGTCAGGTACAAATTCAATTTTCGAGTGCTACACGTACCTTATTTATTTCTGAACTGGCTTGGTTGAACGAAGGAAAAGCTCACCGTGGCAAAGGAGAGGTGATTGTTGATGGGTTATCAACCAATAAGCTTAGCTTGTTAGTTGATTTGGAAGGAAAAATAAAGACGAACTTGATGGCCAAGCCTACTTTGAAGCCAATAATATTAATATTACACCATGGATTGAACAGTTTTTAGCAATTGAAGACGATAAAACTGACTCGGCCATAAACTTTCAAACGTGGTTAGAAATCGATAAAGGTTACGCTGAACAGTTAATTGTTAAATTTGGTGACAACCATATCAGTTGGCAAGAAGATGAACAAAAACAAGCTGTTGATGAAGCACATAAGTTAACCATTAATGATGGTTATTTTGTTATTCAAGCAACCGAAAAAGCCAGCCAGTTTCGCTATTATTCATCCCCCATAAAATGGCAAGTTAATGATAAACCACAACAATATATAAAGTTTAATGGCGCTATGACATACCAGCAAGTGTCTGGTTATGTCTCAAGATTAGATGTTGAAAGCATTGTGGCATTGAATCCACTATTTATCACAAAACCTGAACTGCAGGACATGTTATTGTCGTTAGCACCGCAGGGTGAATTTCATGACATTCAGTTTAATTATCACGATACGTTTAGCTTAGTTAGTCAATTTAGTCGTGTGACCACCCAAAATTTTAATAGCATTCCTAGTATTGAAAATTTATCAGGGACATTGGCTTACCAAGAAGGTAAAGCTCTACTTAACCTTAGCGCTCAAGATGGCCATTTAGACTTTGGTCAACATTTTAAATGGCCGATCCTTATCAAGCAATCACGGCAGATATTTTATTAACCTTTGATCAAGGTGTACTGGCAAAAGTAAGTGATATTAATTTAGTTTCTCCTGAGTTATCACTTGAAGGAGAGCTTGTAGTTAACGTTCCTAATGATGATGATGCCTCAATGGCGTTATTAGCTTATGTTGATAAGGGGAAGGCCGAGTTTGCTAAACATTATTATCCACATTTATTGATGGGGGATGATTTAGTGAATTATCTTGAACGAGCCATTACTGACGGTGAGTTGAATAATGCTGAAATTGTCTTCGATGGTTATTTTAATGATTTTCCTTTTACCGATAAACCCGGTATTTTTTATGTTGATGCTCAATTAGAAAATAGCAATTTTGTTTTTGACAAAAAACTGGCCAGCAATTGAAAACTTAAATGCTAATTTAAATTTTACTAACAATAGCATGATGATAACTGCGCATTCAGGTTCTTTAAAAGGATTAAATGTTAATGGTGTGCAGGTTGGTATTGCTAGTTTAAGCGATAATCAAATATTAACCGTTGATGCTAAAATTAATCAGCAGAAACCTGCGCATATTTCCGCTTTAATGAATGCTAGTCCGTTAGCCGATTCAGTCGGTACGGTATTAAATACCGCCGTATTTAGCCATCCTATCTCGGGCGAGTTTTCGCTCAATTTACCTTTAGATGATGCCGATAAAACCATTGCAAAAGGTAAAATTAATTTCTCAAACAATGATCTGCATTTGCAAACGCCTGATATGCAGTTTGCTAATTTATACGGAGAGTTAAGCTTTAATAACGATATTATTAAGGTCAATAATATTGCGGCTAATTGGCGCGGTATGCCCATGAGCTTTTCTGTGGCAGCACAAAATGAAGCCTTGCTTTATCGAACGGATATTCAGTTTTCAGGTGATTGGTTGAAAGAATTATGGAAAATTGAAATTCCTGAGCCAATACAAAAATACCTTGATGGTTCACTTAATTGGCAAGGTAATTTAGCGCTATTAATTCCTCATGGCAGTGATGAACTTGCTTATCAATTAGAGTTAAGTGCGGCGCTTGATGATAATCGTTTAAATTTACCAGCCCCTTATACTAAAGCGGAAAATATGCCATTAAGTTTGCAAGCATCCGTGACCGGCGATAACGATTTGTCACGTATTCAAGCAAACTTAGCTGATAATTTAAGTTTTTATGGCGAGCTATCACATCAGCAAACGGCTTTTACACGCGCTCACTTAGTTTTAGGTAGTGAAAAAATGATGCTGCCATTAGATGGTTTTCATATTTCTGCATCACTAGAAGAAGCTGATGTGGGTGAGTGGCAGCCATTTATTGGGGATATTATAGCGTCTTTACCAAACAGCGATAATAAAACACCAAATCAGCAGGTTTTAATAGATCAACCTGAACGAATTCGTGCGTCAATTAAACAATTAAACTTTTTGGATGAGTCGTTTAATGATGTTTCATTAAATATGCTGGCGCAAAAAAATTGGTGGTTATTAGAAGTTAACGCGAAAGAATTACGTAGTCAGATCAAGCTTTATCCCGATTATGACGAGCAGGGCTTAGATATTAATATAGATTTTTTAAATAT
The DNA here is from genome assembly GCA_038141035.1 of Alteromonadaceae bacterium. Taxonomy (GTDB): domain Bacteria; phylum Pseudomonadota; class Gammaproteobacteria; order Enterobacterales; family Alteromonadaceae; genus JALZUE01. The sequence continues at coordinate 13,749 of JAYQHI010000023.1, forward strand.
TGCTGAACAACCAATCCCTGAAGTGTTAGAAGAACTTACTCAAGAATTAAGCCCTACAGCCAATAATAAAACTGCTCATAGCAATGAAAAACCAGCGAGTAAAAATGTGGCTACAACTTCATTTACAGCGCTTGATCATGCTAACAATCAAGCCATATTCAATAGTTTACCGCCGATAAAGTTTAACTGTGAGAGCTGCAAAATAGGCAGTTTTGATTTTGGTACCGTCGCTTTTGAAATTGCTAAAAGTAGTGAGCAATTAATATTACTAAAAAACTTTTCGGCTAAACGCAAAGGCTTTGAAGCGCGCTTAGCCGGCCAATGGTTAATGCAAGATGATTATTCAAGTAGCCAGTTAGCGGGTAATATTCAGATAAAAAATATTGAAGCTGAAATGGATAAAATGAGCTTTGATTCGATCATTAAAGACAGTGGTGCCGAGTTAAAATTTGATATTAATTGGCTTGGCGGTTTACAAGATTTTTCAACCCATAATTTAAATGGTGAAATACACAGTGTTATTGACGATGGTTACCTTGCCGATGTCAGTGATCAGGCACGTATTTTTTCTATTTTAAGCCTACAATCGTTGGTGAGAAAATTAACCTTAGATTTCCGTGATGTTTTTAGTGATGGTATGTTTTATAGCGAAATCAAAGGTGACTCAACCATTGAAAATGGGGTTATTTATACCGACAACATGAAAATGAAAGGCTCGGCAGGTGATTTGTTAGTTCAAGGTAATACTAATTTGGTTAGTGGGCAGCTTGATTATCGAATGTCGTATAAGCCGAACTTAACCTCAAGCCTGCCGGTACTCGGCTGGATTGCTACCTTGAACCCGGTCGCAATAATTGCCGGGGTTGCTATTGATGAAGTGATCACCTCTAATGTGGTTTCCGAATTTACTTTTGAACTCACTGGCTCGATAGATGAGCCTAACTTAAAAGAGGTTAACCGTAAGAGTCAAAATATCAGTGTTGGTCGTTCAACACCGCCAAAAGTGGTGGAAGAGCCGATTGAAGCGGAAGCATCAGATACGAAAATTACGCCATTAAAGCAATATACACCGATTTACGAGAACAATGATGGTTAAGTTATCGGCAATTCAATTAACTTCAACTCCTGATGTTGAGGCGAATTTAGCGGTGATTGATGGCTTATTGACTCGACTTGAGCCGACAGTAGAGCATTTAGTGGTGTTGCCCGAGTGTTGTTTATGTTTTGGTGGCAATGACCAGACAATTTTTCAATTAGCTCAAAAAAATCAACTAACAAATAGCTTAATTTCATCGCTCAGTGGCTTAGCTAAAAAGCATCAAATTACCTTAGTGGCAGGGACCATTCCGGTATTGTCGCTAAATGGTCAAAAATATCGTAATACTAGCTTTGTTTTCTCGCCAAGCGGTGAAGTATTAGGGCATTATGACAAAATTCATTTATTTGATGCGAATGTTGACGACAGTCTTGATGATGGGCAAGCGCATTATTTAGAATCATCATTTACCCAAGCCGGTGAACAGGTTAGCATGGTGGATATTGGCTTTGCTAAGCTAGGTTTGTCGGTTTGTTATGATCTTCGTTTTCCTGAGTTATATCGTGCTTTAAGAAGTTTAGGAGCTGATATTATCACGGTACCAAGCGCCTTTACTAAAGTGACGGGGCAAGCTCATTGGCAGCCATTATTACAAGCCCGAGCTATTGAAAATCAATGTTATGTTATTGCAGCAGGTCAGCAGGGTAAACATGAAAATGGCCGCGAAACCTGGGGACATAGCATGATTATTTCACCTTGGGGTGAAGTGTTAACCTGTTTACCTGAGCAAGCCGGCATTATTTCTGCCGAATATAAAAAACAAGAAATATCACGGATACGTCAGGCTATGCCTGTACATGTTCATAACCAATTTAATGTAGAGTTAAAAAATTAATGAATATAGTGGAATCAGCATTATTAACAGATAGCCAACTTGATGAAAATTTTCTCACCCAAACGTTAGAGAATATTTGTTCTAATCAAATCGATTTTGCTGATCTTTATTTTCAGTCGAGTAAACACGAATCGTGGATGTTAGAAGACGGCATCGTTAAAGAAGGCTCTTATAACATTGAGCGTGGTGTTGGGGTGCGTGCTATTTCAGGTGAAAAAACAGGCTTTGCGTATTCTGATGATATTTCACAAGTAGCATTAACAAAAGCTGCGGAAGCGGCAAAAGGTATTGCGGGCGCTGGTGTTAGTGGCAAAATTCAAGCTTTTACTCGTCAACCCCACGTTGAAATTTATCAAACTATCGATCCATTAGGCTCGTTAGGGCAAGAGCAAAAAATTAATTTATTACATGAAGTTGAGGCGCATGCCCGTTCACAAGATAAACGTGTAAAGCAAGTGATTGTGAGTTTGTCTGGTGTTTATGAAACCATTTTGGTGGCAGCAACTGATGGTACCTTTGCTACGGATATTCGTCCTTTGGTGAGGCTTAACTGTTCAGTGTTAGTTGAAGATAATGGTAAACGTGAACGAGGTAGTTCCGGTGGTGGTGCGCGTACCGACTATAGCTACTTTTTTGAAGTACTAGGTGATAAACCGCGTTATAAACAATATGCCGAAGAAGCTGTGCGTCAAGCCTTAGTTAATTTAGTGGCGATTGATGCTCCTGCAGGCACCTTTCCTGTAGTTCTTGGTGTCGGCTGGCCAGGTGTTTTATTACATGAAGCGGTTGGACATGGTTTAGAAGGTGACTTTAATCGTAAAGGGTCATCGGCTTTTTCAGGAAAAGTTGGTCAACAGGTGGCTTCTGAGCACTGTACCATTGTTGATGATGGCACTATGGCAAATCGCCGAGGTTCGTTGAATATTGATGATGAAGGGACACCAGCACAATATAATGTCTTGATCGAAAAAGGCATTTTAAAAGGGTACATGCAAGATAAGCACAATGCTCATTTAATGGGAGTGAAGCCTACAGGTAATGGTCGCCGTGAGTCATACGCTCACTTACCTATGCCGCGTATGACCAATACCTATATGTTAGCTGGCGAACATGATCCTGCCGATATTATTAAATCGGTTAAAAAAGGAATTTATGCGCCAAACTTTGCAGGTGGGCAAGTTGATATCACCTCAGGTAAGTTTGTTTTTACCAGTGCTGAAGCTTATTTAATTGAAGATGGTGAAATTACTTCGCCAGTTAAAGGTGCTACGTTAATTGGCAGTGGCCCTGAAGCCATGAAAAAAGTGAGTATGGTTGGCAATGATTTACAATTAGATGCCGGTGTTGGCGTTTGTGGTAAAGATGGTCAAAGTGTCCCTGTTGGCGTTGGTCAACCTACACTAAAAGTGGATGAAATGACTATTGGTGGTACTCAGTAACTTGTTTTTAAAATAAACAATTAACTTAAAATATAAAAGCCGCATTGCTTGCGGCTTTCTTGATGGCAGAGAATAAACCGACTACTTATTTTCTTTAATATATTGAAATAAATCGCGATAACTTTTGCCAGGCTTTTCAGCTTTAACTTCTTTTGCCGCTTGGCGAATTAATTGTCTTAATTTCTGCCTTTCCATGTTTGGTGACTCAGCCAACAAAGCTTCAGCGTCATCATTGTTACCCGCAATTAATTGGTCGCGTAATTGTTCTAATTGCTGAAACTTGATTGTTTCTTGCTGATGTTTATTTGCTATTGCATCCATTGCTAAGTGGATGGCTTCTAGATCGGCTTCACGTAATAATTTGCCAATATATTGCATATGGCGTTTGGCTGCTTCGTGTTTATTTTTAATTTTATCGGCAAGCACTAACGCATCTTTCATATCGTCATCTAGGGGTAATTTTGCGCGTTGTGCTTTCGACATGGCAACAATTTTACGACCAAGAGCTTGTAACTCATGCATTTCTTTTTTATTTGGGACTTACTGATGAATTCTTCATCTTGCTCTATAGGGGCTTTGCTCATTGAACTATTCTTATTGAAATAAGGGATTTGGATAAATATGTCGGCATTATACTATAAAATTATTCGCACGTACCGCTTAGCGCTACTCTTCCTGTTTTTTGCATAAGATAATTTTCTTTCAAACTAGCACCTAGCGGTGGAAAGCGTATAATGTTGGGTAATATTTACACCTGAATCAATAACATGTCACAACTATTAGATATTAATCAACAGATCCAAACAGTAAAAGACCGTGTCGAAAAAGTTTTATCCTTAGCAAGATCGCTTGGTGCTGACGGCGCTGAGGTGGCGATGAGTCGACAATCTGGCTTAAGTGTTAATACTCGCTTAGGTGAGGTGGAAAATGTTGAATTTACCAATGATGGTGCTTTAGGGATCACGGTTTATCAAAATGGTCGTAAAGGTAGCGCATCAACGGCAGACTTATCTGAAAAAGCATTGGCTCAAACGGTTGAAGCGGCCGTAAATATCGCTAAATATACCTCAGTGGATAAATGTTCAGGTTTAGCTAATAAAGACAGGTTGTTATTTGATGCACCTGATTTAGACTTATATCACCCGGAAGCGATGACCACTGAAGAAGCAATTGAACTTGCGACACTGTGTGAAGAAACCGCTATGGCAGCAGATAAACGCATTACCAATTCAGATGGTGCTACTTTAGCGAGCTTTGAAGGGTTTAAAGTGTATGGCAACAGCCATGGTCAATTAGTGGGTTATCCAAGTACTCGCCATAGTTTAAGCTGTGTCGTGATTGCCAGTGATGGTGACGATATGCAGCGTGATTATGCCTATAGTGTAAATCGTCAATTTAGTGAGTTAATGACACCAAAAGCGATTGGTGAAAAAGCGGCGGCAGAAGTGGTTTCTCGGTTAAATGCACAGAAGCTTTCAACACAAAAGGTGCCCGTCATGTTTCGCGCAGATATTGCGAATACTTTTTGGGGACATTTTATTGCGGCCATTAGCGGTGGTAATTTATACCGTAAATCGTCATTTTTAGTTGATGCTTTAGGGCAACAAATTTTTCCAGAGTTTTTAACTATTGAAGAGCGCCCACGGATCAAAACGGCGTTAGCGAGTAGTTCGTTTGATAGTGAAGGTGTCGCCACCATAGATCGTAATATTATTACCCAAGGAAGTTTAGATACCTACTTATTAACCAGTTATTCTGCTCGTAAATTAGGGCTTGAAACAACAGGACATGCTGGCGGTATTCACAATTGGTTGGTTTCATCTAATGGTGGTGATTTTGACGCTATGCTGAAAAAATTAGGCACAGGTTTATTAGTTACGGAATTAATGGGGCAAGGCGTTAATGTGGTTAACGGTGATTATTCACGTGGTGCTGCTGGTTTCTGGGTAGAAAATGGCAAGATTGCTTACCCTGTTTCGGAAATTACCATTGCTGGTAATTTACAAACCATGTTTAAAAATATTGTTGCTGTAGGTAATGATATTGATATGCATGGAAGTATTCGTACCGGTTCAATAATTATTGATGAATTACAAGTAGCGGGTAGTTAGACTGGCTAGAAGCTAGAAGCTTGAGGCTTCTAGCTTCTAGCTAACTTAACATCAAGGTTGCAGTGCCTAAGAAGGCAAAAATACCCACGACATCAGTCACTGTAGTCAAAATAACACTGCCTGCTAAGGCTGGGTCTATTTTCATTTTTTTCAGCATTAAAGGTACTGTTACACCGGCAATACCAGCGGCGGTTAAGTTCATCACCATGGCAAAAGCAATAACACCACCTAAGACCAGATCTTGTTTCCAAATACTCACTACCATGGCAATTAATACCGCCCAAATGATGCCATTTAAAAAACCGACTGCTAGCTCTTTAAGCAGCAAAGCACGGGAGTTACTTTCGCCTATTTGCCCTAAGGCCATAGCGCGAATAACTAGTGTTAATGTTTGATTGCCGGCAACACCACCCATACTTGGCACTAAGGTATTAAGTACGGCTAAAATAGCAAGCTGGCTTAGAATACCTTCAAACATACTAGATACGGCAACTGCCATTAGTGCGGTAATTAAGTTAACACCAAGCCAAATAGAGCGCTGTTGGGTACTTTTTAACACAGGAGCGAAGGTATCTGCTTCGTCGTCTAAACCCGCCATACTCATCATAGAATGCTCGGCGTCTTCACGAATAATATCAATGACATCATCAATTGTGATACGACCAAGCAGGTGACCTTCTTGATCAATTACCGGTGCTGAAATCCAATCGTAACGCTCAAATAATTGCGCAACATCGGTTTCATCCATATCGGCTGTCACGGCTTCAATATCTTTATCAATTAAGGTTGAGACAACGGTTTCTGGTTTTGAGGTAATTATCGTTGTTAAAGATACCGCGCCGATAAAATGATCAGAGCGATCGACAACATAAAATGAATCGGTGGCTTCGGGTAACTCACCTTTTAAGCGTAAATACCGGATAACAACATCAACAGTAACATCAGGTCTGATTGTTATGGTATCTGTGTTCATGATACCACCAGCGGTATCTTCTTCGTAAGAGAGCGCTTCTTCTACGCGGGCTCGATCCTGCGAGTCCATTGACCGGATAACTTCTCTGTAAACACTATCAGGTAAGGTACGAAGTACTTCTGCTAAATCATCAACATCCATGCCTTCAGCAACAGCAGCCAGTTTTTCTGGTCGCATGCTCTTAAGGATACCTTTACGGACTTCTTCGTTTAGCTCTTCAAGTACTTCACCGTGGTGATCAGGATCAACGAGTTGCCAAAGTACCGGACGGCTTTTAGCTGGCGAGGATTCTAGAATTAAGGCAAGATCATAGGCAGAAGTGTTCTGTAATAATTTACGGACAGAAACGAACATACCGCTATCAAGTGCTTGATTGACTTGCTGGAGGCGTGTGTGTGTATCTTCTTGCTCTATTATTTCCGGCATAATCATAATCCTGTGCCGATTAAAGGGTTTTACTGTTTTGAGTTTACGATGAAGCTAGCGGAAAATCATGAACGTTTGATGAAAACAAGCGGATTCATATTTTATTAACCAGTATCTGCCTTTGATTGTAACGCAACTTACTGGTTTTTTCAGCTTTTTTATTATTAACAGGTGAATTTACTACCTAAAGGAGCGCTTATTCACCTTCTTCAAATTTATCAGTGAATAGCTGACAAATACTATCTAAGGCAGCTTGGCCATCAGGGCCTGTTGTTTTTACACAGACTTCTTTGCCTTGGCTGCCTGCTAATAACATTAATGCCATAACACTACTGGCGTCTGCTTGTTTATCGGCTAACGCCACGGTCACTTTGGCATCAAACTTTTGACAAAGCTGGGCAAGTTTAGTGGCTGCACGAGCATGCAAGCCTAATTTATTAGTGATGATCAGAGTTTTTTCAAATTGAGACATAAGTTAGGTACTTTTTTACTTCGATATCGCGATGCCTTGCTTGCACATCACCACGTTCTTTTCTTAAATTATTTGCCAATAAATCAGCAATGTAAACAGATCTATGTTTGCCACCAGTAGAACCAATAGCAATGTTAATGTAACTACGGTTATTACGCTCTAGGTGCGGTAACCATGTCATCATAAAGCTATTAATTTGCCAAATAAATTTAGTGACTATGGGTTGGCTTGCTAAAAAGTCTTTTACCGGCTGATCTTGTCCAGTCAGGCCTTTGAGGCTTTTTTCCCAAAATGGATTGGGTAAGAAGCGAGCGTCAAACATATAATCGGCATCTTGCGGCACACCATGTTTAAAGCCAAAAGATTCAAACACCACCACCATATTACCGGTTTTTTTACCTAAAATACGCTCTCTAACTAAATCGGCTAATTGATGCGGAGTGAGTTGACTGGTATTTATGTACAAATTAGCGCGGGTGGATATTGGCTCAAGTAATTTTTTTTCTAATGAAATCGCTTGATCAAGTGCAATGTTATGTTTAATTAATGGATGTAAGCGGCGTGTTTCACTAAAACGTCGGATCAGATCAGAGTCGCTAGCATCTAAATATAAAATACTTAATTCAACACTATTAGGTAAATAGTTGATGATTTCGGGAATGTCATTAGGATCAGCTGGTAAGTTACGAACATCTAAACTAACTGCCACTTTTTTACTGTCATTAATAACCGTGTGGGTTAGTGCGGGTAACAAATTTACGGGAATATTATCAACACAATAATAACCTAAATCTTCAAGTACTCTTAAGGCGACTGATTTACCTGAGCCTGAGCGTCCGCTAACAATTAACAGCTTCATAAATGTTTAGCTCGCTTCTTGAATAATTTGAAATAACTGGTCGTTATTTTGGCATTTTCTAACGTTTTTAATGGTTTGTTTATCACTGAATAATTGCGCAATGCTTTGTAAGGTGCTTAAGTGTTCTTGGCAAGCACTTTCAGGAACAAATAACGCAACAAAAATATCAACAGGGCGATTATCAATAGCATCAAAACCAATTGGTTCTTGAGTGGTTAATAATACTGCGACTACTTGATTAGTTTCGCTTAATCGACCGTGGGGATCGCTATACCATTACCAATACCGGTGCTACCCATTTGTTCTCGGTTCATTAAACTTTCGAGCAACTCATGTTGGCTTAATTCTGTAATGTGACTGGAGGCCGTTTGACAAATGGTATCAAAAATTCTTTTTTACTGGTAGCTGGTACTGCACATAAAGTGCAGTCCAGTGTTAAAATATCTTGTAACTTCATAGGTTAATGTTGTTTTAGCTTTTCTTTGTGTTTTAGTACTTGACGATCTAATTTGTCAATTAAGGCATCAATGGCGGTATACATATCTTGATTGTCGGCCTTAGCATGAATTTCACCACCATTTAAGTGCAGTGTTGCTTCCGCTATTTGGTTTATTTTTTCAACATTAAGTACCACATAAACATTATTAATGTGATCAAAATGTCGCTCTAGCTTTGCAAATTTAGTATTAACAAAATCGCGTAATGAATCGGTAATTTCTACATGGTGTCCAGAAAGATTGATTTGCATAAGCTGTATCCTTTTAGTAACTAAAGTAAACTTTTTCGTTGATTAGACGGTGGTATAGCTAATGATTCACGATATTTAGCTATTGTCCGTCGGGCTACATTAATGCCTTGATCAGCCAATAATTCAGCCATTTTGCTGTCACTCAATGGTTTTGATGGCGTTTCAGCAGACACTAATTTTTTAATTAACGCTCTAATAGCGGTTGATGAACACTCTCCTCCATTTTCGGTACTAACATGACTTGAAAAGAAATATTTTAATTCAAATATTCCTCGTGGGGTATGCATATACTTTTGGGTTGTAACCCGTGATATCGTTGATTCATGCATTTCTACGGCTTCAGCGATATCATTTAACACCATTGGTCTCATCGCTTCAGGACCATGTTCAAAAAAGCCTTGTTGGCGTTGAACGATGCAATTGGATACTTTTAATAAAGTATCATTTCTACTTTCTAAACTTTTAATAAACCACTTTGCTTCTTGTAAATTAGAACGCATAAATTGGCTATCATCGGATGACTTCATGGTTTTAGTCATCGCCGCATATTGTTGGTTTATTGATAAACGCGGCGCTGAATCAGGATTTAATTCCACAACCCAACGACCATTTTTCTTTTCAACTGAAACATCAGGAATAACGTATTGGTCATCGCTTTTGATGACGCTATCACCCGGTCTTGGATCGAGAGACTGGATCAGTTGCATGACTTCTTTTAATTGTGGCTCTTTTAAACGCGTTTTTCTCATTAATTGACGATAGTCGCGATTGCCTAATAAATCGATATGATTTGCAATTATTTTTTTGGTTTCTTCTAAATAAGGCGTACTTTTGTCAAATTGGTTAAGTTGAATAAGCAAACATTCGGCAATTGAACGTGCGCCAACACCAATGGGGTCGAACATATTAATCCGTTTTAATACGGCTTCAACTTCGTCTAATTCAACTTCATCATCGCCTAGGCTTTCTAAAATGTCTTCCGCGGTTATGGTGAGGTAACCGGCATCATCAATACCATCGATAATCGCCATGGCAATGGTACGGTCGGTATCAGAAAAAGGCGTTAATTCCATTTGCCATCTTAAATGATCTTGTATGGAGTCGGTAGTTTCACCTTGATAAGTATAATCTTCAGACAAGGTTCCACTGCTACTGCTTGCTGAACCAGCAGTATAATTGTCATCCCAAGTTGTATCCATACTCAGTTCTTCAGGAATGTCATTTTTCTCCATGGCATCCGTGGTGCTTAACTCGTCAGATGACGGTGTTGCATCTTCACTACCATCAAGTTGTGGTTTTTCAGTTACCGAAGCAGAAAAAGCCTCTTCTAACCGATCAGGAACATCTTCTTGGTTAGTTTGAGGTGTTTCATCAACTTCAAGAAGTGGATTGCTATCTAACGCTTCTTGAATTTCTTGTTGTAAATCTAACGTCGACAATTGCAACAAACGTATCGCTTGCTGTAATTGGGGTGTCATCGTTAACTGTTGTCCTATACGGAGCTGCAGTGATGGGCGCATTTAGCTTGTCATTATCCTTGTTGTACATTGTATTGTGTTGTTTAAACACTCATACGGAAAATTACGATTATCTTTTACGTTGTTTTAACTATAGCGTGAATTGCTCACCAAGGTATACATCTCTTACATGCTGATTTGCAAGTATTTCATCGGCACTGCCTTGAGCGATTAATTCACCATGACTAACAATGTAGGCTAGTTCACAAACATCAAGGGTTTCTCTAACATTGTGGTCGGTAATTAATACACCAATACCACGATTTTTTAAATGAATAATAATTTTCTTTATATCACCTACTGAAATTGGGTCAACCCCTGCGAAGGGTTCATCGAGTAAAATATATTGTGGATCAGCAGCAAGAGCACGTGCTATTTCAACTCTGCGGCGCTCACCACCCGATAAACTCATGCCAAGGTTGTCGCGAATATGGCCAATGTTAAATTCTTCTATTAAGCTTTCTAACTTTTCTTCACGAGCTATGGCACTAAGCTCTTTACGCGTTTCTAATATCGCCATGATATTTTGATAAACGGTTAACTTTCTAAAAATTGATGCTTCTTGCGGTAAATAACCTAACCCTTTACGAGCACGGACATGCATTGGCTCGAATGTCATATCTTCACCGTTAAGCATAATCGATCCGCTGTCATTCGCAACTAGGCCAACGATCATATAAAACGAGGTGGTTTTACCTGCACCGTTAGGTCCTAATAAACCAACAATTTGTCCTTGTTTAACCGCTAAACTGACATTTTTTACAACTTTTCGGCCTTTATAAGCTTTGGCTAAGCCTGTTGCGATTAGAATATTATTGCTCATTGTTAGTGCCACTTTGGAGTTGGGGCTGTAAAATGGTGGTTACGGCTTGCTCGGTATTACCGCTCGCTTCCATTTGTTCTGTTTTCATATTATAGGTAATTTCGTTCGCGTGAACTTCACTGCCTTCCTGTTTTAATTTGGCATTGCCTTTAATGGATACTAACGACAAAGCTGGTTGGAAGGTGATGTTGTTAGCTTGTAAGCTGATGTTATCACCACTAATTAACCCTTGCTGCAATTTTGCCGGTAAGCCATTCGCATCTAACCGTTCAGTTTTCATGTGGTAAATAATTTCATCGGCTAACACTTGGCTATTTTTTGTTGTAGCTTAGCTTGCCCGCTAATAGTAATTAAAAAGCTATCAGGCTGGTAAGTAATTTCTTGTGCTTCTAAACTAATTTGATTGCCGTCATCTAAAGTTTGAGTAAGTTTTGCAGGGTTACCTTTTAAAGTATAAAGCGGGCCGGCATTTTTATTACTCACTTGAGCTAAATCGGCATTAATTTTTAAGCTGCCTTGCGAGATCACAACATTATCAAAATAAATTGATGTTTTAGTTTTTAAGTCGGCACCTTGGCGATCAGCCGAAATTAAGATGTCATCGTTAAAGTCTTGATTATTTGCCATTGTTGAAAATGAGCAAATCGTACTCAACACTAAAAGTTCAACTAGGGTTCTTTTTATATACAGTCTGCACATGTTCGGTCATTGTCATCTGAGTGGTATTTAAATCAACAATCTTGCCAGAGCCATACATAGTAAAGTCTTTGCCTTGGATCATTATGGTTTGATCTGAGCTGATAATATTGGTGTTCAAGTCGAGTTCAAAATATTTTCCGTGTACTTCTTGGATCATACTATTGTCATCGGTTGCTTTTAATTGTACTCGGTTTTCTAATCTAACGCGGTTGTTATGGCTTAAAATACCTTCTTTAGCGCTGATATGCCATGCCGCACTTTTGTTTTTTGGGTAGAGTGTATATTTAGGCTGTTCAAAGTGTGTTACCGCAAGCTCAGTATAATGCTCCATACGATCAGCATTAATGGTATGTGATAGCCGACCTTCACTATTGTATATGTTTGTTTGTAATTGTTCGGCAACAAAATCGGGCATAATTTCTGTGCTAATGTTTTTTTCACTAATGTTTTCTTGCCGTTGCCAATTGATCAGGCCATAACAAAGCATGGCAAATAAAAAAACAAAGCTGGCAATGAAATACAAACGCTTCATATACTTGCGCCAGTCGCTTGCGTTAAGGTGTTTTGTGCTTGCATGATCAGATCACACACTTCTCTCACGGCACCAAAGCCACCACGGGTGAAGGTGGTTAAGTTTGCTTTTGTAATAGTGCCGGATGTGCATCAGCAACCGCTATGCCTAAACCTACATATTCTATGCAGGCCAAGTCAGGCATGTCATCGCCAATATAGGCGACTTGCTCAGGTTTTAATGACAATAATTCGGTTAACTCCTTTAAAGAAGGTAATTTATTTTCTTGCCCTTGCACTAAATATTGTACATTGAGTGATTTCATACGATTGGCAACAATGTTTGAACGGCGACCGGTAATAATACCAACATCAACACCTGAATTAATCAGGGCTTTTACGCCATAACCATCTTTGGTGTGAAAAGCTTTTAATTCTTCGCCATCATTGCCTAAATAAATTCTACCGTCAGAAAAACGCCGTCGACATCACAAACTAATAATTTGATGTTTTTCGCTTGCTGAAAAACATCAGCAGAAACTTTCCCGTATAACGTGTTCATATTATAAAACTCCCGAATTGAGTAGGTCGTGCATATTCATGGCACCGACAGGGACATTTTGTTTATCAACAATGATAAGACCATTAATTTTATTATCTTGCATTATTTTTAATGCTTCCGCAGCCAAGATATCGGCTGAGGCGACAATTGGGTTGATTGTCATTACGGTGTTGATACTGTCGTGATGAATATTAACTTGTTCATCTAATACTCTGCGTAAATCACCATCGGTAAATAAACCACACAGTTGCTTGTTGTTATTAACAACAGCGGTCATACCTAAACCTTTATTAGACATTTCTACTAATGCTTCTTTGATCAAGGCTTGTTCGTTAATCATAGGTATACGCTCACCAATATGCATAATATCGCTTAAACGTAAAATCAGTTTTTTACCTAAACTACCACCCGGGTGTGATAAGGCAAAATCATTGGCAGTAAAGCCTCTGGCATGTAATAAAGCAACAGCAAGCGCATCGCCCATAACTAAAGCAGCGGTTGTGCTTGAAGTAGGTGCTAACCCGTGAGGGCAGGCTTCTTGTTCTACTTTGGTACAAACATGAGTATCAGCAAATTTGGCTAAATTTGAGTGTGTGTTGCCTGTCATCGCTATTAGCTTCGCACCTAAGCGTTTTATCACCGGAATGATGGCCATAACTTCACTGGTTTCACCAGAATTGGAAATGGCAATCACAACATCATCTTTGGTGATCATACCAACATCGCCATGACTGGCTTCACCAGGGTGAACAAAAAAAGCGGGGGTGCCAGTACTGGCAAGCGTAGCCGCAATTTTACCACCAATATGGCCTGATTTACCCATACCAATAACAATAACTCTACCATTACAGTTAAGCATTAATTGACAGGCACAAGCAAAATCATCATCAATATAATCAAGCAACTTTTTTATTGCTGCTTGTTCAATATTAATAACCTTACTGGCATCTTCTTTAAACTGGTTCACGGACAAAATCTCTTAACTCATTATTAGTGGCAAATTAATTAATCAATAAATTAATGGGTAAATAAAATTACTTGATAAGCAATAAAGCATAAAAGTAATAGTACACCTTTCAAACGAGTGATGCGAAAAAAGCCTTTTTGACGACTAAAACATAAGATAAATAATAAAATGGTTACCCCTAACATATAAGGAGCATCACGGGTTGCCGCAGCAGGATCTAATTCGCCAGGGGCAATTAATGAAGCCAAAGGTAATACCGCTAAAATATTGAAAATATTTGAACCGATAATATTGCCCATAGCTAGGTCATCTTCTTTTTTCCAAATACTCACTAGACTGGCTGCTAACTCAGGTAAGCTGGTACCAATAGCAATGATGGTTAAACCGATGACTAAATCACTAATGCCAAAAGCTTTAGCAATAAAGGTAGCCGAATCAATGAGGTAGCTAGCACTTACAGGGAGTAATACCATGCCAATCACTAACCAAACAATAGAAAGCTTAGTGCTTACCGCTTCAGGAACTTCTTGCTCAGCTTCTAGCACCATAGGGTCGTCTTCAATACCATTGTTCATTTGCTTTCGTTTTAAAGTGATCACCAATAAAGTAATAATGTAAGCAAAAAACAGCACCATTAATAAAACCCCTTCAGCGAAGCTGAAATAAAGGTTAGCAAGTACACCGCAAGCTAAAAGGGTAACAGCTAAAATTAACGGTAATTCACGTTTAATAGTATTTGATGAAACCACGAGAGGATGAAAAATAGCAGTAATACCAAGCACTAAAGCGATGTTGGTGATATTAGAGCCAATGGCATTACCAATGGCAGTATCTGTGTTGCCTTGTAATGAAGCGGTAGCTGCAACCATCATTTCTGGCGCTGATGACCCCATTGCGACAATAGTTAAGCCGATCACCATAGGAGAAACACCTAAGTTTGCTGCTAATGATGAGGCACCAAAGACAAATTTATCTGCACTCCACACAAGCACAGCTAAAGCAATGAATAATATTAAAACTTCAACAAACATCTGACTTCCTCGTAATTAGAAATGAATTGTCGCTGGTTGTGAGAGAAAAAAAAGAGCAATTACTTAAACAGGTAAAAAAAATACGCGATAGTATAAAAAAACAACGGTTTGTTGGGGTTATACAGAATAAAATAGCGTTTATACATAAATAGTTACTTTTTTATAATGCACCTCGGCAGTGTCTAAGGTAAAATTTACTCACAACTTATTAACATTGACGTTAAACTTTCTCCATGTCCGATAACATAATCGAGATAAAAAACCTCACTTTTAAACGTGAAGACAGGGTCATTTATGATGACATTAGTCTGTCGATCCCGCGTGGTAAAGTGACCGCAATTATGGGGCCGAGTGGTATAGGAAAACAACTTTATTACGTTTGATTGGTGGTCAATTAAAACCACAATCAGGTGATATTTTGTTTGATGGTGAAAACATTCCAAAATTATCGCGTAACGCTTTGTACGAAACACGAAAAAAAATGAGTATGTTGTTTCAAAGTGGTGCGCTTTTTACTGATATGAATGTTTACGATAATATCGCGTTTCCAATTCGCGAGCATAGCCAATTACCAGAAAACCTGATTGAGAAAATGGTATTAATGAAGCTTGAAGCGGTTGGCCTACGTGGTGCCCGAGCTTTAAAGCCTAGTGAATTGTCGGGGGGGATGGCAAGACGTGCAGCTTTAGCGCGTGCCATCGCCTTAGATCCTGAACTTATTCTTTATGATGAACCTTTTGCCGGACAAGACCCTATTTCTATGGGGGTAATTGTTCGCTTAATTAAAGCTTTAAATGATGCTTTAGGCTTAAGTTCAGTGGTTGTTTCGCATGACGTTCCCGAAGTGATGAGCATTGCGGATTATATTTATATTATTGCCGAGAAAAATTATTGGCCACGGTACACCAGCAGAAATTGCCCAGCAAACCTCACCATTGGTGCAGCAGTTTGTTAAAGGTGAAGCCGATGGCCCGGTACCTTTTCATTATAAAGCAAGGCCTTTTGAGGAAGAGTTAATCAAGGAGTTAACATGATCAACAGCTTGATTGCTTTAGGTGAAAAAACATTAGCTACGGTTAGCGGCTTAGGTCGTGCGGTGTTAATGCTGGTTTCAGCGTTAACCCATGTTCCTAATGTTAAAAAAGGTTTGCCGTTATTATTGAACCAATTATATTCCGTTGGCGTATTATCCTTAGTGATTATTGTGGTTTCAGGCCTGTTTATAGGCATGGTATTAGCGCTGCAAGGTTATACTATTTTGGTTGGTTATGGCGCTGAAGCGAGCCTAGGACCAATGGTGGCTTTATCGTTATTGCGAGAATTAGGTCCTGTGGTCGCGGCATTACTTTTTGCTGGGCGTGCCGGTTCTGCGTTAACCGCTGAAATAGGCTTAATGAAAGCCACGGAGCAATTATCATCGTTAGAAATGATGGCGGTGGACCCGTTAAGACGGGTGATCGCACCGCGGTTTTGGGCCGGTTTTATTAGTTTACCCTTATTAGCGGCTATTTTTTCAGCCGTTGGTATATTAGGTGCTCATTTAGTGGGTGTTGACTGGCTAGGTGTTGATGGTGGTACATTTTGGTCGGTAATGCAGGCACAAGTTGATTTTGATAAAGACGTGATGAACGGCATTATCAAGAGTATTACTTTTGCTTTTGTAGTGACTTGGATCGCAGTATTTAAAGGTTATAACTGTGAACCAACGTCAGAAGGAATTAGCCAAGCGACAACCGCAACGGTTGTTCAATCGTCATTATTGGTATTAGGACTAGATTTTGTGCTAACTGCAATAATGTTTGCTCATTAGAATGCTTGAAGTTTTTAGGTGGATGACATGACGTCGAAAAAAATAGAATTAACAGTGGGTTTTTTTGTTGCTTTAGGTATTGCAGCATTATTAATGTTAGCGTTAAAGGTTGCTAACACAGGTATGTCAGGAAATGCTGAAACCTATAATTTATTTGCCAGATTCGATAATATAGGTGGCTTAAAGGTACGTTCGCCCATTAAAGTTGGCGGAGTAGTAGTAGGCCGAGTTAGCCGTATCGCATTAGATGATGAAGATTATACGCCAGTTGTAACATTGGAAATTTATAGTCAATATAAGAATTTTTCAGAAGCCACGTCGGTCTCTATTTTAACGGCGGGCTTGTTGGGTGAGCAATACATAGGTTTACAACCGGGT
Source organism: Alteromonadaceae bacterium (assembly GCA_038141035.1). Taxonomy (GTDB): domain Bacteria; phylum Pseudomonadota; class Gammaproteobacteria; order Enterobacterales; family Alteromonadaceae; genus JALZUE01. The sequence continues at coordinate 31,005 of JAYQHI010000023.1, forward strand.
TTTATTGACCCATCAGTAGAAATGTTATCGCCAGGTGACTTTATTGAAGACACAAAACCGGCGTTAGTTTTAGAAGAATTAATCGGACAGTTTTTATTTAGCCAAGGAAGTGGTGATTAGGTTTGCATATGAAAAAAGTAATTTTAAGTTTATGTTTATTAGTTGGTTCATTAAGCGCTTTTGCCCATGATGGTGTAAATGATGCTGGCCATAAAATCATGGTTGATCAAACCAATCCTTATCATATGATCAATCAGGTTGCTGAAATCACCTTTAAGCGCTTTGCCGATGAGCAAAAAGAAATACAGAATAATCCTAATATTCTAAAAGATATTGTTAGAGAAGAATTAGTTCCTTATATCAATTATCGTTATGCGGCGTTGAAGGTCTTAGGTAAAAATTTAAGAAAGCAAAAAAGGGAAGATGTTGAAGCCTTTATTCCTGTTTTTCGTGATTATTTAATTACCTCTTACGCGCAAGTATTTACGTTATATGAACAGCAGAAGGTAGAATTTGAGCCGGCCAAATCATTAGAAGACAGAAAAACCGTTGCGGTTGATGTTGAAGTGATCCAGCCAGGTGGTTCACCAATTAAAATTTCATTCCAAGTCAGAAAAGATTCAAACAGTAGCCGTTGGCAAGCTTTTAACATGATTGCCGAAGGGGTTAGTTTATTAGACAGTAAACGTGCAGAGTTAAGCAGCCTGATTAATCAAAAGGGCTTGCCTTATGTGACTGAGCTGTTAAAAGAAAAAAGCCAACGTGATATTTACTTTAAGCAGGCCTAAGTGACTAAATTTACTATTGAGCAGCACGCTTCTAAAATTCTTGTTATTGGTGAGCTAACACGGCACACCATTAATAAAAATAATCAGCATAGTATGAAAGCTTATCTGAACGGTAAAGATATTGTTATTGATTTATCTGCGGTAAGTAAAGTTGATACCGCCGGTTTAGCTTGGTTGTTGGCAATTGTTGAACAATCTAAAAAACAAGCGGGCAAACTATGTTTTAGTCATTTAAGTGGCGATTTAGTCAAACTTGCTAAATTAAGTGGTGTTGACCGTTTCATACCAACACACTATTAAACTCATTATATAAAAGGAATACCCTTGTGGATGTTGCACAAATAGAAGCATTGATTAATGCAGCGGTAGAATTAGATGAATTGCATGTCGCATTCGACGGCTCACAATGTAAAGTGATTGCGGTTGCCGATTTTTTTGAAGAATTAAGCCGAGTGAAAAAACAGCAAACTATTTATAAGCCGTTACAAGAATCCATCAATAATGGTAGTATTCACGCCGTTACGATTAAAACGTTTTCTACTGAACAGTGGAAACGTGACAAAATGTTTAACCTTCCTCTTTAATTCAATAAATAAGTAGATTCTTTTGGACGCATTTAAAATAAACGGTGGGCAACCTTTACGTGGAAATGTCACAATTTCTGGTGCAAAAAATGCCGCATTACCTATTCTGATGGCCGCAGTATTATCTGAAACGCCGGTTGTTATCGCGAATGTGCCACGCTTAAATGATATTGAAACTACCATTAAGCTACTTAAACAGTTAGGTGCGGAAGTTGAGTGGCTTTCTGATAATGAGTTAAAGATCAATGCCAGTACTATCAACCATTGTAAAGCGACCTATGATCTAGTGAAAACGATGCGGGCATCGGTTTTAATTTTGGGACCGTTGTTAGCAAGATTTGGTCATGCTCAAGTGTCGTTGCCTGGTGGGTGTGCTATCGGTGCTCGGCCGGTGAATTTACACATTCAAGGCATGAAGTTGATGTCGGCACATATTGATGTTGAAAATGGCTATATCAATGCCAGTAAAGCGGGTCGCCTCAAAGGCGCGAACATTTTTATGGATACCGTTAGTGTTACCGGCACTGAAAACTTAATGATGGCAGCAGCCTTAGCTGATGGTAAAACGGTTATTGAAAATGCCGCTCGTGAACCTGAAATTATTGACCTTGCTAACTTCTTAAATTCGATGGGAGCAAAGATTACAGGTGAAGGTACTAATACCTTAACGATTGAAGGGGTGACCTCGTTACGTGGTGAGCGTTACAGCGTTATGCCTGATCGTATTGAAACCGGTACTTTTTTAGTGGCAGCAGCGGTAACACAAGGTAAAGTGCGTTGTTTAAATACCGACCCTAGCTCAATGGAAGCGGTATTGAGTAAGTTGCAAGAAGCCGGTGCTAAGCTAGAAATTGGTGATGATTGGATTGAGTTGTCAATGACGGGCCGTCCGAAAGCAGTCAATATTCGCACAGCACCTCATCCTGCTTTTCCAACTGATATGCAAGCGCAGTTTGTTGCCATGAACAGCATTGCAGAAGGTACAGCGACAACCGTAGAAACTATTTTTGAAAATCGTTTCATGCATGTTCCTGAACTACAGCGGATGGGCGCAAACATTAGTTTAGAAGGGAATACGGCAGTAACTTGTGGTGTTGAAACCTTAACAGGCGCCCAAGTGATGGCAACGGATTTAAGAGCGTCAGCGAGTTTAGTGATTGCGGGCTTAGTCGCCACCACAGAAACGCAAGTCGATCGTATTTATCATATCGACCGAGGTTACCAAAATATTGAAGATAAGCTGCAAGGCTTAGGCGCTGATATTGTTCGAGTTAAAGTGTAATTGTTTGTTATCAAATTAAAAGTTATAAAAAAAGCGTCAATTGACGCTTTTTTTATAACTACAGTCTGAGGATGAGCAATTTTACTTTGCGTGATACTCGGCAATAGTCACTTTTAACTCCAATGGCTTTTTATCGCGATAAAGTAAAAATGTTAACTGGGTGCCAGGCTTAGTTTCGGCAATAATATCGAGAGCTTGGGTTATACCTGTAACAGGTACATTATCAATTTTAGTGACCAAATCACCGGGTAACAATCCAGCTTTTTGTGCCGGACTTTGTTCAGCAACACCATCAATAATAAAGCCCTTTAAATTGTTCATCGAGCTGCTAGTAACACCTAACCAACCTCGAACGACTCTGCCGTGGGTAATTATTTTATTCATTACTTTATTGGCTAATTGATAGGGCACAGCAAAGAAGATGCCTTGAATATTCATTTGTGGGTTTAATTGGGTGAATTTTCTGGAGTTAATAGCCACCAATTGGCCATGTGTGTTGACCAAAGCACCACCAGAATTTCCTTCATTAATGGCAGCATCCATTTGTAAAAACTCTAAATAGCTGGTGGTACTTAAACCACTACGGCCGGTACCGCTCACAATTCCTTGAGTTACTGTTTGGCCTAAATTTAAAGGATTACCAATAGCAAGAACAACATCCCCAACGAGTGAAACCATGTCTTCTTTTTTGTGGGATAACCGGTAGGTTTTGTGCATTCACTTTTAATACCGCGAGATCGGTTAAGGTGTCAAAACCAATTAATTGTGCCGGCAGTTGTTGGCCGGATTGTAACATCACGATGATCAAATCAGCGTCTTGAACAACATGAAAATTAGTCATGATATAGCCATTGCTAGCCATAATCACACCAGAACCTAACTTAGTGGTATTTATGCCTTTTCGGCCGAGACGTGAGTCGTTTTGAATATCATTCGAGTAAATGTTTACTACTGCAGGGCCAGCTAAACTTACTGCTTTTGCATAAGATAGTGGTGGGGTTTCTTTTGGTTGATTATTGAAAAAATCCCAAGTTAATGGGTTATCGTCACGTAATTGTGGCAACAATAACAATAAAGCAACAGCAAGCATAATGCCGTAGCTAAAAGCGCGAAATATATATTTAAAAATGGCAGCTAGGTTCAAGACGATCAGATTCGTTATTTTATTTATTCTAAGCTTATCATAAATTTGAAAAATGAGCAGGATGTTGATAACAAGCTACCAAGACAAACAGTAGTTAAATTGCTGTTTGTCTTGGTAAAAGCGAGTTTTAACGTAACATTAAATAGAGTGAACTGTTGCCGCGGATAATGTTTAAAGCAAAGATACCTTTTTTATCTTTAAAGAAGCTTCTTAATTCCGCGAGGTTTTTAATCCGTGATTTATTCACGCCAACAATAATATCACCTTCATTTAAACCTATCATTTGGGCAGGGCTATCCTCTTCGATAGCGGCAATTTCAACACCTTTATTTTTAAGGTTATTTACCAGTTTTGCCCCTTCAAGCATATCGTGAATGCCTTCGGCAGCAATATCAGCCGATGGTGATTTTTGTAATTCAGCGGTAAATGTTTTTTCATCGCCGTCACGGATGACGGTAATTTTAACTTCTTTACCTGCGCCAATTGAACCAATTTTTCCTCGTAATTCACTGAATGATTTTACTGATTTACCATTGACTTTAATGATAACGTCACCGGCTTTAATACCTGCTTTTTCAGCCGCAGAATCAGGAACTACTTGTTCAACAAAACCACCTTGGTTGGTTTCTAGTTCCATTGCTTTAGCTATTTCGCTATCAACACTACGACCTGAAACACCTAAAACCCCACGGCGTATTTCACCAAATTCAATAATTTGGCCAACAAGGTTATTCATCATGTTACTTGGAATAGCGAAACCAATACCAACATTACCACCGCTTGGGCCTAAAATGGCGGTATTAATACCAATTAATTCACCCCGTAAATTAACTAAGGCGCCACCAGAATTACCACTATTGATGGCAGCATCGGTTTGAATAAAGTCTTCAAAATTTTCAATATTTAAACCACTACGACCCAAAGCACTAACAATACCTGAAGTCACGGTTTGACCTAAACCAAACGGGCTACCAATGGCAACAGCAAAATCACCAACACGTAAGCTATCAGAGTCGGCAATTTTTATAGCAACTAAGTCATCAGCCTCTACTTGTAATAAGGCGATATCACTAGCGGCATCAGAGCCTAGTTTTTTCGCTTCTAATTGACGACCGTCTTTAAGCGTGACCATAATTTCGTCGGCTTGATCAATAACATGGTTATTCGTCACGATATAGCCTTCTTTGGCATCTACAATAACGCCCGAGCCTAAGCCACGAAATGGTCTTTCTTGTGGCTTGAGTTGGCGAGGGTTACCAAAAAAGCGCTGGAAAGCATCAGGGATTTTTTGTTTGATCTCATGGGTGCCTTTAACTGAGATACTGACCACAGCAGGAGTAGTCTTTTCTAACATCGGAGCAAGGCTCGGTAAAGTTTGGCCATTAAGTTCAATAGGTAAATTGGCGTTAACAGGTAAGGCTGTTAACGCTAAGCTGCTAGTTACGAGCGCGGCACTAATTAATAAAGATAATTTTTTCATAGTGATCATCAATTCCTAAAAAATAAGTAATACACACATAAAGACTAATTAATTTATCCTAAGTTCCTAAATTGACTAGGAGGCTTTTGTAACAGGTTGTTTCTTATCATCAAATAAACCAGTAGCTTGGCCTGAATAATCTAATGGTGGCTCAGTAATGCAAACTGGCGGTTCGTTGCTTTCTTTTTTGTGTCGTAAACTAACAGTTTCAGCAAGTTGCTCTTGAGTTTCTTTTGAGAAAAACGGCATAGTAGACATATCTAAAGGCGTTGCTTGTTTTAATAACTGCGTACTTTCTTCCATTTGTTTCATGGCTGCTTGGCAAGTACTGTTCATTTGAGCCAACAAACTGGCCGAGTTATCTAAATGTTCAGCAACATCTAATTTATATTGCGCTAAGGCTTTTTCACTAGACGCTACTTTTTCAGCTAACTGTTTTTGTTCGATAGCCGATGAAGCCAGCATTTTAAAGCCGAATGCGCCAGCGATAATGCCGGCAATAAACCCTAAGATGATGAAAACTACTGTCATGATAAAACCTCTATATGTCTCAAATAATAATAAAGTAAAAATAATTCAATAAATTTAGTGTCGGCAAAGGAAAATTGCGCTGCTCTTGATATACTATAGCGCGCTCAAGATTTAAGTTCATAGAATTATTTCAACAATTCCGCCTAAATCATTAAATGACTTAATTGTTGATATGTTAACGAACTTTACATTTTCAAGACTTTATTTGGTAACTGGTTATTAAATGATACATTTATCCCCTTTAGAAAAATATCAATTAGATCTCAAACGAGATGATTTTCAATACGATGCAGCACAAGAAAATGCAGTTAAGCATTTGCAGCGTTTATATGAAGATTTACAAAATAAACCATTACCAGTAGCTGGTTTTCAAAAAGTATTGTCAGGTTGGAAACGTATTATTGCCAAGCAAGAGCCAAAGCCGATTCAAGGCTTGTACTTTTGGGGTGGGGTTGGCCGTGGTAAAACTTATTTAGTGGATACCTTTTACGATTGTTTACCGTTTAAAAATAAAATGCGGGTGCATTTTCATCGTTTTATGCACCGGGTGCATGACGAATTAAAGCAATTAAGTAAACAATCTGATCCGTTAAAAATTATTGCCAAAAAATTTGCCGATGAAACCTGTATTATTTGTTTTGACGAGTTTTTTGTTTCAGATATTACCGACGCCATGATCCTCGGGACGTTATTTGAAGAGCTGTTCGCTCATAATGTGACCTTGGTAGCTACCAGTAACATTGTGCCAGATGAACTTTATCGTAATGGCTTGCAGCGAGCGCGTTTTTACCTGCGATTGCCTTAATTAACAAACATACTGATATTGTTAATGTTGATAGTGGTGTTGATTACCGATTAAGAACATTAGAACAAGCTGAAATTTATCATTCGCCATTAGATAAAAAAGCAGATGAAAATTTAGCGCTTTATTTTAAACAACTATCAGTTGAAGCTGGCAAGAAGAATGTTGAGATTGAAATTAATCACCGTATGCTGTCAGTTATTGAAGTTTCGGATGGTGTTGCTCATTTTGATTTTTCGGTGTTATGTGAAAGCGCTCGCAGCCAAGGCGATTATATGGAATTAAGCCGCTTGTATCACACCATTTTATTAGCAAATGTTAAACAAATGCATGTTGATTGTGACGATGCTGCGCGTCGTTTTATTGCGATGATAGATGAATTTTACGAACGTAATGTAAAATTAATTATTTCCGCGGAAGTACCAATGATGTCTTTATATAGTCATGGCGGTTTAGAGTTTGAATTTAAACGTTGTTTAAGTCGCTTACAAGAAATGCAATCTCGCGATTATTTAGCTAGCGAGCATTTACCTTAGCTTTAAGCATTGGCTTACAATAAAAGCGGTTTATTTATTAAGGGGACGGATAAACTTATCCAGCCTCCAGCCTTGAGCTATATTTTTCAACTTTTAGTCAATTTAACCGTGACAGGTTAAATAATGTTCTGTATAATCCGCGCTCCCTAACGTTACAAGTGCCTCTTATATTTCCAGTAATTGGCAACAGGCTCGATACTCGAAGGGGTAATAGCGTAGTCTTTATAATCGACAATCGATTGATTGTTTTTTAAGTAACTTTATTTAAATTGGGTTTTTTAATGAAAACTTTTGTAGCAAAATCAGAAAGCGTACAACGCGAATGGTTTTTAGTGGACGCTGAAGATAAAACTTTAGGTCGTATCGCCACTGAAATCGCTAGTCGTTTACGTGGTAAGCATAAAGCAGAATACACTCCAAGTGTTGACACTGGCGATTACATCGTTGTTATCAATGCTGAGAAAGTTAAAGTAACTGGTAACAAAGCGAAAGGTAAAATTTACTACTCGCATACAGAATATGTTGGCGGTCTTAAGCAAATTAGTTTTGAAAAGCTTATCGAAAAAGCGCCTGAGCGTGTTATCGAATTAGCAGTTAAGGGTATGTTACCTAAAGGTCCTTTAGGCCGTGACATGTTCCGTAAACTAAAAGTGTATGCTGGTACTGAACATAAGCATACTGCACAACAACCACAACTTTTGGAGCTATAAGCAATGGCTGATAATCAATATTACGGTACTGGTCGTCGCAAGAGCTCAACTGCTCGTGTGTTTATGAAAGCTGGTAACGGTGCAATCACAATTAACAAACGTGACATTTCTGAATACTTTAGTCGTCCTACGGCTCGTATGGTTGTTCGTCAACCATTAGAATTAGTTGAAATGTTAGAGAAATTTGACTTTAACATCACTGTTGTTGGTGGTGGTATTTCGGGTCAAGCGGGTGCAATTCGTCACGGTATTACTCGTGCCTTAATGCAATTTGACGAAACTTTACGTGCTGATTTACGTAAAGCTGGTTTCGTTACTCGTGATGCTCGTAAAGTTGAACGTAAGAAAGTTGGTTTACACAAGGCTCGTAAAAAGCCACAATTTTCAAAACGTTAATTTTTCGTTTATTTTCAAAAAAGCCGGTTTTTACCGGCTTTTTTTATGCCTGTAAATTTATCTTCTATACTCATTCTGTCTGATTGCACAAGTCTTGTACGTTTTTGCACTTTTTGGGTATTCTTAGCGGTTATTACTTGAATTCCCTTGTAAAAAAAGGGGCTTTTCTTTATGATCAGAAAAATTTTTTTATCGCTAGTTCGCTTAAAATAAGTTGTCTTGTTGTTTTATTGCTATCAACGGATAAAAGTGATTTGTTTAAGTGGAAAATAATTGGAGATGTTGAATGAGCAATGCGCCCGTAAATAACGGCCGTCGACGCTTTTTAACTGCGGCTACTTCGGTAGTTGGTGGTGTAGGTGTTGTTGGTGTAGCTGTGCCTTTCATTGGCTCGTGGAACCCGAGTGCTAGAGCGAAAGCTGCTGGTGCGCCGGTTGAAGTTAATGTAAGCAAAATTGAGCCAGGTCAATTAGTTCGCGCTGAATGGCGTGGTAAGCCTGTTTATATTATTCGTCGTACTGATGAAATCGTCAAAGCGTTACCAAAACACGATGACCAATTGAGAGATCCTAACTCGGAAGAAGCACAGCAACCAGAATATGCTGCTAATGGTCACCGCTCTATTAATCCAGAGTTTATGGTGGCGTTAGGTGTTTGTACTCACTTAGGTTGTGCTCCTACGCATCACAAAGGTGATTTTGAGCAATTTGTTTCTGGCGTTAAAGACGGCTTTTTCTGTCCTTGTCATGGTTCAAAGTTTGATATGGCTGGTCGAGTTTTCCAAGGCGTTCCTGCTCCATTAAACTTAGTGGTGCCAGAACATTCTTTCCCATCAGATGACACCTTGTTAATTGGTGTTGGACCAGGAGAAGCATAATGAATAGTTTTATGGCTTGGATTGAACAGCGCTTACCTTTTATGGATGCGATGAACAAACATGCATTACAATACCCAGCACCAAAAAATTTCAACTTTTGGTATGTTTTTGGTATTTTGGCAACGGTTGTTTTAGTTAACCAAATTTTAACGGGTGTATGGTTAACGATGAACTACGAGCCATCAGGTGATGGTGCTTTTGCTTCAGTTGAATACATCATGCGTGATGTTGATTACGGCTGGTTATTACGCTACATGCACTCTACTGGTGCCTCAGCATTCTTTATTGTTATTTATTTACATATGTTCCGTGGTTTAATCTACGGTTCGTATCAAAAGCCACGTGAGTTATTGTGGATTTTTGGTATGTTAATTTATTTAGTGTTAATGGCCGAAGCTTTCATGGGCTACTTATTACCTTGGGGTAATATGAGTTACTGGGGTGCGCAGGTTATTATTTCACTATTTGGTGCTATTCCTGTTATCGGTGAAGACTTAACTATTTGGATCAAAGGTGACTATGTTATCTCTGGTGCAACTTTAAACCGTTTCTTCGCATTACATGTAATTGCTTTACCTTTAGTATTAGTTATTTTAGTTTTCTTACATATTTTAGCTTTGCATGAAGTAGGCTCTAATAACCCTCAAGGTACTAACATTAAAAAGCCAAAAGGCAGTGTTAAACCTGAAGAGTTAGCTAAATTTAAGTTCCATGAACAATATACTAAAAAGTATGACATTGTTGATGCAATACCTTTCCATCCGTATTACACAGTGAAAGATTTAGTTGCTGTGGTTATTTTCTTAATTCTATTTTGTTGGGTTATGTTTTTCTTCCCTGAAGGTGGTGGTTACTTCCTTGAGGCGCCAAACTTTACCCCGGCTAATGGCTTAAAAACGCCTGAGCACATTGCGCCAGTGTGGTACTTCGGTCCGTTTTATACCATCTTACGTGTTATTCCGCATAAGTTAATTGGTATGATTGCTATGTTTGCTGCTATCGGGATGTTGTTTGCTTTACCATGGTTTGACCGTGGTGTTGTTAGATCTTTCCGCTACCGTAGTAAAGTTCATTTTATTAATTTAGTTATTTTTGCTATCAGCTTTGTTGCTTTAGGTATTTTAGGTACAAAAGCCGCAACGCCATTAAATAACTTAATTGGTACTATAGCGACATTCTGTTATTTTGGATTTTTCGTAGCACTTTGGTTCTACAGTAAAAATGAAAACACTAAGCCAGTTCCAGAAAGGGTGACAAAATAATGAAAAAGTTACTTTTAACCATTTTGGCAATTGTGCCAATGTTTACTTTTGCCGCTGGTCCAAGCTTGCCATTAGACTCTGCTGGTAATGATTTAGCTGATAAAGAATCTTTAAAAAGAGGTTTTAGATCATACTTAACTTATTGTTTAGCGTGTCACCAATTACAATATCAACGTTATAATCGTACTTTTGCTGACTTAGGTATTGATGAAAAAGAAGGTGTTGCCAATTGGATGCCAACTGCTGAAAAAGCAGGTGATCATATTAAAAACACCATGCCAGCAAAAGCAGCTGCGCAATGGTTTGGTAGCACACCTCCAGATTTAACCTTAGTAGCAAGATTCAGAAAAAATGGACCTGATTGGGTATATACCTATTTACGTTCGTTTTATGTTGATGAAAAACGTCCATTTGGGGTAAATAATACAATTTTCCCTGATGTTGGTATGCCGCATGTTTTACAAAACTTGCAAGGTATTCGAACAAAAGATGAACATGGAAACTTAACCGCGGCAACAGGTGGTTCAATGACCACTGAAGAATATGATGCTTTTGTGCGCGACTTAGTTAACTTCCTTGAGTATACTGCTGAACCAAATAAACTTGAGCGTCAAAACTTAGGTTACTGGGTAATTGGCTTTTTATTCATCTTGTTAATCTTGTCTTATTTACTTAAGAAAGAATATTGGAAAGACGTACACTAAGTCGTTAATTCTAGAGAATATTTTATTTGGGGGCATTAGTGCCCCCTTTGTCCGTATTTAAAAATGTAATTTTTGGAGGCATAAATGGCCGTAGCAGCAAACAAACGTTCAGTGATGACGATGTATTCACATGCAGATGATATGTATAGTCATCAAACGCGCATCGTATTGGCTGAAAAAGGTGTCGGTGTTGATATCCATTTAGTTGATCTGGCTAATTTGCCAGAAGATTTAATTGATTTAAATCCATACGGAACTGTGCCTACGCTAATTGATCGCGAACTTGCGTTATATGAAGCTAGCATTATTATTGAATATTTAGATGAGCGTTTTCCTCATCCACCATTAATGCCAGTGTATCCAGTATCACGTGGTCGTAGTCGTTTAATGATGCATCGTATTGAACACGACTGGTACAGCTTAGCAAAAATTATTTTAGCTAATGAAGATGAAGCGGCAGCAGAAAAAGCGCGTCAAGAATTGAAAGAAAGTTTATTAAGTGTTGCGCCAATTTTAAATGAAGCACCTTACTTCATGAGTGAAGAATTCAGCTTAGTTGATTGTTATTTAGCTCCATTATTATGGCGTTTACCGGTATTAGGTATCGAGCTAGTTGGCCAAGGGACTAAAGAGCTGAAATCATACATGCTGAAGTTATTTGAACGTGAATCTTTCCAAGCGTCATTAACTGAAGTTGAGCGCGAATTACGTTTTGGTAATCCGGCATAATGTCGATTGAAATGACATCAAATAAGCCTTATTTAGTTAAGGCTTTTTATGATTGGATTTCTGATAATCAGTTAACACCTTATATTGTTGTTGATACCACTGTGAATAACGTGATGGTGCCAATGAGCTTTGTGCAGAATGGTGAAATTGTATTAAATATTTCACAAGGCGCAGTTGGGGCTATTTCATTAGGCGAGCATGCTATCGAGTTTAGTGCGCGTTTTGGTGGTAAATTAGAGCACTTATTTGTGCCATACGGCGCAATAGCGGCTATTTACGCAAAAGAAAATGGTGTTGGTACAGCTTTACCGGTTGAACAAGTTGATGATGCTTTAGCGGAAGATGAAGATGAGATAGAAGAAATTAATTTATCTTCAGTTGAGTCTACTACAAAAGCAGAAGAACCTAGTTCGGAAGCGGATATTAAACCGCCAGCGAAAAAAAGACCGTCGTTAAAAGTTGTAAAATAACGGGTTATTGACAAATGTCAGGTATAAAAAAGCAAGTTTTAAACTTGCTTTTTTAATGTCTGAAATTAGACGCAGTGCAGAAGTTAGCAGCAGTTAATCAACATACTCGAAGGCTTTAAATACTCGGTTTACGCCTGAAACATTGCGCGCAATTTCAACGGCTTCATTTGCTTCAGCGGTTGATACTAAGCCCATCAGAAAAACTTCTGCGTTTTCAGTAACCACTTTAATATTAGTAGCTTCTAACGTATCACTACCAAAAAGTGCGGTTTTAACTTTCGAAGTTAACCAGACATCATTGGTGCTCGTGGTTATTGACGTATTATTGGAAATGCGAATTTGATTGTGAATTTGTTGGACACCATTTAATTCCGCTATCGTTTTTACCGCTAATTCTTTTAAAAAGGCATTAGGTGCTTGGCCAACAATTAAAACGCTACCATTGAGGCTAGTGACTTGTAAATTGGTATGCTCTTTAATTCCTTCATGTTTATTTAGGGCGGAATAGGCGTTAAATTCTATGGTTTGATCATCTATTTGTTGGCCAACCGTTCGTTTATCAGCAGCAACGCTAGCACCACCAACGACACCAACAACGGCTGCGGCAACACAACCTTGTAAAATGGCAGCAATAGAAATAGTAAGCAGTAATTTATTTTTTAGACACGATTAACCACCTTGTGGAAATAGAGTTGTATCGATAATTTCGCAAAGACAATGTAGCACTAATAAGTGTACTTCTTGCACACGGGCACTCCGTTGTGACGGTACACGAATTTCAACATCGTTTTCACCTAATAATCCGGCGATGTCACCACCGTCGTGACCGGTTAAGGCGACAATCGGCATATCACGAGCCACAGCCGCTTCAATTGCCTTGATCACGTTAGCAGAGTTACCACTGGTAGAAATTGCTAACAAAACATCACCTTGGCTACCTAGCGCTCTTATTTGCTTTGAGAAAACTTCATCAAATGAATAATCATTGGCAATAGAGGTTACTGTTGAAGTATCACTAGTTAAAGCAATTGCTGGTAAACTTGGCCGTTCAGTTTCGTAACGGTTTAATAATTGAGCTGAAAAGTGTTGAGCATCACCGGCTGAGCCGCCATTGCCACAACATAAAATTTTATTTCCTGATAACAAACTTTGCACCATGGTCATGCCCGCTTTTTCAATGGGGCCCGCTAAGGCTTCGCTAGCGGCAATTTTGGTTTGAATACTTTCAGTAAAATTACTATTGATTAGGTCTAACATTTAGTCTGATTCCATTAAAAGGCGTTTGTTAACCAGGTTATTTGCGGTTGATTGCGATCACCCTCTAGGGCAACCACATCAAATCGGCAGGCGGTATTATATTCATTTAATTGCTGTTGTTGCAGGTAAATTCGTGCACTTTTTTTGATTTTTTCTTGTTTGCTTGCTGATACTGCAGATATTGCCCCGCCAAATTGATTTTGATGGCGAAATTTTACTTCAATAAAAATGTAGCAGTCAGCAGCTTTGGCAATAAGATCGATTTCACCGAAGCGACAATGAAAATTTTGTGTAACAATTTCTAATCCTTGGCTTAATAAATAGCGTTTGGCGATTAATTCTCCCTTGTCACCAATTTGTTTGCTGGATGGTTTATCGGATGTTTTATTCCATAGCAATTTCAGCCACCTTATTTCTTTTATAAGTACCCCATAACAACGAGCGGGTAATAATATTATCTTGGCCTAACTTTAAAATTCCTGTTTGGCCATAATACCTAATAAAATGATGTTGTTGCATTTGTGGTAATTTTGCCAATAAATGCAAACTGTCGTAGCCCATAGCAAAAATACGTTGCAAACTATCACTACGTTTTGGCCATAATTGCTTGCTGGTATTCGCTAATTTTTTATTTTGTTGCGAGCTGCTTAATAGCCAAGGCATTTGGGTAAAAGTTAAACCTCGTAAGTCATTAATGGTGCTTTGGTCAGTATTTATTGAATGGCTACGTGAACTGGAAAATACCGGAATAATGTCGGCAAATGGGCTGATATTAACGTCAATATAGGGCTTTAATAAACGAGTTTGTTGTGGGTTACCAACAATATAAATCATGTCGATATCACGACGGCTTCTTGCTTCCGTTTTAATTGCTTGGCGTAAGCGGCTGCGCAACGCATTGATACGGTTTTGGCTTTCATCTACCGACAAGGTTTGCTTGAGTATTTCTTGCATTTTTTTACCTTGCTCAAAATTAACAATGTCAGGAGATTCGCCAGTTAAGCTATGCCATTTTTTTGCACAAAGGCTTTCGCAATGCGTAAGCTAACATTATCTTGATGGCTTAATACAACAGGGTGTTTAAATTGTTTTTGGCTAAGTACAGAAGCTGCTTGCTGTGCTTCATCTTCTGGCCGCATTGACAGGGCCATTTGTTGCGGCTGCAATATCAGATTGTCAGGAATATTTAATACAAGGGTGGGTAAGTTAAGTTCAGGGATTGCTAAATATTGCTCAACGTTTTCTTTTAATAACGGACCAATCACATGGCTAGCAGTTAGTGACGTTAAGGTTTGCGGTAGCGTAAGAAAATCTAAACCATTAGAGTCAATAAAATGAAGTGTGGTATAAGGATTTTCCGCATAAGCCGCCAAAACACCTTGCTGTGCGCTTTTACCTGCCGCCGCTTGTTTACCTGATAGAGGTAAAATAATGGCAACATGAGTGATCATATTATCTTGTAGCGCATTTTGCTGCTCTTGCGCTTTTAATAAGGTAACTATGCTATTGGCAGGGTGGCTAGGATGATTTTTTTGCCAAACAGAGAGTTGAGTAGAAAAATTGTCGTTGCCGCCATATTGATTCGTTATTTGAGTAAGCTTTACCCAACCATCAACTAGCGGTGCTTGCAGCTTAGCTAGCTGATCTTGTTGCCATAATGAAAAGTGACTAATGTTTTGCCAGATATAATTTATATCTTCTTCTGATGCCGCAGCATTCAATGAAAAGGCGTGTAGATAAGCATTTAAGGCTGTTACCGCTTGTGCTCTTAAGGTGTCAACTTGATACCAAGTATTGTAAAAATCAAAGTTGTGTTTAATGCCATGAAGCTCAGCGAGTTGTTCACAGTATTGTAGTTGAGCTTGCGCTCGCTCAATTTCATTTAAACTTAAGTTTGCTTGTGCTGCCGTTACAGCTAAGGTGTATTGCTCCGCCGGCGTTTGCTCAAGCGTTGCTAATTGCTCACTTAACCATAATGATTGCTCCGGTGAATTTTCAATTAAATATTGCTGGCTTGCTTGTATCAATAATGTATTTGCTTGCTCAGTGCCTGCCGCTTTAGCTTGCTTAACTAATTGCTCAGCACTTTGTGTTGAACGTTTAACAACTTGTTGCTGTGTTTGTTTTATTGCTTTGTTGGTTGACGAGGTTGTAGAGCTTGAACAACTGGCTAAATAGCCTGAAATCATAATAACAGCCAAAATATGGCCGATATTTGTAAAAAAAGATGGAAAATTAAGAGTAAAGCGCACTAGTTAGATACCAGAGAGTTTAATAGTAAGGTTATAATAAACGCCATCTTCATTTGTCTCAACACTTGTCTTGGTTAAACTGCGTTATTGCATAAAGTATGGTTAAGCTCATTAACAGAGAAAATGAACTCAATATTTGAAATAAGGTTAAAAAATGACAACAAGGGTTGATGTAGGAAGTTTATATATTGTTGCAACGCCAATCGGAAACTTGGCTGATATTAGCCAGCGAGCGTTAGATATTTTAGCGCAAGTGGATGTGATCGCCTGTGAAGATACTCGTCATACGGGAAAATTATTATCAAATTTTTCAATAAAAAATAGAACCTTATCTTTACATGATCACAATGAGCGCCAGCGCCAAGAGCAAATTGCGGATATGCTCAAAGAGGGGAAAAGCATTGCATTAGTGTCTGATGCGGGCACACCACTGATCAGTGATCCTGGCTTTCATATTGTCAAATACTTACGCTCGCAGGATTTACCGGTTGTACCTATTCCCGGTCCTTGTGCTTTAATTACTGCGTTATGCGCGTCAGGTCTACCTACGGATAGATTTAGTTTTGAAGGTTTTTACCTTCTAAATCAGGCGCTAGAAAAACAACGTTGGCAGAGCTTGCTAATGAACCCCGTACTATGGTGTTTTATGACGCTCCACGTCGGGCCATTGATACGGTTGCTGATATTGTTGAGGTACTCGGTGCAGATCGCCAAATTGTGATTGCTCGTGAACTGACCAAAACCTTTGAAACCATTCATAATGACACGGCGGGTAATTTATTAGCTTGGTTACAAGAAGATGCAAATCAGTTAAAAGGTGAAATGGTATTAATAATTGAAGGTCATAAAGTTGACCTAATGCAATTTCGCCCCAAATAATCACCACCTTAAAACTACTTTTAGAAGAGCTACCACCGAAAAAGCCTGCGCCATAGCTGCCAGTATTTATGGTGTGAAAAAAAATACTTTGTATGATGTTGCCTTAGCAATGAAAGAATAGCGCGGCAATATTAGTAAGATGTTATGGTGACGCTGTGGTTAATTGCTGTTATGAGCAACTTAACCACTTACGGATTTTTATAACCAGCCTTTTTGCCGAGCAATGCGAGCCGCATCAATTCTATTAGTGGCGTTGAGTTTAGCAATGGCTTCTGATAAATAATTGCGGATAGTACCTTCCGATAAAAATAGCTTTTCAGCAATCTCCATTGTTGATAATCCCTCACCGGCCAACCTTAATGCTTTGCGCTCTTTGTCGGTGAGCGGATCATTATCGCTTAATGCATTAATGGCTAATTCAGGATCAATAATGGTTTTGCCATTAAATACTTTCAGAATGGCTTGAGCTAATTCATCAGAGGGGCATTCTTTTAAAATAAAACCTTTAACATTCGCTTGAATAGCTCTTTTAATATAACCACTACGTGCGAACGTAGTCATGATAATCGTTTTTAAATGGGGTGCTTTTTTATTGAGTATTTCGGCTAATTCAATACCGGTTAAATGCGGCATTTCAATATCAGTTAGTACAATATCAATTTGCTGAGTATTGGCTAAGTTTTCAATAATGGCTAACGCTTTAGCTCCATCCTCAGCCTCTGCAATTACGTTGATCTCAGCATGTAAATTTAATAGCGCGCAGATAGCACAACGCACTAATCCTTGATCTTCAACAACAAGTAAATTGATCATCGGTTTTCGTTTTCCGGTAATATTATATTGAGGGCGAAGCCCGATTCTGTATCAATGCTGACATTGCCGTTTAATTGCTGGCAACGTTCACTTATACCTTGTAAACCATTACCTTGAACAAAGTTACCACACTTGCCATTGTCATGAATAGCTAAGCTAATTTGCTGTTTAGCCGAAGATAAAACAATATTGACAGCATCACCGTTACTATGACGTAAAATATTAGTAATGGCTTCGGTTAATATCAGTGTTAGAGTTGATTCAACTTGGGCATTTATGGCAGGCAGCGAATTATCACATTGCACAATAAATTGTTGCTGATGTAATTCGGCAATGAGTTTATTTAAACTATCGCTTAAATTATATTTTTTTAAGCCAGAAACCGCTTGTCTTACTTCACTTAATATTTCGTGACTTAACTGGGCAACTTGCTTAATTTCTTGTTTGGCATGTTCTTGCTGATCAAGGCCAAGGTATTTATCGGCCAACTCTGCTTTTAACGCTATTGATGACAAGCTATGACCTATTAAATCATGTAGATCACGGGCTATTCGTTCGCGTTCGGCTATAGTGGCTAATTGTTCTATTTTTCTTGGCTTCGTGCTTCGGTTATTCTGTGTTTTATATCACGCTGGGTTGCTGAACCAAAAACAAACAAACCAAGGCAAATTAATAATGCCGGTAAATAAAAGTAGGCATTAAAGCCAGTAAAAAAATAAGCACTTAATAAAATAGCAATAAAAAGTAGGATTAAAGCGGAACTGCTTTTTTTGAGGTTAAATTAAATCCTGCAACAAACGCAATATAGCCAAATAAGGATTGGGTGCCATAAGTAATAGATGTACCCAGCGACACTAAAACAGTTAAAGCAATTAACCAAATAATGACTTGCTCGCCTTTTGCGTAAACTGCTTGGCGATACAATAATAAAAAGCCGACATAAAGACCGACAATATTCATTACCTGATTAAATGAAAATTGAGAAAAATTTACGAGCAGCGGTAAAAAATAAAAAGCGCTAAATAGCAATGGCCCCCACACCCAGTAGGGTTTGTTACTGTCGGCAATACAATAATTGAATGTAGTCACAATAAATCCTTTTTAGCGAACCAAAGCTTGTTGTGCGTTTAAGGTTAGATTCGCTAGGTTAATGAATAAAAAGAGAAAAGGCTATAACAAAGCGATAACCTTACCTGTTGTTTAAAGTTTAAGAATGATTTTTTAATAACATTTTTGCCCAAGAATAATCAGGTGATAGTTGCAAGGCCATTTCAAAATCTGCTTTTGCTTGCGGATTATTGTTGATTGCTTGATAAGACAATCCTCGCCAAACATAAGCTTCCGCCTCACCCCAATGCTTACCTGAATTTTTATCGTCAGCAAATAAGCTAATGGCCTGATCAAACGCTTTTAGAGCTAAGGTTTTACTGCCACCATACATCTCTGGGGTATTAAATAACATAATGCCTTTAAATAATGCGGCTCGCGGATTATTTGGGTTAAGCGTTTGTGCTTTTTGCAGCGCTTCGCCAGCTTTCGGACCATAGGTTGCACCTAACATAGGTTGAAAAGCTATTTTTAAACCATAACACTGCGATAATAATGCCCATGATTCATCATCATTTGAGTTTTCATTTACTACCTTTTCTAAATTTTGAATGGCGTTATGTAGCGTTGTTATGGCAGCTTGTTGCTTGCCGTGAATATTTTGGCTAAGTGCTAAACGGTAATTTGCTAAGGCTTGTGTATAACCTTGGTTTGATTCAATGGCTTGGCTAAGTGTTTGTTCATTCAACTGCATTGACGCTAATTCAATGGTATTTATTTCGCTTTGGTTAGCAAAAACAGTTGTGGAAATTAATGCACTGCTAATAAATACGCCAATTGTTAATAATGATTTCATTATGATGTCCTTTTTCATTTATGTGGTTAAGTTGATTTAAATGTATTTGTTTACGGGATTTAGTTTCCGACAACGCGCCAACTTTTTGTTAGAGACGATTGTCATGATTTGAGGATGACAAATGTCACTATTTTTTGATGATAAAGGTAATATTCGGCTGCTTGGATTAGGTTGAATGAAAATGAGCGTAACGTTGAGAAGGTAATGCTGACAAAGCTAAAAAATAAAGCCTTGATATTACTATCAAGGCTTTTAATAAGGTTTAGCTTTTGCTTTTATTATAAAGCAGAGTCGGTAAAAGGTACTAACTCTGCAATGAGCTTAATAACAGGAAAGATTAGTGCTCATGACCTTCATGCTCGTCATGCTCTTGTGCAATACCAAGCCATGCAGCTTTTCCTGGTGTGAAGTTTAAGTCAAAATGACCTGTAACTTCGCCTTCATGTAAGTCAACGATTGTTACTTCTTGAGCATTGATAATATAAATTAATTCATCGGCTTTAGAAGCGATAATTGAAGGTGTTGCATCAACGGCTAAATCATCAAATACATGAATTCTCTGCTCTAATTGCCAGTCTTCTTCTGCTGCGAATAGGTTTAAATAACCTTGGTTATCGAGTATTAACATGTGCTCATTAGCGCCATCAAAGCCATAAGTCATAGACGTTAACCCATCTTCAGCTTGCCAGTTAAATGGTGTGATATTTTGAAGAGCTAAATCAATTAAATAAAACGTAGATGAAGCAGTACCAATCATGATATTACTTGCGGCACTACCTGTTAATGAGCCAATACGCGCACCAGCTGGCATATCTGCTGGGTTGGCAATTTTCTGAGCGGTAAAAGTACTGCCTTGTTGTTCAATGGCTAAAACACCGTCACTACAACCAAACGCAACATGAGTATCATTTTGAAAACTACCGTGAAGGGCAGGGGCAAGTGGTTTCAAATATTTGCTCTTGATGGAAGTGATCGTCATGTAATTCTAATAATACGATTTGCTCAGGTAAGCTACTTTCTGTGTCAGGATCACGTAAAGTCGTAACAACGTAGTCGCCACGAATTTCTGCTGTTCCGTGCATATAAGTACTAAAGTCATGAGTAGCAACAACTTTTTCTTCGCTGATACTTTCATCTGTTAAAATACTTAAGCTAGCGTTAGCACCAGTATCTTTATTACCGTCAAAAATACGGCGACTTGTTCGCCACGAGGTACAAAGTGCGTTGGTTTAATATTTGTTAACGTGAAGCTGGTTAAAACAGGATCATCAATATGTTGATCATAATGATCGTTATGCAGTTCTTGCCATAAGCCACCATCAATAAATTCCACCATATCATACGAGCGTTGCACAGCAACGGCAAAACGGTTTTCTGGGCTGGCATATAAGTATTCTGCAGGGTGAGTTAACGTAACAGACTCAATTAAGCTGTTATCTTCTAAATCAAAAATATATACCATTGCTTGATCAGCGGCAGCAATAGCTAAGCGCCCTTTGCTTAATTCTTCGTTATGTTCATCGTCATGGTCGATAATGGTTGAAGGGAGTTCAGTAATGTTGGTTTCGCATCTCCACAGCCTCCTAAAACAGCTGCGCACACTAAGGCTAGAGTATTTAAAGTAAACTTTTTCATGTTATTCCTTTAGTAAATTTATTTATGTTTAATAATCGAAAATTAAAATTCGCCACGAATGCCAATGGCAATAGAACGACCTGGAAGCGGAGTTAGTTCTTTTAAAAATGAGGTGTGAACCTGAGCATATTTATCGGTTAAGTTTTTACCTTTAAGGTAAACCGAGAGATCATGTTGGCCTAAGGTAAAATGGTAATTAACATTGGCATCAATCATCACATAGCCATCAGTTGAACTTTCTAGAGCGGCGGTGTGATCTTGTTCAAAGTATTTATTGATAAATAAGTCAGCAGAAATACGATCTCCTTGATAGCTTAGTTCAGTGGCAATACGTGCCGGTGGTGTACGTGGTAGATCACCTCCTGCATTTAAGCTTGCTCGAATAATGTCACCTTGAACTTTCCATGAAAACTCATCAGTTACTTGCCAAACAGCTTGTGCTTCAAAGCCATGTAATGTCGCATCTTGTGCTGAAAAAACATAAAGTGGTAATGTGCTAACTTCATCACCATGTTTGTCATGATCATGTTCGTCGTGAGCATGCTCGTGTTCATTACTGGTAAATAATCCTGTCGCTTGTTCGTAATAATAGTCGTCTATTTGGTTATAAAAGGCGTTGATAATAAAGCCAAAATCACCTTTAAACTTACGTAAGCTGATATCAATATTATTAGCAGTTTCCATTTTTAGATCATTTTCATTTAAGCCAAAGTATTGCTCATGATGTAGTTCTTCTTGTAATGAAAACAACGCTCCAACTTCATAGGAGCCTGTTCCTATATGCGGACCAAAAGATAATAGTTCTGACGCAGAAGGCGCTCTTTCTGAATGTGATAGCGACAAGCCAATATTGTAGCTGTCGGCAAAATCCCACACTAACCCCGCTGAAAAACTCACCGGTGTAAATACATGTTTAACATTAAAATTTCGAATAACTTCTTGAGAAGAATGGTTATGATCATCGTGCTCATCATGAGCATCTAATGCCGCCATTATTTCAATTTCAGGTAAATTAACAGTGTTTGCGGTAATTTCGGTACGTTCAATGCGAGCACCAAGTTGTAATAACACATCACCTAAATGGCGTTCTTCCAACCAAGCTAATGCTATCGAATTTGTTTCAGAAGGTGGTGTGAATGCTTCTGCACCTTCTGCGGTAAAATCACTTTGTTTATAATGAACACTTAAGCCGCCACGCCAATCCCAAAAATCTTGGTGGAGAATTTCAGCGCGAGCTTCTAAAGTTTCATTCTCGAAAGTAGTGCCTACTACACCTACCTCTAATTCACTGTGTGTGTAATCGGTGAAAGCAAGTTTAGTGTTTATTGATTTGATAATGCTATTGTCAAAACTTAATTCACTCAGTAGTTGCCAACGTTCTTGTGTTAAATCGGCTTCTACAGCGATATTTTCATCGCCATGGCTATGACCTGGAATACCATATGTTTGATCTAGATTTTGGTAAGATACACCAACAAAACCATTGTTGAGTATATAGCTGGTACCTAAAGTAAAACCACTTGATTCAGCGGCAGAATTTTCGACTTCATCAATGCCCTTTTTCTCTGGTATTTGGTAGTTTTCACTGTCTCGGTAAAAACCATCGGCATGGATAGCAACATTACCAACGGCAGTATTCAATGAGCCCGATGCTAATGTTTGTTCATTATTGCTGTTATGCTCAACTAACCATTCAGCTTTGGTATCGGTGTCGCGTGGAATTCTTTCATCCACTAAATTTACAACACCACCGATAGCGCCACTACCATAAAATAAAGTTGCTGGGCCGCGTAAAACTTCAATACGTTCTGAGGTTGATGTTTCTGTTGAAACCGCATGATCAGGGCCAATACGTGAGGCATCGCCTGCATCTAAGCCATTTTGAGTAACTAAAACTCGTGGCCCATCTAAGCCTCTAATAATAGGTGTACTTGCAACGCCACCATGAAAATTACTATGAATACCGACTTCTTTGCTTAAGCTATCACCCAAGGTGTTTTCTTGGCGCATACGTAAAGCTTCGCCATGTAATACAGTGATTGGTAAAGCTGATTCAATATTTGAACTATGAAAAGGGGTAGCATGTACATCAATAATTTCAATCGCTGATTTATCAAGCGATACTTGCAATTGTACCGGTGTATTGTCGCTGACATTAACCTGAACATTCTTATGCACAAAATTATCAGCCACTATGTGTAATTCGTATCGCCCAGGTTTTACATCTAAGGTAAATACGCCTTGTTCATTGGTCGCTGAAACTTTATTCGTACCCATTATTTTGACAGTAGCGCCAGCAACAATTTTACCTTGACCGTTTACAATAGTGCCTTGAACTTGTTCAGCGTATAGGTTGCCGCTAGCGGAATAGCAAGTAACACACTAATAATTTTGGGGAGCTTTTTCATGATTCCTCTTACGTTAATGTTATAATGTAACAATTGATGGGTATGTTACATTATAACATATTTGTTAGCAATAGAGATGACGATGTAGAGGATATAATTTTTTAATTATTAACCAAACATAGCAAGAGATAGGCGATGATATTAATAAATTGCTATTTAAGCTTAATTTTTTTGATGAGAACTTTTACATCAACTGAGTTAACACAGTATAAAAATAATTTATTCAAGGTAATAAAGGTAAGCGATAGCTCAATTTATTGAACCGTTTGGGTGTAAAAACAATTGTTATTATATTAAAAGAATATAGTAGTGACTTTAAGCTTTTAAGCTGTGATAAAGTAACCTTTTGTTACAATAATGTAAGACTTGATTTTGTTATGGCACTACAAAGATAAGTTAATTGGATTTTCGGTAACGAGCTAACTTTGGTGAGAGAGTAATTCCATTATTTTTGATGAAAAAGGTAATATTCTTTTGTTTAATGCTTTGCTTAAGGTAGAATGCGCCCCGAGTTGACCAGACAATCGCTGCTTAATCGTTGTATTTTATGCTTCGGCATAAAATAGACAGATTAAGGGGAGGAAAGTCCGGGCTCCATAGAGCAGGGTGCCAGATAACGTCTGGGCGGTGTAATGCCGACGACAAGTGCAGCAGAGAGAAGACCGCCGATGGTTATTCTTCGGAATTTCACAGGTAAGGCTGAAAGGGTGCGGTAAGAGCGCACCGGGCGACTGGTAACAGTTCGCAGCAGGGTAAACTCCACCCGGAGCAAGACCAAATAGGGTTCCTTATGGCGCGGCTCGCGTTGGAACCAGGTAGGTTGCTTGAGCCTTAGAGCGATTTAAGGCCTAGACGAATGATTGTCCACGACAGAACCCGGCTTATCGGTCGACTCACTAATTCAATAAACCCTAGCAGCAATGTTAGGGTTTTCTTTTTTGGGCAAGAATATTTGTCCACTCCACCGATAACAAATCCAGCGGCTTATCGGTCGATTCGATAATTTTAGTAAGCGCTTGCTTTTGCAAGCGGTTTTCTAAAATCTTTTTCATATTTTCATCGCTTCAATTACAAAGTGCTGCACGGTTAGATGTAAGGGAAATAAAATTTTAAAGACAGTAAGTTTTTGTATTATTGAAAATATTCTATAGAACCAATTTATAGTACTGTTTTTAACGATTCTTTATAGTAAGTGCCGTATTGTTTGGGGGGGTATATCCATGAGATATTTCTACCTCTCTAAATTTTAATATCTTTTTTGTGCTTTTGTATAAACAGCCACATGAGAATGAGATCTATAAAATAGTTTATCAGATCCGCTTAAGCTGGTTTTTGTTGAAGTAATAAATGAGCAAATATTTATCTGTAGTGGTGAAGTTAACTTGGGTGTTGATTTAAATTTTTTAAAGCTTGTGGTGTAAAACCCGTCCAACGTTTAAAAGAGCGGCGAAAATTGGTGATATCAGAAAAATTGAGGTTTTCAGCGATCTTTTCGTTATTATAATTTTGTTCAGTTAATAAGAACACTGCTTGTTGTTGTCTCACCATGTCGAATAATTGTTGATAAGTCACATTGTGTTGCTTTAGTTTTCTTTTTAACGTGGCATTACTGATTGATAAGTGGTTTGCTAACCAATCAGCATTAATTTCTTGTTTATTTCGCACTTTTTTGATCATTTGTTGCATCACATAGTGGATAAATCCTACCTTAAGTGTGATTGAAGGCACTTTTTGTTGGTAATGTTTAATCAAGTCTGCGTTTCCGTTTGCAAGTGGAAACATTAATAATCCATTATCAAACTTTATCTGTAGTGGTAAGTGATAAACTTGTTGAGTGTTAAAGGTTGATACGGCATTAGTGCTTGGTGAAAACTCAAACTTACAGGGTAAATACGCTTGATATTGCTCTATATGGCGAGGAGCTGAGTAAGGAAACTTAATGGTTAAGCGACTGAGAGGAAGTTGTTTTTGTTTAGCTATTGAGATGATTAAACTGGAGAATAACTCACAAATAAATTGATAATGGTTAATGTTTTCTATGCTAATAGCTTGATTAAAAATGAAATATTGATATTGCTCAGTACTCTCATTACGCATAAATAGAAAAGGAAAAATTTGATAATGAAAATGCCGAGCAGCGGCGATTATATCGCTTAAGTTTTCAGCATGTACTATTATCTGACCAGCTGATTCTAAATGATTTGGATAAAGTCGACTACCTAGTAAAAATGCACTATCACTATGAGGTAAGTATTTACTGACATTTTCTATTACCCGAGAAAATTGCTGATGAGAAATTTTTAACTTTGGGTTGGATAAATCACTTAAAAATAATTTACTGCCTTTGAGTAATTTATCTGGCGGAATATGACGTTGCTTAGCCATATCAACTAATAATATCACCCAAAGTGGTATTGCTAGCGATTTTTCATGTTGTTCAAAAAATGGCATTAGGCACTGCACGGTTTTTTAGCTAATTGCTTTGCAGCGCTTAAATGATTATTGATGTCATACAACACTTCTTCGTAACTGTGCCAACCTCGGTACTGATGATTACAGGTGATCACTTTAGGGTAAATTGCCTCACTTGTTTGGCCATGTTTAAAGGCGAGATGTTCAATGGCACGTTTTGTTTGCTGTTCAATTTCCTTGGTTGTCACTGCTAGGGTATTGGGCATTAATACAATAAAGCGATCGCTAGCATATCGACAGGCAATATCACCATCACGAATATTCATTTGAATTAAATGCGCGACTTCTCTGAGCATTAAATCACCATGTTGATAACCATAATCATGATTAAATTGAGCGAAGTGGCGAAGATCGAACATCATTAACGAGAATGATGTTTGTTGCTTCTTTGCCTGATTAATTTCAAGCTTTATTTGCTGTTTCATGTATTCAGCACTGTATAAGCCCGTAGTAAAGTCAATCAAGCTATGTTCTCGATAAAAGCGCTCTGTTCGACTAAGTTGATGATTAATAGCCGTTTGCTCTTGGTGCCATTGATATAAAGCGATACTCATTAATACCATACCTAATGGAGCAGGTAGTGCTTCAATCGCGGTTAGCCAGTGATCGTCGGGATAAATGAAAAATTCATCGAGAAAGTCGAGTAATACCGACACGTGGGTAAATAACAAACCGATAAATAATAAATTTGTGACCCGACCCGAAGGGCGGCTAACCAGTGTGAAAAATATCCATATCAGTGTCATTAATGTAATGCCCCCTTCGCCAGCTATATCAATAAAATCGATATCACTGGTTGGTTTTAATTGGCCAAAGGAATATGCACCAAAGCAAACGATGGCAATAGTCATCAATAAACTATTAATAAGAGTTTTGTGAAAAGGTAAAAAAGCAAAGTTCATAAAATAACTATTCAAGTAATTAGTGCTGATTAGCATAAAAATTTGTAGGGCTCAGCGGAAGGGTCATATTAGCTCACAAGAGTTACAACTTTTTTACAGCAAAGCGATAAAGTTAAATATATTCAACAATATTCCTTGAATAACCGCGAGATAATGCAAGGTTGAATTAGCTCATTCATCTTAAAAAATAATGATATTCGAGTGATATTTGATTGAAATCCGCCCGTTGATGAAGTGAGTGAAATATTACTGTCATTTTTATTGGTTAGCGTCTTCACGTTTCTTAAACCCGCGACAATAAAAATTGTCGTCAACTACAAAATGATGAGATACGAGAATGACCAAATTAACTCCGTGGAAGCAGTTTAAATACTCTGCACTAGCGATAGCTTGTGGTGCTGCTCTATTCAACACTACTGCGCTAGCGGCTGAATCTAATTTTTCTGGCCGTATAACTGACGCGTCAAATTCGGTATATTTTGAAGGTGCGAAAGTGCGCCTGATAGAGTTAGACATTACAACGATCACTGCTCGAGACGGTTCTTTCCGTTTCAGTAATGTGCCTCAAGGTACATATACGTTAGAAATAAACTATTTAGGCGCTGAAAAAGTAACTAAAAGTATTACTGTTGGTATTGATGGAGAGATTCAGCAAAGCTTTGTTATAGGTTCTGACATTCGTAGTATCGAAAATGTCATCGTATATGGTCAACGTGCAGGCCAAGCAGGTTCAATTAACCGCCAACGTAATGCCGACAATTTAATGTCAGTGGTTAGTGCTGACACCATAGGTCAGTCACCTGATCAAAATGCAGCAGAAGCGTTACAACGCCTACCGGGTATGTCAATTCAACGTGATCAAGGTGAAGGGCGTTTTGTTGCTATTCGTGGTATCGACCCCAATTTAAATAACGTCACTATCAATGGAGTTAATGTTCCTTCGCCAGAATCAGGGGTTCGAAGTGTTGCCATGGACGTTATTCCTTCTGAGCTGATTCAAAGTTTAGAAGTGAGCAAAACGGTTACACCTGATATGGATGCTAATGCAGTTGGTGGCTCTGTTGAAGTAAAAAGCTTAAGTGCTTTTGATAAGCAAGAGCAAAGCTATAGCGCAACAATTCAAGGCTCTTACAATGAATTGATGGAAGAAAGCAGCCCTAAATTATCAGGTAGTTTCACCGATGTTTTTCAACTCTCTGGTGGTTCACAACTTGGTATTGCTAGTGCTATTTCTTGGTTTGAACGTAAGTTTGGTTCTCACAATATTGAAACAGGTAGCGGCTGGGGCGACTTTGAATACGAAGATTCAGTAACAGGAGAAGATTTTGAAACTTTTGGCGCTGAAGAAATTGAGCAACGCCATTATGCTATTACTCGTGAACGCCTTGGAATTGCCTTAAACTTTGATTTGCACACCTCTCAAACCGATAAATATTACTTACGAACCTTGTATAGTCAGTTTTCAGATGATGAGTTTAGAACCAGTAACCAATATAAATTATCTGATGGTGCCTTAGATTCTAGCTCTTATACCCAAGGTAGCGCACAATTTATTGACGCTGAAATGGAACGAGGTACGAAAGATCGTTACGAAGAACAAGAAATTTTATCGATTGTATTCGGTGGTTCAAACCAACTAAATCAATGGTTAGTTGAATACGATGTTGGTTTTTCAAAGTCACAGGAAGATGAGCCAAACCGTATTGATGTGGCTTTTGCTGGCGAAGGCTTGCTTCTTGGTTATCAATCAACAGGCGATGTGCCACGTTTAATTCAAAGTGCAGCAGCCCATGATCTCACTAATTTTGAAATTGATGAGATAGCTTATGAAAATAACCATGCTGAAGATGAAGAAATTAGCGTCAAGCTCGATCTAAGTCGTGATTTTGTTTGGAATAACAACAACGGTATTTTCAAGTTTGGTTTCAAGCATCAGTCACGTGAAAAATCGAATAACGTCGATGTAACTATTTACGACGGTGGCTTTGACGAGGTAACCGCGGCTAATTTTGAAACCGCCTCTCCTCGTTATGAACTGGGAGATTTTGGCCTAGTATTAGCCAAAGCGGGTTGTCGAGTTATGTTAATAGTAATAGGAGTCAGTTTGAAATCAACGAACTTGATACTATGATCGATTCAAACGCGGGCTCTTATATTAGTGAAGAAGATGTTACTGCTGCTTACGCGATGATCACGCTTGATATTGACAAGTGGCGGGTTATCACGGGTCTTCGTTATGAAGATACCAGTTTTGAAACTACGGAAATCGTGTTGAGCTAATCGAAGATGGTGTTAATGATGATGAAAGCGTTAATATTACGCCATGGCGTGTCAGCAAAGATTATGCTCACTTACTACCAAGCTTAAATGTTAAATATCAAGCGTCAGAAAAACTGCTTGCTCGTTTTGCTTTTACACAAACTATTGCGCGACCAACCTTTGGCGATTCAGCTGCATATCAATTAATTGAAAGTGAAGTGACTGAAGATGATGGTGTAATTGAAACTGAACGAAAAGCTGAAGTAGGTAACCCAAATTTAGAAGCTTTTGAGTCAAACAATATTGATTTTTCAATTGAATATTACCCAGGTAATATTGGCGTTATGTCTGCGGGCCTATTTTATAAGGATATCAGTAATTATGTTGTGCTTGCTGAAGTGCAAAACAATGGTCAGTGGGACGGTTATGAAGAGGTCTTTCAACCAATCAATGGTGGAGATGCGTCATTAACTGGTCTTGAATTAGCGTGGACAAAAAACTTTGACTCTGGATTATTTATTAGTGCAAACGGTACCTTTGTTGATACTGATAATGACTTACCAAATCAAGCTGACACATTAGCAAACTTAATGTTGGGGTATGAAAACAATAAATTCAGCGCCCGCTTAAGTACTTCATACAAAAGTGAAAGCTTCCAGTTTGTCGACAATGATTCATCTGTTTATGAAGACAGCCATACTCAAGTCGACTTTACGGCTAAATATTACTTTAGCGACACGATGCAAGTGTATTTTAACGCCGTCAATATAACCGACGAACCTTTATATATTTACCATGGCGATAGGGCATACAACTATCAATATGAAGAATATGGCGCGTCGTTTGAGTTAGGTTTTACCATTAACTCGTTGTAATAAGTAATGGCTAGCAAGGTAAATGTTATGTTTGCCTTGCTGTTGCATATTCCGGTGATGGTGAACACCGATTCCGGTTTTATCGTGAACACTTAAATTTCACGCATTGGGTTCATGACATTTTTAACCTAAGTGTTCACGATGGTCAATTTTAGATTGTGTTTTTCTCATCGATTCACCTTTTAATTTTATCCGATGTGCGTTTGCATTAGCCTATCTAAGATTGCATCCGCGAGCATGTTATCACCAATCGATTGATGCCATTCATCCGTTGGTAGTTGACTGATTATTGCCGTCGATGTACTGCCATGTCGATCATCCATTATCTCCATCAGGTCATTTCGTTGTTGCCGCTTTTAATGGTTTCTAGACCCCAATCATCTAATATCAGTAAATCAATTTTAGCCAATGACTGTAGCACCCGACTATAAGTGCCATCGGCTTTTAGCTTGTGTCAGCGCAAGTAACAATCTCGATAGTCGGTAATATTTGACGCTGTAACCTTTCATGCAACCGGTATGCGCAAGCGCACAAGTAATTAGGTTTTACCACTACCGCAAGGGCCGGTGACGAGTAAGTTTTGTGATTTATTTAACCAGTCATTGTAGTAGTGATGCCATCATCGATTGGTTGAGCCCTCGGGGATGGTGATAATCAATGTCTCTAGCATTGGCGGCTAATTTAAGTTTTGCAGCTTTAAGTAATCGCTGTTGTTTACGATGCTCTCGTTCTTGGTTTTCGCTATCTGCCAGCAATTGTAATCGCTCACCGAAGGATAGTCCTTCGTAGGTACTAGGTTGCTCTAGTTGATTGACTAACGCATTAGCCATGCCACTAAGTTTGAGTTGGCGAAGGTGTGTTACTGTTTGTTCTAACATAGGATTTCCTTTAATTAATGGAAGCTTTTAGGGCCACGGATATTTTCATGGGCTTGGGGCAATCTCGTCGTTTGCTCTTCTGACGGTGCAGGCAATTTATCTTGATTGCTACTGAGGATGTCTTTGATGTGTTTTAGCCGATATAAACGATAATGATTGGCGATGGCACATGCGTTATTTAGCCGCTCAGCAGGATAACTTCTAGATAAGTTCAGTAGCCCTAAACAGACACGATACGCCTGCTCTTCATGGTGTTTTTGTGCTAATTGTGCTTTCACCCAGAGCAAGACTTCATCACCAATGTCCTTTGCCCAGTTCATTAACCGCCCAGGTGACCACCGGTGGTGCTTTTCATGTTTCACCGGCATATGCTCCGGTGTGGTGGTCATGCCTGGGTGGTATTTTCTTGGGTGACTGGCGATACGTTTATGCTTAAAGTAAGCTTCGATCAGGTTGTCTTTAGCATGCAGTTCAAGCTTTTCGCCAACCAAGTGGTGCGGGACGGAATAAAGATGATTATCGTATTGAACATGGTAATCAATATTCACTTTAACGTGTTTAATATCGGTGAATTGATAAGCCTGCTGAGGCATAGGCGCTAAAGCTGGACTGTCAATTGACGCGGAACCACGATTGTCGTGTACCGCTGAGTTGCTTAAAAAGGCTTATTATTTACCTCAAGTAACAAAGCGTTAATGCAATGATTAAGCTCAGCTAAAGAAAAAGGTTTGATGACGCAGTTTAGCTAATATCCAGCGTTCAATGATTTGCACACCCACTTCAGCTTTGGCTTTATCTTGTGGTTTTCTAGGGCGAGCTGGCACGATCACGGTGCCATAATGCGCAGCCAGTTGCTGGTAACTAGGGTTAACATCCGGATCATAGCGGCATGCTTTACTGACACCACTACGCAAATTATCAGGGATTATCATCTCCGGTATACCGCCAAGAAACTCAAAGCATCGTACATGACTCCCAAGCCAATCAGGTAAACTTTGGCTCCAGGTTGCTTCGCAAAACGTGTAGTTGGATGCGCCCATCACCGCCACGAATATCTGAGCAAACTTCACCTCACCCGTTGCATTACAGACAATAGGCATAGTTTGGCCAGCGTAATCGACAAACAACTTTTCACCGGCCTTATGCACTTGCCGCATCGAACGCTTTTGTTTTTTAAGCCACCGCATATAGCGTTCACAAAACTGAGAGTAGCTATAACAACGGTTTGGATATTGCTGGGTATATTCTTGCCAAAGTAAGTTTTTGGTGATGCCTTTACCGGTTAATTCTTTTCTAATTTGTGGCCAGTCAGGCATTTCAAAACGCTGAGATGGCCGTGTATCGGCGCGGGGATAAAACTGACTTGCTAGGACGGTATCATCCATTTCATCAGGTAGTGGCCAGGTTAACGATAACGCTTTGGCCTTTGTTAATAGTTTTTGAATAGCACCAACACTGACTTTTGTACTGGCACTTATTTTTCTAACGCTGAGTTGGGCAGCAAAATGTAGCCTCAACACTTCTCGAATTTTACGCATTGTGATCCTCTTGGTCGCCATATCCCTTCCTCAATTGAAAAAGGGAATAGCTTAACAAAGTAAGTAATAATCAATGCGTTGAAATTGTACTGGTTTGGTGTGAACACCAATTCCGGAAAATCAGTAAAAAGTGTTCACGATAAAATAGGAATAAGCGTTCACGCTAAAACCAGTATGGGTGTTCACGATGGGCCGGAATCACTGTTCACGATGCTCCGGAATATGCAGCTGTTAACCAAACGGTTAATAATCCACGAATACCAGCATGATAACCGACGAATTTACTTGCTTCATCTACTGCGTTAACTCATTTTTTTACATAAAAAACAAATATGGCTCGAAAAAAAGCAGAGATCTTTATGGTTTAACTTGACGTGGGGAGTCATACCAACGCCTCGTTAAGAGGCAAAAAATTGTTGGCTAAAATTAGCGACGTAGGAGCAAAAGCCAACTGTTTTTTGTCCTGCTTTAACGACTTGTTATGCGTAATTTGCAATCACAAACTTTTTAGATGTTTTACCTAAAAATGGTATTACACTATCAGAGTTTATAGATTCTCCAAAACGGTTAGCAATATTTTCCAGAAAGCATGTAAACACAGCATTCGAGTTGTCATTATCTGTTAATGCGACACTTTCGATAAAAGAAAATAACTCTTCTTTATTTTTAAGTGAACCATTTTGTAACTGTTCAATTACTAAATAGCTAAATTCAGCAAATACACCATGAATAGTTGATACGTTACCATCATTAAATAAACAATCGTCAGAGTTCCATCGCTCTGAAAATTCAGGAATGAAATATGATAACTTTGAAATATACTCAGAAATTGAATTCATAATCCTTTACGCATAACGCCCCAAACAGAGGCAAATAATTGTTGGCTATAATTAGCGACGCAGGAGCAAAGCCAACTGTTATTTGTGATCTACCCGATAAAACGGACACATTTAAATTTATGCTGCCAGGGCTTCATATTCTATTGGTGAACAATAGCTTATCCCTGAATGCAACCTCATCGCATTGTAGTATTTGTTGATGTAACTGCCAAGCGTTCTGCGTAATTCCTTATCACTTTTAAAAGTGTTTCCGCGAATAACTTCGGCCTTCATCGAATGGAAAAATGACTCCATATACGCATTGTCAGTACATTTACCTGCTCGACTTAAACTATGTGAAATACCACGCCGTTTTAATACTGCCTGAAATACATTACCCCGATATTCAACACCTCGGTCTGTATGTAACATTAAATCGTTTGGTGGTTTACGCGTTTTAATGGCCTGTTTTAATGTTCGCTTAGTGACTTCCATCGTTCTATTTTTATCTAAACTCCAGCTAATAATACGCCGTGAGTATAAATCCATTATCACCGATAAATATCGCCAAACACCATTTACTTTCAAGTACGTCACATCGGCAACCCATACCTTGTTTTTTGCTTTAGGCACGCCTCCATCAGGTCGTAAGTTTTCGCCTGACGCTAAAAAGCGTTTTAATCCTTGCGACCGATAGGTCACAAGGATTAAAACGCGCAACCAAACCAAGTTCACCATATAAACGCTCTACTCGCCGTTTACTAATACGGTAGCCTGCTTTGATGAGTGCTTTAAAAATACGAGGGCTGCCATAACGCCCCTCATTTTGTGTGAATATCTGCTGAATTTTTTCTTTCAACGTCACATCCTCTAACGTGCGTGCACTCGGTTGTCTTTCGCGCCAATCGTAATAGCCACTTTTAGATACATTAAAAAACGTCAACAACCTCGTCACCTTTATGTCGGCTCTGAGTTTTTCGATGAATCGATATCGGCTTGATGTTCCTCGGCAAGAAACCGTTGCCACTTTTTTAGAATATACAGCTCCTCCTTGAGTTGCTTATTTTCACGTTCTAGTTGTTGTTCTTTGGTCAGTGCTTTTTTAGTTTTAGATTGTCCAGCCACTTTTTTCGTTTATCAGCCACAATTATTCCTTCACGATATTCTTTTCGCCATCGTGACAGCATAAACGGGTGAATGTCGAGTTTTTCTGCGACAGATTTTATGGTGACGCCAACAACAAAACTCAGTTGAACAGCGTTGACTTTAAAGTCGTTTGAATACTTCCAAGTGCGTCTTGGATTATTGTATTTCGGCATAGAACACCTCATCTTTAATTAGATTTTGGTGTCCGTTTTATCGAGGGTAGATCAACCTCCAAGTTTGAAAGTTTGTTATGCGATTTACTCTTCGAAAGAAATATAGACAGCCTTTTATAGCAAGCCCTGAGTATTCGTTTATGAGTAAAGGAACTTGTTGCCTCGAAAGAAAAGCGGTAATCATCAAGTGTTATTGGCTAGATATTCGTAAACAACATGCACATAACCTCAACAATCTAAGTATAGATAATTAAGGTTGAATGACTATATTTGGCTAGCTGTTGCCTTAAAGAATAATCATCATCTAACGTCAAAAAAACGCCTAAAGCGGCCATATATATTTGTGAAGCTATGATAGATTCAAAGTGTTTTTATCCCAAATTAATAACTTTCTGGCCGTTTAAGCTTATATATAACTTTATTCAGTCTGGGCGTTGCATTTCAATACCACAATCGAAATTTAACCATCAAGTGATTTCATAATATTACAAGCATCGACAGTATTGTCGCTTGGACATGATTTTGCCATGTTCTGAAGTTCCTTTCTTAATGCTTTTAATTCTTTCATTCGTTGATTAACTAACATTAATTGTCGATTAATCAGGGCATTAACACTGGAGCAACTTTCTTCGGGTTTATTTTTGAGTTCAATTAGGCGTTTAATATCAGCTAATGATATATCAAGGCTTCGGCAGTGTTTTACAAACTCTAATTCTTTTATTGATTTTGAATTATAGAACCTAAAATTTCCTTCCGTTCTTTCAGGCGCAGATACTAAACCTTCACGTTCATAGTATCTGATCGTTTGTATTGAAGCGCCTGAAACCTTCGACAGTTCACCTATTTTCATACAATCACTTAATTGCTTGACTCTATAGTTACTATAGGTTTTATAGTTATTATATACAAGTAGGTAGGAGTTAAAAAAATGAGTGGTTGTGGATGCGAAGTTGAATTAAAAAATAACCAACAAAAAACGGTACTTTATTGGTTGTTAGCGATTAACTCGGTGATGTTTGTCTTTGAGATTGGTTTTGGTTGGTTGTCGGAATCAACCGCGCTTATCGCCGATTCTTTAGATATGTTAGCTGATGCTATTGTCTACGCAATTGCCTTATATGCAGTAGGTAAGTCAATTCAACACAAAGCAAATGCAGCTTTAGTAAGCGGTTATTTTCAATTGATACTAGGTGTACTGATTTTGCTTGATATTGCACGACGGTTATTCGGAGAAAGCGAGCCTCATTCCTGGTTTATGATTAGTGTTGGTATGGTTGCTTTAGTCGCTAACATCATTTGCTTAATTTTAATTCGTAAACACAATAATGACGAAGTACACATGCGAGCTAGTTGGATATTTTCCGCTAATGACGTTATTGCAAACCTTGGTGTTGTTATCGCAGGTGTCTTGGTCATGGTGCTTCAGCAACGTTGGCCTGATATTGTTATTGGTAGCATCATTTCCGCATTAATTCTTCGTGGGGCTTATAGGATATTAGTTGATGCTAAACAAGAATTAGCAGCAACTAAGTCGCCATGCGTTCAAAAAAGTAAAGATGAAAAATCAACATCATGTTGTTCAAAATAACGTTTTTATTATGAAAGAAAAACTATTGATACGTACAAATATCCTTAACTTTGATCATCCTGAAATACAATCATTAATTTCAGGACGCTGCTGGCAAGAGCTAGATGAGTTTAACAAAATTGGTGCTGCTTACGATTTCGTTAAAGATGAAATTAAATTTGGCTACAACAACAGTGATGATATTCCTGCAAGTGAGGTACTTGCAGATGGTTATGGGCAATGTAATACCAAAAGCAATTTGTTGATGGCGCTATTAAGAGGTTTAGGAATTAAGTGTCGATTTCATGGGTTTACTATTGAACAACAGTTACAAAAAGGAGCTATTCCGGCCTATGTTTTTTGGTTAGCACCTAAATATATTATACATAGTTGGGTTGAAGTTTATTTTAATGGACGTTGGGTAAATTTAGAAGGGTTTATTCTAGATCGTCAATATTTAAACGCTTTACAGATTAAATTTAGCCAAATTAAAAATGAGTTCTGTGGTTATGGTGTTGCCACACAATGTTTATCATCACCTAATACTGAGTGGCAAGGGCAAGATACTTATATCCAAAAAGAAGGAATTCATGATGACTTTGGTATTTACGATTCACCCGATGAGTTCTATCAAGAAAAGGGTACTAATCTGTCTGGATTAAAACGCTGCTTATATCGAAAAGTTATCCGTCATTTGATTAATAGAAATGTAGTTAAGATCCGAAACAATAAACTCTAAAGGTAAATCAATGCATAATCACAACCATTTACACAATCATGTTAATACAGACGATAAGAATAATCGAATTGGCTGGACATTTTTTCTTAATGTATCTTTTACTATCATTGAATTTATTGGTGGATGGTTAACTAACAGTACAGCAATTATGGCTGATGCTGTACACGACCTTGGTGACAGTCTTTCAATAGGCTTTGCTTGGATATTAAGTCATTTTTCAGATAAGAAACCGTCTGCTAAGTTTAGTTATGGCTAC
This sequence comes from Alteromonadaceae bacterium, assembly GCA_038141035.1. Lineage (GTDB taxonomy): Bacteria > Pseudomonadota > Gammaproteobacteria > Enterobacterales > Alteromonadaceae > JALZUE01. Next base: position 68,070 of record JAYQHI010000023.1, read on the forward strand.
AGACGTTTAACGCTTTTTGGCGCTTTGATCAATAGTATTGTATTAATCGTCGGTTCTATTTGGGTTTTGATTGAAGCAATACCAAGATTATCAGAGCCAGAAATGCCGATGGTTGAAGGAATGTTCGGTTTAGCGATATTAGGAGTAGCCGTAAACGGATATGCAGTCTTTAAATTAAAAGCGGGCAACACCTTAAATGAAAAGGTTCTAACTTGGCACTTACTGGAAGATGTTTTAGGCTGGGTAGCCGTACTTATCGTGTCAATCGTATTGTTTTTTGTGGAATTACCCATACTAGATCCTCTGCTATCCAGTGGGGTTCACTTTGTTTATATTATTTAATGTCTTAAAAAACCTTAAAACTACATTGGCATTATTTCTACAGGCTACACCTGAACAAGAGACGCAAGGTGACATAAAAAATGCATTACTTAGTTTTGCCGAAATAAGAGGAATTCATCATATGCACTTCTGGTCGCTTGATGGAGAAAGCCATGTATTAACTGTTCATTTAGAATTAAAGGAAAAACTATCTATTGAAGACCTGATGACGCTAAAACGTAATATTGCAATTAAATTAAGTTGTTATCATTTATCCCATACAACTATCGAATTTGAGTTTCCTGATGAATTATGTAGGGATGAGCCAATAAAGAATATTGATGGCTAGCTCAAAAATTTACATTCTGTTATTCTTATTACTCAAATTTTATTCGGTGGTTAAATTGAAATTTTCAGTTGTACTTAAAATGCTTTTATTAGTTTCGATTGTTTTACAGTCACTAACTGCCGTTGTCTCCGCAACATCACAAAGTCACCAATTAGATATAGAGCACATACAAACCCAACATGATCACAAAAGTGATTTCCATCATTTAAATGATAATTTAGAAGAAGCGGAACATGATATTAAAGACTGTCACCATTGCGGGCATTGTAATGGAAGTCATTTATCATGGATTGTCTTTAATAAAAGTAATACTGCAACCTCGCCATTCGAACTTAACAAAACTCCATATCAGTTTGTACAATCTAAAGCATTACTAGACGCTATTTTGCGTCCTCCTATTTCTTATTTTATTTAATTCTTTTTACCGCCAATTCATACCAATAAAGATGAATTTGGCTGATATTAATTAAAAAAATTAAGAAGTCTTATGTATAAATATATTAAAAATACAGGTGTGCTCCTGTCTTTTTTGCTTAGCTGTAAGTATTTCAACCCCCGCTTACAGCAAGCAGAAAGCTATTTCGTGGCTTGATGCCCAAGTAAATAAAGATCCTGAAGTTATCGAGGCTAAAGCCTTATTAAAAGCAAGTAACTTTGAGGCTAAGAACTTAACTAAAGCCGTCTATAACCCTGAACTAGAAGCGAGTTATGAGAGAAACGGAAATTTCAATAATTACTCTATCGGTATATCGCAAACAATCGATGTTTGGGATAAAAGAGCTACCAATACATCACTAGGTGAAATCGGTGTGTATGCGAGTGAACAGCAATTATTAGTATTGCTTGATTCAAAAAAAGCAGATGTATTAACAGCTTTAGCCATATGGAAAAGTGCAAAGGAGACAGCACAACTATCTATTGAGAGAGAAAAACAACTGCAAACTTTACTGAGTATTACAGAAGAAAAGCAAGCAGCCGGATTACTTGAGCCTTTAGATACTGAGCTAGTTTACTTAAACCTTTCACAAGTTTTTAGTGAAATAGCAAACGACCAAATTGAGCTCAAAAATGCTGAATTAAAGGTACGTGAGTTATTGCCTGATTGGACACCTGAATTAGCCGATAATGCTTCATATGAATTTGGCTTAACAAGCTATGAGTATCAAGCTCAGTGGGTTGAGCAACATCCAATTGTGCAGCTAGCAAAAGCGCAATGGAAAGCGCAACAAGCCAAAGCAGAATTAACCACTATAGAGTATAAATCTAACCCTCTTTTGGGGTGAGTGCAGGACAAGATGGTGGTGAAAGTGCAGTAGGCTTAACCTTCTCAATCCCTTTAAACATCCGAAATAACTATTCAGATGCAACCAATGCCGCCTACTCAAAGTCAATTGCTGCCGAAGCAAATTTTCGCTCTGTATATCGGAAGCAGTCTTTTGAAGCTAAAGCGAACTATGAGTCGCTTCTTATTAGTCAGAAATATTATCAGCGATGGAAGCAGCTTATTCAAAAACGAGTTGAGAAGAGTACAAAGCTGATAAACGCTCGATGGGAGGCTGGTGATATTAACACAGCAGATTATTTATTAGCCTTGAGCCAACAAGCTGAAGGGCTGCATTCAGGCATTCAACTAGAAAAAGATTTTAGACTTTCCGAAATATCCTTCATTTGGAGTATCGGACAATTATCTAAGTTTGAGATTTAAACAGGCATCACTGCCAGTTAAATCTTAATATCCAAAATTTATAGGTATTAACATGAATACATTATTTAGCAAAAAGATATCAGTAATGATAATTAGTGGACTTTTTTTAAGCGGAGCTATAAGTAATGACTTGTACGCTCAATCACTTGATACAAGTACCGCTGAAAAGATGCATGCCGAACATGGGGATAATGAACACAACCACGACCATGACAGTAAAAATCATGGTACAGAAGAGCATCACGAAGGTGAACACTCTGAAGAAGGTGTAGAACATAGTGACCACTCCGGAAGACTCTTCTGAGCGACATGATGAACATGACGAGCATGATCACGGCAATGAAAGTAATGCCATTGAAGAAGAGCATGAAGAAGGTATTACCCTCAGCCCCAAAAAAAATGTCACTGGCAAACATCCAAGTATCAACAATAAAACATGAATATCAATCCAGTACCATTTATGCACCTGGAGAGGTTAAAGCGAATGGGTACAAGAGTTATGTGGTATCACCTCGCACAGAGTCCGTTGTTATAAACAGACACGCCACCCTGGGTGAGCACGTTGAAGAAGGTCAAAAGTTAGTGACCTTATTTAGTGAAGCTGTTGCGCAAGCACAAGCAGATTACCTCGTTGCATCAACAGAGTGGCAACGAATTAAAAAGCTAGGTAAAAACACCGTCAGTGAAAGTCGCTTACTGCAAGCCCAAACGGCATTTAATGCTTCTTATGGTAAATTAATCGCTTTTTGGTTTAACAAAGCAGGCTATCGCTGAGATTTCAAATAAAGATGTTACGGCATTTGGGCAGTATTCGTTAACAGCACACAGAGAAGGTGTTGTCTTACAGGATGATTTCATACAAGGACAAGGTGTTAACGCGGGTGATACGATTATGCTTTTAGCTGATGAAAAACAGCTGTGGATTGAAGCAAAAGTATCACCGAATAAAAAACTCAATTTAGCCATTAACTCTCCTGCACTTGTTGTCTTTAATGGTGAGAACCAAGCAAAAGTGATTCAGGAAGCCCACACCATAGATCCCACCACGAGAACTCGGATCATTAGATTATCGGTGAATAATGAAGAGCATAAACTTCATTCTGGCATGTTTGTAAAAGTCTTATTTCAATTTAAAACTCAGCATAAAGTATTAGCAGTTCCTGAAGATGCCTTAATTAGAAGCGCGGATGGTGACTGGACGGTATTTGTAGAAGATCATCCTGGGGAGTTTCAAGCGGTAGAAGTTGAATTAGGCCGTTCTTTAGGTGAATTTAGAGAAATTTCTGGCTTAGAAAGTGGTACTCGAGTGGTTACCAAGGGCGCATTTTTTGTCGCCTCAGAAATAGCTAAAGGCGGATTTGATCCGGCATAACCACTAGGGAGCGCTATGATGTTTAATCGAATTATAGATTGGTCTGTTAACAACAGACTGCTAATACTGATTGCGCTTGTTGCCACCATTATTGGGGCTGGCGTTAGTTATCCCAAATTAAACTTAGATGCTTTCCCAGATGTAAACCAATGTTCAGGTTGCTGTAAATACTGAAGCACCAGGTCTAGCTGCTGAAGAAGTTGAACAGCTTATTACCTACCCAATTGAAGCAGTAATGTATGCCTTACCTGATGTAGAGCAGGTTCGCTCTATTTCAAAGACCGGTTTATCAGGTGTAACCGTTGTCTTCAAAGAAGGCACCGACATCTATTTTGCTCGTCAATTGGTTTTTGAACGCTTGCAAGCAGCCAAAGAACTAATACCTGAAGGCGTTGGTACTCTGAAATGGGACCAAATACTTCAGGATTAGGTCAAGTGTTTCAATATTTATTGGTGTCTGACAAAAGATGCTGGTTATGACGCAATGGCACTTAGAAGTCTTAATGACTGGATTATCAAACTACTAATACCTGTTGATGGCGTTACGGATGTTTTATCTTTTGGTGGTGATGTGAAGCAGTACCAAGTAGAATATCGATCCTTCTAAGTTATTAGCTTATGGGTTAACCCAAGAAGATATCGTTAAAGCCCTAGAAAACAATAACACCAATGTGGGTGGCTGGTATATGAATCGTGGGCAAGAGCAGCTTGTTATAAGAGGTACAGGCTGGTTTGAAAGTGGTGAAGCAGGTATTGGCAATATTAAACAAGTACCTGTTAAAACAGTAGAAAGGTACAGTTGTCACTGTCTCTGATATTGCTAACGTTGAAATTGGCAGTGACATTCGTCAAGGCGCTGTCACCATGACACGGAAAACCGCTGATGGAAAAGTTGAAAACTTAGGGGAAGTCGTATCAGGTATTGTACTTAAACGTATGGGATCAAATACTAAAGCAACCATTGATGGAATTAATGCTCGAATTCCACTCATTAACCAAGCGCCGCCAAAGGGGGTTAGCTTTGAACCTTTTATGATCAAACTGATTTAATCGAACAGGCTGTCAATACAGTTGTAAATGCTTTGGTACTTTAGCATTTATCTATCTGTATCGTGCTTGCGCTGTTTTTAATGAACTTAAGAGCAACGTTTCTTGTACTTATTTCAATCCCCAATATCTGTAGGTATAGCACTAATGATAATGGCCTGGGCAGGGATTTCAGCAAACTTAATGTCACTTGGTGGCATTGCTGTGGCAATTGGTATGTTAGTTGATGGCTCTGTGGTAATGGTTGAAAATATGTTCAAACATTTGAACAAACCTGATGCTCTCCACAACAAAGATGTTCAGTCAAGACTGCCGGCTGATGATGTTGATCCATATAACGTAGAAAGTGATGACCACGGCATAGAGTTACGTTTAAAAGAAGCGGGTAAAGAAGTGGCTCGTCCTGTTTTCTTCGCCGCGTCTGTTATTTTAGTTGTTTTCTTACCTTTATTTAGCTTTGAAGGTGTTGAAGCTAAATTATTTCAACCCATGGCGATTAGTATCATTTTGGCTGTGATCTCTGCCATCGTAGTCGCGCTTTTTATTGTGCCTGCGCTTGCGACGTTCATGTTTAAAAAAGGTATCAGAGAAAGAGAAAGTTTTGTCTTAAAACCTTTAGATAAACTCTATAGAAATAGCCTAGGCTTTGCCCTTAAGCGAACTAAGTTAGTTATTTCTATATCTTTATTATTAGTTGTATCAGCCTTCGCATTAGTCCCACATATAGGTACTGAATTTGTGCCTGAGCTAGAAGAAGAAGGAACAATAAACTTAAGGGCTACGCTGGCACCATCATCTAGCTTAGATACCGCGCTATCGGTCACGCCTATTTTGGAAAGAAAGTTAATGGAATTCCCTGAGGTGACCTATGCACTTAGCCGTATCGGACGCGCTGAAATAGGTGGTGATCCAGAGCCGGTCAACAATGTTGAAATCTATATTGGACTCAAGCCAGTATCACAATGGACAAGTGCATCAAACCGCTATGAGCTGCAAAACCAAATGGAACAATCCTTAGAAGAGTTCCCTGGTCTTTTGTTGAACTTCTCGCAACCCATTGCAACCCCGCGTTGATGAACTTTTATCAGGCGTTAAAGCACAGTTAGCTATCAAACTATTTGGTCCTGATTTAGCGCAATTAGCTGTAAAAGGCCAAGAAATTGAAGCGGTAATCAAAGGTATTGATGGAGCAAGACGTCGCACTTGAGCAAATTGCAGGTGAAGCGCAATTAGTGGTTAAACCTAATAGACAAGAGCTTTTTCTCGCTTTGGCCTTTCAGTAGGTGACATTATGGAAGTTGTTCAAGACGGTATAGGCGGTATTGCAGCGGGACAAATTATAAATGGTAATGAACGTTATGACATTTATGTTCGTATTGAAGAAGCCTATAGAAATAATAAAGAAGCTATTTCTGATATTCGCATTCAATCTCCGACTGGGGCATGGGTTCGATTAGGTGATGTTGCGACAGTCTCCTTTGAGTCAGGTCCGCCACAAGTGAGAAGAGATGATGCAAAAGGCGCGTAGTTATTCAAGCTAATGTACAGGGTCGTGATATGGGCAGTGTTGTTGCTGATATTAGAAAGGTTATTGCTGAGAAAGTTGATTTGCCTGCGGGATATTCAATTTCAATAGGTGGACAATTTGAAAGCCAAGAACGTGCTCAAAAAAGGTTATCGATTGTCGTGCCACTGTCATTGGCGCTAATTGCATTGTTACTCTACTTTGCATTTGGCTCTGTTGGTCAAGCTATGTTGATCTTGGTTAACGTCCCCCTTGCTGTAATCGGTGGTGTCTTTTTCATTGTACTTATCGGGACAATACCTATCTGTACCAAGCTCTGTCGGTTTTATTACCTTATTCGGCGTCGCAGTATTAAACGGTGTTGTCATGGTGGAAAGTATTAACCAACGTATACAAGATGGTCTGGATGCTGCTAACGCTGTTTTTGAAGGTGCAACATCAAGATTAAGACCTGTTTTGATGACGGCAATTACTTCGGCTTTAGGGTTGATTCCGATGTTAATGTCCAACGGAGTAGGGCTGAAATACAAAGGCCACTAGCCAGCGTTATTGTAGGAGGTTTTAATAACGGCAACCTTACTCACTTTATTTGTATTACCTGTTTTGTATAGGTGGTTTCTAAAGCAAAAATTGAAGCGTTATCACAATAGTTAACTTTAAACAGAAGTTTTCAATTTTCATGTAGATGAATTGGAAACTTCTCATTTAAGCTATATTAGAATTGTATCTATATGATTTATTTTAAACCAAATAAAATACAAAACGGATTAAGACTCTATTTTATGGATGTCACTTAAAGATCATTTTAATTTTTAGATGTTTTAAGTCATTCAGAGTATATCTTAAGTGTAAAATCAGTAAATCTTAAGTTTTATCTGTTATTTTGATATTTTTAGAGGTGTTTTTTCATTGAAAATTTTAATTATTGAAGACTCAACATCATTAAGACGAAGCTTGAGAATTGGCTTATCAAATTTAGGTTTTACGGTTGATGATACAGGTGATGGTTCCGAAGGGTTAAGTATGGCTCTTGATGGTGATTATTCTTTGCTTATTTTAGATTTAATGCTTCCTTCTGTCGACGGCTCAACAATTTTAAAAGCGATCAGGCAAGCAAATAAAGACATTCGAGTGCTAATTTTATCAGCAAGAGACTTAACTGAAGATAAAGTTGCTGGTTTATTAAATGGGGCTGATGACTATTTAACTAAGCCGTTTTCTTTTGATGAACTCCACGTTCGCTTGTTATGTTTGATGAGAAGAGGGAGTTTAAATGTCAGTAATAGTAGTATAACTATTGGGTCGATTTCTCTTGATCTCCATTTAAAGAAGCTAACTTGTGGAGGTATAGATTCAAATTTAACACCAAACGAATATAAAGTTGTTGAGTGTTTATTTTCGAATCAAGGTAAAGTTATGTCACCAGAAAAACTTAGCGAATATCTTACCGGTCAGTATGATGCAATAGCTAAAAATTCTATAGAAGCTCATTTATCAACAGCTAGAAAAAAAAAACCAAAAACTTAGGTTTTACCCTTCCAATCAAAACCAAAAGGGGTTTTGGTTATTATGTAGAAAGTAATTAATGACCTCAATTAAGACAAAGCTTTAGTCGTTACATCTCTATTTCTATATCCATTTTGTTGGTTTCTATTTTACTCGTGACTGATATTAGTGTTGATAAGTGGATCAGCGAAGAATTTGACCGTGTCATGATCAATAAAGTTGGCTTGTTAGAAACTTTAGTTGAAGAAGATGAAAATGAAGTAGAATTTGATTTTGCTGGAGAATTTATGCCTGAATTTGAGGGCAAAAATAACCCTGAGTATTTTCAACTTTGGTACAATGATCGAGTGTTTGAACGCTCAGACACGCTAAACTTATTTGAAATACACGATCTACCTAGATTATCAGTTGATATCAATCAATTCGTTATCAAAGATATTACATTGCCAGATGGTCGATCTGGGAGAATGCTATACAGCAAATTTTTACCTCAAGTTGATAGTGATTTACGAGAAAAACTTGGAGTAACTAGAGAAGAATTTGCTAAAAATCAAAAACCAATAGAATTATCATATGCACTGAGCAAAGAAGAGCTTAATTATATTCTTTGGTTTGTAGATGTTATATTTATTATTACTTCTCTCTTTGCTGTTATAGCGGTAAAAATAATCGTTTCGACAGTCGTAGATCGTAGTTTAAAGCCCATTGATGATTTTAACCAACAGTTAAGTAGGTTAAGTTTAAACTCTGAAGAACTAGAAGTCTTTGGCGGTAAACTTCCGCTTGAGTTAATCCCAATAGCTAATGGTGTAAATAAGTTTATTCAAGAGAATCATTCACTCTATAAACGTGAGCAACGTATTACATCAGATATTGCTCACGAACTAAAAACTCCCATTGCGGAGTTATTGAGTTTAAGTGAAGTAGCAATAAAATTCCCGTATGAAAAACAACTTTCTGATAATTTAGCTACCGATGTTCATCAAATTTCTTTGCGGCTTAAGAGCATAGTAAACGGCATATTACTTTTGCAAAAAAGTGGTAATAATGTCAGTTTGGCTAAATTTGAAATCGACTTAGTTGAACTTTTAGAAAATATAATCCGGCAAGAAAATAGAAATAAGAAAGATGTGATCTTTAAGCAAGATAATCATTGCCGAATAATACACACGAATAAAATAGCATTAGAAACAATCCTTTCTAATTTAATTAATAATGCCTTGTTTTATAGTATACCCGACACACCGATAAGGGTGGGGTTGGCTAAAAATGTAGATGATAGAATTATCATTAAAATATCCAATTTATGTGATGAGGCTGTAAATGAAAAAGACTTGAATATGTTTTTTGAGCCTCTGTGGCAAAAGGATGAATCAAGGACTTCAACCCTGCGATATGGATTAGGGCTTGCTATTGTAAAATCTTATTGTAAGAGGCTAGGTGTTAATATTTCAGTAGCTATTAACGAAAAACAAGAAATTACATTTACTCTTATAATCTAATGAATAAATTTAACTCGTGTTTTTGCTTTTATTTTTACTTGTTTTTATCCCAAGAGTCTCAGCTATTGAGATAGAGTTGGATGGGGTTCTTGATGAATTATTTTGGCAAAACGCCAATAAATTTACGACTAGTTACCAGGTAATTCCGCAAACCTTTAAAAAAAGCAATAACAACTTTTCATATACCTATTTCACGACTAAACAAGGGATTTATTTAGGCTTATCAGCTAATATAAAGAGTGAATTACGGATCAGAACGCAAGAAAATGATACCCCATTTTCTAACGATCATTTTCAAGTTATGTTAGATATGGATAATACAGCAGAAACAAGTTATGTATTTGCCATTAATCATCAAGGAAATTACTACGATGGCATTTTAAAACAGAATAAAGAGGTAGATTTTGATTGGAGTGCTCAATGGCATTTTAAAACGGCAATATCAAAGACTTTCTGGACAGCCGAAATTTTTATACCATGGCAATCAATGTCTTTTAATATAAAAGAAAAAAATCAGTTTGGTTTATCTTTCATTAGATACGATGAAGCGACTAACGCAACATATTCCTCTATCCCAGCAAGCTCTTCAATGAATAGTTTTTTGCAAAATTTTTCTAAGGTAGACACTATAATTAAAAGCAATTCAACTTTTGATATCTACCCATATATTTCAGTAAATCGGGATATTGTTCAAAATTCAAATTCAGCAGATTTAGGCGCAGAAATATTTTGGAAACCAACCAAAAATCAACAAATAAGTGTTACTTTAAACCCTGATTTTGGCCAAGTTGAGTCAAATGAATTAGTAGTAAACTTTTCAGCAATCGAAAGTTTTAATTCAGAAAAAAGGTCATTTTTTAATGATAATCAAGATATTTTTGATGTCTCAGGACCTGAAACCCTTAGAGTTGTTCATACACCTAGAATTGGTGGTTCTTTATATTATCAAGAAGGTAATGAAAGCACTGTCGATTCAGCTTTTAAATACACCTATAGCAACGATAATTTAGATTTAGGTATATTATCTGCCTTTGAAAGTTCAAAAAAAGAAGAAAGTGGAAGGGACCTTTGGTTACTCAGAGGGCAATATAGTTTTAACTCAAATAAAATTGGCGTATCAATTAATAATGTTCTTACGCCAAGTATTAGCCGAGAAGCAACGATTATTTCAACTGATTTTAATTATTCTTATTCAGATGATACAGAACTTTTATTTGGCTTAATAAATTCTAATATAGCGCAAGATTCAAGTTCGATGAGCGATATAGGTTGGTGGTTCACTGGTAGTTCAGAATTGAATGAAAGGCATAGCCATGAGTTTAGTATGTTCGCTTATGGAGAAGCCCTTCAGCTAAATGATATTGGATATGTAAAAAGAGTAAATAGAAAGCAATTTGAATATGAATATCAGTATCAAATTCCAGTATTAGATTTTGGGACTATTCGTGATATTACGTTTGCACTAGAAACAGAAATAAAAACGAATTATCAGCATGAAAAACTTCCCTTTATTTTAGGTGGGAGTATTCAATTAATTACCTATGAAGAATTTGAATATCAAATTTCTGTTGAACATGGCGGACAAGGTTTTGATGATTTGATTACTCGTGGCCATAATTCTCTCTTATTACCTGCATTTTACTTAGTTGAACTTGAAGTTAGCTCTGCAGAATATAATTGGGGGAGCTTTGAAGCTCAAATTGAGTTTGGAACTGAAGGTTTTCGGGGAAATTTTATAATTTTGAAAGCAGTATCAAACAACAGTTTAATGATAGTTTTCATCTAGGCCTAACGTTCTCTCAATACAGTAGTGACAGTTGGATTGATTGGGATGAAGGCAACATAGTTAATGAGTTTGATTTTACTGAGCAAAGTATTGCAGTTAGCTTGGATTACCAAATAGATGATAATCAAGAGTTACGAGTTAAATTTGAATCTGTTATCGGAAAAGCCATATTTATAGCGAATTACGAAGTTCAAGCAAATGGTGAGGTAATAAAATTAAATGAGGAAGATGACTTTTCTTTCTCAGAAAGTGCACTACAAGTGCGTTATAAATATTCAATCAGTAAATTGACTGCATTCTATGTCAGTTATGGTTTCGGCGGTGAATTTGAGGATGATATAGCTAAATTTGGTGATCGAAATTTATATAAAAAAGCTATTCAATCAAAAAATGCACATAACCTGTTTGCTAAAATTAGGTTACGTTTTTAATATGGTTTTGTAAATCAATTGGTGAAACTATCATTCGCTATATTATTGATTTTTTAGGAAAATTAAAGTCACTTCTTCTCTAAAAATCAGGTAAACCTCTTTCAAATTTCAGTTTAGCCTAAGCAATTCTTAAGTTTTGGAAAGTAATATAAATTCATCAAATTAAAGGTGATTTTATGTATCCAAATCTAGTTAGCTACCAAACTTTTATTACAAGAAACTTATCCTTTCATTGGAAGCCTTTGTTACTGTTAGTGGTGATTAGCTTTGTGCTGATGACCACGGCTGTTGATAAAAATAACTATATCGAAAGCCAAATACAATTATTTATAGTAAGCAATAGTGCTCTTCAAATCTTACCTCAAAGCTTTTGGTACAACATTACGTTTTTAGGAGATGGCTTAATACTTATCCCGTTGTTATCATTTCTTTGTCTAATTAATATTCAATCGTTAGCCGCAATATTTGGAGGTATTCCATTAGCGCTTGTAATTAGCCATGTTGGTAAAGCATTTTTTGCAATTCCTCGACCAGCAGCGATATTAGACCACGATCAATTTACTATTATCGGACATTCTTTAACGGCTCATACAAGCTTCCCTTCGGGTCATACGATTACTATTTTTACAGCTATGTCTGCAATCATTTTTGTACTTTTAAGAAAAAATAAACGCTCTGATAGTTATTTTCAGTTTATGCTAATTGCCATAATACTTTTTATCTCATCTATAACCGCTATTTCCAAGAGTTGCAGTTGGTGCTCATTGGCCTGCGGATCTTTTATTAGGTGCTGCGTTTGGCAGTATTGCTGGCATTAGTGGGGAGTATTTAGCTAGAACTTATAAGGGCTGGTGGTTATGGGCTAAAATTAAACCAATAGCTCTAGGTTGCTTTATTTTGTTTTTTTGTACTTTGTTAATGTTATTAACTGTTAGTGGCCGACTACCTGATCTTCTTATTGTATGGATAGCTATGCTTGTCAGCGGCCTAGTAGGTTCTATTATCATCATTAAAACATTAATTGAAAAAAATTAATGGATAATAAATTTTTACTTTTTATCAGTAGTAAAGCTAGTAGCTTTGTTTTTCAACAAGTCTACTAGTGACTATCTTATTTAATTTTCCAATTTTCATTTTTATTGCGGAAAATACGTCTATTTATAGTTTAAGTGGCGCAACTATCGCATTATCGATTTTTTCTTTAATATTTACTTTAACTCTTGTTTTTTCATCGCTATTAATTTTAATTTCACCATTATTTTTTAAAATATTTCTGGCTATATCAACAATCCTTAATGCGATATCCATTTACTTTATGATCACTTATCAAGTGGTATTAGATAGAAGCATGATGGGGAATATTATCAATACAAGATATTCAGAGTCAGTGGAGCTTTTATCTTTACAGCTTGTTTTTTTTACATTGTGCTTCGGAGTAATACCTGCTTGGTTTGTAATAAGAACTAAGGTGTATAACCTTAACCGGTTAAAAGTTTGCACAAACTTGAGCATTGTCGTTATAACTTCTTCGCTGTTTTTGTATTTAAACGCTTCAAGTTGGTTATGGATAGATAAATATGCCAGCTTAATCGGTGGAAAAATACTGCCTTGGTCTTATATCATTAATACAGGGCGTCATTATAGCTCTATCAATAAAACAACAGCAGGGCAACGTCTATTACCCGATGGAAAATTCAGCAACACTGATAAAATGGTTTTTGTTCTAGTAATTGGAGAGACGGCTCGTTCAGATAATTTTTCATTGTATGGTTATCCAAAAAACACCAACCCACAATTACAACAATTATCTAATTTATTAGTTTTAAAGAATACGAAGTCATGTACCACTTATACAACGGGTTCTTTGGCCTGTATTTTATCTCATAGCGAATCGATATCTAATACAGAATCTTTACCCACCTACTTAGCAAGAAATGGTGCAGAGGTTATTTGGCGAAGTAATAACTGGGGGAGCCAGCAATTAAGGTTTCTAGTTATATTGATGCGAGTGTCTTAAGGCCTAGTTGTGTTGGTGATGGATGTAATTTAGATGAGGTATTACTTACTAATTTATTGAGCGTTATTAATTCGTCAAGTCAGCAAAAAATATTTATTGTATTACATACAAAAGGAAGTCATGGGCCTAGCTATTACAAACGTTATACAAAAATTTTCGAGCAGTTTTTACCGGTTTGTAAATTTGAGGAAATAAGTAAATGTTCTCAAAAAGAGCTTATCAATGCATACGACAATACTATTTTATATACCGATCATTTCTTAACTTCAGTTGTTAAAACGCTTGAGCAACTGAATGAAACTTCTACTGCGATGATGTATATCTCAGATCATGGTGAGTCATTAGGAGAAAATGGCTTATATTTACATGGGACACCTTATGCTTTTGCTCCTGATTATCAAAAAGACATACCATTTATTATGTGGATGTCTGATACCTTTATAGCTAACAAGAATGTAGATATAAATTCAATTAAACAGTCTTCAAAACATACCCAATTTAATGTGTTTCACACTGTATTAGGTGCGATAGAGCTTGAGTCACCAATATATAACAAAAACCTCGATATTTTAAATACCCAATAATTCTAAAGTAGGCATTTCTCAGTTTAACTTGGGAGAATAATCAGTTTCGACTAAGCCAATCTTAAGGTTAGTAAATTACCATTAAAGCTATCTTATGGGGGTGGCTTTATGAATAATATTATTCGTTCGGGTTTAAGTGGCGTTATGTTTTGGAGTACGATTTTCCAGCTTAATGCAACAGAAGTAACAGAGAGCTGCAACCAAAATGAAAATATTACATTTATCACAAATGATATTTTTAATTTAGAAGATCCCGATACTATTGCTCTGCATCGATGGGCTAACTTTTTCATATAAAAACTAAAAATAAAACACTGATTAATGAAGCCGCGTTTTTTATTAATAAGTGTGATGTTGAGCAAGATGATCTAGATGAATTAGAACGTCATCTTAGAAACAAAAAGTACATACGTGATGCTAAAGTCTCTTTTTTAGATAACTCTCAAAAAATCAGTATTACCACCTGGGATAACTGGTCATTAATGCCTACTGTCGATTTCGGTCGTAAAGGTGGTAAAAATAAATATGCGGTTGGAATCAAAGACAGAAATTTTTTAGGGCTAGGTATTGATGCTGAATTTGAATCATTTACCAATGATCAGCGCAGCGGTTATAAGTTTAGCTCAAATTTTCCGTTGTATTTAAACAATAATATCAATGCCAGCATTCGCTTTACAAGTAATGACGATGGCACTTCTGAAGCTATATTTTTGAAGAAAGCATTTGTGAGCTTTGACACACAAAATGCATTTAATATCGGATTCAATAATTTTAAGCAGGTTGATACTCAATATAAAAAAGGATCAATTTCTAATCAATTTGAGCATCATAAAGAATATTCAACTGCTAGCTGGTACTGGCTTAATCAAGACAGTAAATCGGATACGTTAAGGTTTGGAATTGGTTATACCAACGAAAAACATCATTTTTTTGATTATATAGATGAGGTGAATCAGGTTCGGGGAGAAGAATCACTTCCCACTGATCGAGAATTTAGTTACCCCTTCTTTAGTATTGAATATTTACAAAAAGACTTTAGAAAGCTTACCAATCTCAAATTAATTAATCATATTGAAGATTTTAATCTTGGCTGGCACGTAACTGCTGAGATAGGTTCGGATATCGGTAAAACGACCACCTCACCAAAGCTTATTTGGAGCTCTAACGTATCCAAAGGTTTAGATATTTTTGAAGATGCCTACTGGCTAATATCTGCCTCGTTCGAAGGTGAATTATTTGATTCTTTCGAAAGTAAAGACAGGGCAGTATTTAGCATTAGAAATGAATATTTTCAGAAGTTAAATGACAACTGGGCAGCATATTTTAAAAATGTCAGCCAATTCAGTAAAAATCAGTTTAAAGATTTACCTATTTCACTCGGTGGTGATTTAGGTTTGCGTGGATACCATTGCAATATCAGCACGGAAATCACACCACACTTTTTACCCTAGAAGCACGATATTACCCTCACATAAACATCTACAAATTAATCGAAGTCGGCGGCGCTTTTTTTATTGATAGCGGTAGAGTGTATGGACAAGCTGAGAACGGAATAGAGCAAGATTCTTGGATGACATCTGTTGGTGTAGGAGCTCGGTTTTACTCCTCACAAACTAGTGAAGCTCAAGTTATACATGTTGATGTAGTTAAGCCTATGTCGTCAGATAATAATGTTAACGGTGTGGAGTTTCGTATAACCACCAAGCACTCTTTTTAAGGTTATGCTTAATGTATAAATTGTTAAATTTGTTCAAATCAATCACACTTTCAACGAATCAATTGGTCTTTTTACCTGCGTTTATTTGATTTTTATACTCAATATTCCATTTTTGGCAAAAACCAGTACAGTGATTCTTGCGTTAGAAGAATATAATGTTTTTTTTCTATTGTCCGTGCCATTTTTTATTTTATCTTTGGCAATAACTATTCAATGCTTTTTTGCTTTTAGGTGGATTACTAAACCATTACTTATTTTATTGGTTTTATTGTCTTCGGTTGTTTTTTATAGCACAGTTACTTATGGGATTGTTTTTGATTATGGCATGATTCAAAATACGATCGAGACAGATTCGTCAGAAGCTTTTTCTTATTTAAACTTTTCTGCTTTTTTATTTTTTGCGGTATTTGGTGTTCTTCCTTCAATATTAATAGCAAACGTAAAACTGACTTATTCATTTTTTTGGGGTGAGCTATTTTCTCGGTTAAAATTATTATCAGTCAGTTTTTGGAACTTTTGTTTTAATTCTAATCGCTTTTTATTCTAGTTATGCTTCAATCGGTAGGAATAACCGAGATTTGGTTGGCTATTTAACACCATATGCTTTGATCGACTCCACCGTTAAATATGTTCAAAAAAATTACTTATATCCACCTTTAAAATTTACAGTGTTAGATACGGCTCCTAAAATCGTAAAAAATAAACTTAGTAAACAGGTTACAGTTTTTAGTATTAGGTGAAACAGCACGTTCTATTAATTTTTCATTGAATGGATATAACAAACCGACAAATCAATTTACGCAAAAATTTGGGGTTGTTTCATTTAAAAACGTAACTTCATGTGGAACCGCAACTGCGGTGTCTGTACCTTGTATGTTTTTCGAGATTAAATAAAAGTAGTTATGATAAACGGATAGCGATTGCTCAACAAAATGCTATTGACATGATTCATTTAGCTGGGGCTGATGTTTTGTGGGTCAGTAATAATACGGGGAGCTGCAAAGGTGTTTGTGCAAGGGTAAAAACAAAGAAAATCCCAACCGACAAAATTAACCCTTTATGCGATGGGGATGTTTGTTTGGATGAGGTACTTATCGGTGAATTAAGTCAAAAACTTATTTCGTTAACACATGAAAATACATTAATAATTCTACATATGATTGGATCTCACGGGCCAACGTATTATAAACGATATCCATCAAGTCAGCGTATCTTCACGCCAGATTGTCAAAGAAGTGATATACAAAATTGTACGCATGAAGAATTAGTAAATACTTATGACAATACTATTGCATATACGGATTATGTGCTCTCAAGAATAATTACTGAATTGGTTGTAATCAGTGAAAGCCAAGATGTTAAAACATCGATGATTTATGTTTCCGATCATGGTGAATCCTTAGGTGAGAGTGGTGTTTATCTGCATGGACTTCCTTATGCTTTTGCTCTGAAGAACAAACACACGTACCTTTAATTTTTGGGCGGATCCATTCCACCAAAACAATAGGTTAAATTGTTTAAACAGTATAAGTGATCAGCCTATTTCTCATGATAACCTATTCGATATATTAATGGGGGAAATGCATGTGGAAACAACAACTTATATTAAAGAGAATAATCCGTTTACAGCATGCCATTTAGATAGTTCCATCGCACAAACAAAAACTCAAACAATTAATTTAGGAGCCAAGTAAGAAATGTTCAACAATAAAAGTAAGCCCAAAGGTATTAAACGTATTTATTTAGCTTCATTAAACTCAATGAGGGCACTCTCTTGGCTCATAAAGCATGAAGCTGCATTTAGACAAGAATTAATACTATTAGCAATAACGATTCCGATCACGTTTTTATTCGATATAACGCTGCAAGAACAAATTATACTAATTAGCGTTGTGCTTTGCATATTATTTGCAGAAGTTGTAAACACTGCAATAGAAGCTGTTGTCGACAGAATAGGGTTAGAAATTCATCCGCTTTCTGGATTAGCTAAAGATCTAGGATCTTTAGCGGTACTTTTAAGTTTAATCATTGCTATATTCATATGGCTAGCAATATTACTTTAATTAGGATCCTTATGTATTTTTCCCAAAAAGCCTACTAGCCAATCTCATTAGGTTTCCATGACTTATGGTTTGTTTTATAAATAACCGAAATACGTATTTTCAGTTTAACTTCAGTTTTTCTTAAGTTTCTATGAGTAAAGTAAATATCTTTATCATAGGTACTGTTGTTAGCGATGCTTACTAATGTAGTTCAAATTTTAAAACCATTTTTAATTTTTTCAATTTTAGTTTTTATCTTATTGTCACTGAGCCGAACTGGATTGGCATTATGGCAAATTGATAGATTTGAAGATCTTTATAGTTTAATTACATTAGCTATAAGTGGCTTCCGAATTGATCTAAGTTCTATCGGCTACTTATTGATCATTCCAGCATTAATTCACCCATGGATTGTTGTCACAAAATTTCAAAAGAACTGGCTTACGACTCTTAAATTATATTTCTTTTTTGATTTTTATTTTGATTTTCTTTTTTTGAATTAGTGACACCCGCTTTCATTATTGAGTACGGTTTTAGGCCTAATAGACTATTTATTGAATATTTAGCTTATCCGCAAGAAATCATGAAAATGCTGTTTAATGGTCACCTAGGGACATTAATTATAGTATTTTTAACTCTTTTATTACCGAGTAAAATTATATGGAAAAGCATAGGGAGAATTACTACTAACCCTTTGTTATTTAGACCGGTTAAATTTCAAACTCTGATTATCTCGTTTTTTGTTCTTGGTATTGCATTTTTTCTTTGTGCTAGAGGTACTTTAGGGCATCGCCCGATAAACCCATCCTTTGTTTATTTTTCAACAGATCCCTTAATAAATTCTTTAACATTAAATTCAATTTATAGTATTGCTTATGCTTATGATCAGTTGGGTGATGAAAAAAATGCTTCTAAGATGTATGGCAGTTTGAATGAAAATCGTATCATAGAATTAGTTAGAAAAAGTACCAATTTACCAGTTGAAGCTTTTAGCAATACTAAAATTCCTACATTAGTCAAACGTCAAGCTATGCACACAGGTAAACCCAAAAATCTCGTTATCATATTAGAAGAAAGTTTAGGTGCTCAGTATGTTTCTTCGTTGGGAGGAATTCCTTTGACGCCAGAAATAGATAAACTTAATTCGCAAGGGTGGGCTTTTGAAAGACTTTATGCAACTGGAACAAGATCTGTACGAGGCATAGAGGCTGTTATAACCGGTTATACCCCGACACCTTCCAGAGCTGTTGTAAAATTAGATAAATCTCAAAAGAATTTTTTCACAATAGCATCTTTACTTCAAAATAATGGTTATAACACGCAGTTTATTTATGGTGGGGAAAGCCACTTTGATAATATGAAAAGTTTTTTCCTTGGAAATGGTTTTGCTGATATTGTCGACTTTGATGATATTACAAACCCTAAGTTTGTAGCATCTTGGGGGCTAGTGATGGAGATTTATTTAATCAGGCTCATGTTGAGTTAACAAAGTTACATGAAGAAGGAAAACCATTTTTCAGTTTTATTTTTACTTCAAGTAATCATGATCCGTTTGAAATTCCTAATGGGGTAATTAATCCTATTACCTATACAGAAGAACAATTAAAAATATGACACGAAGGAGTTACTTCGTCATAAAGCTATACAATACGCAGATTATGCACTTGGTGAATTCATTAGAAAAGCAAAAAAACAGGATTACTGGGAAAATACAGTTTTTCTTATTGTTGCCGATCATGATGCCAGAGTAATGGGAAGCAATTTAGTACCTATTAATAATTTTCATATACCAGGTGTTATTTTAAACTCAGGCAAAGCACCTATTTTTGATAAAAGAGTCGTTAGTCAAATTGATTTAGCGCCAACTTTATTATCTCTTATTGGAGTTTCGGACGATTCGCCTATGTTGGGGCAAGATCTTAATGAGTCTAATGCTTCTAGTAGAGCATTAATGCAGTATGCTGATAATTTTGCATATATGGTGGATGATGAAGTCACTATTTTGCAACCATCTAAAGCACCGTTAAATTTTGTTTATAACTTTAACAAAAATAGTTTGAAGCCAAAACCTGAAAATTTAACACTCTCAGAAATTGCACTTGCGCATGTTTTATGGGGAAGTTTAGCCTATGAAAATAGGTGGTACACTTTAAAATCTGATTGAATATTATTTTTAGAGATTAATTTAATGGTTAATTTGATCGTTTTCTATTTTTTAAAGTCAGTATTTAAGTGAACATAACAAGCCAATAAATATGCGGCTTTATAAACTATATTATTGAAATTTCTTTATTCTCAATGTTAAAACAAGTGACTTATTAAGTCATTTGTTCACTTTATTCACTTTTATCTTTGAATTCACACAGGTCTTCGATTATACATGAACCACATTTTGGTTTACGTGCGGTACAAGTATATCTACCGTGTAAGATAAACCAGTGATGCAGGTTGAACATGAATTCCGTTTTGTTAGGCGTATTCTTTATTATGGCTTGTTCAGTTTGCTCAACCGTCGATCCTTTGGCGTAGCCAGTACGATTAGCGAGGCGTTGTATGTGGGTATCTACAGCTAAAAAATATCTACCTTCATTATCTTTTAGCCAAGATAATTACACCAAACAAAGCTATAAACATTGTCTCCAATGAATGGTTCACAGTAATTGTTTTTTAATCCCTGTTATTTCAAAATACCTCGCAGCTTATGTAGTGATGTCTAATCATTATCATTTGGTTGTATACATTAATGAAAGTGAAAAAAGCAAGGCGGGACACTCATTACTTATTGACTAAATTAAATAACAAAAGGACCCTGTAATACATTTTGTGTTATAGGGTCCGGCTAATCATTAGAGATTTTTTAGTTTTTACTGTGCTGTTTTTCAACAAAATGTTTAGGGTGAATATTAACATAAACTTGCCAGAGTACATTTAAGTCCTTATGCCCAGTAACCCTTGCGGTTTCTTCAAATAGAGTAACCCATTTCAATTAAACGGCTAGCCCCTTCTCTTCTTAAATCATGATATCTAAGTTCATTGATCCCTAGTTTTCGAATGGACTTCCTAAAACCAGCTGTTATCGATCTTGCGTTAAATGGAAATATTCGCTCATCTGTTTTTGGTTGATTTAATAATATTTCAAAAGCATCACCAAGAAGGGGTAATATATCGTTGTTACCGGCAGAGCCATTTGGACTTTTGCGATCACGAACTAAAATTGTTTTATAGACCATATCTAAATCTTTCCATCTAAAATTACAAACTTCACTTATTCGGCAGCAAGTTAAAATAGAAACGGTAAAAATAGCAGTATATGGAATGATACAAGCGGCATGTTTTTCTTTTTCAGATAAGGCATGAAAAATTTTAGCGTATTCATCATTTTCTAATCGTCTATTACGTTTGTTAGAGCGGGCAAATAAATTAAGATCGTGAAGGGCAGGATATGCATCAGTTATCGCATTGTCTGTAACATTAATATTAAAAATAGGTTTTGCTATTTTTAGCACTTTTCTTAAGCAACTGATATCAATCGCGATGGTTGATGGACTTGGCTTAGTATTAGAATTTTTACGTTGAATACAGTAATCGATAATATCCTTAGCTTTAATTTTACTGGCCAACATTTGGCTTATCGGATAACGCAATATTTGTTTTAAACAGTAAGTTGCAGTGCGTCCAATCTGGTTTCCCTGATAAAAGCTTCTTATTTAAGTATTCTTTGATTAAATGTCCTAATGTGCAATCCATCATTAAAATATCTAAGTCATTAATATTATTCTCAACTTTTCGTAATATCTCTTGCGCCCATTTGGTTGCTGCGACTTTTGAATGAAACGACTTTGACTTAGAAAAGGTGACCAAACCTTTTTCTTTAACTCTTATTCTGGCACAAAAAACAGTTCCATTTTTTTATTTGAACGTTTACTAATGGTATAATTTGCCACGTTTTTTCTCGCTAACTTCTTGTAAAAAAAGATCACCTATTTGGGCCCCAAAGTTCCCCTGAGAGGGTAAAAAGGGGCAAAAAGTAGCAAAAAAAGGCAAAATGCGTTTTTCTCGCAATAAGATAAAAACACCAATAAACCACTATTATTCAAAAGGTTAGATGTGAATTACTCAACACCGATAAGCCACAAACTTTCAGTCGCTCCAATGTTAGATTGGACAGATCGCCATTGCCGATATTTTTACCGCGTTATGTCTAAACGTACGGTACCGTATACCGAATGGTAAAACACAGGCGCGATTATTTTTGGTAAAGGTGATTATCTAGGCTTTAATGATGAAGAACATCCGGTGGTGTTGCAATTAGGTGGCAGTGATCCTAAAGCATTAACCGAGTGCGCTAAGCGGGCAGAGCAGTTAGGTTATGATGAGGTCAATATTAATGTCGGTTGCCCGTCTGATCGTGTTCAAAATGGTCGTTTTGGCGCTTGTTTAATGGCTGAGCCTAACTTGGTGGCGGAGTGTGTTAGTGCCATGCAAGCAGCGGTTAATATTCCGGTTACGGTTAAGTCTCGTATTGGTATTGATGATCAAGACAGTTATGAATTTTTGCATCAATTTATTGAAACCGTTAGTAGTGCTGGTTGTCAGCATTTTATTATCCATGCGCGTAAAGCTTGGCTGTCAGGCTTGAGCCCTAAGCAAAACCGTGAAGTTCCGCCATTAGATTACCACCGTGTTTATCAAATAAAACAAGATTTTCCCAACAGTGAAATTTCAATTAACGGCGGTATTACCTCTTTTGCGCAAGCTAACGAACACTTAACTAAACTTGATGGTGTGATGATTGGTCGAGAAATTTATCAAAACCCGTTTATGTTAGTAGAGGCAGATCAGCAAATATGGGGTGATAATGTTAACGCTTTAACTCGGCCTGAAATTATCGACATTATGGCTGATTATTGCGACCGATATGTTGCGGAAGGTGGCCGTGTTTGGCACGTAGTTAGGCATATGTTAGGTTTGTGTAATGGCTTAGGCGGAGCGAAACAATTTCGACGATTTTTTGTGAAAATGCCCGTTTTGAAGAAAACAATAATGGCTATTTTTAAAACAAGCTTTTTCGCTTGTTCAAATGCCTTAATGCTTAGGTTGATTAAGTTAATGTTATTTCGCTTTGTTTTAGTGGTTTTGTGTTTTATACCACCAGCATATAGCAATACTTTGAGTGAGTTTAACTGAGCTTTTTCGGTGAAAGTAAAACTGAACTTGCTCAAAGGAATATTCCAGGTGCGGCTTATGTTGTTATTCCTACAAAGATAAAGTTTCAGCGTTAGAAACATATGGCTATGTTGATCAAGCTAAATCCAAAAAGGTTACTGCAGATACGGTTTTTCGTTTAGCGTCGGTGTTCAAAAACGTTTGCGGCGACGTTAACCACTATGTTAGCCCAAGATAATCTACTTAACTTGTCTGATCCTATTACGCAATATGTGCCTGCATTTGCCTTAAGTAAAAAAGGACAGGCTGACAATATCCAGCTAAAGCATATTTTAAGTCATTCTAGTGGCCTGATGCCAAAGCCTTACGATAACTTACTCCATGAAAATTGGAGTATGGATAAAATTATTGGACGCTTTGATAAACTCACCCCTGATTTGCCCACCGGAAAAGTGTTACGGCTATCAAAATGTTTTTATATGGCTTTTTACAACCGGTAATTGAAGCAAGGCAAGATAAAAGTTATTCACAATTACTACAAGAAAAGTTATTTACCCCTTTAAATATGGTGAATACTTCCGTTGGTTATAATGCCTTTATGATGGCTGAAAACACGGCTAAACCCCATGTGTTAATTAATAAAATTAAAACACCTCGTAAAAATCTCCAAGGGCAATTTATTTATAAGTATGTTTGGCGTAAGGTGGCCGTAGAACCCGACTTCTACAAGGTAGAAACCGCAGCGGGTATTAATGCCAGCATAAGTGACTTAGCAAAATGGCTTATGGCTAATATGGGTTATCAGCCTGAGGTTTTACCATCAGGTTTAGTTGCAGAATTAATTACGCCACGCATTAAAACGAAAAAAGATTTACGTCGAAAGTTCTGGCGTAAACATTTAACCGATGCGCACTATGGTTATGGGTGGCGTATCTATCAACTGAGACAATACTTCGATTATTTATCATTCTGGTTGGGTAGCTGGCTTTCGAGCTGATATTGGTTATTCACCAGAGTTAGGCGTTGGTTTTGCTATATTAATTAATGCTGAATCGAATGTTATCAATAAAATTTCAAGTCAATTTTGGCTTCAAGCTCATCAATTACTCAACCAAGTTTAACTTATACGGATTGGTATTAAGCACACACTCATTAAACGTCAGTTGCTAATCTTTTAACACCTATTCGCGTGGGGATTGATAAAATCACCCACGCATTTCTTACTTGATTTCATAATTAACCATTTTTTAGTTAAAAAAACTAATTAATGGTTTGTCATATTATGTCATGATTTTGGGTTTTCTACGTATTTTTGAATATTTCTTTATATTTCAATGGATTAATGTTTTGGCATGCCACTTGTAATATGTCTATTCGTTAATAACAACTTCCAAGGTGGAAAATTATGAGTGTATTTAGTCGTTTTACCGATATCGTCAATGCTAATTTGAACCATTTGTTAGAAAAAGCAGAAGATCTGAAAAAATGATCAAGTTGATTATTCAGGAAATGGACGAGGCGTTAATTGATATTAGAGCCGTTGCCGCTAAACATTTAGCCGAAAAACAAGCTTGTCAGCGTGTAATGAAAGAACAAGACAAGTTATTGCAGCAATGGCAAGAAAAAGCGGAGTTAGCCATAACAAAAGATCGTGAAGATTTAGCTAAACAAGCATTAATTGAAAAGCAACATATTCAAAATAATATCGACAATAGCCAAAATGAATTATCACAAATTGAATTATCGTTAACGAGCATTCAACAAGACAGTGAAGCTTTAAATGAAAAAATACATGATGCTAAAGCGCGTCAAAAACCTTGTTGTTACGTCGTCACAGCGTACTCGCGCTTGGCATTAAAAGCGAAACCACAAGCTATACATTTGAAGCTACGTTGGCTAAGTTCGAATTATATGAGCAAAAAGTTGAACAGATTGAAGCCCAAGTTGCCGCTTACGACGTAACAACAAATGCTTCGGCTACTGGCGAATTAGCCGAGTTAGAAAGTTTGGCGCAATCCGCAGTGATAGATAAAGAGCTAAGTGCTATACGTGAAAAATTAAAATTAGCGAGTTAGTTAACTCAGTTTAAAGGAATAACTGATGATAAATGTCAACAATACTACGGGCTTATTGATCTTTATTGTGCCCGTATTAACCTTTTTTTTATTACCTTTGCTATGTAACTTATTTGCTAGTTTGTTACAGGTATTTGAAACGATGTGTAAGGAAATTAATCATGAACTATGACTATAAAAGTAGCGAAAGAAAATTAACCAAAGATGTTGAAAATGGTAAGTTAACTGGAGTGTGTGCCGGATTAGCAAACTACTTTTTGATGCCTAAATTAGCCGTTCGTATTATTGCCGTGCTATGTATTATTAGCTTTACGAAAGTGGCTGCCATTGCTTATATTGGTGCGGCATTATTTTTACCTAAGCGCTAAATTATGGCTTTCTTTTAAAGCGTTAATGATCGCTATTTTGGTAACACTATTAATCACCTACTTTTTAGGCTCATCAATTTTTAATGTTATTGGTTATGGTGTTGCTGAACATGCATCATGGCTTGAATCGATGAAAGCGATTAACTTATCAGCATTAGCGACCTTATTTTTTATTATCCTCGCCAGTGTCGTTGTCTTTGCAGTTTTTGGTACGATTATCTTCATTGTTGGCTTGGTATTTTTAGCGATAGTGCTGGCGATATTAGGTGCTTTTTGGCCTGTGGTTTTGGTTGCTTGTTTGTTATATTTTTTATGCCGAGATAAAAGCCGCGATGATTACTTTTGTCGTTAAACTTAAAAGTTGGTGAGCTTATTAATAAAAGAGCGAATTTAATCAATATGTTTTTTCTTTTTTATGATAACAATGTAATAATCATGAAAACGCATAGTGTTATACTTAAGTAATTATTTTTCAGACTATATTTATTAATGGATAAGTATTACTGTAGTGAAATGAGCTTACCAATACTGCCGTGTAAAAGGGAATATTACTCATGATATTAAGATTAAAAAAGTTGGTTTTTTGTTTTTTTACATTATTAAGTTTACCGGCTTTTAGTGAAAATTCTGTTTTAGAAGGTGTCGAAATTTCCCAAGGTCATATTCGTGAAACTATACCAGGTACTTCGATTAGCTCGGCTTATTTAACTATTCGTAATACCCATCAGCAAGCTTTAAAATTGATTGCAGTGACCAGTAAAGTAAGCCCTCGGCTTGAATTACATCAACACTCAATGACCGAGAGTGGCATGATGAAAATGCGCCAAGTGCCATATATTATGATCCCCGCCAATAGCGAAGTTACACTAGAACCGTCAGGTTTACATATCATGATATTTGAATTAACTAAGGGGTTGATGGCTGGCGAGCAAGTACCTTTAAATTTTATCTTTGAAAATCAAAAAGTAGTGAATATTACCCTACCTGTGCAAAGTATAAAGCAGCGTCATCACCATCATCATTAAGGAAATCTTATGAAGCCTTCTATTAACGCAAAGTCATTTAGTTTACTGTTTTTTCTGTTTTTTATCGTATTTTATTTTATCGGTGTTTATTTTAGTTTTGAACCCGAGCAATTTGATATTCGTGCTGAAGTTACCAAAGATGCTAGCGCTGATAGCGTAGCACCTGTTGTTGGCTATACCACAACAACGGCGTTAATTCGGGTTACTGAAACCATACTTAATAAACCAGGTGGTTATTTATCGAATGATGTTCTGCCGCCGTCAGTATTTTTGATAATATTCCGGCTTGGGAGTTTGGTGCTTTAGAAATGATCCGAGATCTGTCTTTGGCCATGCGCCAAGAGTTTAGCCGTTCTCAGTCACAATCAATAGAAAATAACTTTTTAAAAATTGCACAGCCACAATTAAATATTGATCACACTAGTTGGGCTATGCCAAGTGCAGAAAGTGAATATAAAAAAGCAATCGCAGCGCTATACGCTTATCGTAGTGCGTTAGCGGATGTGAATGATCAAGGGGCGCAATTTTATGCCCGTGCTGATAATTTACGAAATTGGTTAAATGAAGTTCAAAAACGCTTAGGTAGTTATTCTCAGCGCTTAAGTGTTAGTGTTGGTCGAGAGCAGTTGAATATTGATTTAGCTAATGATCAGAAAGCTAGGCAGTCAACCGTAACGGATCGACAATTAGACATGAAAACCAGTTGGTGGAAGCTCGATGATGAGTTTTATGAAGCGCGTGGTGCTTGTTGGGCGTTATTGCACTTTTTAAAAGCTATTGAAATAGATTTTAACGACGTTTTAGAAAATAAAAATGCTAAGGTCAGTGTTCAGCAAATTATTCGCGAATTGGAAGCGAGCCAAGAAACCATTTGGAGCCCGATGATTTTAAACGGTTCTGGTTTTGGTATGTTAGCTAATCAATTCATTCTTTAGTGATGGCAAACTTTATTTCACGTGCCAATGCAGCATTAATCGATTTAAATGATTTATTAAGTAAGGGATAAAAAACATGAAAAAAAACAATCATTGCAGCAGGTCTACTGCCTTAATGGCAACCAGTGCTCAAGCGGATACGTTATTGGGGTTATATCTTGGTAGCATTTGGAATGCGGAAACTACCGGTTCTTTTGGTGAGCAGGGCAGCTCTGAATCTAGCTTTAATTTTGACGATGAAAAAAACAGCAGCTTTTTTGCTGCGTTAGAGCATCCGATCCCATTAATTCCAAACTTGAAGTTAGCCAGTACTGACTTAACAACAGAGGGTAGTGGCACAGTTACCTTTGACTTTGGTGGTGAAAGTTTTGATGGTGATGTTACTACCGATATCGACTTAAGTTATGTTGATTACACCTTGTATTATGAAATTTTTGATAACGATTTATTATCCATTGATGTTGGTATTACCGGCCGTGATTTTGATGGCGAAATTATTGTTACCGATAATTCATCAAGCGACACAGGTAGCTTAGATGTTTCAGGCGTTGTACCTATGTTATACGTTTCAACGGTGATTGGTTTACCGTTTACTGGCTTTGATGTGTTTGCTGAAGGTAACTTATTATCGTTTGATGATCACACCTTATACGACTATCAAGCAGGTATCAGCTATGCGGTATTGGATAATATTGCTGTCGATTTTAATGTTAATTTAGGTTATCGCGCTACTAAGTTAGAGCTTTCTGACTTTGATGACTTAAACACCAACCTTGACTTTAAAGGCGTATTCCTTGGTGCTGTCGTACATTTTTAAGCCCAAATTTTAAAAAATGAAATAACCAAAAGCCGTTATCTTGTCTGAGGTAACGGCTTTTTTATTACGGACAATTTATGGCTTTAGTTTATCGCTGCAATCGTCACGGCCGCTCTTAATCTTTGGCTACCAAAAGCTGCCATTTTATCAAAGTCTTCAAAAGCAATTGGCACATATTGGCAATCAATCGCCATTTGTTTTTCTTCGTCAAGATCTGGGTCGTGGACAAATAAACAACGTTCATCAATGCCGGTAACTACCACCCAATGAGGCGATTTTTTCCCATCTAAGCGATAAGTACTGACTAAAATAAGTACCGCGTCACCTCGTTCTAAACAGTGCTTAATATCATCAAATGAAATTGCTTGGCTGATAATAGCAACTTTGTTTTCCTGACATTGAGCTAACATTTGTTGATGAACCACCGTCATTATCTGTTTTTTGTGTTCGCTTCTTACGCCATCAACAAATAACGGTTGCTCGGTATTTAACCAAACCGAACTGTTAAAACCTCTACGTTGTGCCGATAATGCTAGACCAAATGGGTGGCAGCCACCATGACCAGAAGTCATAAAAATGGTGGTGGCTTCGCGCCATAAGTCTAATTCTAACTCCAGTGAGCATACTAAGTTGTCATTTAGGCTAGCCATAGCCATCATCAGCGATGTTGGGCCGCAGGTAAACTCGGTATTTTGACTAAGCCATGGGGTGAGTTTTTTGATACCTTTATCACCCATAGTACGAATGCGTTTTTGCATTCGCAAAGCGTCACTATGATCGTCATAATAATCGGCATATTCGCCAAATATCCGATAACCACAAGCTTGATATAAAGCAATGGCTCCGGTATTTAACTTAGCGACCTCTAAACGTAAATAATGACGTTCGTCGTTGGCTGCTTGTTGTTCACTATTTTTAAGCAATTGTTTAGCTATACCTATACCTCGAGCGGTAGGGGCAGTTGCTAATGAATATAAACGCGCTAAACGTGTGCCTTGATGTTTTAATACCAAGGCATAACCGAGCAACTCACCATCAGCTGATTTTGCTAACCATAAATCCGTATGACAAGAGCTGATATGATGACGAAAGCTGCGTTTACTGATTTGATCACTTTTAAAACATGCTTGCTCTAAAGCCACTAAAGCATTGAGGTCAGCCAACGTTGCTGAACTTATCATGACGTTATTGCGCTCGTTCATGTCTTGCTCGATAAAGGTTAACGTTAGCAGGCGTATTAATTAGCTTAGTCATCATTGACCTCGGTGCTCAAAACGTCGTAAAAATTCTGACATTACCTGCATATACAGTTCTTCACCTAAGTAAGCATCTTCAATACTGCGGTCAATGTTAGGGTTGTCATTTACTTCTAAAACATAAGCTGCACCATCAACTTCTTTAATATCAATGCCGTATAAACCATTGCCCACCACAGCTGCGGCTTTTAATGCTGCTTGTAAAACATGCCGAGGACTTCAAAAGTCGCGAGCGTATCAAAACCACCGGAAAAATTACGCGATGAGCCATGGTTATAAATTTGCCAATGATTTCTTGCCATATAATAGCGGCAGGCATATAAAGCTCGGCCGTTTAATACGCCAATACGCCAATCATAGTCGGTAAATAAATACTCTTGCGCCAGTACTAATGCCGACTCTTGTAAAATTTCCATGATCAATTTTTCAAGTTCAGCACGTGACTTCACTTTAAAAACTCCTTTGGAAAAAGCACTTTCAGGTACCTTTAATACCATAGGATAACCAAAGGTTGCTTCTAATTTATCTAAAGTTTCAACCGAACAATCGGTGATAAATTCGGTTTTTAAGCTCGGCACTTTTTGATAATTAAAAGCGTCGTGTAAAAACACTTTGTTACAGCAACGTAAAATCGAATTGGCATCATCAATTACCACAATACCTTGTTCTTCCGCTTGATAAGCTAAGCGGTAGGTATGATGGTTAATCGCTGTTGTTTCACGAATAAATAAACCATCAAATTGGTTTAAATTCACCAGTTCACCAGCGGTTATGAGCTGTGCACGAATACCTAATTTGGCACCAGCTTTAATAAATCGTTCGAGCGCACCTTTGTTGCTAGGCGGCACTTGTTCATTTGGATCAACTAAGATAGCCAAATCCCAGCGGTATTTTTTATTACCACGTTGATTACGATAAGCAGTGCGGGAACTTTGTTCAATAATCGCCAAACAACTGTCTAAATGCTCTTTTGGCACTTGTTGTAAACTGGCTCGGCTTACTTTAACTCTTAATCCTTTGCTATTTGGCATTAAGGTGATGGTTAATAAAGGCGCTGGTAGTTCATGAAAAACATGTTGGGCAATAGTTTTGTAGTCGCCACCAATAACAACACCCATACAAACTAACAGGCTTATATCACCTAAGTCGGCATGTTCAGGGAGAATTTTTTCACCTTCAAACCATAAATATGCGCCTTCAGCCCGTAGCGCATTAATGGTTTTAACACTCGGAAAAACGGCATGACCGCGCGCTTCAGCAAGCAAAGAACAATAATAGCCTTGGCTTAAATAGCGTTCGGTATCACATAAGTTAATAATACGCGTTTTCGGCTCATTTTTTTTCGGATAATCGCGTAAATAGTCATTAAAACTGGTTACGCCAATCGAGTTGGTTAATAAGGTTTCATCGTCAACAACAAAAAGAGTATTGAACATTTCATCAATCCATTAAGGGGTGATGCTTGAGCACATCAGGGACTGACGGGGTGGGCACCCCACAGGTAAATATAGGGTTTAAAAACACGCTGATTTTTCGCTTTAAATACGTGTTTGTCAATTATTATTTATAGTTTTTTTGGGGGACGTTTGAGGAAGCTAAAACGAAGAGCCTGCGTCCATGCAAGCTCTATGGTAAGGCGTTTAAATTTAGTCTTCACCTAAATATCTTGCGCGTTTTTTGTCGGTAAATTTAGTCACATCAACTAACACTAAGCCGTCTAAACAGTCTTGAAATTCAGGGTCGGTACCAAAGGCTAAAAACTGCACGCCGCCCGGTTGACATAACTCACTATATTGTTTGTATAGGGTTGGCACACTCACCCCCATATTGGCTAATAGGTGTTTTAATTGCACAAAATCGGCTTTGTAATCTTCTCCGCTAAAACTGGCTTTTAATATTGCCAGATCGGGTTGTTGATATTGATAAGGCTGATTTGATTCCGCTACTTTGGTGGTGTAGCCAAAATACAAATTATAAAAATAAACCATTAAATCTTTGGCTGCTGGTGGGTAACTATCGGAAATACTCACCGGACCAAATAAATAACGAAATTGTGGGTTAACCTTTAAAAAAGCGCCAATGCCAAACCATAAATAATCGAGACTGCGTTTTCCCCAATATTTTGGCTGAACAAAACTGCGACCCAGTTCTAAACCTTGTTCTAAGTAAGTATTCATTTCGTTTTCATACTTAAATAGTGTTTCAGTATAAAGTGCATCTTTACCTTGGGTATTGATCACTTTTTTAGTATCGGCAAAGCGGTAGGCACCAATAATTTCGAGCTCTTCTTTATCCCATAAAATTAAGTGGTGATAATAAGCGTCGTATTTATCAATATCTCTTTTTTTACCTGTGCCTTCGCCAACAGCTCGAAAGGCAACTTCTCTTAAACGGCCTATTTCTCGTAAAATGGGCGAGCTTTCATCATAGTTATAAAGATAAATATCTTTACCGTCGTTAGTGCTGCCTAAGTGCTGACATTGCTTAAGTGCTTTTTTTAAGGTTTGTCTTTGCTCGGGAAAGGCAATCGCCGATTGAGTTTTAAAAATACCGGTTTTATTGTGCGCTATGCGATATAAATGTTTATGAAAAAGTTTAACTTTGGTTTTGTTGGTAAATTATCGTTAGCATAATTTTCATAAGGAATACCTTCACCAATGCGTAATGCTACGGTTTTTTTTTCTTTTGTTTAAACATTTCACGCATTAATAGCATGGTTGCTAATGGCTTGTAGATCATTGAGGCGGAATAAAATATTGCCGAGTTTTTACCATCAACAAAAATAGGTACTATTGGTGATTTTGTCGCTTTAGCCATGCGATAAAAACCGCTGTGCCATTGTCCGTCTTTAACACCGTTAGGCTTTAAGCGCGACACTTCTCCCGCCGGAAAAATAATGACAGCGCCATCATTATTCAAATAACTGTAGATGTTATTGAGATTTTCTTTGGGAGTATTACCTTTCATGTTGTTAACCGGCAATAAGCTTTTTCTAACGGTTTAATAGTCATTAACAAATCGTTAGCAATGGCTTTAACGTCGGGGCGAATATCACTAACAAATTTTAATAACGCTAAGCCGTCTAAAGAACCGATGGGGTGATTAGCAATTATCACGACTCGACCTGATGACGGAATACGTGATTTTTTCTTTGTCTAAAACCGAGTAACTAAAATCAAAGTAATCAAGTACTTGTTCAACAAAGTCAATACCTTCTAAATGCGGATACTGCTCGGCAAAGCTTTGACATTCTTTTTCATGTAATAAAAATTTTAAGATAGAGCGAACCGGTTTAAATAACAATTTGTTATTTTTTATCTTAGGAAGTTGCTCTTCAATGACTTGATCTGTGTTGAACATAAGTTATCGCTAATTTTCGTTTTAATTAACTGCTACGTTAAAAGATCAATGCGACTTTTTTTTTGCACTTTTATGACAATGCTTTCTTTTATTGTTTAAGCCGCACTTTTGTTCAGCTGGCCTTCGCTACTCACCAATGCCAGTTTTACCGTTAGCTCACACCAATGTACTAACTCTAAGTCACCACTGGTGGTTTCTACTAACGCGGTACAACTTTCAATCCAATCGCCATCGTTGCAATAAATAATATCGTCAATACAATCAATTTCAGGGTGGTGGATATGACCACAAACAATACCGTCAAATCCGAGTTTTTTAGCTTCTTTAACGGCGGCATTTTTATAACGAGAGATGGCTTCTTTTGCTTTTGGCACTTTTGACTTTATATGGGCGGCAAGCGACCAATAATGATAACCAAAACGGCGGCGAATACGGTTGAAGTGGCGATTCATAAATAATAAGAAGTCGTATAAGGTATCCCCCAATTTGGCGGAAAGTTTGCTAAAACAGACTTCACCATCAAAATCATCGCCGTGTAATAACAATAATTTTTTGCCACCTTGTGTTGTATGTTCGTAGCGTTTGCACACTTCAATGTCGTTAAACTTTTCACCCCAATACGATTTTAAATCTTCGTCATGGTTACCGGGGATATAAACTACTTTGGTTCCGGTGCGTGATTTTTCAATCAACAAGCTCAGTACAGCATTATGACTAGCAGGCCAATGAAATTGTTTTTTTAGTGACCAAATATCAATAATGTCGCCAATTAAATAAATGGTTTTAGCATGATTATTTTGCAGAAAATCAATTAAATAGTCAGCTTTACAATCTTTATAACCCAAGTGAATATCCGACAAGAATAAAGCATTGTATTGTTGTGTTGGCATAGTTCATCCATGAATAATGAAGCGTTAAGTCTTATCCTAGAAAGGCTAAATGTCACTTAGGTGACAGAAAAAATGAAGCTTTGGTGACTGAGGTTTATTTTAGTAAAAATTGCATGAAATTTCATGAATGCACAGTTAATTATACTTATATTCAATTATGGAATAAAAAATCGTTTTCTAATCTTTTTAATTATGCACAAAGCAGCGTATCCTAGCGGCAATCAATAAATTAGGTGAAATTGCTTATGTTGCCAGAGCAGCAAAATTCAAATCAAACAGCGTTAGATGCTAATCAGTTAGCATCTTTACAGCAAACTATTAGTGCCTTCTCGCCAATGCAATTAGCATGGGCAAGCGGATATTTAGCCGCCAAAAGTGAAGGTTCATCAGCCGTAACTCATGCCGTAGCTGCACCTCAAGCTGCTGCCACGTTAACGATATTATATGCCTCACAAACCGGTAATGCGAAAGGTGTTGCTAAGCAATTAGCAGATGCTGCTAAAGCCGCAGGCATTCAAGTGAACTTTAAAAATGTTTCAGACTATAAAGCGAAATCGTTAAAGTCTGAAAGTCATTTATTAATCGTGGCTAGTACCAATGGTGAAGGTGAAGCACCAGACGATGCGATAGAGTTCCATGAGTTTTTATTCTCGAAAAAAGCGCCTAAGTTAAGAAAAGTTACATTATAGCGTGTTATCACTAGGTGACAGCAGCTATGAATTTTTCTGTCAGACAGGTAAAGACTTCGATACACGTTTAGCAGAGTTAGGTGCTACCCGTGTTCATGATCGTGTTGATTGTGATGTTGATTATCAAGAAGACGCCGCTGCTTGGGTTAATAAAATTGTCGATTCATTAAAAGATGAATTAACGGCGAGTACTGCGGCACCAGTAGCTGCAGCTTCACATTCAGTTGTGACTGAAAGCCAATACAATAAAGAAAACCCATATACTGCAGAATTAGCCACCAATCAAAAGATCACAGGTCGTGATTCGGCTAAAGATGTTCGTCACATTGAAATTGATTTAGGTGAATCAGGTTTAACTTATCAAACAGGTGATGCTTTAGGGGTTTATTTTGATAATGATCCAGCATTAGTTGATGAGTTAATTAGCGCGTTGTCGTTAGAAGCTGAGCAAGAACTGTTACTTTCGGGTAATACCATTAGTTTGAAAAAAGCGTTAGTTGAAAAATTAGAAATTACGGCAAACAGCACCAAACTTTATTAGCTTTTGGGCTGAAGTGTCTGGTGATGAAAAAATTAACAGCGTTAGCTGAAGATAAAAATGCTGCGCGTGAATTTGCTGCTAACCATCAAATTGTTGATATTGTTAAATCAGCACCAGCAGCAGTTAAAGCACAAGTATTTGTTGATGCTTTACGTAAAATCACACCACGTTTATATTCAATTGCCTCAAGCTTCAAAGCCGAAGTGGAAGAAGAAGTTCACTTAACTGTTGGTGTAGTTAGTTATGAAGAAGGTGAAGCAACGCGTTTTGGTGGTGCTTCAGGTTTCTTATCACAACGTTTACAAGAAGGCGGTTCTGTTAAAGTGTTTGTTGAACACAATAATAACTTCCGCTTACCTGATAACGACGACACGCCAGTGATCATGATTGGTCCAGGTACTGGTGTTGCGCCATTTAGAGCCTTTATGCAAGAGCGTGAAGCTTGTGATGCAAGTGGTGATAACTGGATGTTTTTTGGTGATCAAACTTTCACACAAGATTTCTTGTATCAAGTTGAATGGCAGAACTATTTAAAATCAGGTTTGTTAACTAAAATGGATGTGGCTTTCTCTCGTGACCAAGCAGAAAAAGTTTATGTTCAACACCGCATTAAAGAACATGCAGCTGAAGTATATGCATGGTTAGAGCGTGGTGCTCATGTTTACGTTTGTGGTGACGCAAAACGTATGGCAAAAGATGTTCACACGGCCTTAATTGAAGTGATTGCTGGCCAATCAGGTAAATCTCCTTAAGAAGCTGAAGATTATTTAAAAGCATTAAGAAGTGCTAAACGCTATCAAAGAGACGTGTACTAATGACGACAAATAAAGAAGTATTAGTGGGTCAGGGCCCACTTATCGTAGAAGGTAAAAAGCCGATAACGAACGTTTAAAAGCGGAAAGTAACTTTACGCGGTACCATCTTAGAAGATTTAAAAGATCGTATTACCGGGTGTTTTTACTGCGGATAACTTTCAGTTAATTCGTTTCACGGCATGTATCAACAGGACGATCGTGATATTCGTGCTGAGCGTCAAAAGCAAAAATTAGAACCTATGCACAACGTTATGTTACGTGCACGTATGCCTGGCGGTATTATTAAGCCTTGAGCAATGGTTAGCAATTGATAAATTTGCTGAAGAAAAAACTGAATACGGTTCTATTCGTTTAACAACGCGTCAAACATTCCAGTTTCACGGTGTGTTAAAGCCAAATATTAAGTTAATGCATCAAACGCTTAACAGCATTGGTATTGACTCGATTGCGACAGCGGGTGATGTAAACCGTAACGTATTATGTACATCAAACCCAGTTGAGTCTGAGTTACATCAAGAAGCTTATGAGTGGGCAACAAAAATTTCTGAGCATTTATTACCTAAAACTCCGTGCTTATGCCGAGATCTGGTTAGATGAAAAGAAAGTTGAAACTACCGAAGAACCAATTTTAGGTAGCAATTACTTACCACGTAAATTTAAAACTACGGTTGTAATTCCGCCGCATAACGATATTGATGTGCATGCGAACGACTTAAACTTTGTTGCCATTAGCGATAACGGCAAAGTTAGTTGGTTTTAACGTATTAGTTGGTGGTGGTTTAGCCATGACACACGGTGATAAGTCAACTTATCCTCGTAAAGCCGATGACTTAGGTTATATTCCGCTAGAAAACCTTAGATGTTGCCGCAGCTGTTGTTACTGTACAGCGTGATTGGGGTAACCGTGTTAATCGTAAAAACGCTAAAACTAAATACACTTTAGATCGTGTTGGTACTGATACCTTTTTAAAGCCGAAGTTGAAAAACGTGCAGGTATTGAATTTGCTGATAGTAAGCCATACGAATTTACCGAACGTGGTGACCGTTTTGGTTGTTGAAGGTATTGACGGTAAACAGCATTTAACCTTATTCATTGAAAATGGTCGTATTTTAGATTTCCCAGGTAAGCCACTTAAAACGGGTTTAGCTGAAATTGCTAAAATTCACAAAGGTGATTTCCGCATGACTGCCAACCAAAACTTGGTTGTTGCAGGTGTACCGACGGAAGACAAAGAAAAAATTGAAGCGTTAGCGGTTGAGTTCGGTTTAAAAGATGCGTCAGTATCTAACCAACGTTTAAATTCAATGGCTTGTGTTTGCATTTCCTACTTGTCCTTTAGCAATGGTGGAAGCAGAACGTTATTTACCAGGTTTAGTTACCGAAGTAGAAGGTATTTTAGCTAAGCATAATGTTGCTGATGACCATATTATTTTACGTGTTACCGGTTGTCCAAACGGTTGGGCCGTGCAATGTTGGCTGAAATTGGCTTAGTGGGTAAAGGACCAGGTAAATACAACATGTATTTAGGTGGTAATGCGGGTGGTACTCGTATTCCTAAGTTATACAAAGAAGGTATTGATGAAGCGACTATTTTAACTGAAATTGATGGCTTAGTTGCTCGTTGGTCGACAGAACGTAATGCTGGCGAAGGCTTTGGTGATTTTGCTATTCGTGTTGGTATTGTGGCTGAAGTGATTTTGAGTGTGCGAGATTTTCATGACTAATCAAAGCGGTTGATAACAAGGTTTCGGCGCTTTGTCGGAATCTTCCATTGCTCAGTGGAACGAACAGTTAGAACAAAAATCGGCTGTTGAACGTGTTGAGTGGGCGATGGAAAATTTGCCGGGTAACTTTGTGTTGTCGTCAAGTTTTGGTATTCAGTCGGCAGTAATGTTGCACATGTTGACGCAAGTAAAACCGGATATTCGGTTTACTGACCGATACAGGTCACTTATTTCCTGAAACTTATCGTTTTATTGATCAGTTAACTGAACGTTTAAACCTTAATTTGCAAGTGTATAGCGCCAAAGAAAGTGCTGCATGGCAATTAGCGCGCTATGGTGAATTATGGGATAAAGGACTGGATGAATTAAAACAGTACAACCGCATGAATAAAGTTGAGCCGCTAGAGCGTGGTTTAGCTGAATTAGGCGCTAATACTTGGTTTTCGGGTGTACGTCGTCAACAGTCGGATCATCGTAAAGGATTATCGGTAATTTCAACATTACGTGGAAATTATAAGGTTCATCAATTATTAACTGGACCAACCGTGATGTGCATCAATATCTAACTAAGCATGATTTACCTTATCATCCGTTATGGGAAGAAGGTTATGTTTCTGTTGGTGATACTCACAGTAGTAAGCCGTTAACCTTAGGAATGACGGAAGAAGAAACCCGCTTTGGTGGTATGGCACGTGAGTGTGGCTTGCACACTGACGGTGATGGTATTTAACCTGAACTTGGAATAACAACTTGCTTTCTAGCGGCTGTTTTCCTTATTACTTCGTTAAATTTAATTGCAATACGCCCCCCAAGGATGGGGAAGGTAGAGCGACGTTGGAACCAAAGCCAAGACACGCTATTGGCACGCTCAAATTTATCTTGTACTAAGAAAAACATCAAGCTAGAATAAAAAGTTATAAAAATATATGTATTTCATGTTGTTGTTAATTTCACTATCCCGAGTTCAATTGTTTAACCATACTTTCTTTCGATTGTATACTGAAATGACGACTGAAGCTGAGTTTTTAAACTCTGTAAATAATCCATTTCAGGTACATCATTTATTAACCTTGCTAACTCTGTACCTGCCGGAGTGAATTTATAAAAAAGCTTAATAGACAGTTTTCTTTTGTTGCCGTAAAAATTAATGGTATGCCATCAGGGCAAGATCATGAACTTTTCTTTTTATCGTAAAGTATGATCAAATAGACTCTTATAAATAGGAGTCACCATGCTATCTGCTTTCAACGAACATTTTTCAACCATTCCTGATAATAGACAACAATCTAAAGTCGAACATAAACTTCACGACATCTTATTAACACTGGTAGTTGGTGTGATCTGTGGCGCAGATGGATGGGAAGCCATAGAAAGGTCGCTCACAATAAAATAGCGTTACTTAAAAAATATACGGCTCATTTGAGCATGGTATTCCTATTGCATGACATAGCCAGGGTTATTTCATCTATAGCTCCCGACCAATTACCACAGCAGTGTTTCATCAGCTGGATGAAAGCCGCGCATATTGCCACCCAAGGCGAAGTTATTGCGATTGATGGTAAAACAGTTCGTGGCTCTTACGATAAACAATCTAAAAATGCGATCCACATGGTCAGTGCTTTTGCTGCCAATAACGGTGTTGTCTTAGGGCAAATAAAAACGGCAGAAAAAATCTAGTGAAATTACGGCGATCCCTCAACTGCTTGATTTGTTAGATATCAAAGGTAGTACCGTGACGATAGATGCCATGGGGTGTCAAAAGGCGATAGCAGCAAAGATAAAGAAAGATGCGGATTACGTTATCGCAGTAAAAGGCAATCCGGGAGTATTTACATCAATCGATTAAAGACTTTTTTGATATCTGTCATAAGGAAGGTTTTACAAATGTATCGCATCAATATCATGAAGAAATAGAGAGTGGGCATGGTCGAGTTGAGTCACGTAAATATTGGATAAGTGACAACAACCAGCATACAAGACTTAACGTCAAAGTGGCGTGGCTTAATGAGCGTGGGTATGGCGGAGTCTGAACGACATATCAACGGTAAAGTCAGCAAAGAAGTGCGCTATTTTATTTGCTCAATTAGCGCAGATGCAAAGTTTTTTCACAAGCAGTAAGAAAACACTGGAGTATAGAAAATCAGTTACTGGGTGCTAGATGTTAGTTTTAATGAAGATTTAAGCCGAGTGAGACGAGGCAATAGCAGAAAATATGTCTGTGCGCCATTTTGGTGCTCAACAGTAAAAAAAGAAACAAGCGTCGGAGAAGGTTAAAAGCAAAACGATTTAAAGCCGCTTTAGATATGATTATGCAGACAAGATCCTTCAGCGCTTGTTTTTAAACACACGTAATCTTACCCT
>JAYQHI010000024.1:0-45112 GCA_038141035.1 Alteromonadaceae bacterium
TACTAGCTAATCTCACTTGGGCTAATCAAAAGGCGAAAGGTCCGAAGAGCCCCTCCTTTGGTCCGTAGACATTATGCGGTATTAGCAGTCGTTTCCAACTGTTGTCCCCCACCTTAAGGCACATATTCCAAGCATTACTCACCCGTCCGCCGCTCGTCAGCAGAGAAGCAAGCTTCTCTCTGTTACCGCTCGACTTGCATGTGTTAAGCCTACCGCCAGCGTTCAATCTGAGCCATGATCAAACTCTTCAATTAAAAATCGTTTGTGTAACTATCTACAAAAATAAATAAGTTACTGCTCTATGAATCTGTACTTTAAAACATATGTTTTACTTAAATTAATAAGTAATAGTTTTTATGTGAACTTCATCATTAAAGCTAAGTTGTCCCGAAGGACTATGAATTAGCATTTAATGTGAGTGCCCACACAAATTGCATGATAACTAATTGTTAAAGAACGTTATCTTTATCAGATAACTCAAGTTAAATCGCATTCGTTTAACTTGTTGCTTCGATCGACTTGAAAGCCTTGCCCGAAGCGAGATGCGCATTCTACGCAACTCAGTTTTGTTGTCAACAAGTTTTTGAATCTTTTTTGAAAGAATTTTTTAATAACCTTTCAAAACGTTTTCTAAACTTATCTCTCAGTTAAATCCCTTATTCAGACAACTTAACTGTTCAAAACAACCTCTTGGGCTTGTCCCGAAGAAGTGGAGCGCATTTTAGGGAGTTTTCAAAAAGGATCAAGCTTTATTTGTAATTAATTTGAAATAATCGCTCGTTTGCTGTTTTTTTATCCAAAACGTTGCTTTATCGAGCTTTTCGAGCAGATATGATAGTGTTATTGTCGATCTATTACGGTAAAGATTAGTGTTTTTTTCAGTAAACGGCATTTTTAAAGATCATATATTATCTTTTATGATCTAATCGTTATAATTTATTAAGTACATATAGTAGAGATCTGTTTGTGCAAAGATTTATTTCTTAATATCACACTAAAGTGTTGCACAATGTTGAAAGCTGGGTAACATAGAATTTGCGATTTCTTTATGTAATAAAATAATAATTAGGTTAAATAAATATGAATTCTTCTCAAATATCCAAAGTTGTTATCATTTCTGCCGTATTAGCGGCAATTGGCTTTGCTTTAACATCGACAGTTATTTCTGCTAGTCCTTTAATTGTCGCAATTATGATCTTTGTTTCAAGTTTTGTTGCCGCGAATACAAGCAGCAATACTACTGAAACAAGTGAAGCTGATGCGGATGTAAAAACATTATATGTGGGTAATTTACCTTACCGTGCAAATGAAGCTGCAATCCGTGAATTATTTTCTTCATACGGTAAAGTTTCATTCTGTTCGGTTAATGAAAGATAAACACACAGGTAAGCGCCGCGTTTTTGGTTTTGTTGAAATATCAGCCCAAAAGATGCAGACAGCGCCGTTACTGCATTAAACGACCAAGAGTTTCAACAACGTACCTTAAAAAAAGTTCGTGAAGCGAAAAGAGCGTCCAGAAAAAACCGACGAAAACTAAACTTTAGTTAATAAATTACTTTATTTTAAAAACCGCTAACTAGCGGTTTTTTTCATTTAAATACTGACGATTAAATTAGCAAAGTAAATTATTGGTTAATATTGCCAGTAAACACTAGACAAATAGAGTACCCGCGCTAAAATCTGCCCCCTTTATTGTTCTTATAATAGGTATAACCATGTTTAGTCATATTGATCCCACGGTTTATGATCAACAATTACACGAAAAACAACAGGCAATGGTTTCTCTATTTGAGCAATTTAACGGTCCTGATTTTGAACTTTTTAGCTCAGAGCCATTAAACTACCGACAAAGAGCTGAGTTTCGCGTATGGCATCAAGATGATGACCTTTATTACATAATGTTTAATAGTGAAACCAAGCAAAAATTTCGTGTTGATGACTTTCCTGTTGCCAGCGTGCTTATCAACCAAGCTATGAAAGCATTAATTCTCGCGATTAAAGATAATCAAATACTAAGAGAACGTTTATTCCAAGTTGATTTTTTAACGTCATTAAGTGGTGAGTTATTAATTAGCTTGCTTTACCACAAACAATTAGATGATGTTTGGCAAGCGCAAGCGCTGCAATTAAAGCGACTCTGTCAACAATTTCACCGGTAGATATTATCGGCCGGGCACGTAAACAAAAAGTGATCCTTGATAAAGACTTTATCACTGAAAAACTTAATGTTGGGAATAATAGTTATATTTACCAACAAGTAGAAAACAGCTTTACGCAACCAAATGCAAAAGTTAATGAAAAAAATGTTGTTATGGGCGCAACAAGTTACCCAAGGTATTGGGGGGGATTTAATCGAGCTCTATTGTGGTAACGGTAACTTTAGTATTGCTTTAGCCGAAAACTTTGAGCGTGTTTTAGGAACTGAAATTTCAAAAACCTCAGTTAATTCAGCGCAAGTAAATATCAAAGCGAATAACATAAAAAATATTGATATTGTCCGTATGTCGAGTGAAGAATTTAGCCAAGCAATGAACGGAGAAAGAAAGTTTAGACGTTTAGCTGATTTTGATTTAACTGCTTATAATTACGATACGGTATTAGTAGACCCACCAAGAGCCGGTTTAGATCCTGACAGTGAAGAGTTAGTTAGTCGATTTGAGCGTATTGTTTATATTTCATGTAACCCTGAAACATTAAAAGATAATTTAGTTACTTTAACTAAAACCCATAATATTGAAAAATTTGCTCTTTTTGATCAATTTCCATATACCCATCATGTAGAAACGGGTGTTTATTTAACGCGAAAGTAACCAGTCAGCCAATACTATAAAATAAGCGCTAAGGTGATTAGCGCTTTTTATGATTAATTCGAGCACTAAATTCAGCGGCACCGCGGGTAACGTAAATCTAAGTTGCTGAATAATACTTTCAACTAATTGTTCCCTTTCATTACTCTCTATATCAAGAGCGTCTGCCCCAGCATTAAACACAATAGTTACGGCAGCATTGGCTTGTAAATAAGCGATCTCTGGTTCTAATTGATTCGCTCGTTGTAAATAATCGGTTAGTTCCAGCGTAAAATAACGGATCTCACGGCTAACGGCAGCGCGAAAATCAGCGGATGTTCCTGAGCGCTCACGTAATAACAAACGAAAAATATTGGCATTATTTTCAATGAATTCCATAAACGTAATCACTGAAATTTTAATAACAGAGCCGCCTTTTTCAATGCGTTGTCGTGCTTGTCGCATGAGTTGTCGAAGCGTTAAGCCTGCTTCGTCAACCAGTGTTAAGCCTAGTTCATCCATATCGGAAAAATGACGATAGAATGAAGTAGGTGCAAGGCCGGCTTCTTTAGCAACTTCTCGTAAACTTAAACTCGAAAAACTTCGTTCAGCACTTAGCTGACCTAAAGCAGCATCAATAAGTTGACGACGTGTTTTTCTTTTGTTGGGCGCGAATACCACTCATGAGTTAACACTATCCTGAAAATAAAACTAACATTATCAAACGACTTAA
The DNA here is from genome assembly GCA_038141035.1 of Alteromonadaceae bacterium. Classification (GTDB taxonomy): domain Bacteria; phylum Pseudomonadota; class Gammaproteobacteria; order Enterobacterales; family Alteromonadaceae; genus JALZUE01. The sequence goes on from JAYQHI010000024.1 coordinate 3,520, forward strand.
ATTATTTATAACGTCGATAAGCAGATGATTCAGCAAGTATCATACTCAATCAATGTGCGTTTGTCCAGGTTAAGCTAAAACTAAATTAACTGATGAATATTTCACAATGCTGCTTGACTGAATTATTTGGCCGGCTAAAATAGCGAACAAGTGTACACTGAAATTATTATCGTAGAATAAAATGAACAAACCCAAAATATTATGGTTAAACGTGAGTGTTTTTATTATTACCTTTGCCGTTGCCGCTATTGCCGTTCCTTACCGAGCCATTACCCATGGGTTTGAAACCAATGAATTAATAGCTGCCCTGATCTGTTTTATTTATTGTGGTATGTCAATTACCGTTGGTTATCATAGATTATGGTCCCACAAAACCTATCAAGCGCATTGGAGCTTACGTTTAATTTGTGCTTTAGGCGGCGCTTTTGCATTACAAAACAGCGCCTTGCATTGGTCTTCAGATCATCGTATTCATCATAAACATGTTGATAAAAATGGCGTTGACCCTTATTCAGCAAAACGCGGTTTTTGGTTTTCACATATCGGTTGGATGTTAAGAAACTATCAACCCGAGCGTTATAACAACTATGATAATGTTCGTGATTTACAAAAAAAGATGGCATTGTTATGTGGCAGCATAAACATTATTTATTACTATCTATCGCAATGAATTTTGGCGTACCTATTCTTTTTGGTTTATATACTGGTGATGTTATCAGCAGCTTAATTTTATTAGGCTTTATGCGCTTGGTATTAAAATCATCACACCACATTTTTTTTATTAACTCACTAGCGCATATTTGGGGTAAACAAACCTATACCGATAAAAATACTGCGCGTGACAATGGCCTATTAGCCTTTTTAACCTTTGGCGAAGGTTATCATAATTATCACCATATCTTTGAAAACGACTATCGTAATGGTATTCGCTGGTATCAATTTGATCCGAGTAAATGGCTAATTAAATTGTGCTCGTTGGTCAAAATCACCTCAAAATTAAGAACGGTTTCAGATGATAAAATTGAAAAAGCCAAATTAGCGATGCTCTTAAAAATTAGCCAAGAAAAATTGACCTCGCACCCTGACGCGGAAAAGCTCTCAGAAAAACTGCAATCCGAATACGATAAGTTGATCATCAGCTCAATGATTATTATCTGGTAAAAAAAAGAACTTTTACTTGCTAAAAAAGATCAATTGTTAAGTGACGTAGAGCATTCTGAATTACTAAAACAATATAATGAATTAAAAGAAAAAATTTAATTCTCAAAAACGCGACTAGCAACTATTAACTCAACAGCTCGCTTAATCAGCTCTTTTATCTAGCCTTAAACTCCAAATGCGATTGTTATTTATTAATAAAAATAGAACAATCGCATTTTTTGCTATTCATCATCTAAATATCGATTATTCTAAGCGGATAAAAACTTACCTACACCTTTAAATCCTGCTAAGATTTCTGTCATCAACACGGACCTAAGGTGACACCATTGACTAAGCAAAAGAAAACACTAACTGATACTCCAAAAATTCAATATGATTACGATGCTATCGTCATAGGTACTGGCCCTGGTGGCGAAGGTACGGCGATGGAGCTAGCCAAAAAAGACAAAAACGTCGCGGTTATTGAACGTTATAAATCTGTTGGCGGTGGCTGTACCCACTGGGGCACCATCCCATCAAAAGCATTACGTCAATCAGTCAGCCGATTAATTGAATACAATTCAAACCCGTTATTTTGTGGTGACAATGATGCAAAGCATTTAACTTTTCCTGAAATATTAAACCACGCAGCCTCTGTTATTAGTAAACAAGTTAAGCTTCGTACCGGGTTTTATAATCGTAATCGTGTGACCAATTACACAGGTGAAGCTTCATTTGTTGATGCTCATACTATACAAATAACTAAGCCCGATGGTACCAAAGAACAAATTACAGCCGCACAAATTGTTACTGTAACCGGCTCTCATCCTTATCGCCCAAGTGATATCGATTTTAACCACAGTCGTGTATGACTCAGATACCATACTATCGCTAAAACATGATCCTCGACATATCATTATTTATGGTGCTGGTGTTATTGGGTCAGAATACGCCTGTATTTTTAAAGGGTTAGGGGTAAAAGTTGATCTAATTAACACCCGCGATCGCTTATTATCTTTCTTAGATGATGAAATGTCTGACTCACTCAGCTATCACTTATGGAATAATGGTGTAGTCATCCGTCACGGCGAACAAATAGACCATGTTGAAGCGTCTGATGATGCTGTAGTTGTGCATTTAGAATCAGGCAAAAAAATGCGTGCTGATTGTTTATTATTTGCTAATGGTAGAACCGGTAATACCGCTGATTTAAAACTTGAAAATGCCGGTTTAACTGCTGATGGCCGTGGTCAATTAAAAGTTAATAATAAATACCAAACCGAGGTTGACAATATTTATGCTGTTGGTGATGTGATTGGCTACCAGGGCCTTGCCAGTGCTGCTTATGATCAAGGTCGTTTAGCGGCTTCTGCGATGACAGATCACCAAAGTACCCGCCAAACTAATCGTAGATATTCCAACCGGTATTTATACTATTCCTGAAATTAGCTCTGTTGGTAAAACCGAGCAAGAACTCACCGAAGCTAAAATTCCTTATGAAGTTGGACGATCACAGTTTAAACACTTAGCTTTGAGCGCAAATTGCTAATAGTTTAGTTGGCTCATTAAAAATATTGTTCCACCGCGAAACCAAAGAAATTTTAGGTATTCACTGCTTTGGCGAAAATGCTGCTGAAATTATTCATATCGGCCAAGCGATTATGGAGCAAAAAAATGGCGGCAATACTATCGAATATTTCGTGCAAACCACCTTCAACTATCCAACCATGGCTGAAGCTTTCCGCGTAGCGGCACTTAATGGTTTAAATCGTTTATTTTAATTTGTTGTCATTAAATTAAACGAATAAAAAAGCCCTGTTGAAGTTATTTCAACAGGGCTTTTTTGATTAAAATGGAAAGCAATAAAATTAATGCGTTGACGGTTTGCTTTCGGAGGAGCAATTAACTCTATCGCCAAAATAGTAACCGGCGTACCCCATTGCTGAATTGTCTCAACATTTGCTTTTTCGGCTTTAAAGCGAACTTTCGCTCCCGCTTGATAATAAGCTTCAGACAAATTTAGCGGCAGTAACTTTTCACCTGTTGCCGAAATAATGCCATAAAAGCCACCTTCCAATTGCTAAAGACCAGTTCACCTTGCTGCCATTGATTAACTTCCCGCATGGGTTCTTTTTATTACTTCTATACTTTTTGTGATTTTTTTCTCAGCTGTACCCGTAGTAGCTGTAGCTTCAACATTAGCATTGCTATCTGAAACATTATCGGTTTGACAGGCGGTTAATAAACCAAGTGAACATAACAGGGTTAATCGTTTTAACATTATCATCTCCACTTTGGTTTTGTCGATTAAAACTTACTTATGGTAAGGCTTACTTAAGCGATGCACTGACTCAATAAAATGGCCAGCATGCTCAGGATTAACATCAGGATGAATACCATGACCTAAGTTGAAAACATGGCCAGTACCATCCGAACCAAAACCTTTTAAGATAGTAGCAACTTCTTGTTCAATACGCTCAACTGGCGCATATAACATTGACGGGTCCATATTACCTTGAAGAGCCACTTTATCACCAATGCGAGCTTTAGCATCTTCAATATTTATAGTCCAATCAAGGCCAACGGCATCACAACCAGTCGCAGCAATACTTTCTAACCACATACCACCATTTTTAGTAAATAAGGTAACCGGCACTTTACGACCTTCATTTTCACGAGTTAAGCCATCAACAATTTTAGCCATGTATTGTAATGAAAAGTCTTTATAATCACGTGGTGATAACACACCACCCCAAGTATCAAATACCATCACAGATTGAGCACCGGCAGCAATTTGGGCATTTAAATAAGTGATCACAGAATCAGCTAACTTATCTAACAATAAATGAAGTGATTGCGGGTCTGCATACATCATTTTTTTAATTTTTGTGAATGCCTTAGTACTACCACCTTCAACCATGTAAGTGGCTAATGTCCACGGACTACCTGAAAAGCCAATTAACGGCACGCTACCATTAAGCTCTTTACGAATAGTTCGTACAGCATTCATCACGTAACCTAATTCATCTTCTGGATCAGGAATACCTATTTTTTCAATATCAGCTCTTGATTGAATAGGTCGCTGAAATTTAGGTCCTTCTCCGGTTTCAAAATATAATCCCAAGCCCATCGCATCAGGAATAGTTAAAATATCGCTGAATAAAATTGCGGCATCTAAAGGAAAACGACGTAATGGTTGAATCGTTACTTCACAAGCAAGTTCAGCATTACGACAAACCGACATAAAATCGCCAGCATCTTTACGAACTTCACGATATTCAGGTAAATAACGCCCCGCTTGACGCATCATCCATACCGGCGTGTAATCAACAGGTTGGCGTAATAAGGCTCGTAGGTAAGTATCGTTTTTTAATTCAGTCATGCTTGCTAGGTCTCTAATAAATTCTGGCTGCATTCTATCACTGGCAAAAACTTGATCTATGTTGAAGATCAAGTTATGCCCAGAATATTTCAGCGTTTTAATTTTTTGCATCTTAGCAATAAAAATAAGCTATATTAAAAAAGTTAATAAACACACATTATAAGAATAATAACAATATGAAAAGTAAATGGAATTAGTGATCGACTGCTGCCAAAGCACCGTAAATATTTGGTTGGCACCTTTTCCTGACTTACGTAAACCCGAACTTTGTTCGGTAGTATTATTAGATAATAACCTTCAACAAGTCGCTTGCGCCGATATCACAAGACAAGATTGTTTACGCCCATTTAGCCGAGTAAATGACCGTTTTTATCAATTCATCAACTTTCCCCATTTAAATGCAAATACCACTTACCAAGTACAGTTTATTCGCCGAGCAACAAATAGGTAGCATTACTTTAAGCGAAAAATATTAGCTTCCGGCAGTTTTAAAACCTTACCGGCACAACTGTCACAAACTCAGCCTTTTGTTGTGGCAATGGGAAGTTGTTTTTTTATAACGAAGGTGATAATGATGCCTCTGGTGCTTATACCGAACTTTATTTCAATGGTGATGCTATTAATAAACCTGACGTGAAATTTTCACGGGTGATCAGGTTTATTTAGATATTGGTTTAGATTCATTATCACCTGTTCCGTGTGAAGTTAGAAAACGCATTGCCGATGATTATGCCGCAACTTGGCAAACACAACGACAGATGTTACGTCACGGCGCCACATGGTTTTTTTAGCCGACGACCATGAATATTGGAATAACTATCCTTATACTAGCGGTAAAAACCCGTATTTATGGATGTTAACCGCCTTTAAAAATATTCGCAGCGCTTGGTCGCAAACCGCCAGCAGTGCCGTGAAAAACGTGCAACAAATACGTTTATTTCGCAGTTTCAATTTAGCGAATGATCTCTCCGTTTGTTTTGTAGATGTACGAAGCCAACGTGATAAAGGTGCTGCACCTAAAAAAATGCTACCCAATAAAACCTTTAAACAACTTATTACTTGGGCAAAGTCGTTAATCTCTCCTGGTGTTATTGTTTTACCACAGCCATTGTTAGTACATAAAGGTGGCGAATTAGACTGGAATTTAGCTAATTATAGCGAGCAATATCAAACCTTATTACAAGCATTAAGCTTCAGTGGTCATGATATTGTTTGCTTAACTGGCGATGTTCATTTTGGCCGCATTGCCAAAGTAGAGTTTGGTGAACAAGGAGCAATATTGCATGAGATTATCGCCTCGCCAATGTCAAATTTAACCGGATTAGATGGTAAAGTTGCGGCCAGCTCCCTGAAAAGTTACTGAAATTTCCAACAAGTGCTATATCAGGAGTGCCAATACGCAAAGTGCAATATGAAAAAAGCTGGGCTGTTAGCACTCAAAGGGTTAAGTTTTTACGCTTTTTTTCATATAAAAAACCAAAGAACATTTTATGACCTTAGCATTTTAATAAAACGGCCGATAATAACGTAAAAATATTAGTGCAAGCTTGGCGTATCAGAGAGTTATAAAAACACAGGTTTGCCAAAAGCCGAGTTTAAGCAACATCATGAAATTATCTTAAAGAAACAAACTCAGCAATAACAAAAGCTGCTCGTAAATATTGACCGCTGCTAACAGTATATTCTGTGTGCTGGCCAATCACTTAATTTCATTAAATTATTGAGCTAATTTTTTTTCTTCTATTGATTGTGGTATGGCTAAAAATGAAAGTCTTTTCAATACTATTACTGTTTATTTGTGCACTGTTAGGTTATTTATTGTTTGCTGACGAACAACTTGATGATGGCATTGCCGATTTAATTCAACAATATAATAACGAGCACCTAGTTGAGAATAACGGCAGTATTTTTCAATTAGGTATGTGGTCAGAGATCAGTGAAGATCCTATGCAAATTGGCTTATGGCGTTTATCACAATACCAAAACGCATTAAAAAAAATGGCCGACGGCTCCCAAGAACTTGATTATCAAGACTATCCAGAAGAGTTATTAATTAATAACTTATATACGATAGAAAACATTCCCAATTTATTATGCGATTTAAAAGATCCGAACTGTCTCGAATATATTTACCTTAACAGCGAGCTGATCGCTGACATTGTTACGCCTAAAATCCTTTACATTGAACGTTATGATCAACAAATGACATTTAAGGATTTTAGTTTATACGAAAAACCGAGTTATTATTTACCCGTGCCAAGCTTTGGTCCAAGCGAAACTATTTTACAATTAAAACTACTGCAATTAATTGAAGAGTTTAAGGCTGAACAGTATCAATCAACCATACAAGCGCTCACTCAATTAGTTAATTTCCATAAACGTATTCTCGCTCAAACACCTTATATGGTGCCTAAAATTAAAAGCTTAGTGGAACTAGAAATGGTATTAAATACCACCGCTTTTTTAGTCAGCAAAACCCCTCAGCCACAATTAAACTTATGGCAACCAACTTTAGCGGCATTTGCACCGCTAACAAAAGCACAGTTGTCGATGGATAAACAATTTTTCCATGAGTTTGTCGCTCAAGTAAATGCATTAGCAGACATTAATCTTGACGATTATAACCTTAATGAATACGACGAAAGTTTACCTAAATTTTTGAATTTATTGCCGACAAAAGTGCTCTATAAAAAAAATAAAACCATTAACATGCTGTACCAGTGGATGACTTCAAATCAAGGCTTAATGTCATTAGAAAATAATCACATTACCACCAAAGCAAAAAGCAAAATGGAAGATATTTTGACATTTGATTATCAAAATCCAATGGGGTCAATGTTAGCAATTTCGATGGCGCCTAAATTATTAAACCTTGAGCCTTTTCTTTACCAACTTAATGTCAAACAACAAATGCTTAATTATTTATTTTTAGCAAAAATAAAAAGCCGAACAACGAGCCCCGTTTTTAAGCCCATTCACACAAGATCCCGCTTATTTTTCTGAGCAGCTATTTTTGTATTACAACCAATAAAAATAGTGAAAATGATATTTGTATTAGTCGGGGCTATAAATAAAATTAGCTGGCTATTTAAGAAAAAATGATTCGGTAAAAATAAAAAATATTAATAACTTTTTTTATCACTATGAACACCATAAAACAGCTTAGTATTAACTCTCTCAATAGTTAATGCTTGTAATTTTATGATTATTTTTGACGCTAGCCCTTTTTCTCTAACTATAAAATAGTCATGTAATAGCTAACCTTACTAATTGAAACAACTAACTTTTTATTTCGTTTGTTAAACAATCTTTTTTATTGAAATTTTAATTAGTCAAACTTGGTCACATATTGATATATCACTCAAGTTATTCCATCGGAAAACACATCAAAAACAAGCTATTATACGAATATTGTCGTGGTGTAATTGCTCTATTAAAGTTGTTGCTTCATTAAAATAGCTTTGTTATAAAATACCCGCGCTAGAAAAAAGACAACTAAAAAGAAGCTAGTTTTAACTAGACCATACAGCGAGCACTTCAAGCCTTAACTTCGGTTAAGGCTTTTTTATTACCTAAAAAATGGCAATAAAAAAGCAGACAATGCCAATGTAGACTTTGTCTGCTGTTGATATTTACATTGATAGCCCGTAATAAGGCTAACGCTGCTAGTTGCTTATTCTGACGCTTCTTTTGTTTCCCAAAGCTTCTGATAAACCTACAACAATATTATCACCCCATAACTGCATGGCATTTTCATACCGCCGTACACTACGGTCAACTCTTTTTTGCCTAAACTTTTTGATAAAAACTCATATACTCAGCCAGTTCTCATCGCTAACGTCACGGTAAATGTAATACGACATTAACACCATTTGCTGGTTCATCGCTTGTACGACATCATGGCACGTACTTGTTTTACTTGTTGCTGAATTTGTTCTTCGCTCACTTGTTTTTCCGGCATCGCTGTTGTATACCTTTAAACATATTGGCAACAATGCTCACCGCAATATCCGTGGCATTTTTTCAGCCATTTTTAGTTACAGAAACTAACTCTTTAATCGCAGCCATTCTAGCCGGTGTTGGTGGGTTAGGACTGTAAATTGCCATATAGAGCATAGCGAGTTCTTGTTGTAAATCAGGGCTGGTTGCCGCTGTTCTGACGCTTTTTAATGCGTTTTATCGAGGGAGTATTTAACCAAGATAAAATTTGTGTCATTTCTGCCGATGTCATATTGTTTTGAATATATGAGATAAGCTCTGATTAACTTTTTCTTCTTGCCACGCCTCTAACAATACAGAGATAACGACACGATCTTTTCAGGATCAGCAGAGGTTAATTGCATTTGTTGTGACATCATTTCGACCTGTGCTGGTGCATACGGCCTTGAATCGATGCTTTTATGCCCGACAGTTCAAGATATGAATATTACTTCACCATCACTTATTTTGCTATCTGCATAAATAAATAAATGGGCTAAAGATCAAAGAAATAAAAAAGAAATATTTAATAAAAGATGAGTTTTTTTGCATTGTTATGTCCTTTAACATGATATTTAATCGGTATTGAATAATACTCAAAACGCAGTGTAATCTATCTAAAAAAATAAGTTGACTACTTTTTACACTTATTCGTAACCAAACATTTAAAAGTGACTAATTGAAAAATCCGCGTAACATTCTCTCTATTTGTAGCAATCTGTTGTTTATCATCTATTCTTTTTCGGCGAATGCCTATGATAAATTTGCTCACCAAGTAGTTTGCCAACTCGCCTATAATAATTTACCGTCGGCACAACAACAAAAAATTGAGCAGTTGTTAACGTTAATTCCTAATCTGCATCAAAAGTTGATTAATCGCTATAACCATCAAAAATCAAATGCTTCGATCAATTTTGCCAAAGCATACCAGGCTGACGCCATTAAAAAGCTAACCCGAATATAATAAATACAAATCGTGGCATTATTTAAACGACTTGGCAAAGAACAGCTCAGCATATTAATAAAAACACCTGCGATAAAAATTGTATTACCCACGCTATCATTATTCATAGCCAACAACTACAACAAGCTCAGCAATGGTCAAAAACTCAAGCATTGATGTTTTTAGGCCATTTGGTGATATTCATCAACCTTTGCATGTTAGCTTTGCTAGCGATTTAGAGGTAATAAAGTGAAAATTACCAGTACCAGCAAATGTAATAACTTTACATTGGTATTGGGATGAATGTTTATTAAAAAATGAAGGGTTTAACTTTTAATGACAAACTCAAGCAGTTACAAAAACAGTGGCAACAAACACCAGCGTTATTATTAAGACAAACAGTTGACAAAAACATAACGACTATTAGCTGGGGGACGAGTCTTTTCAAATAATACAACAAGCCAGCTTTTCAATATTGTCGTAGCCACGGCATTAGTTGCCTCCACTAAAGCAGAAGGTGGTGATAAATTCAGATTATGATCGGCACTATTTGCCAATTTATAATGTGCAATTATTAAAAGCGGCCCAGCGCTTACATTCGCTATTGATGCAGCACCTGTAACAGCATTTATCTATGGGCCGTAAATCAAAGGCTAATTTCATTAAATTATTGCTCACTTGTGCAGGTTAAAATATTTAGGCATAAAAAAGCGAGTATTAAACTCGCTTTCATTAAGTAATTAACAATTAGCTAATTATTTAGCATCACCAACTTTTGCTGGCTCAGCTGATTTTTTGAATTTCTAACAATTCAATTTCAAATTGTAAAACTGAATTACGGAATGCGTGGTGGGTTACCATTTGGTCCGTATGCTAGATCTGATGGAATGGTAAATTTGTACTTAGAACCCACAGACATCAACTGTACACCTTCAGTCCAACCAGGAATAACACGGTTTAATGGAAATACAGCTGGCTGACCACGGTCATAAGAACTATCAAAAGTTTCACCATTTAAGAAAGTACCTTTATAGTGTACTGTTACTGTGTCTGTCGCTGCAGGCTTATCACCTTCGGCTGCTGTTAACACTTGGTATTGAATACCTGATTCAGTTACTTGTACACCTTCAACTTTAGCATTATCTGCTAAAAACTTTTCACCTTCAGCTAATGCCGCTTGCGTTTTCTTCATTCAAAGCTTGTTGTTTTTCTTTTAATGATGCTTCCATTGCCATTAATACAGTACGCACTTCATCGTCTGTCATTAACGATTTATCCGCTAAACTATCAGTAAAACCGCTGATGATATAATCTGCATCTAAAGGTAAGCCTAATTCTGCTTGCTTTTCTAAGTTGCCTTTCATGTATGTGCCAATTGAAGAACCTAAACTATACGATTGCTTTTGTTGGTCTGATTCTAAGGTTAATGGCGCTGTTTCTTCTTTTTAGCTGCTTCTTGACAACCAAAAACTGACACTAAGGCCACTGCTACTAATGTAGGCTTTAAAAAATTCATCTACTTCTCCATTCAAAATGCTTTACGACATTCATTATCAAGCATCTAATAAAATAATTATTGTTATATTATTGAATATAAAACGTCTTATACTAACCGACAAAGATGGTCGAATTAAAGTCTAAATACAATGTCTCTATGTAAAAAAATATGTCAGTTAATAACTTTATCTATATTTACCAGTCTGTTAACCGCTTGTAGCGATACCAGTTCAACGCCAAAAAAACAATTAGTACATGCGATTGAAGGCGCTTATGCTGCCGACATTTCAAATGATGGCAAATTTAGTATCGTATCATCGATTCATCACGGTTTAAGTTATTGGGACATTGAAAACAACGCCTTATTGTACTCATGGTCATTAAAGCAAGATTCTGCCGATAACCTTGTCCTAGCAGCCGACATTAGCGACAATAATAGCCATGTTGTTACCGCAAACCGTGAAGCATTTGCCTTATGGAACACAACAACGGGTGAGTCAGAAGGTTTTTGGCAAGTCAGCGAATCGAACATTCGTGACATTAAAGTTTCAAATTTAGGTAATCATGTCTTAATTGGAAAATCTAACGGTAAAGTGGTTCATGTTACTATTGATACTGGTCGCCGCTTAGAATTTTTGGGAGCATCAAGAAAAAATTAATTCCATTGATATGTTACCTAATGGGCAGTAGCTATTTCAGGCTCAAATGATTTTGTCGCTTATGTTTGGGACACCGCATCAGGCCAAGTAATTTACCGCTTTAATCATCCTAGCAGAGTAACTAGGTTGCACTTGATGAATCCCCAAAGGACGCTACGCCTTTACTGCCGATAGCAAAAGCCGCCCTTATTTGGAATTTAAAAACCGGTAAATGGCAGTACCTTGCAATACCTAATCGCCAAGAGATTTTTAGCTCAGTACAGTTTTTCACCTAAGGTGACTATTTATTAACAGGTGCGCCAAGTGAAAAGAGTAAAGGTTTATGGCAAATAGGTACCGGCCATAGAGTAAAAAGTTGGTTGCTTAACCCCGAGAAAAGACATTCGCCCTGCCGGAGCTGTTGTGTACTCCGTCGCTTTTCGTGATAATAACCACATTCTCACGGAAAGCTCTGCTAACTTTAACGGAGTGGCAAATTCTAATGACTAAACCAAAATCACAAACACCGCTGAACTACAAGACATTTGGGCTGAAAAGCTTGAAACGCTTGAGTCCTCGCAATGCTTTTCAAGATGATATTTATTGACAACAATAATGAGCTCAGTCACATCAAAAAGAAATTGCCGAATTAAAATATCAATTAAAGTTAATTGCAAACACTTAAAAAATGGTAATGGCCAAGGCGCTTCGAAAGATGAAATAGAGCCGCCACCACCGCACTATTAAGTTATCCATCAAAAACCCGAATTAGCCAATTACAATTCGCCAAACAATTCGGGTTAACTATTCGGGTTTAAAAACACCAATCACTTGCTCATGCTGACGAACGCTTTTTTCAATGTGTTCTTCTGGCTGAGTCAATCACCACCACAGCTAACACAGGTTACTTTTTTCAACATTCTGCTCTTTTGTCAGCGCCATGGTATCCATACTTTTACATTTTGGCAAATAGCTCCAGCAATAAATCGTTTTTTCACGTTATTTCTTCAGTATCAATAATTTTACTTATTTTACCTTGAAACATAGTCCTTGGAAAAGCGACAATAGCGTCAATACTGTATTGATGAGAAAACGGTGCGGATCGCCGCCCAAGACCTCCGCTTAGATAGAGGGACAAAAACCCTAATTGAATCGGCTAACTTTACCATTCACCCCAACTATAAAAGTAGGATTAGTAGGTGCCAATGGCTGTGGTAAATCGTCACTATTTGCAGCGCTACTCGGTAATTTACAACCTGATTTAGGCTCACTTACGGTGCCCTCCAGGCTGGAAATTGCTACCGTAAAACAAGAAACGCCAGCATTAAGTCAATCCGCATTAGATTATGTCATAGACGGCGATCAAGAATATCGTCAATTAGAGCAAAAGTTAGCCCTTGCCAGAGCAAATGACAATGGTAATGAAGAAGCGACGATTATTAATCAAATAGATACCATAGGTGGTTACAGCTTAGCGGCACGTGCCGGAGAATTATTGCATGGTTTAGGCTTTTCAACAAGCACAACTCAGTTCACCGGTTAAAGATTTTCAGGTGGTTGGCGTATGCGCTTAAACTTAGCGCAAGCTTTAATAAGTCGTTGATTTATTGTTACTCGATGAACCTACTAACCATTTAGGATTTAGATGCCGTACTTTGGTTACAGCGTTGGTTAAATCGTTTTGACGGTACCTTAGTATTAATTTCTCATGATCGTGATTTTTTAGATGATGTTATCGGACAAATACTGCACATTGAACACCAACAAGCCAAGCTCTATTCAGGTAACTATACCGCTTTTGAACGCCAGCGTGCCGAACATTTAGCACAACAAGATGCCCAATACCAAAAGCAGCAAGGAAGTGGCGCATTTAATGGCAGCTTTTGTTGATCGTTTTCTAAAGCAGCCAGTAAAGCGAAACAAGCACAAAGCCGTTTAAAACGCTTACAGAAGTTACCTGACCTAGCCTCGGCTCATGTTGACAGCCAATTTACCTTTGCTTTTAAACAACCTGATACTATGCCTTATCCGCTATTGTCGGTAGAAGATGCTGATTGTGGTTATGGTGAAGATGCCGTTATTTCAAAAATGCTAAATTAATGTTAGTGCCTGGTAGCCGCATTGGTTTATTAGGCCGAAATGGAGCTGGTAAATCAACCTTAATTAAAACCCTCGCTGGTGACATTCAGCCATTAACTGGTAAACGAGCCGCGGCACAAGAGTTAAAAATAGGCTACTTTTCCAGCACCAACTAGAGCAATTACATTCAGGCAGTAATGCCGTTGAGCATATTACTCGCTTCATCATAAAGAGATGACAGAACCACAAGCACGAAATTATCTCGTGGTAGTTTTGGCTTCAGTGGTGAGCAACATTAAGCCAAGTTGACTTAATGTCTGGTGGGTGAAAAAGCACGTTTAGTACTAGCGCTTATTGTTGCCGAAAACCACAACTCTTATTATTAGATGAACCAACTAACCACCTTGATTTAGAAATGCGTCAAGCATTAGCTAGCACTGCAAGCCTTTGAGGGGGCTATTATATTAATTGCTCATGATCGCTACTTATTAGAATCCTGCGTAGATGAATTCTATTTAGTCGGTAACGGCGAAGGATAAGTTTTCCGATGGTGATATTGATGATTACCAACAATGGCTAACAAACGATAAAAAAACACAGTTAAACCCTCGAAAGATAAAACTGACAGCCAAGTTGACAAAAAACAGTAACGCCAAGCACAAGCGCAGCTTCGACAACAAGCAGCACCACTAAAAAAAAAGCTGATAAATTAGAAAAAAACAGTTAACACAATGGCAAAGCGAACTTTCAGATATCGAAAATCAATTAGCAGATAACGATATTTTTACCAAGCGGAAAATAAAGCAAAATTAACCGAGCTATTAAAACAACAAGCCAGCTTAAAAGGCGAGATTGAAGAAATTGAAATGGAATGGTTAGAATTATCAGAAAAAATTGAAGAAATTATGAACTAAAAATTAACTTTTATAGTTAATTACAAAATTATTACTAAACTTATTTTAACCGCCCTGACAGATAGATTTATTATGAAGAAATCAATTTTACTTTCATTAATATTGATAATTACTACGGCTTTTCAAAGTGTTGCTAACGACTTTAACCGAGGGATGTATGAATTAAAATCGTGAATTTCATGAAGCCATTAATCAATTCCAACCTTTAGTTGACGACAATTACGCGCCAGCACAATATCAAATGGCAAAAATTTATTTATACGGTTATGGCACCGTTAAAAATAATGACAAAGCCTTAGAGTTAATGAAAAAAGCGGCTGGCCAAAATTACCCGGATGCTTTATTCGCGTTATCGGTAATCTACACCGAAGGGGTTTTAGTTGAAAAAGACCTTAATAAAGCCTTTGAGCTAATGGAAAAAGCGGCAATGAAAGAATTGCCAAGCGCACAATTTAATTTAGGGGGTTATGTACGCTCAAGGCGAAGGAACCAAACAAGACTATTACCAAGCAACCCGTTGGTACAAAAAGTCTGCCAAATCAAAATTTTGCGTTGGCACAATTTAATCTTGCTTTAATGTATTTTGAAGGCAAAGGCGTAGAAAAAGTAATTATTTATCTTATGTTTGGAACTCAGTCGCCGCCAAAGGTGGCTATAAAAATGCTGAAAAAAGTCGCGATATCGACGAACGTAACTTATCAGTAGAAGAAATTAAATCTGCCCGTGAAGAAGCAAATTTAATTTATAATAAACTAGTTCGAAAACAAGATTTAGAAGCAAAAATAGCCGCTGATAAACTAACTTTTTAAAAAATTTAACCATAAAGTTGACCTAGATCAGAACCTCGCTATCACACCTTATTTATTATCTTAGTTAGAAGAAAATTTAATGATGACAATAAATAAGGTGCTTCCTATGAACTTACTCAATATGTTATTAACCGATCCTGTGGTTATTTTTGCTTTTACTCATTTTGCTATCGTATTAGGTATTTTGCAGCTTTTATGTTTATTACTTCCTCAAAAATATTGATGAAAACAAATAACAAATGTACATTTTTTGAGCATAGCTTTGCCTTTTTTGTTATACTAACAAAACAGTTCAGTATTACGTAGGTGATCTCAGATGGAAGTTTCTCTCAATCAAGGTGTTACTCAGCTTCAAGTTCGGCAAGTTACATCGATCGTTTAAACGAAAAGCGTGATAAAGAAGAAGAAAAACTTGCCTCAGGTAAACGCATCAATGGTGCTGCGGATGATGCTGCCGGTTTACAAATAGCTGAACGATTAACATCACAAATTAATAACGATGTTCAACTGGCCAATAATAATCAAGATCAGATCAATATTAACAATGTGCAAGATGGCCAGTTATCCGCTATTCAAGAAGGCCCTGACGCACGAGCGAATACGTTATCCGTGCAATCTGGTAACCCATTGGCTGATCAATCAGCAATTCAAGCAGAGTTTAATCAAATAACCGAACAAGTAAATACCGTTGCTGGTGAAGCACTTGGTGATGCTAATTTTTATCAGGTTTAGATGCTGCAGATCTCAAGCGACCCAAACCGCATTAGAGAATGCTTATAACCAGCTTGCTGAAACATCTTCATCGCTTGGAGCACAAAACAATAGTTTAAGTAGTCAAGTTTCAACTTATCAAACCGCGGTTGTCAATGTTTCCTCTTCTCGTTCCAATATACAAGATAGCGACTATAGCCAAACATCAACTCAACAACAGCAAGCGGGAGGTTCGGCTCCAAACATCAGTGATTAATACCAAAGATGAAGAAGCGCGAAAGGCTTATTGGTAAATCAATTAGTTTAGAGTTGTTACCGTAAAAAGATAAAGTTTGCCTATTAGCCAAATGAGTTGCAGACATCGACCACCTCGGTGATATAAAATTTCCTGCTAAATTATTTAATCAATGTTGTGTGTGTTTTACTCCAGTAACTTCAAGCCCGCTTGGTGGCTAAAAAATCCTCATGGTCAAACAATGTTCGCAAAACTGCTGCAAGATAAATCTTCGGCGGTTGAATTTAACGAAACACTGGAATTGCCTGATGGTGACTTTACTGAACTGTCGTGGACAGAATCACCTGAGCAAGCGCCAGAAAAACCTATTGTTGTTATTCTGCATGGCTTAGAGGCTCTCAAAATAGCCACTATGCCAAAGGCATGCTAAAAGCCATTAAAAGCAGCGGTTACATTGGCGTGTTAATGCACTTCAGAGGTTGTGGTAGTCAACCAAACCGTCAAGCGCGTTCTTATCACTCCGGTGATACTAGAGATATAACCTATTTTACTCGTGAATTAGTTCAGCGTTACCCTAAGGCCTCATTCGCTTTGATCGGGTTCTCATTAGGCGGTAATGTTGCGGTTCAATATTTAGCACAACAACCTGACAATCCTTATAAAGCCGCTTGTATTATTTGTGCGCCTCTTGATTTAGCCAGCTGTAGTAAAAAAATTAACCGTGGTGCTTCAAAAATCTATCAAAAGTATTTATTGGGTATGCTAAAAAACAGCACCTTAAAAAACATCAGCTACAACCTATTGCCAATATTTGCCCTCTCAAAGTTAAAAGTATTAACACCATGTGGCAATTTGACGATTATGTCACCGCACCATTAAACGGTTTTATTAACGCAGAAGATTATTATCAACAAGTCAGTGGCATTAAGGTATTAGCTGAAATAAAACAGCCTTGTTTGATTATTCATGCCCAAGACGACCCATTTCTTGACCATGAAAAAATAATCGCAACACCGCCACTGCCTAATAATATTACTTTCGAGATCAGCCAATATGGCGGTCATGTTGGCTTTATTGTTGGCAATAACCCTTTCAAACCAATATTTTGGTTAGAAACTAGAGTTCCAGAGTATTTAACAAAACACCTATGATCATTCCTATTAGCAGTTTATCCGCCGAGATTTTACACAATATTATTGCCAATTATGTTTTACAAGAAGGTACCGAATACGGTTTAGAAGATGTCAGCTTGGATGATAAAATTGCTCAAGTACATGAGCAATTGCTTAATGGTAGTGCGGTACTGGTTTATTCAGAACTTCATGAAACGGTGAATATTCTACCCGCCGAGCAATT
The DNA here is from genome assembly GCA_038141035.1 of Alteromonadaceae bacterium. Lineage (GTDB taxonomy): Bacteria > Pseudomonadota > Gammaproteobacteria > Enterobacterales > Alteromonadaceae > JALZUE01. Next base: position 21,202 of record JAYQHI010000024.1, read on the forward strand.
TAAGGCATAAACTAAGTCGTTTAGCCCGTCTTTACAGCAGGCTAAAACTTATAACAGGTTATTGAGCAATAAAGCTTAGTTGAAAGGTTACCGGTACAGCAAAACTAATATTTGTTAAACTGGCCAATGATTTTAATTTTTCAATACCTGCCGTTAAGCCAAAGTGCTGCCATTAATAATTACCGGTTGTAATGAATTAACTAATACTTTGCCATCACTTAATTTTGTCACTAACACTTCTGTCGAAACACTTTGGCTGACACCGTGAAGATTAATTTCGCCAGTTAACGCAACTTTTTTGCTTTCACCAAGCTTTAATGTCGCTAATGTTTTTTTATCAACTTCCGTTGAAAATGTTGCTTGAGCAAACTTATCTGTTTCAAACAAATATTGCGTCATACGCTCATTACGAATGGCAATATTAGTTTCAACACTCGCAAGATCAACAGCAAAAGTCACTTTTCCTTGCTCATTAATCTGACCTGATAACACTTTAAAAGTGTGAACTTCGGCAATCGCTTCTTTTTTAATAGAAACAAAATTTAATTGCGAATTCTCATTATCAAGTTGCCAATGAGCAACACTAGGTAATGATAATAAACAAGTCACTAAAGTTAATAAAATACGCATGATTTTCCTTATATTGTACGTTTAGCACGATGGGGTTTAATAATTTTAGTCCAAGGAAAGTCTTGTGAGCCTAAACTCATAAAGTCTGGATTCATCAAGGTTTCCCGCTCATTATAGGTTAATGGTTGAAACTCACTGTCGATAATACTGCCGCCGGCTTGTTCTAAAATACAATGGCTTGCGCCGGTATCCCATTCACCGGTTGGCCCAATGCGTAAATAACAATCAGCAAGCCCTTCAGCAATTAAACAATTTTTAATGAACAACTACCTAAAGGTACATATTCATACTCATAAGTATCGTCAAGGTATTGCCCCATGAGTTGTAATTTCTGTGACATTAACCACGCGACTTTCACTGGCCGAATACCATCAAATGGCGAAACAAAAATTTGCTCTATTGTACCATTTGCTTCTTTAAATGCGCCAAGTTTACTTTGTGCGTAATAAGTCACCTGGTGATCTGGCGCATGAATACACCAATAGACGGCCAGCCATTTTCAACCAGTGCAATATTAATTGCAAAATCACCACTTTTGAGAATAAATTCACCGTCCCATCAATCGATCGAGAAGCCAATAACGTGACCACTGGTTTTCGACGGCCAATTTAGTTGCCCCTACTTCTTCCGAAATCACCGGAATATCAGGTGTAAACTCAGCCAAATGCACGCCATGATAATGTCATTAGCAGCAATATCAGCACTGGTGACCGGGCTGTCGTCATCTTTGGTTTCTGCGGTAAAATCACCCGAGTGATAAAACTGCATCACTTGTTGACCTGCTTTTTTGCAGCTTCAAGCGCTATATTTAATAATATTTGCTCAGCCATTAACTACCTCTTAGCCTGTCGACAATTAACATTAAGGCCGCAACACTGCGGGCTTCATTAAAATCTGTTTGGGTTAATAATTGTTTATATTCACTGACCTTCCACGGTACTGGCTACAATGGTTCAGGCTCATCACCGACCAATTTTCAGGGTACAACTGCTCAGCAATAAAAATATCCATCTTAGCACTGAAAAATGCCGGAGCCATATTAACCTGTTGAAGATGAATTAAATTATCTGCACCATAACCGATTTCTTCTTTTATTCACGGTTTGCTGCTTGCTCAGCTTGTTCGCCTGCATCAATTAAACCTTTAGGAAAGCCTAACTCATAACTATGAGTACCAGCACAATACTCCCGTACCAATAAAAAAGTTTCATCATCAAGCATAGGCACAATCATGACCGCGCCACGACCACTGCCTAACATACGCTCATACTGACGGGGTTGCACCATTATTAAAAGCTAAATCAATTTGTTCTATTTTAAATAAACGACTTTGCGCAACTTGTTTATGATTGCTAATAATGGGTAAGATGTTTTTTATTGTCATTGTCTGGCTTTTTTTAGGCTTGGTTCGATTACTTCGATATACTGCTATATTAAATTGTTTTCATAGGATAAATCTATGCTTGATTGGCAAGAATCAAAACTGTTTTGCTAGATATGGATGGAACCACACACCAAATATAATCTTTAATTTCGTATGTTACAGTTCCTATATTAAGTAATACTTTGTAATAAATGACTTTTTGAAAATAAAGCTAAACATCACGTACATTATTAACAATACATATATTATTCAAATTATTTGACTTGAATTACATTGAAATCCGCAAGGTAGCATATACAATAATTAGGACATTCTATACAATCAATTTAGGTGTTGCTCATAGAAGTTATTATTTGACATCAAGTTAACATCTTATCGTTGTTAACTAATTTCTCTAAAATAATAGATATGATATATGTTATCTATAAATGTGTTTTTAGGGCAGCTGCACAAATGGAATAAACAATTAAAAGGAAATTATGTAGTGGCTATTAATCGTAATAATTCATGAAATAAAACGGAATGAACAAACTGGACGAGTTGTTGAAAACCTAAGGGCTACAGTTAATGATGCTAATTGGCCTAGCAGGAACACTTACTGACGATTTAATTTCTTTGTTTTCCCATGCAACTCTCAACATCGGAGAATTTGCCGTTGATGTAGACAATCAACTATCCCTCCATTTGAGCAAACCTATCAAACCACTATACAAACTTAACATGTGACGATTTTGTAGCCATGACCCAAGCTATGGCACGAAGGTATGCGGTAATTATGCGCCGCCCTGCATTGCAATCTGTTAGGGGGCTTGTTGGTATTTTATGAATATGAGAGTCGTGGAAAGGCAAGCTTAGCTTTTGGCGGTTTTACAGCGTGCCGATGGCTATAATACCTCTGATGATTTAGAGCTTGAAGCCTCTCAAATCATTGATATTAATAAGTTGCACCTAGGAGCGTCGATAAATTTAACTGATTGGGAGGAAAACTTAACTAGTCGGTATATCAAATTTAAAGCTGGCCTGGCCGCAGAGGTGACTACTTTGAAGAGTTTATCGGTTGTCAACGTGATAAGCAGGCTGCGATTACTGAAACGAAAAGCTTAAAAAAAGCAATACAAGGGTTTGCCAAAGACTCACTGGACTACGCCGATGAGGTGGTGCAAATGAAAGTTGATGATGCACATAGTTTTTATCAAAGACCAGCAAAAGCTTGGTGAAGAAGTTAAGCTGACTGAGGTTGCAAATCGTGTGTTTCCTTCCCATGTTGACGAGTTTTTAGATCATGCAAGGACAACTCATGATATAGGTGAAGAAATAGCTATATCAGTAATGCAGAGCTGAAAAAATATCTGAGAATTTCTGGTAAGTCAGGTGGCGTTTCAATCAGCTTTGATAGAAGCTTACTTGGTAGGACAGTGCATTATAGTAATAACAAGCTAACGTTTGATGAAATACCTCCTTCTTTGAAACTGATATCATCGAAGAAGAAGCCAGCAGACAAGCTATTACATAAAATGAATATAGAAGCGTTACAGAATTATGCTGTGGATAAAGCAGCAGTTAGCTGATGAAGAGTATGACGATGTTTATATTTCTGGCTTTCATTAGTGTTACCGCTGACAATATCCAAAAACTAAACGCTTTGGTTGAACTAGACTTGTGCTCGGCTGGTGTTGAAATTTTTAAAAATGGTGAACGCAAGCTCAGCCCCCAATTACCAGACTTTCAATATCAAGAGAAGTTTTCTTCGTGTCAGCTAAAGGTTGAGTTGGTTAAAGAAAAGATTCATGCTAACTACTTTATCTGTGACAGTTGGAATACACTCCTATCATATCCAGAGCGTGTTTTATCACCAGTTAAAGGTGTTTATCTTACATCGAATGATGAGATGCACTCTAGTGAACAGCTTCTCAATGCTACACTCGCTATTGTAATGCAACCAAAAAGTTTGTCAGTTGATTACTCAAGTTTGCCAATGATGTAACAGCATCTAGGGAGTATTTGATCATTTTCGGGCAAAGCTTACCAATCAGCTTTAAATTAGATGATTCTGTATTAACGCATGATATTGACCCTGATTCTCTCAAAGAACTGCTTTCAAAGACCTTCACAAAAGAAGCAAAGACGGCGCTTGTTCGGGAAGCGTTAGTCGGATTTTTAAAGCACCAAGACACCAAGCATCGATTGACGTATTTGATGACCCATTTTAATGCATTTGCTACTCAACTATTAACTAGTTACGAGCAGTTTGTCAGTAACTATTCTTTTGATAAAGTTCGTAAAGAGTATCAAGAAAAAAGACAGAATACATCGTCAAGATAAATAAGGTGTTTGATGATGTCGCCACTAAAGCGTTTGCAATCCCTGCTGGTGTTTGGCTTGCTACCAGTAAAATTGAACCAGCGTCAGTCGGTACAATAGAATTTTATAAAAATCTGACCTTTATTTTTGTCGTTTTTGTATTAGCTGTTTTTGTGACATTTAATTTACGTGGCCAATTTAGTTCACTAAAAGCAATACGCGAAGAGTACAAACCTTTGTTTCAGAGACTTTCTGATGAAGATGGTTCAGATAGAGAAGAAGTCGTTAATGTTGTTACCGAACTAGAGAAACGAGATGATAGTATTTGGTGGAAATTGGTAATTTCTCAATTTGTCACCATTGTGATGTTCATCATTGTTATTTTATTGGTTTGTGCTTCGGTGGCTCCTCCACCTTAAGAGGTAAGTTATCTTTGAAATATAAAGATCACCCCTAAATTCGATTAAGTAGAATTTGTCACTTGCTTGAGACATTTTTATGTCTGTTTTTTTAGGATGATTTATTAATATCTCATTTACCAAAATGGTATAATGACAACACTATTATACTCGACATTTAATGTTAAAGGTTAAGCAATGGTTAACTGGTCTGAAATAAACACTGTTCTCCTCGATATGGATGGTACTTTGCTTGATCTTAATTTTGATACCGAATTTTTGGTTAGAACATATTCCTTCAACACTAGCGAAAAAAAGAATATTTCTTAGAAGACGCTAAGAAAGAAATGATGTCAAAATATCATTCTGTTTCAGGGCAGATAGAGTGGTATTGTTTAGACTATTGGCAGAAAGAATTAGATTTACCAATACTCGAATTAAAGCTCGAAATTAGTCATTTAATCAGAATTAGAGATGACGTAATTCCTTTTTTAGACGCGCTAAAAGTAGCAGGAAAAAGAATAGTTTTAGTAACGAATGCTCACCCTGATTCACTCAGTTTTAAAAATTGAAAAACACAGTTAGATTCACATATCAGTGAATTAATATCATGTCATATTTTTGAGTAACAAGGAAAGTCAAAAATTATGGAAAAAATTGCAAAGTCATTTAAATTTTGAAAGTGAGTCACTTTATTTATTGATGACTCTCAACAAGTCTTATTAGCAGCGCAAGAATTCGGGATTAAACATATAATGGCAGTGGCCAACCCCAACAGCCAAATCCCAGCCAAAGAACTTGATGGTTTTATAAATATTGAAGACTACGAAGTTTATTAAACGATATTGTTTAGTTAATCATCAACCTTAAACTCAAAAGCATCCAATTTATAATTTTTATTGTTGCCTGTTTAGATAAAAGACCTGAGGCATGAAGAATATTACATATCAAAAAAGCATCTGAGTTTGCTAAGCATTGATACATTACCTTTCTTCAGTGATTAGCAAACTGCCCGGAATCTAGGAGAGGTTGAAGGTTAGCATTTCACAAAACCATTTTTGATTGCCTGTGGTGTTGCTTGGAGGATCAAACCCAATATTACATCTACAAAGGCATTCTTTTTGATCAATTACTTCACTTAAATGCTTGCCTGCTTCCAAGCTAAACCTATTAGCTAAATCTAAACCATTGAAGTGGTTTCTAGCTCTGTTCTTTTCTTCTGGGCTCAAAGCAGCAGGGCATTGAACGAAATAAACTACAGCACCATCATCTTCATCAATATACTTTGCATATACCCACTGTTCTTGATAAAAATACCTTTTTATCGACATAAGGATGAATAGCCTGGTCGTCTTCAACAGTAGCGTAAGTTTGCCTTTTCACCCATATTACAGTCATGACAAGAAGGAACTAAATTAAGTGGCATTACAGAAAATTCAGGAAAATGAGCTTTGGGTAAAAAGTGATCTAAATTCTTGGTCTGCCCTATGTCACCACAAAATGGGCAACGCTCCCCAGAAGAAACCAGCAAAGCATCGTAATAGTCTCTTGCAGGCTTATCTTTATCACGTAAATTATTTTCATATAGAGGTCCGGCCAGGTAAAATCGTTGAATTTAGCCACTTCTTTCGTAATTAATTGAAATAATATTTTATGGATTGATCAGCTCATAATTACGTAATATACCAACTATTTATTTACTGATGTCTTGAGTATATCTAAAACTTTTTAGGGTTATTTTTTTTGATAAAAATTTATCGAACTTATATGGTTACCTGATAGGCTTTTAGGACAAATTAGACGAATACTAGATTTATTTAAATTGCTCCAGTGTTTCAATTTGCTTCGATATAATTTCTAAATATGCCTTTTTTTGTTGAATTTTAATATTCAACAAATTTATCGTGTCTTCAGGAATATTTAAATGTTCTGTGTTAATTGAAATTAGTAGTGGTTTTTATATCTAAAATCAATAAACCCGCGGCCCTAGCGGTTCGAATAAAACGCAGTTGCCTTAAGGCACACAAATTGTAAAGACCATACCCTGATTTAGTGTGCCCCCCAACTGATCAATCCTTCAGTAACATAATTTCTAGCTGTATGTACTGTTGTTTGAGCTACATAGCCAATTGAGAGATGCTTAATGGAAAACTTAACAAATCATCATCAGCATTAACAAAACTAATAAAATCAGGATCACTTCAAAATGACTATTTATATTAATGGCTATATTTTCTGTTTTCTGGTTAGCAATCGACATCATTTTCCTTTAACCTGCACAACATGAAAGTTCAGAAACATCTTTATTAAAAGTTTGAGCACATAGTTTTAGTCCTTCTACCATAGTTAGGTAAGGAAATAGTTGCCCTGCTAAGTCTTCAACGGTCATTTTATTATGAATAGCTAAAGCAGCACTTTGGATTAGTTCACACCCTTCATGGGCAAGTATTTGTGCCCCAAGAATTCTACCCGTTGGCTTATCCGCTACTAGATTTAATAAAGCCATCTGTTTCAAAGTTAGCTAATGCACGTGGCACATTTTCCATATCCAACACCCGACTAATCACATCAAAACCACCTGTTATGGCTTGTTTCTTCGGTTAAGCCAACAGTGGCAACTTGAGGATCAGTAAATATAACGGCAGGCATTGTTGATAAATCAAGCTTAGTGTCACCACCCGTCATATTGATAGCCGCTCTACTACCCAGCAGCAGCGGCCACATAAACAAATTGAGGCATGTTTGAACAATCTCCAGCGGCATAAATGTTAGGCGCTGATGTTTCCATTTTTTCATTAACAACGATAGCTCCATTTTTCTCAGTTTTGACGCCAACATTTTTCTAAACCAAGTTGAGCTGTATTTGCATGACGACCAGTAGAGATAAGTAGTTTGTCTGCTTCTAAAGTCCCCTCATTAGTGTCTAATGAGAATTGATTTCCATCATGACTTACATTGCTAGCCTGAGTGTTGTTAAGCACACGAATGCCTTCTTTTTCAAAACATTCAGTCAGCTTCTCACCTAACAATGAGTCTTCAGCATACAATAACGTATGACGTGCCATTATAGTTACATTGCTTCCTAAACGCGCATAAGCTTGGGCTATTTCTAATGCGACAACTGATGAGCCAATAACGATTAAGTTATCGGGCGTTTCTTCAGAAAATAGTGCTTCCGTTGATGTCCAATACGGGGTATCTGCTAAGCCATTGATTGGCGGGATCGTAGGTGTCGATCCTGTTGCAATTAGAATACGGTCTGCATGAAGTTCTTCTACTGAGCCATCATGTTTTTTGATGAGTAATGTACTTTCATCTTTGAAGCTTGCATAACCTTTTAATAAGGATAATGCTGGGTTCTTATCTAATATGTTTTCATATTTCGCACGACGTAATTCTTCAACACGAGATGTTTGCTGATGTGCAAGCAATAAACGGCTTATTTGAGGATGATTGTTTTCAAGCCCGTCAAATGGATTTTTGCGTTGCTGATGAGCCAACTGTGCTGCACGAATAAGTATCTTTGACGGCACACAGCCAACATTCACACAGCAACCGCCAATCATATCTGCACCTTCAATAATAGTAACTTTAGCACCACCGTCAGCCGCCTTAATCGCACTAGCAAAGGCACCAGAGCCACTACCGATAATTGCTACATGCAATTGCTTTTGCTGTTTAGGAGAATTAGACGCGCAACAACTTGCTTCATTAATATTCAACATTTCTTTTTCCTTAATTTCTAATTATCAATTTAAGCTGCACAAGATTCATCATCACAGCGACGACTTGCAGGAGAAATCATATCTAATATGGAAACTACAACCATTAACCCCAATCCTGAATAAGTTACGTATGTACTCCATTCATATTCAAACCAAGGATATAAAGATAACAAGACCAAAATTGGACCGATTGAACCAAGTAAACTACGGTGCCATTGACGATGACTAAACCAACCTAAAATGTTCATTGCTAACGCTATTGAGGCAAATGTTGGGAATAAAGTATTTATGAATAACCCTTCCCATTGTCCTAGGAAGCCCATACCTAAAGCGGCTGCAATATTTGCAATGGCGGGAAAGCACATAGTACACCCCATTGCTGAAACAACAGCGCTCAAAGAACCCGCTTTATCACCAACGCGAGTAGAAGCCTCAAAGGATTAAACATAACTCACCTTTTATTTTTGTAATGTAGCCGGGTAGCCTATATTTGTCGATGCTAACGCTATAAGCGTCAACATTTGCTTTTTGGGTCAAACAAAACGGTGGCTGTTTTTTATCATAATCAACGGTCGCTTTTACGACACCTGCTACTTTCTCCATCGCTTTGCGCACTGTGATATGACACATTTTTACGGGTCATTTTTTCGATAGAGAATACTTTCTCAGATAATTCTGGCGTAGCAATATTACTGGCTACCTCGTCATTTTGGCGTTGCCAAAACATTCCCGATCATAAGTAATGAGCTTAAAAGTATTGTAACGGTATAAAGTTTTTTCATTGTCGGCCTCTTAAAATTTCAGTTCAAAATATAACAAGTTGTAATTAACTACATCTTTATTAGTCATTATGTAATCCGCGTAATAAGGAAACTCATCATGGCGATAAGGATAATACTGACTGCAAAAAATGATGCGTTGGTTCTTTAGCACCTTGGCGCATAGGCTCCTTCCTCACATTTTTGTGGTGCGAGATATAATTTGAAAAACCACCCCTAATATGGCGAGGGTTATCGCGGTAAAATATCTACTATAAGGTTCCATAGCCGTAAGGTTTCCTACCCAAGCTCCACCTATTCCAAGTGACAACAAAAGCAGTGGACCGAAGCAACACGCAGATGCACCTATGCCAGCTACTATGGCTAATAGTAAAGAACGATTTGAAGTAGATGAATTCGACATAACAGATCCCAAATAAAGATAATATAGGATAGTTTACACTCTGGGGTTTGGCACAGAGTCAAGTAATAAGAAAAGAAATTTAAAATACTGAAAGGCTAGTTTTCTAAAAAACCTTTTTGGGATAAGCCATCGATAAAACCACAAAGGGCTGTATTACTGTCACTATGGCAGGTTGATATTAACTCATCCTAATGCGCTTTGGATGGTAAGTAATCCTGCTATTTGATGTTTAATTTTATCTCGTTTCTCTTTCGCTAATGTTTGTACATCAGCACAACGATGATCGCCCAAGTTAGCAACTGTCTTATTTCTTCTAACGAAAACCCAAGTTGCTGGGCACGCTTTATAAAGCAGATTCGATCCACACTATTCATGGGGTAATGACGAAAACCACCTAAGGGCTTTTTCAGGTTCAACAATTAACTCTTTGCGTTGATAGTGCCGTATTGTCTCAATATTAACATTAGCCGCTTTTGCTAATCGGCCAATGGTTAAGGAGGATTTTTTATACTCATATGGACAATACCTTCGAAGTGGTCTGGTCTAATAGGTACAGACAGCGCTGAATAGTGTAAAGATGAGTATTTGACCTAGAGCTAAATCCAATATTTAAAATGTCTAAGGCCGATCTTTATTAAAAATGAGGATTACTGGATAGGTTTCAAAAGTCTGTTTGTCGATGATGAAAAAGCTTGTTGCTACTAAAATGACTTTTAAAACGGGTTGTTGCGTAATTATACTCGGCATTTTTACAAAATAAAGTGCTAGACTTAAGCAAAATCTTATCATTTTTAGCATTGCCTGAATTTATCGATTATTTTTGGAAAAAGCGTTATTTACTAAAAAATATGGAATACGATTTAAGTGAATTCATTTAGAGAACATCGTCGTCATCATAATGTTGTATTAATTGTGGTTTTGCTGGGGTTGCTGTTGCAAGTCAAACGGTGTTTGCTTGTCAGATGATGGAGCATAGCGGTCCCACAGAACACTGTTGTTGTGGCGAGATGGTCACCGACAATAATTCCAAAAAGGCTGCTGAAAAGACTCTCCTTGTTGCGATTTTAACAGCGAAATATCGTTAAAGAATCCTCAGGTTGAAGATGATGAACCCGTAATCTTACAACAGAATTATTTATTAGAGTTACCTCAAGTAACACTCTTTTATATCATTACCAGCCTTTGGCCACTTGAAATAAAACAGCCTGTTCAGTTTATTGCTTGGGAGTTTGGCCATAATCCAAGTGCCTTAGGCACTGACACCTATCTGTCAACCCTGCGTTTACGCATCTAAAAATACCTCTCTAAGCCCATTTATGGGCAGTTTTTAAATCCTTACTTTAAACTTTTTGAGGAAATCTTAGTGTTTTCAATTATTAACGCGTACTCGAATGTGCGTAACATTTTTAATGGGCCTGTTCATATCAGCCCCGACCATTTTGCAGAGACAATTAATAGTTCTGCATTAGAACAAAACTGTCAGTTCTCTCCTTCCACACGCGAGGATTTGTGGTGCGTATTGCGATTGAATGTAATGCGACTCAAGCCATTTCCTCACACTGCAGGCACACAAAAATACAGCGTCGATGTCGCGGGCAGTTTAGATGATCCCAAGATAATGATTGGTATAGCCCCTCAGACCTTTGGTGATGAGCGCTTTGATGACGGTTATATTGTTGAGTTTAGTCAACCGTTACCTTGGCCTGGGTGTTATCTTTGCGAGAAAAGCTGCTGCGGCTCAAGCCGATGTTTGGTTAGAGCGACACTCCACAGAGCAAATCGTACTTGCCAGAGATGTACGACTTCGAGTCGCGCAGTGGCAGTATCATCATCAACTTCTCAACATTAACAATCAGCATCAAGAGTTGTGGCAGGAGTTTCTGGTATTGTACAGTCCAAATATGCCGCCGGAACAGCGAATAAATCGGCTGTTTTACAAGCCACGCATGAACATCATTTATTGTTACAGAGTCTATAGAATTAAAAAGCGAGTATCGAACGTGATATTAGTCAAATTAAGCGTCTGCTCAACCTTTCTTCTAGCACTGTTATTGATACGACACTGTTGTTAAGTGAAGACCCTCCTACGTTACCAGGTAATGTTGTAAAAACTTAAAGCGCGATTAACACATCAACCCAGCATGAAAGCCTGGATGCCCGAAAACGTCATAAAAATTTCGAACTAAAGCTGGCCGAAAAAGATCGCTACCTAGTTTTACGGTCATGACTCGTTATAACAATCTTTGGATGAATAACGAACAACAATGGGTGGTCGGCGTTGGTTTTAATTTACCTTTTGATTTTGGTAAACGCTCTAGTCGTGAAGACAGTCTTCGAGCTGAACAGATGGCTTTACGATGGGAAAAGCAAGATCTGTTCATACAACTGCGTGAACAATTGGTTCAAGCGGATAGTTACTTTCAACAGGCTAAATCAGTTCATCAGCTTTATCAAAACGAACTACTTCCTTTGGCAGATGAAAACTTAATCACCGCTCGCAATGAATATCGTTCAGGTCATGGCGATTTTCTATCACTGCTCACTGCGCAGCGTCAAACACTGGAAACACAGCGTAAAGAACAGATGGCGATACGAGAGCAACACGCTCAATTTGCCCAATTGACGGCTGCGGCTGGCTTAGTTCAACTAAAAGATTGGCATGCCATTCTGAACTTAGATGTTTTTGAGATAATCGCCAAATATAAAAGAATGAATAAATTAAAGAAAGAGTACCTCATCGGTTTTTCGATCCTTGTGGTTATCATCACATTAGCGATTATGTTGATTCAAAAAGATTGGTCAGTTTAGTTACCAATGATATTAACTTGGACAATAGTCAATTTGTGAATGCAGGTCCTTTTCAAGTCGCCGTATCAGTCGAGCCAGAAACGCCGCAAGTCGGTAAGAACAAAATATTGATCCAAGTTCGCGATCAACAAGGTCAACCTATCCAGGGAGCTAAAAATTGAGAGCGGTTGGTGAGATGCCCGCGATGGGCTCTATGCCCGCGATGTATGCACAAGCTGATATCAGAGAAGCTGCACCTGGGATCTACAAAGGAGAATTTGAGTTGTCTATGTCGGGGGCATGGCCGTTAGCAGTAGATATTGCTACCGATGAAGAACATCACGTTGATCTTTCTTTTGACATGGCAACCAACCGAAAAAGGCATCAAATTATCAACATCGACTCCTGTGGGTGATGTTGCTTATCTACTGTTCCATGCACCCTTCGGTCAAGTCTGCTACGCCTGGTACCTGTCCAATTTGCGGTATGGATCTTGTGCCAGTGACTCATGACGAATTGCAAAGTGGCAGTATTACGATTGAAGAAGGACGACGTCAAACCATTGGCGTGAAAACAGGTAAAGTTTATCGGGATGAATTTACAGTACCAATTCGTTTACAAGGTGAGCTAACTTACGACCCAACAAAACTAAGTGACATTAGTTTACGTTTTGACGGATGGGTAGGTGATTTAAACGCAGACTTCGTTGGTAAGGAAATTAAACAAGGAGGTATTATTTACTTTATATAGTCCTGAATTGCTCTCATTACAAGAGGGAATACCTTGAAACACTGAAGCGTAATCGAGAGGGGCAACATCGAGAGTCTTCGATATTTGCCAGCCGTAAACGCCTCGAACTTTGGGGATTAAGCGCAAAACAAATTTCTTGGTTAGAAAAAAAAGGAAGAGCACAGGACTACGTGCCCATTTTTGCACCAACCAACGGTGTGATAATTGAGAAGAATATCGTTAGCGGTTCAGCATTTAAAAAAGGTCAACGTTTATTGCGTTTAGCCGACCTATCGAAAGTCTGGGTTGAAACCTTCGCCTACGAACAAGACTTAAATCTCATTGAGCAAGGGGATGAAAGCGATGGTTCCAACTGCCAAACTTTCAGGGAGTGACTTTCATGCAAAGGTAATGCAGATCGATCCTTTTCTCGGTGCTGGAACTCGTACTGCACGTGGCCACGACTAGTACTCGACAATGAACAAGGTTATTTTAAACCAGGTCTTTTTGCCGAAGTCACCTGAAAGCCGACTTTGGCAGGAGGTTATTGATCCCCGAAGAGGCTATTTTAGTTTCTGGCAAAAAAACGTATCGTTTCTCGATTTAGGTGAAGGTAGGTTAAAGCCACCAAGTCATTCGAACGGGTTACGGTGATGGTTCGCGTATGGTCGTTCGAGAAGGACTTGAAGAAGGTGATCGCATCGTCGTTTCCGGAAATTTCCTCATCGCCTCGGAAAGTAAACTTAAATCGGGGACAGATCAATGGTAAACCAATCGACTAACAATCAGAGTTGGGTGGCACGTCTCATTGAGATCTGTGCCAATAAATCCGGAATAACCATATTATTAGTCGTGATAATGGCAATATGGGGTTATCGAAGCATGTTTCCGCTTGATGCCATTCCCGATCTTTCAGATGCTCAGGTCATCGTTTATACGCCATGGTCTGGACGTAGTCCCGACCCAGTTGAAGATCAAATTACTTATCCGCTCACCTCTGCGCTTTTATCAGTTCCTAACGTACGTTTTGTCCGCGGACAAAGCTTCCTAGGCGAGTTTTGTTTATGTCATTTTTGAAGACGGTACTGACATTTACTGGGCACGCTCGCGAGTTCTGGAATACCTGAATACGGTTGCAAGTCAATTACCCGCGGGTGTACAACCGACTCTTGGGCCGGATGCGACAGGCGTCGGTTGGGTATTTCAGTATGCATTAGTCGATAAAACGGGCGAATTGGATCTCGCGTGATTTAAGGGCTTTGCAGGATTTCAAATTACGCTATTGGCTCTCGGCCATTGATGGTGTCGCTGAAGTTGCATCAGTCGGCGGTTTGTCAAAGAGTATCAAGTTCAAATTGATCCTCATAGATTGGCCAGTTTTGGGATCGGATTACCGAAAGTGATTCAAGCTATTCGTCGATCCAATAATGATGTCGGCCGAGTGCTTGAAATCGCAGGGCATGAACACTTTATTCGCGGTCGCGGTTATTTAAAGTCTACTGAGGATTTAACCAAAGTAGTGATCGGCGTCGGTAAAAATAATGTACCAATACTATTGTCTCAAGTAGCAGAAGTCACGATTGGGCCAGCAATGCAAAGGGGCTTGCTGAACTGGATGGTGAGGGCCAGACCGTAGGTGGCATTGTGATCATGCGCTATGGGAAAATGCGCTCAACGCCAGGAACGGGTTAAACAACGTTTTAAAGAGGTGCAGTCGGGCTTACCCGAGGGTGTCGAAGTGGTGATCACCTATGATCGATCCGATTTAATACAGCGTGCAATTAATACACTTAAACATACCCTGATTGAAGAAATGATTGTCGTTTCACTCATTATCTTTGCTTTTGCTACATGTGCGTTCTGCGCTTGTTGCTTGTATTACCCTACCAATCGCGATTTTACTGGCATTTATCCCCATGGCTGGCCAAGGGTTGACCGCCAATATTATGTCATTGGAGTGGCATTGCCGTTGCCATCGGTGCGATGGTTGATGCAGCCGTGGTAATGATTGATAACGTGCATAAAAAGTTGAGTTTTGAACACTCAGAAGCCGAACGTAAATCACTGATCATAGAAGGCATGAAAGATGTTGGGCCAAGTATCTTTTTCTCACCAGGATCATTACCATTTCGTTCATTCCGGTGTTTTCATTGGAGGCGACGGAAGGTCGATTGTTTGGAAACCATTGGCATTTATGAAGACCTATAGCATGGCGTTTGCCGCGATACTATCAGTCACATTGATCCCGGCATTGGCGGTGTTATTGATCCGAGGGGAAAATACATTCTGAGCGAAACCCGATTAACCGCTTGTTAGTCGCTTCGTTCTTACCGATGATCCGATTTTGCATTCGTTTTCGCTGGCCTGTGGTGACAGTCGCGTTACTCTCATTGGTGCTGACCTTGCCGATAGTTAAACAACTCGGAAATGAATTTATGCCGCCACTAAACGAAGGCAGCATTTATATATGCCCACAGCGATGCCAGGAATGTCCATTACCGAAGCGGGTAAGGTGCTGCAAAGCATGGACAAGCAACTCAAAACGTTCCCAGAAGTTGAGCGCGTGTTTGGCAAGGTTGGTCGTTCTACCAGTGTTATCGATCCTGCGCCACTCTCTATGGTCGAAACAGTGGTAACCCTGAAACCTAAAGATCAGTGGCGCGAAGGATTAACCTGGGATGATTTAATTGCCGAAATGGATGAAAAAACTTAACTACCCTGGTATGCCGAATATCTGGTGGATGCCAATTCAGACACGTACCGAAATGTTAGCAACAGGCATACGTAGTACCTTAGAATTAAAGTTTTTGGCGATGATTTAGGTCAAATAGAAGCAACCGCTGTAACTATTGAGCGGGCATTACAAGATGATCCACGTACATCTCATTATACCCGTAGCGCATTTTGCAGAACGCCTGACTGGCGGGTATTTTCTCGACTTCGATATTGACCGGGATGCGGCAGCTCGTTACGGATTGAATGTTCAGGATGTTGAAGATGTTTTGATGGCAGCTGTTGGTGGTATACCGGCTACACAGACCTTAGAAGGACGCGAACGTTATCAGGTGAATGTGCGTTATGCCCGAGATTACCGAGATTCAATTGATGCTTTGGAAAAAGTCTTGGTACCGACCAAAACGGGTACTCAAGTGCCTATTACCGAAGTGGCCAATATAGAGTTTCGTACAGGCGCACCGATGATCCGTAATGAAGATGGCCAGTTAGTCGGATTTGTTTTTGTTGATACCAAGGGCGAACTGGGCGTCGCAGATTATGTTGAACAGGCAAAACAGGTGATAGATCAAAAAGTGGCGTTGCCCGCAGGCTATCGATTGGGTTGGGCTGGGCAATTTCAATATTTCGAACGCGCCAAAGCAAAACTACAATGGGTCATTCCCGCCACACTGTTTGCGGTATTCTTATTACTCTATTTACATCGCGGCAGATTTAGCGACACTCTGTTTGTATTGAGTGCCATGCCTTTTGCATTAATGGGGTCGGTTTGGTTGCTTTTCGCGCTAGATTATAAGTTGAGCGTCGCTGTTTGGGTCGGCATGATAGCCATGGCAGGTCTAGCGGCAGAGCTCGGTTTACTGATGTTGCACTATTTAGACCATGCATTAATTGAAGCAAAAAGCGTAACCCCTCGATGAGTCACAAGGTGTTTTTCGAAGTCGCACTAGGTGCTTCGCAGCGCATCAGGCCGATGCTGATGACTGGTCTGGCCTTATCAATGTCATTACTACCAGTACTGATGAGTGACGGTACTGGTGCCGATGTGATGAAGCGAATTGCTGCCCCAATGGTTGGCGGAACGGCGTCTGCTCTACTCATGGTGTTGCTTGTTTTCCGGCTTTGTTCGTTTTGTGGAAGTTACCCAGTATTAAAACACAAGATCCAATATAAACATTCACCCAATATGAGGAAGTCTTTCATTAGAAATAACTTCCTCATATTGTCATTATCTTATTCAGATAGAAATTTTTCATTTTATATAGTGTAGCTGTTGACATGGAGTTAACTCCATCATCTAGCATTGATCATAATAAGGAGGAGCATTAAAGCTTTTTCCTACCTTTTTCAATTTAATAGGGTCTAAAATGAAAATTTTAACAGTCACTGGCTCGTTTCTTTTGTTGAGTACATTCGCTTTAGCAGAATCAGCCAACGTATCTAGCTCGGTAGCTATACAACCAAACCAGGCCGTTATTCAAGTTAAAAGGTGTGGTCTGCTCTTTTTGTGCCTATGGAGCAGAAAAGAATCTGAGCAAATTAAGTTTTCTCGATAAATCGCAATATGGTGATGATGGTGTGTTGATTGATATCAATACGCATAGGATCACTTTGGCATTACAAGCAGACAAGCAAAGTGGCCTTAATTGAAATTTACGACGCCATTAAAAAAGGAGGTTATGACCCAGTTAAGGTTTATTTGAGTGTTTACGGACAAGTAAGTAAGAATGGCAGTGATTATTTATTAACTTCCTCAACAAACGGGCAGGTATTTATCCTCAATGGTCAATACGTTGCACAACTCATTGGGAAAGGCCTAATACGCGTAGATGGCTTCTTAGATGCTGCCAATATTCATGACATCAAGCCGGGCCATTCAGTACCCATTCAAGTTATGGAAAAAGGTTAGTTTGATGAGATCATTTACATATTTTGTTATCGGGGGAATTAGCCTCCTAATCGCTCATTCTGTCTGGGCACATCAGCCTGTCATGGATATGGCTCCACGATGGCAAGGCGGCTATGGCCTTCCAAATAAGGCAAGAATACCGACATTCATATGAGCTATTTTCGGGTAATTCAAAAGTCGATAATCCTTTTGCTTTGGAGTCATCAATCAATACAACCTGGTTGGAGGAATTTATACCTTCAAACGAGAAGTACGATTGTCGGTAAAGATCCCTTATTTGGATCAGGAGCGTACTGTTCTACGTAATGGTGTGGCAGTGCGAGAAGCTGGTAGAGGACTAGGAGACGTAGTTATAGGCTTGCCATTAAAGCGTTACACTAATCAGGTGTCTGCTACGTCTAACATTGCCTTTACGCCTAGTATTAGATTACCCACGGGATCAACGACAGATGATTTTTCAACGGGTGATGGTAGTACTGACTATGGCGCTAGTTTTTCTGCTAGTTTCGAAAAGGCCGATTTGTATCAGTACTACGATTTGTTTTATTGGAACAATGGCGGAGGGAAAAATGGTATTAGTCAAGGAGATGAAATTGGTTTTGATGCCAATATCGGTTGGCATCCGTATCACGATAACCAAACCAATAAAGGTATTTTCTTGATGTGGGATGTTTCTGCTCGTTACGAAAAAAAGGGAAAAACTCTGTTGGTATCACTGGTGGTAAACGCCTTTCTACAGGGCCTGTTTTGTCTATTACCAAGGAGGCGTGATGTTACGAGTCGAATATAAATACCCGCTATATGAAGATGTGATTGATACCCAGTTATCACAAGGTCAAGAGTTTAGCTTAGGTATTGGATTTGTGTTTTAACCGATGAAAATTGTTGGTATTAGACGTTCATATAGAGTTGACGCCACCTATACTCAAGGTGGCGCGTCAATTATTAGTCAGGATAGGAGAAGCCATAAATTATGTTATCAGATCCATCGAATATGAAAGAAACTAGCTTGACTTGGTTATCGCTATTCACTACCACGGGAACATTAGTCTGTTGTGTATTACCGATAACGTTAGTTGCGCTGGGTATGGGAGCAACCATGGCTTCAATGGCGAGTAGCTTCCCCTTTTTAGTAACGCTATGAGTACAAAATCTGGGTATTTTCTATTTCAGGTATGCTGCTAATATTATCGGCATGGGTGATGTATCGCCCTGGCCGCACTTGCCCCACTGAGCCAAAACTGGCTGAACTGTGTCATAAAACTCAAATATGGAATCGTCGAGTTTATTGGTTTTCAGTGATTTTATGGATAATTGGTTTTTTCGCCGCATTTCTAGCACTACCACTGACAATATGGTTGGAAGGATAAACCTCAAAATGGAAAGAGTAACCATCGAGCTATTTTCAGCAAATGCATGCAATCGCTGTGATAAAGCTAAGCAGTGTATAAAAGCTGTAGTTGATGAGTTTGGTGAAGATATCATTTTATATCGGGAATATGATGTACTTGAAAAACTAGACTACGCCGTTTCTTTAGGTATTTTTTAGCAACCCCAGCAATAGCGATTAATTCAGAGTTAGTTTTTTCTGGTATGCCATCAATAGAACGGCTACGCGACGAAATAAAACGGCGTTTGGCATCAAGATGAATGAACTAATGCAACAAGCTAATTTGATGGGACTTGGTGCAGCACTGGTTACTGGGTTTTTTTGTTTAGTTTTAATCCAGCATCATTCATTACAATCCCTGTGGTATTAGCGTATGTAACAAAGGCTCGCGCATTACAAGAAGCAGTCAAATTAGGTGGGGGCATTTATCTTCGGCATGATTGTGACTCACATTCTCTTAGGCATTGGTGCCGCTATTGGTGGTGAATGGGCCAGCAATATTTTGGGACGATTCTGGTATGTGCTTTTAGGGCCTATACTCATAATACTTGGGCTGATTTGGGGGGATGGCTTAAGTTTACTTTACCTTTGGTTTTCGGTTAAAGGGCAACGGGTTGCGACCGTTTGGAGTGCGTTTATGCTAGGTATTCCATTTACTGTAGGAGTTTGTCCGGTGTGCTCTCCAGGATTATTAGTAGCTTTATCAGGCAGTGCTGCTGTCGGCTCTGCACCATATGGTGCCTTATTATTATTTGTCTTTGGGGTTGGACGAACAATACCTGTACTGATCGAGTTTTCAGCATAGGCTATTTAGAATCGTTAAAATCTTTGTCTCGTTGGCATCATTATTTTGAAAATAGCGGGAGTATCATTGATAGTTATGGGGTTCTACCTACTCAATGAATACTATTTTATTACTTAAGGATATTTGTATGTATCAAATCGGTGAAGTTACTCGGCGTCTAAATATTAGTGCAGATACCTTGCGCTACTATGAAAAGATTCACTTGTTACCATCTATTGCCCGAAGTGCCTCTGGGCTACGACGTTATTGTGAGAAAGATCTTTCTCGACTTAAGTTTATTAAACGCGCACAGCGTATGGGATTTAGTCTTGAAGAAATTTCACAATTACTAGTTTTTAGAGAGGCACCTCAACAAGCAAAACCAGAGATCAGGAAAATGGCTGGGGATAAATTATCAGATATTGAAATTCATTTACGGGAATTACAAATTTTGAGAAATGAATTACAGCTATTGGTAAATTTATGTACTGGTAGCAAAGAGGGGTGCCCGATCATTGAAGGTTTAGACACTGATATACAAAAATAACCTCTACTAATGTTGCCCGGATTCTATATGTGTGGCATTTATTTCAATAAAGCAGTTTTTCAGATCCGCATTAGACTGTGCTTCAGACATGATGTTATAGACTTTTTCTTCAAGAGCCGCCATCGATTCGTAAGGAACTTTTAAAATATAGTTACAACCATCTTTATCCAATTTATTCATATCGTAATTTGATCTCCAATCATCTTCGATATACCCTTACCTTATTTTTTCCACGAACAAATTTACTGTTATGTTCCACCATAAGAAAAACTTCTAGCCTAGCTATTTTTAGCCTTGACCGGGATCCAGGTAAAGTTGTTGTTGGATTAGCCTCTTGGTGTGTTTTCAGGATCCTATATACTCTGGCTATACCAATATCTAATTTTTCTGCTACAGCCTTGCGGGGTAAAACCTTCTTTTATAAGATTAACCACCTGATAAGATTTCGCTTTTGCAGTCGGTTGACGACCTTTATATTTGCCTTCTTTTTTGGCTTTAGCAATACCTTCCAATTGTCGTTCATAACGGAGGTTAGTTTCAAATTCTGCAAACACACCAAGCATATCAAGAAATGCTTTACCCGCTGCGTTTGAGGTATCAATAGGTTGTTCAGTAGCTTTTAAGTATATCTTTTGCTCTTTCAAGTCATACACAAGATTTTGTAAATCACGGAGACTTCTAGATAAGCGGTCGATACGAGTAACTACGAGTGTATCGCCTTCACGTAAATAGTCTAAACAGGTTTCTAACGTTGAACGATCTTTTGTTTGTGTACCGCTTTTCTTCTCAGAAAAATTTTCTTACATCCAGCTGACTTTAATATATTGAGTTGAATACTTAAGTCTTGATCGATTGTTGAAACCTTGCGTAGCCAACCAGTGACATAGAATACCTTTTATATCGTATGGATTTAAATTTAGTGATACATAGCTATCATAAAACAATTTTGTATGTATATGATAGTAAAATTACGCAAACTTACAAACTACCATATGGGTGTACTCTATTGATAGCCTCGATAAATAAAATTTAGCACTAATCGTTCGAATCGTCTATAATGGTTAAATCAATTGATTTTAAGGTGAAATTCTAATGCTAGCACTTTCAGCTAATGATGCAAAAACACAATTTGGCGATATGTTAATGAAAGTTCAACGAGCCCCCATTCAAATAAACAAAAATGGAAAGCCAGTAGCCGTTGTTATTTCTGTGGATGAATACCAAAGTATTGAAGCGTTAAAACTACGCTTATTACAAGCTAAAGCCGTAAAAGCGATTGAAGATATTAATATTGGCAATACGGTTGATGGAGAGCAATTTTTTAGTGAGCTAGAATCGGGACAGCACGATTAAATGACGGTTTATAGATTTACCCCAGATGCACAAACAGATCTCATTGAAATTCGCCGCTATACATTGAAAAACTGGGGGATCGAGCAATCTAAAAAAATATCTCCTTGAATTACGTCAAACCATAAGGGTATTGTCTGAAACACCAGGGATGGGAAAGCAGCGTCATGAGGTCGGAGTCGATGTTTTTAGTTTTTCTCATGCAAGTCACGTAATTTATTACCTTGTAAATAAACAGCAATTAGTGGTCTTTGCCGTTCTTCACAAAAGCATGTCACCTCTATTACACCTTGATAATAGAGATACTATTTACAATTGCTATCCTAGTGATCCAAACTTAAATTTGACCACCAGTAATCTTTTATTCATGTTTCATTTTTACTCTGTTGATAATTGTGCTAAAAAATTCTAATAAAAACAAAATAGAGTCGATGACAAAATAATTTAACAGAATTCGACTTGATTTATATCGCTGACAGAGGAGTGATTGAGCGTTGGCAGCCATTTATCAAACAGCTTATCCACGTATTAAATCGAATATATCACAAGATGAACTCGGTGATATTTATACTCTGACAGTTGAAGATCAAAAATTTGCATTACGACACTGTAAACGAGCAAGTGTTTCCTATTTAGGATTGTTGATCCAACTGAAAACAACACAACGTTTAGGCCGTTTTTCCTCACAGAGTGAAATACCAAAGGCCATTGTTACACATATCAAGAAACAGTGTCTTTCTCGTGCAACACAAAAAGATATTCAAGGCTACTTTGCATCGGGTGCAAAGGATCGCCATGTGAAGTGGCATAGTTAATTTGGCCACCTACTTAGAGGTGTTATCATGCACCTCATTAAACGTTAGGTGACACAATGACTAAACCAAGAAAACCCAATTTCAGTCCAGAATTTAGATTAGAAACAGCACAGCTTGTTGTTGATAACGGCTACGTTCATACCCATGAAGAAGCAGCTAAGGCGATGAATGTTGGTTATTCAACCATCGGCAAGTGGGTTAAGCAAGCTTTTGAAGAGCGCCAGGGTAAATCACCGAAAGCGACCCCGATGACACCTGAGCAGATTGAGATTCGAGAATTAAAGAAACGAATAGAACGTATTGAATTAGAAAAGGAAATTCTAAAAAGGCTACAGCTCTGTTGATGTCGGACTCACTGAACAATTCGAATTAATCGAAAAACTCAATCAGAGCCATAAAGAAAAATATCGAATTAGCCTGCTATGTGACGTGTTTGGTGTTCATCGTAGCAGTTATAAATACTGGTCTGTTCGCGATAATAGCTTAAGCCGTTGAGCAAATAAAGCTTAGGGCTGAAATAAAGCGATTTTATGCGTTAAGCGGTGGTTCTGCTGGTGCGCGTAGCTTAGCAGATATGCTAACAACAGCAGGCTACCCATTAAGCCGTTATCGAGCGGGTAACTTAATGACTGAACTTAAATTAGTTAGTTGTCAAATACCTCAGCACAATATAAAAAAAGCGAATAAAAGAGCATGTTGAAATACCGAATATTTTAAATCGTCAATTTGATGTGATCGAACCCAATAGTTACTGGTGTGGTGATGTCACCTATATTTGGACAGGCTCACGCTGGGCATACTTGGCAGTTGTCCTCGACTTGTTTGGTCGAAAAGTGATTGGCTGGGCGTTATCCCATTCACCTGATAGCCTATTGACCATGAAAGCGTTAACGATGGCCTATGAAAGTCGTGGCAAACCGGAAAATGTTATATTTCATTCAGATCAAGGTTCGCATTACACCAGCTTGAAATTCAGGCAATTAATTTGGCGATACCAGATAACACAAAGTATGAGTCGTCGTGGAAATTGTTGGGATAATAGCCCAATGGAGCGGTTCTTTAGAAGTTTAAAGACAGAATGGATACCAACGACAGGCTTTAAGAGTTTTACTGAAGCTAAAAAAGCAATAATCAATTACATCATTGGTTATTACAATCAGACTAGGCCACATAGATACAATGCTGGCTTAAGTCCAAATGAGTCAGAGAAAAGATACTGGCTAAACTAGCAAATACGTGGCCAATATG
>JAYQHI010000025.1:0-6112 GCA_038141035.1 Alteromonadaceae bacterium
AGTTAACGACCGTTTTCAGTTAAAATTCACTTAATTCCTTTTGAAAAGATTCAGCAATGGCAACTATTGGCGTTTTTAATACTTTACCTATCATCGACCTTATCGAGCACGGCGCAATTTTAGATGGCGGTGAGCTCGGTGAAATCTTATTACCTAACAGATACGTGCCTACCAATGCACAACTTGAACAGCAAGTAGATGTTTTTTTATATAACGACTCACTTGACAGATTAGTAGCAACCACAGAGCAACCTAAAGCCAAAGTGGGCGAATTTGCTAGTTTAAAAGTAATACAAGTTAACAAAATAGGCGCATTTTTAGATTGGGGCTTACCAAAAGATTTATTAGTTCCTTTTAACCAACAACACAGCACAATGGAAGTTGGTAAAAACTACTTAGTGCGTATTTATGTTGATGAAAAAACCAGTCGTATTGTTGCTACTTCTAAAATTGACCGCTTTTTAGATATTTGGCCGGCAGAGTATCAGCAAGGCGAGCAAGTTAACTTAATTATTGGCCCGCGTACTGATCTTGGCTTTAAAGCCATTATTAATAACCAACATTGGGGCTTAATTTTCCAAAGTGATGTTTTTCAACCGCTTAGAACCGGTTTAAGCATTACTGGTTATATTAAAGAACAGCGCACCGACGGCCGAGTTACCTTAGCGTTAACCCGTACAGGTAAAGACAAAGTGAATGATTTCACTAGTAAATATTTGGCGCATTTAAGCAAAAATAACGGCTTTACCCCTATTAACGATAAAAGCTCGCCTAGTGAAATAATGAAAGTATTTGGCGTCAGTAAAAAAGCGTATAAACAAACCGTGGGTCATTTGCTTAAATTGAAAAAAATAGAATTTGTTGATGGTGGTATTAAACTGCTATAACATTTTGAAATTATTATAAAATTACAAAGCCGCTCTCTTCACAGAAAGCGGCTTTTTTAATCATTAAGCAAGCTAACAATCGTTTATCGCTTTATTCTGGCTTAATAAAAGTCGCTTTAAACCATTTTTCTAATAATTGTTTTTCATAGCCAAGTGCTTCATTTTTATAGCGTAAACTTCCGTGAACCATAAACGCACTATCTCGAATATTTTCTTCACCTTGTTTAATCACCGTCTTATCTTTTGCTATCAATTGATAATTAAACGCTAAGCGTGGTGGATACATACTTTTTACTACGCGGATCAACTGGGTATTAAACATATCAATATCGCCAGCTAAATCAATATCAGTAAATTCAATTTTTAGCGTTTGTTCTTCAGGTAAACCTTTCGCTAACTTGGTGATGACTTTTTTCAGATTATAAAAAACATTTTTTTTAAAATAATGACTATTTTCGTCACCAGAACGAATATCAGAAAAATTTTTGGGTTCTGTAAAAAGCACTTCTACGGTTGCAGCTTGCACTTGCCACACATTAAAAGTTAAAG
Organism: Alteromonadaceae bacterium; assembly: GCA_038141035.1. GTDB lineage: Bacteria > Pseudomonadota > Gammaproteobacteria > Enterobacterales > Alteromonadaceae > JALZUE01. The sequence continues at coordinate 1,437 of JAYQHI010000025.1, forward strand.
CTGCTAAAACTGAAATAATTGTTAATTTTTTCATAATATACTCCTGCTTACCTTTAATTACATTAGAACAAATAATCAGCACAATTGATGTAATTAATTGTTATTCATTTAAGCAAATAGTAACAATATATTACAGTTCAATGATTAAATGTTGACTTAATCTTTCCCAAACGAGACTTTTAGTTTCACGTAATTTACAAACATAAATTACGTGAAACAACATAGTATAAAAGGTTAAAACCATTGAGGTTTCAATTTAATTTTAGCCTATCGACCAAATTGCCTATCTAATTATTGTAATAGCTGAGCCATCAACATTTCTATTTCTTTAAAGTAACATTACAAAAGGTTCTGTTGAATACAGCTGGGAGCCATAAACTATTTTTACTAACATATTGCGCAAGGCCAAAACTTAAAATGAATGCAACAATAACAATCAATAAATATTTTTTATTCAAACCTCGTCCTTAGGCTTTGGTGAAGCTGTTAATAAATATATTCTTTTTCACATTGTGTGACCAAGTCTTTACAAACAAAAAAGCCCCATCCAATTAAGGACAGGGCTTTCATATGATGGTACCGGTGGGCGGACTCGAACCGCCACGCATTGCTGCAACGGATTTTGAATCCGTCGTGTATACCAATTTCACCACACCGGCAGAATTTGTAATATTAAGCTTAAGCTTATTAAGTGGCTGGAATTATACGAGAATAACGCAGCTAAGCAACAACTTTTATAGCTAGTAAATTTAACTGGTGAATGTTTAGTCAACTTTACGCTGTAAAACTTCAATTAACCAAGCTTTCGCCGTATCACTATCTTCAAAAAACTGGTGTTGTATATTTGCGCTGCGATAAATATATGCAAGTATTTTCGTCGTTATTGCTTTGCTTGTACATTTTGACATATCAAGCGCTACCGCCAGTACCGGTCTTGTTTTGAGATACTCAATGTGGAACTCTATTGCTTCTTTTACCGGTATTGCATCGCCAATAAGGGTTAAACAAACAACATATCGCTGATTTGGTATTTGTGCTATTAGTTTCGGCATCTCAAGATGCAATTGTTGAAAGTACTCCATATTCCATGGTCCCGTGCTTTCCACGTAAACAATATTATTATCTAACCATATGTTATGTTTGCCATGAGAAGACAAATTTGCCATCAGTATTTCGCCTTAAATTTATCCCTAATTCAGGTTGTTTAACATTAGCATTTAATGCCAATTAACTCTAAAACATTACGTTTTAAAGGGGAATAGTTAATTTAATCTTATTCTTTGTTACACTAGCGCCAATTTCATTTTAGGGTACAGAGTTGTGACTGATAATTTTCCTCGCGCAGGCTTTCGACGTCGTTTTGGTTCTTGGGTTTATGATGTTTTATTATCAATTGCGGTTTATATGGCGGCTGGTGCTGTCAGTTTTATTATTTTCGCACTACTTGTTGATATAGGGATTGTTAATCGCAATGGCGAAGAACATGTTATTTCTATTCTCCAAAATTCTTGGTTTTATACTTCATTAAATGAAGCTTGGAAGCTAGCTTGGGTAAGTTTTTTCTTTGTTTATTTCTGGGCACGCAGTGGTCAAACATTAGGAATGCGAGCTTGGCGCTTAAGAGTTCAAAACCAAAATGGTGGTTTAATTTCGAAAAAAACGGGCATAAAGCGTTTGTTACCAACCTTGTTAGGTTTAGGCAATTTATGGGTGATTTTTGATCGAAAAAACAAACTGAGCTTACAAGATAAATGTACGAATACCGAAGTGGTGTTGTTATCGTTAGAGGCGAACAAAGGTGCTAACTGGAGTAACGGAGAATAAATAAAGCCGATAAACATTAACGGCTTTATTTGGCTAACTCTAAGTTGTACGTTTATTAATAAAATAAAGCGCAATAGCCACCACTAACACACTCGGCATTATCGCTCCTAGAACCGGTGGTAATTGATAAACCAAGCTCATTGAGCCCATGGCTTAGTTTAATATATGAAAACCTAAGCCAGTTACTACCCCCATCATGATTCTAGCGCCCATCGACATTGACCGTAATGGCCCAAAAATAAACGACAAGGCTAACAATAACATCACAGCAACGGTGATCGGCTGCATTACCTTACGCCAAAAGGCTAACAAATAACGGCTTGGGTCTTGTTCATTTGCTTTTAAATAATCTAAATAATCAATTAAACCAGCAATTGACAGTGACTCTGGCTTAACGGTTACCACACCTAATTTGTCTGGTGTTAAAGAAGAAGCCCACAATTGTACATCAACTTCTGATTTAATTATTTGCTGCTCAGTGATTTCTGTATTTACCACATCATAAATTTGCCAAGTATTGCCTAAATACTTAGCTTCACTGGCAGAAGTCCAACTGGCAAGTTTGAGGTTTTGGTCAAAGCGATAAATTTGCACATCAATCAAAGCACCTTTCGATTTTACTTCGCCAATGTGAACAAAGTAGTCACCATCTTTTGCCCACACCCCACTATCAGAAGAAATTAAACTACCGCCTGAAATAGCTTGGGCACGAATTTCTCGGGCTTTTTCTTCGCCTACCGGTGCAAACCATTCTCCAATAATCATGCTAAAGATAATTAACACTACGGATGTTTTCATCACCGATTTAATAATATTTAATCGTGACAATCCCGCTGCTTGCATTACCACTAATTCGCTATTACTGGCCATCATGCCTAAGCCAATTAAGCCACCTATTAAGGCTGCCATAGGAAAGAATATTTCAATATCACGCGGAATAGCATAAAACACATAAAAGTGCCGCATGGCTTAACCATAACTGCTACGCCAACCGTTTCATTTTTGATTCCAATAAACTTAATAATACCGTTAACGCTGACAAATACCATTAAGGTAATAAAGGCCACGACGCCAAAATTCTGCCAATGTATAAGTCAAAGAATCTTCACGTGCTGGTCACCTTTACGTTTAACTTTCGCTTTAATTTTTGACGCTGCTACGTTCTTTGGTCATTAAAGTAATCCCTAACACTAACGTAAATGTTTTGAATCGGCCAAACACAAGCTCACACCATTTGGCACCCGCACCACTTTCAATACTTGAGCGCATGGCGGTAAGTAATAAAAAATAACCAAAAATAATAGTAATGCGGGTAACATTTTTGGCAAACTTACCTTAGCGTGGATTCACCACACTTAACGGCACTGCAATCAAGGTTAGAATTAAACAAGCAATTAGGGAAAAGCAAAACGCCAATGAATAGCCGCACGTGATTCAGGTGGTAAATCTTCGTTAAATAGCTGTTCCGTAGGTAATGCACTTAATTTACGGCGCGTATGCTCTACTTTCTTTTCTTGTATTTCAATATGATATTTGCCAAACGACACCGCTCTAAATTCACCATTACTGGCATCACTTTGATAACGGTAGCCATTTTCCATAGTTAGTTTTTGTGCGCTGGATCTATCTTCTTTTTACTGCCCTTTTTCAGCATATACTATTGAATTAATCACTGATCGTTCATTACCATCGCGATCAGGTAACTGGGAAAAACAATACTTTGATAATTCATTGTACTTTGAGTTTTCAATGCGAACAAAACCACCGCTTTATCATTACCAGTTTTTTAACCTACCGCACCAAAGAACTAACCCAGAATCATTGCCACCTGCTTTAACTTGTACTTCATAATCAGCCGCTAAGTGAAGCGATAAATATAACGTAAAATAATCCGGTTAAAAGTAATAGAAATCCTAATATCATGATCCGAACGATATACCACTCACTTACACCACAAGCGTGCAATACCGTCATTTCACTATCGGCATAAATACGGCCATACGCTAATAAAAACCCAAAATACATTTAACGGCATTAACATACCAGCAAGTTCAGGCGCTTTTAAGCCAATAAATACCATCACTAAATTGCCGGGAATACCACCTTCAGAGGCATCACCTAAAATACTGACAAACTTCTGACTAATAAATATAGTCATCAAAACAAAAAACACGGCGAACTGTGTTTTAGCTACTTCTAACAATAAATAGCGAGAGAGGATCACGAATTATATCCTTGGAGACTTTGAGAAAATTGCGCTTGAAAGAATTCGTAGATAGATTACACAAAACATAGTTTTTTCTGGTATAAGGCTGATTTTTGAGTAAACTGGTCATTTTTATACATAAATAAAATGTAAAGCCCATAGGTAATCTAAACGAATACGGCTATAATTATAGCCTTTAGCGTTGAATGTATGCTACTAAGCATATCGATAATTTAATTATTTTACCAAGCTTACGTCAGAAAAAGTACCGTTTATTGCAATAGGAGAGCTCATGGAGTTCAGTGTAAAAAGTGGCAAGCCCAGAAAAACAAAGAAGCGCCTGCATTGTAGTTGGGGTTTTTGAACCTCGTCGTCTATCAGCAATTGCTGAGCAATTAGATGAAATCAGTGGTGGTTATATTAGTAACCTTTACGTCGTGGTGACTTAGAAGGTAAATCAGGGCAAATGTTACTTTTGCATCATGTTCCCTAATATTTAAGTGAACGTGTGTTATTAGTTGGCTGTGGCAAAGAACGTGAATTAGATGAACGTCAATATCGCCAAATTATCAGCAAAACTATCAATACCTTAAATGAAACAGGCTCAATGGAAGCGGTTTGTTTTCGTCTGAATACGTTAAAGGCC
>JAYQHI010000026.1:0-11882 GCA_038141035.1 Alteromonadaceae bacterium
ACACGTAATCTTACCCTGGAGCATTTGCCACTTTGCTCGAAACAACGGTATTGTTTGAACTGATATCTTTTGAACGAATAACGCCAGTTAAACGAATATATTCGTCGCCATTATTTAATGTTAACCACTTTTCACCACGGATCATCAAATTGCCGTTAGGTAAAACACGTAATACGTGCACTGAAATATTACCGTTTAAGCTGTTACTTTGATTCGACTTAGAATCACCTTTTAAAGTCACTATCTTGATCGTAACCAAATTGTATTGAATCGCCTTTAAAAGTTAGTGGATTGCCACCTAGGCCCGTGATCGGTGAAAGTGCACTACTGTTTTCTTTTTTTAATTCAGTTTTAGCATTTTTTGTGCTTGGGTATTTTCACTTAAAATCACCGAAATAATATCGCCAACTCGATGGGCTTTTGAGTCAGAATAAATATTATTAACGTAATTAGGTTTAAATAATGAACCCGAAGGTACTAAAGACTCCTCCTCCGGTTCAGGCATAATTGGTGCAAAATCGGGATCGTTGGGTAAAATTTCAGTATGTTCGCTGGTTGTTGCACAACTTGCCAACATAAAAATACCTAAAATACTTAGCAATGACTTTTTCATTGTATCCCCCTAATAAACCCTATAACTGTTGATTGATATAACTCAACATTTGATCCACAGCAGAAATAACTTTTGAGTTCATTTCATATACTCGCTGACTTTCTATCAAATTCACTAATTCTTCTGTGGTATTAACATTCGAAGTTTCTAAAGCACCTTGTACTAACATGCCAAAACCTTCTAAACCAGGAACACCTTCTTGCGGCGCACCACTAACGGCAGTTTCCACATATAAATTCTGACCAATAGGCTCTAAGCCTGTAGGGTTAACAAAATTGACGGTATTAATTTGTCCCACAACAGCCGGCTCAGGTTGCCCTTGTAAAGTCACCGAGACTTCGCCATCTTGCGAAATGGTTATTGATAATGCATCTGGTGGGATGGTAATTTGTGGCTGCAGTAAATAACCTGCCCCTGGTGTTACCATATTACCTTCTTCATCCATAGTGAATTGGCCATTACGGCTATACGATGAGGTTCCGTCTGGTAATTGTATTTCAAAAAAACCTTCACCTTGGATCATTAAATCTAAGGAATTATCGGTAGTTATCATGTCACCTTGGCTATGAATTTTTTGCGTTGATACCACTTTGGCACCCGCACCTAACATTAAGCCCGAAGGCATTTCAGTATCTTGTGCGCTTCTGCCACCAGGTTGATTAATCGTTTGATACAGCAGATCTTCAAATACAGCACGACTTTTTTAAAACCAATCGTACTGGCATTCGCTAAGTTATTAGAAATAACTGCGATATCTTTCGTTTGTGCATCTAAGCCTGTTTTACTGATCCATAATGCAGGATTCATAAATCACCTCTTATTAAACTTGTACCGTGAGCCAAATAGTTAATCATTAGAAAGCCCGTAATAAAGACGCAGAACTAGCGTCTATTTCTTCTGCGGTTTTCATTAACTTCAACTGCATTTCAAACTGCCGTTGCAAAGAAATCATTGCTGTCATTTCATTAATGGGGTTAACATTACTCCCCTCTAATACACCACTATTAACTTGTACTGTAATGTCTGCTGCCACTGGTAACCCATCACGAGAACGAAACAAACCATCACTGCCTTTTGTTAACGAATTTACGTCGGGTCGAACCATCTTAATACGGCCGATTTCTTCTTGAACCAGCGCTGGTGCGCCTTCTGGTTGAACCATAATTGTTCCGCTGCGGCCGATGGAAATATTTTTAACCGGCAATGGAATAAATATCGGGCCACCTTCACCAATGACTAATTCACCTTCATTGGTTTGCAAAGCACCATCTTCAGCAATCTTAAACTGACCATTACGTGTATAAGCTTCAGAACCATCGGCTGATTGAACAGCAAACCAACCGTCGCCATCAATCGCGACATCTAGTGGCTTACCTGTTGTTAATTGCGCGCCACTGTCAAAGTTTTGGCTAGCACGTTCTGTCATCGAAAAAACCCGCGTTGGCAAACCTTCACCAAATGCCTGCATTGCTCTGGCATTCGCTAAATCAGCTTTAAAACCAGTGGTTTTAGCATTAGCTAAGTTATTGGCATTTATAGATAAAGCGAGCATATTTTGTTTAGCTCCGCTCATTGCAATGTAAAGCATTTTATCCATAACAGTTCTCGATTAATGACTAATACATTAGTAAATGCAATTAAGGTGCCAAGGAAAGAAGGTGTAAATATTGAAGTAAAGGAGAAATAAAAAACCCTAGCACTTTGGCTAGGGTTGATAAGATAAAAGCAAAATTAACTATCGAATTTGTAAAATCGTTTGGTTTAATTGATTATCCACTTCTAAGGCTCTTGAGTTGGCTTGGAAATTACGTTGCGCTGAAATCAAGTCGATTAGCTCTGACGTTAAATTTACATTAGATTGTTCTAACGCCGATGAGTTAATAGTACCAAAAGTCCCTGTTGTCGCTTCACCTGCAAGTGGGCTACCCGAACTAATACTTTCTTTCCAAGAAGTGCCACCAATTTGTGTTAAACCTTGCTCATTAGCAAAATTTACCAACGCAATACGAGCTAGAGGTTCTGAAGTACCATTACTGTATGTCGCACGTACCAAACCATCAGCACCAATATCAATACCGGTTAATCGACCAACCGCTAAGCCATCTTGGTCTAATGCTGTTACCTCAAAGTTAGACGCAAATTGTGTTGGTTCATTCGCATTAGGCCCTAATGGATCAAAATTAAAATTCACTAATACCGTTTGTAACGGATCGGCACCATTAGTTAATATTCCGGCTTGTAATGCCTCTGTTCTTATACCACCTAAAGCCGGATCTGGATTTTGACCAATAAAATCACCTGAGCTATCAAAATATAATCGAGCCCCCACTACACCTGTCGGTGCTAAATTGCCCGAAACATTACCAGCAACAGGACTTGTTGCAGGGTTACACCGTCAGGTTCAAATTGCCCGCCAGGATCAGGAATATCAACTGGCGTACCATCAACAGCCGTAAACATTGTCCATTCATTCGCTTGTACTGGGTCTTTGATAAAATAATAGGTCATTATATGACTATCCCCCAGCGAATCAAAAATAGTTACCGAGGTTGAATGGTTATAAGTTGATGGATCGTCAGGATCAAAATTACCCGGAGCATTAGGAGGTGCAACATCACCGGCAGGTAAATTCATACGAAGGTCAACTTCTCCCGTTGCTTGCGGTGCACCTGACGCTGTTGGAATTCTAATTGGTTCTGCCGTACTTAAACTCACTGAGGCTGATGAACCATCTGAGTTAACTGGAAAGCCTAATAAATGCCCCCTTGAGAGTTAACAACAAAGTTTTCACTATTCAATTTAAATTGGCCAGAGCGAGTATAAGTACGTTCTAAACTATCAATACTTGGTACGGTACTGTAAAAACCATTACCTGTGATCGCTAAATCTAAGGCATTATTTGTAAACTGAATACTGCCTTGAGAAAATTGCTGAGCCACATCTGCAGTTAAAACACCGTCTCCCACCTTGGTTTTACCCGAAGACAATAACGATGCAGCATAAACATCCACAAATTCGGTTCTTGATTCTTTAAAGCCCGTGGTATTGACGTTAGCGATATTGTTCGATGTAACATCTAAGTCTTTTTGCGCGGCATTCAAGCCACTCAGTGCTATATTAAATGACATAATTTCACCTCTTTAAACTGTTCGTTATTAACCTTCGGAAACTTCAACAACGTCTGCTAACGACATTGAACTGCCACCGTTTAAATTCAAGACAATGCCATTAGCCCCCGCTAAAGTCACACTATCCACTTTACGATAAGTCATCGCTTGTAATTCTGACGCTTGCCCATCAACTAAACCGGCGATGCGATAACGGTATGCACCTTCTGGGGCAGCTTCACCATTACTTTTATTACCGTCCCAAGAAAAGGTAAATTCACCTTCTTGAATATTACCAACAGGTACTGTTTGAATTACTTCGCCTGCCGCATTTTCAACATAAATAAAAACATTACTAGCCGGTAAATCCGTTATCAATTTACCTTTTGCGCCTTCACCTTCCGCCATACCAAAAGTATTTTCATCCACTAAAACACTTTGCCCCACTAATGAAGAAGCTTGTAATGCTTGGCTTGACGACATTGAACTGGCAAAACTGGTGAATTGCTCATTTAATTGCGCAACACCATCAGTGGTAGAAAATGCCGTCATTTGAGAAATCATTTCATTATTTTCAACCGGCTTGGTCGGATCTTGATAAGCCAGCTCTTTCGTTAACAACGCAAAAAAGTCTTCTTGCGTGAGCATGCCATTATCTTCTTCTGCCGTTTTAACTTGGTCTTTTTGCCAATACATGCCTTCGAGAGGCTTATTGCCGCTAACTGATTCCATAATTTATGCCCTTATTAGCGTTGACCTAAAGTTAACGTTTTATTCACCATGTTTTTAGCTGATTCCGCTAATTGCACATTGGTTTGATATGAACGAGAAGCTGAAATCATATTCGTCATCTCTTCAATAACATTAACATTAGGCTTATAAATATAACCGTCTTGATCAGCCATTGGGTGGTTTGGTGAATACTCAATATTTAAAGGTTTGTCGCTTTCTACAATCCCTAATACTTTGACACCAACACTACCTTCTTGACCGGCGGCAGCTTTTTGCATCTCTGCGGCAAAAACAGGATGGCGCGCACGATAGGTTTCATTAATGCTACTGCTAACACTATCAGCATTAGCAATGTTACTGGCTGTTGTATTTAAGCGGACAGATTGTGCGCTCATACCTTGGCCAGATATGTCGAATACGTTAAAAAGACTCATTATGACTGCGCTCCTGTTATCGCTTTTTTCAATCCTTTAATTTTTCCGTTTAAGAATTGAATGCCTGCTTGATACTCTAACGAGTTTTGTAGATACAAGTTTCGTTCCACTTGTACATCAACCGTATTACCATCACCCGTATCTGGTTGATCTGGCGTGCGATATTTCACTTCCGAGGTTAAAGATGTTGAGGTACTTAAATGTTTTTCATGAGTACGAACGACACCTGTTTGTTGCATCTTTACCGCTTGCTGCATGGCCTTTTGAAAATCCATACCTTTAGCTTTGTAGCCAGGGGTGTCTGCATTCGCAATATTACTTGCAATAACTTCCGCGCGTTTTGCACGTAGCAAAACACCTTGTTCATGCAAACCAAAAACTTTATCGAAACTTATTGCCATGATGTGTACCTCCACAATATATGAAGGATACATACAAGGACTATGCCAAAGAAATATTTTAGAGAAAGGAATTAATCTTTTTGGTAAATAATACCGGGGTTACATCTGAGCATTTTATATTTTTGGCTAAGACCAGAAAGAGACTCTGATGCGCCTAAAAACAAATAGCCTTGATCGTTAAGCACACCGTGGAATTGTGAGATAATTTTGGCTTTAATTTCAGGTGCAAAATAAATTAAAACATTACGGCAAAAAACAACATCAAATCGCCCCATTAAGCTATAACTATTTAATAAATTTAAATGCCGAAAACTGACCAATTTTTTAACATTATCTTTCACTTTTGACATACCGTTTTCACCCGGTTCAAAAAACTGACGCTTACGCTCAGCAGATAAACCTCGCGATAATGCCAAACTATCGTATTGCCCATATTTACAATGTTCTAACATGGTTGTAGAAATATCAGTACCAATTATTTGCACACCACGACTCAAGGATCCTGGATTTTTTTGCTGATATTCCAAAACAGACATAGCAATAGAATAAGGCTCTTGACCAGAAGAACTAGCAGCAGACCAAATTTTTATCGGGGTGTTTTTTTTGGCGAGTTCTGGCAATATTTGGCTTTGTAATAATTTAAAAGGATAATCATCACGAAACCATAACGTTTCATTCGTCGTCATAGCATCAATAACAGCGGCTCTTAGTTGACGCTCAGTTGGGCTTAACGTACGAGTAACTAATTCACTTAAGGTTTCAACCTTAAAATTAGTCATTAATGGCGCTAATCTGCTTTTTACTAGGTATTGTTTGTTCTCTCCCAATACAATACCGCATTGTTGTTCCAAAAATGTTCTAAATTGAGAGTAACTTTGATCATCAAGCTGATTCGTCGACACTATAAATCCTCAACTACATATTCAATAATAAACATATCAAGCTTGATCATCCATACGTAGCCATTTTTTAACAGCAGTTGCTAATTCATCTGGGTGGAACTTAGGAATAAAATCTTCAGCACCTACTTTTTCAACCATGGCATTGTTAAATACACCACTTAATGAGGTATGCAAAATTACAGGCATTGTCCGCATGCGTTCATCATTTTTACTTCAGCGGTTAAGGTGTAACCGTCCATTTCTGGCATTTCAATATCAGAAATTAATAAAGCGACCTTTTCACTTATGTTATGTTCACATTCTGCACTAATCGCACGCAATTGATCCAAGGCATCTTGACCATTTTTAGCTAACACCATATTAATTCCAAGCGGCTCTAGCGCCCTTTTTACTTGGTTACGAGCAACTGTTGAATCATCAGCAATCATCACAACGCGATCACCAACGTCTTGCCCTACAGAAATATCAGCAACGTCATCGCTTAGCTCTGTAGAAACGGGACTAATTTCATTTAATATTTTTTCAACATCAAGAATTGACACCATTTCACCGTCAATTTCAGTGACTGCTGTTAAATAATTAGATTTCCCTGCCCCTTCCGGCGGCGGCATAATGTCAGCCCAGCTTAATGTTGTTATACGCTCAACGCCAGCAACTAAAAAACCCTGCACACTACGATTGTATTCAGCAATAATAATAAAATTATTTTCTGTTTCCGTTATTTCATAACCACCGGTGGCTTTTACTTAAATCGATCACCGAAATGGTTTGCCCTCGAATATGAGCAACACCTTTAATATAGGAGTCTTGATGCGGCATTTTTTGTTAATGGAGGGCACTGTAAAACTTCACGTACCTTAAACACATTTATGCCAAAACGTTGAGGCCCAACAAGCTTAAATAATAAAAGTTCTAATCTATTCTGTCCAACCAACTGTGTCCGTTGGTTAACTGAATCTAAAATACCCGCCATATAAACTCCATACTCTACGAAACTGAATTAAATCAGGCACGTTTCTTGATTGTAAGTGTTACATCATAAATTAAATGTCTAAAATTTTGACGTTTTCTTTTCTCGACCTATTTAATAATCATAGTCGAGTATTCTTATTACCCTAGAAATAGAAGCAAAATTTTATGAAAAAAATCACTTTTCTTTCACTTTTATCAACGTTGACTCTTTTTTGTCTACTCAGTGGACAGGTTTATTGCAAAACATTCAGCCACGAAGAAATAGAAAAGTTAGCAAAAACAAGCGTGGAAGCACAATACCTGTCGCAAAATAATAAAGAGCAAAAAATATCTATTTCAAACCCTGAACTCGACCCTAGAATTCATATCAATGAATGTAACTCGGATCTGAAAGTAAATATACTGGAAAATCAAAATAGTAGAAACATAAATGTTAAATTAAGTTGTGACGACCCCACTAACTGGCATATCTACTTAGTTGTCAAAGTAACAAAATAACAACCGGTATTAGTCGCGGCCAGTAATATTGATAAAGGCTCAATCTTAGATAACGATAATACTAAAATTACTTTTATTGAGGATTATAAGATCCGTGGAGCAACCTTAAATAATATTGAAGAAGTACTAGGAGCCAAAGTTAAACGTAATTTACAAAAAGACAGCGCGATTTATAGCAATAATGTTTGTATTGTCTGTAAAGGTGAAATGGTTACTATTTTAGCAAATTCATCTTCTTTTCAAATAAAAACCAACGGCACAGCCCTCTCTAATGGTACAGTAGGCGAACAAGTTCGTATTAAAACAATCGCTCAGGCAAAGTTATCTCTGCACGGGTAAAAGCCATAAATAAAGTAGTTATTAATTTATAATTATTTTAAAGTATATATCTGTGCCGATATAAAGTTGCAGGTATATCTAGATTGCAGTTAGGAATAAACAATGGCTATAAATATCAACAACTTGAATAACAGTTCAGCTGTTAATAGCAAAGTAAATCAAAATCAAGTTAAGCAGAACAATGCTCAACAAAGTGCTCCTTCGTCTCAAGCGAAAGTGAATCAAGACTCTGTTTCAATTACGCCACAAGCAAAACAAATGGCAGAATTACAAAAAAAAGCAGGGAATGGCCAAGCTGTTAATGAAAAAAAAAGTTGAGCAATTAAAAAAGCAATTAGCAATGGCGAATATAAAGTAAACCCAGAAAAACTAGCAGCGAGTATTGCTAAGTTTGAATTTGATCTTATTTAATTTTATTAACAAAACACGAGTTAAGCATCTATGTCTGCAGTGCCGGAATCTGAACGAGTCGCTTTGAAACCATAATCAATAAACAGTTATTGCAAGTTCAGCAATTAGAGCAAATTTTGTTACAAGAAAAAGAAATTTTACAACAGCAAGATCCAGACGCCTTAGTTGCTATATCCAACAAAAAAAAACCGACTTATTAACGGTTATTAATGCAACTGATGCTTCCTCAAAAGAAAGCCCTAATTATCAAGCGTTATTAGCAGATCCAGGGTTTGCAGAAACCTTTGCCAATATCGAAAACTGTCTGGCTCATTGTAAAGAACTCAACAGTGTAAATGGAATGATCATCCAACAGTCATCGTTAGCGATAGAAAGGTTACAAAATGAGTTATTAGAAAACCGTAGCCGATCTTCAATGACTTATGACAATAAGGGCAAAAAGAATGCTGGTTTGATGGGGAAAGCCATTAAGGCTTAATTAATACAACGCAATATCTTAATTAATACAACGCAATATTTAGCGTATTGCCTTCATTACTAGCTTTTTACCAAAGCCAACTTATTTCACCTCATTTATGAGGTTATTTGCATAAAAGCCTATCGATAGATAGGCGCTTAATATTCTGTCATAGCTAATTTATGAATCCAAGTTTAAGTTAATAATAATTCACTTCTTTAATTTCTTTTTCAATATTCATCACCGCATAAATATCATATACATCTTTAAAATCTAAGCTCAGCTCAGTAGTGTATGTATCACCGGTAGGATAGCTTTTAACAACTCGAGCTCCACGAATAATACCTTGTACTTTAACATTCATCGCTTGATTATTAATTAACAAGTCTGCCATAGATAAATCATGTGTTATTTGTTGACCATGAACTTGTTCAGCCAGCTCAGCATAAGCTGCCATTTTAGAAGCCGTGATAGCCATCAACATTTTTTGTGTTTTATTGTCTGAGTTTTGTAAACTGATCGGCGCATGACCTATCGCATGTAAAACAGGAAATGCATCCGGCTTTACTCGCTGCCACTGTACTTGTTTATCATAAACCGTCGAACAGCTACTTAAGAAGAACACCAAAAATAACGGGATACAAGCATAAATAGTTGAATATTTTTTCATAACGTCACCATTAATTATGGATCTCAATTGCACGTTCATCGCTTGCTAACATTTCACTGTCACGGATCAACATACCATCTTTCATTTTTATATTTTTGCTCACATTCTCTTGCTCAGTTCGCATAACCACCTCACCCAATACCCATTTAGGTATAAAAGATTGCGCTGTCGCGACAACAACACGTGATTGCATACCGATCATACGGGCATTTACTAAAATACCACCTTCTTGTTCCATCATGGTACCCGAAACAACATAGTCAATAATTTGTCGTTCAGGTAATTCTTTCCAATCACGACTAAAAGCGTAGTCACCCTCTTTGGTTACCCGAATGTGACCTGTTGTTTTAAAATCCACCACAATCATGCCATGGCGCTGTAATTCATGGACAAAATTTTCCGCTATTTGATTACCTAACCAATTAGTTGATTCAAGATCTTTTAAATCCACAAACGAAGCTACTGCAATAGGAGTTTTCGGATTGACAAAACTACTAGACTCAAGCATTTGAAATGCAAGGCCTTTTACAACATCATTAATCGCATGACGAGGTAATGCAAAGCTGTCTATTTCACCTTTTTCTTGATGAGCAATCCGGTAAAAATTATCCGCTTCATCATTACTAAAAATACTGCTACACGATACTAATGTCGGTATTACAGCCATTAAAAGCCACTTTTTCATTGACCCTTCCTCGATAAATAACACTGATAACAATCACTAGCATTTTTCGCGCCAAAGCTCATACTTTAAAAGTAAAATCAATTATGGCGTAAAAAAACCTGCTTTTACTTTGATGCACAAAGTAAACCAATCTATTTTTGGATATTATTATGCGTTTTTTGCTTATTTATTTATTTATCTTATTACTAAGTAATACCGCTTATGCTCAGTGGTTTGAAACCCAAGGCCAAGCTTATATCAATAATAACGATAATAAAGCGGCAAGAAATAAAGCCATTGAAAATGCATTGAAAAACCTTACTACATTGCCGGCGCTTCAGTTTCAAGTGTTCAGCAAGTTGTTAATGGTTTACTTACCAAAGACGAGTTAAATATTCGTGCCACCGGTATTGTTAATTCTTTCGAAATCGTCAACGAAAATTATACCGATGATATTGTTGAAGTAACTATTCGTGCCGATATTTTTCCACAAGAAAAACAGTGTTACGCCGCGGATTACCGTAAATCATTGTTATTAACCCAGTCATTTATTGCATCGAGAGCAAAGCGAATATTGGTCAAATCTATCCTATTGATCCTTAATTAACTTCTCATAGCAGCACAATTAAAAACTGACAGCCGCTATTTAACGCCTAAAATTAATATTAAAAACAGCACTGAATTTACCCGATTACATCAAAGCTTTGATGAAGATAAAATCAAACAATTATCTATGTCGTTAGCAAGAAAATCCGATAGTCAACATTTTATATTCAGAAATTACATTGATGTCTCATTCGAAAACACACGCGAAAAAACTGGCAGTTTTAGCGTGAAAAACGAAAAAATAGACACTTTAATTTAAATATTTATATTTACGACGGCATGAATGCGAACGATGTCTTTGAGAAAAGTTATTCATCCACTACCATTTGGCCATTTGACGATAGAAAAATAGTTTCACCAGATAATCAAACCTTTTGGGCAAAGTAAATACGGCATAAAAATAAACCAACTATTAAAAAAGACATTAGTTTAGATATTGACGAAACGTTAATGTGTCAGCCTACTCGCGAAAAATAGTCGCTATTGAAGGTAACAAACTTTATATCAATTTAGGAAACGCCATGGCGTGAGCGTAGGAGATGAATCTTCTATTAGCGAACACTCATTTTACTTTAGCTAATGGCATTGTGAGCAGAAGCAGTTTCAATGTCATCTTACAAAGTTAAGGTCATTAGTAGCAACCGCGATAATGCCACCTTAACATCAAGCAATGATGAGTACCAGTAACATACAAAATTCAATGATTATGGTGCGCTACTAAACTCCTAAAAAATATATCAGCAACGGTTAATATAACAGAGACGACTTGTAGAAATCAAGAGCTCGTGGTCGGCTAAAACCACCATAATATATGAACGCAGTTATGAGTCTTGACATAAAGTAACTTTTTAATTAAAGTTAGGTAAATTATACAAAACAATAAAATGATACCTTAAAAGGAAAAAAACCATCTTAGCTATCTTATTAATAAATGCTAAACTATATGGAAATAATTAAAGAATTTACATAAAACTCAGGTTATATAGCCTGCATAATTTTCCCATACCAACCATGTTTTAATAAGGCCAATGCGTAGTTTGAAAAAAACAATTTTACTTTTTATCATGTTGTTTATT
>JAYQHI010000027.1:0-71410 GCA_038141035.1 Alteromonadaceae bacterium
TACGTGTGTTTAAAAAACAAGCTGAAGGATCTTGTCTGCATAATCAGTATCTAAAGCGGCTTTAAATCGTTTTGCTTTTAACCCTTTCTTTACGCTTGTTTCTTTTTTTAATAAGTTGAGCACCAAATGGCGTAATACAGACATATTTTCTGCTGCATTGCCTCGTCTCACTCGGCTTAAATCTTCATTAAAACTAACATCTAGCACCCAGTGTAACTGATTTTCTATACTCCAGTGTTTTCTTACTGCTTGTGAAAAAACTTTGGCATCTGCGCTAATTGAGCAAATAAAATAGCGCACTTCTTTGCTGACTTTACCGTTGATATGTCGTTCAGACTCCGCCATACCCACGCTCATTAAGCCACGCCACTTTGACGTTAAGTCTTGTATGCTGGTTAAGTTGTCACTTATCCAATATTTACGTGACTCAACTCGACCATGCCCACTCTCTATTTCTTCATGATATTGATGCGATACATTTGTAAAACCTTCCTTATGACAGATATCAAAAAAGTCTTTAATCGATTGATGTAAATACCCCTGATTGCCTTTTACTGCGATAACGTAATCCGCATCTTTCTCTTTATCTTTGCTGCTATCGCCTTTTGACACCCCATGGCATCTATCGTCACGGTACTACCTTTGATATCTAACAAATCAAGCAGTTGAGGGATCGCCGTAATTTCATTAGATTTTTCTGCCGTTTTTATTTGCCCTAAGACAACACCGTTATTGGCAGCAAAAGCACTGACCATGTGGATCGCATTTTTCTTAGATTGTTTATCGTAAGAGCCACGAACTGTTTTACCATCAATCGCAATAACTTCGCCTTGGGTGGCAATATGCGCGGCTTTCATCCAGCTGATGAAACACTGCTGTAATTGGTCGGGAGCTATAGATGAAATAACCCTGGCTATGGTGTCATGCACAGGAATACCATGCTCAAATGAGCCGTATTTTTTAAGTAACGCTATTTTATTGTGAGCGACCTCTTCTATGGCTTCCCATCCATCTGCGCCACAGATCACACCAACTACCAGTGTTAATAAGATGTCGTGAAGTTTATGTTCGACTTTAGATTGTTGTCTATTATCAGGAATGGTTGAAAAATGTTCGTTGAAAGCAGACAGCATGGTGACTCCTATTTATAAGAGTCTATTTGATCATACTTTACGATAAAAAGAAAAGTTCATGATCTTGCCCTGTTGCATTGACGCTTGCACCGCTTCTAACGTTGCAGTTTTTGCATCATCTTGTAAGTTAATAAATTTAGGAGCTGCCGTTGCCGCTAAAATACCTAAAATAACAATAACCACTACTAATTCAATTAAGGTGAAACCTGATTGTTTTTTAATGCTTTTCATTTGTATTCCTTTAATGCTGATACTAAAAATTATTAATTCGTTTTATTTATCTGTACTAGTTGTTAATAGTAATAGCTACTGAGCTATTTGAGGGATCGTAACTAAAGTTATTACCGACATTAACATTGCCATCAGGGCTTTCAAAATCCCCATTATTGCCTCTATTTAAGGTTTCTTTTAAATAATAGACACAAATACTATTTCCTGCATTACCGCCAGTAGCCGTATCAACAAAATATTGAATATTTTCATCATCGTCGTTTACATCAGTAATTGAAGATGAAACTATCGGCGGCTGTTGTAAAATATTTTGCCATATTTCAACACAGTTAGCTTCATCAAAGCCCACTCCTAAGCCAGAACCATCAGTTAACCCAACAACATAACCTGGGCGAATAGAACCACTGCCGGTATTGTTATTTTCATTGGTTAGCATTAGCACAGTACCGTCATAATTAACTAAGTTATTAGTGCCATCATTTGGTCGTCCTTCGGCTTCCCACTGCGCTCTTGCTAATGAAATAGCTGTGGCAAAACCGCCCGCCATACCTTCAATATTCGCTTGCTGTGCTTGATCAGTTAAATCTAAATACTTAGGTATAGCTGTTACTGCTAACAAGCCTAAAATCACCACAACAACCACTAATTCAATTAGCGTAAAACCTGTTTGCTTTTTCATGTTCACCTCAAATCTAATTTTAATTTAGATAATTAACTCATTCTAGCAATGAATTATTAAATAAGTCACTGACAAAATAGCGAAAATTACAAATTATTCTTATTATAAACCTTTGAAACCTGTCCATTCACACTGTTGTATTCAAAATAATCGCCATTTTTTACCGTATAACGGCACTGTCTACCTGCAAATTTATCGGTATTTTCTCGCATATCGATAATATTCACCGCCCCAATAGGCATATTAAAAAATGCTAGTGGCCTATCCATAACCATTAACCAAATCTCCTCGCAGGCATTAGTTTCATGATTTGAATCTATCCAGCCTTGCTGGTTGACCGCTACAACCTTTTTAATGACAGTGTTGTTCTCTTTTATTTCAATGTTAACTTGTTTTGGCTTTTTATCCATTAACCACTGGCTACGCACCACAGTTATTTGACTGATAAAGTTAGCAGCAACCGCCTTTAATGCAGCCGTTTCTATCTCTTTTTCTTGTTTAAAATAATAAGATAAAAATACCGTCATTAAGATTGCCAGCAATATCATAACAATCACGACTTTGTTTAAAGTTAAATCACCATAGGTGCCGGTTGTCATCTTATAACGAGCCTATTTACCTTGCATTGCTGATGCCATATCCCACATTGGGGTAAAGATACCTAAAGCTAATAGTAGTACCATACTAGCAACTATAACTATCATTATAGGTTCAATACGTGCTGTTAGCATACTTAGGTCATAATCAACTTCTCGTTCGTAATAATCCCCTACTTCTTGCAATAATTCATCAACCCGCCCGGTTTTTCTTCACCTACGGCGATCATCTGCAATACCAAAGGCGTAAATAACTGACTATTAGCAGACGAACGTAATAAACTATCGCCACTTTCGATACCACTGCGCATGGCAAGAATTTTTTCGGCCATATAGTCATTATCCACAGCGTCGGCCACTAGCGTTAACCCCGTTGTCATTGGTACGCCAGCTTTTAATACAATGGCAAAACTGTGAGAAAAACGCGATAAAATTGACCGTTCAATAACACTCCCAACAATCGGTAATTTGATTTTTAACCGATCCCAACGATATTTACCCTGTGCCGTTTTTAAGTAATTTCTTAGACCAAAAATAACGCTAAACTTGCTACTAACATATGCGGCCAATAGTTAATAAAAAAGTTTGAGCTAGAAATTAACAATTGCGTGGCAAAGGGCAAGTCAGCACCTAAACGGGCAAATAGGCCAGAAAACATAGGGATAACAAAAATATTTAAGATCACCATAGCCGCCGCTAGAAAAATCATAACTAAGGTTGGATAACGCAGCGCTGACTTTATTCGCTTTCGAGTTTCTTGTTCACGCTCAAAATAACTAGCGAGCTTTAAAAATGCGCCATCAAGTTGGCCGGTATTTTCACCAACATGAATCAAGGAAATAAATAACGGTGGAAAAATTTTCGCAAGTTGATTCATCGCCGAAGATAAGCTAAAGCCCCCTTCTAAATGACTACCGACCTCTTCCAATGCAGCTTTTAGTTTTGGCGAGTTAGCCGATTCGGCAAGGCCATTAATTGCCCGTAATATAGGGACGCCCGATTTCATTAACGCGTACATTTGCCGACAAAAAACAATCAGCTCATCTAGCTTTACCGCTGAAAAACCCAATAAATCCGCAATATCAATATCGCCAACATTTTGGGTTGTTACTACTTTTTTTCGCTTCAATTGAAATAGGGATAATACGTTGACGACTTAATTGCTCAGCAATGGCATGTTCATCACTTCCATCAAGCGAACCTTTTATTTGCGCACCCGTACTATCACGGCCAATATAATTAAATGCAGGCATGCTTAGTTGTCACCTGTAATTTCAACCGATTCCACCAAACGTAGCACTTCTTCAACACTCGTTATACCGGTCAGCGCATAATCATAAGCCGCTAACGCTAATGAGCGAAAGCCAGGGTTAGCTTTAGCAAGTTCTGTGAAAGCTTCGGGGTCATCACGTTTTAAGGCTGACATCATAGCTTCATTCATTTCTAATAATTCAAAAACACCAATCCGGCCGCGATAGCCAGTATAGTTACAACTTTGACAACCTTTACCATGTTCAAAACTAGCCGTAGCTGACGCTTCACCCACCAAATGATTTAACCACAGTTTTTCTTGGTTATCCGGTTGGTAACTTTCTCGGCAACTATCACATATTCTACGTACCAAACGTTGGGCAATAATTGCACGTAGGGAACTCCCTACTAAAAAGCCAGCTGCCCCCATATCAATCAAACGTAAGGCACTAGTAATAGCATCGTTAGTATGCAGAGTTGATAATACTAAGTGACCAGTTAATGCGCCTCGTAAACCAATTTCAACGGTTTCTTGGTCACGCATCTCACCCACCATGATAATATCGGGATCTTGCCGTAATGCCGTTCTTAAAATGCTTGAAAACGTTAAGTTTATTTTACTATTAATTTGTACTTGGTTAATGCGTGATAACCGATACTCAACCGGATCTTCGGCCGTGATAATTTTTTTAGTTGATTGATTTAATTCACTTAAAGCAGCATAAAGTGTCGTGGTTTTACCGCTACCTGTTGGGCCAGTCACTAACACCATGCCATGTGGCCGAGAAATTTGAGCCCGTAACCGTGCCACTAAGTCACTCGGCATCCCTGTTTCATCTAACGATAATAAACCTGCTGATTGGTCAAGCAAACGCATAACCACTGATTCACCATGCTGTACGGGCATGGTTGACATACGGACATCAATATTATGGCCTTTAATATTTAAGTTAAAACGACCATCTTGTGGTAAACGCTTTTCTGAAATATCTAAACCGGCCATCAGTTTTAACCGTAAAACCATAGCCGAAGCTATTTTATTTTCTTTTAAAACATTTTCTTGTAAAACACCATCAATACGCTGACGAATGCGTAACGTGTTTTCATCCGGTTCAATATGCACATCTGACGCCCGCATTTGTACGGCATCTTCAAATACTGACTGCAACAATTTACCAACCGTTGCATCACCACCCTCATCTAAAAAAGTCGAACCTAAATCAAAATCACTGGTTTGCTCGTATTCATCTTCTAACTGGCTAGCAAACGATTCAATATCTGCAGTACGGCGATATAAGCTGTCAAAGGCATCAAACAGTTGTGATTCCATGACAACAGCCAATTGAATACGCTTAGGGGCTAATAAATTTTCGAGCTGATCAAGGGCATTTAAATCGGCAGGATCACTCATCCCGATCAAAACTGAATCGCCATTATCTTCAATAATTAAGGCTCGTAATCGACGGGCATGTATTTCCGATAATAAGCTAGCAACTTCACCAGGAATACGACGCTGTCGAATATCAAGGAAAGGCACATCAAGTTGTTGGGCTAAAAATTCTAATAATTGACGTTCACCTATATGGCCAAGCTCTATTAAAGTATCCCCTAATTTTCGTCCCGTGGTTTTTTGACTATTCAGCGCTTGCATCAGCTGTTCATTGCTAATGATATGCTCATGCACTAATAAATCACCCAGACGCATTTTTAGTTTTGGTGCTGCCATGATTATTCTCCTAACTCTTCCATTCGTTGCTTAGCAAATGCGATAGCGCTACTTGATAAACCACCTTGGTTTATGGCGCTGTTATAAGCACTTATTGCCTCACTGAATTGACTATTACTGTCATAAGCAATAGCTAAACCTAACCAATAACGCGCATTTTGTGGTGCTAGCTGCACTAAGGTTACATAGGCCTTTGCTGCTGCGCTATGGTTACCTATTTGTTGAGCGGCATTCGCTAATAACGATTGGTATTCAATATCTTCAACATCGTGTAAAGCACTTAAGACATCATAAGCTTTATCAACTTGACCTACTGTTAAGTATATACGCGCTTTCATTAAGCGAAACTCTTGATTAGTAGAATCTAAATCAATGCCTGTTTGTAATAAGTTTAACGCTGGTTGATACGACTTGCGACCAAACCATAACGCGGCGAGTTGCTTACGTGCTGTCGCATTATCTGGTGTTAACATGATAATTTCTTCAAATAACGCTTCAGCTTGTTCAATTTCATTATCTGCTAACGCCCGTTCAGCCTTATTCATTTTTTGGCTAGCTAATGCTGTTGGCGACATTTGTTTACGAGAGATAGTTAAACTAGAGATTTTTTGGCAGCAGGTTCCGTATTGTTGACCGGTACAGTTTCAAACGACTGCTGATTAACCTTAGCTAAAGGTGGTGCCGATAAAGTTTGCTGCTTTGGCAACACATGATGCTGATGACCATGGTCAGCGATTGTTTCCGCTTTGTGATCTTGATAGTTAACTTCTACCTGTTCCAATGTTTGTGGCGCCGCAAACTCTGGTTGTGGTGTTAACTGAGTAGGCTGTGCCTCGGTTAACGGTTGAGACTTAATTTCATTGGCCATGCCACTAGCTTGCGTGCGAAGGTTACTTTCTGAAACTTGCGCTGCTGGTTGACTGTTGTTCAGCTGTTCGGCTGCTTGCTCAGAAATAGATTTAACCGCCATAGTAGTTGAAATTTCTTGTTCTGTTTGCTGTTTAAGCGCTTGATTTTCTTGATACATTTGCCAAACGAAAAATGCCAACACGGTTAAACACAACATAGTGAGTACCGTTAATATAATCACTTTTGTTGGCGATTTAGCTTGTGCTGGAATATACGGATGCGAAGCGGTGCTATGCTGCTCAGCTGTTCGACTGTCTAAGTCTTTTAACATTTGATTGATAACACTCACACTTTTGCTCCAAATGAAATATAACCGGTCGCCCAAAATAACGTTAACCCTACCAGGCCAAACAATGTAAATATGACCACAGACAGTAACCAAGACTTCGGCATAATACTGTCTTCAGTATCTTTAATCGCTAACAATAAGTGTTTATTGGTAATTTGATAACTACCTTCGCCATAACTTAGCATCAACATTTTGTGGCACAGTATATTCACCAAACGAGGAACACCACGGCTAGCTTTGGCGATTTTTTTAGCTAATTGACTGCTAAATAAAGCGGGTCCTTTATAACCGGCTACATACAAACGATGACTGACATAATGCTCAACTTCAGCAGCGGTCATTACCCGTAGTTGATATGAAAAGGTAATGCGTTGACGCAGTTGTCTAAATTTTTGCTCGGCTAAACGAGCATCTAATTCAGGCTGAGCAAAAAGTACCACTTGTAATAATTTTCGATTTTCAGTTTCTAAATTAGTAAATAAACGCAACGCCTCTAAACTATCTTCAGGTAGAGCCTGTGCTTCATCTAAAATCACCACCACCGAATGTCCTTCGCCATGCAATGTTAATAAGCGCTCTTGAATACGTTGCGTTAACAACTGGCTCGACATCCGTTGTGCTTGTTTAATGCCTAATTCACTGGCCACTGCACGACGTAATTCATCAGGATTTAAGTAAGGATTAGGAATATACGCCGTAACAAAATGTGCCGGTATTTCATTTAATAACTTCCGGCACAATAAAGTTTTCCCGTTCCCACTTCCCCGACAACTTTAATAAAACCCTCACCGGTTTTTAACGCGGTTAATAACACAGCTAACGCTTCGTTATGCGGCTGCAAGCCTAAAAAAAGCTCGTATTTGGTGTTAACGTAAACGGTAGTTCGGTTAAGCCAAAATGGTAAAGGTACATAGGTTATAAGTGCATAGTTAAGTTTAATGTGTTAATTATTGCTCTTCCGGAAACCATTGTTTTAACAAGTTACGCGCATCTTGTAATTGCTCTTGCCAAGCATCTTGACCGGTAACAATCGGCTTGAGCATGATCACTAACTCACTTTTTTGCGTGGTTTGGCTTTTACTTTTAAATAACTCACCTAAAAATGGAATATCACCTAGCAAGGGCGTTTTTGATTCTTTATCGGTTTTACGGCTTTCAATTAAACCGCCTAGCACAACAATTTCACCAGAGTGAGCACGAATAATAGTGTCTGACTCACGCACACTTGATTGCGCAAGTGGTAAAATAATATCTTCATTATTTAAACGAATTTGTTTTACTTGTTCCGCCGTTACCGTGACTGACGGGTGAACATGTAAAATAACTTCACCATTACCATTAATCTGTGGTGTTACATCTAAAGCAATACCAGAGAAAAACGGCGTTAGTTGAATTTCAGGTGTTGTTGTTGTTGATGTTCCGGTTGTCGTTGTACTTGAAACTTCAGTAACAAAGTATTCGTCTTGACCTACTTTTATCACTGCTTTTTGATTATTCGTTGCGGTAATACGTGGACTAGAAAGCACCTGTACATTACCTTGAGTTTGTAACAACGAAATAACGCTATTAAAGTCAGCATTGTTGATGGTTAATGTACTTTCACCACCAATTGCAGCAGAAATAGCATTCCCGTAATACAGGGCAAGATCATGAACTTTTCTTTTTATCGTAAAGTATGATCAAATAGACTCTTATAAATAGGAGTCACCATGCTATCTGCTTTCAACGAACATTTTTCAACCATTCCTGATAATAGACAACAATCTAAAGTCGAACATAAACTTCACGACATCTTATTAACACTGGTAGTTGGTGTGATCTGTGGCGCAGATGGATGGGAAGCCATAGAAGAGGTCGCTCACAATAAAATAGCGTTACTTAAAAAATACGGCTCATTTGAGCATGGTATTCCTGTGCATGACACCATAGCCAGGGTTATTTCATCTATAGCTCCCGACCAATTACAGCAGTGTTTCATCAGCTGGATGAAAGCCGCGCATATTGCCACCCAAGGCGAAGTTATTGCGATTGATGGTAAAACAGTTCGTGGCTCTTACGATAAACAATCTAAGAAAAATGCGATCCACATGGTCAGTGCTTTTGCTGCCAATAACGGTGTTGTCTTAGGGCAAATAAAAACGGCAGAAAAATCTAATGAAATTACGGCGATCCCTCAACTGCTTGATTTGTTAGATATCAAAGGTAGTACCGTGACGATAGATGCCATGGGGTGTCAAAAGGCGATAGCAGCAAAGATAAAGAGAAAGATGCGGATTACGTTATCGCAGTAAAAGGCAATCAGGGGTATTTACATCAATCGATTAAAGACTTTTTTGATATCTGTCATAAGGAAGGTTTTACAAATGTATCGCATCAATATCATGAAGAAATAGAGAGTGGGCATGGTCGAGTTGAGTCACGTAAATATTGGATAAGTGACAACTTAACCAGCATACAAGACTTAACGTCAAAGTGGCGTGGCTTAATGAGCGTGGGTATGGCGGAGTCTGAACGACATATCAACGGTAAAGTCAGCAAAGAAGTGCGCTATTTTATTTGCTCAATTAGCGCAGATGCCAAAGTTTTTTCACAAGCAGTAAGAAAACACTGGAGTATAGAAAATCAGTTACACTGGGTGCTAGATGTTAGTTTTAATAAAGATTTAAGCCGAGTGAGACGAGGCAATGCAGCAGAAAATATGTCTGTATTACGCCATTTGGTGCTCAACTTATTAAAAAAAGAAACAAGCGTAAAGAAAGGGTTAAAAGCAAAACGATTTAAAGCCGCTTTAGATACTGATTATGCAGACAAGATCCTTCAGCTTGTTTTTTAAACACGTAATCTTACCCTGCCCCGTAATACCTCCGCTTGTTTGAAAAAGTAAATTTGTGCTATCAATATTACTAATCACTTGGTCCCAACGGATCCCTTGCTGGTAATCATCGTTGAGCGTCACTTCAATAATTTTAGCTTCAATGATCACTTGGCGACGTAAATGTTCTTGAGAGTCATTCAGAAAGCTTTTAATTGCTTTGATTTCATGCGGCAAGGCTTTTACGGTGACTAAACCTGCTTGAGGAGAAACAACCACAGCACGCCCTTCATCCGTACCAATTAAGGCTTCTAAAGTCTCTTTTAATTCGGTCCAAAAATCAGATTGATTCTCGGTATAAATATTAATACCACTATTACCTTGTTGGCTATCTTGGCCACTATTGCCAGAGTTGTTACGGCTTTGACTATTATTATTGGAATTATTGCTATTGCCACCACTATTAGGATCATTTTCTGAGACACCACCTGAATTGATTGAGGTGCTAGATAAACCAAAGCGTTTAATAAACAAGTAATTTAATGGAATAGTTTCGGTACGAATACCAGCAGGGTAAACTTGAATAACACGACCATTACGGCGAATATCATAACCATATAAGGCTTGAACGGCATCGAGGGTTTCTTCGACCGTAACTTCTTTTAAATTTAAAGTAATATCACCACTAACATCAGGATGAACTATAACGCTATAAGGTGAGTCTTCAACAATCGCGGCAAAAAAGTTATTCGCTGCAATGTTACTAGCTGACACCTCTAAGCGTTTTTCAGATAACAAACCATGACGTGCTTGTTTTAAGCTATGCTGTACGAGATCTTGCTGCACCGCTGCTGGAATTTTTGCTAGTGGCGTTGGTTTTTTAGCTGCGTTTGATGCGATAGCATCATCCAAAACCTTGTTAATTTCAGTAGGTGCTTCCGGTGAAGTTTGGCAACCAACTAACATTAATGCTAGTGAACATAAATAAAGTTTGATCTGCTTATTATTAATAAAATTCATGTTTAATATCTTTTACTTAGCGGTTAATTCGGAAAATATATGTAATTTTTTTCGCTCATCTTCTGAACGTAAAACCACGCTTTTATCGTTAACAGCAACCAATTTAAAGTCACCTATGTAGTCGCCTACTTTTAATAATTTGCCATTGATAATAACAGTATGAACACCATTACCATGAATGATTGATTCCAATGTCATTTGATTAATTTTTTCAACCGGTGCCGAGCCCATTACTGCACGACCAAAAGGTTGAGTAGGATCTGTTGCGGCCATTGAAAACCCAGTAACTAACAGGGCTGTTAAGATGAAATATTTAAACACCAACAAACTCCTGATTTGTACTTAAGCTGTAAATTTCAATGTTAAGTTCACTTTTTGGGTATTCTATTAATTGATAATTAAAATCATGCCAAAAAAACTTCCAAGGTAAGTCTTCCAATTGCTGCAAGTAATCACGTAATTGAAAATATTTGCCACTCAGCTTGATCCGAATACCATGGCGATATAAACCTGAGGCAAATTGTTCTGTTTCCGTCTTTGCCGAATTAACACCGTTAATATCACTATTCGGCTCTTTTTGAGCGTTAAACAATAGAGGCTCAGCAGGTAGCACCTTAAACGATAATAACGAAACGCCTTGTTGTAACTTTAATAATTGTATTAACGCTTGGCGCATTTCTATTGGATTAATTAACTCTTCCGTCAAGGTTAATAATTGTTCATCAACTTTTGTTAAACGCTGCTCTAAATTAGCGATTTGCTCTTTAATTACCTGATTCGGGTCAAGCGTTAACTCTTTCGTTAATTCATTAATATTCTGAGTTAAGTCTTTGTTACTCTGTGTTAACTTTGCTATTTTCCGCGTATTTTCTTTAGTGTTAATTAAATTACCTTCAACCATTAACGTAAACGGCACCATAAAAAATAACACTAGCCCACTGATAAAAATCAGTAACATTTCACGCGATGACAGCTTTAAAAATTTATCACTCAGTTGTTGCCATTGTTGTTTCATTAGTTAGCGCTCTTTTTTAATTTACTTTCGAAAGTAGAGCCGATAGTAAAGGCGGTAATTTTATTTTCATTTTCAGTTAACTGAAAGTTTTTAAAGTGTTTACCCGATAACAATTCAGATTGCTCAAAACCTGACAACCACTGAGGTACCGCTTCAGGATTTTTTGCTAAACCGGAAAAAAAGCATTTCATTTTGATCAATAACTACCTGCTGCAAACTAATATCTTTATGATGATATTTAGACAATTCCGTCATTGAATTAGCAAAACCGGCAACATAGGTTTGTTTAGGATCAGTCAACCTAGCATGTAGTGCTTGTTTATTGCGCATTACCAGTTTTAACGTTGCTAATTTAGCCTCTAAGGCGACATCTTTTTTACGATTTTGTATTTCTACTTGTAGATCAGCTAATAGCGCGGTGTTATTTTTATGCTCTACATTTAATTTAGCTAAACGTTGTTCGCTGCTCTTAAAGACATGCAAACTATATTGGCTCCATGCCAGCATAGCAATTAAGACCAAGCCCCAAACTAAGACCATACGATTAAGGGTAACTTTTGGCTGTTCAGGTAATAATTCTGCTTGTAATAAATTAACACTGTACTTACCGGTTAATTGCTCGCTATTCATACTTGCGGCTCCATAATCGGTTCTTCAATGACATTAGCTACCGGTGTTTTATCCTTACTCATCATACTGCCAATCACAACAGCAAATGCTCTTTCATTATGATATTGCTCAGGTAAATTAATTAACTCAACCGGCACATTGGTATTTTCTGATAACTTTCTCGCAATAAAGGCTTCATGCTCAATCGGCAATAATACATTAATCGTTTTAACTGGCGGCTGCTTAAGCTGACGCTCGAAGAAGTCGATAGACTTTTGAATTTCAATACTCAAGTTATCGATGAGCCCCATCGCAAGTTCATCAGGAGTTCGTTGGGCAATATTTGCCATACCGCGTAAACGACGATATGAAAACAAGCGGTTATCGCGAACAATTAAAATTAAAATTTCTTCATTGGGCTGCTGACAAATCAAAAGTTGGCCACCCTCTTTACCATTGACCAACTGAGCAAAGGCAAATTCTTCAGTCGTGATTTTATCTAAAGTTAAATCACTTTTATGAATGCAATTAACCATGTCTTTCAGCTTTGATTTTTGGCCACAAACAACATTAAGTTTTTCAGTATTCGCTAAGGTTGGACCGTCAAAGTAATCAAGCACCATATCGTCTGCTGGAAAAGTCACTAGATCTTTTATTTGCCACTTCAATGCGACGATTAATTCATTATCGGGAATATTAGGTTTATCAACTTGTACTATTTGATAATGTTTGGCTGATAACACCAACTCACAATTAGCAGAGAGATCGTCGATATTATGAAGATTAGATAATGCTGCGTTATGATTGTCATCTAAAACAGGAATAATATTAAGTTTTGGACTTTTTTTATTAGCAGAGAAACAGTACGAGACAGCATCTTGTCGTAATGCAATGCTTAGTAAGTTTTGCGTTTCCTTTTTAGTAAAAAACATTTTTACTTTAGTTGTAAATGTCATTTATCGATACAATCATCTTAAAATATTTTATCCTGTAGATTATTATGCGTTATTCCTTTGTTCACGCAAGCTTTTTCCCTGATTAATTAATAAATAAGCAATTAAAAAACAAATAATTTTATGAAACCTATCTCGCCGGTACAGCAAATTAATCACCCTATTTTCACTAAACATGACTTAACAGTTTTTGTAAAACGTGACGATTTAATTCATCCGGTTATTTCAGGGAATAAGTGGCGTAAATTAAAATATAATCTATTACATGCCAAATCCCAGGGATATCAAGGGGTGTTAAGTTTTGGTGGCGCCTACTCTAATCACTTACATGCGCTAGCTTATGCCGGTAATCAACAAGGCTTAATGACTAAAGCCATTGTCCGAGGAGAGCCTCATTATTTGGCCAACAGCACTTTATCACAAGCAAACAAGTGGGGGATGCAGTGTCAATTTGTTGATCGAAAAAGCTACCGCCTTAGGGAAGATAAAGATTATTTACTCACCTTACAAAAAAATAATCCTGATTATTATATTGTCCCCGAAGGTGGTAGTAATCCTAATGCCTTAACTGGTGTTGGCGAATTAATTAACGAAATTACTCAACAAGTTAGTTATGACAGTTTATTAGTGCCGGTGGGAAGTGGTGGCACTATGGCGGGATTAATAGCGGCAGATAACAATCAACATCAGTTGCTCGGCATTGCGGTATTAAAACAAGCCGATTATTTAATTGATCATATTAAAAGCTTATTACCCACTAAGGCGAAAACCTATAATAACTGGCAGTTATTAACTCAATTTCACCGCGGTGGCTATGCAAAGTTTAGCCGCGAGGATGAACAAAATATTTATCAGTTTAACCAAATTACAGGCATCACCTTTGAACCTGTCTATTCGGGAAAAATGATCCTTGCGTTTTTAGAGTTAATTGCACAAGGCTATTTTAAATCAGGAAGCCGTATTGTTTTAGTTCACACGGGAGGGCTTCAAGGTATCAAGGGCTTACTTGAACAAAACCGATTAACTCTAATCTATGGCGTTAGCCATTTGCGCTACTGGCTCATCAAAATAATGCCCTTGACCACCACAAACGCCTAATTTAATTAACGTGCGCCATTCATCAACACTTTCTACCCCAACGGCAAACAAATTAATCCCCAGTGGCTCACATAATACTTTCATACTTTGCACGAAAATTTGATTTTCAGGCTTAGTGTTAATATCTAAGACAATACTACGATGTAATTTAACGTAAGAAATTTGACACTGTTTTAAATACTGAGCATTGACAATATATTGCCCAACTTTATTCGCTAAAATACGAAAGCCGTGTTGGCGTAGCTCTTTTATCACCGGTAAAAATTCATTAAATCGGCTTTTTAAATGGTATTCACTAATTTCGATAATCACTTTATCGTTTACGTCAGGATAGGTCTCTAATAGCTGATATAGCTTAGTTCTAAATACTTCAGACAATAAGGCTTCAATCGAAAAATTAACACTATAGGAATGTGATTGCGCTTCATGAGTGATCAATTGACAAACTTGTTCAAAGACCATCAGATCAAGTTGGCTCGATAGCCCACATTTTTCTGCCATAGGTAAAAATATTCGAGGGCTGATTAAACCACCACGATTATTTTTTATTTTACTGAGCACTTCATAATGCAAAATAGCGTGGTTTTTAGTGTCAATTACTGGCTGAGAGAAGATAATAAATAATTTTTTATCTATAACTTGATTTAAAAAAGTACGCCATTTTAAGGAACCAATTGCACTTTCTTTCGCTACTTCACCGGGATCATACATAAACCATTGTGATGGTCCTTGCAGCTGAGCTGATCGTAAAGCCATATCGGCTTCCGACATAATTTGATAAAGCTTGCGATCATTTTTAAAATAACTGATGCCAAAATGACAAAATTCATCTTTATTAACACCAATAGGTAGCTGCAATGAGGTTAAGTTTTTTAACATCCGCTCAGCTAATTTTTCCGTTTCATCAACATATAACCCAGGCGTTAAAATTGCCAATTCATATTCATTACGGCGGCTTAAAAAACAGTCGGGAATATGCATGATGCGGCTTTTAATACTCTCTATTGCCGTTTCTAATAACGTGAACGCTTGATTTTCACCATATAAATTATGTACTAGCTCACAACCTTTTAACTGAATTAAAAAAACCGCACCTCGAGATTCTTCTTCTCGTAAAATCGCTTCTAAATGACTAGTGAAAAAATCGCGATTACCAATTCGTGTTTAGGATCGAGCAAGGCATTTTCACGAATTTCTTGATCAAAACGCGTTTGCTCTTTTTTTGCCTGCTCTAACTCTAGTTGCATTGCCACAATATAATCAGAAATTTTATTATTAATGGATAATGACGGAGGCTTAGTATGGCTTTTTGCAAGATCGGCCCAGCTCTCAAGTGAGTTGATATCGGCTAATTGTTTACCAAGCTCATCTTGTAACCGAGCACGAATAAAAACAAAAGCGAACAGGTAAAAAAAGCCAAAAGCTAACACCGGCGTACTTACTATTGCATAAACGGGATGATAAAAAACAAGGCTTAACTCTTGATTAGGTTGTAATTCACGTTTTAATAAAGGTTTATCTTTTATGGTAAGCGGCTGCTGTTGATAGCTTATTTGATAAACATCAACAGGTAATAAAGGGGTGATTACATGATTAATATCCTGCTGCTGTGTTAGCTGCTTATTAAGTTGCTCGGCAAAAACTGACTGTTGATAAGCGGCGTACGAAAGCACCAATAAAATAGCGAACAAAAAAGTACCCATGCCAACTAGATCAAAGTATTTGAGATAGATTTTGGTTGTTCCTTTAACCACATTCACAGCTTATCATCCTAATGTTGTTATCATTAGTTTATATATTAGACAATATAAACTGAACTGTCTTTTTTATATTATAAGAAGATCATGCCATGATAGCTCTGCTTATACCAATTTCATTAAATTATTGCCCACTTGTGCGGGTTAAATTACAGGCGAAAAAAAAGCACTGTCTTCTAAAAAGAAAACAGTGCTTTATAGCGTAAAGTTAATAATTATGCTTCAGCAATAACAACTACTTTAATGCTAGTATCAACATCGTTATGTAAGTGAATTGCAATTTCAGATTCACCTGTTTCACGAATTGTACCTAAAGGCATACGAACTTCAGATTTAGCTACTTCAACACCTGCAGCAGTGATAGCATCAGCAATATCTTTAGTTCCGATAGAACCAAATAATTTACCTTCTTCACCCGCTGTAGAAGCGATAGTTACTTCACCAAGCTCAACAATTTTAGCAGCACGTGCTTGTGCAGCAGATAATGCAGCCGCTAATTCTTTTTCTAAATCAGCACGACGAGCTTCAAAATGCTCAACGTTAGCTTTAGAAGCAAAAACAGCTTTGCCTTTTGGTAATAAATAGTTACGCGCGTAACCAGACTTAACAGTTACCTTGTCACCAAGGCCGCCTAATTTGGCGATTTTATCAAGAAGTACAACTTCCATTTTTAAATCCCCTTAGGTTACTTGTGTAAATCAGTATATGGTAAAATTGCTAAGTAACGAGCACGCTTGATCGCACGACCAAGTTGACGTTGATATTTAGCAGCTGTACCAGTAATACGGCTAGGAACAATTTTACCACTTTCAGTGATATAATTTTTTAAAGTTGCAACATCTTTATAATCGATAGATGTAGCGCCTTCCGCTGTGAAGCGGCAGAACTTACGACGTCTAAAAAAACGAGACATGGATTTCTCCTAATATGTAATTATTTAACATTTTAAACAATTACTTAATTAATCATTTCAATTTTCTGAGCATGCAATACTAGTAATGGCGTACCGTTTCTAGTTTCGTGACGATTAATAAATCCCGTCACTTTAATTGCAATACCTTCAGTTAATTCACGAGTTAAGTGCTGTGACCATTCGCCAGTTGCCACTACCTGCATTCTTACAAATGCTTGGCGATTCATCTCTGCTTCAACTTGCATTGAACGATGTTCAATTGAAAACTGACAGTGATGTATGCCTGCAGGGCTAGAAGATAATTTAGGTGCTTTAACCACATTACCCACTAAAACGAGTGTGTTCTCCATAAGAGAGCTTGTCACCGATTACTTATTCTTCGCTAGCTGCTTCTTCAGTTTTTGCTTCAGCAGTAGCTTCTTCAGTAACCTCTTTCTTCACTTCGCGACGCTCTTCACGACGGTCATCTTTAGCAACAGCCATAGGCGAAGCTTCAGTTACCGCGCCTTTAGTGCGCATGATCATGTTACGAATAACAACATCGTTATAACGGAAAGAAGTTTCAATTCATCAATAGCAGACTGTGGCGCTTCAACGTTTAATAAAACGTAATGTGCTTTGTGTAATTTATTGATTGGGTATGCTAATTGACGGCGACCCCAGTCTTCAAGACGGTGGATTTTGCCTTCAGCAGCAGTGATCATGTCTGAATAACGCTGGATCATACCAGGTACTTGTTCACTCTGATCAGGGTGAACCATAAATACGATTTCGTAATGACGCATTACGAGCTCCTTACGGTTGTAGCCTCGTTCGCTGGCTCAGCCAACACCAGTATAGAGGCAAGGAACAAAAAAGTTCGGCTGAATTAAGGTCGCGTATTGTAGGTAAAATAAACAGCAAAGACAAGCTTTACTTGTGATTGTGGCCGAGATAAAAAAATAGCGCCGATTAGGCGCTATTATCAGCATGAGTTAATCATTTTGATAGCGGGATTAAAGTGGTAAAACATTACCATTAACGGTTAATTTACCTTGCTCAAACTGTACGGTGAAACTTAAATCACTATTTTTCCGAACAATTAAGCCCTGATCAACATACATATCAAGCATTGGCTTCATGCCTAGCTTTTCAAAAAATGGCTCTGGTGCGTTACCTTTTGCGTTAGCTTTTAACGACGCTATTAACGACATAGGATTCGCTGGGTCATAAATTGTATTATCAATCGACATTAACATGTCTGATTTGATTAAGCCTTCTGGTGTTTCAACACTAAAGTCACTAATTTCAATTTCAGGGTTATGTGCTAAAAGTTTGCTAGCAACCGTAAGAATTTCTTGCATTTTCATCGCCGCTTCTTGCTCACTCGCGTTCGCTGAAATTTGTGCCAACATGGTATTTAACTCAGTTAAAACATCCGCATCCAAATTTTTAAAGATGATATTTAAATTAGCATTTTTAAAATTTTGACCTTGCGCATTAATATCTTTAACGTTGTAATTAATTGTCATTTCAATTAATTCATCAACCATCTCCGAGCGACCAGAAATAGCTAAGTCCGTTAACGAAAATAACTCTACTTTTGCAGGTGTTTTCACCATCACTTCAGGGATACTAAAAACACCGCCACCGGTCATTACTGCATTACCCGAATAGAAATCACCTGAAATTACTTCTTGATCAAGTTCAATTTTAGCACCAGAAATACTAACAACCGCTTGTGGACCATTAAAGTTTAAGCCGTTCCAATTAATTTCACCCGTCATGTATTTATCATCACTAAGTGTTAATTGGCCTTGCATTTCGCCTACTCTAAAAGAGTTACCATCTTGTTCTTTGAAAATTTCTTTTAAATGAATATTGGTGACATAATCCATGCCGTAAGTCACTTTACTGGTTAGCGATAACTTTTCATTTAACGCAGTCGCGAATTCTTCCGGTACCGTATTTTTATCAAACGAAAAGTGACTTGAAGACGTAGCTAAATTAAAGCTAAAACCGGAATCGTCAAAAATAAACGGACCAAAGTTAATATCTTCTTTAATGGTTAAAACAAAGTTTTCCAGCTCAGCTAAATCACCACTAGGGGTTATTTTGACAACAGATACGCCTGAAAACCAATTTCGAGAAAATTGACTTTCCGTAATGGTGATTGACGGATGAGATGCTAATTTAGCTAAAGTTTCTTGATATTTATTTTCTACCACATCACCGACAAATTTCGGTGCGATAAAACCAATACCAGCGACGACAGCAATTGCTATTCCTAATTTTTTCATTGACTTATGATCCTTATATCATGCCTTAATGAAGTCATTTTTTAAGGCATCCTTGTTGTTTTTATGTTTCAGTGTTTTATTCGCAACATTTATAACATTCGTTGACGAACAATTTCAAATAAACAAATACCGGTTGCAACAGAAACGTTCAAGCTAGACACTTCTCCCGCCATCGGTAATTTGACAATATCATCACAGTTTTCACGTGTTAAACGGCGCATTCCTTTACCTTCAGCTCCCATCACTAAAGCCATTGGCCCTTGTAATTTCACATCGTATAAACTGGTATCTGTTTCGCCAGCGGTGCCAACAATCCAAATGCCCATTTCTTGTAACTGTTTCATACAGCGAGATAAGTTAGTCACTTGCACTAGTGGAATGGTTTCCGCAGCACCCACTGCCACTTTACGAACAGTTGAGGTTAAACGTGCAGCATTATCTTTTGGCACAATGACCGCTTGCACACCGGCCGCATCGGCATTTCGCAAACAAGCGCCCAAATTATGAGGATCGGTAACACCATCAAGAATCAGAAAAAACGGTGTTTGACCTTTTTTTTCAGCAGTAGCAATGATGCTATCAAGATCGGCTTCGGTATAGATTTTACCTGGTTTTACTCGCGCTAAAACACCTTGGTGTTGCTCACCGTCACTTTTATCATCAAGTACTTTACGGTTAACCAACTGAATAGGAATGCCGTATTTTCGGGCGAGGTTAATAATAGGCATCAAGCGTTCATCTTCACGTCCTTTTAATAACCAAAGTTCAATAAAAGCTCGGGCGCTCTTTTTTATCATTGAGTTAATAGCATGAATGCCAAATACAATTTCGTCTTGCTTAGCCATATTTTTTCTATCGTGTTTATTTGTTCAATATTAGAAGGTTTATTTTTTCGCTTTTAATCGAGCATTTTTACCGGGACGAGGTTTACGTGCACTACGTTTTTTCGCTTTCGACTTTATTGGCTTGTCTTTTTTCTTGGTTTTACTTTTAGCACTCCCTACTTTAGCAGCAGGTGCTTTTTTATCTTTACTACTTTTATTAAACGCGCCGTTGTTAGGTGCTCTTTTATCACCAGAATTTTTAGTTTGGCTACCTTTAGCAGCTAACTTGCCACCAGATAAAACTAAGTCTATTTTTTCTCGTCTAAATTAACCGCGGCAACTTGCACTTCCAAAACATCACCAACACGGAATTTAGCACCGGTATTTTCTCCGGTTAGGCACATACGAACATCATCAAAGTGATAATAATCTCGACCAAGCGAAGTAATGTGTACTAACCCTTCAATATGCAAATCTTGTAAGCGAATAAACATGCCAAAATTAGTAACGGTACTGACAACGCCGGTAAAGGTGTCACCGACATGATCTTGCATAAATTCACATTTGAGCCAATCGGCAACATCACGTGTGGCATCATCGGCACGGCGCTCTGTCATTGAACAGTGTTCACCTAATTCAATTATGGCTTCTTCAGGGTAACTGTAACAGCCTTCATTAGCCGGATTGTTTTCTTGCCCTTCGAGTATCGCTTTAATCACCCGATGAATAACCAGATCAGGGTAACGACGGATCGGTGAGGTAAAATGACTATAAGCAGGTAACGCCAAACCAAAATGACCAATACATTCGCTTTGATAAACCGCTTGACGCATTGAACGTAACAACATGGTTTGAATTAATTCTTGATCTGGACGATCCGCAACCGCGAGTAATATTTGACTATAATCTTTTGGCTCTGGCTGCTCAGTAAAAGGTAATTTAAGACCCAACTCTGCTAAGTAAGTAACAAAGTTGCGGTATTTTTCTTCGCTCGGTTTGTCATGCGCACGATATAAACCTGGCATTTGATGTTTTTAAAACAAATTTAGCGGTCGCCACATTGGCCAAAATCATACATTCTTCAATGATTTTATGAGCATCATTTCGCTTAAGCGGCACAATGGCTTCAATTTTTTTATTTTCATTAAACTGAAATTGAGACTCTTCCGTTTCAAAGGCGATAGCACCACGCTGATCTCTTGCCGTCGCTAAGGCTAAGTACATTTGATTTAGGTTTTCTAAATCAGGGACTAAGGCTTCATATTCGGTACGTAGAGCTTGATGTTGCTCTGCACTTGGGTCAAGTATCGCCGCGACTTTGGTATAGGTAAAACGCGCATGAGAATTCATTACCGCAGGGTAAAACTTGCTGCTCGATAACTTTCCTTTAGCACTCACCGTCATTTCACAAACCATACACAAACGATCAACATTTGGGTTTAATGAACATAAACCATTTGATAGTTTTTCTGGCAACATAGGAATAACTTGGCTTGGAAAATACACCGAATTACCACGTGCAATCGCTTCGTCATCTAATGCAGTTTCTGGGCGAACGTAATAACTAACATCCGCAATAGCCACCCATAAACGCCAACCACCTGACTTTTTCGGCTGACAATAAACCGCATCATCAAAATCTCGGGCGTCTTCACCATCAATAGTTACTAAAGGAAGCTCGCGTAAATCAACCCGCGGAGTTTTAGCCTCTTCTGGTACTTCTTCCGTCAGTTTTGATACTTCAGCAAGTACTTCTGGTGGAAAAGTATGAGGTAAGTCATGTTCCCGTAGAGCAATTTCAATTTCCATACCCGGTGCCAAATGGTCACCTAATACTTCAATCACTTTGCCGACAGCACTACTGCGTTTACTCGGCCGTTGAATAATATCCACAACAACCATTTGACCATGACGAGCACCTAAATTTTCTTTCGGGGCAA
Source organism: Alteromonadaceae bacterium (assembly GCA_038141035.1). Taxonomy (GTDB): domain Bacteria; phylum Pseudomonadota; class Gammaproteobacteria; order Enterobacterales; family Alteromonadaceae; genus JALZUE01. The sequence continues at coordinate 22,035 of JAYQHI010000027.1, forward strand.
TAATGATATCTTGTTGAATTTTAGCGTCATCTGGCTTAATAAAAGCCACTTTGTTTTCAACGTAATAACGGCCAACAATACCGTTTTTTACGCGGTTCAACCACATCAAGGATTTTGACTTCTTTACGGCCTTTACGATCGGTTCTATCCACTAAAATAGCTTCAACAATATCGCCATGAAAAACCCGTTGCATTTCATAAGATGAAATGTATAAATCTTTTGGCTTTGGTTCACCTTTAGCAACATCGGGGGTAAAAAAACCAAAACCGTCGCGATGACCAATCACTTTACCGGTTAACACGCTATTTTTTGGCGTGATTGCATACTGCTTAAATTTATTAAAAATAATTTGTCCGGCATTCTCCATCGCACGTAAACGACGTTTAATGCCAATAATTTGATTATCGTCTTGGTAATTAAGCGTTTTACATATCGCTTTAAATGTCGGCGGGATCGGAGATTTTTCGATAATTTCTAGCAGTAGTTCACGGCTAGCAACAGGTTTTTCATATTTGTCAGCTTCACGAGCTGCGTGCGGGTCTTTTATGGTCACAGAAAAATTCAAAATGTTTTTTTAAAGTATATAGCAATATACCTTTTTGGCTTGTGAATATACCCTTTCCATTAAATTTATTTCTAATTTAGAACAGCATGAACTTAATGGACCAAGTATTAATAGACCACTGTTTTAGCTTTGTCAACAACATGATCAGGCATTTTTTCTGCCAATTTAGTTAAACACAGCGCGATACGTTGGTGAGTTTTTTTATCATCAGTTACCGCATGGTGTAATAAGCTATACAGTTCAGGAAAATCTAACGGGCTGCCATAACCTTGATTATATAAATCGGCCAACCTTAATTGCGCTTTTAAGTTTTTTAATACGGCTGCTTCCTTCAAAAACATGACCGCTTTATTAATATCAACCTGCATAAACTTGCCGACATGATAATAACGCCCCAGTTGTTCTAAGGCTTCCGGTAAGCCCTGATCCGCGGCTAATTTCATATAATGCAACCCAAGCTCAATGTCTTTTTTAGTGCAAACACCATAAGCAAGCATGTCACCCCACAAAAATTGATACGATGGCATTTTCACCTTGATGGCGCGCGCTTCAATATCTTGTGTTAATTGACAATCGTCAATAACCACTTGGCTTAAATGTTTATTTTCTTTTATTAATTCAAGTAATTGATTGTCTGTGTATATTTGTACCGCTTGTAATATTTCGGCACGAAGTGGCAAAGCGAGCAATAAAAAGCAACAAACCACTGACATTAAAAAACGCATAATAAAATAACCTATGACATCAAAGAAAAATTAACCCGACACTTATCATATCGGTGCAGATCGAATATCCATTAATTTATATTAATCGATATTAAGATAATATTTACTAATAACTCTCTAGCTACCATAATTAAGCAATATAAATACCAAATAAATTGGTTATTTTTGACGTTTGCATAATAATCTAAAATGCGGTTATATAGATTTGCTGTACCTATATTCATCAACCATGTTTATTAAATGTAGTATCCTTTATGATTTCTGAAAAAGCACTAAAGCATGTCGCTATCGGCGAATATATTGTTGATATTGTTAAGCAGCAAGGCTCTTATGTTTTAAGCTCGCCTGGTTATATCAAAAACGCAAAGGTGATCACACACTTACAATCAAAAGGCGTTGAAAGTGTTTTAATCGACACCAGTAAAAGCTTGGTCGTCCAAGATGAAATTGTCATCCCTCCAGCGAATTCGCAAGCACAACCATTAATTTTAGAAATAAACAAAGCGAAAAAAATATTCAACGAGTCAAAGGCCTTACAAAAAAAAATCTTTGATGATGCATTGAGTGGCCGAGATATTGACCTAAGTCCCGTAGTTGAAATTACCGATCAAGCCATTGACACTATTTTCAAAAACCCTGACGCACTAGCTTGTATTATTAATATTCGCCAAAAAGATGAATACTTATTAGAGCATTCAGTATCAGTATCTATCTTAATTTCAATTTTTGCTCGCTACCTTAACATTGATAAACAAATTGTTAGGCAATTAGCTGTTGGTGCCTTTTTACATGATGTCGGCAAAATCATGATCCCAGATAGCGTACTGAATAAACCCGGTAAGTTAACGGATAAAGAATTTACCGTCATGAAAACCCATGTTAATCATTCCATTAAAATTATTGAGCAAACCAAAGGCATTTCAGAAATCAGTTTGGAAGTTGCCGCGCTTCACCATGAAAAGTTAGACGGCACGGGGGTATCCATACCAAATTAGTGAAAACAAAATAACCCAATATGGCCGCATGGTTGCCATTTGCGATATTTTTGATGCCCTAACCGCAGATCGTGTTTATAAAGATGGTTATAGCCATATCAAGTCATTCAGTATTTTACGTAAATTGGCTGAACAACAACATTTAGATAAACGCCTTGTCGACATCTTTATAAAATGTCTCGGAGTTTACCCCGTCGGCTCATTAGTTGAATTAGGTTCTAAAAAATTAGCCATTGTTGAAGGGCGAAATTATGATGATCCTATTCGTCCAAAAGTTCGCTCTTTTTATAGTGTTGATGATCATCGCTACGTTATGACACAAGATATCGATTTATCAAAAACAGTAGATTTTATTGTCAAAGGTGTTCGTGCCGATGAATTTGATTTAGATATGAATAAAATTGTTGAGTTTTTGTTAATGCAAGGCTAAATAACGCGATTAAAAAAACAAAAAAGCTGACCATGGTCAGCTTCTTAAAGTTTAAAACTCTTAAATGTCTTACATCGAAAATGATGAGCCACAGCCACACGTTGTAGTGGCATTAGGGTTAGTAACCAAAAAGCGGCTTCCTTCTAGGCCTTCGGTATAATCAACTTCACCACCAACCAAATACTGTAAACTCATAGGATCAACAACTAAGGTAACCCCTTGTTTTTCAATGGTCATATCACCTTCATTGACTTTTTCATCAAAAGTAAAGCCATATTGGAAACCCGAACAACCACCACCGGTAACATAAACGCGTAGTTTAAGTTCTGGATTTTCTTCCTCGGTTACTAAGGTTAATACTTTTTTAGCCGCCGCATCGGTAAACTGAATTGGTAAATCTGGATTTGACATGAATATTTCTGCTACTTCTGTTAACTGGGGTGGATTATCTTAAACCTGAGTAAATTAGTCAAGTATTGTCATCACTCAACCACGTTATTTTCTAACACTAATGGCCACTTATAGGTTTCATTTAACTGACTATATTTTTGCCATCGACCTTTAGGCAAAGTAACCGACAACAAAACCTGCTCAGGTTTAAAATTGTCTGGCAAGCTAAACTCACCTTCAACAATTTGAAAATATTGAAAATTAAATGATAAATCATCACTAGTTTGTTTCGATATTTGCGAAAGTTTGATAGTCGCCGGCTGATTATTTTGACTACCTTCAATAACAAAATCAACAACACCTTTTAGCGTAGCGCTTTTGTTTTTGTTGTTGAACTAATACAACTTGAAATCGAAAGTGGCCGGCACTTTCTGTTGGCGAAATAATAAAATCATCCAGCACAACACCGTCAGCTTGTTTTTCAGGCGCCATCACCTTTTCGTAAAAAGCGAGTTGTTTTTTTACTTCAAAATGTTTTTGTTCTATATTTTTTAATGATTTTCGTGATTTATCATTAGCTAAACGCTCAACAGCCAATTCCACCTCTAGGGTATTAATACGAGAAACATGCTCTGCTAACTGCTGATAAAGATCATTTAAACGTAATTTTTGTTGCGCTATTGTTTGCGTTTGATAGCTATGAAAAAAATTACCTAAGCGATAACCACAAAAAATCGACGTAGCAATAACAAAAATCAGCAACAAAGCTGACTTAAAAGGCCCTAATCGTTCAACAACAATATTCAGATTTATTTTTGCTAACCAGTTCATTTTTAAAGTATTATGTATCCGTTACCAAGCAAAATAATATTCCAGTCTAGTGAGTAATTTAACACCAGACAACAGCAAAATAGTGACATTACTCAAACACTACTTAGCTTGGCTAACCGCGATGAAATAATACTCTTTGCACGGCAAAAGGTATATATTCACCTAAACGGCTTGAATTCAACAAGACCTAAAAAACACTATGAGCGTTATTTCAAACTTTAGAAAACGATTAGCATTACCACAAACATCATGGCAACTTTGCTTATTGGCGATTATTGGCGGCTCGGCTGCAGCATCTATGGTGATTTTATTTTCACTGACTATCGACGCAATAAAAGCGTGTTACGCCATATTATTTGGCAACTATAACAGTTTAAATTTATTAAGTCGTTTGCTATTACCGCTAAGTGGCATAATTATCATTATTTTATTGTCTTGGTTAACCGGATACCAATATACCCGTGCTGGTATTCCTTTTGTCTTACATCGACTAAAAGTCAGTTATGGCGTTATGCCGTTACGCAATACCATTAATCAATTTTTTGGTGGCGCTTTTGCCTTAGCATCAGGTTTTTCGGTTGGTAAAGAAGGCCCTTCGGTGCATTTAGGTGCGGCTTGTGCCGGCTATATCGGTAACAAACTTAACTTACCTTACAATAGTATTCGAACCTTATGTGCTTGTGGTATTGCTGCCGGAATTTCCGCTTGTTTTAATACGCCAATAGCGGCAGTGATGTTTGTTATGGAAGTTATTTTACGAGAATATAAGGTTCATGTTTTTATCCCCATTATGTTAGCCGCTATTATTGGTTCGTTAATTACCCAGTATAGTTTAGGTTCAGTGCATGAACTTGAGTTCTTTGTAAAGTTCAGCTTAAACATAACTTATTACCCATATTTGGTTATTTTTGGCATCTTTATTGGTATTTTAGCGTCACTTTTTAACCACCAACTTATTTATTTAATTAAACGTTTTCAGCATATTTTTATTGTTAAACGTTTAATATTTGCGGCTCTTATTACTGCCTTGCTCAGTTATCTATTACCGAATGCTTACGAAGGGGGTATGAGCCAAGTCAGCTTTGCGTTATCCAACCAATGGCAATTTCAACTCATTGCAACCGCACTACTCGCTAAATTTTTAATGACCATCATAGCCTTAGGTTTAGGTATTCCTGGCGGTGTGATCGGCCCAATCTTAAGCATTGGTGCTATTGCCGGTGTCTTAGCTTCTTTGATCATTGGACAACTAACAGGCAATGCCGAATTAGCCAGTGACTTTGCCTTAATGGGAATGGCGGGATTTATGGCGGCAACATTAAATGCACCATTAGCCGCTTTATTAGCGGTTGTTGAATTATCCAATCAATTAGAAGTTATTGTGCCGGCTATGGTTATTATTGCCATTAGCTGTTTGGCATCAGGGCAATTTTTTAAAAACCGCTCGCTCTTTATCATGCAATTAGACATTCAAAATTTAACTTATCGCAAACCACCAATAGAAAACTTTTTACAAAATATTGGTGTACTAGGGGTGATGAAAGAAAACTTTATCTTTAAAGATGAAGCTGACATAAAACCAAACCTGACTATCACTGATACTTCGCCTACTGATGACTTTATCTTGTCAAAACAGCCTTTTGATAACGGGCTACAATTTTTTTGGCATGAAGCAGTTTTTGAAGGTGGTAAAATGGTGCAGAAAAAACATCAATTAATTGCGTTAAGTAGCCAATCAACACTCGGTGAAGCTTACGCTATTCTTCACAATATTCGTTTTGGTGGGGTCTATATTTATCATCAAAATCCTGAAGATATTATCGGTATTATCCCTTTTGAACAAATTAGGCGCTACCTAACACAAGGACAACTACAATAATGACCACAATTTTATGGCTAAAAGCTTTTCACGTAATTTTTATGGTTGCTTGGTTTGCTGGCATTTTTTATCTACCACGCTTATTTGTGAATCATGCTGAAACTAGCAATCAAGCCATTGCTGAACATTTAAAAGGCATGGAAAAACGTCTGTTATATTTTATTACCCCGTTTGCTTTTTTAACCTTATTTTTTGGTGCTTTAATTATTTATCATATGGGAATGGAATGGTTTAAAGTAAGTAAGTGGTTACATATAAAATTAACGTTAGTGATCATTTTATTTATTTACCACGCTTATTGCTTCAAGCTTTTACAAACCTTTAAACAAGATAAAAATACCCGTTCGGGTAAATTTTATCGCATCTTTAATGAAGTGCCAGTACTAATTTTATTCGCCATTATTATTCTGGCTTATTTAAAACCTCAGTTTTAGTATTGTTAATATCTAGCCAAAGTCGTTTATCTGTCATGATATTTTTAGTGGTTGGTGACAGCAAGGGGTTTTCGAAATAAAACACCTTGCGCTGTGCTAAATTAGCCGATGAAAAAATAGTGCGAGTAACTGAGTGTTGATAAAACATTTGGTCAAATTTGCCACTATCAATCGCTTTATTTAAACCCAAGAATATGCGATCACGTAACTCAGTATTTTTTTATTAACAAAAAAGTAAAGTGGGGCGGGATATTGCAGCATTAAGTTTTTTCCACAATAAAGTTATCGTTATCCTTAATTTCAAGCCAAGGTTCATGTAATGCCCTTGGAAAATAATCAAAACGCCCTCTTGCTAACATATTCAATAATTTGTGATCTGCCCCGGCAGTAACATTAATATCATTATGATTAAGAATATCAATATCAGGCCAGTCATGGCCTTGCCCAGCAATCAGCTTCGCCAACTGTGCTTTGCTTAGCTCTTTCGGAAATTTATGTTGCTCATCCGCATTAATAATAAAAATGCGATAACCCATTAATCCTTTTAATAATGGGATATAAATCGGCAACATACGTTTTTCAAGTTCAGCGGTAGTCATTCGCCAAGTCACATCTATACCATGGTCTAGTTCCACCATGATTGATGTTCGCCCTTGTGACATTTCTACGGGTACCGGCTGCATAAAATAAGGGCCATATTCAAGCTTGGTTTCTTCTAACGCCAACCGAAGTAAATCAACATAATAGGCTTGCTTAGGGTCAATATATTTTTCTGAAATATTATAACGTACAAATTGATTACCTAACGCGCTATGTATTTGGCACAATAGAATTGTGAGTATAACGATGAATATTTTCACTTAAATAAAACCCTAAAACTTCGCTTTATAAAACAGTATAGATAACTATTTTATTTTCTTCGCTTTTAAAGGCTATCTGTTAATTCATTTCGCGCTATTATTATGCTATATTCGCGCAAATTTTATGGTGAGCTTAACACCGTAAAAAAGTTATTTAACTTGAATTTAGGGCAATGAGTTTTTAACTAACTGATTATTTAATTAGTTGCATATTCATTATTTTTCCTCGATTCAAATCACCCAACGTAACAATAGCTTTTTAAATCAGGTAAATTACTATGATGATGTTTCAAGGCAGTCATATTCTTTCTGTCTCACAATTTGACCGCGAAAGTATCACTAAAATACTGGATGTTTCGGCCCAAATGACGCCTTACGCAACTCGTAAAAAGCGCTGTTATGCCTTGGAAGGCGCAATTTTAAATAGTTTATTTTTCGAACCAAGTACCCGTACCCGTATTAGTTTTGGTACTGCTTTTAACCTATTAGGTGGTTTTGTTCGAGAAACAGTAGGTGAAGAAAACTCGTCATTAAGTAAAGGTGAGTCATTATTTGATACCGCACAAGTGATCAGCGGTTATTCTGATGTTATTGCGATGCGTCATCCACAAATGCATTCGGTTACTGAATTCGCTCAAGGCAGTTCAGTACCTGTAATTAACGGTGGTGATGGCGCCAATGAACACCCAACTCAAGCCTTACTTGATTTATTTACCATTCAATCTGAAATGCAACATTTTGGTAAAGGGCTAGATAACCTAAAAATTACTCTAATGGGTGATTTAAAACACGGCCGTACGGTACATTCTTTATCTAAATTATTAAGTTTGTATAACAATTTAGAAATTACCATGATTTCACCTGACGCCCTCAAAATGCCAGACAGTGTGCTTAGTGTTTTAGATGATGCTGGCCATAAAATTACTCAAACCGATAAGCTTGAAGGTAATTTATCAAGTGACGTGGTTTACCAAACCCGCATTCAGCAAGAGCGCTTTGCCTCGAAAGATGAAGCTGATTTATATCGTGGACATTTCAGTTTAAACCGTAAGGTTTACCAAGATTACTGCGAAGAAAACACGGTAATAATGCACCCATTACCGCGCGATTCAAGACCTGAAGCAAATGAGCTCGACAACGACTTAAATGACTTGGAAAATCTCGCTATTTTCCGTCAAGCACAAAATGGCGTCTTAGTACGTATGGCATTATTTGCTTTAACGTTAGGTGTTGAAAACAAACTAACCGATTACGAAAAGCCAATTACTTGGCATACCAGTAAATAACTCAATTATTATTTGAACCGAAAGGCTTAACATGACGCAACAAACTTCCGCTCAATTATTTCAACAAGCTAAAAATATTATTCCTGGTGGCGTTAACTCACCAGTACGTGCTTTTAATGGCGTTGGTGGTGAGCCATGCTTTATTGAAAAAGCCGACGGCGCTTATATTTATGATGCTGACAACAATGCCTATATTGATTATGTTGGTTCATGGGGCCCGATGATTTTAGGTCATAACCACCCTGCTATTCGTGAAGCGGTTATCTCTGCTGCTCAAAATGGTTTAAGTTTTGGCGCGCCTACCTCGCTTGAAATTACCATGGCTGAAAAAGTACGTGAACTTGTTCCATCAATGGAAAAGCTCCGCATGGTAAGCTCAGGTACTGAAGCAACCATGAGTGCTATTCGTTTAGCCCGCGGTTACACTGGCCGCGACAAAATTTTAAAATTTGAAGGTTGTTACCACGGCCATGCTGACTCATTATTAGTTAAAGCTGGCTCTGGTGCGTTAACGTTAGGAGTGCCAAGCTCACCAGGTATTCCAGAATCATTTGCACAACATACCTTAACGGTAAGCTTTAATAACTTAGACCAAGTAAAAGAAATTTTTGCCGAATTAGGTGATGAAATCGCCTGTATTATTGTTGAACCTGTCGCTGGTAACATGAATTGCATTCCACCCGTTGCTGGTTTTCTTGAAGGTTTACGTACCATTTGTGATGAATACAAAAGCGTGTTGATCTTTGATGAAGTAATGACTGGTTTTCGTGTGGCTTTAGGTGGCGCGCAAGCCTATTACAACATCAAACCTGACCTAACTACTTTAGGTAAAGTTATTGGTGGTGGTATGCCCGTTGGCGCTTTTGGTGGTAAAAGCGAAATTATGGATTTTATTGCACCAACAGGTCCGGTATATCAAGCAGGTACTTTATCAGGTAACCCTATTGCCATGGCGGCTGGTTTAGCCTCGTTAAATGAACTATGCCAAGGCGATAAACATCAACAACTAGCGCAAGCCACAGAAACCTTAGCGAAAGGCTTTAAAGCGGCGGCTGAAAAACATGGTCATGATTTAGCAATTAATTATGTTGGTGCTATGTTTGGCTTTTTCTTTACTAAAAGAAGAAAAAGTTACCTCGTTTCAACAAGCGGTTGCTTGTGATGGCGAGAAGTTTAAACGCTTTTTCCATTTAATGTTAAACGAAGGTGTTTATTTAGCGCCATCGGCTTTTGAAGCGAGCTTTTTATCGACCGCACATGGCGAAAAAGAACTTAATGCAACCTTAGCTGCTGCTGATAAGTGCTTTGCTGCGCTATAATTTGCTGTGCTATAAAGATTACCTAGTGATACCGCTTAAGTTAAGCGTTATCACTAGCGCTTAACTGGTTATTAGCTAACAGTTTGACAACAAACTATTTTTTTACTTCGGCTAGTTGTTCAATTAACCAATTTTTACCTTCTTGCCAACCTAATTCCAAGCCTGAAAAAACCTTAATATTGAGTTCATCCATCGCTCGTAATTCAAGTACTTGGTTGATCGGATCTTGCTGAACGTCATCATAATTTATCACCGCAAATGCGGTTAACAATTCATGACTGGCCATACAAGTCATCGCTTCAAACGAGTATTGATATTCATTGATTTTATTGACTAATAAGGCAAACGGCTCTGTGAAAGTTTTAGTAAAAAAAGCTTCCAACTCTTCGACCATTTCAAGGCTAACCGTTATATTTTTATCAACTACCACTTCAGCTAAATTATTATCTAACATATTGATAGTCGCATAACTCAACTTATAAAAAGACATACGCTATTCACTATACAATTTATTATTTTTATATCTAAATAGTATAGATGAGTATGCGGCTAATACACAATATGTGGTAAATATCGGCTATTTTAGCCAAACCAGCGATCAAACCAATTTTTATCTTTTTCATGTTTATCTGTACATTTAGCCCGCTGTACTAAGTCTCTAATATTAGCCGGAAGTGGTGTACTATTGGCACAACGCGATAAATAAGCAATGCCGGTTTCATCGTTAAACCAAACTTCTTCAATGGAGCTAGGTACTGGCATAGCTAAGTTTTCAACCCCCAATTTATTCATTAAATCAGCATACAATACTAGCGCGCCGCTACTGCCGGTAAATTTGGTGGTTTGATTATCATCTTTTCCTAACCAAGTGGTAACCAGGTACTTATTATCATAACCAATAAACCAGCTATCTCGTTGATCGTTGCTGGTGCCTGTTTTCCCAGCCACCACAGCGTTGGGTAAACGCCAAGTTAATGATTTGGCTGAGCCTTCGGTAGTCACTCCATGCAAGCTATAATTTAACAAATAAGACGCTTGTGCTGATAATATCTGCTCATTCACCCCTTTATGTTGCCAAAGGATCTCACCATTACTCGCCACCACTTTATTAATAGCATGACTTTCGCGGCGATAACCTCTCGACGCTAGCGGTAAATACACTTGGTTAATTTCATACGGCGACATATTGATTGCCCCTAGCAGCATAGATGGCTGCATATAAACATCGTCTTGATAACCTAAAATATGCAATAAATTCGCAACCGGTGTTAACCCTAAAGCTAAACCTAAATTTACCGTTGGTACATTGAGTGAGCGCACCAAGGCAGTATACAAGTTGACCTCATCTCGATATTTACCATCATAATTTTTCGGTCGCCATACTTCCCCATTATCGCCCTCAATGGCTAGCGGTTTATCTGCTAATTTGGTGGCTAGGTTGTATTCATCACTACGCTCTAACGCGGCTAAATAAACAACCGACTTGATTAATGAGCCGATAGGACGCTGCGCATTTAAAGCTCGATTAAAACCCGCATATTGGTGATCACGGCCACCACTTAGCGCAACAATTTCGCCGGTGTGATGATCGGTCACCATCATCGCCACTTCCATATCACTTGATTTTGTTTGTCGCTCAATTTCCGGCAATTTTTTAGCAATAGTATCCGTTAAGTATTTTTGCGCTTTAATATCGAAGCCGGTAAAAACTTTAACACCAGACTGCTGTGCTTGCTCAGACAATAATTCGCTTAATTCTCGTTTAACTAACTGTAAATAAGCCGGTTGTTTTTGCTTAACAATACGACGTGATTTACGCACCGATAATGGCGCTTTAACCGCTTGCCTAAACTCAGCTTTACTTAAATAATCATGTTCAAACATCAAGGTTAAAATTAAATCTCGACGTTCTATCGCACGCTCAGGATAGCGCCAGGGATCATAATAACTTGGCCCTTTTATTTGCCCAACCAAAGTCGCCATTTGCTCGGTCGTCAAATCAGCTATTTTTTTACCAAAATAAAATTCAGCCGCTAAACCAAAACCATAAATACCATTAGCATAATGTTGTCCTAAATAAACTTCATTAACATACGCTTCTAACAGCTGATCTTTGCTGTAACGATATTCCAACAACAATGCCATGATGGCTTCATTGATTTTACGCCAAAGGGTTTTATGGCGCGTTAAAAACATATTTTTAACCAATTGCTGGGTTAATGTACTACCGCCTTGCACGGTTCGGCCCGCTTTAATATTAGCAATAAATGCCCGTGCTATGCCGATAGGTGAAACCCCATGATGAAAATAATAATCACGATCTTCCACCAATAATAACGTATCAATTAACCTTTCAGGCACTTGTTCTAAACCAACAATAACGCGGTCTTCTTTACTTTGCGGTAAAATTCGATCAATTAATACTGGCGCTAACTCGACTTCAGCAACGTTAATATCGTTAACAATAATTTGACTTACCAAGCCATTTTTTAAACTAATAAAAACTTTACCTTCGGCCAGCGCATGATCGCCAAAATTAAAGCTATGGCGAAACAATTCAACCTTAGTTGCTGACATAGCAAATTCACCAACCTGATTAACCTGCGCAACTTTGTTGTAACCCGTTAATAACAAGCTCGCTTTCAATTGCGATAAATTAATCGGCTCACCTAAAGAAATGGTTGGTGTTTTACCATAAACTTGTACAGGAACCTGCCAACGCTGCCCTTCAAAAGTTTTTTGTACCTTGCTATCAAGGTAAATAGCGTAAATAAATAAGCTTAGTAATAACACTAAACTCAACTTAAAACCGGTAATTAAACACCAACGCAACCAAGATTTTTTTACTGGTACAGCCTCAGTAGCGGATGATTTTTTTGGTGCTTTTGAAGTGTTCTTTTCAGACTTTGCAGGCATAACGTCAAATAAAGGGAAATTGATGGCGGTATGTTAAAACAAATTTGATTAAAAACCCAAACAAGCAGGTAAATAATTAACCCTAGTTACAATTATTTCGGCCGTTTGGCAATTGAACGGCCGGGCGCTTCTTCAAGTGGCTTTTCTGGCCAGCGGTGTTTGGGGTATTTTCCACGCATGTCTTTTGCTACGTCAAAATACGATGAACGCCAAAAATTAGCGAGATCGCTGGTCGTTTGAATAGGACGACGTGCTGGTGATAATAATTCAAACCTCAGTGGTACTTTCCCTTGAGCTAATAATGGTGATGTCAGCTGACCAAACATTTCTTGCAATATCACCGACACAGTTGGCCCTTGATGTTGATCATACCGAATTAACACGCTTTTATTGCTTTGCGTAATATATTGCTCTGGTGCATGCTGATTTAAAAACTGCTGTTGCTGCCAGCTTAAGTTTGCCGTAAGCAAATCATAGATATTAAGCTGTCGCAGTTGTTTAATGGTGTTGATATTCGTTAAATAAGGCAATAACCACGCCGCTAAATCATTAAGTAAGCTTTTTTCAGATAATAACGGGAAATTTTCAACTTGCTGGCCTAGCCAGTTAACTCTAGCGAGCCATGCCTGACATTTAGCTGTCCAATTGAGAAAGGTTAAGCCTTCTTCTTGTAAAATATCTTGCACACATAACTGAAATTCCGCGGGTGGAATATTGCTGATACTGACTTCATCAATCACTAAGGCGCGATAGTTAACCTTGCGCCGGCCAATCACTTTTTCTTTGTTTGTGTCGAGTGCATAGTGCGTTTGTTCAACAAAGTGTGGTTTTAAGGATGTTTTAATCGCGCTTAAAGAAATAGCAGCTGCGCTGTAAATAGCACCATCCTTATTTTTGCCATCGCAATCACAAACCACCAACCAAGGTTCGCCTGCAAGACCATCATCGGCTTTTAATGTAACACCTCGGCCATTGGCTAATAAATAACGATCACTACCCTTACCGCGCTGCTGAGCTAAGCGATCTGGGTACGCTGTTAATAATAATGGGCCAATATATTTATGCACATCTGTTAAGCTGAGTGTTTCAGCTAAATTGATACCACCAACTAAGCTGGCAAATGAGTTGGCAAGTTTACTTGCTTGCGCGAGTACGTTTCGATTGATTGACTGTTTGGCCTTGTGCGACGCGCTATTTTTTAAGTAGTCATTAAAAATTAACACTCGCTCGCTAATATCTGAATGCTCAGCATTCACTAAGATATCGCGCTCTGATAATAAGGCCGCCAGTAAGCAACCTAGTTGTTTTTCAATAGCCGTTTCACAGCTTAACAACATACTCGCAAGGCGAGGCTCAAGACCAAGCTTTAACGCTTGATGGCCACGCTGAGTTATTTGATTATTTTTATCTAACAAACCTAAAGACTGATTAAGTTGGCAAGCTACTTCAAAATGATTTTTTGGCGGAGCTGTAAGCCAATTAACCTCGTCAAATGTGGTGATCCCCCAAGCAGAAAGATCTAACGTTAAATTAGCTAAGTTAGCCGTTTTAATTTCTTCTTTTTGAAAGTCATTCAGTGCTTGATGCTCACTTTCACGCCATAAACGAAGACAATGGCCATTTTGTAAGCGCCCTGCACGCCCTGCCCTTTGGGTGGCTGATGCCTTTGAAATTCTAGTGGTTGCTAATCTCGACAAACCACTTTTTATATCAAAGGTTAAGTTTTTTTCTAAACCAGAATCAATGACATAGCTGATACCAGCAATGGTTAAACTGGTTTCTGCAATATTAGTGGAAAAAATCACCCGTCGTTGTTGCCGATTTACTTTATTGAGCACTTTTTCTTGTTGCGCTAACGGCAAACTGCCATAAAGCGGTAATAGTTCAAGCTCACTTTGGTATTTAGCTTGTGTCGCTTCAAGACATCGTTTGATATCTGCTTGGCCCGGTAAAAAAACTAAAATATCGCCCTCTGAAGAGTTAACAAGCACCTGTTCAAGCGCTTGCATGACTTTACCCAATAACGCTTTAAAGGTTGATTTGCCAATTGCCCCGCTAAATATTCAACGGTTACCGGATAGGTTCTACCTGGGCAGGTTAAAATATCAGCTTGCTGTAAATAATTCGAAATTTGTTCGGTATCTATAGTGGCCGACATCACCAGTAACTTTAAATCTTCGCGATACGCTTCTTGTACTTCAAAGCCAACATTAACGCAAGGTCGGCATGAATAGAGCGCTCGTGAAATTCATCAAAGATAATCAAACCAACATCGTTTAACTCAGGATCTTGTTGTAAACGTCGGGTCAGTATTCCTTCCGTAACAATTTCTAACTGCGTGGCTGCTGAGCTTTTACCTTCATTACGAATTTGATAACCGATGCGCTGCCCGACTTTTTCCCCCAACAAACTCGCTAAATAATGGGCAATTGACTTAACCGCGACTCTGCGCGGTTCGAGCATAATGATTTTTTTGCCGTGTAAAAAATCAGCATTAAGCAAACTTAAAGGTACCGCCGTCGATTTACCAGCACCAGGCTCTGCCGCTAACACTAAGTTATTAGCGCTGGATAATTTACTGTGTATTTCAGGTAAAAAATTATCTATAGGTAGCACGTGATCATTAGCCTTTATTTTGCTCAGGAGGTTCCGCTTTGATAAAGTTTTGGTAATTTAATAAGGCATTCACATTGCCTTTGTTGGTTTGACAAACACTTTGCTGGTAATGATAAATAAAAACATCTAGCCATAAATCTAAATGGCTTGCCGTTTGCTCTTCCTCAATAATTCGTAAGGCCCTTGCTGCTACCTCGGCTGTTGCCAAATGGCTATTTTTAGAGGCTTCACGTAATTGATAACGCGACTGAACAAGTTCATTGTCTGGATCATCCGCGGCAAACGACAACATCGGTAATTGATGTAAATAAGGACTTTTTCTAAACATTCGCCGAGCTTCTCGCCAGCTCGCGTCAAGTAATATAAATAACGGCTTTTTATCGCTATTGACATTATCTTCTAAAGCTAACTTATTCATTGGATTGATATTATCAAACACTGCTTGCTCAGGTTCTGCATATTCGTTAGGGAAAACAATGATCGGCTGCCACTGAGGGTTATTTAATAAAGCCAATAAGTTTTGATCGGGTTCAGTTCGTTGCCACAAAAAAGCAAAGGTATTAGGTACAACATCTGCAATTAAACGCCCAGTATTACTCGGTTTTAATACTTCGGCATCACTCATGATCAGTGCAAAACCAACCTCTGCATTACTCGCTTTTCTGTGCTGACAAATACAAAACTTTTTCTGCCACCAAACAACGCTGACAACGTACTACACGCCAACCTCGGGCCGCAAAGGGCTTAGTGCTAATACTTTTGCGATATTGATATAACTGCTGAACGCTATTCATTGAGGTGACCATGTTGATAATTATTTGGATAAGTTGGGCTGATAAAACGCACACATATTACCAGCTAGTTCTTTTAACTGACATATAAACACCATATTTCTTTCATCTAACCTTAAGCGAATTGTCATATTAACTCAGTATTTTACAGAGCAATTTTTAACAACCTAAATGACAATAAGATGATGAAAAATAAATTTATGTTATCAGCAATTGCTGGTGTACTCATTGCTGCTTTAACCGCTTGCGATGACGGTAAAGATGGTGCAAACGGTGAACAAGGTTTAACCGGACAAATTGGCGCACAAGGCCCAGCAGGTGCTGACGGTCAAAATGGCAGTGATGGTAAAAATGTGTTTGCTGGCATTAATAGCCAACTAATTGCTCGTGCCGTATTAAATACCGAGTCACCGGAAGGTGCTGCTGAAATTGTGCAATATCAAAAATCAACCGGCTATATTTACGCCATTAATAGCTCAGGCGAGAAAGCAACGGTTGAAGTTTTATCAATGGAAAATGCCGACCCTGCCGCCTTAACGGCTGACGCCGAAGGTATAATTACCAATACCAATATGGCAATTATGACCACCATTGATTTATCAACCAATACTGCTGGTGACGCTAACAGCATTGCAATTTCTGATGAATTAAATTTATTAGCTGTTGCTATGGCTGCAAGTGATGTTGCTGCTAATGGCTATATTGCTTTTTATGATATTTCAGGCGCCAGCCCAATGTTTTGTAAAAAATGTTGAAGTAGGTGTTTTACCTGACATGGTTGCCTTCTCTCCTGACAGTAAAAAAGTTGTTGTTGCCAACGAAGGTGAGCCAAGTGGCGATTATACAATTGATCCTGAAGGTAGTATTTCAATCATCAACATTACCAATAGTGTCATTGCTGATAGCGCCGTTGCTCTAGACTTTAAAGCATATAACAGCAAGCAAGCAGAGTTAGAAACTCAAGGGGTTGTATTTCCAAACCCGTCAGGAAAAACCATTAACGGCCAATTAATTAATACTACCGTAGCAATGGATTTAGAACCTGAATATGTGGCAATTTCAGCCGACAGTAAAACCGCTTATATCAGCATTCAAGAAAACAATGCGATGGCGGTGGTTGATTTAACCAACGACAGTTTAGTCGCTATACGCGGTTTAGGCTTTAAAGACTGGAGCCAATTTGTCATGGATGCCTCAGATAAAGATGATGGCATTAATCTGAGAAAGTATAAAAATTTATACGGCATGTACCAACCAGACACTATTCAAACCATCAATTGGCAAGGCGCTGACTTTATTGTTACCGCTAACGAAGGTGATGGTCGTGAGTATTTCTTTGATGTAGCGGATGAAGCTGCCTGTACTGCCGCAAACGGTATGGATTATGACGATGATGATGGTTGTTTATCATTCATCGACGAAATTCGCGCGGAAGATTTAACCTTAGATGCGAATGCCTTTGCTGACGTTAATAACGATGATGACGATTTAGGCCGCTTAAAGGTTTCTACTGTGTTAGGCGACAGCGATAACGATGGCACCTATGAAGAACTTTACACCTATGGCGCACGTTCATTTTCAATTTTTGATGCTAACGGTAATCTCGTTTTTGATTCTGGCGATGATATTGTTCGGATCACTTCAGCAATTCATGGCGAAGCATTTAACAACGATGAAAATGAAAACAAAGGTGATACTCGCTCCGATGCTAAAGGTGCTGAACCTGAAGCATTAGCTATTGGTGAAGTTGACGGTCAAATATTAGCCTTTATTGGCTTAGAAAGAATGAGTGGGATTTTAGTGTACAACATTAGCAATCCGTTCAATGTCAGCTTTGTTGATTATTTTCATAATCGCGGTGCAGTTGAAGATGCCGACATCACAGGTGATTTAGCACCAGAGGGTATGAAGTTTGTTCCGGCAACAGATGACAAACCAGCAATGTTGATTGTGGGTAATGAAATTTCAGGCTCAATAGCGGTTTGGCAAATAACCGCTAAATAGCATCATTATTAACCCGAGTTTAGGTTAAATAACCACAAGATAAAGCTAGAGCTCAGTCTCTAGCTTTTTTTATTAAAATATTTCAAATAGCTAGGGGCTTTTGATCTTTGTTTATATTTTCAGCAATAGGCTATTTTAAGTGATAGCAAAGCAGAATGAACGTTGTTTGGTTATTCCAAACGAGTGAAATTCTAATGCAGCTAGCGCAAAAAATAGTCATTACCCCTGGGCTGAGGCTAAAATCGCTTTACTCGGCGTTAAAAATTATTGGTTTAGATGGCTAAACGACATAATTTCAGCCTTGATTAAAACGATTTTATCTCTCAGCTGAATTATTAAACAAAGATAAACAGCCCTAGCCAAAAACATCGTAATCGACTGTTTTAATTAGTAATTTATTTCTTGCTGTTTTGTCAAAATCTGCTTACTTGTTAACCATTTTGTTTCTTGCTATCAATACTGCCCGGTTGATCAAATGGAAATAGAAAATGACTAACGCTAATCATGGAAGTTATAACTTATCAAAAACGGATAATATTCTCGTTGTAGAGGCACAAGGGCCTTTTGATGATATCACCGTTAATCAATACCTTAACGATATCAAAGTATTAGTTGAAGATATAAAACATGAACCTTGGGCAACATTGGCTATTTTCAAAGGTAACGGTATTTTTACACCTGAAGCCGAACAAGCCTTAATTGATATTACTCGCCACCGTATGCAAAACAATATGATCGCTATTGCTACCGTTATTCAGCAAAGCTACCAAGCTGATTTACAACAAATGCAACTAACCCGTATTTACCAATCCTGCAATGTGGTTTTTAACTTTTTTCCGATGCTAGTGTCGCGCAAGATTGGCTTAATGGCTTTTTAGACGATGATAAGGCGGTTGGTTAACAACCCCGTTAAAAAGTTTATTAGCGCTAGGTAATGCGCTAATAAACAAATGATTATTTTAAAATTAACCGAGCAATTAACGAAATTCCTTGCCCGGTTGCCCCTGCAGCCCATAAAGCATTGGCACTACCGTTGTAGGAGGCTGATAAATCAAAATGTAACCAACCAGCTTTATTTTCAACAAAACGCGAAAGGAAACCAGCCGCATTACTTGCTCCCCCATACCGCCACCTTTTTGAATATTACTATTGGCGGTATCCCCAAAAGCCGATGGACATTTTTGTTGATGCCATGGCGCTAACGGTAATTGCCACAGGCTCAACTTCTTGCTCAGCCAACAACTTCACTTCTTCCACTAACGGTTGATCTAAAGAAAACAATGCGGTGTATTCACCGCCTGTTGCTAACATAGCCGCGCCTGTTAAAGTAGCGGCATCAATAATTAATGGCGCTTTCGTCTCACTGGCCGCCATTAAACCATCAGCAAGAACTAATCGACCTTCAGCATCCGTATTGGCAATTTCCACGGTAACGCCATTTTTATAGGTTAAAATATCGCCAAGCTTAAAGGCATTATGACTCACCATATTTTCAGCACAGCATAAAAACAACTTAACCCGTTTATTTAAACCTTGTGTGATCGCTAAAGCTAACGCGCCCGCAACCGTTGCTGCACCGCCCATGTCACACTTCATGTTAAACATACCTTCGCTAGCTTTAATGCTATAACCGCCACTATCAAAGGTAATGCCTTTACCCACTAAACAAGCACTAACCGGCGTTGTTTCATCTTTTGAAGGGTTAAATCCAGCTCTAAAAAACAAGGGGCATGTTGGCTGCCTTTACCAACATTATAAATACCAGTCCAACCCGCTTGTTCTAATGCTTCACCGGCAATTAATTTACTGGTGACAAAATCAGGCGCTAGTTCTGTAATAAATTGCGTGGTTAATTCAGCTAATTTTAATGGGTATAATTGAGCTGGGGTTTGATTAACTAACTCACGACTCCAAGCATAAACCGTTAATTTATTCGTTAATTTAGCCACCAACTCGGCTGAGCCACAAAAGCTTACCTGTGCTAATTTTTTTACGCTAGTAAAGCCCATAGCAAACGCCCATTGCGACTGCTCGTTCCATTGTTCTCCCACTAAAACCGCTTGTTCAATACCTAATTTATCAATTTTACGAGCCGATTGCTGAATAGCTCTTAAAGGGTGAGCTTCATTTTCAGCGATCACTAGATGAATATCTTCACCAATAAATTGCTCTTGTTTGTTCGCTTGCCAACCAGTCGCTTGTGATGAAGAAGTTAAATAAATTTGAGTTGCCACTGCCATACCTTGTACCTAAGAAAATTCAATTGTTAATAGCATAACAGCGTTTTACTTAAGCGGCACCTTTGATAAAAAATCTGTTAACATAAAAACCATTAAATAAAGCTAAACACTTAGGAAAAGCGGATGAATTTATTAACCACAGCAAATTGTGAATCGTGTAAAAAAAACGCGCCAAGTTTATCAAGCACTGAACTGAACAGTTTGTTACCCGAAATTCCAGGCTGGCAGTTAATTAACGACAACGGCATTAACAAATTACAGCAAATATTTACCATAAAAAATTATCAACAAGCGGTAAAATTTACCTTAGCGATTGCTGAACTTGCCGAACAACAAGGCCACCACCCTAAAATGACCTTAGAATACGGCCAAGTTACCCTGCAATGGTGGACACATATCATTAATGTCTTACACAAAAATGATGTTATTATGGCGGCTAAAAGCGCGGATATTTTCCAAAAGCAAAGTTAACTCTGTACCGATAATTTTTCTCAATTAGCGTTAAATAAGTAGGCCACATGTGAAAAGTTTTGTTATTGCACTGACTAGTTTTAGTATTGGCGTTATTGTCACCTTACTCATGTTTACGCCAGCCTCATTAAACCAATTACAACTAAAGGTATATGATTTAGTGCCTTTAGCCGAGCACTTAACCTTAGCACCGCAAAGTCAGTTGCCAAACCAAGCGACAAAACAAAAAAATAGCCGAATCGCTATTTATTCCCAACAAAAATGCAAATAACAAAAATGATAACACGAATAATAATGATGACTTCGACGGGCAATTTATACAATTTAAACAACTTATTCAGCAGCAAAGTTTTACTGAAGCTCTAGATTTATATCTGGAAATGTCGGTTGATAAACGTTTTCATCAATTTATTTATCACTATTTATTTGAATTAACTGAAAGCAAAGAAATTGAAGCCTTATCATTAACTAAAACGCTCACCAACCAGCTGATAAACCTTGAATATGATGACTTTTATTTTCGTTATTTAAACGTTAAAGCTAACTATTATTTGGCCTTATACCCAGAAGCATTGGCCTTGATCATTGAGTTAGTCGATCAAGTTGAAGATGATAAATATCAAGAAGCAGTCGATTTTTATTACCGACAAATAATTGAGCAATACACACAACAATTACTCAACCTTACCAAGGTTACAGAAACCGAAAACTTTATTGCTCAGCTAACTTACTTACATGAATATGAACGTATTGAACAACTTAATCAGCACTTAGAAAAAATTCAAAAAGCTGCAGCATTAGCAAATTCATACCCAATTAAAATACCGGTTACCGCCTATGGTGGTCAGCTAGAGCATGGCATTGTTACTGTCATATTAAACAATAATGTTACCGTAAATTTGATGATTGATAGTGGTGCTTCTTATATCGCCTTAGATAATCGAGTTATTGAGCAACTGACATATAACATTATTAAATCCGATGTGAGCTTTAATACCGCAAATGGAACAATACACACAGATCTAATTAATATTGACTCATTTGCCATTGGCGAACTTAAAATAGAAAACATTACCGCCAGCGCCCATTATGCTGACGCGCCATTAAGCACACCAGCTTTTGACGGCTTACTTGGTCGAAACTTTTAAACTTATTTAATTGGTATCACGACACAGACAAATCAATTTTATATTTACAACCCAAATAATACCAATTTCATTTCGGATTAAAAAACTTATCTATCAGATTAATTTAACTCGTTTGTCAGAAACATCTAGAGCAAGTATTCTAACCTTGTTTTCGAAATCTCCCCCGATTTCTTATTATTGTTATAGACTCGTTATTTTTGTCAGGCATCCATTGGATGCCTTTTTTTTGCCTAAAATTTAATAGCTCACACCATCAACAAAAATTCCATCCATTAATACGTGTATAAAACATCATCGTTACCAAAACGGCACAAACAATAGATTAAAAAAATTCACCCATCACATAAATTTTACTCGTTTGTCATCAACATCTAGAGCAAGTATTCTAAACTTGTTTTCGAAATCTCCCCCGATTTCTTTTATTGTTCTTTTGTATAGCAGACTCATAATTTCTGTCAGGCATCCATTGGATGCCTTTTTTTTGCCTAAAATTTAATAGCTCACACCATCAACAAAAAAATTCCATCCATTAATACGTGTATAAAACATCATCGTTACCAAAACGGCACAAATAATAGATTAAAAAATTCACCTATCACATAAATTTTACTCGTTTGTCAGAAACATCTAGAGCAAGTATTCTAAACTTGTTTTCGAAATCTCCCCCGATTTCTTTTATTGTTATAGCAGACTCGTTATTTCTGTCAGGCATCCATTGGATGCCTTTTTTTTACTCAAAATATCTACCTATTGCAATTTATCGTTTAGCCTTTTACTGTTGCAGACATAGAAATCATGACCTATAGACATTAAAGTGCTATGAATAAATACGCGATCTTACTTTCTACCTTTTTTATTTTCTTGTAATGATAAATCGGCTGATGAATATTTAACTGAAGCCAAGCTCAGCTTAAAAAATCAAGCGCTTGATACGGCAACCATTGAGCTTAAAAATGCGTTAAAAGCTGAGCCTAGCTTAGCCGAAGCGAGATTTTTATTAGGAAAAATTTATTTTGACGGCCACCAATATTTAAGCGCCGAAAAAGAACTTGAACGTGCATTTGCGTTTAAATATAACGCTAATAGTGTCCTGCCTTTATTGGTAAAAGCTTATTACTATACTGAAACAGATACCTCATTAGTTGATTTAAACTTAGATAAAGTTAATTTAACCGATGATAATAAAACCCAAGTTAAGTTTTATCAGGCACTCAGCAATATACGTTTGGGTAATGAAGACAAAGCAAAGCTCTTATTAAATAACATTCGCGCCCTCAATAATAACTCAATATATGGTCAGCTTGCGCTAGTATATGAAGATGTTATGAATAAAAATGAGCAAGCCGCCCTACCTAAATTAAACGATATTCTTGCTAGCCAACCAACTCAAGAAGAAGCGCTTAAACTTAAGGCTCAGCTTTTACTACAAAGACAAGAGATTGAGCAAGCAATCATAACTTATCAACAATATGTTGCTGCTTATCCCGAAGATCAAGTCATGTCATTTGTTCTGGCTCGACTATTAATGGATAACCAACAGAGCGAAACCGCTGAACCGCTGATCGATAAATTGTTATTAATTAATGATAAACATACGTTATTAAATCAATTAAAAGCCTTGGCTCGTTTTAATCAAAACGACACAAAAAATGCATTGCTGTTTGCTGAAAAATCACTATTGAATGAACCCAATAATCAAGCAACCCGTTTAGTTGCTGGTGTCAGTGCATACAAAAACCAAGATTTCACTAAAGCGCATCAACATTTATCGTTTATTGCTGATGACTTACCGCATAATCATATTGGTCTACGTTTGTTAGCCGCTAGCCAATTAGCTTTAGGTTTAACGTTAGAGGCCAATGATACAGTAAATAAACTTGGGTCATTGACCCCACAAGATAACAATTTAATTTCCAGTGTTGGCTTAGCATTAATTCAACAAGGTGAAAGCGAAAAAGTTAAAAGCATTATCAACAAGGTATCCGACGATAATATCTCGACCGAAGCCTTAGCAAAACTCGGTTTATTGAAGTTATCAATGCATGATGTTTCCGGCATTACCAACTTAGAAAACGCCTTAAATAACGCTTTAACTGAACCAACAAATGAGAAAAAAGAACAAGCCAAACAAGATATCGAAATGGTACTCGCCACCGCATATCTTTCAACTGGTCAATTTAACAAAGCATTATTATTGGCTGAACAATTAAGGCAGCAGCAGCCTGATTCTATTCGAGGAGACATGTTAGCCGGAGCAACTTATGTAAAGCTTAAAGACTTTGAGCAAGCACGTATCGCCTACAACTCCGCATTAAAAAAATCGCCCAATGCTCCTGAAGTTGAATTAGCGATAATTAAATTATTGATTGTTGAAAAGCCAGAAAACAAAGCGCTTGCTTATCAAAAAGTTCAAGCCTTAACACAAGCGAAACCAACTTATATTCCAGCAATCACCTTAAATTATTTATTTGCTAAAGAGCAAGGAAAACAAGCCGAAGTCATTAAAAATCTAGTCAAAACAGTAGATGAAAATAATGACTTACCGGCATTAAAAGTTACCTTAGCAAAAATTTATTTTAATGAAAAACCTATAGCCAAGTAATTCAGCTCCTTGAACCACTAACCAACCTACCCAATAAGCCTGATAACTTTTGGCGTTTATTAGCAACAAGTTATGGTCGTATTCAAGCCGATGACAAAGCCATAGCAACCTACAAAAAGTGGTTAGCTGAAAAGCCCACTAGCCGTAGCGCCATTATCGACAATATTTTAGTACTAAAAGCACAAAATAAACTTGATGAAGCACTAGCGTTAAGTGATCAATTAGTTGCTATGCAAGGTGAAAATGCATCTATTACCGCACTTCGTATTGAATTATTGTTATTAAAAAATGATTTTGTAAACGCCAAAAGTGAATTTAAGACTTTACCTGACAACATTCATCACTTACCGGCAATTAAAGGCCTGTTAGGACAATTGCAATTCCATCAACAGCACTATAGTGCTGCATTAGCTAACATTAATATCGCTTACCAAGAAACGCCGAGCTCAAATAATGCTCGCTTACTCTATCAATGTTATGAAAAGCTAGAGCAGCCGAAACAAGCAACTGACTTTTTAGTTAGCCATTTACAGTCAAACCCTGAAGATTTATGGGCACTTATGCAATTGGCAATGGAGCAAATTTTTGTTGATAAACAACAAGCAATAACCACTTACCAAAAAGTACTAACCATTAATCCAGAGATCGCAATAGCTCATAATAACTTAGCTTTTTTATTAGCAGAACAAGGTAAGCTCGAGCAAGCTACTTTACATGGCAATACCGCGATTAAACATGAACCGGATAACGCGGAATTTTTAGATACCTTAGGTAAAATATTATTAGATCAAAACAAAACCAGCGAAGCGTTAAAGCATCTCTCTCGTGCTGTTGATATCACAAAAGAGCAAACTCCCGAGCCTATTTACCTCAATTATATTGAAGCCCTTATTGCTGACCAACAAACGCTATTAGCTAAACGCAAATTTGAAGCATTTAATTTCACCAAAACCAACAAAGCGACTTTAGCCAAACTCAAAGCTAAATTAGCGCTATGATGTAAAAAAGGCTTATGCAGTCGCTTATTGAGGTGATTGAGACAATTCGATAGACGCTATTTTTTGCTGGATACTAGCGTCTTGAGGATACTTTTGTATGTAGGTTTTTAAATGTAACAAGGCTAATTCAATTTCATTAATGGCTTCAAACGCTAAGCCAATATAACGATGGCTAATAATATCGCCAGGTTGTAATTCAACCGCATTAAAACCAGCCTCTAAGCTTTGTTCAAATTTATTTTGTTCGAACAAAGCTTGGGTTAATCCTGAGTATGCACTGCCGTATTCAGCTTCCTCACTCAGTACTTGTTCAAACACTTGTTGTGCCATTACATATTCTTTCAATTGCAATAAACAATGACCAAACAAAGGTTTTAAATAAAACTCCAGTAATTAAATTTAGTTCTATTTTTTGTAAATATTTACGCGTTTGTTGTGTCTCTTTTTCGCTAAACGCCAAAATTGCTTTTAAGTAAATAACGGGCAACATCGAGTGGTACAGCATTAACAAAAAAAGTAGTTGTACGGGGTAAGTTTTCAATTTGCTCAAGGGTCGATTTTGCCAAAGGCGCAAGCAATGTTAAATTACCACAGGTAAACAATAATGAAATTAACTCAACTTTCATCATTAAATCACGAGGATTAGCCTGAACCCAAAAGTCGCTAAAATATTTATCGCTGTTGTGTGTTCACCTCTTATCCGCTTAACTTGCTGTAAATGATACATTCTAGTACGTTCAAGCACAGCTCGCTGCTTGCTTAATTGCTCAGCTAACGGATCTTGCAAACCTAGCTCGGTAAGTTCGGCCAGCCAAGTATGATCTTGTTCTGTTAATCCTGAACCAAATGCAGGCCAATCTCGTAATGGCAACAAGGTTACCGCCTGCTGTTGAGTACTAACAGGTAAACTAAACATTTCATGCCAAACACGCCCAGCCAATACAGTTGGTAACGCAATACCTAAAGAAGTTAATAACGTAGGCACAATATCAAGTTGATGCGCAGCCGTTACTTCGGCTTGTTTTAGTATGTTATTACCTGACCAAATAAAATGACCTATACCATTATGGTTTTGGCCTTGGTGTTTTTTATTAGTTGAAGTTTTAACACGGATCGCATCGTCATTTGAAAAGCCAAAATGGCTCAATAATAAAATATTACCTTCGTTACCAAACAGAGTAATTAAGCCGCCTAATAAAGCATCAAAAAATTGATAAGTACCTGCAATCACATTTTGGTAATGATGAAAGTCACATGCTGATACCGACGCTAATTTAGGCGCTTGATAAACCATAAAATAACGTGAAACTTGTTCAAATAAAGAGTAATAAATACAGGTAATATCGCTGGGTTTATTTTCCAATAACCAAGTATTCACATTATGTCGGCTAAGATTACGCGCAAACGCCTCGGCAATCACCGCTGGCCGTTTATCGGCATCTTGGTTTATTGCTGTTAAGTCGTTAATTAAAGGCGCTATTGCGGCTAATGGAATATCGGCTGGCTCAATACGCAGATTTTTTACTAAATCTACTTTATTTTCAGTGATTCCAGAAAAGTCGCTGAGTGGTAAATCAGCCCATTTACCACCATATAATGCTTGGCCTGGAAAGTTTTTACTGATACATACATCAACAGACGAAGCCGCTGGTGTTACTAATGGGCAACCAATCATTTGCACGTTTTTACCCGCTTGTTTTAACCAATGCCAAAACATAGGTTGCGAAGCACTTTCACTAGTCACCGACACTTGCCCTTCACCTGCAATATTTGGTTCAGCGTCAGTTAAAATGCCATGTTGATCAGGCCACAATCCACTATAGCTAGTTGCCCAAGAAGCAGCAGAAGACTGTGGTAACGTTGTTTTTAAAGCACCATGACAGCCATTATTTATTAATGAGGTTAAATTAGGAGTAGCTTTTGTTTGATCAATTGCTGTGCTGTCGGCCAGTCAAAGCCATCAATCCCAATGATCAATTGTCTATCTTTCGCCAAGCGCTTTACCCACCATTAACGTTTTTTCAAAATAACTATTTTTTCCTAAATGTTGTGCATTTAGTCGCCGAGCATAACTGTTAGTGTCTTTTAATTTTTCCGTTGTTATAAATTGGAATGTTTTTATATCAGGCCGCTCTTGCGATATACGTTCATAGGATAAATGCTTAATAGCAAAGGTGCGCCCAGCCATGACGAAACGCTGGCGCAATCACATAAGCATCAGTCCAAAAAGCGGTTTCAACAAACCGGCCAACACCAACACCCACCATATTATTTTTATAGCTTAAACTGAACAATACTTGATGTGGTAATAATTCAGTTAAAATAATTTGCCCTAAACGAATATTTAACGAAGCACTAAAATCTGCTGATAATAATTGCTGTGCCTGCGCTGTATCTACCTCTTCACCATAAGCACAAGAAATATCAGCCATAGGTATGCTGCCACGCTTAATTAAACGCTTAAAATGTTTTTCAGCATGCTGCTTTACTATTGCAAAATCTGCTTCAAAAACATCAAATTCTTCTTTTACAGAAAAATCGAGTGAACGTAAAAATTCCCTTGCGGGGATCTCTTCAATCATATCCCAAGGGGTAATCGTAAAGTTTGCTAAAGAGTTGAGTTTTTCAGTCGCTAATTGATGATAAACAGCTTTAGCAAGGCCTAAACGACGATATTGCGGTAATATCGTAAGCCAACATTTTAACTTGTTATCTTGTTGTTGATACAAGACAGCGCCAAGTAGTTGAGACAAATTGTCAGAGGAGAGAATAAGGTAGGCCGTAATATCTTGTTGTAATATTTGCAGTGGTAAGCCAGTAATCATACGCAACAATTTATGTTGCGCATGATTAACCGGTTGTAGAGTATACAACAAAGTATTAAGCGTTTTTGTTTCTTCTACGAGCAATATAATAGGCACCTAATGCAAAAAGTGACCAAACTGCAGGCTCTGGCACCTCACCCGCTTTAATTGACTTACCTGAGTCTTCATAAGCCCAGTCATGAATCGTTACCGAGTAGCTGCTTGTATCTTCTGCCGTAAAGTCTTCTACGCTAAATCTTAACCAACCATTATTACCTGTTGCTAAGTTAAAACCTAAAAATCCGGCACCACCTGAAGCAAAAAAACCATCTGTTGCTTGTTCAAATTCTGGGTTTTTACTATCAGTAGTAACATCTCTTTTACTTGCTGTAGCAAACTCTAAATATTGCGCATTGGTACTATTTATTACATCGCCTTCAGCAAAAAAATCGAAGCTAGTACCGAAATTTCCACTTAAAACTGAAGAACCACCACTTAAAATATCATTACCACTTTGATCTGAACCAGTAGCGACCATTAGGTGCGAAAAAAACAAATCAACTGAACTATTATTATCAATATCAACATTAGCTATTGAATTATCAACAATAATATCATCTGGATTTTCATAAACAATGCCAGCATTGGCTTGAAAACTTCCAGTAGCTAATTTACCTGCGGCAGCTGTCGCTAATAAAGCGCGCTTCTTTAAATTTTTCACGGGTGTAAGTCCTTAAATTAATTATTAAACGGCTAATTTAATCGCAACAGCCAATCGGGAAGGATGAGTACAGCGATAAATCTCATAACCACAAATAAGCAAAAAACAAACCAACTATAAAATTACACATATATACAATAAGTTAGCTAACAAACTTCCTAGAAATAAATTAACGTGTAAAAAAAACAGACATATTGAAACAATTTATTAACATAATAAAAACTGAATGTTGATCCCGCTAATTTTATACGCTTGTTTTCCAATGTCTCCGCTTGCTAACAACTGTCAGTCAAGTAAGATATTAACAATACATTAGACTTTACTGTGCCATGAACTTTTCCTTACAAAAAGCCATATTAATCAAACGTTATAAACGCTTTCTTGCCGATGTTATTTTAGCTGACGGTACAACAACCACGATTCATGTTGCTAATACCGGCGCTATGACCGGTTGCGCTGAAGCAGGTGATACAGTTTGGTATAGCACCTCTACTAACCTTAAACGAAAATATCCATTGAGCTGGGAAATAACCGAAAAACCTAACGGCGATATGATTTGTGTTAACACCATACGAGCCAATCAGTTAATTGAAGAAGCCTTATTAGCGAAAAAAATTTCACCGCTAGCGCACTTTCAAAACTTAACCCGAGAAGTTAAGTATGGTGAAGAAAATAGCAAAATTGATTTTTTACTGACAGACACTGCTGCCGTTAATACTTATATAGAAGTTAAAAGCGTTACCTTATTATTTGAACAACAAGGTTATTTTCCTGATGCCGTTAGTAGTCGTGGCCAAAAACATCTACGAGAATTAATCACCATAAAACAACAAGGCAAGCGAGCGGTTCTATTATTTGCGGTTTTACATTCTGGTATTAATACTGTCGCTCCTGCCGAGCATATCGATAAAAAATATGCTGAATTGTTAAGGCAAGCGCAATTTTTCAAGCAAGCAAAAAGCAAGTGTCGAAATTTTCGCTTATCAAGCTAAATTTATTCAAACAGCCGGACTTTTTTCAATTAACATCGAACAAGCGCTACCGGTCATTATTTAAACACCACAACAATAATTTACGGTTTTTGTTGACGTAACCTATAAAAACTTGCTAAAAAGTGCTTTTTTGCAAATATTAGCTTATAACTTAAGTTAAATAATTGCTATGGTAACTATTGTCATATAAGCAATTCGTAATTTTTATTCGGTTTTCACTTGAAAACGCAAGACAACAGCACAATATACTAGCCCGTTGTAACTAGGTCTATTTACTATTGGCAATTGCAGCTAAAGTAAACATAGAAAAATTAACAGCTAAATTACTTAGTTTTTAGCATTAGGAGAAACAGCATGCCACAAAAAGCATTAGGTATTCTTGCCTTAGCGGGCGTTGAGCCATATCAAGAAAAGCCAAATGAAGAATACATGAATGAAGCACAACTTGAGCATTTTAAAAAAATACTTGAAGCGTGGCGAACTCAATTACGTGAAGAAGTTGACCGTACGGTAACTCACATGCAAGATGAAGCTGCTAACTTCCCTGATCCTGTTGATCGCGCAGCGCAAGAAGAAGAATTCAGTTTAGAATTACGTACTCGTGACCGTGAACGTAAATTAATCAAAAAAATTGAAAAAACCTTACAATTAATTGAAGAAGACGATTTTGGCTTCTGTACTTCATGGTTGGTGGTATTGAAATTGGCATTCGTCGTTTAGAAGCACGTCCTACAGCCGATCTTTGCATTGAATGTAAAACACTTGCCGAAATTAAAGAGCGTCAATTAGCAGGTTAATTAACGTTAACATAGATGTTAGTTGATACCTGCCCTGAGCGACCGAGTGTTTATCGCGGTCGCTTTGCTCCTTCCCCTTCTGGGCCTTTACATTTTGGCTCGCTGATCACCGCCCTCGCAAGCTTTATCCATGCTAAACAACACCATGGTTTTTGGTTAGTACGTATTGAAGATATTGATCCACCACGAGAACAAGCTGGTGCGGCCAATTTAATCTTAAAAACACTTGAAGCATTTGGTTTACATTGGGACGAAAACGTTCTTTACCAAAGCCAGCAAACTGACCGCTACAACTCAGTATTAGCAGATCTAGCCCATCAAGGCTTAACGTATCACTGCCAATGCACCCGCGCTCAAATTAAACAACATGGCGGCATTTATCAGGGCCGTTGTCGGTCGTTAAACCTAGCCGCAAGGCAAACGTCTACTCTTGAACAGACAGCGGTTCGATTAATAAACCAATATGGTATTGACCATTATCACGACCTTATTCAAGGGCAAGTGCAATGTGATAGCCTGCTGGCGAAAAAAGAAGATTTTATTTTAGCGAAAAAACGCAAAGATGGTTTATTCGCTTATCAACTCGCCGTCGTGCTTGATGATATCGAGCAAAACATCAGCCATATAATACGTGGTTGCGATTTACTTGAACCGACCGCACGGCAACTAAAAACACGTTTTTCCAAACCTTAAAACAACCGGCACCTGCTTTTGGCCATATCCCTTTAGCTGTTACTGAGCAAGGTTATAAGCTGAGTAAACAAAACAAAGCGCCAGCTCTTGATATTAAAAATCCGCAGCCCGCTTTAATCGCTGCTTTAGCCTTTTTAGGACAAAAAACACCAACAGATTTAGCGCAAGCGAGTGTTGAAGAGATCATCACTTGGGCAAAAACCTCGTTCAATTTTGAACAAGTGCCCAAACAAGCTGAAATCATGTTATAAATTCACGCATTTATTATGCTTTAACGTTCTTTTTTCCTTGCATTAGGTTATTATTGCGCCATTATTGAGTTGTCTGAAAAATAAGGTCTTCACTATTAAAAGCGTGATTAATTTGTGTAAAAAACTGATCGGTAAATCGAATAAAAAAACTGCGGCAAAAACAAGTGATTTTCAGGCAAAGATTATCACCAGAAATGATCATCCCGTGTCCCGCCAGCAAATTCCTAATGCCTTAAAAGTTTTATATCGCTTAAACAAAGGCGGCTATAAAGCCTATTTAGTAGGTGGTGGTGTCCGTGATATTTTATTAGGGTTAACTCCAAAAGACTTCGACATAGCAACAAATGCCACCCCTGAGCAAATTAAAGACCTATTTAGAAACTGCCGATTAATAGGTCGTCGCTTTCGTCTGGCCCATATTTTATTTGGCCGAGAAATTATCGAAGTGGCAACGTTCCGCGGTCATCATGAAGAAGATGCTTGTCAAAAAACGTCTAAACAAAGTGAACATGGCATGTTATTGCGCGATAATATTTATGGCAGCATTGAAGATGATGCCGAACGTCGTGATTTCACCATTAACGCCCTATATTATTCAGCAATTGATTTTACCATTCACGACTTTGCCGGTGGTATTGCTGACATTGAAGCGCGTCAAATTAAATTAATTGGCGATCCAGAAACCCGTTACCGTGAAGATCCGGTACGAATGTTACGAGCGATCCGTTTTGCCACTAAACTCAACATGAACATTAGTGATGAAACAGAGCAACCGATCAAAACACTCGCGCCGTTATTAGAGAACATTCCTGCCGCGCGCATGTTTGAAGAATTTAATAAAATGTTTTTATCTGGTAAAGCGGTTGAAAACTTTCACCAACTGCGCAGCTACGGTTTATTTGAATATTTTTCCCTGCCACCGAGCATGCGTTAAAAAACAATTTAAACCCGCATTTAGAAGCATTTATTTTATTAGCCTTAACCAATACCGACAAACGCATTAATAATGAGCAACGTGTAACGCCGGCATTCTTATTTGCCGCCATGTTATGGTATCCATTGCAAGCGGCTATTCGTTATGTCAATGATAAACAACAGCTTACACCACAAGATGCTTTTTTTGCCGGTTACAATCAAGTAATGTCTGAGCAACAGCGCTCAATTGCTATTCCAAAGCGCTTTCAATTGGTGATTAAAGATATTTGGATATTACAAGATCGTCTTAAATTTCAAGATGCGAAAAAAGTATATAAAACCTTTGAACACCCTAAATTCAGAGCGGGTTTTGACTTTTTATTATTACGTAGTGAAATTGAAAAAGGTGAATTAACCGAATTAGCAAAATGGTGGCAAGACTTTCAAAACGTTGCCCCCGAAACGCAAAAACAAATGTTAAAACAACCGACAAAACCAGGCCCGCGTCGTGGCACTCGCAAACGCCGTAAGCCTCGTGTTGCTAAAAATTCGGCAGATACATAATGACTCTTGTTTATATTGGCCTTGGCAGTAATTTAGACTCGCCAAGCCAACAGTTAATACAAGCAATACACGCTATTGCTAAACTTCCGCAAGTAAACATCAGCGCTGTATCTTCTTTGTATGGCAGTCGCCCAATGGGGCCACAAGACCAACCGGATTATATTAATGCCGTGGTAGCACTGACCACAGAACTATCCGCGCTTGAATTATTAGATGCTTTACAAAAAATTGAATTAGACGCTGGCCGAGTGCGCAAAGATGAACGTTGGGGGGCTCGAGTGCTTGACCTAGACATTTTACTTTTTGGTCAAGAAATCATTAATTCTGAACGATTAATTGTGCCGCATTATGGCTTAAAAGAACGCGAATTTGTTTTATTGCCACTCGCTGAAATTGCACCAGACTTAAGCTTACCCTCAGGTGAAAATATCACGATATTGGCAACGAATATTGCCCGCAATGGCTTAGCAATAAAACAATCAATAAACTTATCTGACATTGTTAATACTTAGGTTAATTAACGTCGTTAGCATTAAAAACCACGAGAACCATCATGGCTAAAAAAATAACCACATCAACGTTACAAGCAATGAAAAATAATGGTGAAAAAATATCTACCATTACCGCTTACGATGCGAGCTTTGCAAAATTATTCGACCAAGCAGGTATTCACGCGATTTTAATTGGTGACTCGCTTGGTATGGTTTTACAAGGACATGACTCAACCTTACCGGTTACCATTGAAGATATGGCTTATCATACTCGTTGTGTTGCCCGTGGTGTTGAAAATACACTTGTATTAAGCGATATGCCCTTTATGAGTTACGCTAGCAAAGAACAAACTTTTGCTAATGCAGCATTGTTAATGCAAGCCGGCGCTAGTATGGTAAAAATGGAAGGTGGTAGCTGGTTATGCGAAACCATTTCAGGTTTAACCGAGCGCGGAATTCCAGTATGTGGCCATTTGGGGTTAACCCCACAGTCAGTAAATATTTTTGGTGGTTTTAAAGTACAAGGGCGTGAAGACGACAAAGCCCAAGCAATGATCGAAGAAGCGAAAAAATTAGAAGCCGCGGGTATTCAATTATTGGTATTAGAATGTATTCCTGCCGGTTTAGCTAAAGCAATTACTGAGGCCTTAACCATTCCAACTATAGGTATTGGCGCAGGTAAAGACACCGACGGCCAAATTTTAGTTATGTATGACGCGTTAGGTATTTCTTTTAACTATATGCCGAAATTTTCTCGTAATTTTATTGTCGATACCGGCGATATTAAACAAGCCATTGAGTTATATATCAGTGAAGTTAATGCGGGTAATTTCCCTGGCCCAGAACACACTTTTAATTAAGTTAAGCAATTATGATCACTTTCGATTCAATAGAACAATTACGCAGCCAAATTAACAGCTGGCGTCAACAAGGTTTAACCATAGGTTTTGTGCCAACCATGGGTAATTTACATGCTGGCCATATTTCTTTGATCACAGAAGCAAAAAAACACGCCGATAAAATCGTCGCGAGTATTTTTGTTAATCCAATGCAGTTTGGTGCCAATGAAGATATCGACAATTACCCACGTACCATGGCAGATGACAAACAAAAATTAATGGCCGAAGGTACGGATTTATTATTTACCCCAACGCCAGAAATTATTTATCCAAAAGGATTAGAAAAACAGTCTTATGTGGAAGTACCCAATGTTTCTGACGGATATTGTGGTGAGAGTCGCCCAGGCCACTTCAGAGGCGTTTCAACAGTGGTTTGTAAGCTCTTTAACCTTGTTCAGCCTGATGTTGCTTGTTTTGGCTTAAAAGACTATCAGCAAGTTCAAGTAATTCAAACCATGGTTGAAGATTTGTCGATGCCCATTAAGATTATTCCAGTAGCTACCGTGCGAGAAGCAAGTGGTTTAGCATTAAGCTCGCGTAATAATTATTTAACGACGGAAGAAAAAGCGCAGGCGCCTATCTTAAATAAAACCTTGCGTTGGTTAGCTCAAGCATTAACTCACTCAAGTGACTATCAAGACTTAATCAAGCAAGCAACAGACAAAATTAACCAAGCAGGTTTAATCACCGACTACATTAATATTTGTCATGCTCGTACCTTAAATCCGGCAACTGCTGACGATAAGCAACTAGTTATTTTAGCCGCCGCCCATTGTGGTAAAGCACGGTTAATTGATAATTTGCAAGTGACCTTAAGTTAAGATCAATAATACCAATCCGTACAAGCTACTACTAAGCTCTCAAATTAAGATTTACCTAGATGAAATATTCAGCGCTAGATTTGGTTTTTGAGGCTTAGAGCATAAGCCCTAAGCGTTTTATTTGAACCTTAATAACTTTAACAAAACGTTAAGGTTGATTAAAAGCTAATAGCTGAGGCAGATATTGCTCGCTTTCTTGCGCTAACTGGCACTGCTCGGCAAGAATATCGTGCAAAATTTCATTTGAAGTAAGCGGATTAGCTAACACAACACGAAAAACTAATACTTTTCTACCATCGTATTTCGCCACTTCAATACGGGTACGAGAAACAAACGATTTACCGTTTTCACGTTGCCGCTTTTGGATCCATTTAGTTAATAAATCTAACAAGCCATTTATAGCATTGTTCGTTTCTTCGTTAGCAACCGCCATTAACGTTTGTAATGTTTTAGGAACATAACGATAGGTTAATAAACACAGCTCCGGTTTAGTTACCAACTCAAAATCAGGATGTTGGCTAATAATATCAGCAAAAATATTGTGCCCGTTCAATACCTTGGTTAATTAGCATTTCATAACCGGCACGGCTAATAATATGTAAACTTGAATAAACTAACATCGCCATACCTGGGCGAGAGCCTTCCAAGGTATGACTACCTAAATCTTTTGAACCTTTACGAAGAATATATTCAGCATGATGTTCAATGGCGGCTACCGAAGCAGGGTTTTTAAATACCACTAAACCCGCGCCCATTGGCACATACATTTGTTTATGGGCATCTATGGTCACAGAGTCGGCTAATTCAACACCCGCTAATAGGTGACGATATTTATTCGATAACAACGTCGCGCCACCCCAAGCGGCATCAACATGAAAATGCGCATTGAAAGCTTTAGCTATACTGGCAAGCTCCACTAAAGGGTCAACATTACCGGTTTCCGTCGTACCGGCAACACCAATAATACTTAAAATACAAACATTGTTCGCTTGTAGTTCTTGGCACTTTTCTCGCAGCTTTTGGCAATCTATTTTATTGTTTTCATCGGTTGGAATAGCAATAACATTGTCTTGCCCTATGCCTAAAACATCCGCCGATTTTTTCAATGAATAATGACCACGATCCGACACTAAAATGGCTAAGTCTTCATAACCATAATGTTTTAAAGCTTTGAATAAGCCTTCTCGTGCTACCCCTTTAAAATCGCCGTCGGGTTTTAAGAGATTATTTCGTGCCACCCATAACGCAGAAATATTGGCGATAGTACCACCAGAGCAAAATGCGCCTAACGAATGATTGGCGCTGTGCATCCACGCTTGGTAAAAGTCATCACTATTTTGATAAACCAAACGGTGCATCATGCCTAATACTTGTCGTTCAAGTGGCGTAAAAGCTTTTGATGTTTCAATTTTTACCAAGTTTTGATTCAAGCCCACCATCAACTTCGACAGCGGTAAAATAAAATAAGGTAAAGCTGAGGTCATGTGACCAATAAAACTTGGGCTTGAGGTATGTACCGATTGCGCCACCACTTTATCTAACAAGTGGCTCATATGGTCAGAAACAAAGGTTGGCTGATCGGGAATTAACGAGCTTTCAAAATCTTTTTCAATATCCGTTAACGCTTTGTCAGTCGCCGCAATATGCTCGCCCAAAAAGCCCGCTAAATTTTGAGAAATTTCGCGTTCAATTCGCCCCAACGTAGAATTAGGCGCTTCAGGAATGGTAAATATTCGATGCAAAGACTCTTGCGAAGCCTGGGCTTTACGCTTAGATTTCGTCATTGTTAGTCACGTAAATCACCTGCTCTCAACAAGTTAACTGGCCAAAAATTTTGTAGCGGCACTGTAATAAAAATTTAACTGAATGTCTTGTATTATTGAGTAAAAAATCAGAAAAATACATAAAAAAGCAGGATTATTATCGAAAAAAGCCTAAGTTATGCTTTATTCAATAATTAACTGCCAGCAAATTTGTTGGCTAGCGGTAAACTTAGCTTCAAATGGAGTTAATGGCTGGGTTACCGTTAATTGGCTAATTTTTCCGGTTCGGCCAGCAACTTCACTGGCCGCTAAAAACTCTTCTAAATATAATCGCCAATTGCTGCGCAGTTCAATCCGCTGACCTGTGGTAATAATTTGTGGAAATACCGCGCTACCATGCCAGCGTCGTTGAATATGTTTAGCTTTTGGCCAAGGATTTGGGTACAAAATAAAGTGCTGTTTAACTGGCCAATTTGCCGCTTTAACTAAACGATAAAAATCATTCAAGTCAGCACGGATCAAGCGATAATTTTCCACCCCGGTTAAGTCAACAGAAAAATGTTCTTCAACATTACGCTCTAAACGATTAGCTGATTTATCAACCCCGATCACTAAAGCATCAGGGTTTTGCTTTGCTAACAAACGCGTACTTTGCCCAACGCCACAACAAGCATCTAAAATAATATCGCCAGTAAAGTTTTGTACCAAAGCATTTACTTCATCAAAAGCTTGTTGGGTATGTGCTTGTACCGGTTTTTGAAAGGTATGCTGTAAGTGTTTATTTACTATTTCAAGCAACTTGTCATTAATACCATCTTGATTCGTCACAATGGCTTTTGAGTCACCTACCGGCATTGAACTATGCTCATTCATGATTAACTTCTTAACCCTATACCTTTGGTGATCAACGTCATGGCGATCGTAAATAAGGTAATAATAAAAACACCTAAAACACTAAAAGCAACAGTTAAATTAACATCGCTTATTCCTAAAAAGCCATATCTAAAAGCATTCACCATATAAACAATAGGATTGATTTGAGAAACCCCTTGCCAAAATTCAGGTAATAATGAAATAGAATAAAACACACCACCTAAATAAGTTAAAGGTGTTAACACAAAGGTTGGAATAATCGAAATATCGTCAAAACTGCCGGCAAAAATAGCATTTATTAAACCGCCTAAAGCGAAGGTTGCCGAAGTTAAACTAACTGTAATAATAATCACCCAAATATTATGCACTTGAATATCGGTAAAAAATAACGAAATTAAAGTTACGATCAAGCCAACTAAAATGCCGCGCGCCATACCACCGCCAACATAACCGGCAACAATTACCCAGTTAGGCACAGGTGCTACTAACATTTCTTCCACGTTACGTTGCCACTTAGCGCTGAAAAATGACGACGCTACATTAGCATACGAGTTAGTAATAACACTCATCATGATCAAACCTGGCACAATAAACGACATATAATCAAAGCCGCCCATTTCACCAATGCGAGAGCCAATTAACTCACCAAAAATCACAAAATATAAACTAATAGTGATAGCTGGTGGCACTAAGGTTTGTACCCAAATGCGCATAAAACGATGGGTTTCTTTATAAAGAATACTTTTTAACGCGATGGAGTTACGAGCCATAGACATCTTATTTATCTCCTTCGGTTGGATTCACTAAACGCACAAACAATTCTTCTAAACGATTGGTTTTATTTCGCATACTTAATACATTGATCGCTTGGTCGGTAAACTGAGCAAATATTTGGTTCAAACTTTGCGATTTATTAATATCCACTTCAACGGTGTGATCATCAAGTTGTCGATAACTAAAGTCAGTGAGTTTAGGGGCATTACTACCAACTGCTAAATCAAAAACAAAGGTTTCAACATCTAACTGAGCTAACAATTTTTTCATGCTAGTGTTTTCAACAATCAGGCCGTCATCAATAATGGCGATATTACGACATAACATTTCCGCTTCTTCTAAATAATGGGTAGTTAGAATAATGGTAATGCCTTGCTGATTTAACTCGCGTAAAAATTCCCACATTGAGCGTCTTAGCTCAATATCTACACCCGCAGTAGGTTCATCTAAAATAAGCATTTGAGGCTCATGCATTAAAGCACGCGCAATCATCAAACGACGCTTCATACCACCAGAAAGGTTACGTGACGGCGCATTGCGTTTATCCCACAAATCCAGTTTTTTCATATACTTTTCAGCACGTTCATGCGCAAGTTTACGATCAACACCATAATAACCGGCTTGATTCACTAGAATACGGGTTAAACTTTCAAACTGATTAAAGTTAAATTCTTGAGGCACTAAACCAATAAAGCTTTTAGCTGCTTCAAGGTCATCATCAATACTATAACCGTGCACTTTCACCGTACCTTCGCTTTTATTTACTAACGAGGTAATAACTCCGATAGTCGTGGATTTACCGGCGCCATTAGGCCCTAACAAAGCAAAAAAATCACCTTGTTGTACAGTTAAATTAATGCCTTTTAAGGCTTGTAAACCACCTTTGTAGGTTTTGGTTAACGCGCTAATTTCTAATGCTGGGTGCATGAAGTAAACCTTTATTTGAACGAGCTATAGATATGCGGGTAAAAGTGGTTAATTCAAGTAAAATTAACCATTCAAACATCATGATTTAGTTAAGTTCGCTGATAAACACAAAAATCTAAGTTGTAAAGCATTTTTGT
This sequence comes from Alteromonadaceae bacterium, assembly GCA_038141035.1. Classification (GTDB taxonomy): domain Bacteria; phylum Pseudomonadota; class Gammaproteobacteria; order Enterobacterales; family Alteromonadaceae; genus JALZUE01. Next base: position 61,958 of record JAYQHI010000027.1, read on the forward strand.
CGTCAGCAAGATATTGTTCGCTGCTAATTTTTTGCCAGTTATTTTCTGTATCATAAGCCGGAAATTGAGTATCTCCGTCAATTGATGCGTCAATATGAGTAACGTATAAACGCTGCGCTGCCGGTAAACAATGAGCATAAATAGCGCCACCACCAATCACCATAATTTCTTCAACATCACCGGCTTTCGCTAATGCTTGTTCAACAGAAGTAACAACGTCAATCCCCGCCGCTTGGTAATTTTCATCACGAGAAATCACAATATTTTGTCTACCGGGTAGTGGCCGACCTATTGACTCATAGGTTTTTCGCCCCATGATCACCGGCTTACCTAAGGTTGTTTTTTTAAAGTAGGCTAAATCTGCCGGCAAGTGCCAAGGCATATCATTATCTTTACCAATAATACGGTTATTGGCGTGCGCTACAATCATCGAAAGAATAGTCATAATATCGTTCTTCTTATTTATGTTATTAGCCGTTAGCACCTATTGGCGCTGATGGTAAAAGCTGAGAATTAGCTTGTTGTTTAGCTTCACGCTTTTTTAAAACACTAAACAACAGCATGCAAACAATACCAACAAAGGCGGCCATCGCTGCACCTAAATTAGCGTATTGAAAACTCGCAAATTGCGCAATAATACCTGTGCCTGTAGTACCAAACATCAAGCCAATTTTTATCGCGTTAGAATATACGGCCGAAGTAAAACCCACTCGGTCAGTGAGTTCTTCCTGCAAGAAAGTTAAACCTACACCCGCATAAAAGCCATAAAAAATCGCATTAATACATTGTAAGGCGATAAATTGCCATAAATGCGTGGCATTAAAAATCCCAAAATAAAAAATAATCGCAAAAACAAAAGCTATCAGCATTAAATTTTTAGCTGAAATAACTTTAGTCAACCGACTACCAAACAGCATAATTGGGATTTCTAAACAAGCAACTAAGCCCATTAAAACTCCGGGAACATAACTCGGTAATGCCAGTTCATGTAAAACATATAAAGGTAAAGCCGATGAATACATGGTATTACCGGTAGAGCCCATCACAATAGCTAAAGCCAATAACCAAAAAGATAAGGGTGTTTTGGTTAATTTATCACGCGGTTTATCGGCTGGTTTAACTGATGTTTCTGGAACATAAAAAATAACAAAAAGCATGCCCAACAAAGCAAAAGCAATGGCTAATGAAAAACTGCCAATAAAACCAAAGCTTGCAACAATAACAAAGCCAATGGGTGGACCAATCATCCAAGCAAACGAAATACCAGCGCGCACCTTGCCATTAAATTTAGCAATATCAACCTTGTTCTGCCCTGCCCATTGCCGACTAATAGTTAACATTTGCGGCATATTTGCATTACCTATGCCCATAAAAATAACACCGGTCAGCAAAACTAAAACAAATGATGAGGTATTCATGAAAACAAGCAGTGCGGTAATAATGGCCGCGGTTGCAATCAGGTATAAGGTGCGGGCACTAGTCCCCTTATCCGCTTTAGCACCAAACCATTGGCTTAACACTAAACCAGATAACGTCACTGCCGTCATATAAACACCAATATACATAGGCGGTGTTTGTAAAAAGTCGACTAAGAAATAGCTCATTAACGGGCTAACAAAAGCACTCACTAAGCCGGTTAAGACACTTAAGCTAATAAATAATGAGGCTGTTGAGGTTTTTTTCATGGTTTACACAGTATGAGAAGTAAAAATAAAGTTGTAGAAATAAAATTAAAAAGGCGCTTAAGCGGTTTAACCACCCAAGCACCTTTTCGTAATCTATTGATAAAGATTATCTGCGATATTCAACTTCTACATCGTAGTCGTCTTCATCCCAATCATCGTCATCAAGCAAGTCGTCAACTTCTTCCATCGCATCTTGATGGTAAGTATCCCACTTAAATTCAACCGCTTGTTCTTCCGGTGTTTCAACTTCTTCTTCCGGCGGTAATGCTTCAATAAAGTTCATTACTTCATTACATAGCTCTTCTGTACCTTGTTTATTAAAGGCCGAAATACTAAAAACGCGATCTTTATAATCAAGCGCTGCAACCACTTTATCAATCACCGCTTGCGCTTCATCTTCTAATAACAAATCAAGTTTGTTAAATACAATCCAGCGTGGTTTATTGATCAGTTTTTCTGAATGCTGCTCTAGCTCTTTAATAATAGTCAGAGCATTTTCTGCCGGATCAGACTCATCCGCAGGTAGCACATCAATAATATGCAATAAGATACGACAACGTTCTAAGTGACGTAAAAACTTCATGCCTAAGCCAGCGCCGTCAGCGGCACCTTCAATCAGGCCAGGAATATCAGCAATGACAAAACTACGCTCTGAATTTAAACGCACAACACCTAAATTAGGTACTAAGGTCGTAAATGGATAATCTGCAACTTTTGGCTTAGCCGCTGAAACACTACGGATAAGGGTTGATTTACCAGCATTAGGTAAACCTAATAAACCAACATCAGCCAACAATAATAATTCTAAACGTAAGTTACGAATTTCACCTGGTGTGCCATTGGTTTTTTGTCTTGGTGCGCGGTTAGTACTACTTTTAAAACGCGAGTTACCTAAACCATGCCAGCCGCCTTTAGCCACCATTAGCTTTTGATTTTTTTTCGTTAAATCGCCAATTTGTTCACCCGTGTCAACATCAATGGCACGTGTACCAACAGGTACTTTTAACAATAAATCATCGGCACCTTTACCGGTACAGTCACGCGAACCGCCGTTTTCACCACGTTTTGCTCGATGAAATCGTTCAAAGCGATAGTCTATCAAAGTATTCAAACTTTCATCCGCGATCAAATAAACGTCACCGCCATCGCCGCCATCGCCGCCATTAGGTCCACCGAATTCAATGTACTTTTCTTTACGAAAACTAACGATGCCGTTGCCGCCGTCACCAGCTTCAACCCTAATTTCTACTTCATCTACAAATTTCATGGTGTTTTACCAAACTCCAACATAACAATTCACTCGCTTATTATATGTGATCTTAGCGAAAAGTTTTCAATTATCTTTCTAGCAAGTTAATTATCACTCAGTGAAAATTAATCAATTGCCATTAAGCCCTTGAAAGCAAAATCAATCACACACTAAACACAATGAATAGTTAAAAAAAAACCCCGCATAATTGCGGGGTTTTTCAAACAATTACTAAACTTATTCAGCAACGATACTTACGAACTTACGGTTTTTTGGACCTTTAACTTCGAATTGTACTTTACCGTCGGTTAAAGCGAATAAAGTATGGTCTTTACCGATACCCATGTTAGTACCCGCGTGGAATTTAGTACCACGTTGACGAACAATGATGTTACCAGCTAAAACTTCTTGACCACCAAAACGTTTAACACCTAGGCGTTTCGCTTCTGAATCACGACCGTTACGTGTACTACCTGCAGCTTTCTTATGTGCCATTTTGAATCGCTCCTAATTAGCCGTTAATACCAGTAATCTTCACTTCAGTGAACCATTGACGATGGCCCGCTTGCTTGCGTGAATGCTTACGACGTTTGAATTTAACAATTTTAACTTTGTCTGCACGGCCTTGAGAAACTACTTCAGCGGTAACTTTACCGCCAGCAATGTAAGGCGCGCCTACATTGATCTCTTCGCCGTCAGCGATCATTAAAACGTTTTCGAAATCTACTGATGCGCCAACTTCTAATTCGATTTTTTCTAAACGAACAGTTTGACCTTCAGTTACGCGGTGTTGTTTACCACCACTTTGGAATACAGCGTACATAGCTACTCCGTACGGCGTCATGTATGTTTGACGCAAATTTAAAAATATAGGGCGCGAATTTACTTGAAGAGTTGCTTAAGGGCAAGTAGTAAAACGATCATTTCTCTCTTTTTTAGCTGTTTTTTAACTTATTTAAGAATGCGCGCGCTAAGCGGTTTCAAAGTTAGCAGTTTTCGTGTAAACTTTAGCGCAATTTAATTAGAAAATAATCTTCGGGAACACCATAGCCACTATGGAAATTAAAGAAATACAAGATCTTGCTCAACAAGATATGAACGCCGTAAACCAGCTTATCTACGATCAGATCCAATCTGATGTTGCTCTTATTAACCAATTAGGTGTTTACATAGTTAACGCCGGTGGTAAGCGTATGCGCCCTATGTTAACGGTGCTAGCGGCTCGTGCATTAAATTATCAAGGCAAGGATCATATTAGCGTTGCCGCGATCATCGAATTCATTCATACCGCCACTTTATTACATGATGATGTGGTTGACGAATCAAACATGCGCCGAGGTAGAGAAACCGCCAACGCCATATTTGGCAATAGCGCCAGCGTATTAGTAGGTGATTTTTTATATACCCGTTCATTTCAAATGATGGTGGCATTGGATCAAATGAAGATCATGAAGATCCTTTCTGATTGCACCAATATTGTTGCTGAAGGTGAAGTACTACAATTAATGAATTGTAATGATCCTGACACTACCGAAGAAAGTTACTTAGAAGTTATTTATTGTAAAACCGCTAAATTATTTGAAGCAGCAACACGCTTAGCGGCTGTGGTTTCAAACCAATCAGCTGAAATTGAAACGGCCATGCAAAACTACGGCAAACATTTAGGCACAGCTTTTCAGTTAGTTGATGACATTATGGATTACACCGCCGATGCTAAAGGTATGGGTAAAAATGTTGGTGATGATTTAGCCGAAGGCAAACCGACATTACCGCTACTTTATGCGATGCATCACGGTAATGATGAACAAAAAGCGCTTATTCGTGACGCCATTGAAAATTGTACCGGTATGGATAACCTCGACGCTATTTTAACGGCCATGAAAGAAACCGGCTCTATTGAGTACACACAAGCAAAAGCGGAAGAAGAAGCAGACAAAGCCATTCAAGCATTAAGCTTTTTACCCGACAATGACCACAAAGCAGCTCTGGTTGCACTTGCGCATATTGCCGCCAATAGAAGTATTTAAAGGTTATTTAATAATGAAAAAACATCTTGGTTTTTTATTAAACCTGCTAGCAATAGGCTTATTTATTCTGGCATTACCTTACCTATTTTTAATTTAGCCATGGACGTTACTGCTAAAGTAAGCGCCACCAGTTTAAGCTCAGACATTGTGAATAAAGAATTGTCGTTATTAGGTACCATTGACGAGCTTTGGCAAGATGAACGCATTGTTGTCGCAGTATTAATTTTTGCTTTTTCAATTGCAATTCCGCTATTAAAAACCACGTTAATCACCGTTGCTTATTTTATTAAAAATCAACAACTGGCTAAACGCATCGTCGATTTTATTAGCATTATTGGCAAATGGTCGATGGCAGATGTTTTTATCGTGGCGATATTTTTAGCCGTGTTATCTACCAACCATGCAGAAACCGCCAGTCACCAACAACTGAATCTTTTTGCCTTTAAACTCGATGTTGTTATCAGTAGTGAAACACTCTCGAACGTAGGGGTAGGTTTTTATTATTTTGCCGCTTATTGCATTATTTCAATACTTGGGACACAACTGAGCCAGAGTGCTTTGCGTAAAGCTGAAAGCTAGAAGCGGAAAGCTGGAAGCTGGAAGCAAAACACTAAACTCACAAACTCAGTTACTTACTTGAAGCTTAAAGCTTTCGGCCATTTATATGCTGGAAGCTGGAAGCAAAACACTAAACTCGCAAACTCAGTTACTTACTTGAAGCTTCAAGCTTTCCGGCCATTTATATGCTGGAAGCTGGAAGCAAAACACTAAACTCGCAAACTCAGTTACTTACTTGAAGCTTCAAGCTTTTGGCCATTTCTATGCGGGAAGCTAGAGGCAGGAAGCAAAACACTGAACTCGTAAACTCAGTTACTTACTTAAAGCTTCTAGCTTTTGGCCATTTATATGCTGGAAGTTAGAGTCTGGAATCAAAACACTAAACTCACAAACTCAGTTACTTACATAAAGCTTCAAGCTTTCAGCCATTTCTATGCTGGAAGCTAGAGGCAAGACGCAAAACACTAAACTCGCAAACTCAGTTACTTACTTGAAGCTTAAAGCTTTCAGCCATTCCTATGCTGGAAGCTAGAGGCAGGAAGCAAAACACTGAACTCGTAAACTCAGTTACTTACTTAAAGCTTCGAGCTTTTGGCCATTTATATGCTGGAAGTTAGAGTCTGGAATCAAAACACTAAACTCAGAAACTCAGTTACTTACTTGAAGCTTAAAGCTTGATGCTTTTAGCTTATATGTAGTATAAAAAAAGCCAAATCATTACGATTTGGCTTTTTAGTAAGAAGGCTAATCGAAAGATTAACCGTTGATGAAATCAACACCTTCTTGAATGTCGCTATTTAATGTAGCTAACATATCGTTTTTCGCTTTTTCTTCAAATGCACTTAATGCACCGTAAGATAAAATTTCAACTAAACCGTCTTTACCTAAACGTACAGGGTGAGCAAAATAAGGAGCCACCAGCATCGCTTTCTACGTATGCGTAATCAACAACTTCTTCACCTTGTAAGCCTTTAACTAAAGACATACAAAAACGCGCTGCAGCAGCACCCATAGATAAAGTAGCTGAACCGCCACCCCGCTTTAGCATTTACAACTTCAGTACCTGCATTTTGAATGCGTGGTGTTAAAGCGGCAACTTCTTCTTCAGAGAAAGTAACACCTTCAACTTGTGAAAGAAGAGGTAAAATAGTTGTGCCTGAGTGACCACCAATAACTGGTACTTTCACATCAGCAACATTTAAGCCTTTTAATTCAGCAACAAATGCTTCACTACGGATAACATCTAAAGTAGTAATACCGAATACACGGTTTTTGTCGTAAGTACCTGCGCTGCTTTAAATACTTCAGCAACAATTGGCACAGTACCGTTTACTGGGTTAGGTAATAATACCCACTAATGCTTTTGGACAGCTTCTAACAATACCTTCAGCTAATGTTTTGATGATACCTGCGTTAACAGCAAATAAATCAGAACGATCCATACCTGGCTTACGTGGCATACCCGCTGGAATTAATACAATATCAGCGCCGCTTAATGCTTGATCTCAACGCATCAGCACCAAAACCTTCAACTTTAACAGCAGTTGGGATATGGCTTAAGTCAACAGCAACACCTGGAACAACTGGTGCAACATCGTAAAGTGATAATTCAGAACCTGCAGGTAACTGAGTTTTTAATAGTAAAGATAATGCTTGGCCGATACCGCCAGCTGCGCCTAAAACTGCTACTTTCATTGGTGTCTCCGAAATTTGAGTAATTACGTAAATATTTGTGTCGAAACCTTAATGCATAGAAGGTTAAAAGACAAATAATATTAGTTTATATCGAAAAGACATGTTAGTTATTTAGAGATAAAATTTACGTTTTTCGATATCATTAGCGCAATATTGTTTTAAAACAAATAAAAAAGTAATTACATGGCAGCACAGCAAAAACAAGAAGCACTCATTCAAACCTTTAAAGATCTACTAAAACAAGAACAATTTGGCTCGCAAGGCGATATTGTTGAAGCCTTAAAAAAGCCGAAGGTTATGAAAACATTAGCCAGTCAAAAGTTTCTCGCATGCTAAGTAAATACGGTGCAGTAAGAACCCGCAACGCTCGCCAAGAAATGGTTTACTGTTTGCCCGCTGAATTAGGTGTACCAACAGCAACCAGCCCGCTAGCGCAATTAGTAATTGATATAGAACACAACGACGTAATGATCATCATTAAAACTAGCCCAGGCGCAGCGCAACTCATTGCCCGTTTATTAGATAGTTTAAGTAAAAGTGACGGTGTATTAGGTACCATTGCTGGTGACGATACCATTTTTATTGCACCAAGCGATGTTAAAGCCATTGATAAAACCATCAAACGTTTAGAACGCTTATTTTTAAAGAATTTATCTTAAGGTTAGGTAACAGGCCGTTTCAGGTTAGCGGCATTAAATTTCACCTAAAAAATGTTAACCCCACGCTAGGGTCTGTTGATCTTTGTTTATATTTTCAGCAATAGGCTATTTTAAGTGATAGCAAAGCAGAATGAACGTTGTTTGGTTATTCCAAATGAGTGAAATTCTAATGCAGCTAGCGCAAAAAATAGCCATTGCCCTGTGGGCTGAGGCTAAAATCGCTTTACTCGGCGTTAAAAATTATTAGTTTAGATGACTAAACGAGATAATTTCAGCCTTGATTAAAACGATTTTATCTCTCAGCTGAATTATTAAACAAAGATAAACAGACCCTAGGCACTTAACAAATTGATATCAACGGCTGTGTTGAATTTAAAGCAGCCATTGATACTGATATAAAAATGGCTAGAGCCTAGATTGATACCCTTCCTGATATAACTGAAATAAAGCATTTTCAGCTAATTTGTACAGTTTTACCGAAGAAACGTTTATTCAATCCTCTTTTCTCTGGTACATTTTTATTAGAGTAATTAATTACTTGATATTATGGAATTTTATCAGTAAGTTTTAGCCTGTTAATTAAAAAATAGTCGGGTCATAGCTTGTTTAAAAAATGGCTTTTGCGCGACTAATAAGCTGTTATGTTCATAGAGGATGCAATGAACCAGAATCAAATCAATCAAGTTAAGGGACACATTGAAGAATTCACTTCAATTGATTTAGCAAATTATCTTGCTGAAAAATTTGGTGATAATGCAGACCTAATGAATATTCAAATAGGTGAATATACGGCAAAGGAATACTTTTCGACCGTAAATAAGGTCTTTGGGCAATTTCAGAAGAAATTGATAGTCCTTACGCTAAAACATTACCTTTTTCAATATCATTTTCAAAAATGAGTATGGCGCAGGAAATTTACATCAAGATTTAGCAAATTTGTTAGCTCAAATTAAAGCTAAGAACTTTCCTGCAAGTATTCCGCAACTTAATAAGCTTGCTCACTATCAAGCTATTAATGGCTTTGGGAAAAGTCGAAAAGAAAATATTTTAGATCTAGCGAAGCGAGTGTAAAAGAAGATCAGCAAAGGATTGAAATAGTTTCAAAACATATGCTTCAAGTTTCAGAAAGATTAACAAACTTAATAGAGCAAATAGCTGAAGAAAAAGAAGGTGTTAATCTATTTTTAAAAACTAAAAAAAGTGAACTTAGTGAAATTGAATCGTTGCTGAATGCTGCCCGCCAACATTCAAATGAATTAAATGATTTATACACTAAATCTTCAACAGTTGAGGAAAGAATTACTTCAACATTGAAAAATGCTGATGACAAAAAAAATGACATTGAGTCTATTGAAAGCGAATCCAAAGAACTTTTAGCTGAACTTAAAGACCTACTTCAAGCTAACAATGAAAGTAATAAAGCTCAACATGAGCTTTACACAAAATTGGTGCAATCTTTCGAAGAAAAGCTTAATTTTGTTGAAGCAAAAAAAGAGTACTTTGAAGAACGAAATACATATCTTGATGATCTAATTGAAAGGGAAGTTGGAGCATCATTATTCGAAACTTTCAAGCAACGT
>JAYQHI010000028.1:0-2885 GCA_038141035.1 Alteromonadaceae bacterium
GGTCAATGCAAAGTGCAGCCACTTTAGTTTATAGTAAATCACTTATTGCAGGTAATGAAACCAAGGAAGATGATACAGTATTTGTAAATGGCAGCGCTTTAAATATACAGTATGGTTATCCAGTTTCTGATGCAACAAGTGGCGCAACTGTTTGGGGAGGTTATTAGATACGGCAGAGGACTTTACAATAGCTCAAATTACTTTTACTGCGGCAGCAGCTAACGCTGGTGTTTATGTTGTTGTTTACCCTAAAGGCGGCACAGCTCCTGCCGCAGATAAATTTCCAGCTGATATAAGCAGTCCAGCAAGTGGAGATAGCACTTGTTTTGCTTTTACAAAGAAGCTACTGCTTCAGGAGCTAAACCAACTTTTGGCGTGGTAAATTGCCTTTAATAAAGTAATTAGTATTTTGTTTAATATTAACCTTATTTTATTTTAAGAAAAGGAGAGCTTTGCTCTCCTTTTTTATCAGTAGAATGTTATGAAAAAACATCAAGCCGGCTTTACTTTAGTTGAACTTGTTACCGTGATTATCATTATTGGTATTCTAGCGGTAAATGTTTTGCCTAAATTTTCTGGCTCAAGTAGCTTTGAAGCTTATAGCTACCGTGTACAATTAATTTCTGCTTTACGCTTAACTCAGCAACGCTATGCAGCAAACCAATAGTGCCACTAACTATTGTCATCAAATTGTTTTTGACGATGAAAAAGTCGTTATGGTGTACCTGATCAACAGATTGTTCTATTATTGCTTTTCCAAGTAATTGGCAGCCAGATGCAAGTGGTTTAGTGGTAGAAGATAAGCATCAAGTTAGTTTCAGTATTGCTGGTAAAACTAACCCTAGTCGTGTTCGGTTTTGATAGCATGGGGCGGCCGTTAGAAGACTGTACCGGAGGCTGTGTCATTAACGTGATTGGCAATGATGAAACAGTGATGATTGAAATAGAATCTGAGGGTTATATTCATGCCCGCTAAATTATCTTTTATTCGAGCTAAAAGCGCCTCAAAAGTTACTGGTTTTACTCTAATTGAGATTATTATTGGGATTGTCGTTTTTTGCTATTTCGTTAGCGGTGATCATACCTTACTTAGCGCCAGCGAAGAAAATAGCGCCGATCAAATTCATCAAATTAAAGCTGCACAATTAGCCCAAGCTTTAATGGATGACATTAAAGCCGTGCTTTTTGATGAAAACTCAGATATGGCGGGCGGTTTATTGCGTTGTGACGAAGACCAAGACGATAGTGGCAGCGTTGAAGCCGATGAAAGATGCTCTACGGTTATGGGGCCCGATAGTGGAAACTTCAAGAAGTTTATTTGATGATGTTGATGACTTAATAATTACGGTCAAACAATTACCGCAAGCACCACGACAGATGGCAATTTAGATAGTAGTTATCAGAATTTTACCATCAATGTTGTGGTTGATTATGATGGTCGTATTGAGGTGAGGTTAGCTAAACGGTTAGCCAAACGTATTACCATAGTGGTGACTACGCCATTAGGAACAGAAATAGCGTTTAGCGTTTATAAAACCAATTTTTAAACTGTATAAACAGCCTATAATTAAGCGTTGTCATTGAAGGTGTTTGATAAAATAAATGTGTAAGTTCATAAAACCACAACAAGGTTTTACCTTGATAGAAATGATCACGGTTATTGTGCTGCTTGGTGTTATTTCTGTTGGTATTAGCAGTTTTTTTAATTTTGCGGCGCAAACTTTTGTTAATACCAGTGAACGTGATCAATTAATTAGCAGCGCACGTTTTTCGGTACAGAACGACTTAACCGAGAACTAAGAAGTGCTCTGCCTAATAGTGCCCGGGTTTTTAATATTTCAGGTGCGCACTGCTTAGAATTTGTCCCAATTGTGGCAACGTCCACTTACCTTGATTTATCAAATGTTAATCCAGTAGATGAAATTAAAGGTGATTGAATTTAATAAAATTAACCAGCAACCACAACAAGCCTATGATTGTGTTTCTTGTAATGACAATCTTATTATTTACCCGCTCTCAAATGGTGATGTTTATGCAGATCCAGAACAAGCATCAGGGCAATTGTTTTCCTTATTGAGTGTTGATAAAACAACCTCAGAGCAGCCCAGATATTTGGTTGCTTAAACTAGCTAATACGGTAACCATAGAACAGCTTTCACCGACAGATCGATTTTATGTTGTTAATCAAGCTGTTCGTTATTGTGAAGATAGTGGTGAATTATGGCGAGTAACTGACTATGATTTATCCGAACAATTAACTACAAGTACTTTCCCTACAGGGAGCACAAAAGCATTGATGGCTGAAGATGTTGTAGCAGACTTTATAGTAAATGATGCAACACTTACTCGGAATAGCGTAGTACAAGTTAATTTAACTTTTACTCGACCATCAGATGATGGTGAAAGCGTTACTTTCAATCATGAGATTCATATTAGAAATACACCTTAAACAAGAACGCTATCAAATATTGCTTAATCAGCTAGATAGCGTTATTTTTGACTAGGCACTTATTGAAATTAGCGTATCAAAAGAAGTTATAAACTATGTTTTATCAGCCACTGCAAGTTAAAAAAATAAAGCAACGAACAAAAATACGAGGCTCAGCGCTGTTAGTGGCACTGTTTGTCATCATTATAATGACCTTGTTAGGTGGCGCTATTTTAAAAATGCAAATGACCAGCAGTGAAACTATTGCACAAGAAGTATTAGGGACAAGAGCTTTAGCGGCGGCACGCGTGCTGGCATGCAAATAAAATTGTATAAATTGTTACCGTTAGATTTAGGAATAAGCTCGGGCAGTTCAAATAATTGTACTAATTCAACGTATAGCCAGCTAACAAATATTAGTGGTTTACAACAATGCAAGGCAATTGTCACTTGTGAA
>JAYQHI010000029.1:0-18675 GCA_038141035.1 Alteromonadaceae bacterium
TGCCATTAAAGTCCATCGCTAAACTGCCATTCTTGTTAAATAAATGGGTTTCACTTTCTTGATTGAAAATTAAATGATTTTCAGCCAAAGATAAAATATCACCAAAAGATAAACCAAAGCTATTTAAGTTAATCACTTGCTGGCGCTGTTTGTCGAATAAATTAAATAAGCTCGGTTGCTGGGCGCTACCAACAAAAATACGATAGTTTTTCTTTTTAGTATCATGACAAGCTAAAGAGCATGCTTTACCAAATAGTTTGGCATCGTAAATACTCATGTTACGAAAAACTTTTAACGCTTTTAATGAAAAAGTACCAGGACGCGAAATTTCACCGGCTAAAATTTTGGCCCCAAAGTCCTTGCATGGTTTTGTTACTAATGTTTTCAGCTAAAGGAATAAAGCTGGTAAACCAGTCGTGATCGGTTTTATTGACGGCATTTTCATCATTACAATAGCTAATGGCTTTGGTAATAATGCTTTCTAAATTTTGTTGCTGTTTTAACAGGATTAGCCGTTCTCGACGAATAGCTCGCTCGGCAATGGGCATTTGCTTTTCTTCAGGTAACAACCCACCATCTAATGAAAAGTTTTTTGCTAAATTAATTAACTGTTGTTGTGACGAAGCCGCGTTTGATGATTTATGTTTAGTTTCCTGTGTATGAACAATATCTGTTTGTGCTTCGGTAGCAACTACAGCGGTTGATTTATCATCTGGCGTTGTCATAGTACATCTCTTAAATGCAGGTTAGAAAAATATAGGCCGTTGAACACTAAAACTTATAGTGGTTTGTTAATAAGAACAGGTCAAGTAATTGATCCATTTAGATGATTTAATTATTTGTATTATCGACAGAATTGGCATATTTTTAGATATAGTGTTGTAGAAATAAAATTGAATAGTTGAATAATATTCATCTCACTTTATTATGTAATGACAAATATAAAATAACTAACTAATAATTTTTATTGCTTAATCAAACATTTGAGACTTAATTACGGTAAGTCGCCGTAGTTAAAAGAGGAAAGTATGCAGTCTACAGAACATACTGATGATGATTTTCTTTTTATAGACGACAGTTTAGATGATGAAATCATAGATGAAGGTAATGGTGAAATATGGAAAGTCTTAATTGTTGATGATGATCCTGAAATTCACTCTGTTACCCAATTAGCTTTATCTGATTTAATCGTTTTAGGCCGAAAATTAGAATATTTACATGCTTATTCTGGTAAAGATGCTTGCCAGTTAATTGCTGATAATCATGATATTGTCCTCGTTTTACTTGATGTTGTTATGGAAACTGACGACGCGGGTTTAAATGTTGTTAAATATATTCGTGAAGAGCTTGGTCGTGAAGAAATTCGTATTGTCTTGCGTACTGGTCAGCCGGGTTATGCACCCGAAGAAAGTGTGATCAAAGATTACGATATTAATGACTATAAAACTAAAACTGAATTAACTCGCCGAAAATTAGTAACCACTGTTTATGCCGCCATTCGCTCATATCAGCAAATAGATGCGGTGAATCAAAATAAAAAGGGCTTGAACATATTATTGGTTCAGCCTCTGAATTATTAGAATTTTATACCGTTCATGATTATGCCGATGGTGTGTTAGCACAGCTTAAACAAATTATCACGCATTCAACATCCAGTTTATTCTGTGCGCGAGGACAAGGGATTGTTGACGGTGTTGATGATTTAAGTTTTTATGTTTTAGGCCAAACTGGCTTATCTTCGGTGATGGTTAATCAAAAACTTGAAGTATTAAAAAATGAACAAGCGAGTTCGTCTATTAATACCTGTTTTCAACAGAAAAAACATATTATCACCGATAGCTTTATTACGCTTTTTTTAGCCAGTGGTGGTTATCGAGCAACTATTTATATTGAATTAAGCCAACCGTTAACCGCTTTAGAACAACAACTGATTGAAGTGTTTTTAACAAATGTAGCTATTGGTTATGAAAATGTTCATTTATTCCAACGTTTAAGTAATGCAGCATTTAAAGATTGGCTAACTGAATTACCCAATCGCTTGAGTTTGTTAATTTATTAGATGACTTTTCGCAGAACTCTAGCACCAATATTGTGGCTGCTTTAATTGATATTAATCACTTTAGTGATATTAATGATGGCTTAGGTCAAGATGTCGGTAATCAGTTATTAACGGCGGTAACTGAGCGATTAACACACTTCGGTAAAGGCTGCCAGTTAGCCAGAGTGGGCGCAGATGTTTTTGGTATTATTGGGCCAGCAGAACTCATTAACCCAGAAAAGTTGATTGAATTATTTATTGCACCGTTTGCCGCTGGCGAACAGAATTTACCAATTAATGCCTGTTTTGGTTTTTGTACCAAAGCACATGCCGGTGCTCGTGGTGTTAATGTTTTAAATCAAATTAATATTGCATTAAATTTAGCGAAAAAGAACGCCACGACTCTTATGTTTATTACGCCAAAGAAATGGAAGAGCAAACATTATGGCGTTTAAGTATGATCCGTCAGCTTCGTACCGATTTTGCTGAAAACCGTTTAGCGCTTTGGTATCAACCACAGTTAGAATTATCTACGGGGAAAGTGGTGGGAGCCGAGGCATTATTGCGCTGGCAAACGGCTGACGGCCAATTTATTTCACCAGCGGTTTTTATTCCTTTAGCCGAGTATTCGGGGCTAATTATTGATATTGGCGACTGGGTTATTGACCAAGCTTGTCTCCAGATAAAATCATTAACAGCTAAGGGGTATCATGATATTGGTATTTCAGTAAATGTTTCTATCCCTCAGTTTAGACGTAATAACTTTGTTGATTCTATTATTGAAACTACCGAAAAACATCAGATCGATAAGAGTCGTTTAGAATTAGAAATTACCGAAAGTATTTTAATGGATGATCCGCAGGTAGTTATTGATTCACTGATTAAAATTAAAGCGAATGGTATTCATATTGCGTTAGATGACTTTGGTACCGGCTATTCTTCAATGAGTTATTTACAGCAATTACCATTAGATAGACTAAAAGTTGATCGCTCTTTTGTGATAGATATTGCTAAAGAAGGTAAGTCAATTATTGCCGATACGATTATTAGCTTAGGTAAGCAAATGAACTTAAAGGTGATCGCGGAAGGTATTGAAGACGTTGAGCAACAAGAGCACTTAATTGCACAGGGGTGCCATGAAGTACAAGGCTTTTATTATGCTAAGCCAATGCCGGAAGATGAGTTTTTAGCTTATTTAGAAAGTAAGAAGTAAACTTTAACTTTATCGCCATTAAAAAAGGAGCTGATGCTCTAATGCCGTTCACTTAAGGTGAGCGGCATTTTTATTTCTAGCATACCTTTGTGGTCTTGGCTTGCTGTTCTAGGGAAATTTCTTCCTCTACGTGGTTCAAGTATTAAACTTTCAGCCATACTGTAAAAATACTTTAATTGCCGTGGTACTGCACCAGGAGAAGAATAAGGCAAGCCTACTAGCAACCTTACTATATGTGCCAGCCCGCCATTGAAGCTTAATTGGTAGGGTAAATAATCTCCCTTTAAATAATGGCACATCTTTACCATCTGGTAACGCACCAGATTATAGGTGAGAAGAATTCCCCACAACTCTTGCTTAACCAATGCCGGTAAACGACTTCTTAAGGTTAATCTATTCCCCCAGCATATATTGTTTTTGCTCTCGGTATCCCAGCTCTATCTCCCAACGGTGGCTATATAAGTCACCAATATCAGCTGATGGGTACTTCATTGGATCTATCATCGAAGTTAAAACACGATAGTCTTTTCCATTGATTTTCGGGTCACCAACCTGACTTCAAGTGTTTTAGGTAAATCAGGCCAGAGTTTTTGTGCTCTTGGGTTGCTGCTAAGTTGAACTAATTTGTCATTACGTCCCAATGACCGGATAACGTCATATTGAACATTCTTTTTCAACGGGATTAACCAGTGACGCTCTTTTCCTGTCAAGTTTGAAGTAATCCTAACGAGTAAAAACCACGGTCGAATAGCGTTAAACTATTATCCGGTGTTGTTTCAATTAATCTCTCTGCTAGTATCATTTCATTGACGTTATAATCATCAAAGGCACTCGCTGTGATCAAGTGACTGCTAAGTTCCATTTGGCAAACCATTCTTACCTGAGGATATTGTGTATTTGTCGGCTTAGTAAAAGCGTTATTATTTTCTACGGAATCAGTGCCAAACGACACCATCTACGCCAAGTAATGTTAATCCATTCCAATGTGGGTGATTGGCTTGTTGGTTCCAGTGCTTTTGTGTGCAAGCAAAAAGTGATTTCATTGCAGCTTCTCCTAAGCTTTTTCTTCGCTGTGTTAAAGCACTAGGAGCTACAAAGGGTTTCCCTCCCCTATCAACAATATCTAGCATATTAACCACATCGGCTATGGATTTGTCTGTATATAGCCATGCCAATAAGTAGCCAAGCTGTTGACTCTAGAGTGAGTTTTCGTTTTCTTAAGGTAACCGTATCAGTTAAAGCATATGCTTCCTCAATTAATTCTAAAGGAAGTAAGTCAGCCAAGGTTTCTACTTGGTTTGGTTTGATGTGGTTGATTGCATCGAGGGCATTTGAAAGTTGCATAAAAAAATCCATTACCAGAAACTGATAATGGATTTTGCATGATCATTTTGATCGGTCAACCGATCATTTGCTTAACTGATCGGCATTAGAGCTGATGCTCCTTTTTTAATGTTGCGGATTAATTAAGTTGAATATAGCTTAACTAGAACCAAGTTTAAGTTTATAGCGTTTTAGCTTCTTTAAACGACCATTCAACGTCAATCTGAGGATGTTTCGGGATCAAGAACGACAACGCTAGTGAGCACCAGGCAAAACCTGCTCCAATGTAGAATACCCACGCACTGTTCACTAACCAACCCATACCAAGCAAGGCTGGAATAAATACCGCGGCAATATGATTAATGGTAAAACTTACACCTGCTGTGGCGGCAATGTCTTTTGGATCGGCTATTTTTTGAAAATAGGTTTTAATCGCAATGGCTAAGGCAAAAAACAAATGGTCAATAACATAAAGTGCGGCAGCAAAGTGGCCATTATCAACAACCCCATAAGCAACAAATAAAAAAGCCAAGCCGACATATTCAAAAATTAGCACGTTACGCTCACCGACTTTACCAATAATTTTTCCTATTTTTGCTGCGAATAACCAGTTAAAAACGTAATTAATGAGAAATAAAGCACTGATATCAGCTACGGAATAATGAAACTTTTCTACCATTAAAAAGCCGGCAAAGACGACAAAAATCTGCCGACGCGCGCCACTAAAAAAAGTCAATAGGTAAAATAACCAATATTTTTTTCGTAAGATAATTTTTTTATGTTGGCTGTTTACTTGCGGAAATTGTTGAAAGTATAAAGCCATGCAAATTGTTAGTACCAAGCCTAAACCACCAAAAAGTAGATAAGTTGATTGGTAGCTCCAAGTCAATTTTTCCATTAATAGCCAGACCGATGAAAATGCCAATAATGAACCAGCGGATTTAACTGATAACATGCGTCCCATAAAATGAGCGGTTTTATCTTTATCAATCCATTGTAAGGTTAACGATTGACTAACGGTTTCAAAATAATGAAAGCCAACCGACATGATCATGGTAGTAATGTATAAACCGATAACACTTGGAAAGTAACCTGTTATTGCGACACCGACGGCTGTGATGCCAAGTGAAAAAATGGCTAATTTTTTGCTCTCTTAAAAGAGTAATAAATAGATGGCGGTAAAAGCTAAAAAGCCGGGAATTTCCCGTAGGCTTTGTAACATACCAATTTCTTTACCGGTGAAAGCGGCCTTTTCCACCACAAAGTTATTTAATAACACCATCCATACTGAAAATATCAAAGGCATAATAAATGCCATGGCTAATAATAAATATTCAGGTTGTTGGTATTTAGCGGATAGCTTCATTGATAAGCTCTTTTTAAAGCGCGGTGGTTGAAATGCTAGTTTAACATTTATTTGCCATAGTACTGAATAGTTCAAATAAGTATTTAATTAAAACAAAAGTTTCAAACGTCTGTTTAAATAAATTGCATTTATTTTTTAACAAGGCAAACTCAAGGACTACTATTAAGGTAGGTTTATCAAATAAGGTAAAGGGGATAACTATGTTATATCAAGGCAACAGCATTTCAGTTGAGCTGTTAGATGATGGTATTATTGAGTTTAACTTTAATGCTCAAGGTTCCGTCAACAAATTTGATCAGGCAACATTTGTTGATTTTAATGCGGCGATCGCAGCAATTAATAACTGTGCTGAAGCAAAAGGGGTTTTGATCACCTCGGCTAAATCTAACTTTATTGTTGGAGCTGATATAAATGAATTTCTTGATATTTTTGCTTTACCTGAAACTGAATTAGTAAGTTGGGTTAAATCGGCAACCGATACCTTTGACGCCTTAGAAGATATTAAGTTACCAACGGTTGTCGCTATCAATGGTTTTGCTTTAGGTGGTGGCTGCGAGTTTATTTTAAGTTGTGATTACCGCATTGCCGATACAACTGCTTCTATTGGTTTACCTGAAGTTACTCTAGGTATTATGCCTGGCTTTGGTGGTACAGTGCGATTACCACGATTAATTGGTGTTGATAATGCCGTGGAATGGATGTCGACGGGTCGTGCTCATAAAGCAGAGCAAGCTTTAGCAGTTGGTGTTGTTGATGCGGTGGTTAGCCCTGAAAACTTAAAAGCGGCGGCGTTAAAAACCTTACAACAAGCGATTAGCGGCAAACTTGATTGGCAAGCTAAACGCCAGCCAAAATTAGCGCCAATTAAATTAAGCCAAATTGAAAGTGTGATGTCTTTTAGTACTTGTAAAGGCATGATCATGGCAAAAGCCGGTAAACATTATCCTGCGCCAGTGATGATGATAAATACTTTAGAACAAGCAGCTAGCTGTTCGCGCAGTGAAGCTATGGAAATTGAAAATATCAATTTTTCAAAACTGGCAAGAAGTAATGAAGCTACGGCACAAGTAGGGCTTTTTCTAGCGGATCAAGTTATTAAAGGAAAAGCTAAACAGGCCGCTAAGCAAGTTGTTGCGCCCATCACTCAAGCGGCGGTGTTAGGAGCCGGTATTATGGGCGGCGGTATTGCTTATCAATCGGCTTATAAAGGCACGCCGATCATTATGAAAGATATTAATCAGCAGGCACTTGATTTAGGTTTATCAACCGCGGCTGATTTATTAACTAAATTGCATGAACGAGAGCGTATTACTACCCAAAAGTTAGCACAAACGTTAAATCAAATTACCCCAACCTTAAGTTACGACAGCGTTGTAAATGCCGATATTGTCGTTGAAGCCGTAGTTGAAAACCCCAAAATTAAAAAAGCGGTATTAGCGGAAGTTGAAAGTAAAATAAATGCTAACGCTATTCTGACTTCGAATACGTCCACCATTTCTATTGATTTATTAGCGAGCGATCTTACACGTAAAGATAAATTTTGTGGTATGCACTTTTTTAATCCGGTCAATAAAATGCCCTTAGTTGAAGTGATTCGTGGTAGCGAAACTTCCGATGAAACAGTTGCCGCGGTGGTGGCATACGCAAGCAGCATGGGAAAATCAGCGATTGTGGTTAATGACTGTCCGGGCTTCTATGTTAATCGGGTATTATTTCCTTACTTTGCTGGTTTTAGCCAGCTCATGTTAGCAGGCGCTGATTTTGCCACGGTTGATAAAGTGATGGAAAAAGAGTTTGGTTGGCCAATGGGGCCGGCAATGTTATTGGATGTTGTTGGTATTGACACAGCAGATCATTGTACTGGCGTTATGTCAGAAGGCTTTCCTACTCGTATGCATAAAATAGAAAATGACCCTGTTAGCAAGTTATATCAAGCGGGTCGTTTAGGGCAAAAGTCTGGTGGTGGTTTTTATGATCACAGTAAAGACAAGCGTGGCAAACCTTGCAAAACGGTATCGTCTGTTGCGCAAGACATTATTGCTCAACATGCACAGCCAATCACTAGTTTTACGCCGGAAGACGTTATTGCCCTTTTAATGATCCCTATGGTCAATGAAGTGATCCGCTGTTTAGAAGAAGGGGTGGTTGATACTGCTTATGAAGCGGATATGGGCTTAATTTATGGCCTAGGTTTCCCACCTTTAGAGGGGGACCCATTCGTTATTTAGAAACCTTAGGCTTAACTAAGTTTATTGAACAAGCGGATAAGTTGGCCGCTTTAGGGGAAATTTATCACGTAACCGATGGCTTGCGTGCAATGGCTGCATCAGGAAAGTCGTATTTTAATACAGATGTAAAAACGTCACTTAATAAACAACAAGCTTAATAGGAGATGAAGATGAAAGAAGTAGTGATAGTCGATTGTATTCGTACCCCTATGGGGCGTTCAAAAGGTGGCGTTTTTCGTCATGTTAGAGCTGAAGCGTTATCGGCTCATTTGATGCAACAATTATTAGTGAGAAACCCTAATTTAGATCCTGCTTTAATTGAAGATATTATTTGGGGAAATGTTAAACAAACTAAAGAACAAGGCTTTAATATTGCGCGTAACGCCCAGTTATTAACCGACATTCCTAAAACCACTGGTGCGGTGACTGTGAACCGCTTATGTGGCTCGTCAATGCAAGCATTACATGACGCCACAACTAATATTATGGCAGGGAAGGATATATTTATTGTTGGTGGTGTTGAACATATGGGGCACGTACCAATGATGTACGATGTTGACTTTGATCCTGCCTTAAGTAAATACATCTCAAAGCCTCAGGCAGCATGGGCTTAACGGCAGAATTATTAGGCCGGCAGCATAAGGTAAGCCGCGCAGAACAAGATGCCTTTGCTATGCGTTCTCATCAACGGGCGTTTCAAGCACAACAAGAAGGGCGCTGGGCCAACGAAATTTCACCCTTGCAAGGTCATGACGACATGGGCGCACTTACGTTAATTGAGCATGATGAAGTTATACGTCCTGAAACATCAATAGAAGGACTTAGTGCCTTACGACCGGTATTTGACCCAGTTAATGGTACGGTAACCGCAGGAACGTCTTCAGCGTTATCTGACGGGGCATCGGCCATGTTAGTGATGTCTGCTGAACAAGCTAAAGCGTTGGGCTTAACACCGCGGGTAAAAATTCGTGGTATGGCGGTAGCTGGTTGTGATCCATCAACCATGGGCTTTGGTCCTGTGCCAGCAACGAAAAAAGCCTTAAAACGTGCGGGCTTAACATTAGCTGATATTGAACTTGCCGAATTTAATGAAGCTTTTGCTGCCCAAGCGATCTCTTGTGTTCGCGCTTTAGGTATTGAAGATAAGCACGATGAGATGATTAACTTAAACGGCGGTGCTATTGCCTTAGGTCATCCGTTAGGGTGTTCTCGCGCTCGTATCTCGACAACCTTGATTAATTTAATGGAAGGACAAGATGTTAATCTTGGTCTTGCTACTATGTGCATTGGTTTAGGACAAGGTATTGCAACCGTGTTTGAGCGTTGTTAAATATCATCAGCACAAGTTGATTAAGTATTTTTACTTAGCAAAATTAAAGCTACATCGGTTGATGTAGCTTTTTTTGAAATAATAATTCACTACACATCAATCTGCCTTAAGTGGTTTGATAAAATACAGCTTGTCTTTCACCAAACTTATCACTGTGAGTGTAGTTTTTAACAAAGTGCATACCGAGCTTTTCATAATATTAATTGACCCGGTATTTTCAGCCAAAGCTGTAGCACAAAAGGATTGATGTGCTCGGTTTTTAGCAAGTTCATTCATAATAGTCGCCGCGGCTTCAGTCGCATAACCTTGACCCCAAGCTGACTGCTTAAAGCGCCAACCAAGTTCAATGGTCTTGTCATCACGGATAAACTCTTGCTGCTCATGAAAGAAGTTAAATGGCCTCACAATAATCCAACCAATAAATTCATGCTTATCACGGGTTAGCACTTGCCATAAGCCCCAGCCTTTTTCAGCATTTGAGTACTGCTCGACTCGAGGTATAAAAACATCGTTAATGGTAGTGCGGGAAGTTGGCTGGCCATTGGTTAAATAGCGCATTACCTCTGGGTCTTGATCTAATTGAAAAAGTAATTCGCTATCAGCAGTTGTGATTTTTGAAGCATAAGCGCACTGAGTTAGGTATTTTCATGGTGATAGTTACTGCCAATCATAATAAAAAACCCAGCGAGTGCTGGGTTTAGTGTTTAAGCGTAGAGCATTAAGTTTTAAACGGTTACGCTAAGTATTCTTGTAGTGGTGGCACCACTTGTTTTTTACGACTCATAATACCGTCGATCAAACACGGCCATCAACACTGGCTGAGCCGTAAGCTTTTTCGGTTAAGTTTTCGTCATCACTAACAAATAAAACTTCAGAGCCTTCTTTCATAATGTCGGTTAATAACAACATCACACTATGACGTTCACCTTCCGTTTTAAAAGCGCGGCAAGATCAGCATGTAAGTCATCTTTCATAGCGTCAAAAATTGCTAGGTCAATAACTTCTAATTGGCCAATACCCACTTTTTTACCACCCATGTTAAAGTCTTTAAAGTCACGCATGACTAAGTCACGAATTGGTGTACCTTCAACCGCAGACTTAACTTTGAACATTTCCATGCCTAAAGCTTTAGGATCTTCAATACCGGCAATTTCAGCTAAGGCTTCAACACATTTAATATCCGCCGTTGTACAAGTTGGTGATTTAAAAATAACCGTGTCACTTAAAATGGCACACATCATGGCACCAGCAATGTTTTTAGGAATTTCAACATTGTGGAAGTCATACATCATTTTAATAATGGTATTAGTACAACCTACTGGGCGGATCCAACACTCTAATGGTGTTGAGGTTGTGATATCGCCGAGTTTGTGATGATCAATAATGCCTAAAATAGTGGCGTCATCAATATCATCAGGGCCTTGAATTTTGTCTGAATGATCAACAACGTAAATTTCTTCACCGGCATAACTTAATTTTAGCTCTGGTTGTTCAAAACCAAATTTATCTAAAATAAATAATGTTTCAGGTGATAACTCACCTAAACGTGCTGGTACAGTTTCTTCACCAATTGACGTTTTTAAATACGATAACGCAATAGCTGAACAAATTGAATCTGAATCAGGAACTTTGTGTCCTACGGCATAAGCTGGCATAAATGTCTCTCTAATTTCATACTCTATTGACGGTAGAGTGGTAGTAAGCTGGTTAATGGCGCGTATTCTAACAAAAACTAAAGGTGTTCGCATAGTAGGCAATTGCGAGTTATTTTAATCTTCTTTTTTTACGCCATTTATTCATTAATAATTTAGTTTTGAGGTTTTACCGCTAAACACTTTATAAGCAAAGATGGTGTAACCAATGATCATGGGTAGCACAATAACAGCACCATAAAAAATAACTTTTAATGATTCTCGGCTACTAGCTGCTTCAAATATTGTCATTTGATTAGGTACAACATAAGGATAAAAACTATAAGCTAAGCCACAAAAGCAAACGGTAAACATAATAATCGCTGACATAAATGGGTACCAGCATGCTATATCATCAGTTAGTGGTACTCGCTTTAAGTACAGGTGCACTGAGACAAAAGTAAAAGCGAATAACATGGTAATAGGCACTAAAATAAATACTTGTGGAAAACCGAGCCATTTATCCATCAATACAACGTCCATCATTAAGTTGGCAATACACACAGAAATAATTCCCAGCATCATAAAAATATTGCTATATGTTGCCCATTTAGCTGCACGTTTTTGCAATTCGCCCTCGGTTTTCATCACCAGCCAAGCTGAGCCAACAAAACAATAACCAGCCGTTACACAAATGCTAGCTAAAATGGCAAAGCTTATACCAATAATGCCATCATCAAAACCAGTAACAAAACGTCCTAGCATATAGCCTTGGCTGAGTGTTGCCAGTAACGAACCAAACTTAAAGGCGAGATCCCATTTGTGTTTTTCTGTGCTTGGCGCTTTGGTTCTAAAATCAAAGGAAACACCACGTAAAATTAAACCCGCTAACATTAAGGCGGTAGGTAAATATAGCGCTTGAAAAAAATAATGGAATGAGCTTTTGGAAATGCAATCAACAATAAGCCAATTGCAAGCACTAACCAAGTTTCATTGGCATCCCAAAAAGGTCCTATTGAGTAGATCATTTTGTCTCGCTGATTTTGATTCAAGTTACCTGAGTGCTCATCACCGAAAGGAAGTAACACACCAACCCCAAGATCATAACCATCTAAAATGGCATAAACTAAAAATGAAATGCCCATCAAAACAATAAATACTACCGGCAACCAATCATAGCCTTGTGTTAGTTCATTCATTTTGTTGCTCCTAAAGATTCTGACGTTGTGTTGTCGTTGTCAGCCATTTTATTAATGGTTAAGTTCTCAGCTTCTAGTTTTACCGCGCGGTTAGCCATAACAAATAAGGTTTTAATGTAAGCAAAGAGTAAAAAAGCATATAGCGATAAGTAGATTGCTAACGAAATACTAATGTTTTCAGGAGGTACTTGCGTTACAGCATCTCTTGTTTTTAAAACACCGGTAACTAAATAAGGTTGTCGGCCAATTTCGGTAACATACCAGCCGGCGAGTGTGGCAATCCAGCCAGAAAAGGTCATTAATACCGCACTTTTTAACAACCAAGTGGGATATTGCTTTTTATAAAATAATTGATAACAAGCAAGATATGAAAAGAACAACATCAACATCCCCATGGCTAACATGATCCGAAAACTAAAAAATACCGGTGCAACGGGTGGGTGCTCCCCCATAAAGTCGTTTAGCCCCTTGATCTCACCATCAAACTCATGAGTTAAAATGAGGCTGGCGATGTTAGGTATAGCAACTTCAGCATGATTTTTTCGTGCTTTTTCATCAGGTAGTGCAAATAATAAAAGTGGCACGCCTGATTCCGTTTGCCAAACTCCTTCCATAGCTGCTACTTTCGCAGGTTGATGTTTAAAGGTATTTAAACCATGCATATCCCCAACCAATATTTGTATAGGGATTAATATGGCGGCTAATGTTATTGCGAATTTAAAAGCCATTTTAGCGGAGTTTTCTTATCACCTTTAAGGATTCGGTAAGCTGATATACCGGCAATAAAAAATGCTGTAGTTAAGCCTGAAGCTAGTACCATGTGCATTAATCGATAAGGCATAGAAGATTAAAAATTACTTGCCACCAATCGGTAACATAAGCAACGCCGTCGATCATTTCAAAGCCTGCTGGTGTTTGCATCCAAGAATCTAATGCTAGAATCCAAAAGGCTGATAAGCTGGTACCAATAGCAACTAATAAGGTGGCGATGGTGTGAACACGATTAGAAACACGTTCCATACCAAATAACATAATGGATAAAATGAAGCCTCTAAAAAAGAAGGCTGTCATAACTTCGTAACCAAGTAATGGCCCCGCAATATTGCCAACGGTTTCCATATAGCCAGGCCAGTTAGTGCCAAACTGAAAAGACATGGTAATACCGCTCACAACACCTATTGCAAAGGTTAGGGCAAAATTCGCACCCAAAAACGATAGATACGTAGCCAATTATCATCGCCAGTTTGATTAAAACGCACTTTAAAAAACAACAGTACCCAACACAAAGCGATGTTGATGGTTGGAAATAAAATATGGAAACTAATATTGGCGGCAAACTGTATACGCGAAAGCATAAAACTTGTTTCATGTGCTTGTGATAGTGCAATATCTAACATTTTTTGACCCTCGTTCAATATCATAATAACTGAGTAAATCAGTGATTAAATGAACTTGTTATTTATCGGTTCGGCGGTATGTAGTTACGAAAGCCGAAATGGCAATTACTTCATTAATAACTTGTCTTTAACATCTAAAATTTTGCTGATGCCTTCACCTAGTTTTAAGAGGGCAGATAACTTTTCAGAAGACATGTTTTGTAGCTCATTTGACCACAAGGTGAACATCTCCATTAAGTCATGCATTTCTTTGACACGCTGTTGGGCGTATTCGTCTGTACTATTGGTTGGTTCAGCCATGAGGGCATCGCGCATTGTCGTCAATGTTGGATCAAGTTCTCGTTTACGACGTTCAATTACCAAAGTGCGGGCAATTTCCCAAATATCTTCAGGGGCCGTGAAATACTCTTTGCGATCTCCTTGAATATGTTGAAGCTTGATTAAATTCCAAGCTTTTAATTCTTTTAAGCCCATGCTGACATTTGAACGTGAGATTTGTAGGGCATCACTAATTTGATCAGCATTGAGTGGTGCTTCGGTTAGCACAATTAATGCGTACATTTGTCCTAACGTTCGATTTAACCCCCAGCGCGAGCCCATTTCACCAAAAATGTAAAATAAGCGATTGAGTCATAGGTGTAACTTTCATTTTCTGTCTCTTTTTTGAATTTTCAGTAATTACTGAAAATTGTAAAACTTTATTGATTTATGTCAAGTTTTATTCGTGTGAGTTGAGTTAGGGAGAAAGTTTTTTAACTTGAACGCAGGATAAAAATTATCATAACAATATGAAATACAGATGGTTTTGATGTTTTTTTATTCTGGAGTGTATTTTTCTTAGGGCAAGGGAAATTTGAGCACCAATAGTGAGCTTCAGTTTTGATTCAAACACCGTTCTAATTTATACGGAATGGTATTACCCATCCAAGGGTGGCGTATTGCAATTAAATTAAGCTTGTGATCTTGTTGTGCGTAGGAAAAATAAATCATGGCAAGGCGGTTGATTTAGCAATAGCTGGCTACTGGATTGAAAGCAACGTAGCCATGGAATATTGTAACCCGCACAAGAGGGCAATAATTTAATGAAATTGGTATTACATATCAACAAAGACGATTTGCTCTCCACCCATAGCTTTCGCTTTCATCAAGCCTTTATCCGCTCGATATGTAAGGCACGAATGCCGGTATCATTTTTTTGTAAGGTGGTTACTGAAATACAAAGTTTTAATTCAATTTTTGCTGACCATTAACTTGCAAACCATGGTCACGAATATAGTGATAAATTTTTTCTACTAAGTGTTTTATGCTGACGCAATCGCGATTAGGTACTGCGATATAAAGTAGGTCATTATTAATGGTGGAGACAATATCAGATGAACTGACTAAGGCTTTTAAGATGTGGTTTAACTTGTTTTTAATATCAACAATAAAATAATTATCGAAGTGACTTTTTAATTCATCAAAATTTTCAATATCAACATAGATCAGTGAAAAGTCAGAATTTAATTCTTGTGCATTTTTTAGCATTTGCTCAACAGTAAGGGCGTGTTCATCAGAACTTAATGAGTTGGATATATCTGATTTATTGGCTAAATAATAAAGTTCTTGTTGTATTTGTTCGATATGATTTAAGTGTTTTTCCATTTGACCTGTATAAGCTGACATCACTAAAATGAGTACTAAAAAACTAATTAAAATACTTAAAATAGATTCAGTATTTAAATTACTTTCAAAATAAAAGCCAGCAACGGCAATAAAAACAAAAGAGCTATAGCCGTACAAATTTCCATACTTCTTACCAACAAATATAAAAGAGATCATGGTTGAAAGAAAAAACCAGATAGCGCGGAAGGCGTCATTATCAGCAAAGAGCAGCGCGGTAATAGAGGTTATAAAACAAAACAGTAAAAAATAATGGGAAGCAAAAGTTAAACTCATTTTTCTATGCTTAAATAAAAAATAAGCGGGTAATACAAAAGTGACGTGTAAATAATTATTAATACACTGTACATCACCGATATGATTGATTTTTAAGGTGTCTAAGATAGCAAAAAATAAGGTGAATATTACTGATATTATCATGATACGGCCAAGGATCGGGGTGCTTTAAACTGTTTGTTTTGGACGTGGCTGTTAGTGGTAATAATTTCTGAACGCATATCGACTATATCATTTTTGTATGAATTTTTTTATTGTTATAAAAAGCCCTTAAAGCTTAATAAATTAAACAGCTAAGGGGCTTTTAATAGATAGCACAATACCACTTTTTTCGTAGTTTGGCTTGTTATTCTTGCTCGGCTAACATTTTCTCTAAATAATGAATGTTAGCACCGCCATCAACAAAGCCTTTATCGTTTAAGATATCTTTGTGCAATGCAATATTGGTTTTGATACCGTCAATTACTAACTCATCAAGTGCATTTTTCATGCGAGCGATGGCTACTTCACGACTTTCACCGTAAGTAATTAACTTACCTATCATTGAGTCGTAATGTGGCGGAACAGAATAGTCGGTATAAATATGAGAATCCCAACGAACGCCCATACCACCAGCAGGGTGGAAACGGGTGATTTTTCCTGGTGAAGGAATAAAAGTACGAGGATCTTCTGCGTTAATACGGCATTCAATCGCATGACCTTTAACGTCAATGTCTGATTGCTTGATGGTTAATTTCATGCCAGAAGCAACACGAAGTTGTTCTTTGATCAAATCAACACCCGTGATCATTTCAGTTACCGGATGCTCTACTTGAATACGGGTATTCATTTCAATGAAATAAAACTCACCATTTTCAAATAAAAATTCAAAGGTACCAGCACCACGGTAATTAATTTTATTACACGCATTACAACAACGTTCACCAATTTCAGCACGTAATTCAGGTGTAATACCTGCAGGTGCTTCTTCAACAACTTTTTGATGACGACGTTGCATTGAACAGTCACGTTCAGCTAAATGAATAGCATTACCTTGACCATCAGCAAGTACTTGTATTTCAACGTGACGAGGATTTTCAAGGAATTTTTCCATGTAAACCATGTCGTTATTGAAGGTTGAGCGGGCTTCATTTTTGGTTAATTGGATCGCGTTAATAAGTTCGCTTTCTTCACGAACAACACGCATACCTCGACCACCACCGCCACCAGAGGCTTTAATGATCACGGGATAACCAATACGACGACCATGTGCAATATTAGCAGCATCATCATCTGTTAATGGCCCGTCAGAACCTGGTACACACGGTACACCAGCTTCTTTCATAGCTTTGATCGCTGAAACTTTATCACCCATCAAGCGGATGCTTTCGGCTTTTGGTCCAATAAAAGCAAAACCTGAATTTTCAACCTGTTCGGCAAAGTCGGCATTTTCAGCCAAAAAGCCATAACCTGGATGAATAGCTGACGCATTAGTCACTTCAGCTGCGGTAATAATACGCGGAATATTTAAATAGCTGTCTAGCGCTGAAGGTTTTACCAATACAAATGGTTTCATCGGCTAACAATACATGCTTTAAATTTTTATCTGCTGTTGAATGCACAGCAACAGTTTTAATACCAAGCTCTTTACATGCACGTAAAATACGCAATGCAATTTCGCCTCGGTTTGCGATAAGTACTTTTTCTAACATAGAATGCCCCTTGTTTGTTTGGGCTTATTCAATGATGAATAGCGGTTGGTCAAATTCAATAGCATCTTCGTTTTGAACTAAAATTTCTTTAATGACACCAGACTTATCAGCTTCAATTTGATTCATCATTTTCATAGCTTCTACGATACATAAAGTATCACCAGCATTTACATGCTGACCAACTTCAACAAATGCCGGAGCATCAGGAGAAGAAGCCGTATAGAAAGTACCAACCATTGGTGAACGAACAACATGACCACTAATTGCAGTCGGTGCTGATGGTGCTGAAGCTGGAGCAGCTGCTGCCGGAGCTGGAGCAGATTGTACTGGTGCTGGCGCATATGTTGGTGCTGCTACCACTTGACCACCACGGCTAATGCGTACTGATTCTTCACCTTCAGATATTTCTAACTCATTAATGCCTGATTCTTCAACAAGTTCAATGAGTTTTTTAATTTTACGAATGTCCATTTAGTACACCTTATTTTTTTGTGTAAATTAATTGTTAAGTTGGTTAATCGCGGCCTCTAGAGCAAACGAATAACCTTGAGCGCCTAAGCCGCAAATTACGCCTTGAGCTTTGTCTGATAAATATGAATGATGTCGAAATGCTTCCCGAGCATGTACATTAGATAAATGTACTTCAATGAAAGGGATGTTAACGGCAAGTAGTGCATCACGCAGAGCAACACTAGTATGAGTAAATGCTGCTGGATTGATAATAATAAAATCTACTTTTTCAAATGCTTGATGAATAGCATCAATAAGCTCAAACTCGGCATTTGATTGTAAATGGCTTAAGTGAACATTTCTTTCGCTAGCCTGTTGAGATAAGCCAGCAATGATCTGCTCAAGTGTTTGATGACCATAAACATTAGGCTCTCTTTTACCTAACATATTTAAATTGGGGCCATTTAACACTAAAAATGTTATAAATTGC
This sequence comes from Alteromonadaceae bacterium, assembly GCA_038141035.1. Classification (GTDB taxonomy): domain Bacteria; phylum Pseudomonadota; class Gammaproteobacteria; order Enterobacterales; family Alteromonadaceae; genus JALZUE01. Next base: position 18,295 of record JAYQHI010000029.1, read on the forward strand.
TGTCATTTTCTGTGAAAACCATTTAAGTAGTAATTTAGCCATGATAATAAAAAATATCCATTCGGGAATAGCTGAAAACACTTTTTTTTTATTATTCTTTCAACTTTTTGCAATATTATCGTGATTTCGCAGAAATTAGCAGCAACTTAGTGGTCTAATCAGTTACTCATTGTTTCTCAAGAAATTTAAATCCAAACTTTTAAATAGCAGAGAGCTTAGTTTTTTGAGGTTAGCCTTAATTAAACTAGGAAGACATTCTATTAGGATTTTTTTGTCGCGTACGGCTCACGTACAGAAACAAGAAGAAGGGAATTTTCTATTAATAAGTTAAGCGTTTTTTTATTGGTGTTACTTATTTACGGCATTTTTAAAGTAAATGCT
>JAYQHI010000030.1:0-42768 GCA_038141035.1 Alteromonadaceae bacterium
GATGGGTAGGCTTACTTGAAAATACCACCATTTTATTTTCCCATGCTTTTTCGTAAGGATCACTGGGACTATTACTTTGTCATCAGCGGTTACCGGATCTAAAGGTAACCAAATAACTGATCTTCTAATTTGTTATCAGCAAATAGCTCATCATACTTTTGTACGGCTTCTTTAATGTTGTTTACTTCTATCGGTTGTAGTTTAAAGCCTTGGCTTTGTGCTTCAAGCTTAGCTTTATCAATAAGCCAAGAAGAATTTTTACTATATAAAACAGTAATGGTTTTAACTTTGGGAACAAGCTCTTTTTAAGGTCTGAAAAAGCACTTGTGGCGAGGCCATTAAACTTACCCCTGAAATTCCATTGGGTTTAATCGGTAGGGCACCAACGACCACAGGCGTAGTTTTGTATATTTGTTTAGCGATTAACCAACCACGTTTCCCTAAAGCAATGACTTTATCTGTGGTAATGCTTTTTATCACCTCATCATTATCAAATTTTACCGGCAGTTTTAATTCAACAACCTCACCAGTATATTCAGAAGTAATGCCTGATTTTATTTGGTTAAAAATTATATCGTATGGGGCGTTTACTTCAGGGTAAATAATGGTGAGCTTTTCAGCTGATAATTGGCAACTAAAAAAGGTGAACAAGCTATATAAACTGATATTAAACGTTGTCTGTCGGTGCTTTTTTGGCGCGCGAAAAAAAGTTAATAGCAACGTTTAATCTGAAAAGCAATAATATAAGAGTTTTAGGTTGATAAACTTTTTTATTCGGTTTAACAATATTAATTCCCTAATATTTGTTCGAAAATTTATGCATTTGGGCTAGTCAGTTTAACGATACTGATATATTGAGCCATTGATTAATAACATAAAATTTATTATTGCTTGCTGCCGAGTAATTATCAAGCTTTTAAGTGATTAATACAGACGATTACCCCAGCTTAATTTATTACGCAATACTTTGAAATAACTGTGATCGGTTGGATGCACTAATTGAATGGTATTAGGGCTTTTTTTAATGATCACTTCATCACCTGGCATGACCGATAAAATAACATGGCCATCGCAGCTTACTTGCAGGTTTTCATGATTATTATTGGCGAGTACCAATTTTATTTCACTATCACATCATCAACAACAATTGGTCGGCTTGTTAAAGTATGCGGAAACATTGGCACAAGTGAAAGGGCATTTAAATTGGGGGTTAATATTGGTCCGCCTGCCGACATTGAATAAGCCGTAGAACCTGTTGGTGTTGAAATGATCAAACCGCCTGAGCGTTGGCTAAACATAAAAGCGTTGTCTATATACACTTCAAATTCGATCATGTTAGCCACCGTACCAGCATGTAATACCGCTTCATTAACAGCAGAATTTGAACTGGTTAATTTACCATGACGGAACACTTGCGCTTCTATGATGAAACGTTGTTCGGTACGAGATTCACCTTTTAAAATTGCTGCTAAGGGTTCAATTAAATCATCGGGCGATAAATCCGTTAAAAAGCCGAGATTGCCGCGGTTAACACCAATAACATCAACATCGTAACGCGCTAACACTCTAGCTGCACCTAACATGTAGCCATCACCACCAACAACTATCGCTAAATTGGCCTGTTCACCAATTTCAGTGATCTTATTAACTGCAGCATCAGGAATATCGACCGAAGCAGCAACGGAATTTTCGATCAGCACATGATAGCCTTCATTTGTTAAATACTCGTGAAGTGTTTCTATGGTTGCTGTGGCGCCATTGTGATCGGGCTTACCAATTAAGCCAATGGTTGAATAAAGCTTTGTCATTTACGGTACTATTTGTTCTCGTTAAGATTTTTGAAAGTTTCGCTGGTATCTGCACTATTGTAAAGCATACTTTTTATAAATGTTTTACAATTGTGACTTGAAACGAAAAATCTAAGCCCCATAATTAGCAACAATACGTTTCCTTTGGAGTTTTTTCATGACAACTGAGTCAACACAGAATAAAGATGAACAGGGCTTAACGCCTGAAGAAATTGCCGCTCAAGAGATTATTGATGGTGCAGAAGAGCAAGTTGAAACTCAATTTGATTTTGCTGCTGATACCATTAGCCCTGAGCAAGAAAAAATTAATGAATTAGAATTATCATTAGCGGCCGCACAAGCGACGGTTGCTGATCAAAAAGATTCAGTTATTCGCGCAAAAGCTGAAGTTGACAATGTTCGTCGACGTGCAGCACAAGACGTTGAAAAAGCGCGTAAATTTGCTTTAGAAAAGTTTGCTGGTGAATTATTACCTGTAGTTGATAATTTAGAACGCGCCATTGATGCTTTTACCGCAGAAGAGAAAGAAGCGGGTAAACATGAAGGTGTTGAGTTAACTTTACAAAGCTTTTTAGCGTCATTAAAGAAATTTGATATTGAAGCCATTGATCCACAAGATCAACCATTTAATCCTGAATTACATCAAGCAATGTCAATGCAGGAAGTTGAAGGTGTTGAGCCTAATACCGTGATTGCCGTAATGCAAAAAGGTTATGCATTAAATGGTCGTTTAATTCGTCCAGCGATGGTGAAGGTTTCTAAAGCTGCACCAAGTGTAGATACTTCAGCTTAAGCATTTAACGCTGCATTGCGTTTACTGTTAATGAAAGCCAAGCAATTATTGCTTGGCTTTTTTTATGACAAAATAGTTAACCTAAGAATATAAATGTGTTTTAATGAACTGGTTATTTATACAGTTTAGAGAGTCAAATGAATATAAGCACATGGATATCGTCGTTAACACCTGATTTATCGCCCGAGCAATTTCTCTTTCTTATTTTTTCATCTTTGGTGTTTTTTTCTGTGCAGCTATTGGCGCTTTTTTCGTGCAACAAAAAAAGTTAAGCAGTTAATGGAACAGGTTATTTTATTGCAAAATCAAAGTGTTGAACAACGTGATGTAAGCCAAGAGCTGCGTTTTGTTTTAAATAGCGCAATGCAAGAAAATCAATCCATTAAACCTTATATTGAACAACAGTTAGCCGATGTAAAAATGAAACTGTTAAGGCAAGCGGTTGATTATCAAGAAAAACAACATTACAGCCAACAAACACAGCAGCAACAATTATTAAAAACCTTACACGAACACCAGCAGCAATTTAATCAAAATCAACATAAAGCGGTTGATCAGCTGATAGAACATTTATCATTAGCGACAAAATCTAACCGTGAAGAGCTCGCTAAATCATTAGAGGCCACCACTAAACAACTATCGCAAGGCATGGAAAGTTTAACTGAATCAACAGATAAACGCTTAAAAGAAATTAGTCTTGAAGTTGAAAAGCGTTTAGCTGAAGGCTTTGATAAAACCACTAAAACCTTTAACGATATTTTAAAGCGCTTAGCGCTTATTGATGACGCGCAAAAGAAAATAACAGAGCTTTCTAGCAATGTAGTAAGTTTACAAGAAGTACTGGCGGATAAACGCTCTAGAGGCGCTTTTGGTGAAGTACAACTAAATTCATTAATTAGAAACGTTTACCGGAAGCACATTTTTCATTACAACATACCTTATCTAACGGCAAAATTGCCGACTGTGTGATTTTTTTACCTGCGCCTACCGGTAATGTTGTCATCGATGCTAAGTTTCCTTTAGAAAGCTATCGGTTAATGGCTAACAATGAAGCAGAGCAGAGTGTGCGTAACGCTGCGGAACGTCAATTTAAGCAAGATATTAAAAAGCATATCAATGATATAAGTAATAAATACCTCATTGAACGTGAAACCTCTGATGGCGCAATTATGTTTATTCCTGCTGAAGCGGTATTTGCTGAAATTCATGCTCATCATGCGGATCTGGTTGAGTATGCTAATAAACAGCGGGTTTGGCTTTGTTCGCCAACCACATTAATGGCGATATTAACCACAGCCCGCTCGGTGCTAAAAGATGAAGCAACACGTCAGCAAGTACATTTAATTCAAGAGCACTTATCGCATTTGGCTAATGACTTTAGTCGTTTTAGAACTCGCTTTGATAACTTAGCAAGGCATATAGATCAAGCAGCAACTGATGTAAGACAAATTCATACGTCGGCTGACAAGATCAGTTCACGTTTTGAGAAAATAGAAAAAGTTGATTTAGCCGATGAACCAAAAACGGAAGAATTATTAGAAAAGGTTTAGAGCGTGTTGAACTTTTCTGTATGTTTTTGCAACAGTCTGTATGGGCTTTATGCAAGGTAGGGCGATTGAGGTGTAGTTGTTCTACATAAATGAGCGATAACGTAGTAGAAAGGCCATACAGATGTTGCCCTTCGGGTTAGTTCTGAGCGCTTCCAGCACTGTGTTTCTTATTTTTTACATATTCCTGCATGGATGCAAGTTATTAGAGTAACACAGGAGCAGTTGTCGAGAATAACTATATTATCTTGCTCGCGTCTTGTTCTGAAAGCGCTCTGTTAGAACAAAAATTATACCCGAAAGATCAACACGCTCTAGTGATAAACGCCATACTTAGCGTTGATCGCTTGACGCTCGGCTGCAATATTATCAAAAGCTTGTTGGTATTGGCTAATTATGCTGTCCGGTGTGCTTTTATGAAAAGCATAATAATTACCGACTTTGTTGACGGAATAAATAATTTTAAAGTTTTTGAACGATAAGTCATGCTCATCAATTAAACTTTGAATGGACGTACGCGAAATAATCATTAAGTCAAGTCGGCCATTTTCTAGCATTAAAATCGCTTGGCTTAATTGGGTTATTCTAGCGATGTTTTTTTCAGGAAAATTTTGCTCTAATAAGGTAACTTCCGAAATATCATTTTTAATTGCTGCAACAGTGTATTTAAACGCTTGCTGAATGTTGTTGATACTTTCTTTAAAATCATCTCTCGCTAATAAAACATGCTCTGCATGATAAAGCGGCCCAACCCATTTAAACAGTGCTTCTCTTTCTGGTGTTCGTGCCATGGTAAATAACATGCTATTGGGGTTATTTATTGTGTTGCGGTAACCTCGGGCCCACGGAACAAGGTGAATTTTTTGTTCGGCAATCTGCATTTTTTGCCACATGAGTTTTAATGTTTCAACCGATAAGCCAACCAGCTGATTATTCTCAAGATAATTTGACGGAGGGTAAACCTCGGTATAGTACGTGATGTTTTCTGCCGTTATCTCATGAGCATTTGTTACACAAGCAAAACAGAGCACTAACATGCGAATAAGTTTAAGCAAAACGGGTGTTTTGGCAATTAGCATCACTGTACTTTCCTTACATTAACGCAAGCGCGTTTAGCTGCTCTATTAATTATTGATTTATTTGTAAGTATAGATAATGAATTGAAATTATTTGTATATATCTAGGCGAATAATTGCACGCGATTTCTACCTAGCTCTTTAGCACGATACAGGGCTTTGTCGGCATTAATAAGAATAGATTTTAGGTCTTTAGCACTGTCTGATAGGGCAGCAATACCAAAACTAGCCGTACAATTGAATTTTTATGCTCGTTTTCAACTTCAATTTGGCATTTTTCAACTTCAATTCTAATGCGCTCAGTAATATTGTTTGCTTCTTTTATTGTCGTTTCAGGCATACCAATGACAAATTCTTCTCCACCAATACGAGCAAATAAATCATGTTGTCGGATCGATGCTTTGATTGTATCAGTTATTCGAACCAAACATTCATCGCCAGCATGATGACCATATTTATCATTAATTTGTTTAAAGTAATCTAAATCGAGTAATACTATGGTAAATGGGCGATTTAAACTATTCGCTAGCGAGAGTTGGTTATTACCTTGTTCGAAAAAATGATGACGGTTAGCTATTTTAGTTAGGGCATCCGTTTTAGCTTGTTGATAGAGCTTTAATTCGTTTCGTTCAATTTGATTAACAAATAACACAAGTACAAAAATAACTTCCACCATGTTGATAAAAACCACCGATTGATAAATTAAATGATTCATTTCGGGAGATAGTTCGATCAACGGATTGGTATTAACGGTATTTTCACAATAAAAAAACAATAAGGTGGCAATAATACTTAAGGTGATTTTTTCATACTTGTCTTTTAATTCAAAAAGTAAGAATACGCCGGTTGGCACTAAGAAAAAATACAAATGAAAGCCGGTTTCTTTGGTGACATAGATGTTAGTACAAACCACTAAATGCACCATCAATAAAATAAAAAACCACGTTTTAGCTAAGCGATGCAATTCAAGGTAGTTAACAAATAAAACGCTTAGGTAAGCAAAGGTAAAAGGGCATTAATGCCCGCAACCATAGGTTGATTAAGAATAAATAAATAATTAAGCGTATAAAGTGCAGAAGCAACAAACGAAAACAAACTAATAATATTAGTTAGTTTTGTTTTATAAGCATTATTAGGCATTTGGTGTTTAGTGCCTAAATTTAATCCTAAATTTAAGATAGACTTCAGCGACATGATTGCTCTATTTAAAAGTGGTCTTTACAAAACGATTATGCTCCAATAATACCCCAGTTATTGTGCAAATAGCCAATTAGAAAATTAATTTTTTGCGTTTTTAATTATAAACCTAATGGAATAAGCCCTTTGAATCATTTTTTTACTGGCACTAAAACCAACTTAAGTAGTTGTTTGCTAATTACTTTTGTTTTTTTTAGCGCTTATTATAGCCAAGCATTTTGGCTGCCGTTACAAGCATTTTTACCCACTCATTTTATTTACTTACTGCTATTTTGGTGGTTTTGCGGCGCAGTTTAGTCAAAGCCGATTTTCTATTTTAGCGTTATTATTGTTAGTACTGTTGTTATCTAATCAGCTGTCATCTCCTTTATTGAGTGCTTGGCAAGCTAATGGTGAGTGGCAAATATTAGCGAGCGTTACCATGTTTGCTTATTTAGCTTGGTGTAAAGACCGTGGTTTATGTTCAATTCACTTTTTTCTTTCGGTTAATTAGTTTAGCGGTTTGTGTTTTGCTCGCATTTGCTTATTTAATGCTGATTAACACGTTAATAAACCAATATGAGCAAGTTAGTTGGCTAATTCAATATCAACAATGGTTGAATATTTATGCGCCTATGAGCATTGCTTTCGTTGCGATGTTAATTCCTTGCTTACAGAAAAAGCATTTATTTCAACCAGCACTGTTAGTCACCGCAGTACTGACAGTGCTGTTTTATTTTGACGCTTTATGGCTATCATGGTCAGCGACGTTAGTATTGTTGCTGCTTTATTTTTTACTCAGTGTCATTATCAAGTTCCTATTTTTTAGCTTATCGCGATGAATTAACCGGATTACCTTCGCGCCGAGCTTTGTATCAAACATCTTTATCATTAGGCCGAAAATACAGTGTGGCTATGATGGATATCGACCATTTTAAAAAATTTAATGACACTTATGGCCATGATATTGGCGATCAAGTATTAAAGTTGGTTGCCTCTCAATTAGCCAAAGTAAAAAGCGGTGGCCGAGTGTTTCGCTACGGTGGTGAAGAATTTACTGTTATTTTTCCTCGTAAGCAGGCAGAGCAAACCCTACAAGAATTAGAAACATTAAGGCAAGCTATTGCCGATTATCAAATGGTGATCCGCCAGCCGGTTCGGGTTGGTAAAGATGGTCGAAAAATGAAAAAGTCGGCTAATACTAAAAGTGTTTCAGTGACCATTTCAATTGGTGTTGCCACCCGTTTACCGAAACAAAACTTTGAGCAAGTGATGAAAGCGGCAGATAAAAAACTTTATCAAGCTAAGAAAAAGTGGCCGCAATAATGTCACCAGTTAAGTGTTGTTACTATTATTTGCTATAGGCCGAGATTAGAGCGGCTTAACTAAAGGCGAGGTTAATAAAAACAATGGTTAATAAAACAGGGCAAACACTGCCTAAATAATAACCTAAATAGGTTAAATGTTTTGATTGGCCTTTAATTTATTGCCTTTTTTCCATAACCAGCCAACAACAATAAAATAAAATAAGCAGCTTAATGGTTGAATAATTGTCGTTAGTATTTGAATAACCAAGCCAAATAACACATCAAAAAAAGCCACTAAGGTCATGCTTGCGGTTAAAACCAAAGCAGAAACACACCAAGTGGCTTTGTTTCGTGACAAGCCTTTATATTCAACAAGGTAAGCGACTGGTACTTCGGTTGACGAAATAGTTGAGGTTAATGCCGCAATAGATAATAAACTAAAAAAAGATAACCGCCAGCCAAGCGCCAACTTCTCCCATGGAGTTAAATAGTGTTGGTAATACCTGAAAAATTAACTGGCCTTCACCAATTAATTTACCTTCTACAAAAACATCTTGCCCAGCATGTTGAGCAACATACAATGCCGGAATAATTAATAAACCGGCTAAAATAGCAATCAAGGTATCAAGGGTCGCAATTGATAAAACTAACTTGCCAATGTTTTTACCTTTGGGCATGTAAGAGCCATAAATCATCATACCACCGACGCCTAAAGAAAGAGAAAAAAGGCTTGCCCCATAGCTGAAATAATTAATTTAGGCTCAAGTACTTGGTTAAAATCAGGATCAAATAGTGCTTTAAACCGGCGATAGCTCCAGGTTGCTGCAAGATGTATGTTATTAATGATATTAATAACATAAGTAATAATGGCATTAAACGAGTTGACCATTTTTCAATCCCTTTGTTTACACCCTGGTGAATAATAAGCGCGCCTAATAAAATAAAAATAGGGGTAAAAATAAGGTTTCTCAGCAAGCTATCTTGACTAAACCAAGTCGCTAAAATTTCAAATCCTAAGATCTTCGCTAAGGGAGATAATGCGTTGGCCAACATCCAGCCTGCAACAATGGTATAAAAGCTGAGCATGGTTAATGCGCCAATTAAACCAAATTTTCCTGCTGCTCTACCAAGTTTTCTACTGGTTTCTTGGCTGGCATCTCCAAAAGCGGAAACGGGATTATTTTGATTTTGATTACCGAGATAAATTTCGGCATATAGCGCGGGTAAAGCTAATAAAACCGTAACAATTAAATAAACAAATACAAAAGCGCCACCACCATTATTCGCGGCATTGGTTGGAAAGCCCCAAATATTGCCTAAGCGGATGGCTGAGCCGGCAGCTGCCAGAACAAAAGCAATACGGGTATTAAAGGTTGCTCTACTGTTGTTCATTGATTATTGGTTACCTAAGTATTTTATAGAGGGAAAGAAAAATTCGTATTTTTAATATGTTAAATGTACTTTAAAACAGCTTAAAAAGCCGCGTTTAATTTTTATTTCATCACTTTAGAATGTATTATCCACCCCAATATATAAGTCTAGTTTTTAGTGTAGTGAAATTCGCCAAATTCGTTCAGGTTATCCAACCATTAAAATGAGCAGATCAGGTGTTTTTATATGCTAGCAATAATTCCTAATTAATAGTCCTTTAAGAGAATAGTTAATCATGATGCAATTTCACATTGTACCGGTAACGCGCTTTCAACAAAATTGTACCATTTTTTGGTGTGATGAAACCATGGAAGCAGCCATAGTGGATCCTGGTGGCGATATTGAATTAATTAAACATGCCATTGAAGAATTAGGGGTCAAACTGGTTAAAGTGTTAATCACCCATGCCCATATTGATCACGCTGGTGCCACTAAAGCAATAGCTGGAGAGTTTAAGGTACCAATTGAAGGCCCACATCAAGAAGATCAATTTTGGATTGAACTGATGGCAGAGCAAAAAGATATGTTTGGCTTTGACTTTGGTGAAAAATTTATCTCAGACCGCTGGTTAACACAAGGTGACAAAGTACAGTTTGGCAATATTGAACTTGAAGTGCTGTTTTGCCCAGGTCACACTCCTGGTCATATCATCTTTTTTGAGCCGAATAGTAAACTTGCTCAAGTAGGTGATGTGTTATTTAAAGGTGGTATTGGTAGAACAGATTTCCCTCGTGGTGACTATGCCACGTTGATTGATTCAATTAAAAATAATTTATTTTTATTAGGAGATGATGTCCGTTTTATTCCCGGACATGGCCCAATGAGTACCTTGGGTGAAGAAAAACGTAATAACCCCCATGTTAGTGAAAGCTGCTAAAGCTAGTTAAGGTAGAGAAAAGTCTCATGAGTTCGTTTGTAGAAAATGCACAACAATACTTAAAAAAAATTGATACCAGTAATGTTTTTCAATGGCTGGTGATCGCCGTTATTATTATTTCGGCATTATTAGTAGGGGCAAAAACCCATAACTTACCGCCAACAGCAATTACCATTCTTGGTTATTTAGACCTAGGCGTAACGATATTTTTTGTTTTTGAATTAACTATTCGTTTTTTAGCTTTTAAAGACAAAAAGAAGTTCTTCAAAAATGGCTGGAATATTTTTGATACCGTGATTGTTATCGGTAGCTTAGTACCTGATGGTGGTTCTGGCGTATTGTTAGCCAGACTATTACGTGTTTTTCGTGTTTTGCGTTTGGTGTCTATGGTGCCAGAGTTACGCTTATTAATTAATGCCTTGTTAACTGCTATTCCACGCATGGGCTATATTGCCTTATTAATGTTTGTGATTTTTTACATTTATGCGGCAGTTGGCAGCATTTTATTCGGGCAAATTAATAAAGAGCTATGGGGTGATGTTTCGATCTCAATGTTAACCTTGTTTAGGGTATCAACGTTTGAAGATTGGACTGATGTAATGTATGAAACCATGGCGGTTTATCCGATCAGTTGGATATATTATTTAACCTTTATTTTCTTAACCGCCTTTATCTTTTTAAACATGATGGTAGGTACCATTTTAGAAGTGATGAGCGATGAACATGAAAATTACCGCGCTCAATTACACGGCGAAACGAAAGAGGGCGGAGAGCCTGCCAGCCGAGCACAAATTGAAAAATTAGAAACTGAACTGGCAGAAATAAAAGCGCTGTTATTGAGTAATCAAACGGCCAACACAAATAGAGTGTTAGAAAAAGAATAATCCCCAAACCACCGCTGGCTAAAAAGCGTTAGCCAGTGGTGTTATTCTTGATATTGAAAAACATCATTTAATGAAAGTTCAAACACATCGGCTATTTTAAAAGCTACTTCTAACGATGGTGAATATTTACCTTTTTCTATCGCAACAATGGTTTGACGTGATACCCCGACCATTTCTGCTAAGCTTTGCTGCGTCATTTCGTTATGATTAAAACGTAATACTCTAATATTATTATGGATGGTTTTAGCCATTAACAACCTCGGCGATAATAAAATAGCTGATAACTATAACGGCTAACTTCAGCTAATAATAAGCTCATTATAATACAATGTATCATGTTATAACCCATTGATAATGAATTAAAATTTATACCGCCAGAAACATATTCGCCAAGCTGTACTTGCATTACAGTAAAAATAACCCCCAGTACTAAGATCAAATAGGCGCTTTGGCTACTTTTCATTTCAATTAACTTATCTCTTTCGTCATCATCATTATTCGCTTCTTTAGCATGTATTATCGCCATAATGATATGGCCAACAATCGCGAGCGTAATAATGAAGGTTGTTGTTCTCATTAATAATGCTTTGAAGCTTTCTTCATTGAGCAGGTTATTATCGGCTAAACTGATTAAGCCAGAATAATAAGCGTAAATAAGGTATAAGGTGATCAGCAGCGATAAAACAATGCTTTTTTCTTTGTATGACATAATATTCTCCATGTAAAAAATATTTAACACTGTGTCTGTTTTTTAGTACTTTAGTTTTTAATATTAATTATGTCAAATATATTTTACATTAAGTATGTTAAAGTAGACTTTATTGCTTTTTCTTCATTGTGAATACTTGGCTTAAGTTGTTGAGCTTTTGCATGATGATTGCTAAAGCAAACGATCAACGAGATAATAGCAACATCATTTAAATAACCTTGAATTGAATTAATGCGTTTAGATAAATTTATCTGTAAAAGCACTGAAATGTCGCGAAATGAAGCGAAAAAAGCATTAAGGTATGGCCAAATAAAAGTAGATGGTGCCGTTGTTAAAAGTGCAACTTTTAGTGTAGAAGAAAGCCATCAAGTAACGTATGACGGTGAAATACTTAATATGTTGGGTGATCGTTATATTATGCTGCATAAACCGGAAGAAATGATCTGCTCAAATGTCGATGAAATTCATCCTTCTATTTTGCACTTAATTGATATACCTCGGGCATTTGAGTTAAATATTGCCGGTCGTTTAGATGCCGACACGACCGGCTTAGTATTATTGTCTGATGATGGTCAGTGGGCACATAAAATTACCTCGCCTAAAAAGCAATGTGAAAAAGTGTATCGTGTGGTTTTATTAGATGATATTACCGATGAGATGACGCAAGAACTTGAACAAGGCGTACAGTTAAATAATGAAGCAGATTTAACCAAACCAGCAAAAGTACATGTTATTACTCCAAGGCAAGTGGAATTAACCATTTTTGAAGGTAAATACCATCAAGTTAAACGCATGTTCGCCGCAGTTGGTAACAAGGTTTTAGAATTACATCGCTTAAAAATTGCCGATATTGCTTTAGATGATGAATTAGCCGAAGGGCAATGGCGTTATTTAACTGAGCAAGAAATTGCTAGTATTAAGTGAGGTTGATTATAAGCTTTAAGCGGGAAGCCATAAGCCACAAGCGGTAAGCGGTAAGTGGTAAGCCATAAGCCACAAGCGGCAAGTGGGAAGCTTGCAGCTTAGGACTTGAAGCTTGGGACTTGCAGCTTGAGGCTTCAAGCATCCAGCGCTTAGCTTTTTTTCGGATTTAATTCGTTAAATTTTGCCATTTGTTCTTCGGTAGCAGGTAATTGGTGTTTTTCTTTCCATTCACTGTATGGCATACCGTATACCGCTTCTCTTGCGGTTTCTATATCTACGTTAACACCTAGTTTTTCAGCTTCCGCAACTGTCCATTTTGAAAAACAGTTGCGGCAAAAACCTGCTAAGTTCATTAGCTCGATATTTTGTACATCTTTTCGGTTATCAAGGTGAGCTAATAAACGGCGAAATACAGCGGCTTGAATTTCAATTTCTTTATCCATGATTATATCTCTATCTTTTAGTTGTCTGTATCTTTATTTAATGATGCTGGGTCAGGGCGATGATGACGTCTAATTTGTACTATCATGCCAATGTAGGGGTGATCAAAATAATGAATTTCTTTACTGATCACTCGCTTGTTTTGGGAAAATCGAATACTTTTAATTGGCACAGGCTCACCCTTTGCTAGGCTTTTACTGGCTTGCTCAGCTAATGACATATCGGCAATATTTAAATCAGTGGTAATATACAAATAATGATTTAAATGGACATTAAACAAACCGTCAATCGTCCAATCTTGTGAGGGTTTGATTGGTGCTTTGAGTGCTAAATCTTGGCTGTTTTTTACCTGCGAGTTTGCTTTAATAGCATCAAGCTTAGCTAACAAAGCCGTTTTATCTGTTGGCATTTGTTTAAGGTTGGCAATTATCTCTTTCAGCTTATTTTGTTTATGTAATTGCTTAGCTAAAGTATCACTGCTTTCGTTACTTAATATATCGCTGTTATTTTGTGCCGATATATTCATTAATAACGTTTGTAATTGTTGTTCTTGTGCCTGAGCTTGAGCAAGCTCCGTTTCATATTGTGCTAATTGTTTTTGGTAATGAGCCGCTAAGTTTTCGCCAGCAAATAAACGCATTGGAATAGAACGTTTTTTATTGATCGCAGGCTCAGATTGTCGCCAACCGATATGTAATAAAGGCTTAAAATCACGGCTTAATGCAAGTTGTTTGACAATGTCGTGCAATTCTAACGAGTCACTACTGATCAAATAAGGCTCTGAGCTTAAAGGGGTTTCTACCGCATTAATGGTTTTTGGCACTTGCTCTATTTCAAAGGCGTTAGCATCAAATTCAGGATCAGCGGCTGTTAATACTTGTATGTCGTTGTTTGATAAACGGCAAAGTTTTTTAGATGGTAGTATTGGTGAAAATTGATAATTAGGCTCAGCAAATGCTTGCTCGGCAGCCGCCAGTATTGCTTGTTGCTCAAACGTTAATGCGGCTATGTCGTGGCTGTCGCTCAAGCTATTTTCTTCATTGGTTAATTCAGTAAGGGCAGAATTGTTGATTTCGGTTGTTGTTGCTTGCGTTACCTGTAGCTCAATTACTTCTTGTTGTTCAGGTATTTGGTAATAAGCCGAACTTAACTCAGGATGTTCTAACAGCATTTCGGCTTGTAAATCTTCAGCTGTTTTAGTTGGGAAAATAGTCGGTAGGGTAAGCTGTTTGAAAACGCTGGCTGACGGGAAAGTATCGAAAGATAACACCTGTTTGGGTTGTTGCAGTTGAGTTTCGCAAATAGGCAGGTGCTTTTTTATCATGCGAATATCAGGGAGTTAAGAACTCTGATAATAAATCACGAACCCGACGATATTTGGGCATCGGTGGTGTGTCACTAAAGTTTTCTTTTAACTGACTTTTATCACCTAACTGACTAAATAAAATCACTTCCATTTCAAACCAGCGTTTTTCATTGGCTTGTGCTGAGCTAATAACGGATAACGCTACTGCTGATAAAATGGCTAAATAGGCATTTGATTTCATTTAATATCCATTTTGTTGCTTTGGCTGAATAACATTAAAAATTACCGGTTAATGTTGTTATTTCATGGTTGTTGATGATAACAAAGTTAACCAGGGTTTCACGGATTTTTTATCATTACCTAGGTAAAAAGTTAATCACTGGCTTTACTTAATTCATTTAAAATTGAAGTAATTAACGTAAACCTTTTTTGGGCGTCATCACTGGCTTTTACAAATTTAAGTTTATTTGCGCCATCCATTTTGTAAACGGTTGGCTGCTTTTGAATAAGGCCAATAATATACACTGGGTTGACTGTGGTATTGTCACTAAATTCTATGGAGCCACCATTGTTGCTGGCATCAATGCGTGAAATACCAATTTTTTGCGCTTTTAATTTTAATTTCGCAATATGAATTAGGTTCTTAGTGGCTTGCGGTAATAAACCAAAACGGTCAATTAATTCAACTTGAATATCATCTAATTCCATTTTTGTTTTACAGCTGGCAATACGTTTGTACAAACTTAACCTTAAGCTTACGTCAAAAATATAATCTTCAGGTAATAGTGCTGGTACGCGCAATTCGATTTCGGTTTGTTTAGCGTTTAATTGCTCTAAGCTTGGCTCTTTGCCTGCTTTGATTGCTTCAACGGCTTGATCTAACATTTCCATGTACAAACTAAAACCAATTTGGCTCATTTGACCACTTTGTCCTTCGCCTAATAGTTCTCCGGCACCACGAATTTCCAAATCATGAGTTGCTAGCATAAAACCAGCGCCTAAGTTCTCTAGGTTAGCAATGGCTTCTAAACGTTTTTTCGCGTCTTTAGTTAAGCGTTTTTCATGTGGTGTTAATAAGTAGGCATACGCTTGATGATGTGAACGACCAACACGACCACGTAATTGGTGTAGCTGCGCTAACCCTAAGTTATCTGCTCTGTCCATAATAATGGTGTTAGCGCTGGGAACATCAATACCGTTTTCAATAATAGTGGTACACACCAAAACATTAAACCGTTGGTGATAAAAGTCGCTCATTATGCGTTCTAAATCACGTTCGCGCATTTGACCGTGCGCGGTCACAACTTTAGCTTCAGGCACTAATTCACTAATATCGTGAGCGGTTTTTTCAATAGTTTCAACATTGTTATGAAGAAAATAAACTTGGCCACCACGTAATATTTCACGCAAAATGGCTTCGCGGGTTAAGGCGTCATCTTTTTGCCTAACAAACGTTTTTATTGCTAAACGTTTTGCTGGCGGAGTCGCGATAATTGATAAGTCACGCATACCGCCCATGGCCATGTTAAGCGTTCGTGGAATTGGGGTAGCGGTTAAGGTTAAAATGTCGACATTGCTGCGAATTTTTTTAATTTTATCTTTTTGTTTTACGCCAAATCTATGTTCTTCATCAACAATCAATAACCCTAAATCGTGATAAACGATATCGCTTTGCAGTAGTTTATGGGTGCCGATCAAAATATCGACTTTGCCATTTTTAACATTTGCGATAATTTCTTTTTGCTCTTTAGCGGTTTTAAAGCGTGATAACACTTCAATGTTCACTGGCCAGTTGGCAAAACGATCACGAAAGTTTTCATAATGCTGTTGTGCTAACAATGTGGTTGGTATCAGTAGTGCCACTTGTTTACCATCGTTAACAGCAGTAAAGGCTG
The DNA here is from genome assembly GCA_038141035.1 of Alteromonadaceae bacterium. Lineage (GTDB taxonomy): Bacteria > Pseudomonadota > Gammaproteobacteria > Enterobacterales > Alteromonadaceae > JALZUE01. The sequence continues at coordinate 16,175 of JAYQHI010000030.1, forward strand.
CGCGCATGGCGACTTCTGTTTTACCAAAACCAACATCACCACACACTAAGCGATCCATTGGCTTATTGGTTTTCATGTCGTTCAGTACTGCTTTAATGGCAACTTCTTGATCTATGGTTTCTTCAAAGCCAAAACTGTCGGCAAAGCTTTGATATTCTTCTTGGTTAATTTTAAAACCATAACCTTTATGGCTGGCACGTTTGGCGTAAACATCTAATAATTCAGCAGCTACGTCTTTTACTTTTTCCGCGGCTTTGCGTTTAGCTTTACTCCACGTGTCATTACCTAATTTATGCAGTGGCGCGTTATCATCTTCAGCCCCTGAATATCGGCTGATCAAATGTAGCGAGGCGACAGGTACGTAGAGTTTGGCTTCATTGGCATAATGTAAAACTAAAAATTCGGTGGTCATGCCGCCGTTTTCTAATGTTTGTAAGCCCATGTAACGGCCAATACCGTGGTCTAAATGGACCACAGGTTGACCAATAGAAAGTTCAGCTAAGTTTTTGAAAATAGCATCACTTTCGTTGTCTTGCTGTTTACCTCTGCGGCGACTTTGTCTAACTCTGTCACCTAATAATTCGGTTTCGGTGATAACAGCGAGTGATTTTTTACCAAGTTCGAAAACAAAGCCCTGACTCAGTGGGTTCACTAAAATCGCAGGTGGGGCGCCTTTTTTTATCGGCAGCTCAACAAAAGCATCAAAACTGGCTACTTCTACAGGTGATATTTTATTGCGTTGTAATAACTCTAATAAACTTTCACGGCGGCCTTGGCTTTCGGCAACATATAAAACCGCATTAGGTGCATTATCACTATGTAAATATTGATTTAATAAGCTAAAAGGTTCTTTTAATTGATGATTTACCGTAAGTTCAGGCAGTTTCGAGACAGCAAAATTAATATGGCTACTTTTATCACTGTCAGCGGCTAACGATTGAATGTTAATACGATTAAACGGTTTGAGCGCGCTGTAGAGTTGCTCACTATTTAAAAAAACATGATGGGGTGCTAATAAAGGGCGGACCGGATTATAACGGCGATCTTCATAGCGGTATTCAATATCATGCCAAGTTTGTGCAACGGCGTGATCGATATCGCCGGTGATCATAACTTGGGTTTGAGGTGATAAATAATCGAACAAGGTATTGGTTTGTTCAAAAAATAACGGTAAATAATATTCAATACCGGCGGGCATAATCCCATTGCTTACTTGGTGATAAATTGATTCTTTATCAATTGAGCTTTTAAATTGTTCGCGGTATTGGCTGCGGAATAAATTGATACCATCTTCGTCTATAGGAAATTCATGCGCCGGTAATAGTGCTATTTTGTTAACTTTGTCGAGCGAGCGCTGGCTTTCGGGATCAAAAATTCGAATTTCGTCAATTTCATCATCAAAAAAATCTAAACGAAATGGCACTTCACTGCCCATTGGATATAAATCTAAAATAGCGCCACGAGCTGAAAATTCGCCATGTTCCATGACTTGATCAACATTTCGATAACCGTTAGCTTCTAAGCTTTGGCGTAGTTGATGAAGATCTTTTTTATCCCCTTTTTTCACCATTAAGCTGTTTGCTTCTAAATACGATTTTGGTGATAACTTATGTAATAGGGTGGAAATAGGCACAATAACAATACCATTGTCCATTCGAGACAGTTGATACAAGGTTGATAAACGCTGTGAAATAATGTCTTGATGTGGCGAAAAGGTATCGTAGGGTAAAGTTTCCCAATCAGGAAACAAACATACCGGTAATTCATTAGGGCTAAAGTGAGACAGTTCTTGTTCTAGCTTTAACGCAGAAGGGGTGTCATGAGTAATTAATAATATTGGCCCGTTTGCTGTTCTGGCCGCTTGATAAATAGCAATGGTGGCACTGCTACCGGGTAAATTCGCCCATACTTTTTTATCGGCGTTTTTCATCCCTGTTTTGGCTAACGTCGGGGAAATAATACTGGCAATTTTACTCATGAAACTTCTTTTAAGGCGTTATTTTATTTGAATAATTAAGTGAGATAACTAATGTTAACCCACGTTAATCACGATAAAGTTTGGTTAAATCTTGATAGTGTTCAATGCGGCGATCTCTAAAAAATGGCCAAATGCGGCGAACACTTTCACTGCGCTTAAGATCAACATCTGCCATTAAAATTGCTTCTTGTTGATCATTGGCTTGCGCTAATATTTCACCTTGCGGACCAGCAACAAAACTATTGCCCCAAAAGTGTATACCCGCTTTGTTATCATCTTCATGGGCATGAGGATCCGCTTCAAAACCAACTCGATTACAACTTAATACCGGTAAACCATTGGCTACCGCATGGCCACGCTGGCTGATTTTCCATGCATCTAGTTGTCGTTGCTGTTCATCGTCTTTATCATTTAAGTCCCAACCAATGGCGGTTGGATAAATTAATAATTCAGCCCCGGCCATTGCCATCAAACGAGCGGCTTCAGGGAACCATTGATCCCAACAAACTAACACGCCTAATTTACCAACTGAGGTTTGAATTGGGTTAAAACCTAAGTCGCCAGGGGTAAAATAAAACTTCTCATAAAACCCAGGATCGTCAGGAATATGCATTTTTCGATATTTACCAGCAATGCTGCCGTCAGACTCTAATACCACCGCGGTATTGTGATAAAGCCCAGCGGCTCTTTTTTCAAATAACGAGGCAACGATCACAACATTTAAGCGTTTGGCTAATTCACCTAAGGCATCGGTTGATGGCCCAGGGATTGTTTCGGCTAAATCAAATTGTGCAGTTTCTTCTTGCTGACAAAAGTAGAGAGAGTTGTGTAATTCTTGCAACACAATTAATTTTGCGCCTTGCTCGGCAGCTTGTTTAATTGCGGCGGCAATTTGAAATTTATTGTCGGCAATATTGTCTGAATTTTGCTGTTGAATTAAAGCAACGGATAACGTCATGAGCTGTATGTAACGATAAAGAGTTATAGATGCTTTATCTTAACATGAGTTAAATAAAGGAATTAATATTTTAAGCGCTCTTTTTATCAATTAATGCTATTTTTATAACAGATAATTTAATTCACCTTGTGATGTAGGATTTAGATGTGAGATGCCGTTATTTGGCGATATGTGTTTTTTACTTTGTTTTTAACAATTATGTTAATGCGAAAGACATTGTTTATTCAGGTGAAGAGCGTGCTACTTATGATACGATTTTGTTAAAACATGTTTTATCTTATTTTCCTGATAAAAATTATCAAGTTAAAGGTTATGGTGTTTACATCCCCAAAGGGCGTTCATTCGATTTAATGGCCAATAATGAAGGCATTGATGTAATGGTTGGCTCTTCAACAAAAGACCGAGAAGCCTTATATCAACCCATTCGTTTTCCAATTTTAAAAGGGTTAATTGGCTGGCGTGTTCCATTAATTAATAAAAACACTCCAGAACTTTTTGCTCATGTTTTAACAGAATCTCAGTTGAAACAACTCAAGCCGGGGCAATTTCATACCTGGACAGACACAAAAATACTGGAAGCGAATAATATAGAGGTGATTAAGGGAAGTAATATACAAGGCTTATTTAAAATGTTGGATAAAAAGCGTATGGATTATTTTCCTCGTTCGGTTACTGAAATAGAGGAGGATCTGTCAAATAATGCGAATTTACAAATTATGATTGATCCTTATATTTTGATTAAATATCCAAGCGCTTATTATTTTTATGTGAATAAAAATAATCATGAATTAGCAAATGATATTAAACAAGGATTAGAGCTATCACTTGTTGATGGTAGCTTTGATAAAATTTTTCAAGAGGCGTTTGGTGGTGTGGTTAATCGATTAAAACTTTCTCAACGACGTGTTTTTCATTTAAACAACCCCTTGTTATTAGATGAAACACCAATTGAAAGAAAAGAATTGTGGCTTAATTTGGCACCATAACGAATGAAGCTAACAGTAATTTTTATTTTAAATGAATTAAGAAGTTAAATGTTTAAATATATTTATGGGTTAATTTTTACCGTAGTTTATCATTATTCGGCCTTGGCTTATGCACAAGATATTGTTTATGCGACAAGTGAGAGTGATGACTATTATCCTAAATTACTTAGCCAAGCCTTGTCGTATTTTCCTGAAAAAAACTATCAAGTTAAACGCTATGGTTTATCTTTACCTAAACAACGTTCTTTTGATTTATTAGCAAAAGATAAAGGCGTTGATGTGATGAATGGTTCGTCAACATTAACTCGGGAAAAAAAATACCAAGCGATTTATTTTCCAATTTTACGTGGCTTGAAAGGATGGCGGTTGGCTTTGATTAATCAAAATACCCCTGATATTTTTGCTAATGTAAAAACCGAACAACAATTTAAAACAAAAATTCCGGTACAGTTTCATTCATGGACGGCGACCAAAATATTTGAAAATAACGATATTAAAGTTGCGAAAGCGGCCACCTTTAAAGGTTTATTTCAAATGTTAGATAAAAACCGCATCGACTATTTACCTCGTTCAATTTTAGAGATCAAACATGATTTAACGATTTATCCAAAATTAAATTTGATGATCGATCCTTACATTTTAATTAAATATCCAAGTGCTTTTTATTTTTATGTTAATAAAGACAATCATGAATTAGCGAATGACATAAAACAGGGCTTAGAAAAATCTTTAGTAGATGGTAGTTTTGAACGATTATTTAATGAGGCATTTGGTGATGAAATAGCCTCATTTAATTTGAAAAAACGGCAGGTTTTTTATTTAAACAACCCTTATTTGTCAGCCACTGTACCTTTACATCGTACAGAACTGTGGGCTGATCATTTATTCCGCAATTAATTGTAAAACGTTGGTTTGGCTATTGTTATCACCTAAATATTGTTTCATATACGCTAACACTTCGGTTAATTGATTGGCCAGTTGCCATGGAGGGTTAACAATAAATAATCCTGTGCCGGTCATACCATATTCATCAGTGTCAGCTTGCTGGCAGTACTCAACTTGTAGCACATTTCGTAAGTTACTTTGCATAAACTGTTTCGCCATTTGATTGACAAAATCGCGTTTAACGACCGGGTACCATAAAATATAACAGCCAGTGGCGAACTTTTTATAACCGTCAATAATCGTTTGCACCGCTTTGTGGTAATCTTCTTTTAGTTCATAAGGTGGATCTATTAACACAATACCACGGCGGGTAGGTGGTGGTAATTGTCCTAATGTGCCTTTGTAACCATCTTGCTGTGATACCCGTGCTTTATTCCAGCGCTGACAAAACTCAGTTAATAATTGATGATCAGCAGGGTGAAGTTCAAATAAATGTGCGGCATCTTGGCGGCGCATTAATTGTTTAGCAATTCCGGGTGAGCCAGGGTAAATATCTAAGCTATTTTTCTCTTGGTTATCATCATTTAATTGTTTGATGATATCGATATAGTCAACTAAGGCATCAGGTACATCGTGATTGTTGATTAACTTGGCAATGCCTTGTTTAAATTCACCAGTTTTTTGTGCGTAGTCGTCAGATAAACGATACATGCCAGCACCTGAATGGCTATCAATGTAACTAAAGCCCTTTTGCTTTTGGGTAAAATAATCAAGCACTAAGGTGAGAGTTGAATGTTTTAATACATCCGCAAAATTGCCGGCGTGAAAAGCATGGCGATAACTAAGCACAAAAAATCCTTAAAAATAGAGGGCTGAGCGTTATTTACGCTCAGCTGTTGGTTGTTGTGATTTAACCTAATTTACGCCTGCGACGCTAAGTATTCGTCGTAAGTACCAGCAAAATCTACATAACCATCAGGTTTTAATTCAATAATACGGGTAGCTAAACTCGAAACAAATTCACGGTCATGGGAAACAAAAACAATCGAGCCTTCAAATTGCTCTAACGCCATGTTTAATGATTCAATCGATTCCATATCTAAATGGTTGGTTGGTTCATCCATCACCAAAATATTTGGCTTTTGCATCATTAACTTGCCAAATAACATTCGACCTTGTTCACCACCTGAAAGAACTTTTACTGATTTATAAATATCGTCAGCGGAGAATAATAAACGGCCTAAGTAGCCACGAATACTTTGCTCATCATCTTCAGGTGTGCGCCATTGGCTCATCCAATCAAATAAGGTTTGGTCTTTTTCAAATTCATGAGCGTGATCCTGCGCGTAATAACCAATCTTATGATTTTCAGACCATTTAAACTCACCTGAGCTGGCAGCTAATTCACCCATTAAGGTGCGTAATAACGTGGTTTTACCGGCACCGTTTTCACCTATTACCGCGATTTTTTCACCAACTTCCGCCATGAGGTTAATGTTTTTGAATACTTCTAAATCGTCAAAGCTTTTGCTCAAGTTTTCAATTTCTAGTACATTTCTAAATAATTGTTTTTCTTGGGTAAAACGAATAAACGGGTTAACACGGCTTGACGCTTTTACCTCAGCCAGTTGAATTTTATCAATTTGTTTGGCACGTGAAGTGGCTTGTTTAGCTTTTGAGGCATTGGCAGAGAAACGCGCAACAAAGGCTTGTAGTTCACTGATTTGTGCTTTTTTCTTGGCGTTATCAGCCATTAATTGAGCACGTGCTTGGGTTGAAGCCAACATGTATTCGTCGTAATTACCAGGAAAACACGTAATTCACCGTAATCTAAATCGGCCATGTGAGTACAAACACTGTTTAAAAAATGTCTATCATGGGAAATAATGATCATGGTTGAGTCACGTTGGTTTAAGGTTTCTTCTAACCATTGAATGGTGTGAATATCCAAGTTGTTGGTTGGCTCATCGAGTAATAAAATATCAGGATCAGAAAATAGCGCTTGTGCTAATAAAACACGTAATTTTAAACCCGGCGCTACTTCACTCATTAAACCATAATGGGCTTCTACCGGAATACCGACACCCATTAATAATTCACCAGCGCGACTTTCAGCGCTGTAACCGTCCATTTCGGCATACTCTGATTCTAAATCACCGACGCGCATGCCGTCTTCTTCACTCATTTCTGGTAAAGCATAAATGCGATCGCGTTCTTCTTTTACCGCCCATAACTCTGTGTGTCCCATGATCACTGTATCAACCACAGAATAGTTTTCAAAAGCAAACTGGTCTTGGCGTAATTTACCAATGCGCTCGTTTGGATCTAAGCTAACGTTACCTGAAGTTTGCTCTAAATCACCACCTAAAATTTTCATGAAGGTTGATTTACCACAACCGTTAGCACCGATTAAACCATAACGGTTACCACCACCAAATTTTTGTGAAATGTTTTCAAATAAGGGTTTGGCACCAAATTGCTGAGTAATATTATTTGCGGTTAACACAGTAAAGTTTTTCCTTATGGCTTTTGTTTTTCGTAATATCTTAATAAATTTTGTTTATTACCTTAGTTAATGAATGCTAACTAAGGTAAATGAAATATGTAAATTAATGCTTTTTCTTGCCGCTATTTTTTTTATTTGGCTGACGGTCACCAAATTGATTATCGCTAAAGCGGGTTAAGCCCTGTTTACCGTTTCGGGCTTTATTTGAACCAAATGCACGCTTTTGGCCGGGTGATGTTTTATTACCACGGGCATTATTTTTACCTTTGGCTTGGCTTCTATTTAAGCGTAAGTTTTCTTCGCCACGCGTTTCTGCGGGTACTAAACATTCAGGTCTGCTACCAATAAGTTTTCTCGCCAAGCCCATTTTAGCAAGTGCTTCACGGATGATCGGCCAGTTAACTGGATCATGGTAGCGTAATATCGCTTTATGTAATCGACGTTGAATTGTGCCTTTGGGTACAGGTACCGAAGCACTGTTACGTTTTACATTTCGCAGTGAATCTATTTCTGTATGATAAAGGGTTGTTGCATTAGCAAGCGGTGACGGGTAAAAGTTTTGTACTTGATCTAATTTAAAGTCATTTTCTTTTAACCATAGTGCAAGGTTTATCATGTCCATATCGGTTGTGCCCGGATGAGCTGAGATAAAATATGGGATAAGAAATTGCTTTTTACCGGCTTCTTTTGAGAATTTATCAAACAGTTTTTTTAAAGGCGTCGTAACTGCCCATACCTGGCTTCATCATTTTGCTTAATGGGCCTTCTTCGGTATGCTCAGGGGCAATTTTTAAATAGCCACCAACATGATGGGTGGCCAGTTCCTTAACATAATCAGGATCTTCAACGGCAAGATCATAACGAACACCGGAAGCGATCAATACTTTTTTAATGCCTTTAACCGCACGAGCTTTACGGTATAAATTAATGGTTGGGGTGTGGTCGGTATCTAAATGACCACAAATAGTTGGCCAAACACACGAAGGTTTACGGCAGGTAGCTTCTGCTTTTGGACTTTTGCAACGTAGTTTATACATGTTGGCGGTTGGCCCTCCTAAGTCAGAAATTACGCCAGTAAAGCCGGGTACTTTTTCTTTAATATCTTCTATTTCTTGTAAAATAGATGCTTCTGAGCGACTTTGTATAATACGGCCTTCATGCTCTGTAATACTACAAAAGGTACAACCGCCAAAACAGCCTCTCATAATATTAATAGAGGTTTTGATCATCTCATAAGCGGGAATTTTAGCATCACCGTAAGTTGGGTGTGGTACTCGCTGATAAGGCAAACCAAAAACACCGTCCATTTCACTTTCACTTAGTGGGTACGCTGGCGGATTTAACCAAATAATACGATCACCGTGTTTTTGAACCAAAGGCTTTGCTGAACCTGGGTTAACTTCTTGATGAAAAATACGCGATGCATGCGCGTAAAGCATTTTATTGTCTTTAACTTGCTCAAAGGTTGGCAAGTTAATATAAGTGGTTTGCCAAGGTTTATCTTTTTTTTCCCAGGTTTTATTACGGTATTCTGAAAGCTCGATAGGCTGTGCTGTTTTTGTGATGTCTTTTTCAGGTGTGATGGTTGTTACTGTATTCTCGCCTTTAGCTTGCTCTGTTGCACAGCTTTCAGTGGCGGTGGTATCAATATAAGGACTATGAATAGGATCGATTTTACCCGGTTTATCAATAGAACGAGAGTCAATGCCTTTCCAACCGGGTAAAGCATGTTTGGCTAAAAAAGGCGGTACCACGAACATCGGTGATTTCTTTGATGTTTTCACCGCGGGCAATACGATGGCTTACTTCAATAAGTGGGCGTTCAGCATTACCGTAAATAAGAATGTCGGCTTTGGCATCAAATAAAATTGAACGACGCACTTTTTCCGACCAATAATCGTAATGTGCAATACGGCGTAAACTGGCTTCAATACCACCAATCACAACCGGCACTTCTTTGTAGGCTTCTTTACAACGCTGAGAGTAAACTAATACAGCACGATCTGGGCGTTTGCCACCTTCGTTATTTGGCGTGTAGGCATCATCATGGCGGATGCGACGTTCAGCCGTGTAGCGGTTGATCATTGAATCCATGTTACCGGCGGTAACACCAAAATATAAATTAGGTTGGCCTAAGGCCATGAAGGCATCTTTTGATTGCCAATCTGGCTGCGCAATAATGCCAACTCGAAAGCCTTGCGCTTCAAGCATTCTACCAATAACGGCCATGCCAAAGCTTGGGTGATCAACATAAGCATCGCCAGTAACTAAAATAATATCGCAACTGTCCCAACCAAGTTCATCCATTTCGGCACGAGACATAGGTAAAAAAGGTGCTGAACCATAACATTCGGCCCAGTATTTAGGGTATTCAAATAGTTCAACTTCCGGTAATGGGATCATGAGTTAGCCTTAAAAAAACAAATATAGTCGCCGTATCTTTATGCGTATGATTTACCCGTATGCTTAAAGTTAAATAAACATTTTTAGCTAGTACTTTTTAATCGCCGATTTATCGGCTTAGCGTCGCGTTATGACCGAGTAAAAAGGTTAATCATTCATTAAAAATAGTTGGCGCGCGATTATAGCAAAATATCTGGCGAGGGTGGTGGAAAATAATGTGATTAACATGAGGAATTATATCGGTTTCAGTAATAAATAAAGAAAACAGCACTTTGTGCTTTTAAATTTAACAATAAATAGGGTATCTTAAGAAGTATCAACTTTTCCTTTTAACATTTGTAATTATTAAAATGTATAGTACTTACACTGCACGCCAAGCGATATTTGATCGCAAAAACAATGTCATCGGTTATGAATTATTATTTCGTGACAGCGAAGAAAATCAATTTCCTGTTATAGATCCTGACATTGCGACATCAAAGTTAATTATTCAAAATCACTTACATGATGATATTACCGCGCTATGTTTGGGTAAAACGGCTTATATTAATTTTAATGAACAATGTTTGATTAATAAATTTCCCTTAATGTTCGATAAAAACTCTATCGTTATCGAGTTAATAGGGCATCAGTCAACCAGTAAACGGTTATTGAAAATTTTGCAGTTTTATCATGAAAAGGGCTACAAAATTGCCTTAACTGAATATGACTTAGACAGTAAGTGGGATGTATTATTTCCTTATATTTCAATGATAAAGTTGGATATGAGTGTAACTAATGCGAAACGTGTTTTTCCATTGTTAGCAAAAGTTAAAGAACATAATATTCAGTTAGTTGCTGAAAAAGTTGAAACTCGCTATCAATTACAGTCGTTAGCGGAAGTTGGCTTTAATTATTATCAAGGTTTTTCTACCATGAGCCAGAAATCATCAAAGGGCAAACATTAGCGCCAATTAAAACGCAGATGTTGAGCTTGATGAGTGAAACTTTTAATACGCCGATTAACTTTGATGCGATTGCTGAAATTATTAGTCATGACGTTAATTTGTCAGTTGGTTTATTAAAAATGGTTAATAACGTGTCAACTGGCGTACGGGTTGAAATTAAATCATTAAAACAAGCGGCGGCTTATTTAGGTGAAGATAAACTTAAACAGTTTGTTTCCATTTTAGCGTTATCACAGTTAACTTCTGAGAAAAATGAAGAAGCAGCTAAACAAGCCTTAATTACGGCTAAGTTAATGACGGCCATTGCGTCTGGTCAATCGGTATTTAAAAGCATCACTGACTTAGCCTTTATCACCGGTTTATTAAGTTCTATTGATGTGATTTTGGGTATGCCGATTGAAGAAGTTGTAACACGTTTACCTATGGATGAAACCATCAACAAAGCCTTAGTTGAGCATGCCGGTATTCTTGGTGAATTATTAACCTTGTGTTCAGATTACATTGTTGGCAATGGTAAAAATCTTAAGCAAATGATGGAAACTTATGACATCAGTGCTGATTTTATTCAAAAAGAATTTGTCAACGCGAGTAACTGGTGTAAATCATTAAACATATAGTGACTTAGCTCATAATAAATTAATCAAAAACGAATTGTAAAAATAATTGATGAAAACGCTGACGGGTTAAACCTTTCAGCGTTTTTTATTATTCTCAGTTTTTGTTAAATATAATGTTAGCCCAAAAAATACGACGCCAGAAACTGCCCCCCATAAATGTGCATCAACGGCAACATTAGCTTCAATAAGTTCAGATATATCTGTACCGGCACCATAAATTTGTTCGTGCGTTACTTTAATGATAATGCCCAGTAATAATAAGTAACCGGACTTTAATTTATCACGAATGTCCATTAAAGCTCCCCAGATAAAAACACCATGTAAAATACCGGATAAACCGACATATTGAATAAGCTCTGGCGAAAAATTAAATAACCCTATGGTCACAAATAAGGCAGAAAATAAGAACAATAAAAAATAGTTTTTGCTTTGATAATACTGACCATGTAACGACCATAACAAAACTAACCCTGCAATGTTGAGTAACAGATGATTGAGGTTAGTATGAAAAAAGTGACCGGTAATTAAGCGCCAATACTCATGTTCAATAATTTGATCTCGGTTATAAATTAATAATGAGATGAGAGAATCTTCAAATAGATAAGCGAGTATCGCTAAGATTAATATACTTAGCACAGGTAAGATTTGGCTTGGTAACAGCGGCCAGTGTTTAGCTTGAGTCATGGTTTTTCTGGTCAACTCTAGTTAAGTGAAACGAGTAAACAAATGAGTGTGTTATTATATTAATGTTACTAATAATCAGATGGTTATCATTACTTATAAGGTTATTAATACTTTGGTTTATTTATGTTTTTTGTTGTTATGTCCGCATTGTAGCATAACTCTTTAGTCGGTCGAGCAACGGCTGATGTTAACTGGTATAATAATTTTTTTACTTTCTTATGAGTACTTATGTCGCGTAAAGTTTGTCAACAATGTCAACGACCTAAAGTAAGCTGCTTGTGTGCCTTTGTTACCCCCATAGATAACAAAATTGAGGTGGTTATTTTGCAGCACCCAAGCGAAGTGCAGCAAGCAAAAGCAACAGTCCCGCTGTTATCAAAGTCGTTAACACAATGTCAGGTGATTGTTGATGAGGACTTTAGTCACAATGAACAATTGAATGAGCTGATCAGTCGCTATGGCCAACGTTGTTTATTACTTTACCTAGCGAGCACGCCATTGAGATGAAGCATTTAACACAAGATGCTAATTTCGACCTCGATAATATTTGTTTGGTTATTTTAGATGGCACCTGGAAAAAAGCTTATCGGATGTTAATGTTATCCACCAATTTACATCAGTTGACGGCAATTACTTTACCGGCCAATACCAAAGGCAGTATCGCATCCGTAAAACGGCTAAAAACAATGCGCTGTCAACATTAGAAGCTTGTTATCATTGTTTGAAGTTTTTAGAAAATGACGACAAAAAGTATCAAGTGCTAATTGATAATTTTGTTAAATTTAACGACTTTCAGTTATCCTTTGTTCCTATTGAACATCACCGTAAATAATACAACCAATTCAAGGTTTTAAAAATGATTAATCGACAATGTTTTGGTAATTTAGCTTGGCTTTTTATTGGCTTTTCGGCTTTATTATCGTCATCATTATTCGCGCAAGAGCAGAGACAAAAACCTGCACAAGAAATAAGAGAGCCAGAAGCGGCAACCGGCTTTAGTCAAAAATCTAGAGTAATTGGTCAGCAATATATGGTCGTTGCGGCGAATCCTTATGCCAGTAAAGCAGGAGCTAATGTTTTAGCTAAAGTAGGGAGCGCGGTGGATGCGGCAATTGCCATTCAAATGGTATTGACCTTAGTTGAACCGCAATCTTCAGGGATTGGCGGTGGTGCTTTCATGTTGCATTGGGACAAAAAAAATAAACAATTAACCTCATTTGATGGCCGAGAAACGGCCCCTCAAGCAGCAACATCGGCATTATTTTTAAATGCTGAGGGTAAACCGGTATCTTGGCTTGATGCGGTTGTTGGCGGACGCTCTGTTGGAGTACCAGGTGTGCTAGCCGCATTACATCAAGCTCATCAACAATATGGTAAATTGGCTTGGCACGAATTGTTTGATGATGCGATTCAATTGGCAGAGCAGGGATTTGTTGTATCACCACGATTAGAAAAGTTAATTGCTGTTAACTTTAATCCCGGAATACAAAAAGCTTGAGGTAATAAAACAGTATTTTTATCCTGACGGTAAGCAAATTCGTGCTGGTGATGTTTTAGTTAATAAGCCACTTGCTAAAGTGTTTAAAAGTATTGCTAAGCAAGGGGTTAAGGTTTTTTATCAAGGTTGGTTAGCTGAAAAGATAGTAAAGGCGGTAAATAATTCACCAATAGCACCGGGGAAATTAGCCTTAAGTGACATGAAAAATTACCAAGCCAAACAAGTAGAAGCTGTTTGTGGTAGTTATAAAGAACATCAATTGTGTGGCATGGCACCACCGAGTTCAGGAAGTATCGCAGTCATTCAAATTTTAAAAATGTTAGAACCGTTTCAACTGCAAGATAAAGCGGTTAATGGTTTAGATGCTATTCATTTGTTTACTCAAAGTTCACGTTTAGCTTTTGCCGATAGAGATAAATATATTGCTGATCCAGCATTTACTCAGGTACCGACAGCGGGTTTATTAAACGATGTTTATTTAAAGCAACGGGCGCAATTAATTAATCCACTTAATGATATGGGAAAAGCGGTCGCTGGTCAGCCAACGGGGGCGCTAGCTTATGCTAATGATCAGGCTTATGAATTACCCTCAACCAGTCATTTTTCTATTATTGATCGGCAAGGTAATGCTGTTTCGATGACATCAAGTATTGAAATGGGTTTTGGCTCGGCTTTGATGGTGGAAGGTTTTATTCTTAATAATCAATTAACGGATTTTTCATTAAAGCCAGAGGTTGATGGTAAGCTGGTAGCGAATCGTGTTGAAGCGGGTAAACGACCAAGAAGCTCAATGTCACCTATGATGGTATTTGATCGTGAGGGCGAATTAAAGATTATTATCGGTTCACCTGGTGGTAGTCGAATTATTAACTATGTTGCTCAAACCTTGATAGCTATGCTGGATTGGCAGTTAGAGCCTCAGCAAGCGGTTAGCTTAGCGCATGTCACCAATCGCAATAAAATAACAACGTTAGAAAAAGGCACTGAATTAACTAAACTTGCTGATGCTTTAACATTAAAAGGGCATCAAGTCGCCATTAGAGATCTCAATAGCGGCTTACATGTGATTGAAGTAAAAGAAAGTGTTGATGATAAAACGCTACTTATTGGTGGTGCCGATCCGCGCAGAGAAGGGCAAGTGTTAAGTGATTAATCTCTGACTGGAATAGCTTTAGTCAAATAATAAAAAACCGTCTGACGACGGCTTTTTATTAATAACTTCTTGGTGTTTAACTCATTGTTAAAATGGGTCTTTTAATATTTTATCAATAACCCAACCACTTTTTTGTTGTACTAGAGAAACCCGTTTAATGTCTTTAATTCTATTTTTCATTATAAATACCGTCAAAATATAAAATAATTTCGGCGGAATCTTTAAACTGCTCTCTTACTTTTACGCCGCTATCGTCAGGATTAATTTTAACGCTGTCATATTTCATATTAAATAAATGACGAGCGACGGCCTGTGGTGATTTGTAATGTAAAATTATCCGTGCAAGCTGTGGGCTACAAACAGAAGCGGCCTTTTTAACATCTTTTTTGTTATAAAGGGCATCAAAAAAAGCAATAGCGACATCTTCAGGATTATCTATTTCGGTAATTTTTTCCTCAGAATTACAAGCGGTTAACAATAGGAAAAAACTCATTAAGGCTATTTTTATATAAGGCATGGGATTAATACTGTAGAAAATATATAACTTAATAGTAAGGGGTTTTAATCATAAATTCTAGTTTTTGGATAAGAAAAAAAGGCGCAATTAGCGCCTTTTTTCTATAAGTAACAACAAATTAACAATAAAAGTTGTTAAATGTTGGTATTTTATTGTACTAATTCTTTATCAGAGAATGTTTCACCAAATAAGGGGCTTGATAAATAACGCTCTGCAGAACTTGGTAAAATTACCACAACATTTTTACCGGCATTTTCAGGACGCTCAGCAATGCGTTTAGCAGCAACAACGGCAGCACCTGAAGAAATACCAGCTAAAATGCCTTCTTCTTTCATTAGGCGATGCGCCATAGCCATTGCTTCATCGTTGGTTACTTGTTCAACAGCATCAACTAAATCTAAATCTAGGTTGCCAGGGATAAAACCAGCGCCAATACCTTGAATTTTATGTGGTCCAGGCGTTAGATCTTCACCGGCCATTGCTTGGGCAATAACAGGAGAGTCAGTTGGTTCAACAGCAACTGAAGTTACATTTAAGCCTTTTTCAACTTTTAAGTATTTTGAAACGCCAGAAATTGTACCACCAGTACCAACACCTGCAACGAAGAAATCAATGTTGCCATCAGTATCGTTAAAGATTTCAGGGCCCGTTGTTTTTCGTGAATTTCAGGGTTAGCAGGATTATCAAATTGTCCTAATAAAACGTATTTTGGATCTGATTCAGCGATTTCTTTGCTTTTTCAATCGCGCCTTTCATGCCTTTAGCGCCTTCAGTTAGCTCTAATTTAGCTCCTAAAGCAGCTAATAATTTACGACGCTCTAAGCTCATTGTGTTTGGCATAGTTAAGGTGATGCCATAACCACGCGCAGCAGCAACAAATGCTAAAGCAATACCAGTATTACCACTGGTAGGTTCAACAATTTCTTTACCAGCCGTTAAAACGCCACGTTTTCTGCATCCCAAATCATGTTTGCGCCAATACGACATTTTACACTGTAGCTTGGGTTACGTGATTCAACTTTAGCAAAAACATTGCCCGAAGTGACACGGTTAAGTTTTACTAATGGGGTATTACCGATTGATGTAGAGTTGTCCTGGAAAATATTTGACATGTTCAAATCCTATGGATTGTTGTTATTAGCCCTTAAGAGTAGTCTCTTAAGGAAGAAAAAGAAGTGATTTTTCGTTATAAGATATATGTAAACAGCATGTGATAAAAGTGCTTTTTAGGCTTAAAGACAAAAAAGTGGTGGAAGCAACGTTTAAGGCATCCATGCGTAGCTTATTTTACTAAAAAACGTTTTATTTTCTTTTTTTAGTTCAAACAGCTCATCATCTTGATAACTATTATCTGAATACCCTAAATAAAAGACCGTTTGTGGGTTGATTTTATAAGAATATATTAACTGAGTTGATAGCTCTTTTTTGCGTTTATTAAATAACTCAGAAGGGTTGTTGTCGAGGTTTCTTTCAATATCACAATAAATAATGCTTAATTTTAGGCGGCTGTGAGCGTCAAATTGGTAACTGACCCGTGAATCTATCAACATAGCTTGATAAACATTACTATTATCAGCCTCTAGCTCACTGTTCAAATGGCTTAATTCAATTTCTAATTGTGGTGTTAAGTACCAAGAAAAATAACTTTCGAGCTCATTTAATTTTCCTAAGCGATTATGAATGTAGTCAATTTTGTCACCCTTGTTATAATTGAATTCAAGGTATAAGTCGTTTGTTGGTTTGAAATGACTTGATAACGCTAAGTTTTTTAAAGAAAACTTCGTTGTATTGTCATCAATTTGGGTTTTTGAACGATCATGTCTTAAGCCCACTTCATCAGATAAGGTATAAGTGAGGGTAAATTTTGATAAGTAGGGACCATCAACGGAGGTAGTGCCTGAAAAAAAACGTTCAATTAATTCATTGTTCTCGTTGTGTTTTATATCCCAAGTAGCCGATACATCAGCTTTTTGCCAATATTTTGAGTTTTCACTAGCAAAAAATTTACGATTAATTGATAACGAATCATGAATAATGTCGGCACGTGGCATAAAACCTAAATCAGCACGAAAATTTTCGCCTATCTGCTGGTGGCTCGCATCAATATCCCAATACTCGGAGCGATGTTGGAAATCTACCTTCATTGCTTGATCAGAAAAAGCCCCTTGTTTAGCACGCTTTACCTGTTCGTTATAGGGACAGTTATTAGCAAAACAAGCGGCTTTTAATTGTTTTACACAAGCATCACCAGTACAAAAATCTTGATAAAAATCATCTGGGTATTCGGTTTCTGAATTAATAATTTGTGCGTGTATGCTATTTGATTCTGTGAGCTGATATTTACCATCAAAGCCGGCAACATAATTATGATATTGTGATGCTTGTCTGAGGGTTGAAATAAAACCAAAGGATATGTCTTTGTTGACATCGTAGCGATATTTTAATGCGGCGGCCTGACTAGTGTCATCAATATGAGCAATTTCAGAACTTAGGTTTCCCGGTAAAATAAAATTAGTTTGTTGGTCTTGAGAGATAAAAACGCCGTACGTATGATTATTTTCAGCGCCAGTAAGCTTAAGGCCATAATCTGGGTCGGTTATGTTTCGGGTATAAATAAGATCAAAGTTGCTGGCAAAATATTCGCTGTTATCAAGAAAGAATGGCCGTTTTTCATCATAATATAACGAAAAATTTTCATTAACATTTAATTGTGCGGCATCACTTTCAATAAAAGAAAAGTCAGGGTTAATGGTGGCATTTAAGAGGGTATTACTGGTGATCCCCCAGCGAAAATCTAAGCCGGCTTCAATTTCTTTGTTATGATGCCAATTGTCGTTAGCATCATAAATATCACGTGTTTCTTCACTTTTAACGACTAACGAAGGAGTTAACATGATATTTTTAGCGGTGCGAGCAGTTTTAAAGCCTTTTTGCTTTTGGGTATTGGCAGGTTTTACAGGCAATATCTTTGTTGAGCTTAACATGTGAGATCCTTAACCAAGTCTCTCTAGGTAAATTCTAAAGAGTTCTATCGGCCAAGATTTTTACTTCATCTGATTGTTTGAAGTTTAATATACGAAATGGAATTTCCATTTCAACAATATAACCATTATCAGTAACACGACCATAAGAATGCCAAATACCATCCCAAAGATCATTTTTTTCATCAGTGATATTGTTTTGTATTGAATCCATTTGCATACCTAATGGATTAACAATAAATTCATAATTCATGCGATTATTATTTTGGGAGTCGAGCTTAATACCAACAAGGTCGTCATCCCAGCGGGTATCACGATCACCATAATAGCTTTGAATATCTTCAGGGTTAGGATCTTCAGCAATAAATGCAATCAATAAAGCCTTACCATTTTCAACTATTTTTACTTGTGTCTTAACGGGGCTTGGTGTGTTGTTCCAGGGAAAATTGACCAAGTTTAAGTCAACAACATTCGCTTGTTGCCAAATATCTTCCGTGAGCTGGCCATCTAATACAATGTTGCCGGAAGCATGGGGAATATCTATGTCTGATTGAGTGGCGAAGGATTTGTTACTTGCAATAAAAAAAGAAATTAACATGATAACAAAAGCCACAAAAAATTTGTGTTGGTATCTTTTGCCGCTCATCCATAATCCTTTCTTTTATTAGTATTTTTTTAAGGGCGTGATTGTGTCAAAAATCATGAAATAATTCAATCTATTGGCGGTTTTATTAACATATTTTGTTACAAATAGGCGCTGGCACAGTCTAAGCTTAAATTTATCCATTAAATAAAGTCCCTTTAATGGCCAAAAAAGTGCTGATTGTACAGGATAAAACTATTTTGAGTCGGCACTCGAATCTAGCGCATAAATTTAGCATAATGTTGTTATTATTTTCTTGTTGTGATTATTCATGCCTTTTAGTTTTTTAGATAGCTTAGCACTCGTTATTTTTTTATCTTGTTGGATGGGCTATAGCAGTTTTTGCTTGGCGTAAGTCGAAAACCACCAATTGTATTGCTTATTGTTTACAGCAGCATCGTATTCATTGGATGCAAGAAGTTATGACTCGAGATATTCGAGTTAGTGAAGCAACGTTGTTGGGTAACTTAGAACGTAATATTGCTTTTTTTGCCTCGAGTACACTACTTGTTTTAGCAGGTATTTTAACTTTATTTTCACAAGTAGAGGCTTTTGAAGATGTGATAAAGTCAATTCCTCATTCTGAATTTAGCGGTCATGCAGTGACTCAAATAAAGTTAACCTTAATGGCGTTTATTTTTGTTGTTGCTTTTTTAATTTCACTTGGTCAATGCGCCAATATGGTTTTGTTAATGTGATGATTGGGGCAGCGCCTATTGATGAACCAGGGTTAAATGAAAACTTAAAAAAAAATATGCTTATCAAATAGCAACTATTCAAGATCAGGCTGCTCATTCTTATAATTATGGTTTACGGGCTTATTATTTTTCCCTCGCCGCTTTGTGTTGGTTTTATCATCCATTATTGTTTATTTTGGCAAGTCTTTTAGTGGTAGCCACTTTATACATGCGAGAGTTTAAATCAACGGCGGTTAAAGCACTGACTAAAGGCCAATATTATTTAAATGTTGAACGTGAATTAAAATACCCTGCAAAAGATAACTAATGGCTAATCAAGATTACTTAAATTATACCATCAATGATTTTGATAATTTTGATTGCTTAAAATTATCAAAAGGCATTTATTTGTTACTGCTTTTTATTTTACGAGGTTATGTTGTTTGGTTAATTTCAGTGGCCAATATGAAAGATCATACCAGTTTTTTAGCACTGGTTTTCCCTGATACATCATTGTTTTATTTGAGTTTATTTTCGGGGAGTATTGGCTTATTAGTGTTGTTGTTGATAAGCTTGCGACGGCCAAATGCCGCCACTTGGGTACAAGCTTTGTGGCCTCATTCTAACTATTTATTTATCGCAGCGTTATTGTTTGATTTTTTTGTCACTCTTTATGCTTATTATATTGAACTGTTTAGTTCATATTATTGGTTGTTAGCACAATTAACGTGTGTGCTGTTATTTAGTGTTTATTGCGTTTGTTCAAAAAGATTAGCGATTAATCTGAGGGAGTTTCCAAAACCGTTACCTGACAAGTAACGGCTAGAGCTGTATGGTTGTTTGACGATGTAAATAGCTCTGACTATTTTAATAACCTTCATCAACAGCTAAATTTTTACCTTCAGCAGCGTTTCTGGCTAAATCATCACATCGCTCATTTTCAGGATGGCCTGAATGACCTTTAACCCAACACCATTCAATAGTATGTCGTTGATTTTCTTTATCAATCAATTGCCATAAATCCACATTTTTAACCGCTTGTTTACTGGCTGTTTTCCAGTTATTTTTTTTCCAATTTTTCATCCATTGGGTAATACCTTGGCGAACATATTGGCTATCTGTGGTTAATTTAACTTGGCAAGGTTCTTTTAGAGACTGCAAAGCTTTTACTGTTGCTAACATTTCCATGCGATTATTAGTGGTAAGTTGATAGCCACCAGATAATTCTTTGAGATGGCCTTTATAAACTAAAATAGCACCATAGCCACCAGGACCGGGGTTACCTAAAAATGAACCATCTGTATAAATTTCTACCTGTTTTGTCATTGTTAACATGAATAATCTTTTGCTTTGTCGTGATTTAATAGTACCTTAGGCATGTATATTACGCGACTATAATTATCTGCTTTGTTATAAAAATACCCGTATAATACCGTCAGTTTTTTATTTTTAACCTATTTTATTTAAGTTAAGGAATACCGTGAGTAACGACCAACAAAAAACAGAAAGATTAATTATTCTTGATACCGAAACTACGGGGATTAATCCTCATGAAGGTCATCGTATTGTTGAAATTGGCTGTGTTGAAATGATCAATCGCCAATTAACTGGTCGAACTTACCACGTTTATATCAACCCACAATTCCAAATGGAACAGGAAGTTATTGATATTCATGGTTTAACTAATGAATTTTTGGCAGATAAGCCGTTATTTGAACAAGTAGCACATGAATTTATTGAGTTTATTCGTGGTGCAGAATTAGTTATTCATAATGCGAAGTTTGATATTGGCTTTATGGATCATGAATTTAAAATGGTGCGTGGTCAGCAGTTACCGTTAACTCAAGATATATGTACGGTTACGGATACCTTAAAAACCTCAAAAGATGAATTTGGCTCGCCTAAAACGTTAGACTTTTTAGCAAAACATTATCGTGTTGATGGTTTAGTTGATCGTACTTACCATGGCGCATTAATTGATGCGCAACTATTAGCTTTTGTTTATGTTGAAATGACTCGTCGGCAGGAAGTGTTAAATCTTGCTGCCAGTGAAAATGATGAACACGGCAATAATGCTAATACAATAAGGCGTTTACCTGTAGATCGCCCGGCGCTAAAGGTTATTCATGCTACTGCCGATGAAGTAATAGCCCATCAAGAAAGATTATCAGTTATTGCTGAAAAAGGAAGTGAACCATTATGGCAAAAATAAGTGCAATATTACCCTTAAAGCTAATATTGCTTAGCTGTCTTTTATATAGTGTTTCAGCGTCAGTTATTTCCCAAGAAAAAATCACCGAACTTAACTATTACGAAGACGATAATATTACTAATCAAATTCCTTATTTTGATAACCGTTTTCGTCTGGATGCTAATTTAGATGAAATTACTTTATTGTTTTATCGTGTTGCTGGCGCACCGCCGGTGATTCTTGTGCGTCCTGATGGCAGTAAATTAAAAGTGAATAATTATGATCATAAAAAGGTTGAATGGTTTGATGATCGCACGTTTGATATGGTGAAAATAAAAAAACCTATGCCAGGGCCTTGGCAAGTTATTGGCAATGTCTTACCCAATAGTAAAATTATGGTGTTAACCGATATTCGATTAGAAGTAGAGCCATTACCTGAGGTAATTTTAGCCGGTGAAACGTTAAAAATTGAAGCGAGCTTACACAATGGTACTAAAGCCATTGAACAGCCAGCTTTTCGAGAAGTCGTTAAACTAGATGTTGATTTTTATAGTACTAATAACTCAGATTATGAGAACTTTGGTGCTGATGCTGTCAAGTTAACCTCATTTAGAGATGACGGCCGTGACCTTGATGAATATGCGGCTGATGGCAAGTTTACTGGTGAATTTGAGTTGAAAATTGCCTCAGGAGAATGGGAACCGGTATATTCTGTTAAATTACCGATGGCGGAGCGTAGGCTAGCACAAAAGCCTATTATTTTGAGAAAATCACCGGTGACTATTTCAGCTGAAATAACTCAAGATGAACTTAGTCAGCATATTATTACATTAAAAATAGACAGTACTTATGTCAAACCTGAGTCCATGCTATTTCAAGGGAAAATCACTTTTCCCGATAAACAAGTTGAACCTTTTTCTATAATGGAAGGTGAGGGCGGTGACGATCCCGAAAGCCGCATTATTAAATTTGGTTATACTGAGCCAGGTATTCATCGATTAAATATTAATGGTTTTGGTGAAACAATACATGGCCGTGAATTTCGTTTAGTACTGCATGAATTTACCTTTAATGTGGATAGTAATTCAAGAGAAGCCTTTGTTCCGTTAGATGTTACTGACGAGGCAGCAGTGAATAATGCGTTGATGGAAAAAATAGCACAGCAATCTCAAGCCGCAGAGCAAGCACTTGCAGAGTTAAAAAATGAGCAGCAAGCGCAACAAGAAGCAAGAGAACAATTTCAATTAATAATTATTATTGCCGGAAATGTTTTACTTTTTGTGATTGCAGTTATTGGCTTTTGGTTATTTCGCCGAAAAAAATAGTTAACGTTTTGATGAGAATATGGCTTAATTTACTTTATTATGTTCGTAAATTAAACGAATTGTTCACCAATTGCGCTGACGAGTGTTTTTATTAAAAAACTATGAAAAAAGAGGTTGACTGAACGCCAGCATAACCGTATTATTCCCGCCGCATTCAACGAGATACTGTTGAATTGTCAGATTTAGTGTCGCGGAGTGGTAGTTCAGTTGGTTAGAATACCGGCCTGTCACGCCGGGGGTCGCGGGTTCGAGTCCCGTCCACTCCGCCACTTGTTTCAATAATAAAACATCCCCGATAGAGGAGTGGTAGTTCAGTTGGTTAGAATACCGGCCTGTCACGCCGGGGGTCGCGGGTTCGAGTCCCGTCCACTCCGCCAACGAGAAAAACAAGTAAAAAAAGGTATGTTTTTTATACATCTGCGGAGTGGTAGTTCAGTTGGTTAGAATACCGGCCTGTCACGCCGGGGGTCGCGGGTTCGAGTCCCGTCCACTCCGCCACTTGATTCAATAATAAAACATCCCCTATCGCGGAGTGGTAGTTCAGTTGGTTAGAATACCGGCCTGTCACGCCGGGGGTCGCGGGTTCGAGTCCCGTCCACTCCGCCACTTGTTTCAATAATAATACATCCCCTATAGCGGAGTGGTAGTTCAGTTGGTTAGAATACCGGCCTGTCACGCCGGGGGTCGCGGGTTCGAGTCCCGTCCACTCCGCCAATACTTGTCTCATTGTTTCTGATCGTTATCATTTACTTATTAAACCTTTACTAAGTAAAAAGCCTAAGCAAAAACCTAAGTTAAAGCTAAAAAACTAAACGCAATAAAAATTAAATGTTCCTTATTTAATTTGTTTCTATTTTCTTCATTCACTGTTATTCATTAACTTTTATTTATTCCTTATTTATCATCTAAGTAGTTCATTTTAACCCGCACAAGTGGGCAATAATTTAATGAAATTGGTATAAAATATAGCTCAGTCTTTGCCTTGATTAATAGCTTGCCAATTTATCTTAATCCTCATTAACCAACACTTTTAGCTTAAATGATATTTCGTTTGTAAGACATAACTTACAAAGATGTGCGAAATGGTTGAAATATTTCTTTGTAAACTTTAATTACTTGATTTAACTGTTTGTTTTTAAAGGTTAAAGTTTAAAATTTTTAGATGATAAAAATATTAAATTTAATTTATTGTTCTACGGTACCTAGGTTAAAAATTTAATTACTCTAATATTAACCATGTCAGGACGACATAGGATTTACGAAAGTGCACGAAGCGCTTAGCTAAGGAAAGTTAATGGAAAAGTCAGGATGACTTAACATATAAGGAAAAAGCTAGGATAGCTGGTCAAGGATTGATAGGTCAGGATGACATTGGATTAAGTTGAGCAAGAAGCTCAAAGCTAAGGACAGTAAATAGGAATAGTCAGGATGACAACAACTATGGAAGGTTAGGTAAAGGACGTAATAAGGGACATATTCACTTTAGGACGAAGTGAGCAGCATGGATGATGCTTTCAGAATTTTACTTCTGTAATAAAAAAATACGACCATTGGTCGTATTTTTTTATGCCTGTTATTTACCTTTTTTGAGATATGCCGTCGGCTAAACGCAGCATTCGCGAGTTCTATCGATTTATACCAAGTTTTTTATTTTAAATAAAATTGGGCAAATTGCTCTAATGATGCATGATTAGGATCGGAAAAATGTGCTGTTTTTAATACCTTTCCATCAGGCGCGATAAAAACCACAGCAGGCGTTCCTCGAACATTATAAAGTTCAGCGACATCATCACCGTTTAGCAAGGCATCAAATTGATAGTCATGATTACGCCAATAAGTTTTAGGCTGCCAGTCTTCTTTAATATTTACGGCAAACACGGTTAAACCTTTGGTGTGGTACTTTTCATGAAGTTTCGCAATGCCAGGGAGCAACTTTTTACAATAGGGGCACCAAGTTGCCCAGAATACTAAAATAACAGGCTTACCTTGATAGTCTGACAATCTTATTTCAGTATCTTCGGTATTTTTTAGTAACCAATCAGTGCCTTGGTAAGAATTGTCTTCTACCGCCTTTTGTTCATTAATTTGATAAGTTGCTTGAGAGCGAGTTTGAACAATGTTGTTAGCGAGTGAATTGTGCTCGAAAACACTGCGCTCGCCATCATTAACAAAAACAAGCTTAAGTTTATATTGCGTTGACCGTTACCGGAGGCGCTGTTAATCATTTTAAGGGTTAGTTTTGTCATCGTAGTCTATTACCATCGTTTTAATATTAAAAGGTATGCAAAGTGGTATCGGTCATTATTGACCTTACTGTATTGTTTGCATTAACCCCAATTTCGCATCAATTAATCGAGCATTGTTTATAAGACCTAAGCATAGTCGTTTAACTTTCATTTGGTTGTCATCACCTCGTCATTTTATTTACTTAATTTGAACTTAGCTTGAATAACTTTAGTCTATTTTTGAGGAAAATTAGTATGGCGAGCATTAAATGGGATAGCACGGAGTTTTTAGAAAAATGAGAACTTGGTTGAATTTAATAATAGAAAACAAGGGCGGCAGCGTAATCGAAAATGGCGGGAGAATGAACAGATTAAACAGCAACAAAAACCACGCCGTGAAAAAATAACTTTTCATGACGATGAGCAATGGCGTTAATTGTTCTGAGGTTGATAACGAATGTTAAAGTCTTTTCGCGTAAACCAAAGAAGTTGATCATTAGGATCGGCATTGTTATTCAATAGCGGATTCGCAATTGGTAGGTATAACGTGTTTTGTTCATCTTTCAGTGGATAAATATGAGCGGTTAACGGATGGCTTTGCATCAATTGATTCATTTCGTTATTTACAGCTAATAATCTTAAGCCTTCTTCTATCCATTGTGCAAGAGACTCATCTTTTTTGTTAGTAAAGAAATATACAGCAAAGGGATAATGTAAAATTATTTCATGGTAAGGCATTAATTCACTAAATAAGGCTTTTCTGAGAAATAAATCATTGTCGGTATCATGATAGCCTCGCGGGAAATAATCACAGCGTTTAGCATTTAACATTCTAAAAATATTTTCGTAAGTCGGTGTGGTGATCACCTTTAAATTTGCGGCTTGCAATATTTGAGTATCTGGCCAATGTTGGCCTTGGCATGCGGTTAATGTGCGGAGATCATCGAGGTTTTTAATGCTTTTAAAGGTCGGTAAAGCGTCTTTGCGAATAATAAACTTTCGATAGCCAATTAAACCTTTGGTAGTTGGAATAGGAATAGCTCGTAATTCTTCTTCCATTTCAATACTGGTGCCAAACCAATATAAGTTGATGTTTACCTTTACTAATTCTGCTTTAGCTCGACCTTGAGACATTTGCACCGTACTGTTAATTTCAGGATAGCTCTGCCGTGGGCGGCTTTTTTTAAGGCCATTAATAGCAATGTTTGATGATAATCTTGAGAAAGATCGTAAACTGATCTTGCTTTAGGGATATTGATAGCTGGTATCGTTTCTGATACCGGCTCTGCCAAAAGGGGGGCAATAAAAAACAAGCCACTAAAGGCAAAATACGGTAATTTGAGTTTTTTGAAAAAAACAGAAATTTTCAAATCTTAGTCCCTAAGCCAATCAGTAAATAAAATGGTAAGTAAACGATTAT
>JAYQHI010000031.1:0-26479 GCA_038141035.1 Alteromonadaceae bacterium
GAAGGATCTTGTCTGCATAATCAGTATCTAAAGCGGCTTTAAACGTTTTGCTTTTAACCCTTTCTTTTACGCTTGTTTCTTTTTTTAATAAGTTGAGCACCAAATGGCGTAATACAGACATATTTTCTGTTGCATTGCCTCGTCTCACTCGGCTTAAATCTTCATTAAAACTAACATCTAGCACCCAGTGTAACCGATTTTCTATACTCCAGTGTTTTCTTACTGCTTGTGAAAACTTTGGCATCTGCGCCACTGAGCAAATAAAATAGCGCACTTCTTTGCTGACTTTACCGTTGATATGTCGTTCAGACTCCGCCATACCCAACGCTCATTGGGTCACGCCACTTTGACGTTAAGTCTTGTATGCTGGTTGTTGTCACTTATCCAATATTTACGTGACTCAACTCGACCATGCCCACTCTCTATTTCTTCATGATATTGATGCGATAAGCATTTGTAAAACCTTCCTTATGACAGTAGATATCAAAAAAGTCTTTAATCGATTGATGTAAATACCCCTGATTGCCTTTTACTGCGATAACGTAATCCGCATCTTCTTATCTTTGCTGCTATCGCCTTTTGACACCCCATGGCATCTCATCGTCACGGTACTACCTTTGATATCTAACAATCAAGCAGTTGAGGGATCGCCGTAATTTCATTAGATTTTTCACCGTTTTTATTTGCCCCTAAGACAACACCGTTATTGGCAGCAAAAGCACTGACCATGTGGATCGCATTTTTCTGGATTGTTTATCGTAAGAGCCACGAACTGTTTTACCATCAATCGCACATAACTTCGCCTTGGGTGGCAATATGCGCGGCTTTCATCCAGCGGATGAAACACTGCTGTAATTGGTCGGGAGCTATAGATGAAATAACCCTGGCTATGGTGTCATGCACAGGAATACCATGCTCAAATGAGCCGTATTTTTAAGTAACGCTATTTATTGTGAGCGACCTCTTCTATGGCTTCCCATCCATCTGCGCCACAGATCACACCAACTACCAGTGTTAATAAGATGTCGTGAAGTTTATGGGTTTAATTTTAGATTGTTGTCTATTATCAGGAATGGTTGAAAAATGTTCGTTGAAAAAGCAGATGAAAGATGGTGACTCCTATTTATAAGAGTCTATTTGATCATACTTTACGATAAAAAAGAAAAGTTCATGATCTCGCCCTGTAAAATATAGTTAAATATACACTTTATGTTAACTAATTAGATAATATGACCATTAACGAACAAATTATTAATATTGCGAATCAATTAGCTAATCAAGGGAAAAAGCCAACTGTCGCTTTAATAAAAACTCAATTAACCTCTCCGGTCCCCTTACCTGTGGATCATCAACATCTTAAAAACATGGCGTCATGAACCTGATAAGGTCAGCGATATAGTCAAAAATACCGAATCAGAAAAGTTATCCGAAACACCTTTAGAATTAATGATTAATAACGCAATAAAAGAAGCTATAACACCATTACAGCAAGAATTAGCTGAACTAAAAGCAATAACTGAAACATTAAAGCTTACAAAAGTAATAGTCAGTTAAAAATTCGCTTAACGAATTAGCTAACTTTTTATGCGGCTCACAACCTACTTTTTTTCGGCCCACACTTCGCCCGTGTTATTGTTAACAGAAAGGATGATGTCATCTTCATCGGTGACAGCAAAAAATAAAGTAATGGCTTGTTTTAATTTTTGTTTCATTAAAATATGACCAATTAAATTTTGTTGTAACCTTTCAAAATCGTGATGACTCACGCAAATAACAATTCTAAATAACCTTCAGAGCAACTCGCTGGCACCGCCTCACTATAAAAACATGAAAAATAAGCAACAAACTCTGGGTTTAGCGAAATTTCAAGTGCCGTTTCAACATTGTCAAACGATAGCGGCTCTGCTACTTCAACGGGTTGCCATTCAATTAGCCCATCAGTAATTTCACTTTGTTGACATTCAGATGGCCACTGCTCGTCATATTCAACTTTAGGTAAACATTGATATTTTTTTGGTGTTGCTCAATGAATTGAGCAAATAAGTGTTGTAGTTGCTTAAAATTTGTGCATTAGGTGATGTCATCAACAGCCGAGATCCTTTAAAATGTAATTTTGCTTATACGTATATCTATGTCTAAATTTATTTCTCAATACCAGAACGCTAACGAACTAAGTGAATTAACACTCGGTAAGACCACATCCTATATCAGTGAATATACGCCAAATTTACTTCAAGGTGTACCTCGTTCACTGAACAGAGACAGTTTGCAATTAAAAAATAATCAATTGCCTTTTATTGGTGAAGACGTTTGGTATGGCTATGAAGTATCATGGTTAAATTTACAAGGTAAACCGGTAGTGGCGGTTGCTGAGTTTCGTTTTCCCTGTACCAGCCAAGCGCTTGTTGAGTCAAAATCATTTAAATTATATTTAAATAGCTTTAATCAATCTCGTTTTGCATCAAAAGATGATGTGGTCACATTAATGATTAAAGATTTATCAGCGATTGCCGGAGAAACCGCTAAAGTGCAGCTGTTTGATGTAGACAATTGCCCCGCTCTTGCTATTCAGTCATTAGATGCCGTGTGTATTGATGATCTGGATATTACGATTGACGACTTTGCTTTTAATGCCGACTTACCTCGCTATAGAAAATTCCGTTGTTCAGGAGAAAACCAGTGAACAAGTAGTTAGTCACTTATTAAAGTCGAACTGTTTGATCACCAATCAACCTGATTGGGCGACTATTTACATTGATTATCAAGGTCAAAAAATTCCGCACGAAAACTTACTTAAATATTTAATTTCGTTCAGGCAACACAATGAATTTCATGAACAATGTGTTGAACGTATTTTTACCGATCTTATGCAATATTTTCAATTAGAAGCGTTAACCGTTTTTGCCCGCTATACTCTGTCGTGGTGGTTTAGACATCAATCCTTTTAGGAGCACGCATTTAAAACATGCTCCTTTAGCTAGAACGCTACGACAATAATAAATGGTAAACTTGCTGTTTTAAACCTATATAATACAATGTTTTTAAAGATAATTTTCAATATAAGCTATTTTTATACTGACAAAATTAAACCATTACGCTAAATTGCATTATAATCATTGTACTCGGGTAGTGATTATCCAAAAGTTTTTCAAATATATGGAAATAAAGATTAATGACCACAGAATCTGTTAGTAAACAACAGCTCTCCTCTCTAGAAAAAAAATTAGCAAGTGCGATAACTTCCCGTGCTGAATTAGAAAGTGATCTTGCTTCTCAATCGTCAATATTTCTTAAATTTATTAATAAGCTCTCTTTAGTCTGTAAAGGGATGGATCTCGAACTTGATAACCGTTTGGCCGATCTTCGCCAAATGAACAAAAATCCTCAGTCATTTGTTGCTCTGTCAAACCAAATGAATATTGTCTGGATCTACTGCAACAACAAACGAAAAAATGACCAAAATGTGCGTTTAATGCACAACCAAATCATAGACTCAAGTAAGTCATTACAAAAATCGAAAGGACTACCTGATCAAACTCGCCGAGAATTAAGAGCTTTTATCGCCAGTATTGCCGAACAAAAAGAAACGGTTATTCAATACGTACCGGTATTAAATACCTTATTAAAGTTATATGACTCTGCTTTAAGTGCTAGAGTCGATTTAACCAGTGATGTTAAAAATAATAAAGATGATGCCGATATCACTGTCGTCATTGATAATATTAAAAATCGTGTTGGCATTGCGATAGAAGAATTAAGACTGTCAGATAAAACCAAAAGGCCTTGTTATTAGCCAAAAGAAATATTGCGGCAAGTAAAGAACATGAAGAACTCATCAACAGCCTAGTTAATATTTTTGTTATTATTGCTATTGATCTACAAGAAGAGCGAGATACTGCAAAACACTTTTTATCTTCGTTAAGTCAAACCTTGAGTAATGTTCAAAAAGCCGTTTTAACAACCATATCGTCTTCAAATGATTTTAAAAAACAAAACAATGTTTTAAACGAAAAAATTCAAGAGCAGCTCTCGGCGATGTCTCAAGACATTGAAAAAGCTAACTCTTTAGAAGTTGTTAAAAGTGATATTAATGACAAGCTTAATACCATTATTAATATTCTTAATGACAAACAAGAATTTGAAGAATCGTCGAATAATGACATCAACCAAAAATTAGTCGACATGACCAACCGTGTCAAACAGCTAGAAGAAAAAGAAAGAAAAGTTTCAAACTCGCCTAGAAGAGCAACTGATTAAAAGTATGCAAGACGCATTAACGAAACTTAATAATCGAGCGGCTTTTGACGAATATTTCACTAAAGCAATGGTTAAATATCATCACAACCCGTACGAACTATCGATTGTGGTTTTAGATCTTGATAACTTTAAACAAATAAACGATACCTACGGCCATACCGCCGGTGATAAAACGTTACAAGTTATAGCGAATACCTTAAAGAAAAATTTAGATCAAAACACCTTTGTTGGCCGTTATGGCGGAGAAGAGTTTGTTTAGTTTCTTATTCAGATAAAACAAAGCTGATTTAGTTAACGCATTAAATATATTACGAAAAAATTGCTTTACTGCCATTTACCTTCAAAAATAATAAAGTAAGTATTACAACATCTATTGGTTGTACTCACATAAAATCAGGTGACAATATTCACCAAGCATTCGAACGCGCAGATCAAGCGCTTTATCAAGCCAAAGAGCAAGGGAAGAATAGAGTTATTTATAAAGATTAATAATACGCTCGCATTTAACTCTTGGGATCTTTCTGCATATAGGAGTTGAATATGCAAATTCAAATAAATCCTGTTGGTAATATGAATTTATTATCAAAATTAGAAATAGAACAATTACAACAATCAGCGTCTAGTGACTTATTTACAAGTTACCGAAATTGCTCTTTAGTTGTTTTAAATGCTGGCAGTCATACTGACAATGCCGAAGAAATTTTTAATAAATTTCAAAATTTTAATATTGAAGTTGTCCGCCGTGAACGCGGCGTTAAAATTGAACTTACCAACCCACCTAAAGAAGCTTTTGTTGACGGTAAAATAATTCTGGGGATCAAAGAATTATTATCGGCTGTGCTAAGAGATATCCTGTTTATTAATCATAGGTATGTTGAAGTTAAACGACTGATATTGCGCCGTCAGATCATAATACGCATATTGTTTTTGATATTTTACGTAATGCCAATGTTATTCAACCGGAAACTGAACCTAACTTAATTACTTGTTGGGGTGGTCATTCTATTGATACAGAAGAATATAAATACACAAAAGGTGTGGGTTATCAATTAGGGTTACGTGGTTTTAATATTTGCACCGGTTGTGGCCCGGGCGCAATGAAAGGCCCAATGAAAGGCGCAACGATTGGGCATGCCAAACAACGCATAAAAACAGGACGTTACCTAGGATTAACAGAGCCGAGTATTATTGCAGCAGAGCCCCCTAACCCAATTGTTATCGAGCTGGTAATAATGCCTGATATTGAAAAACGCTTAGAAGGTTTTGTGCGTTTGTCACACGGTATTATTATTTTTCCTGGTGGTGCCGGTACGGCAGAAGAGCTGTTATATATTTTAGGTATTTTATTAAACGAAAAAAACCAAGCAAAAAAAGCTACCAATCATTTTAACCGGTCCAGCAAAAAGCAAAGCTTATTTTGAAGAAATTGACGCTTTTATTGGCGCAACGTTAGGTAAACAAGCACAAGATTTATATCAAATTATTGTTGATGATGCTGCCCAGGTTGCGCAAGTGTTAAAAGATAGTTTGGTTGATGTTATTGATTACCGTAGTAAAACCGGCGATGGCTATCACTTTAATTGGTCTTTACAAATTGATGATGATTTTCAAGCACCATTTGAGCCTAACCACAAAAACATGGCAGAGCTTACTATTAGTCAAGACATAGAAATTGCTCAGTTAGCCGCTAATCTACGTCGGGTATTTTCAGGTATTGTTGCTGGTAATGTAAAATCGGAGGGTATTAAGCTTATCCGAGAGCAAGGACCATTTAAAATTTCTGGTCAAAAAGATATTATGAGTAAAGTAGATAAACTACTTCGATCGTTTGTTGAACAACACCGCATGAAGTTACCCGGTAGTGTTTACACGCCTTGTTATGAAATTATTGAGGAATAAACATGTCGGCGCATTTAGTATTAATTGATGCTTTAAACTTGATCAGGCGTATTTACGCCGTTCAAGCGCGCCCGTTTTTAATGAATAATGAAGTAGCAGAAAATACACAACAACAAGTACTTAATAATACGCTACAAGCTTGCTAGCAAGCGCTAAGCAAGATAATTAGTATTCACTCACCAACTCACGCGTTAGCCGTATTTGACAGCGAACAGCCCTGTTGGCGCTACGACCTATATCCGGACTACAAAAAGGGCGTCAGAAAATGCCCGAACATTTAGAAAATAAACTTGCTGATATTCAAGATAGTTTTATGGTCTTAGGTGTTGATTCTTTAATTCCAGAGCAAGATGAAGCTGATGATGTCATTGCAACGCTTGCTATTAAAGTGGCGTTACGTAATCAAAAAGTTACCATTATTTCTACGGACAAAGGTTTTTTGCCGATGCTTTGTCCGCAAGTAAAAGTGTATGATTATTTTAACCGTCGTTATTTAGACGAGAACTACGTACAAGAAAAGTTTCAAGTAAAGCCTTCTCAGCTCCTTGATTTATGGACATTAACTGGCGATAGCACTAACAAGATCCCTGGTGTTGCAGGTATTGGTCAAATAACCGCAGCCGAGCTTTTAAATACCTACGGCTCGTTATCAACAATTTTAACCGCACAAGACTTAAAATCATCGGTCAGTAAAAAGCTGATGGGTTGTGATGAAACCATTGAGTTAAGCCGAAAGCTACTCACATTAAAAACGGATATCCCATTAGGTTTTAACTTAAAAGATATCCGTTTATCGCCTGATATTCACCATATAGAACCGGCACATTATTAACGTCTATTTTGCTCTTTGTGTCGGTTAGCGGCATAACTTCTTTGTTTATGCTCGGTTTTTACCTTGTTGTCTATTCACCTGGCGATTCACTTGCTGGCTTTTACGCTTTTGCTGCCCATTCTGCCTATACTTCTGCGTCCGATTTAATTTATTATCTTCAATTTTTTTGCTGTTAGCCTGAGTTTTTAGCTTGTTAACATTGCGCTGTTGTTGCGATGGCTTGCTACCGGTAAATTGACTATTTGCATGCTCTACTCGCTTAGTATGTTTAGCGCTCAGCGACTTTTTAACTGCTTTCTCGTGATGTCTTTTAACTTTATGATCATGTGATTTTTGTTAATTTTTTTGTTAATTTTTTTGTTAAGTTATGGTGCTGTTTATTGCTTAGTTTCACCTGAGTTATTTTTCTTTGAGCCGATATTTTTTACATGAGCTGTCGCACGATAATGATGGCGATTACGTTTATGTTGCCAGCGTTTTCCTTGATAAGATGATGTCCGCTTAGCGTAATATTTTTTACGATAAAAGGCATGTTTATGTTGATGAATAACAACATGGCGATTATGCCAATGAAAAGCACTAAAAAAGAAGCTGCCTGAAAGACGAATCGCGCTATGCCAATAAAATCGACCATGATGGTAAGTTAAATTTACCGGAATATCCCAATACACCGGCGGATGATGACGCCAATGCCACGCACCATAAACAACACGCGTATCATAATAAGGAACATAAACCAGCTTAGGTGATGGTGCTGAAAAATAATAATATTATCTTCTTTAACCACAGCTAAATTATTTAGCTCAGCTAAACTACCGGCTTGTTCCGCTTGATGACGCAACTGCTGAATACTGGCTAAAACTTGCTCTTCATCCGATAAAAAAGCCGCTGACAACCTTTGCATCCAAGTTAAATCATCACTTAATTTATTAATAATTCGAGGAAAGCTTGCCTAACGCTTTAACACTTTCATCCCAATCTTGCTGGGCAATTTTTTGTGCTAATCGCGTTTCAGATAAGTGACTATTTTTTGCTAAAAAACGTTCAGTCGCTATCACTTCTAACGGATAAGTTGAAGCAATCAAAATATGGCTTAATAAAGTATCTGGATACAAAGCAATTGGCGCTAATATTTGCGCTAATTCAGCTTCGCTAAACACAGTTTGCTCAGCTTGAAATTCTTGAGAATAACTAACCTTATCTGCCGCTATTGCCATTGATGGCAATAAAAAAGTGCCGGTCAAGGTAAAGGGTAGAAAAGAAAAGATAGCCGCAGACAATGCGGAGTTAACATTTGGCTTAAGAATCTGATTCATTATATGCACCTTCTTCCTTATTATTTATAGCACGTTGCCGAACAAATAAATAACAAGGGTTATCATGTTAGGTGCAGTAATATTAAAGCAAGTAAACTGAACCTTAGCTGAATGCATTAATCATTTTAAAGTAAGCCTGAATTTAAAAAATTAGCGTAAATTTAGCGCCTGCTAAATGTAGCGACGAAGAGATCTGAATATTGCCCTGATAACTGGCGACCAGATCACGGACAATTGCTAAGCCAATACCATGACCTTGCTGATAAGTGTCGGCTCGCGTGCCTCGTTGTAATATTTCTTCCCGAATATTATCCGCTATGCCCTCGCCGTCATCTTCAATAACCAATTGTAACTTTCGACCTTGTTCAAGCAAACAAGCTGAAATCTGGATATTTTTCTTTGCCGCTTTACAGGCGTTATCTAACAAATTTCCAACTATTTCAAACAAATCAGTCTCATCACCTTTAAAGACGATATCATCTTGCATATCCACCTTAATATTTAGCTGCTTGTCGTGATAAATTTTTCCTAAGCTAGCTACTAATTTATCAACACAATTAACTAAGTTTACACCTAAATGCCATTTACCATGACCTGCTGACTGCGCACGTTTTAATTGATGTTCAACCATGTTATTCATATTAGCTAACTGCTCTTGAATAACCGGTGATAAATCATTTTGGCTGTTGATCACCGCAAGGGGCGTTTTTAAACTATGGGCTAAATCCGATAAAGCATTACGATAACGTTGGCGTTGATTTTGTTCAGCTTGTAATAACGTATTCAGCTGAGTGGTTACTTGTGTTAGCTCTTTCGGATAGTGTTGTTCAATTGCATTGGCTTGTCCTTGCTCTATTGTTAGCAGCTCTTTTTTAATGTTGTCAGTGGTTTTAAACTCCACATTAACCAAACCAATTGTATGGCAACTAACACCGCCATTAAAATCAATAAAGCCAACCATAAGTTTTGTCTAAAATCGGCTAACAAGCGTTCAATTTCAGCTCGCGCTTTAATAATATGGAGGGTTAACGGCAATGCCGATTTACCATCGTCAAAGTTGACCGTAAAGCTATAAATAAAGTGATTTTGTTGATTTAATTTAACAAAGTAATAACGCTTTTCGCCTAACAAAGGCAGTTGGATTTGCTCGGGTAAAGTTTGGCTAATTAACGAAGCTGATCGCCAAACCGTACCTTCCGATATATCACTAAACTTAGTTTTAGTAAAAAAGCGTATAAACCAGACTGGTCAACATTAAATTGGTTTTCTAATAAGAACTCCGGCATTGCCAGTTGCTGATCTTCTACTTCAGCAACCGCTAAAATAGAATAAACATAGGCTTTTAATTCATTTTCGATACTCGCATTCATATGCTGCTCGTAGGCATTACTAATAGTAATACCGACAATTGGTAATAAAATCATGCTCATTAATAAAGCACTAAAAATAATTCGTACTTTTAATGAATTAAAAAAGGTTGTTATACGCGCTAACAAAATTTGTCCTTTATAAGAAATTTAAGCTCCATCAGGTTATTCATTAAAATGCTTTTAATTTATAACCTTGGCCACGCAAGGTTTCGATAAATTTATATTGATTATCTGGATCTAACTTTTTCCGTAAACGGCGAACAAACACCTCAATGACATTAGAATCAAGATCAAAATCTTGATCATAAATATGCTCAGTTAATACCGTTTTCGAAATCACCTCATCTGGATGTAACATCAAATATTGAAATACTTTAAATTCATAACTACTTAAACTCACCGCTTGTTGATTTACACATACTTCCATACGGGAGGTATTTAAACTAAACGGGCCATGTTCAATTAATGGGTTAGTTTTACTGACAGAGCGCCTAATTAAGGCATTAACACGGGCGATCAGCTCTTCAATATGAAAAGGTTTAGTTAGGTAATCATCGGCACCAGCGTCTAAACCAGCAACTTTATCTTGCCAGGCACTGCGCGCCGTTAAGATTAAAATAGGGTAAGTAACTTCCCCTGCGCGTAGTTTAGTGACTAATTCAATACCATCTAATTTAGGTAAACCAAGATCAATAATGGCAATGTCGTAAGGGTTTTCACTACCATAATACAGACCGATTTCGCCATCATCGGCTAAATCAACACTAAATTGTGCCGACAACAAATGATTTTTAATTTGTTGTTGTAAATGACTGTCGTCTTCAACAATTAAAGCTCGCATATTATCGTCTCGCAACACGGCCAGATGCCGCATCAACAGTTACAGAAATTACATCGCCATTATCGTAAAACCTTAACCACAAAAGTGACTTGACTCCCCTTTCCTCTTTTACTGACTTTGAGTATTTTACCGCCATATTGCCTTTGCACTAATTGCCCAGCTTGGTGGCTATTTTGAATACGCAGCTGCTGATTAATCAACCAAGTGGCCATGTTAGACGTTTTATTATTCAATCCAAGATCATCAGCCAAACGCATAGCATGACTTGCTGGTTGCAATAACAGCGAAAATAAAATTGAAAATAAAACAAGCCGTAACACATTCATATTTATCGTCCTAAAAGAACAAAGTTAATAATAAACTTAGTGTAAAAGAATCACTTAGTTAAACCAAACTTTATTGCCTACACATTTATTACCTAACCATATGTTCAAAACAAACAACCGGTACTAAAAACAGGTAATGCTAGTTTAAAATTCGTAAGCTGAATAGAAGCTGAATAGCATAAAAACTTGTTCTGCTGATAATTCTGATGACAGATAACAGTTTTTATCACGTTCAGCTTACATTCATTTTAACTTGTGTTTAATAGCCTTAATTCAACAAGATATCAGGTAAGGATCTATTATGAATTATCGTCATATTATTAAAAACACCTTATGGTTAACTTTGATTTTCTCATTAACTAGTCAGGCTGAAGAAATTTCAAGTAAAGCCAATACCAGTTCAATTACCGGAATAGCATCAAGTATCGACAGTCAAAAGGCGATCAAACAGCTTAAGCAAACAGCAACATTACAAAGTCAGCTACAAGCCATTAGTACCGGTGAATTAAGTAGCAGTAACACAGAAACCATCATTAGCAATACCAGTAATAAAAAGCGCAACTTAGCACAAGGGTTATTGCAACTTAATCATTATGATTATGGTTTTTCTATTTACCAAGCACAAACCCGCTTAATTGATGACTATGATGCCGATGGCTATTACCAAACCTTTAGCATTAGTTTTGACGCAGATCTAATAAGCTACTCGTATTTTGAGCGAGCAGATGTTTATGCTGAACTTTATTTAAGTTTTAATGGCGGGCCGTGGCAACACTATTTAACCACCGATATTTTTACCTTATACGGTGAAAGTAGCGACGATGAATACAGTATTCATACACGATTAAACCAAGGCTATGTCAGTGGCGAGTATGATGTTTTAATTGATCTATATGAAGTTGGCTATGATGATATTGTTGCGAGTTATAGTGCTGACGATGATGCCGCCTTAATTGCATTACCATTAGAAAGTGATGAATATGATGAGGTTTATGTAGAAACAAGCCATACCGATATTCATTATCATGGCGGTAGTACAAGTTTATTCATGTTAGCATTATTAGCGTTAATACTAACTTTCCGCTTAAAGTTTAAGGTTTAAGGTTTTATGCTCAAATAGCATATCCCGTTGATAAATTAAAATAAGTTAACCTAAACTCGGGTTAACTTACATTTGTTAATAATAAAGCGAACAACTAAGGGCTGATATTTATTATCAGCCCTTGGTTTTATTTACGAGCAATTAAATGTACGGTACTGATTGAACGTTCTAAAAATGCCCCTTCACAATAAGCAAAATAATAGAGCCATAAACGTTTAAATTGCTCATCAAACCCTAAGGTTTTTAATTCAGGCCAAGCTTGATTAAACAAGTTTCGCCAATCAGCTAAGGTTCTTGCGTAGTCTAAGCCAATATCATGCAACTCTTCCATCACCATATCGGTTTGTTGATTGAGCTTGTCGGTCATTAAATTGATGGATGGTAAAAAACCACCCGGAAAAATATAGCGCTGAATAAAATCAACATTATTACGGTAATATTCGAAACGTTGATCAGCAATGGTGATGGCTTGTAATAGCATTTTACCGCCTGGCTTTAATCGCGCATTACATTGGTTAAAAAAGCTATTCATGTATTGATAGCCAACCGCTTCAATCATTTCAATAGAAACTAATTTATCAAACTGTCCCGTTAAATTACGGTAATCTTCTTTTAATAAGGTTATTTTTTGTGTAAGCCCTAGTTGCTCAATGCGTGCTTTCGCGTATTGATATTGTTCTTCTGATATTGTGGTTGTGGTAACTTTACAACCATAATGTTGCGCCGCATAAATAGCGAGGCCACCCCAGCCAGTACCTATTTCTAATAAGTGATCACTTGCTTTTAAATTTAAGCGCTGACAAATCAACTCAAGTTTGTGTAATTGCGCTTGCGCTAAACTCGAAGATTTTGACGGATAAATCGCCGCTGAATAAACCATTTCAGGATCTAGAAAGCGCTTGTAAAGTTCATTTCCTAAATCATAGTGTGCGAGAATATTCTTTTTCGCCCCTTTATGGCTATTACGATTAACATAATGGAATAGTGAATGTTTAACCTTATTAAACCAACTGCTTTTCGCTTCAATTTTATCAGTTAAATTTTGTGCTTTTGCAAAAATACGGATAATTTTAGTTAAATCTGGTGAACTCCAACGTTTATCAATATAACCTTCAGCAACCCCAATGCTGCCGCCTTGAATAAAGTCTCGATAAATTTTAGCGTCATGAATAATTATTTGACCATGTAAGCGCTCTTGTTGATGGCTTGGCTGACACAGACCAAATTTGGTGATTTGGCCATTTTCAACCACTTCTAAAGTATCTTCTAAACGTTCAAAAACAGAAAAAACTAACTGCCGACAACGCTTATCAAACCAAGACAGCTTAAATTCTTGTTCAAAGTTAGCGATGTTTTCCATAATTTCTCCTAAATAAGCGAGAGTAATTTCTACGCTTTATCTTTTTTAATGTAAGGTACAAAAGGTATGCGCTTGTAAAAAAGCTTTAACGCCTGCCAATAAATACCAGCAAATATTTTTAATGTCATTGCCGGTAAAGACAACCAAACGCGCATTAAATTACCAGCGGTAAATGCTTGTTTTTGCATTTGTAACGTCGCATCAAAACGCTTAGTTTGAGCCGCGTTGTTATCACGATTTTCAATGTGCACAACTAAGTTGTTTTTGGTTGCTGCTATCGGTTTAATCGTCCAGTGATATGACATATTCATGTCCATAAAAGGCGAAACATGAAAAGCCTTTTCTGTTATCAATGCATCTGTTGTTAATAAATCCACTAAGTAATAATGTCGTTCATTCCATGGCGTATTGCTCACTTCCGCTAACATATACTGACATTGATCATCTTGGTTGTAACAAAAGTAAAAGTTAGCTGGGCTAAAGTACACGCCCAAGCACCTTGCTTGCACTAGCATCACAACCCGCTGACCTTGCCAATTTCCATGCAATTGACTGACTTTATTTTTTATACGACGCTTTAGGGCAATAAGATCATCAGCTGGTGATTTTTTCTAATGTAGGCGTTTTATTTTTAATATAATCATTGGCAACAAACCGAATAACATTAAACCAAGCAAAGCCAAACAACTTACTCGGAGAAGGTGTTGTTATCAATTCATCAGGGTCTATCGCTAACATATAAAGCCGATAATTAAAGCTGTGTTTTTTAGGTAAAAAGCGGCGATGACGCACTTGTCCGGCATAAATTTGGCTATGAATAAATGGCGATTTAGGCAAAGTCATTAATTTTACAACTGACACATAAAGCGTTTACCCACATCAACAGCACTTCTGACACCATCTTCATGAAAGCCGTTATACCAATAAGCGCCGGTAAAATGGGTATGCTGCTGGCCACAAATTTCCGCTCGCCTTTGTTGGGCGGCAAAAGAAGTCAGTGAAAATACTGGATGTGCGTACTGGAACTTACGTAATATTTTATCTTTGGCTATTTGTTCATTTTGATTCAAGGTAACACAAAATGTTGGCGCATCTGTTAAACCTTGTAATATATTCATGTTGTAAGTAACACTCGCCGGACGCTCACGATCATCACTTAACTGATAATTCCAACTTGCCCAAGCTTTTTTTCTTTTAGGTAAAAGTGAAATATCTGTATGAAGTACAACATCATTTAAGCTATAAGGCATGGCGGATAAAATCGCTTGTTCTTGCGCTGTCGCATCCGCTAATAGCGCTAACGCTTGATCTGAATGACAAGCAAAAACAACTTCGTCGAATTCTTCAATGATTGGAACATTTGCGTCACTAGCGTTAAAGTAGAGCTGCACTTTGTTATTTTCACGCGTGACTTTTTCAATATCGCTATTAAGCTTAATATTTTGTTCAAAACGCTTAATTAACGGCTGAATATAGCTGCGTGAACCATTCGGGATAACATACCACTGCGGCCTATCGGTTATATTTAATAATCCATGATGGTGAAAAAACGGACAAAAAATTGAAATTGAAAAGCTTGCATTTGACTTAATGAACTAGACCATATAGCCGCTCCCATCGGCAAAATATAATGCTCAGCAAAAAAATCAGAAAAGCCCTGTTGTTTGAGAAAATCTCCCAAGGTTAGGTTTTCACTAAAATCATTATCGGCAAAGGCTTGTTTACACACTTTGTTAAAACGTACTATTTCCCTGATCAGTCGCCAAAAGTTGGGCCTGAATATATTACGACGTTGGGCAAATAAGGTATCTAAATTATGACCGTTATATTCAAGCCCTGTTTGACAATTCTGTACTGAAAAGCTCATTTCGGTTGGCTGTTTTTCAACACCAATCTGGGCTAATAACTTTAAAAAATTTGGATAGGTTTTATCATTAAAAACAATAAAGCCTGTATCTAATTGATATGATGTTTGATGGTAATCAATGTCAACCGTGGCAGTGTGGCCACCAATATAATTATTTTTTTCAAAAACCGTTACTTTGTGCTTTTGAGATAATAAATACGCTGATGTTAAGCCTGAAATTCCCGAGCCAATAATTGCAATATTTTTCATTAATAACCGCCTTTAAAAAACATTTTGTGCCATAAAAAATCAGGTAATAAACGCATAAATATTAATAAACAATAAAAACGTTTAGGAAATATCACGGTTTTACTTCTTTGTTTAATACCTTGATAGATACGTTTTGCTGCATCGGTACTTGTTAATAAAAATGGCATTGAAAAGTCATTTTTATCGGTTAACGGTGTTTGAATAAAACCGGGATGCACTAAGGTAACATCAATATTTTCAGCTTTAAGATCAAACCTTAAAGTATTCGCTAAATAATTAATACCGGCTTTAGAAGCGCCATAAGCATGAGCCTTTGGAAATGGCATTGTTGTTACCATAGAACTGATAAAAACAAGCTGACCGCCGCGGCTAAGCTTATTAACAAAAGCCGCAATTAAATAACCAGCAGCAATTAAATTAACCTTAATGACACGCTCAAATAACTCACTGTTAAAGTTTTTTACCTCATCAATATATTCACAATCGCCGGCATTTAAGATCAAAATATCAATTGTGTTATGACAACGTATCGCAGCATTATTAACCTGTTCTGCCTGAGTTATGTCAAAAATCAAGGTTTCAATATTGTCATATTTTTCAGTCAACTCGCTGAGCTTTTTCTTTATTACGGCCACAAGCAATAACTTTGTAGCTATTTTGCGCATAATAATGAGCAAGCGCTAAACCAAGACCTGAGGTTGCCCCAGTGATCATTACGGTTTTCATTGGCTTGCCCGAGCTTTAATAGCTTTTATCACTTTACCAACCAGAGGTATTTGTTCGTACAGCATAGCCCCTAGATCCACATAATCTCTGTGATAAATCACCTTACCATCCAACATCTTGATCAAAGAGGTGCCTTGTACATAAACGGTATTATTTGCATTTAATTTTTTGTGTTGATAACTCATCGTCCAATAAATAGCCGCTTTATTGTTATCCAGTAAAACGTCATCAATATCAAAACGACAAAATAATAAATTTTGATATAAATGCTCAAAATAATGCGTTAAATCAGTGATCCCTTCAATTTGTTGAATCGGATCAATAAAAGTGATCTTGCGATGATAAATATCATTTAATGTAGCCAGGTTATTTCGGTTTAATTGTTGATAAACTGAGACAAAATTCGCTAACCAAAGCGGCTGATTTGTTAACGCATTATTTTCAATTTGATCTACTTGCGTCATAATTTATATGCCTCACGTATGCTTAATTAACCCAGTTACACTATTGTCGGAATTAGCTATAACTTTTATAAAAGTCGAGTGCTTGCAACCTTGCTGTTT
This sequence comes from Alteromonadaceae bacterium, assembly GCA_038141035.1. Taxonomy (GTDB): domain Bacteria; phylum Pseudomonadota; class Gammaproteobacteria; order Enterobacterales; family Alteromonadaceae; genus JALZUE01. The sequence continues at coordinate 16,709 of JAYQHI010000031.1, forward strand.
TATGCTCAACAATTTCTGGCCAATATCCCGTTAACTGGTGTTTCTGCATATATTGATGCGGAAAATGGATCTCTTTATTCGGAATATCTTTGAGCTCTGGTAAATACTTACGTATTAAGTCGCCATTTGGATCAAAACGTTGGCTTTGTGTTATCGGATTAAAAACACGAAAATAAGGTTGAGCATCACAACCTGTGCCCGCTGACCATTGCCAGCCACCATTGTTAGCAGCTAAATCACCATCAATCAATTTTGACATAAAATAAGCCTCACCTAAGCGCCAATCGACTAATAAATGTTTTGTTAAAAACGAGGCGACTATCATTCTCAAACGATTATGCATCCAGCCTGTTTGATTAAGTTGTCGCATAGCTGCATCAACAATCGGATAGCCGGTTTTCCCTTGCTGCCAAGCCGTTAAATGCGCTAACGAATTAGGCCAAGGTAACTGGTTGTATTTATCGTTAAAGTTTTTACCTTGGCAAAGTTTAGGAAAATGGAACAACAAATGGCGATAAAATTCCCGCCAAATTAACTCATTTAACCAAGAAAATTCCGCTTCTGGCGATTTAGCTAAAATATCTGGGTATCGGTGTAATAACAGAATTAATAAATACCGTGGGCTGATCGCACCAATATTTAAATAAGCCGACAACCCAGACGTTCCTTTAATGCTTGGAATATCTCGGTGCTGCTGATAATCACAGATTTTTTCAGATAAAAACTGAGGAAAAACCACTTGTTCCACCTGCTCGGCTAATGGCCAAGGTGTTGAATCAGTTAATGAATAATCAGTAAAAGTGCTATGGTCAATGTTATCGGTGATCGTTTCACTGCTTTTTAGGTAAGTTTGTAAATGATTTTTAGGAATGTAGTCAAAACCATGGAGCTTGACATAATTTAACCAAGCATTTTTAAACGGTGTAAAAACCTTAAACATTTCACCTGATTTATTCAGCACCTTGCCTTTAGAAATAATAACATCCGCTTCAAACAAGGTTAAATTTAAGCCTTTATCAAGCAGAGTAGCATCACGCTTTTGTTCGTTCAGCTCAACTTCGCTATTGGCGAACACCTGAAAATTTAGCGCTTTTTGGCTTGGCTGATTTGATTGTTGCTTAGCGTAATCGACAAACCAAGTAATTTGCTCATTAAAATCGGCAACTTCTTCAACTAACAAGTCGATACCATAAGCCAATAATGCCGATTTTAAATAAGCAACATGGCGCAACATTAAATCAACTTTAATAGGTGCAAGTTGATGTTCAGCCCATTGTTTTGGTGTTGCTAAAAAAACCGCTTTTTTACAACCGTGTTCAAGAGCTGAGACAAAAGCGGGATTATCGTGTAAACGTAAGTCGTTTCTAAACCAGAGGATCAATAGCCATACCTCAATTTTAACTGCGCTGGATATGGGTCAAGATAAGTTTGTTGTGATAAATACGCCAACGGGTAAACCAATAAATAATGCTTAATTAAAGTTAATGGAACCACCAAAGGAACTAGACCTTGACGATAATCATGAATTTGTTGGGCTAACTCTTGTTTCTCACTCGCTGATAATTTTTTAGAAAAATAGCCCTGTAAATGCTGTAAAGTATTGGCATGTTTTTTACGAGTGGCTTTAATTTTTAACGCCCCCATTAAACCATAAATATAGGCTTTAGCCATTTCATCTAAAGGGATATCAGCACTAGCCAGTAACCGGCCTAAATACTTATAGGCGACTAAATCATGGGTCATTACCGCATACTTATAACGACTATGAAATTGTATAAGTTTATGCTTTGTTAAGCCTGATTTTTCCATATCTTGCCATGCTTTATAGGCGAATACTCGGGCAACAAAGTTTTCACGAATAATTGGATCGTTTAAACGGCCATTTTCTTCACAAGGTAATAATGGGTTGGCTTTCATGATTTCATTAGCAAACACGCCAATGCCATCAGAAGTGGCACTTTTACCATCGGCCGAGTACACTTTTACTCGCTCCATGCCACAACTTGGACTTTTGGCGCAAAAAATATAACCACTAAATGTATTCGCCAGTTTAGCAACTCGTTTGCCGTATTCAGCTAAAGCCTCAGTAACATCACCACTACCATCAGGACGGGAAACCGAAATAAGTTCATCTTTTTTAATTTGTCTAATAGTCGCTCTAGGTACTGGTAAGCCAATCGCTACTTCGGGACAAAAAGCACGATATTGCACGTGCTTACCTAATTCATTAACACAAAAGTTCGAGGTTTTAGATCCGGCATCAAAACGTACCTTCTCTCCAACCAAACAAGCACTGATACCAATATTTATAGCTTTAGACATAACGATTACCCTGCTAAATGTTAACTGTACTATTCAATACGTTAGCAAAAACCAGTTAGATCACTTTTACCATAAAATTAGGGTCTATTTATCTTTGTTTAATAATTCAGTTGAGAGATAAAATCGTTTTAATCAAGGCTGAAAATATAAACAAAGGTCAACAGACCCTAATAAATAAAACTACCAATCGGATTTAACAGCTTATTAATGCCTTTGGTAAAATGCAGAGCATCGCTGACCACGGTGTAACATAAACAACCGGTTTCTGTTACTGGGCTATGCAGGTGTTGACCATCTAATAAAATAAAGTCTCCTGCTTGATAAGTCCCCATTTCATCGTGAAATTCACCTTCTAATAACAAGGTTAATTCATAACCATTATGAGTATGATCTGGAATTTTCCCCTGTGGTGCTATTTGCAATAAGCTGGTATGAATTTCACCTTCGCCCAAATTAACCCGCGATCGGGTTAATTTACCCAAATTTAACCAATTACCTAATGGCATATTGTGTAATGGTTTTGGCAATAAATACTCTTTATTTTTTATCTTGATAATTTTTTCAGAGCTAACATCCATTTCAACAATGCTTTCGTCACGAGTAATTTCAGCTAACATGCTGTCAAAATCGATATCAGCTAACTCGGCTTCATCATATTTTTCCAACGGCATTGCACTAACATCATCAGTAACGTCAAAGGAATGATTGGCTAGTTGATTGGTTTTTTCAGCGATTATTTGTTTACAACTAATGCACATATCCGCATGAATAGCGACGGCTGCAGCAATTGAAGCAGGTAACTCACCACAAACAAAAGCAGTTAATAAATCGTCTTTAGGGTGATGTTTAATCATGATCTTCTCCAATTTGTAACTTTAATTTAGCTAACGCTAAACGTAACCTGGATTTCACAGTCCCTATTGGTAAATCTAAGTGTTCTGCTAATTGCTCTTGCGACATATCTAAAAAGTAATAACCTTTCACTACTTGTTGTTGATTTTCGGGTAATGTTTCAACATAACGAGCTAATTGACTGTCTTCAAGATGATCGGAAAAAGCTTGCTCATCTACCTGTTGGCTTTCCACTAAAGGCCAAATGTCATCACTCAAATTATCTTCTTTTTACTTTGAATTTTTCTTAACATATCAAAAGTAACATTACGCATTACTGTATATACCCAAGTGGTAGGAGCGCCTTTATCTGCCGAATATAAATGGGCTTTTCGCCAAACATTCGACATAGTTTCTTGTACCACATCAGCAGCTTGCGCTGAATTAGCAAACTTTTGACTAGCAATACGTTGTATTTTCGGAGCGAAAAAGCGAAACAGCAAAGTAAAAGCCGCTTTATCTCTTTTTTCAGCTACCGCTAACAGCCACTCGGTTAATTCAGCTAAGTTATTATCTGAATTATTATCCGGTATTGGTGGTGCTTTTATCTTGTCTTTCATTTCTGACAATGAATTCATCTCAAGTTGAGGCATCAGTATTCCTAAACTAAACCAATTAGCTAGTTATACGCTAGTGATTTATTAATAGATCACTTATCTTTTTATTTCAATCGATAAAATATCACAGATAAATTGGAGTGCTTGCTCGAAAGTATCGGGCGCTAAAAAGTGTTGTTTGTCATTAAAAGCAACTGGCAATAGCTCTAACCAACGACGACAAACCCAAAACGGATCTTGATAAAAGCTTTGTTGATATAGCTGTCCATAAGCAGAATTACGAGCAAAAAACGTTCGTAATTGCGCTGATAATTGCTTTATTACTACATCAGTTGATACTTGCTCTAGCGCTGTTTTTTGCCACTCTGGCCAATGTGGTTTAGGGTAATATTTGCAATTAACAATTGCTCAGCATTCAATTGAGTGGCCGCTAAATTCACTAAAGATCGGCATTTAACATCTATCACTAAAACCCCATCATCTGGGAGCGTAAAATCGATAATATCAACCCAACTTGCCCAGTTAGGTGCAGGCTGATGCTTATCAGCCGCATTGTAATAAATAGCAAAGCCATTGGTTTTATTTATATCTCGCACCATCTTCAAATAACGCTGTTCAAAAATGCGCAAACGGGTAATACCATCAGGTAATAAAAAGATAGGTAACGGAAATAAGGGTAATTTCATAACTTAACATTCAAAACGGACTTATATCGCTATACGTAACAGCCGCTAAAAATGTTCAGTTAATATCGATAATCGTCAGGAATTGGTAAATTCTTAGCCACAGGGGTTGGTCGTTTGGCTTTACCTTTACGGTGCAGATCTAATTGATAAATGAAGGCAAGAACTTGAGCAACAGCTGCAAACAGCTCTTCCGGTATTTCTTCATTAACTTCTGTGGTGTAATAAATAGAACGAGCTAACGCGGGTGAAGCAATGATTTCCACACCATGCTCTTTTGCTATGGTACGAATATGAATCGCCATTTCATCCACCCCTTTCGCAATCAGCATAGGAGCGCCCCCTGCTTCAGCATCATATTTAAGAGCAATGGAATAATGATTTGGGTTGGTGATCACTACATCAGCATTAGGTACTTCGGCCATCATGCGACGCTGCGACATTTCATATTGTGTTCGTCTAATTCGCCCTTTTACCTCAGGATTACCCTCAGTATTTTTCATTTCGTCTTTGACCTCTTGTTTGGTCATTTTTAACTGACGGGTATGATTCCAAGTTTGATAAGGTGCATCAACAACCGCAATAATAATTAATGACAAAGTCAGTACTAAAAACATCCACAGCAACATTTCAACCGCATTCTCAAAATTATTAGGAATGGTGATCATGCTAAGTGCAAGGATATCTTCAAATAACGTGGTTAATAAAATAGTAGCAACAATAAAAACCACAAAAAATTTAAGAATAGATTTAATAAATTCGACAGCGGCCTGAACGCCAAACATCCGCTTAAAACCAGCGATCGGCGACATTTTACTTAATTTAGGTGCCATGGCTTCAGCAGAAAAACTCATACCGCCAAGTAAAGTATTGCCAATAAAAGCCGCTAAGGCAATAATAAAAAATAACCAAAGCAGCGGTACGGTAACTTTGCTGATGGCGCCAGCAACATTACCAAATAACGCATTAACATCCATAATTTCATTACGTTGCGGACTAAATAGCTTTTTCATGATATTCGCTAAAGCGTCAACTAAAGCGCTGCCAACAAGGAACATACCTGACGCACTACCCACTAAAACAAACATGGTACCCAGTTCTTTCGAACGTGCTATTTGCCCTTTTTTTCGGGCATCCGCTAATTTCTTAGCGGTGGGTTCTTCTGTGCGTTCGCCGCCGCTCTCACTTTCTGCCATTATGCCGCCTGACAATCAATGAGGTAACAGGTAAATTCTAATGCCCGCTGCCATTGTAATTCAAAGTGAAGAAAGAAATTGCCCATGGTTAACCACATAATTAACAAACCAGCACACATGGTAATTGGAAAACCTATCGCAAAAATATTCAGCTGCGGTGCTGCTCGGGTCATGATGCCAAATGAAAAGTTAATTAATAACATTGCCGTTAAAGGTGCTATCGCTAATGATAATGCGGTAGCAAACATCCATCGCCCCCATTCAGCAAGCTCTTTAAATTTAACCACTTCAAAATCTTGTAAAGGAATGGGCAAGGTATGAAAGCTAGTAACAACAAACTGTAAAAATGCTAAATGGCCATCCATTGTCCAAAACAATAAGGTTGATAAGATCAGAAAAAACTGACCAACTGCCGGTACATTCATACCACTAGCAGGGTCCACTAACGAGGCAAAACCAAGACCGGTTTGCATGGCAATAATTTGCCCGGCAAGGGTAAAAGTATTAAGCACCATAACCGTGACAAAACCTATCATCACACCAATAAACGTTTGCTCAGCGACCAATAAAAAGGTTTGAAACGAAAATAAAGTGGTAACGTTAGCGGGTGGAATCGCCGGCATAACCGCAATCGTTAATGCCACACATAAAAAGATTTTGATTTTATTCGGAATAGTTTTGAGCCAAGCCCAATCATGGCCATGATCAAAGCAGAGATACGACTTAACGGCAGCAGAAAATCAGCCAGATATTGATTAATAACTGACTCAGTAAACTCCATTAGCTGACCACACTCGGTATGCTACCAATTAAGGTAATAGTAATCCATTAATTTTTGTACTAGCCAAGTGACCACCAAACACTAAGGCCAAAATAGTCACCACTAAACGTGGTAAAAAGCTTAATGTTTGCTCATTAATAGACGTTGCCGCTTGGAATACCGCCACCACTAAACCAACTAATAAACTTGGAATAATAACTGCACACACCAAAACAATAACTAATAATAACGCATCTTGTAAAATATCAACAAAGACTTCCGGGCCCATACCTAACCTCCGAGGCCATAACTTGTTGCGATGGTCCCGATCACCAAATTCCAACCATCTACTAAAACAAACAACATAAGTTTAAACGGTAATGACACTATCATCGGCGATAACATCATCATACCCATTGCCAATAGAATACAGGACACCACTAAATAAATGATCAAAAAAGGGATAAACAAAATAAATCCAATTTGAAAAGCTGTTTTTAATTCACTAATAATGAAAGAGGGAATAATCACCGTCATCGGTAAATCTGCTGGTTCATCAACTGAATCTATACCCGCCATTTGTGCCAAAGTAGACAAGTCTTTTAGCCGTGTTTGCTCTAACATAAATGCTTTCAACGGCTCTTTACCGATGTTTATCGCCTCAACAGAGGTCATTTGCTCTGCTAAATAAGGTTGAATGGCTGTTTCATTAATTTTGTCATAAACCGGCGTCATAATAAAAATGGTCATAAACAAGGTTAAACCTATGATCACTTGATTAGACGGTGTTTGTTGTAAACCAAAGGCTTGTCTTAAAATCGCCATCACTACCACAATGCGGGTAAATGATGTCATCATAATAACCGCCGCTGGAATAAAGCTCAGCGCGGTCATAAAAATTAAAATTTGTAACGTAACCGAATATTCTTGTGAGCCATCAGGGTTAGTTGACAAAGTTAACGCAGACATTGACAAAGGATCGGCTGCCCAACTGAAATTAGTAAAGCCTAAAAATAATAGCGAGATAAAGCCAATAAGCGTAAATTTCTTCATGATTGTTTTTTTAATAGTTTTTGAATAGATTCAGCAAATTGCTGATTAACCGGCGCTTTCACTTCAAGTGGTTCGGCTAGCGTATCTAAGACATTGATTTGATTAGCCGTTACTCCCAGCAGTAATTGCTTGTCACCCACTTGTACAACAACTAATTTTTCTTTAGTGCTTAAGTGTAAGCTAGTAACAATTTTAATGCCGTCACTTTGAGTATTGGTTAAATTGAATTTTTTTAATATATAAGCACCAATAACAATCAGGGCTAACACCATTAACAAGGATAAGATCATGCTGGCAGCGTCCATATTGCCCGCAACATGTTTGCCAACTTCAGGCGTACCAGCGGCTGTTTCAGCCCAAGCCGGCATCATTACCATCAGCAACAGTAATAAACTACCGACTTTTTCATCTGACTTCCTTCATAATTAATAAGTTAAGCGATTAACTTATTTTAAGTTTTTTAATACGTTCAACTTGGCTAATAACATCCGTTAAACGAATACCAAACTTGTCGTTTACTACAACAACTTCACCGTGAGCAATTAAGTACCGTTAACCAAAACATCTAAAGCCTCACCAGCCACACGATCTAATTCCACTACGGAACCTTGGTTTAGTTGTAATAAATTACGAATACTAATTTTACTGCGGCCCACTTCCATTGAAATGGTGACAGGAATATCTAAAATAGTATCGAGTTTACGTTTTTCTTCACCACTTATTGGTAACTTGCTCTAATTCATCAAGCTCAACCGCTTGGGCGTTGGCTTCTTCGGATTCGGCAGCTGCTTGCTCATCCATTGCTTCTGCCCACATGTCTAGGCCGTCTTCATTCTCATCGCTCATCGCATTTGCCTCTTTTAATACTCTAAATCGTCTTCTAATAGATGCAGCTCGGCATCACTGTCCAGTCGTTTACCACCTTTAGTTAAAAATGGTTAATTCAGATTTAACCGATTCTGACGTTTAATTTTTTCTTGAATTTTAAGCGCTAAGTTTTCTCGGCTTCGGCCTAACTTTGCTCGGTAAGTGGGTAAATCTTTCAATTAATACGGTGATATGACTTGGCATTTCAATTGGGATACAATATCACCAGGGCAAGATCATGAACTTTTCTTTTATCGTAAAGTATGATCAAATAGACTCTTTATAGTCAGGAGTCACCATGCTATCTGCTTTCAACGAACATTTTTCAACCATTCCTGATAATAGACAACAATCTAAAGTCGAACATAAACTTCACGACATCTTATTAACACTGGTAGTTGGTGTGATCTGTGGCGCAGATGGATGGAAGCCATAGAAGAGGTCGCTCACAATAAAATAGCGTTACTTAAAAATACGGCTCATTTGAGCATGGTATTCCTGTGTGTAATGACACCATAGCCAGGTTATTTTCATCTATAGCTCCCGACCAATTACAGCAGTGTTTCATCAGCTGGATGAAAGCCGCGCATATTGCCACCCAAGGCGAAGTTATTGCGATTGATGGTAAAACAGTTCGTGGCTCTTACGATAAACAATCTAAGAAAAATGCGATCCACATGGTCAGTGCTTTTAAGGCCAATAACGGTGTTGTCTTAGGGCAAAAAAACGGCAGAAAAATCTAATGAAATTACGGCGATCCCCTCAACCGTTTGATTTGTTAGATATCAAAGGTAGTACCGTGACGATAGATGCCGTGGGGTGTCAAAAAAGGCGATAGCAGCAAAGATAAAAGAGAAAGATGCGGATTACGTTATCGCAGTAAAAGGCAATCAGGGGTATTTACATCAATCGATTAAAGACTTTTTTGATATCTGTCACAAGGAAGGTTTTACAAATGTATCGCATCAATATCATGAAGAAATAGAGAGTGGGCATGGTCGAGTTGAGTCACGTAAATATTGGATAAGTGACAACTTAACCAGCATACAAGACTTAACGTCAAAGTGGCGTGGCTTAATGAGCGTGGGTATGGCGGAGTCTGAACGACATATCAACGGTAAAGTCAGTAAAGAAGTGCGCTATTTTATTTGCTCAATTAGCGCAGATGCCAAAGTTTTTTCACAAGCAGTAAGAAAACACTGGAGTATAGGAAAATCAGTTACACTGGGTGCTAGATGTTAGTTTTAATGAAGATTTAAGCCGAGTGGAGACGAGGCAATGCAGCAGAAAATATGTCTGTATTACGCCATTTGGTGCTCAACTTATTAAAAAAGAAACAAGCGAAAGAAAGGGTTAAGCAAAACGATTTAAAGCCGCTTTAGATACTGATTATGCAGACAAGATCCTTCAGCTTGTTTTTTAAACATACGTAATCTTACCCT
>JAYQHI010000032.1:0-73527 GCA_038141035.1 Alteromonadaceae bacterium
TACGTGTGTTTAAAAAACAAGCTGAAGGATCTTATCTGCATAATCAGTATCTAAAGCGGCTTTAAATCGTTTTGCTTTTAACCCTTTCTTTACGCTTGTTTCTTTTTTTAATAAGTTGAGCACCAAATGGCGTAATACAGACATATTTTCTGCTGCATTGCCTCGTCTCACTCGGCTTAAATCTTCATTAAAACTAACATCTAGCACCCAGTGTAACTGATTTTCTATACTCCAGTGTTTTCTTACTGCTTGTGAAAAAACTTTGGCATCTGCGCTAATTGAGCAAATAAAATAGCGCACTTCTTTGCTGACTTTACCGTTGATATATCGTTCAGACTCCGCCATACCCACGCTCATTAAGCCACGCCACTTTGACGTTAAGTCTTGTATGCTGGTTGTTGTCACTTATCCAATATTTACGTGACTCAACTCGACCATGCCCACTCTCTATTTCTTCATGATATTGATGACGATACATTTGTAAAACCTTCCTTATGACAGATATCAAAAAAGTCTTTAATCGATTGATGTAAATACCCCTGATTGCCTTTTACTGCGATAACATAATCCGCATCTTTCTCTTTTATCTTTGCTGCTATCGCTTTTTGACACCCCATGGCATCTATCGTCACGGTACTACCTTTGATATCTAACAAATCAAGCAGTTGAGGGATCGCCGTAATTTCATTAGATTTTTCTGCCGTTTTTATTTGCCCTAAGACAACACCGTTATTGGCAGCAAAAGCACTGACCATGTGGATCGCATTTTTCTTAGATTGTTTATCATAAGAGCCACGTACTGTTTTACCATCAATCGCAATAACTTCGCCTTGGGTGGCAATATGCGCGGCTTTCATCCAGCTGATGAAGCACTGCTGTAATTGGTCGGGAGCTATAGATGAAATAACTCTAGCTATGGTGTCATGCACAGGAATACCATGCTCAAATGAGCCGTATTTTTTAAGTAACGCTATTTTATTGTGAGCGACCTCTTCTATGGCTTCCCATCCATCTGCGCCACAGATCACACCAACTACCAGTGTTAATAAGATGTCGTGAAGTTTATGTTCGACTTTAGATTGTTGTCTATTATCAGGAATGGTTGAAAAATGTTCGTTGAAAGCAGATAGCATGGTGACTCCTATTTATAAGAGTCTATTTGATCATACTTTACGATAAAAAGAAAAGTTCATGATCTTGCCCTGGGCGACTGGTGGTTTATTTAGTAACGCTGCCTTTGTACAAGCAGCTGAAGCAAAAAAAGCTGATGAAGATATTGAAATTATTGAAGTATCAGGTTTTAGAGGTTCATTAAATCGAGCGTTATTAGAAAAAAGAGCCGCGGTAAATGGTAAAGAATCTATCGAAGCGGAAGATATGGGTAAATTTCCTGATTTAAATATTACCGAGTCTATTCAACGTGTACCAGGTGTTGCTATTTCTCGTGAAGGTGGTGAAGGTCGCCAAGTAACATTAAGAGGACTTGGCCCAGATTTTACGCGTACAACGCTAAATGGTATGGAAGTACCATCAAGTACAGATGGTACTGATTCAGGTGGTGGTGTTAATGGCGGCCGTGCTTTTGATTTTAATGTTTTTGCATCTGAATTATTTAATCGTGTGGATATTCAAAAATCACCTACAGCATCAATGGAAGAAGGAGGGATAGCTGGTACGGTTGATTTATATTCAGCAAAACCTTTTGCGAGTAAAGGCTTTCATGTTGCTGCCTCTGCTCAAGCAGGCTATAACGACGTAACTAAAGAAGTAGACCCTCGTATGGCGTTTATGGTTAGTAATACTTTTGCTGATGATACTATTGGCGCATTGTTTTCTATTGCTACTTCTGATCGTACGGTTCGTCAAGAAGGCTATGGTACCGTACGCTATACAACACCGGTAGAAGATGGTGGTGGGCTTTTTGCCGATACCAGTAATTTAACAATGAGTGGTGGTACGCCAGAAGCTTGTGAAGATGATGATGGTAATTCTGTACATGCGGCGAACTGTTTATGGACGCCACGTTTACCTCGTCCTGATTTTTTTGGTAATGAACAAGATCGTCTTGGTATGACAGCATCACTTCAATGGGCACCATCTGAAGATATAGAAATTACTTTTGATAGCTTGCATTCTACCTTAGATAATACACGTACCATGTATAATTTCTTTGAAATGTTCCGCTCAACATTTGACGAAATTACACCAACCTCAATTAAGGTTCATCCTAATGGCAAACAAGTTGTTGCAGGTACTTATGAAGGGGTTAAATCACGTATTGAAAGTCGACAACAAGTATCTTCAACTGAATTCAGTCAATATGTGCTATCAGGTATTTATTATTTAAATGAAAATACAACGCTAGAAGGGATGTTAGGTACGGCTGAGTCAGACGCACGTTCAGAGCAGTATCGCTATAACATGACCAATAACACAGCCCATACTTTTAGTTTTGACTTTACTGACAATGCGAATGTACCTGTTGTTGATCATGGTTACAATGTGAATGATGATAGCTTATATGACTTATCTGATGGTCGTTTACGTGCAACCGATGTACTTCGTGAAAATGATACCGCTAAAGTTGATTTAACTTATGAAGCTGACTCAGTAACGATTAAAACAGGTATTGCTTATAATGATAGAAACGTTAGTTATAGTGAAGAACAAATTAACGGCTTCCCAGATCAGACTTCAGCTGTTGGTTATGCTGAAGAATTTCCTTATTCGGATTTTGGTAACGGTTTTGACGGTCCTTTGAACCGCTTTATTGTCGCGGATTTTGACGCCATAGAGTCGCAGCTTTTAGATAAAACTTGGGTTGCTCGTGGTGCTCAAAGCTGGTCTGTACAAGAAGAAACCTTAGCAACTTATCTTGAATTTAATTCAGAATACGAATTAGCGGATATGGTGCTACGTTCTAATTTTGGTATGCGTTATGTGGAAACAACCTCAACAGCAACTGGATTTATCCAAACAGATAAAGTTACTATTGAAAACGAATATAAAAACTTTCTACCTGCTATGAACTTAGCATTAGATGCGACCGAAGATGTTGTTGTTCGTTTAGGTTTATCTAAATCTATGACCCGACCTAGTTTATCTTCATTAAACCCAGGTAACCCTAGTTTTTCATATGTTAATGCTACGGTAAGTACGGGTAACCCATTTTTAGACCCATTTGTATCAAATAACGTTGATTTAGGTTTTGAATGGTATTTTGACGATGAAGCATTGTTAAGCTCAACTTATTTCTATAAAGATATTGAAACCTTTATTGTTAGTGCTTCAGAAGATAGATTAGTAGATCCTGCTTATTTACCTTTTATTGATGCCGATCCTCAATATGACCCATTCCTTGCATTAGATCCTCGTACTGTTGAGTATACTCATAATACATCTGTTAATGGAGAAGGGACAAGTATTCGAGGTTGGGAATTAGTCTATCAACAACCATTAACCTTTTTACCGGCACCGTTTGATGGCTTTGGTGTTATTGGTAACTATACAAGAGTATCAGCTGGAGAAATTACCGGTTTGTCTAAAAACTCGTATAACTTTACATTATATTATGAGCAAGATAATTACGGTGCTCGTATTGCGATGAATAAGCGTGATGATTATATCACTGATTATACAGGTAGTAATGGTAACCTAGAACACGGTACTACGGGGCCAACTCATGTTGATTTATCAGCCTTTTATAACTTTAGTGATGAGTTAACCTTTACTTTTGAAGTGGTTAACTTAACGGATGAATACGAGCGACTTTACACTACCGGTGATGGTAGCTTGAATTTACCAAGAGAATACAACCATACGGGCACGCAGTTTTTCTTAGGCGCTCGTTACAACTTGTAATATTATAATTTTATTATAAATTATTAGTAAAAATGCCGCGGTACAATAATGTATCGCGGCATTTTTTATTGAATAAATTCTCTTAATTTTCATTCTTTGAGTAAGGGGATATAGAGCGTGATGTGCACATTTTTACTGCTATTACTGGCGTTTAGATAAGGAGACGTCCTTTAATATCTTTTAATCGTTTATGGTATCGGCTGTTGAACTTTTGAGGTTAATTTTGTAGCCGTTTGTTGAGTCTTTACACAAGGCTATTCCTAGGGGCTGTTGATCTTTGTTTAATAATTCAGCTGAGAGATAAAATCGTTTTAATCAAGGCTGAAATTATGTCGTTTAGTCATCTAAACTAATAATTTTTAACGCTGAGTAAAACGATTTTAGCCTCAGCCCACAGGGCAATGGCTATTTTGTGCGCTAGCTGCATTAGAATTTCATTGATTTGGAATTCACGCATTTGGAATAATCAAACAACGTTCATTCTGCTTTGCTATCACTTAAAATAGCCTATTGCTGAAAATATAAACAAAGATCAACAGACCCTAATAAAAAGGTGATAAAGCACTTTGTGCTCTTGCAAGGTACCATCACCCCATATCCGTGCGCGGCAACGCCTTAAAAGTGCTCAACAAACGCTGTCAGAAGGCTTTGTCTAAAAACAGTTGAGATAATTTGTAATTTAATGAAAAAAGTTAATGTCTGTATGTTTACGACCGAAAGTTAAATATTGAACGTAAACATACTGTAGTTAGTGGCGAATTAACAACATTGAGCCAAGTGCTTACCAGTGATTATCTGAAAATTAATGCTTATTTACTTTTATCGACCGGTAGTTAAAGTCAGCCATTTTTGTGTCTTTTAAAATATTATCAAGAGCTTGCAAGGTATTATTTGGAAACCATTGCTCAGCAAAAACCCAACTTTCTAATCCGCTATTCGCTAACTTAGGTATGTCTTTGATATTAAAGTTATTGGCTAACCATGGAAACGGTTGAGGGGATTGATTATTATAAAAAAAATATCTCTCGCCCCAAAGGTTAGGACGATTTCTAGTGGGGTCTTGATAGGTTTTTTTAAAGATGGCTTTGTCAGCCATATGCTCGGAAAACGTTGAGTTAATCAAATAAAATTGAGCGTCGTAGTGATGACGGCCTAGCCAAAATCCAGGTATACCATCAAACTTACTATCATTAATGACTAACTTTTGCTGCTGAGCTAATTGACCATCATGCCAGATAGTTGCTGAATGTTTTTTGTTATAAAAACTCGAATTTTCGATTAATGCGGTACCACGAGGGCATACCATGTCGGTATAACCTTCAAAATGACAGTAAGAGTGGTAGTACATACCATTTTTTTATTCCATAAGCTTACCGTGTCGGCACCATCAGCAATAACAGTACAGTTATGTAAAATTATCCGGCTAGCGTTTTCGAAACTGCGGATAGCAAATTGGTGGTCATCGGTTTGATGTTGTCGACCATAATCATTAATTACTGAAAGGTTGATGATGTTGACGTCACTTGCCGAGATGTTGATCACAGCAGCGCCCCAATCGCTAGGATTATTATTTCGCCAGTTATTTCTTAAAATATCATAACTGATAATAGTGTTTTCAGGAGAGCTGCCGATCAAGCTAATATTGTTACGGGTAATAAAAAGTTTTTCTCGGTAAGTTCCGGGTTTTATCAATAAGATAACTTCTTTATCTTGTACGGTCGCATCAATTGCTGACTGAATGGTAGTAAAACCGGATTGTTCGTTTTGATCAACAATATATATGTCAGGATGAGTTTTTCCGATAGGTGGCGTGTTAGCGTAACTATTATTGATGAGATTAAATATTAAGAAGATGAACACAAAAGGTAGAAAGGGGGTCATAAGTTTCATAGTTATGCTTATATATTGATGTTATGTAATGGTAAAACTAACACTAGTGCTTAACAAAGCAATAAGCTAAGTCAGCGATAGTGTTAGTTATTTTTACTGGGGTTATTTAGAGAGTTACACCTTTTTTCCAAATAGCCACTTCGCGAATATTGTTTTTTTCGTTACAGGTTTCTTGGCCATTTACCACGTTAACTAACAAATCAATAAATTGATCATGTGCTTGTGCCATCGTGGTATTGCCAATTAAAATACCAGCATCAAAATCAATCCAACGCTTTTTCTTATTGGCTAATTCTGAGTTAGTGGATATTTTCAAGGTCGGAACAAAACCACCGTATGGCGTACCTCGCCCTGTAGTAAATAACACCATATGACAACCGGTTGCAGCAAGTGCACTGGTGGCTATTGGGTCATTACCAGGGGCTTCTAACAAATTTAATCCAGGTGCAGATAAACGCTCACCATATTTTAAAACCGCTTGTACTTGGCTACTGCCGGCTTTTTGGGTACAACCTAACGATTTATCTTCCAAGGTGGTGATACCACCGTCTTTATTACCGGGAGATGGGTTTTCGTAAATTGGCTGATCATGATCCGTGTAATAACGTTTAAAGTCATTAACCATGTCTACCAAGTTATAGAAAGTGTTTTCATCCTTACAACGCGACATTAGAATCGTTTCAGCACCAAACATTTCAGGTACTTCAGTAAGAACTGTTGTGCCGCCTTGGGCGATTAAATAATCAGAAAAATAGCCTAAAAGTGGGTTAGCAGTTATGCCTGAAAGCCCGTCACTTCCTCCACATTCTAGGCCAAATTTAACTTCTGATAAGGTACCTTTTTCACGTTTATCATGTTTTACAACATCATAAATTTGCTCGAGTAGTTCAATTCCTTCTTCAATTTCATCATCTGCTTGTTGAGTAACAAGAAACTTAACTCGGCTTTCATCAAAGTCACCTAAACCTTCTTTGAATACTGACAGTTGATTGTTTTCACAGCCTAAACCAACAACAAGCGCACCACCGGCATTTGGATGAAGAACCATATTTTGTAATAAAATTCGAGTCGTTTCTAAATCATCACCTAGCTGTGAACAACCAAACTGATGAGGAAATACATGGATACCATCAACTTCTAAATCAGGGTTTTGTTGTAAAAACTCTTTTGCCATTTGCGCAATCATACCGTTAACACAACCAACAGTAGGAATTAACCAAATTTCATTACGAATAGCTACTTCACCATTAGCACGTCGATAAATATTTACTTCTGGAGAAGCAACGGGCGCTGCTTGTTCGATAAAATCTGGCTGATAACTATAAGCTAACTCATCACTTAAATTAGTTTTAATTGTATGTGTATGAATCCATTGCCCTTGAGTTAAATTATCAAGAGCATAACCAATCGGTGCACCATATTTTATAACATGGCTATCTTTACTAATATCGCATAAGGCAACTTTATGACCCTTAGATATGTCTTCTTTTAAGGTTAGTTCAAGGTCATCGACTTGAACTACATTACCCGCTTGTAAATTTTTTAAAGCAATTGCAACATTGTCGGTATGATGTAATTTGATCAGGTCTTTCATTATTAAGCTTCCTCTAATGCATTGGTTAATACAGCGTTTACACCTTGTTCGAGCATAGCAGCTAATTGAGTAGTAACCTCATTAGATAAACCTTCGATTGTTGTTAAATCCATATCCCAGTGACTTTCAACAGCTAATACTTCATCTACGAGCTGAGCTAAGGTTAATGAGTTATCAGTATATTTAGACCATACCGATGAAAATAATTTAACCATTCAGGGTTATCTGACAATTCAATAAGTTGTCCGTTCCTTTCACCTTTATAAAACAAAATTTGACCGGCTAGAGCTGCACAGATCATTTTCGGTAACCGGTTATTTAATTCAACAAATTTAAGTAACTGAGGTAATAAACGGGTTTTAAATTTCGTCATACTATTAAGAGAAATAGCCATTAATAAGTGACAAATATAAGGATTTTTAAATCGCTTTAATACGTCATTAGCAAAAGTTTGTAATTCATCTTCCGGCAAATCTAAGGTTGGAATTATTTCATTAAAGATTAATGAGGTTAGATATTGCTCGAATAACGGCGTATTTAACGCATCACCAACGGTATCAATATTAGCCATATAAGCTAAAGGAACTAGAGCCGTATGGGCGCCATTTAAGATAGCTACTTTTCGCTGTTTATAAGGGGAAATATCATCGACAATTTTAATATTTAAATCACTGCCTTCTAAACAAAGTAAGTCGGCTAAGTGTTGTGGACCTTGGATCACAAATAAATAAAAATGTTCAGCCGTTACCATAAAGTTATCTAAATAACCGAGTTTCTCTTGCAGTTCTGAATGTTCATCACGTGGAAAGCCTGTAACAATACGATCAACTAAACTTGAACAAAAATGGTTCGCGGTTTCTAACCAAGTAACGAACTCAGTACCTAAGTTCCACAATGCACAATATTGTAGTACGATTTCTTTTAATTTTTCACCGTTATAATCAATCAGTTCACATGGAATGATCACCATGCCACTCTCGTTTGAACCATTAAATGTATTAAAACGATGGTATAACCATTGTGTTAACTTGGCAGGAAATGCTTTAGCGGGTTTATCAAGTAATTTATCTGTCGCAATATATTCAATACCAGCTTCTGTAGTATTTGAAAAGATGATCTTCAAATCAGGATTTTCAGCCAGTTCGATATACTTTTGATATTCTTTATAAACAGGAATTTCTTCATTGACACAAGAAATTACTCTGTGCTCTGCAACCGCTTTACCTTGTTCGTTCAAGCCTCTAATAACGGTTGTGTATAAACCATCTTGAACATTTAATAGTGGTAGCGCATCGTAATCAATAGGGCGAATTATCGCAATGCCTGCATTTAAATCACTGGTTTCATTTAATTTATCTATTTGCCAATCAACAAAGGCACGTAAAAAGTTACCTTCGCCAAACTGCATTATTTTAGTTTTATATTTGTTTTTGTTGAAGTTTGTTCTATTGAGTGTGTTCATTATTGTTACCTTTGTTCAGTTATCTGTAGCTATATTATTACTAATTGCCACCGGTGGCAATTAAAAAGTTTGACAATTTACTACCGGTAGCAAAGAATGGCAGGTAAAATACCTTTTAATATGTGACGTTGTAGCCCATAAATTATTAAAATTAATCGTGTAATTAGGATGTTAGTAGTAACGTTTTAGATTTAATGCAGTTTTAAATTTACATGAATAGTTTTGTCATTTACGCAATAACGTTTGGTTGTAAATACAACTCAGCCTGTAAAACAAGATAAAAATTGATAGATAAATTTAACTAGATACTTAAAAGTAAAAGAACCTCAAATGCAGATATAAAAACATAACCATTAACGACGTAGCTAAACATGCCGGAGTGTCTAAGCGTACTGTATCGCGGGTAATTAATCGCTCGCCTATGGTCGGAGATAATACGCGTGAGCGAGTTGAAAAGGTGATTGCTGAGCTGAATTTTACGCCTGATAAGCAAGCAAGAGGATTAGCTTCAAGTCGTTCATATTTGTTAGGGGTAATATATGAGCATTTTGATTCATTATCTATTGAGCAAGTGCAACGAGGCGCTTTAAGTGTTTGTGCTGAATTAGGCTATGAATTGGTTGTTCACCCATGTAAGTCAGCAGAGGCCGATTTTATTGAAAAATGCATTGCTTCTATTTCTAAGTCTAAGCTTGATGGGGTTATTATTTTACCGCCAATTTCAGAAAATAAGGCGTTATGGCAGCCTTACGAGAAATTAATTGTCCATACGAACGGATCGCTTCTGTAGATTTTGACGATAATGAAAACTTAGTTGTGTCAGATGAAAGAATGGCAATGAAAGAAATGGCGGATCATTTTATTGCTTTAGGACATAAAGAAATAGCTTTTATTTCAGGCCCCTTAAAGTATCGTTCATCGATGGAGCGGATGGATGGTTTTTTAACTGAACTAAAAAACGCAGATGTTGAAATTCCAAAAATTCGTATCAAAGAAGGGCAAAATAGTTACGAAAGTGGTATTGAATGTGCTAAAAATTATTGTCTTCAAACCATCGGCCAACGGCGATATTAGCCAATAATGATGAAATGGAGTTAGGTGTTATTCGGGTGGCTCATGATTTAGGTGTTAAAATTCCTGAAGAGCTTTCCGTTGCTGGCTTTGATGACAATATTTTAGCTTCAAGAATAATCCCATCATTAACTACTATTCATCGACCAATTGATAATATGGCGTCATTAGCCACGCAAAAATTAATTAATAAAACACAAAGCCTACATAGTTTGCCACTAAAAGCTAAAGCACAAGTAAAGCCTTATTTGATCACACGTGAATCAACCGGTAAGTTAGTTAAATAGCGATATCTTGTTGTACCTCCTTTAAAACTATCAATTTTTTAAGCTTAACTGTTTAATCCTATTCATAACTTTAATAATTTGATAACCATAAAAAGTAATAGTTTATTGTTTTGATCATATTGTAATATTTAATTTGGGATTAAATATTACAATAATAAGGTAATGATCAAATGAATAACCTTTTTCACTCATTTATTAATGTCAGTAAAGCTTCATTAATATCTCTAGCTGTTTTCACCAGTACACAAAGTTTAGCTGTGCATGATGTTCAGTTAACTATTAATACAACGCAACCTTTAGGTCAGATTAATAAAAATGTATATGGCCAATTTATGGAACATCTTGGTCGGGGCATTTATGAAGGTATTTGGGTTGGAAAAGACTCAAAAATTGATAATGTTAACGGTTTTCGAACGGATGTATTAGCGGCATTAAAAGCACTAAAAGTGCCGGTAGTGCGTTGGCCCGGTGGTTGTTTTGCTGATGAGTATCATTGGCGTGATGGTATTGGCAAAGTAAGTGAGAGGCCTGCACGTGTTAATACCAATTGGGGCGGTGTTATAGAGCCAAATACTTTTGGTACTCATGAGTTTTTTGAATTAGCAGAAATGTTAGGAGCGGACACTTATGTTAATGGTAATTTAGGTACTGGCAGTGTGCAAGAAATGGCCGAGTGGATGGAATATATGACCTCCGACACCGATTCTTCATTAGGTAAATTACGTCGTGAGAATGGCCGTGAAAAGCCGTTTAAAGTTGACTATTTTGCTGTTGGTAATGAAGCATGGGGGGCTGCGGTGGCCATATGCGACCAGAATATTATGCTGATTTATACCGTCAATATACCACCTTTGTAAAAGCATCTGGTGGTGTTAAAACCAAATTTATCGCCAGTGGTGGTCAAGGTGAACTGACCGAATGGACCGAAGTGTTAAGTAAAAACATCCCGCGTAAAAATAGACGCGATTGCTCATCATTATTACACTTTGCCTACCGCTAATTGGGGTAAAAAAGGCATGCCATTTGATTTTCCAGAAAGTGAATGGTTTTCAACAATTGTTAATACCCGTAAAGTAGAAAAGTATCTTACCGATAACTTAGCGATATTAGAAAAGAATGATCCGGAAAATAAAATTGCTTTTTATTTAGATGAATGGGGTACTTGGTATGATGTTACTGAAGGGGATAACCCAGGGTTTTTATATCAACAAAATACTTTGCGTGATGCTGTAGTTGCTGCTGAAAACTTTCATATTTTTCATCAGTATCCTAAACGTATTCAAATGACCAATATTGCGCAAATGATCAATGTGCTGCAAGCAATGATTTTAACCGATAAAGAAAAGATGCTGTTAACACCTACTTACTACGCCTATAAAATGTATATTCCATTTCAACAGGCTGAATCATTACCTGTGAATGTTGAACAAGCGAGTTTTTATTCCATAGGTGAGCAATCAATTAATGCTATTACGGCGTCAGCGGCTATTGGCGTCGATGGCAAAACTTACATTTCGTTAGTTAATGTTGACCCAACAGAAAAAGCCGAAGTCACTGTGCGTTTAGATAGTGGAAAAATTAAAGGTGCTAAAGGACAAATTTTAACCGCAGCTTCTATGGATGCTCACAATACATTTGACAAGCCTAATACCATTAAACCAAGTGCTTATTCGGCAAAAGCTAAAGGGGGTAAATTAACCTTTAAATTACCAGCCAAAAGTATTGTGGTAGTTGCGTTAGATTAAGCATTATTTGGATTTAAATCATGATTTATCCTCAGGTTAAGTACAGTGAATTGTAACTTGAGGTTATAAAACGTATTAAAAAGGAGTGAGATTCACTCCTTTTTTATGGATTGTTTTTAGTTTATCTTTTGAATTATTAAACGGCTTTAAATTGTCAGGAATGGTTAATTTATATTTATTTAACCAGTTAGGTAATCTTGGTTTAGTAAGGTTTCAGGCCAGTAGCCATACCAGTCATATCCAGTTCTTCGCTCACGGTCTATCTCCGCTAATTGATAAACTTTTTGCCGTCTCGACGCGCCATAAAAGGTTGATTGGTTTTTAGATCGTAAAACCTTGCCCAAATCATTTTAGCATTAGTATCATATTCACTACGTAAGTCATAACTACTGGTATTGTACTGAAACTGATAGGGGCATGAGGCAATTTTTTTAAAGTTAAGTTTTTAATACCATGTCTTTTATACCAGTCAATTGCACGGTGAATGGCTTGTTGAATAGTAACAGACGGTTCTGGTATTGACATTAAATAACGCACCACAGAGACACTTTCCCAAGTAATTAAAGCGGGGTGTTCATAAGCCCGGCCAAAGGTGGGTTGTAATGTGGTTTTATGGTATTGTCCTGCCCAAATCGTTGCTTGGTTATGTTGCTTAATTTGTAACGCAATAATTAATTCATCGCCTTTGTTGATAGCTTTTTGTATATTTAGTTGTCTTGCCGAGTCAATAAAATTAAACCTATCATGTTGACCAAGGTTATTATTAACGGTTCGCAAAAAACTCAAAACGCCAGACATAACATCATCCGCAAAAGTGATATGTTGGTAATATGGTTTATCCATTGACGCAGTATGGGGAAAACCACCATTTTTAAATTGTTGCTTAAGAATAAAATCTATACCTTTAAGTGCTGATGTTTTATAACGCTCATCTAACGTTTGCTGATAGGCGTAAGCTAGGTATTCAATTTGAGGGTAGGTATTGCGATTATCAAAGCTGCTATCTTGTTTTGAATATAATGCTTGTTGTTGTTTTCTTTCTTCAGCAGTCATTACTGCAATGAGGTTTTTATTGGTCGGCCAGCCACCATCGCTGCGCTGGTAAATTAAAATATTATCAGCAATTGCTGTAGTATTGCTTATTGGGTGTAGTTTTATATTCGGTTTACCATCAGTAATAATTTTATTACCTTGTAGGTCATACCCATTTTTGTCATACCAGTGTTTTAACATGTCGTAAAAGCCAGTATGGGCAATAGTTAATTTTTTTTCGCTAAAGTTTATTTTTTCAGATAACTCTTCAGCTAAGGTAGGTTTAGCAAAGAGTATGAATGAACAGCTAAACTTAAAAAGTAACGCATAAAAAAAAGCAAATAATATATTATTTGCTTTATTAAATACTTGAAATGAGATCATTGCTTTTATTTCAGTAATTTGTGTATTTCAATGCCGGCAAAAATAAAAGGAACATTACCTTTTGGATCGTTGTGCCAGATTGGTTCAGTCATATAATATTTATAACTGCCATCACGACCAAAACCTAAACCAGCAACATAACATTGTTGGGTCATACTGATCTCGCCATTGTTATGGACAAGTATGAACTCATTAAGCATTCCTTGAAAAGCCTTTACCGCGTAAGTTTGGTAATCCTTCGCAATATAATCTTGATTCACTGCTTTTGCTAAAAAGTAGGTGTACATGGCTGTTGCTGAAGATTCACGGTAGTTACCTAGTGCGTTGGGTTTATCTAGAACTTGCCACCAAGTGCCCGTTTTTTGATCTTGTACTTTAATGATATCTTCAGCAACTTCTTTTGCTAAAAGGATTAATTCTTGGCGCTGTTTGATATTTTCAGGCGGAATATAATCTAATACATCAACGATCGCCATAGCGAACCAGCCCATACCTCGAGCCCAAAATTCAGGCGATAAACCTGTCGTTTTATCAGCCCAATCTTGTTGTTTTAATTCATCCCAAGCATGGTAGTACAGCCCATTTTTACTATTACGAAGGTATTTACGGGTTAATTTAAATTCATTAACAACCTCATCTAAACTATGCTGCTGTTGTTCACCTTTTTCAAATAAAACCGCGTACTCAGCTAAAAAAGGCATGCCCATATAAACACCATCTAGCCATAATTGGCCGGTGTATTTTTTCTTATGCCAAAAAGCACCTTCGCTAGTTTTAGGTTGCTCAGCGAGTTGTTTTCTTAACGTATCAGCGGCAAGTCGGTATTTTTCTTCGCCCGTTTTTTTATATAAGGTTAACAGGTTTCTGCCTGGTGCAACGCTGTCAATATTAAAGTTTTTGAAGGTGTAATTACCAATCTCACCTTGCTCATTAATATAAGAGCCAGTGATTTTTTCAAGCATACCTTGATATTTCACTTCTCCGGTTACCTTAGCGAGCACTTCATAGCTCATCGGCATCATACCAATAATATCGTACTCAAATTTAGGTAAGCGTTTACGATTAACATCCCAACCATTGTGGGTGTAACTATATGATTTACGTGCTAACTCTGCATCGGCTAATTTTTTACTCCATGCTAGAGCTGATTCACTAGTGAGTGGGGCAGTTTTAGCTTGCTGAGTTAATCGCGTTGTGAGTTGAATTCTAGGCTTAATTGAGAGTTTTTCAGCTTCTTCCACAAGATAGGCGATAAATGCTTCTTTAGTTTCAATCCCACTTTCAGGTTGCCATACCGCAGCAAAGTAATAATCTAACGCTTGCTCATTACTTTTGCCTGATGGTTTTAAAATCGCAAGATAGTTTTTGTCATCTTCGGTAATTTCTTTTAGCTGAGAGTTTTGGAAAAAAACAGCCATTCCTAAGTAAGCACCGTCTAAACTCTGCTTGCCCCAGCTAGCAATATAACTATAAGCTTTACCTGTTATATTGAGGTTACCTTGAATAAATTCGGTATTTTTGTGTTTAACCACACCGGCTGCCATGGTCTTTAAATCTTTTTCTAGTTGCACATTAACTTTTGCTAAACGGCTACCTCCATGCATGGCAATATTGGCACTAATATTTTGATTATTTATTTGATTTTGCCAGTTGCTATAATCAATTTTCACGGAAGAATAAATATTACCATTGGCGGTGATCGTGGCTTTCCAGCTATCAACATTGTTTACTAATGAAAGTTTGTCGTTATGCCATAAACCAAATCCGCCAGCACCTAATGAGCTACCGACTTTGAGAATATCCATGCCCCAATCTTGGCTATGATGATAGGATTCATAACCATCAAGTCCAACATTTTGTAACGTTGGTTGTGAGGTGGTTTTACCAAAAATATCAAAACCATTGCGCCAATCAAGGTATATTCGATAACCAACTTTGTCAGATTCAATACCGGGTCCTTCATAACGGATCCAATTTGAATGATCAGTATAAAAAGGGGGCGGCGTTAATTCGTTAACATTTTCAAAATGCCCACCAACATATTCTTTAAATTCGTTAGCAGGTTTATGTTTTGGTGGTTTAGTATGAGCAACCCATTCACCACCAACTTTATGAGATATTTCCGCTTGGGTTAATTTGATAGCTTTTTTATCATCGACTTGCTCTGCTGTATTGTCATCAATGATAAATGACTGAGCTTGACCAGAAGGTAAATCGGTTAAAAATAATAAGCTATCAAGTGTGCCATTATTATCGGTATCAACCAGCTGGCTATCTATCGTTGTTGTTGTATTTTTACGCTTAAATTAACTCTTTCTATTGCATTTTCAGCTAACCCTAAATCATAAAAGCTGACATATACAGGCTGTGATTCCCGTTTAAATTTAGATGGATTGGTAACTTTTATTTCAGCGAGGTGCTGTAAAATTTCTGGTTGGGTAATGTCTGGGGTATTTGTCTGAGTTGGGGGCGTTTTATCTTGCTGACCACAGCTGGTGATAACAGCAGAGCAAACTAAGGTGATAGACAATAAACCGAGTTTTTGTGTTGTTAACTTCATGTTAGTTCTCGTCATTTTAAGGCTGCCATATTCACTTGTAATAGAGAATATGGCGGCGATTATTTTTGAAGATTATTGGTATTAATCAAGTTTGTATGCTTTTTTTACTAATCCATAAGTTAATTGATATGCCAGTGTATGTGCTTCAACTTCAGTTATTTGATGATTAGCAACCAACTCAGCTAAATAACGACAATCAACACGGCGAGCAACATCATGACGCGCAGGGATTGATAAAAATGCTCGGGTGTCATCATTAAAGCCAACGGTATTGTAAAAACCTGCGGTTTCGGTAACTTGTTGTCTAAAGCGTAACATACCAGCAGGGCTGTCGTGAAACCACCAAGCAGGCCCTAATTTTAAGCTTGGGTAGTGACCGGCAAGCGGCGCTAATTCACGGCTATAGGTTGTTTCATCGAGGGTGAATAAAATAATGCTTAAACGCGGATCGTTACCATATTTACTTAATAAAGGCTTTAACGCATTAACATATTCCGTAGGGCTAGGAATATCACAACCTTTATCTCGACCAAAAACGTCAAAAATAGGTTTGTTATGGTTACGATGCGCACCAGGATGAATTTGCATTACTAAGCCATCTTCGATACTCATGCCGGCGAGTTCTGTTAACATTTGACCGCGGAAAAGCTCTTGCTCGTCCTCATTTGACTGACCCGATAAACATTTAGCGAATAAAGCTTCACATTCACTTAATGATAAGTCTGCGGTTAGGGCAGTAGGGTGACCATGATCGGTTGCCGTAGCACGACCTTCCTTTTTGAAATAAGCACGACGTACTCTGATCGCAGCTAAATAACCTTGCCATGTTGTGGTATCTTGCCCTGTTATTTCTCCTAATTTTTGAACGTTAGCAATGAAGTCTTCGCGACTAGCATCCACCACATCATCAGGGCGAAAGCTTGTTATGACACGCTTAGCCATAGGAGTATCTTTAATCGCTTTATGGTGTGGTAATTGATCTAATGCACCTTCAGTAGTGGCGATAAGTTCAATGTTAAAACGATCCATTAAAGCATGTGGCTTATACTCTGGTGTCGCTAATGCAGCAGTAATTTTGTCATAATATTCTTGGGCATTTTGGCTACATAATTTTTCGGTAAAGCCAAATACTTCACTAAACACAGAGTCTAACCAATAACCTGACGGTGTTCCTGGAAATAGGTGATAATTGTCAGCAAAAATTTGCCAAGCTTTTTTAGGATCTGCGGCATCGGCTTGAGACATATCCCCTTGTTCGCCATGTTGAGGAATGCCCAAGTCAGTTAATTTTATGCCCTGGCTATACAACATTCTAAAAACATAGTGATCCGGTTTTAAAAATAAGTCGGTAGCATTACCGAAGTTTTCATTTTCATTAAACCAACTAGGATCGGTATGACCATGCGGGCTAACAATGGGCAAGTCTTTAATTTTATTGTATAAGCTACG
This sequence comes from Alteromonadaceae bacterium, assembly GCA_038141035.1. Lineage (GTDB taxonomy): Bacteria > Pseudomonadota > Gammaproteobacteria > Enterobacterales > Alteromonadaceae > JALZUE01. Next base: position 17,336 of record JAYQHI010000032.1, read on the forward strand.
TGCAATTTCAACGACTTTTGGATCACTGGAAAAAAGTCGATCAGGGTTTAATGCTAAAGGTTGAATGGCATTATTCATGTAAATTTCCTTGATACTAGAGCACTAAGTCGTTGAGCAAACGTTTAGTGCTCAATTATTATTAACTGGTAGAAACTACATCATCTACTGATGCTGCTTTACCATTGATACTGACGTTAGTGAAAGTCAAGTTATTGATAACACGAACAATTGATTTTTCTTTTGCTTGATTAAAGTGACAGTTTGTTAAATGCACATCGTAAATAGGGTCACGACTGAAACCTTGAATATTCATAGGTTTTTTCAGTACTTTTTGACAAACTAGGTTTTCAATTTTGATATTTCTGACTATTGGATCAAAGTTACCTGCGTCACCTTCTTCATAAAAGTAATTAATGACGATTGCGTTTTGCACAACACCTACATTAATGTCTCGGTAACGAAGATGTTCAATTAAACCACCGCGCACCGAATTAGTTTTAATGCGAATTGCACGTTCTAATTCAGGGCTACTCATTTGACAGTTTTCGACAAAGACATGATTAACACCACCAGAGATTTCGCTACCGATAACAACACCCCCGTGACCGGCAATCATATTACAGTTAGCTATCACAACATTTTGTGTTGGTACATTAATACGACGACCATCAGCATTACGGCCTGATTTAATTGCGATACAATCATCACCAGTATTAAAAGTACAATCTTCAATAAGTACGTGATCACAAGATTCTGGATCACAACCATCATTATTAGGTCCATGGCTATCTAGCGTTACACCTTTTACTGTAACGTGTTGACATAACACTGGGTTAAGTAACCAAAAAGGCGAGTTTTTAATTGTGAAGTCTTCAAGTAACACGTTTTCACATTCGTAGGGCTGAACAAAGGGCGGTCTTAAATAAGCACCTTCACCGTATATTCTTTCTTCAACGGGAACATGATTTTCAGCATCGACCATTAATTGCATACGGGCCGGTTTTTGATCTTCACCAGGGATCAGGTCCCAATGTTTTTCTTTGTGTGGACCTTTCCAAGGCCACCAAATTTGGTCAGTTGCGCCACCGTCTAACGTTCCTTTCCCGGTAACAGCAATATTCTTTTGTTTATATGCATAAATTAACGGCGAGTAACCCATTAACTCTAGTCATTCCCAGCGAGTTTTTACCAGCGGTAGATACCGTTTCGGCTCAGGAATAAAACGGATAATGGCATGTTCTTCAATGTGTAAATTTACGTTAGATAATAAATTAATAGGACCGGTTAAATAGCTGCCGGCAGGAACAATAACCTTACCACCACCTTGTTGATTACATGCCTGAATTGCTTTGGCAAAAGCTTGGGTGCAATCTGTTTTATTGTCACCTTTAGCGCCAAAGTCTAAAATATTAAAAGTGTTGCTAGCAAATACTGGACGAATAATAGCGTCTCTTATTTTTTTGGCTTCTGCCCAATCGCCTTGATAACGATTTGATGTAGAATTGTCAGCTGAGATTGATGAAGGTAAAAGGGCGCATGAAAATACACCTGTAGAAATTAATCCGCTGGTTGCAAAGGCTTTTAAAATTAGTCGTCTTGATTCGTTCATATGCATTTATCTTTATATATTATTAATGTGAGTTAATCTTAACTTGATTATAGTGAATAAAAGTCGATTAATTGAAAATAAAGTAGCGCATCGTAAATTAATGCAATGCGCTAACTTTATTACAAAATACTTAGAAAGAACCTCGTAGTCCAACTAAGAATTGACGACCACTTGATAAGTTTTCATATGGACGAGGTGTGTATATATCATTCCACTGATCTTGTGATTGATCAGTCAAGTTTACCGCGTCGAATGAAATACTCATGTTTTCCAGGATGTCATATTTCGCTGAAAAATTAAGTTTCGCTTTATCTTCATAACCACGAACAAAAGTTGATTCATCTTTATACTCAGCTAAGTAATTTTTGTTATAACCTTCTCTGAAGTTATAAGAAAAGCGTGCTGACCAAGTATCTTCTTCATAATAAACTACTAAGTTATATTGGTTTTCTGACGTTTCTTCTTCAACTAAAGTTAGTGCTGTACCATAAAAAGGGTCTTCGATATCACGGGTATAATCAATATATGTGTAGTTAGCTTGTACACCCATGTTGTTAAATGGTGCCGGTAGGAAGCTAAATGGTTGTTGATAAACTAATTCATAACCCCACATATCTTCCGGTGCTGTATTCACTAATTGTGTCACAGACCACACGGTACTTGCTGGAGCGTCAATACCCATCGCTTCTAATTCAGCTTCGGTATATATTTCATCACTTGATTCTTTTGTTAAGCCAGCAATGTCCTTAATAAACACAGCAGCGGCTAATAAAGACTCTTCGCCAAAGTACCATTCTAAACCAAGATCATATTGCTCTGATTGATACGGTTGTAATGTTGGGCCAGCGCCTAATTTAATTTCAGCGGTAGGGTCGATATCATCAGGAACATTAACACTAATTGCTGAGCTTAAATCAGATAGTTTAGGACGCGTAATTGCTTCGGCATAACTTAAACGCACAACGACATCGTCTGTTAAGTCATAAGCAATGTTAAATGATGGTAAAAAATCATCATTTTTACTCACTGTTTCTCTCCAGCCGTAGCCGTCAGTAAAGTTAGCGCCGTCACCTCGGCCAGCTGTATAGCCATCTTTATAGATGTGATCTAAGTTAACAATACGGCTAGTATTGGTATTATCAATATATCTAACACCAGCATTAGCACGTAATTCACGGCCAAATACATCGTAGATAAAGTCAAATTGTAAATAAGCGGCGGTGACTTCTTCTTTTATGTAATAACCACGTTTAAATTCTTCTTTTGCTTCAAAGAAATCATAAATTGAGAAGGTTTCCATGACGCTATTATAATCTGGGGTAAACCACGTGGCGGTGCTTAAAGTTGATGTACCTGGAACAGATGCTGTATTACCGAACTTAACTCCTAAGGCATCAAGGTTAGTACCGTATAACTCACCAGCGATAATTGATGCATCTAAGCCAACCACTTGCGTTTCTGCACTAGCACCACTAGTTTTGTTTGTGTCTTTATCTAACGCTTTCCAGCTGTTACGTAAATCATGTTGCTCAGTTTCAAATTCACGTTGGTTTAATCCAAATTTGATTGTTATTTCATCATTTAATTCGTAAGCAAAATCAAGTTTTAAGTTACTGTTTGAACTTTCAATCGTTTGTGCCCGGTTTCTCACTAAACCCATTTGATAATTGCTAGGGTCAACCATCATGGCTTCTAGATCGGCTTTACTATAAGTACCACCTGGTGCAGTAGCAGGGGCAAAAGCAAATGAAGGAATGCCTGTATTCATTGTGCCTTGGCTATAACTAACACCACCGGTGTTATTAATTAGGGTTAATTGGTCTACAGCACTATCATAGCTGTAAGCTACCGTTGAACCCGTAGAGTCTAGTGCAAAAAGTGCGCGAATGAGGTACGTCTAGTTCTGATTTACCAGAGCCAATTAAGAAATGCATTCTTAATCTGTCACTGATATCCCAATCACCGGCAAGTGTTACTTGGTCAAAGGTTGATTCTGATTTATCTTGGCGTGCTTCTGAGCGAATAATGGCATTAGAGAATGAGCCGGCAACGATAGTATCGTTGGCATCAGTATATAAATTTTCAGGAGTAATGTTTTTTTGATCACGTAATAGTACTGAGTATTCATACTCGTCCATTGTGGTATCTAAATTTGCATGCATTAGGTCTAGCTGCATTTCAAAATTATCGGTTGGTGCCCATTGGAATGCACCTGTTACACCTAAACGTTTTTGATTTTTAGAGAAAATAGAATAACGTGGTATACGAGGTAAATATAAACCGTCTAGATTTTCGTTAGTATACGCACCGTTTTCTAATAATAAAGTTTTAGGCGATGCGGTTAAATAATTTGTACCACCTTGACCTTGCGGGCTTCCGCCATCTTGATATAAAGGATTGTTAACGGTCCAGCGTACAGTCGTAGCACCTTCACTTTGTACAATACCTTCAGAATAGGCAACCGAGAATAAAGCGCCAAAAGTATTATCCCAGTTATTACTGATCATAACCGATGCTAATGGTGCAACTTCTTCAGCCACATCATTGTAACGGGCATTAACGTTATAAGCCCCTTTAAAACCGTCAAATTGGAACGGGCGGGCAGTTTGTAAATTTACATTACCTGAGATACCACCATCTTCTAATTCAGCAGAAGAGGTTTTATCAACGTCAATTTGGGTGAATAAATCGGATGAGAAAATGTTGTAATCAAAAGCACGGGTTTTATTTGAACCACCGGCGGCATCGGTAGCAGCACCAGCTGAAGCGGATTCCATACCGTTGATTGTAGTTTTAACATAACGAGAGCCTAAACCACGAATAGCAATTTGGCGACCTTCACCAGCATCTTCTTCAATGGAAATACCTGGGATACGTGATAATGAATCCGCTACGTTAAGATCCGGAAATTTACCGATTTCTTCAGCAATAATAGTTTCTCTTGAACCTACGGCACTACGCTTTGAAGCAAGTGCAGCATTAAGACTACTTCTAAAACCACTAACTTCGATGACTTCGATTTCTTGTTTGCTAGCTTGATTTGTTGCTTCTTCAGCTGCATAAGCCGTTCCTGACAAAACACCGCTTAATAGCATGCAAGATACCAAGCTATTAAGTTTAAAATTTTGCTGTGATGTTTTCATTTCATTCCCCAATGTTTAAGATTTTTATATTAATAATTAAGTCGTATTATTCTATTTACTTATTTGAATAAATGCTACCGGTGGCATTCGATTGTTTTTTTAAAAGAGCAATACCAATTAATTATCCATTTTAAGGTTCGTTTAAATTTTGACTATCACTGCCACCGGTGGCAGTGATAGTCAAAATTTAAACGAACCAAGGTTTAATGTCAATAGGTATTACATGCTTTATCTTGGAATAAAGATAAAACAATCTAAATATGGTGCTGTGATTTAACTGTAAGTGAAAAATTTAACTGTTATAAGGTATAAGTGTAGTACAAAAAAAACCACCTTATACAAGGTATAAGGTGGTTAGTTAAGTTTTGTTATTCAACAAAGTGAATAACGTTAAACTGATTTTTCGTTTAAGGCTTAGCTTGTATCACCACATCATCAATGGTAATTGTGCCATCACTTTCTGTTCTTAACGTAATGAAAGAGTTAGCAGATGCTACTAAACCATCAACAGTATAAGTTTGACCGGCAACTAAGTTTTCTAAATCAATAGCATAAAATTTAGAAGGGCCAGCATGTATCGAATTTGCACTGCCTGAGGTGTTGTTATCAACATAAATTTGGAAGTCTTTCGTTGTAACACCTGCAACAGAAACCACTTTAAAAGATACTTGATATGGCGTTGATAAATCAAAAACCCCGGTTGTTGTTGTATCAGAACCTGTGGTACTTACGCCTGGTGTAGTATTACCAATACTTACTCGAGCACCTGTCATGGTTAATTCACCACTTGCGACAGAAACAGAGCCTGTTACTTTATAGAACATAGCAAGGTCAGTGCCGGCTGAGCCAGAAAGATCACGGTAGCTATTGCTGAAAAACTCATCAGCATTTGTCGCTGAAAAATTTTCAGTAAACGGTAAGCTAGTATCACTTTGTATTGGTGCTTCAGCAGGCGTAGTATCGGTGACATCAGGGATAGTTAATACACTTTGATCAAGTTTACCCACACCTGCATTAGCAATAACTAAAGCTTTTACATCTTGGGCATCATCTAACGTATAGCTATAAGGCACTGTGTAAGAGCTAGTTGAAACACCGTCTTGTGCGCTTAAATCGCCACTTGCAGGAGTAGTCCATGTTACACCTGTACCAAAATAATTACCCGATAAGTTCCATAAACCCGTAGTGTCAGAATAAAACGATACAATTGGGTTTTGAACATTTTCAAAATAATTATTTTCAACTTGTAATTCGGCACCTATCCGTGAGTTTATTGCGGTAGAGCCAATATTGTTGAAATAGTTGTTGTAAAGATGACCAACACCTTTCCTAAATAATGGTAAACGTGATTCAATATTTTCAAAACGGTTGTGATGGAAAGTGATCTGTCTATCCGTATTTGCTGTTTCAGCATTTTCGGTATGGCCATGTAATGACGCTTTCCAATGGTCATGTAGATAGTTGTATGAGATGGTGACGTTTTTGGCGCCACTTTTAGTATCAATTAATCCATCATAAACGTCTTTTTTAGACTCATCGCCGTCGTTTTCACTATAAAGTTCGTTGTGATCAATCCAGATATTTTCGGTTGTTGAGCCATCATCATCACCTTCAACTGAAATAGCATCAGTAGGGGCAATAACATGGTGAATTTTTAAGTTTTGAACAATGATATTATTTTTGCTCGACGGATCGAAATACCCACACCGTCAAATTCACCTCGATTAGCAACACCCACGATGGAAACGTTATCCATATCTTTAATATCAATAACATCATCACCACCGTTATTGGCAACTGTGATTGTTCCGTCAACATAAATAATAACAGGAGTATTACTATTTGATGCAGATGATAAAGCGGCTTTTAAGTCAGTACCATTGTTAACCGTTACAACGTCACCACCTTCACCACCGGTGACATCAAAGTTGTAACCGGCAAAACCATATTCTGCGATAACCGGTGTTGCTTTTACTGGCTCATCAGGCAAGGTTGGTGCTGTTAGTGGTTGAGGATCCCAACCATTGCTGCCGTAACCGGAAAATAGTGCTGTTCTACTTTGTAAGTTAACCGCTTCTGTTGCGTCTAATTCATAACCACCAACACGACCAGAAATATCTAGTGAGTTACCGGCCATATCCATACTACCGTATTCTCTCCAGCCAGAATTTGCTGTTGGTACGCTAGGGTTTGGTGCCGGTTGGCTATTAACACCTTGCACAGCCCAGCCAACAGTTGCTATGTGTGAATCAAATTTATTGTTAATTAACACAACATTATCATAAGTGTCTAAATTACCACTACTACGAGCAATATAAGTTGAGCCATCTGCCACTGTATTACCAAGTGGGCCAGGGCCATTAGTAAATTCACTGTTTAAGAAGACAAAGCCTAAATCACTTTCGTTAGGGACACGTGCTTGTAAAACATATCCACCACTAACAGGTGTTGAGGTCGCGCCATTTTTAGAATCACCAATGGTTCTTATCTCGCTGTTTTCAAATAAAGCAACTGAAGGATAGCCCCAAATAAAATCAACATTACCGGCAATTAACGAGTTGTAGAACCAAGCATAACCTTTCACTAGTATGGTGTCTTGCTCACTAATAAAGTTCATGTTATTTGCTACTAAACGATGGCTACTATTGAAGTAGATAGCTTCAGCTTGGTTTGATACCGAGCTGTTACGAATATGTGAGTTTTTCAACGTGAAGTTGTTTAATACTAACATATCAGCACTTTCTACTAAAAACAGCGGACGACCACTTGAGCCACCATTGAAGCTTTCATAGTTATCATAATGCACTATGGTATTGTCACGGCTTTCACCTTGAATAGTAATGTTATTTTGGTTACGTAAAAATAACATTTCTTCATACACACCATCTTTAATTGAAATGGTTGCAGCATCATCTTTAGCAACGTTATTCATCACATAGGTTAATGCCCCTTGTACCGTTCTAAAGTCAGCAACACCGTCATCATCAACTAATAAATCAGGGCCTACAGGCATGGTAGATGTTGTGGTAAATTCCCAATGACTATTGGCACCTAAACCGTCAAAATCAATACCATTAAGCTTGGCGCCTGTAACAACATCATTACCAATCACTACATAATAAGTTTCGCCATAAGTTAATACGTCATTACTTGGATCAATTGTCAATGTTTTGCCATCATCGGCAATGGCTAGTGGCGTGTAATTTAATGAACGGGTTTTATCTAATGCTGAAATAACATCAACGTTTGTTCCCACTTTAAGTAAATCTACTAAAGAATCGTCTGATGATTTGTAGATATGAACTTCACCTAAGTTACCTAAAGTGATTGCTTCATCAAAAAAGTAATTGATAATTTAGTATCCACAAATTGATCAACACTAGTTGCTGCTGGCGTTACTAAACCATCTAAACTACCGTAGTCAGTAGTTGGCATCACAAAACCATTTTCAACGGTGACATCAATGCTGCGAACAATATTGGCATCAGAGCCTGATACTAAAGTGATTGTGGCATCGCCGACACCTTTTTGCGTTAAGGTAACAGTGGAACCATCAATAGTTACAGCAACAACACCTGGATTACTTGATACAGCGGTAAAGGTATCGGCCGTAGCACCGTCATCTTGGAAAGCAGCAACATTAATCACTAAAGCATCACTGCTTGTTGTTGTCTCCCAAGTAGGTTCTTTATAATCAAGTGTTAATTGAATTGGCTTAATCACTTGGGGTCACCAACAATTAAGTTATCTAATTCAAATGAGCGGTTGTTAGTGAAAATACCAATTAAACCTTTCGCGGTAAAAGTTGTATCTGTCGCTGAACCCATTTTTTCACCGTTAAGATAAACAGTTAAGACATCATCAATCATTTCAAAACGTGTGCTATACCAAACGCCGTCGTCAGTTGCATCTTTTTCACCTAATAGTAGTGGCGTTTTAGCTTGTACTGGGCGCGAAATTGAACCGTCTGTTGAAACAGCTACTTCAACTTGGGTACTGCTTGATGAGTTTTGTAGATTTAAACCACCACCAAACCAATTACCGACACTGTCATAACGAGCCATTAAATACAGTTGTTTGTTTGCTGTTGTGCTGTTTTGACGAGGACGAATATTTGCTTCAACAAAGTAGTTACCGGTATCAGGTACATTCGCCATAGCAGCATCGGTTGCTAAAATTAATTCACCACCAGAGCCGCCAGCGGTATAACGCATGACATTATTACCATCTTCAAGCGTTAAAATGTCAAAAGTACCCGCTGCGGTAGAGTCAGAAGTTGATGCTAAAATATCCCAGTTGTCTAAATTACCGGCAGTAAAGTCGTCACAGAAATAAAGCTCGGTAGCTTTAGCACAACTAAAGGTTGTATCTTCGGGATCTTCTAGGTACTCAATGCGTAGGTTATCGATAGTTACCACACCACCGCTTTCAGTACGTAATTGTAGGAAAGATGTTGCGCTACCGATAAAACCTTCAATGGTATGTTCACCTAACGTAAGTTCAAATGGCCTTGCTATAGAACTTAGAGGCACCACCATGAATTGATTTTGAGCTACTAGAAGTATTGTTATCAATATAAATTTGGAAACTATTACCTTGATCTTTCCGTTGGTTCTTCTGCAGAAATAACGTCGAAAACAATGTTATATGGCTGAGATAAATCAAATGCGCCAGAAGTAACAGTATCAGTAGCAGCCGTTTCAACTGTAGGTGTTGTATGACCTATAGAAAAACGACCACTATCTAATTGTAATTGACCATCTGTCATCTATTACCGTCACTGTACCACCGGTTTTTATTATATAGTGGGGGGCAGTTTCATCATCAGGTAATGTTTTATGATCAGCAGTGAAGAATAATTCATTCGCTACTTCAAAGTCATCATTTAAAATTTCTTTGTTATCAAGATATTCAATACGTAAATTATCAACTACTACGACACCACCACTTTCCGTACGTAACTGTAAAAATGACGTACTAGAGGCTAAAAAGCCAGGAATGGTTAAGGTTTTACCAGGAGTTAATTCAGCAATTGCTTGGCTAAAGAATTTAGAATCACCGCCATGAATTGATTTTGAACTGCTTGAAGTGTTGTTATCCACATAAACTTGGAAGCTATTACTTGATCTTCAGTCGGCTCTTCCGCTGAGATAACATCCATGACTATGTTATAAGGTCTACTTAAATCATAAATACCGCTAGTTGCTGTATCGGTACCAGCTGTTTCAACCGTTGGTGTAGTATTACCCCAAGTAAAACGGCCACTATCAAGTTTTAATTGATTGTTTTCAATTACCACAGTACCGCCAGTTTTGTGGTAGAGCGGGGCAGCGGCATCGCTAGGCAAACTTTTATAGGTAGCGGCAAAAAACTCTTCTGTTGTCGTATCAAAGTCTTCTTCGGCTAAAATATTTTCATTGATATATTCAATGCGAACATTGTTGACCACGACAACAGCACCAGTTTCGGTACGTAATTGTAAAAATGAATTTTTAGTGGCTAATAACCCCGGTACTTTTAACGTTGTGCCTGGAATTAAGCTAGTGGCTAGTTCACTATAAAATTTCGAAGCGCTACCGTGCATTGACTTAGAGCTGCTGGAGGTATTGTTATCAACATAAATTTGGAAGGTATTATCACCTTCAGGATCGCTAACACTGATAATATCCATGACTACATTATATGGACGAGATAAATCAAAGACTCCGGTTGGGGTTACATCGGCATCGGTAGTATCAACGCTTGGAGTTGTATTACCAATAGTAAAGCGGCCGCCATCTAATTCCAAACCGTCAGGAACAAGTGTTACTGAACCGCCAGTTTTTTCATACATGGGCAGTTCCATGCTGTCTGCATCAACAATTTTTTGGTAGTCAATGGAGAATAAATCAGCGGTTACACCAACATAATCAGCAGAGAAAGGTAAAAAAACATTCGGAATAACAACGTCATCAACTGGCGGCTCTACAGGTGGCTCAACCGGAGGTAAAATATCAGGAACATCGGTGGCAACCGTTTCAATAGTTAAATTATCAATAACAATTTCAGCAGCGCTGTCAGTACGAATTTGAAAAAATGAATTTTTGATAGCGGAGTTTAATACACCACGAGCGTCAATGTGCGTTAGATCACTACCGGTTACTACATCTTCACCAGGTACATAGGTATAAACAAAACGTTGTCCTGCAGGTGTATTTGTTTCATTTACGTCCTTGCCATAAAACTTAGACGCCGCTCCGTGAACAGAGTTACCTTGACTAGTGGTATTATTATCAATGTATAACGATAAACCACCGGCACCATTGTGTGAAATAACATCAAAACTTAGGGTAAAACCTTCACTAGCATTATAGATACCAACACCAGTGGTATTATTTGCTGACGTTTCAGTACCCGTAAGGTATTACCTATAGTAAAACGATCACCTGCTAAAATAAGTTGACCGGCTTCGGCATTAAGGGTTGGACTACCGCCTGATTTAAAATAAAGGGCACCAGCGCCTTGTTCGTCAGAAAGTTTTTTGTGATTAGAAGAAAAGAAATTATCTGTATCAGTATCAAAGTCTTCAACTAAAGCCAAACTTGCTTGCTCTGCAGCTTCTTCAAGTTTAATCACTTCTTCTGCTGCTTGAGTTTCTGAAAAAACTAAAAGATTGTTTTTGGCATCGGCATCGCTGTCGCAGGTTAATACAAGTGAGGCAAGCTCATTCACATCGCTGGTTGAACAAACACTGTAGGTATCACTTACGGTATTATATGAACGAGAAATCACATAAGTGGTGGTGGTTGTTTCAGGAGTGTCACCAGGAGGTGAAAGCTAAAACACGATTACCAAAAGAAATTGATAGCTACCTGTACCTACCTCAACACCTTCTAGTTGACGAGAAAATGTACCAGCACGGCTTGATTCGTCTGCTGGGGTAAAAAAACTAAATTTTCAAGGCTTGCACTTGAGCCTTTCAATAAAGGATTAAATACAGTACCGGTAAAATCGGCAACCTTAAAAGCATTTGGCTGAGTACTGTTATATTGTTCAAAGATGTAATCAACAAAATGTAAAATAGCTTGATCTGCCGAAACTACCGCGGTATTTGTGGTGCCAGCATTGGCTAACCAAGGTGTTACTTGGGCATCAAAATCGGCGGTACTTTGACTAAAAAAGTCAGTGATTGTTTCGCCTTCTGCAAGGTTCATTTGAATGGCATTGGCGGCATCAGCACTAATAGTAATACCGTTGCTGGCATCACCATCACTATCTAACGTTTGTAATAAACGTAAAGCGTTAATGACGGCAGGGTGGTAAACGGTATCTGTTTTAAATACTTCAAGTGGTGTAACAATTTGTCCAGCAGCGACAGATGGAAACTCTAAATCACCAATAAAGAAGGTGATTGCTTCACCACGAAAATAATCAAAATTGTCCGTTGGCATCGGTTACGCCATTTGCGACAGAGTCGCTTCGGTAACTAAGACCGCTAACTGGGTTATCAACAAAAACACCTTGTATTGCTGGTAACGGTGCTTCTTTAACATTGATGGTTGATTCCCTGACCACAACCACTTAATATGGCGGCTGTCAGTAAACTGGTGGTAAATTTTAATTTTGTATTCATACATCCCTCCCCAGGAATGATTAAAAAATTTGTTAGTGGCAATAGTTTGTAGATTTAGTTACTTATCCATTACCACTAATTTTGCATTCGATTTATTTTTATTAAGATATTAGTAAAATTTGTAATTAATACCTAACTGGTAAGTTGAACCATATTTTCTTTTTTTGATAAAGCACGTTACCACCAGACAATTCATTACCTTCGATGTAACGAAGATCAGATTGTTCAGTTGGGTTGATGGCATCAAAATAAACAGTTAGTTTGTTTGTTACGTCATATTTTGCTTTGAAATCAATGGTAACTAGGTCATCTTGGTAAACGTCATATAATCAAAACATTCATCACCAGGTGCATCTTCTCCACAAGCTCCTACGTCTTCTAGAATGATGTCGCGGTAGTTAGCAATTAAACGGACAGAAAAGTCGTCATCTTCATAACCAAAAGAAATGTTAGCCGTCATATCTGCTTGACCGGGTAAACGCATTTATCGACACGAATAGAGCGATCGAGTTGAGCTTCACTTTCCACTAAGGTCATGTTGCTTTGCCAGAACAAACCGTTTTCAAAAAACTGGTTGTAGCTAAGTTCCATACCAAACACTGTGGCTTTGTCACCGTTAAGCGTAATATCGACTTGGTTTAACGCTAAATCTTGCGGAATAACAAAATCAACAACTTGATTAACAGGTAAAGTTAATGGTAATTGATCGAGTGACATTGGAATGCCTCTAACATCGACAATGAAGTTATCAATATCTTTATAAAATAATGCTACTTCAAAAAAGAGATCTGGTGATGGGTACCAACCAATTGAGGCATCAAAGTTATTCGATGTCATTGCTACTAAGTTAGGGTTACCTACTTGTAAGGCGTTGTCTGGCCCTAAAATATAGTTTTGTAATTCAATTGCACTTTGGCCATCTGGTGAGGTGTAACAGTTGCCTGATACCGGATCACATAGACTGATGTCATCATCAAACTTAGCAAAACCACGCGCTTGTTTAAATGAAGGGCGGGTATAACTTCATCCATAACGAGGTACGTACTAAAATATCATCGCTAGGTTCATATCTAACATGAAAACTTGGGAAAAATTCACTGTATTCAATTGACGCTTCCGGTAATGGGATCGCTAAATCAAGCGTATGAGTACCACCAAATTCCCAATCATCATTTTCCAGAGAAAGGTTACCGGTTGAGGCAAACTTAGTATTAGCATAACGAACACCGGTAATAACGGTAACTTCATCATTAACTGGAACTTCAGCCATTACATAAGCAGCATACGTATCTTCTGTTAATACATAATCATCTTTGGTACTGTCTATTGATACTTCGCCACCGGTAGCACTTTCACGGGTGATAATCGATGTATCAACCATATACTCTACGTCATTTTGAGAAATGAAAGGGTAATCAAAATGGCTATCTGGGATCGCATAATTATAATCAGTAATATTTGAGGTTACAGTTGTTTATAGGCTTGATCACCACCACAGTCATCAGCTGAAGGTACATAACTCCATCTATCTTTATTGTTGTTATGAACACGTTCATTATAAGTAAAACCGGCTTTAATATAGTTAAGGTGATCTAAGTCAAAATCTCGTCTAAGGTTAGCTTTAATACTGGTAATTTCATCAGTTCTAACACTGTCTTCCATAAATAGATTATCAAATTCCATATTTGACAATACCGAGATGTCGCCATCAGCTTCACCGTCAAAAACATCATCGTTAGGATCTAACTCAAAACCGCCTAAATAAGCAGCTTCAACTTTAGTTAACACACGAGCGTCGATTCTATCTTTAAAAGCACGACCATAAACAATATTTTCGCGCTCTCTAAATTGTACTCGACGGTCGCCAACGCCTAAGTCTTCGCTTTCTGAATAGCATATCTCATAATCTATCGTCCAGTTATCACCAATTAAGTTTTGACCACCAATACTATAGTTAGTGGTGGTTTTTTCACCTTCTTGAATAAAATATTGGTTCATCACGTCAACGTCAGACACGGCAAAGGCTTTTGTTTGAGCATCAACAAAAATGACTTCGTCGGCTTGATCGCCGTTATAAAAATTATAATATTCACGTAAGGCAATATCTTCGTCGGTATAATTTGAATAATTACCACGTAGATAGTAAAAACTTTCGTCGTTTGGTTTAAATTCAACGTTTAATGTCGCGTTAGTGCGTTTACGACGGGCTAACTCGCGACAGTTTTTCAACTTGAGCTGGAACTAAGATGCTAGGTGCGACGGCTAATTCGTCTTCAGTTAAACCAATACCGCCACTTAAACTATTTAGTGCTCGGGTACTATGGTGACGATTTTCATCTACTTGAGTTTTCTATCTTCATATGAAACAGCAAAACCAACCCCAACTTTTTCATCTAAAAGAGTTGTGTGCCATCAAGGCTGAATTTGGGAGAAAACTCTTCACTTAATTGATTATAAGAACTTTGTGCTTTGAGCTTGAGGTATTTTTACCCTATCGCAAGCAAGAAATAGCTTTAATGTTAACTGAACCACCAATTGAATTAAGGTTCATGTCAGGAGTTAGGGTTTTAAAAATCTCAATTGCCCCTAATGAATCACCTGAAACACCATCTAAGCCAACTTTACGATCATCACCAACCCCGGATAATTCAGAGCCGTTCATACTAACAGAAACAAATTTGGGTCCTAAACCACGAACGGCAACATATTTACCTTCACCTTCACTACGTTCAAGTGTTACCCCTGGTACTCGACGAAGTGATTCTGCCACGTTTTGATCAACAAAGTTACCTAAGTCATCGGTGGCGATAACCGTACTAAGGTATCACTGTCGCGTTCCATCGCGTGCTTTTAAATCGGCTTGGTATACACCAGTTACGGTAACAACTTCTATTTGTTCTTTTGTTTTCGAATCAGCATTATTTTCAGCTTTTGACGTTTCACTCGCTTGTTCGGTATTACTAGGTAATGTGACCGTTTCTTGAGCATATATTGGCAGCGCTATGACTAGAGCTGCGGCTATGGAACTTAATCTCATGCTTCTCATCTTTTCCTTTTTCAGGCTTGTTATCATCTAGATCTTACTATTTATGATTTTAGACGTTTTTTAAAAACCGTGACAAGACTTAATAATCTCCAGCCTTGCCACCGGTGGCAAACTAAGTTAACATCATTATTAGTTTATTGTCAATTGCTTGTTATATGATCGTTTTATTCAATAATTTGGTTTATAACAGGTATAGCAAAGGGTAAATAAGGATACAAATGACTAATTTTATTTGATTTTGGTTAAAAGAAAAAATCATTGGCGGCGTATTAACCATGATATTACTAAATATTTTTTATTTAATAAATGTGCATGCTAGTACGGGATCTGATAATGCACCAAACACTGAGCTATTAACACAGGTATCTAAAGAGCAAGCTGAACCATTAATACTTTCCTTAGCGTTTGAAGGTGCTAAAGGTTTTGGCCGTTATAGCCAGGGCGGTAAAAATGGCAAACTTTATATTGTTACTAGCTTGTTAGATCAGCCGGATAACCCTTTACCTGGCACACTAAGACATGCCATAAAACAAAAACATGCTAGAACCGTTGTCTTTGCCGTTTCAGGGGTGATTAAACTACAAGCACCATTAAAAATATCTCATGGCTATATTACGATTGCAGGTCAAAGTTCACCAGGCGGTATTACGTTAGCAGGTGCGCCGGTTACCGTTTCTAAAAGTGAACAGGTTATTTTGCGCTATTTACGTTTTCGTTTAGGTACTTTTGGTTATGCCGAAGATGCGTTAACAGTACGAAATAGTGAAAATGTTATTATTGATCATTGTTCTATGAGTTGGTCAGTAGATGAAACAGCGAGTTTATATAACAATCGCAATTTTACTTTACAAAATTCAATTATTTCCCACAGTTTAAATAACTCTATCCATCCAAAAGGAAAACATGGTTACGGTGGTATATGGGGCGGTGCCAATGCTTCATTTATTAATAACATTATTGCTAACCATGCCAGCCGGACACCACGTATAAATGGCCACCGTTTAAAAGCGCCTTACCCACAAGCTGATGAGTTTATCGAACTGATTAATAATACTATTTTTAATTGGCAGCATAATAATATTTATGGCTCAGAAAATGGCCGCTTTGACTTACGCAATAATTATTATAAAGCCGGTGCTGCCAGTAAAATTATGCAGTTTGCCGATATTTGGTATTCCCCACAAATTAAAGAAGAACAGGCTTATATTGCGGGTAATATGATGGCTGGTGAAAACCCAACAGCCCAGCAGTTATCAAAACAAAATTGGTTAGGGATTAATTACCGTAATGCGGTTAAAAGTAAGCGGATTAAATCGACAAAAGACAGTGTGTGGTTAACAGAGCAGTTACTGAATACTTCGGCTAATGAAGAATACCCCAGCGCCAAGAGCAATTTTGCTGAGCTGATAGAAAAACAAACCGCTGGTGCTAATCGTAATGCTAATGGCGTTTTTATTGATAATGTTGATCTTTTGGTTTATCAGCAATTAAGAGATGAAGTAAAAATTGTTAAACAGGGCTTAATTGATCATGAATTTGAGTTAATTAACAGTTGGGAAAATTACGAGCAGCAATTTCTTGGTTTTAACGCCATTATTGACCAAAACCACGATGGTATTGACGATAATTGGTTGAAAAATTGGCAAAAATCAGCTCAAGGGCAACAACAAAAAAACATTAAGCCGCAAGATTTATTAAACATTTATTTAGCGCAACTAGCACAATAATTACTTTAGATAATGAATTTTTTATAATATTTGGGAGAAAAATATATGAAGTTTAGAACATTAGTCTGTTGTTTAATAAGTGTTATGACATTTAGTTTTATAACAAAGGCCGCAGAAACTGACATTACTGTCTTTATGGCGGGTGATTCTACCATGTCAATAAAAGAGGTCAAAGATTACCCTGAAACAGGGTGGGGCATGCCATTTAGCTATTTTTTTAACGATCATGTGAAAGTTGATAATCGTGCTAAGAATGGGCGTAGCACCAAAACATTTATTAGTGAGCAGCGCTGGCAAGGTATTTTAACCGAGCTAAAAGCTGGCGATTATGTTTTTATTCAATTTGGTCATAATGATCAATCAAAACATAAAGTTGATCGTTACACACCACCTGCCGAGTTTCGTCATAATTTAAGTCAATTTATTGCTCAAACCAAAGAGAAAAATGCTTTTCCGATTTTGATGACGCCGATCACCCGTCGATATTTTAGTGATGATGGTACGATTAAAAAACTCATCCGATTTATGCTGATCTTGTCCGTCAAGTGGCCAAAGAGACTAAGGTGGAGTTTATTGATATGGAAATAGTGACTAAACACTATTTTCAGCAGCTAGGAGAGCAAGCATCTGCTTTACGTTTTATGCATATTAAAGCAAATTTACATCCTAATTATCCAAATGGTGTTAAAGATGATACCCATTTAAATAACCTAGGAGCCCGTGAAGTAGCACAATTAGTGTTAACAGAATTAAAAAAACGCAATCACCCTTTAATAAAACAGCTCAGAGCGGTTGATCCAAAGCATCTAAAGTTAAGTTATTAATAGCAATGTTTAATACGCACTAGCCAATAAAATTCGAAGAGGGAAGGTAATGAAATACCGTTTTTGGTGGGGACTTATGTTTCTAGTTAACACGCCATCAGTGTGTTGTCAGGAATATACTATTGAAAATACCTATCAAAAGTATCTTAAAAAGTACCCAGATATTTCGCTTCCCGATTTAAACATCCCTGTAAACATTCATGTCGATAAAGACCGTATTTATAAAACCATTGATGGCATAGAGTTGCGTTTAGACATCTATCGATTATTAGATGAAACTTTAAACTCACCTCCTCATACGCCATCAAATAAAGACATTCGTGTACTGGCTGCAAATAATAAACCGGTGATCATGCTGATTCATGGTGGTGGTTGGCGAGTAGGTGATAAAACATTAATGCAGCCTCTGGCTTTAGGTTTAGCTAAAAAAGGTTATATCGTCGCAACGCCTAATTATCGTTTATCTGGCCAAGCAAAGTTTCCAGCGGCAATAGATGATTTATTTACTGCTTTGCAATGGCTTAAAGTGGCAACTAATAATGCCAATATTGTTTTAGCTGGCTGCTCAGCCGGGGGCCAATTAGCGGCATTATTGGCTTATAGCGGCGGACAAGTGAAGTTAGATCAACAACAGCTTAACTTTGAACGAGATGATAAAACAATCGCAAGTATAAGTGCGTTAATAAATATTGATGGTTTAAGTGATTTTACTTCACCAGAAGCATTACCGTTTGAAAATGATCCTAATAAAAAAGTTACCTCTGCAAGTGCTTGGTTAGGTGGACGATATGAAGATATTCCGGATATTTGGCAAGCCGCGTCGCCCATTTTGTATATTTCTGAGCAATCACCAAAGACCTTATTTATAAATAGTTCGAGAGTTCGGTTTTCTGCTGGCAAAGTGGCAGCACGGGAAAAAATTAAAAGCATTTGAGGTGCTATCTGAAGAGGTTTATTTAGATAATTCACCGCACTCTTTTTGGTTGCTTAATCCTTGGATTGAACCGACGGTTAATTATATTGATCGTTTTTTAAGACAGCTAAATTTGAAGTGATTAATTGCCTGGATAACCTATCAACACGGTCTGCAATAGTTATTTATAATGGTTGTTGTTACTTGAAATTTTAATTATGCTTTTTTTGCTTATTTTGGAGATAAATTAATGCGAGAAGAGTGGGGAATTGCATTAATTGGTACGACCGAGTGGACTCGAACCACCGACCCCTTCCATGTCAAGGAAGTGCTCTAACCAGACTGAGCTACGGTCGTACTATGTGTGATTGATCAGTATGATAAATTAATTATTTAACTTCTCAACGGGGCGCTATGTTAGCGATGTGTTTATCGACTTGCAAGCAGTTTTATTGATTTATTGCTTGTTTGCTTATTTAGCAAGCAACTAAGCGTTAGTGAATGAAAACAAGACAAATTATTAAGCATTTACATTATGCATCAAACGCCATTGCACTAGCTTTAAACGTTTGTATAAGAAGATAGCGGCGGTTGTTAAACCAACAATAAAACCTATCCAGAAACCAGCGGGTCCTAACATATCAACAATGATATTGCTCACACCTAATAAATAACCCACGGTTAAGCCAACCAGCCAATATGAGATAAAAGTGATGATCAGTATGGCTTTAGTATCTTTATAACCGCGTAAGGCGCCAGCAGAGATAACTTGAATAGCATCAGAAAACTGAAATAGCGCGGCTAAGAACATTAAACTGGCGGCCAGCTCAATAACTTTTGGGTCATTGGTATAAATGGCGGCAATTTGTGTTTTAAATATTAATGTTAAGGTGGCGGTTAGTATTGCTACTAATAAGGCAAAAATATAAGAGTGACGACAAATTTCTTTTGCTTTTAAGTGATCATTCTCTCCTAAAGCAAAACCAACCTTTACAGTAACGGCCATAGCAAAACTTAACGGGATCATAAACACTAAGCCGGAAAAGTTTAAGGCAATTTGATGGCTGGCAACAACATCTGCACCAAAGGGGGCAATTATAATGGCAACCACTGAAAATAAACTCACTTCAAATAATAGAGAAAGGGCAATTGGTACTCCTATTATTAAAATATGTTTTATTTGCGATAAGTTTGGCCATGGAAAATGCTGAAATATTCTAATAGTTTTAAAATCTCTGGCAAAATTAATATAGAACAACATCAAAACACACATTAGCCAGTAAACAATGGCTGTTGCAATGCCACAACCGGCGCCGCCGTAGCTTGGTACACCAAACTCGCCATAAATAAAAATGTAATTTAATGGGATATTAATAATTAAGCCGATAATACTGATATACATGGCAGGTTTAGTAATAGAAAGACCTTCGGCACAGTTTCGTAATACCATAAAAATACAAAAACCTGGTGCTCCCCAAACCACATACCATAAATAATCAACGGTCAGTGCTGTCAGGTTTTCTTCAAGGGTAATGTATGGGGTTAATAAGGGAATAGCGACACTAAAACTTAAGATCAGTAATAGCGACAAGCTTAAAGCTATCCACAGTGTTTGTTGACTTGCTTGTACTATGTGGGCAAATTGTTTACGGCCAGCATATTCAGCTACGATAGACGCAAGTGCCATGATCAAACCATAAATAGTTAAAATAATCGGTAACCAAATACTACTAGCAATAGCTACGGCTGCTAAATCAACAGCACTTACTCGTCCTGCCATCACGGTGTCGATAAAGCCCACTAAGTTTTGGATCAGTTGGGTAACAAGAATAGGCGAGGCGAGTTTTATAAGTGATGATGTATTTTTAAAAAATTGTTGAAATGCCATGAAGATTTTCTAGTAGAATGTCGATTCGATAATTAACAAGGGATAATATATGTTTACCGGTATAGTGCAAACACAAGCGTGTGTTTTATCTGCACAATGTGAAAATAATTTAACAAAATTAAAAGTTTCATTACCCATACCCTACATTGAGCAGTTAACTATAGGTGCAAGTGTTGCTGTTAATGGTGTTTGTTTAACGGCAGTAGATTTTGCTGAAATTGACAATAATTCCGCATACATTAGCTTTGATATTATTGATGAAACGTTACGCGTTACCAATTTAAGCCAAATAAAACAAGGTGATAAGTTAAATGTTGAGCGTTCGTTAAAAATAGGCGATGAAATTGGAGGTCACATTGTTAGTGGTCATATTCATTGCCAAGCTGAGTTAATAGACATTCAAAAAACCGCAGAAAATTGCCAATTAACCTTACAATGCGCAGATCAGTGGATGAAGTATATTTTAGCAAAAGGTTTTATCACGATTAATGGCACAAGCTTAACGGTAGGTGCAATATCAGGTGATACCTTTAATGTTCATCTCATTCCGGAAACGCTAAAAATTACTAACTTAGGTCAGTTATCTTTAGGGGACAAACTTAATATCGAACTTGATCAACAAACCGTGACCATAGTTGACACCATTGAACGCATGCAACTTAAACTAAATTAGCCTGTGCTTGTTTATTCGTCATCATTATTAACGGCTAATTGTATCGTTTGGCGATATTCGTCAATATGCATATTTAAATGAATATCACGACAGCAAGCGGGGCATTCATCGTAATAGTCTTGATCGCCACCGCTAATATCTAAACTAAGAAATAAGTGATGCCCACAATGTGGACATTCAATGCGTTGTTCGGTGATATCTTTATCTTTTGACATTGTCTTACTCCTAATAAAAAAGTCCTTATATCATTAATGCTTCCTTATTGGCTTTGTTATATCAATTCATAACTATTGCGACAGTTCATTGAGGTTTAGCAATAGCTCAAGTTGCTCTTGAGCTTGCTTTAAGTAAGGTTCACCAAACATCAATAAATGATTTAATAAATGGTAAAAGTTATAAACTAGCTTACGTTGTTCGTAGCCGCCAGTTAATGGATAGGTGTGTTCGTAACCTTGATAAAATGGTGCCGGAAACTTGCCAAAGAGTTCCGACATCGCAATATCAACTTCCCGATCACCAAAATAACAAGCAGGGTCGTAAATTAACGGTTTGCCGTTGGCAAAACCTACATTGCCTTGCCATAAATCACCATGTACTAAACAAGGTGTTACTTTATGGTGAACTAAAAGATCGTGACAAACGGTGGTGATTTTTTCGATATCACCCAGAGAAACAGCTTGTTCTTTTAATAATTGTAATTGCCAGCTAATACGTTGCTCGGCAAAAAAAGTACGCCAATTGGTTTGCCATCGATTAGGTTGTAAAGTTTGGCCTATATAATTATCTTGATGCCAGCCAAATTGACCGTGTTTACTGCATAAATGCATATCCGCAAGGGCTACACCTAAGTTATACCAGTGATCATTTTTTGGTGATGTTAACGGCTCAAAAGAGAGCACTAAAAAACTGTTATCTAAAGTGGTACCAAGGGTTATA
The DNA here is from genome assembly GCA_038141035.1 of Alteromonadaceae bacterium. Taxonomy (GTDB): domain Bacteria; phylum Pseudomonadota; class Gammaproteobacteria; order Enterobacterales; family Alteromonadaceae; genus JALZUE01. Next base: position 39,707 of record JAYQHI010000032.1, read on the forward strand.
GGAACAGGGCAATGAATGGTTGATAGTTGTCTTATTTTGTTAAGATTCTCATGCTCAGTTTCTAATAACGCTAAGTTGCTTTTACGGTTTATTTTTACAAAATACTGCTTTGTCAGCTTTTTGTTGGCTTGTTCGTTAATCGCTCGATGGCCATTTGAGATGCCATTCGAGATGATATAAGCAAGATTAATATCGCCACCACTTACTTGACGTTTGGTAGTCAGTTCAAATGTTTCACTGGTGGCTTCTGAAATTGCTTTTGCTATCGCTGCCCACATAATAAGGTAAGTGATATCGGTTAAATGGTTATTTGAGTATAGCGCGATCTGAGAATTTTATATTATTCAGCTGTTTTTTACGAAAACTCACCCGTAACACCAATAAATTAAAGCAAATTATTGGTGTTAGCATTGCAAAATAAGGCGATTTCCCCTATATTTGCCAGCTCGATAAATTCGTAATGAATTTAAAATTTATTCGTGCTGTTTTGTGACAGCGCAAACGCAAATAAAACAAGTGGCACTTAGTATGTGTCACCACTGTATAAAGGAAGTTTCATGCCTGTTATTACTCTCCCTGACGGAAGTCAACGCTCATTTGACAATGCTGTATCTGTAATGGATGTTGCTCTTGATATTGGTCCTGGTTTAGCAAAAGCGACTATTGCTGGTCGTATCAATGGTGATTTAGTTGATGCTTGTGAATTAATTACTGCTGATAGCAGCTTACAATTAATTACTAGCAAAGATGATGAAGGTATTGAAATTATTCGTCACTCTTGTGCCCATTTATTAGGCCATGCGATCAAGCAATTATGGCCACATACCAAAATGGCGATAGGGCCTACGATTGATAACGGCTTTTATTACGATATTGATTTAGACCATTCGATCAGCGAAGACGATTTAGCCAAGTTAGAAAAACGTATGTTAGAGCTGGCTAAAACTAATTACGACGTAGTTAAGAAAAACTGTTTCTTGGCAAGAAGCGCGTGATACTTTTGAAGCACGTGGCGAAACTTACAAAATTGAAATTCTTGATGAAAACATCGAGAAAGATGATAAACCAGGGCTTTATCATCATGAAGAATACATTGATATGTGTCGTGGTCCACATGTACCAAACATGCGTCATTGTCAGCATTTTAAATTAATGAAAATGGCCGGTGCTTATTGGCGTGGTAACTCTGATAATAAAATGTTGCAACGTATTTATGGTACCGCTTGGGCAGATAAAAAAGCGCTTAAAGCCTATATTCAACGTCTTGCTGAAGCTGAAAAACGCGACCATCGTAAAATTGGTAAAACTTTAGATTTATTCCATTGGCAAGAAGAAGCGCCAGGCATGGTGTTTTGGCATAATGACGGTTGGACTATTTATACAGAACTTGAAAAGTTTATTCGTGAAAAATTACATGAATATGATTACGACGAAGTAAAAGGGCCATTAATGATGGACCGTGTGCTTTGGGAAAAGTCAGGCCATTGGGACAAATACGCTGAAAACATGTTCACTACTGAATCTGAAAAGCGTGAATATGCAATCAAACCCATGAACTGTCCAGGGCATGTGCAAATATTTAATCAAGGCTTAAAATCTTACCGCGATTTACCTTTACGTATGGCGGAGTTTGGTTGTTGTCACCGTAATGAGCCATCAGGTGCCTTACACGGTTTAATGCGTGTTCGTGGTTTCACCCAAGATGATGCCCATATTTTCTGTACGGAAGAGCAAGTACAAGGCGAAGTGACTCAATGTATTCAAATGGTTTACGATGTTTATAAATCATTTGGTTTTGAAGATATTCTCGTTAAATTATCAACGCGTCCTGAAAAACGTATTGGTAGTGACGAGGTTTGGGATAAAGCTGAAGCTGGCTTAGCCAATGCCTTAACTAACTTAGGGATTAATTTTGAGTATTTACCTGGTGAAGGTGCTTTTATGGTCCTAAAATTGAATTTACTTTATTAGATTGTTTAGGTCGTAACTGGCAATGTGGTACAGTACAACTTGATTTTGCTTTACCGGGTCGTTTAGATGCGTCTTATATTGGCGAAGACGGTGAAAAACATGTTCCGGTTATGATCCATCGAGCCATTTTGGGTTCACTTGAACGTTTTATCGGTATTTTAATTGAAGAATACACAGGTAAATTCCCAACTTGGTTATCACCAATTCAAGCAACTGTGATGAATATTACCGACAAACAAGGTGAATATTGCCAAAAAGTTGCAAAAAAATTGAAAGAAAGTGGATTTAGAGCAAAACTAGACTTGAGAAATGAGAAGATAGGCTTTAAAATCCGCGAGCACACATTAAAGCGTGTTCCATACCTTTTAGTTGTCGGTGACAAAGAAATGGAAAATGGCGAAATTGCTATACGAACACGAAGTGGTGAAGATTTAGGAAAAATGTCGGTTGAAGACTTTATTGCCAAATTATCGCAAGAAGTCGCATCTCGTAGCTAATATTTAGCTTTACGATAGCATTAACCGATATCAACATATTTTTTAACGCAAACCTTAATGAGAAAATAGGTTTGGTATTTATTAAGTTCTTCGGAGGAACTGACTATTAAAAATGGTCTTAAAGGCGGGCAAAAAGAGCCAGCACATCGTTTAAATGAGTTAATCACAGATATCCCAGGTAATGAGATCCGTTTAATTAAATTTGACGGCGAACCTGGCGGTATTGTTTCATTAAATGAAGCAATGAACCAAGCTGATGAAGCTGGTGTAGATCTTGTGGAAATTAGCCCAACGGCAAAGCCGCCAGTTTGTCGAGTCATGGATTATGGTAAATTTATCTATGAAAAAGCTAAAGAACAAAAAGAACAACGTAAAAATCAAAAAACAAATTCAGGTTAAGGAAATTAAATTCCGTCCTGGTACAGATGAAGGCGATTATCAGGTAAAACTTCGCAACCTGAGACGGCTTCATAGAAGGTGGCGACAAGGCCAAGGTAACATTACGTTTCCGTGGTCGTGAAATGGCGCACCAAGAATTGGGCTTAAACCTTTTAAACCGTGTTAAAAGCGATTTAGAAGACATTAGCGTTTGCGAATTTTTCCCTCGTCGAGTGGAAGGTCGTCAAATGATAATGGTATTAGCACCAATCAAACGATAATACTTGGTAATAGCAAGTAATAAGGCGAAAGCTTTATTCACCAATGTTATCTAGCAACGGGTAATTGAGGCCATGCAAGTATGATTAATAAGTTTACTTTATGATGATCATCGCCTGAATTACTAAATTTAAATGGCAATTATTCATTCAAATGAATGTAATAATGAATGCGGAGTATATTCATGCCTAAAATGAAAACTAACAAAGGTGCTGCAAAGCGCTTTAAAGCGACAGCCAACGGCTACAAATTTAAACAAGCGGGTCTACGTCATATTTTGACTAAGCGCCGTACAAAAGTTAAGCGTCATCTTCGTGCTAAATGCATGATCGCCGCTTCTGACATCAAGTCAGTTAAAAAACTTTTACGTCACGGTTAATAGGAGAAATATCAAATGGCTAGAGTAAAACGCGGTGTTGTAGCACGTGCACGTCATAAAAAAGGTTCTAAAGCAAGCTAAAGGTTACTACGGTGCTCGTAGTCGCGTTTATCGCGTTGCTTTCCAAGCTGTAACTAAAGCTGGACAATACGCTTACCGTGACCGTCGTCAACGTAAACGTCAATTCCGTCAACTTTGGATTGCTCGTATCAACGCAGCATCTCGTCAAAATGGTTTATCTTACAGTCGTTTTATTAACGGCCTTAAGAAAGCTTCTATCGAGATCGATCGTAAGATCTTAGCTGACATCGCTGTATACGATAAAGCAGCTTTCTCTGTATTAGTATCTAAAGCAGAAGCTGCTTTAGCTTAATACAGGCTGAAAACTTTTGGAAAGGGACGCTATATGCGTCCTTTTTCTTTTTCTGATACTTTTTCTTATCTATTTGTTTCGCTTATTGCGTCAAATATGCTTACTTATTGATATAAGTTGCGCGTATTTTTCTGTCATCAAACAGCGACATATCGAAAATTTATCAAAATAGTAAGAGTAAACCTGAGCTAACATTACGAATGTTAATATTAGCGAATGATATTTTATTGATGATTAGATATTATTCACTACCATTAATGTTTCAACTATTTAAGAGCTAGAAAATGAGCCTTGCTGATCAAGTTTTAGCGGTAAATAATGATTTACCTATTCGTACCGATGCACCAGTGCATAGCGGTAAAGTACGTTCTGTTTATTGGTTAACAGCAGCTGATAGCCAACGTTTGATTAAAGAAAAGGGTTATGATGTTGCTAGTGATACACCACTTGCCATTATGGTGATCAGTGATCGTATTTCTGCCTTTGACTGTATTTGGCGTGGCGAAGGCAATATGCGGCGTACCAGGCAAAGGCGCGGCGTTAAATGCGATTTCAAATCATTGGTTTAACTTATTTAAAGAGCAAGGTTTAGCTGATAGCCACATTCTTGATATTCCACATCCTTTTGTTTGGATTGTACAAAAAGCAACACCGGTAATGATTGAAGCGATTTGTCGTCAATATATTACAGGCTCAATGTGGCGCGCATACACCAAAGGTGAACGTGATTTTTGTGGCATTCAATTACCAGAAGGCTTAAGCAAAGACAGTAAATTACCTGAGTTACTACAAACACCATCTACAAAAGGAATTTTAGAAGGTATTCCTGGTGTACCTGCTGTTGATGATGTAAATATTACTCGTGCTAATATTGTTGATAATTATGCTGCGTTTAATTTTAAATCGGTTGACGATATCGCGCTTTATGAAAAGTTGCTAAAACAAGGTTTTGATGTGATCTCGGATGCCTTGGCAAAGTTAGATCAAATTTTTGTCGATACCAAATTTGAATTTGGCTATGTTAAAGATGCACAAGGTAATGACAAACTTATTTATATGGATGAGGTTGGCACACCAGACTCTTCACGCATTTGGGATGGTGAACAATATCGTGCTGGTAACGTTGTTGAAAAATCGAAAGAAGGTTTCCGCCAGTTATTATTAAATCATTTTCCAGATCCTGATATTTTATTAAATAAAGATCGCATGGCTGAGCGTTTAAAACTGGCCGAAGATAATGAATTACCGGTGCAAGTATTAATGGATGTTTCTAAAACGTATATTGATATTGCTGAGAAGATCACAGGGCAAAAAATTGTCTTAAGTGATAATCCTAAAGCAGAAATTATTGATATTTTACGTAATAACTACCAATTAATTGATTAACACCCATTTGATTAATTGCATGTTTTAGGCCTTGTTTTGACAAGGCCTTTTTATTACTAGCGTATTAAATTTATGCGGTTATGAGTTTCTTGTTACCAGTAATTTTTCCTTAATTAAATCAATTTCTAAGCTTTTTGTCTTCTTTTTAGATAAATTAAGCTTTTACCCTACATTAATGCTTTGCTTTTGTGTAAAATCACACACCATTTTATTAATCAAATATGTCTACCCAAAGCTAACAATAGCTTCAGAGGAAATCATGAATTTAGACGATATAATTTTACAGGCTGAAAAAGCGATCAGTGAAGCCGTTGATCCAGCAGCGCTTGACGAAGTTCGTGTGAACTTTTAGGTAAAAAAGGGCTTTTTACTGAGCAAATGAAAGGTTTAAGCCAATTACCAAAAGAAGAAAAAACCAAAAGCTGGCCAAGTAATTAACTTAGCTAAACAGCAAGTGCAAAAAAGCATTAAACGCACGTGGTGAGTTTACGGGCACAAGAAATTACCGCAAAATTAGCGTCTGAATCTATTGATGTAACCTTACCAGGTAGAACAAATGAATTAGGTGGTTTACACCTGGTTACTGTACTATTGAACGTATTGAAAGCTTTTGGTGAACTAGGCTTTGCGGAAGTGGAAGTCTGGTCCTGAAGTGGAAGATGACTTTAACTTTGATGCTTTAAATCTTCCTGAGCATCATCAGCTCGACAAGATCATGACACCTTTTATTTCAACCCGAAATTAGTGTTACGTACTCAAACCTCAGGTGGTCAAATTCGCACGATGGAAGCGGAACAACCACCACTACGTATTATCTCGCCGGGCAAAGTGTATCGTAACGATTATGATCAAACACATACACCAATGTTCCATCAAGTAGAAGGTTTATTGGTAGATAAAGACGTTAGTTTACGCACTTAAAAAGGCATATTACATGACTTTTTACATAACTTTTTGAAGAAGATTTAGAAATTCGTTTCCGTCCATCTTATTTCCCATTTACGGAGCCGTCAGCAGAAGTTGATGTTATGGGGAAAAATGGTAAATGGTTAGAAGTATTAGGTTGCGGTATGGTTCATCCGAATGTTCTACGTTCAGTGGGTATTGACCCTGAAGTGTATACCGGTTTTGCTTTTGGCATGGGGGTTGAGCGTTTAACAATGTTACGTTACGGCGTTAACGATTTACGCGCATTCTTTTGAAAATGATCTTCGTTTTTTAAAACAGTTTAAGTAGGACTCAAGCAAATGAAATTTAGTGAATCTTGGTTACGTGAGTGGGTTAGTCCTGAGTTAACATCTGAGCAATTAACCCATCAAATTACCATGGCGGGTTTAGAAGTTGATGGCATTGAAGCGGTTGCTGGTCAGTTTTCAGGCGTAGTGGTTGGTGAAGTAGTTGAGTGTGGTCAACATCCTGATGCTGATAAATTACAAGTAACAAAAATTAATGTGGGTAGTGCAGCAAGCGATGGCGAGTTAATTGATATTGTTTGTGGTGCTAAAAACTGTCGCAAAGGCTTAAAAGTTGCGGTTGCTATGGTAGGCGCTGTTTTACCTGGTGATTTTAAAATTAAAAAAAGCGAAATTACGTGGTCAACCGTCGTTTGGTATGTTGTGCTCTGAATCTGAATTAGGTTTAGCTGACAGCGCTGATGGCATTATTGAATTACCATTAGATGCGCCAATTGGCACTGATATTCGTGATTATTTAGACTTAAATGACGTTACCATTGATGTTGATTTAACGGCTAACCGTGGTGATTGTTTAGGTATTAAAGGCTTAGCAAGAGAAGTTGGTGTATTAAATAGCTTAACTGTTAATGAAGTTGCTATTTCACCTGTAGCGCCAAGTATTGATGACAGTGTCGCGATTAATATTGCCGCGCCACAAGCGTGTCCTCGTTATTTAGGCCGTGTTATTAAAGGCATTAACTTAGCCGCACAAACACCGTTATGGATGGTTGAAAAACTACGTCGTTGTGGTGTACGTTCAATTGACCCTGTCGTTGATGTTACTAACTATGTATTGTTAGAACTTGGTCATCCGATGCATGCTTTTGATTTAGCTAAAATTGACGGTAGTATCAATGTTCGTTTTGCCAACAAAGATGAAAAATTAACCTTGTTAGACGAAAACGAAGTTACCTTATCCGAGCAAACCTTAGTAATTGCTGATGACAATAAAGCATTGGCAATGGCCGGTATTTTTGGTGGCTTAGAAAGTGGTGTTACTAAAGCTTCTTCGGATATCTTTTTTAGAAAGTGCATTTTTTGCAAACCACTGGCTATTTTAGGTAAAGCACGCCAATATGGTTTACATACAGATGCTTCCACCGTTATGAACGTGGTGTTGATCCACAACTACAACGTGATGCAATAGAACGTGCAACCGCCTTATTATTAGAAATTGTGGGTGGTGAAGCAGGGCCTGTTATTGAGACCGTTGATGAAAGCCATATCCCAGCGGTTAATCATGTTTCATTACGCCGCACAATGTTAGATCAACGTATTGGTTTCCATATTAGTGATGACAAAGTGTCTGAAATTTTAACCCGTTTAGGTTTTAGCATCGAGTTTACTGATAATGTTTGGCAAGTTGCTGTACCTGGCTATCGTTTTGATATTTCAATTGAAGTTGATTTAATTGAAGAAGTTGCGCGTATTTTTTGGTTACAACAACATTCCGTAATGTATCGCCAACAGCATCGTTAAAAATGCGCCAACATAATGAAAGCAAAACTACCGGTTGCTAAATTACGTCAAACTTTGGTAAACCGTGGTTTCAGAAGCAATTACCTATAGCTGATTCTAAAATTCAGTCGTTAATTCACCCAGACTGAGGTAATGACTTTACCGCATCCTATTTCTTCTGAAATGTCAGTTATGCGTTTAAGTTTATGGACCGGATTATTACAGTCAGTAGTTTATAACTACTAAACCGTCAACAAACCGTGATTTCGTTTATTTGAAACCGGCTTACGTTTTGATTCCTGATGAAAGTGCTGCAATGGTGTGCGACAAGATAATATGATCGCAGGTGTTATTTCTGGCTCGCGATGAACCAAGAACATTGGCAGTATGGATACGACTGCCGGAGATTTCTTTTGATTTGGTAGGATGTTGAAGCGTTACTTTCTTCATGCTATGCGCTGAGGGTGAGTTTGAACTGTGCTAGCAGAATTACCCGTTTGGCCAGCCCAGGGCAACGGCGGCACTCCATCGTAGATGGTCGTGTAGCTGTGGCATAGTGAACTTTTACATCCTGGAAATAGAAAGAACAATTCTCGCCTAAATGGTAGAACAGTTATTTTTGAGTTACTTTAAGTGAAATAACACAGCAAATTTACCTTGGGCTACTGAGGATCTGGAAGCTTCCGAACGCCAATCGCCGTGATATAGCAGTTATTGTGAAAGAGCAAGTCTGATGCAAAAAGTGTTACTAGAAACTTATTGAAAAATGCAATTATTCAAACTGTTCGATGGTATATACAGGTAAAGGTATTGAAGTTTAAGAGTTTGGCAATTGCATTAACCTTTTGCAAGATGTGAATAAAACTCTTGAAGAAAAAGACATCAATGATGTTGTCGAAACCGTTGTTAATACCCTCAAAAATGAACTAGATGCAGAACTGAGGAATTAATCCATGGCGTTAACGAAAGCAGAAGTAGCAGAACACTATGTGAAAAGGTAGGACTGAGCAGTGATGCTAAAGATATGGTGGAAATCTTTTTGAAGAGATCCGTGAAACTTTAGAAAGCGGTGAGCAAGTTAAACTTTCTGGCTTTGGTAATTTTGATCTTAGGGAAAAGGCGGAACGACCGGGCCGAAATCCTAAGACCGGTGAAGATATTCAATTTGCTCGTAAGGTAGTTACCTTTTCGACCTGGGCAAAAATTAAAAGCCGAGTTGAAGACGGTAACCAGTCTTAATTAACATTCCAAGTGTTTATTTAGAATTCCAATCCTGGTTAGGAAAGGCAGCTTAATGCAGCCTTTTTTCTTTTTACCATTTTTAAATTAAATTTATATGCGCCGTAGTCAGTACCCAGAGCAAGAAGTTAACGTTATTAATGGCGGTTATTAAACAAGTCTTACCTTATTTGTTAGGAGTTTAAAGTGCGAGTGACTTTTGCGCTTGTTTGTTTAATTCTTACTAAACTCGCCAGTGTTTATTTACCTTTTATTTTGAAGGATTTAGTTGATACTTTAGAAAAGGGCAATACTGAAACGCTTATCTTGGTACCCTTTGGTTTAGTGGCCGCCTGGTTGACTAATTTGACATTATTATTTATTTGGCGGAAATTCGCGATACCTTATTTGGCAAAGTGACAGAACGCTATTCGCCGCATCGGTTTAAAAAAGTTTTTCAACATTTACATCAACTAGAATTAGCTTTTTCATCTAGAGTGGCAAACGGGTTGCTTGTCGCGAGGATATTGATCGCTGTGGTAATTCGGGCATTAGTTTTTTAATGCGCTTTATGATCTTAATTATTCCAACCTTGTTTGAAATTAGTTTAGTGACGTATTTTATTTTTTAATTACGGGATAGGGTTTGCGCTATTACCTTACTTTCGATTGTTAGTTATGTTGCTTATTCGATTTATGCCATTGAGAATGGCGAACAGGCTATATTCGTGCGGCCAATAAAGCGGACTCTTTCTAATACCCGTGCTATTGATAGTTTTGTTAAATTATGAAACCGTTAAATACTTTACCAATGAAAATATGAAGCGGATGCTTATGACGAACAATTAGCGAGTTGGGAAACGGCAAAAACGAAAATAGGTTATCGTTATTTGCATTAAACGGTGGCCAAGCTTTATTGTCTCCGTATCAATGACCGCTATGTTAGGGCTCGCAGCATATCAAGTGTCGCATGGCATACTAACGTTAGGTGATTTTGTGTTGATCAATGCTTTTATGATGCAATTATTTTTACCGTTAAACTTTTTAGGGTTTGTATACCGAAATTAGGGCTCATTAGTCAATATTGAAAATATGTTTGGCTTACTTGAACGTAAACCAACCATAACGGATATGGATAATGTTCAGGCTTTAAAGCTAAGTAAGGTAAATATTCAATTTGAACAAGTTAACTTTCATTATCATCCCGATAGAGCCATTCTTAAGCAAGTATCTATTACTATTCCTGCCGGTTCAAAAGTGGCGATTGTTGGTGAAAGTTCTGGTAAGTCAACCTTAGTAAAATTACTGTTTCGTTTTTATGATGTTACTTCTGGCGCCATTACTATTGATGGTCAAGCAATTAATGAAGTAACTCAGCATTCTTTACGCTCAGCCATTGGTATTGTGCCGCAAGATACTGTGTTATTTAATGATACACTTTTTGAGAATGTCAGATATGGCAAACCAACGGCAACAGATGCCGAAGTATTTCATGCTAGAAATGGCACATTTAAGTAAGTTAATACAAGATTTACCAGATAAAGAACATACCCTTGTTGGCGAGCGTGGTTTAAAATTATCGGGTGGTGAAAAACAGCGGGTTGCCATTGCGCGAAACAACTAAAGATCCGGCTATTTTAATTTTTGATGAAGCGACATCTTGATAGTATTTAGAGCAAGCGATATTAAAAGCGATTAACGATGTTGCGAAAAATAGAACAAGTCTTGTTATTGCTCATCGATTATCAACCATAGTTGACGCAGACAAACATTGTTGTTATGTCTAAAGGGCAAGTCGTAGAGCAGGGCACTCATGCTAACTTATTAGCTAATAATCAACTTTATGCCCGTATGTGGCAATTACAACAACAGAATCATAATGGATCATCAATACATAGCCGCCAACCAAAACTTGGTTGTCAGATATCATTATCGGCTTTAATTTTTGTCCTTTCGCGAAAAAAGAATTTGTTAATGACAGTATTCATTTATTATGTTGCACCAGAAACTTCTTTTGACAAAGCGTTAGAAATGTTAATTCATCAATGTGAATTATGGCAAATAACCCTTCGGTTGAAACCGCACTTATTATTTTTGACTCAGGTTTTACGGAGTTTGAGCAATATTTAGATTTATTGTATTTTTCTAACCAATTAATTGCTGATAGTGGTTATGAGGGCACTTTTCAAATCGCCAGTTTTCATCCTGAATATTGTTTTGAAGGTGAAGATCCAAGTGACGCGGCTAATTTTACTAACCGATCACCATATCCTATGTTGCATATATTACGTGAAGAAAGTTTTAGAAAAGGTATTATCTATCAGGTTATAAAGAGCCTGAGTTAATTCCTGAACAAGAAAATATCAAGTTAGCACGCAGATAAAGGGGCACAATTTTTTCAGCAAAAGCTAAGCCATTCCACGCACAACATCAATAAATGCCTTGTTTACGATGATGATAACAGTAAGGCTGAATATTAATGTTTGACGTCTATTTGACCGAATTTTTCCTTATATAAGTTATTCATTTTTTTGCTGTTGCAACATCAGGTCCTGATTTGCTTTGATTTTAAAACAAAGTATTCGTTATGATCGTAAAACGGCAATAGTAACCAGTTTAGGTATTGGTACCGGCATATTGCTGCATGTCGCTATTCAATTATCGGTTTAAGTGTTGTTTTCTCAACGCATCCTTTGCTTTTGATTTATTAAAGTATCTTGCCGCCAGCTATTTTATTTACCTTGAGTGTTAAGTTTAATGGCCAAACTTTAACCTATAACCGAGCAAAAAAAATATCATTTGCAAGGCCCGCCCTCAATTAAAAAAGCGTTTATCACAGGTTTTTTAGTTAACGGCCTTAACGTTAAAGCAACACTATTTTTTATCGCTTTATTTAGCACCATAATTTCAATGAAGACACCAACAATAATATTAAAGTTATTTATGGTATTTATATGGCGTTAGCAACAAGTTGCTGGTTTATCTTTTTATCATTTAGTTTATCTAACTCTTTAGTTAAAACATGCTTAGTGAAAGGGTTATCTGCTCGAACGTTTAATGGGGCTGTATTATTAATGATCAGCGCTACAAATTTTGTTATGACTTATCAATAAATATACAAGCTTAGAGCGGTGTTGCTCCATTTGCTGTATATTTTTTACAAATTTTTGCAACAGGCTGTATGGGTTTTATACAAGGCAGAGCGATTGAAGTGTAGTTGTTCTACATAAATGAGCGATAACGTAGTAGAAAGGCCTACAGATGTTGCCCTTTCAGGTTCGTCCGAGTTTCAGCACTGCGTTAATCACTATATTCCTGTATGGATGCAGGTTATTGAGCAAGGCAGGATCAGTTGTCGAGAATAACTATATTAGATCTGGCTCGCGCCTTGTTTTGAAAGCGCTCAGTTAGAACAAAAATTATTCCTGAAAGGTCAACACGCTCTAGTTAATGATAACTTAATATTAATTTTTAACCTGATTGAGGCAATTTCATTATTTTATTAAATAAAGTTTCTGTTGGATAAACATCCTATTGTTCATGTCGGTGGCGACATGGAATCAACAACTTAACGGGCAAGTATACAATTAATATACAGTCGATATTAAAGGAAGCTTGGGCTTTAACGTTACTTTATAAAACCATCAATATTAGTTTGTTTTTTATATTAATGTTTGGTGTTTTTATCTTTTACTGATAAGTAAACTTTAGGTTGGCATTGAACAAGTTCAACAAGATCCGGAAGCATCATTTTAATTAATATTATTATTACCTTGGAACATTTTCACCATTAATTGCGGGTGTTGAAGAATGTTTGGCGTATTTGCCAGTGTTGGTATCAAGCCAACTCGAATGCTGTTTAGCTTTTAAAAATCAGCCAGTTATGTTTCTTTTATGCTTTATGCTCTATGGTTCTTATTTCAATAGGGCTGTGAGTTGTTTGTAATTACTGCCTGGAGTTTATTTAGTGATCGCATTAACCTTAACTATGCCGTTAATTATTGAAAAAAAATTATCTCCGTTAAAATCTATTTTAATTTCATTAAAAGTAACACGCTTTCAATGGCCGCAGATATTTCTACTACACTTTATATTAGCTACTGTTTTTTTTGTTTCGTTATTGCCTTTGTTATTTTTAATCAATAGCCCAGCAAGTATTATCGGTGTGGCAATATTCTTCTTTTCAATGAGTTATTTAGCACCTATGTATTACCACATGAAAGGTATTTTATACCGTGAAATTTTTGGATTAGATATTCAAACAGTCGATAAACAAACATCCATTAACAGTACTTTTTCAGCTTAGAGATAAAACTATGTTTAAAATCGTGTTCAAATTTATTGTTCTTGTGATTGCTTTTATCGCATTAATTGCGCCTTTTACATTTTTAAACCTGTTATAACTGACAAAGGACAACAAGATAAGCGTGCGAAACCGATTGTTGTTGAAAAACCGTTACATTCGGTGAAATTACCTAAGTTTAGTAAAATTAGAGACACAAAATTAAAGAAAAAGACTTTTTTGATTTTCAAAAGCCGGCTATTATTAAAGCTAATAATCAGTTACTGGCTACCCGTAAACAAGTGCTAGCGATACAACAAAAGTTAACCTTAGCGCAAACCTTAACTAAGGATGAACAAGCATTTTTACGAAAAAATGTACAAAAATACCGTATTACCGGCAAACTTAATAAAACAACAGCAAGTGCAAAAGTTGTTACGACGTATAGATATTGTGCCAACCGAATTAGTGCTAGTACAAGCGGCAAATGAATCGGCTTGGGGAACGTCTAGGTTTGCGCGTATTGGTCTGAACTTTTTTGGTTTATGGTGTTATAAGAAGGGCTGTGGCATGGTACCAAATGCACGTGATGAAGACGGTAAACATGAAGTAGCCGCTTTTCAAAGTATTGATACCGCGGTTGAAAAATATTTATATAATATCAATTCACATTATGCTTATGATGTTTTCCGCACCATAAGAGCACAATTAAGAGCGCATCAGCAGCCGTTAAAACCTGAAATTTTAGCAACAGGCTTGTTACCTTATTCAGAGCGCGGTGCTGACTATGTCTCTGATATTATTGATATGTTACGCCATAATGCGAGGTACATCAAAGTTGGTGCTTAAGCTGATTAAAAACTAACCGAATTGAATATCGGTTAGTTTTTCATTTAGTTAATAAAGCTTAACTAAGATCGATCACTTGTAATGGGCTATTTAATAATTCATCTTTAAACTGTTGATTATTCGCTGGGCTTTTGTCTTGAAACTCTTCTCGGTCAAAAGCGATATCGCCGCCATTAATTACCCCTGATGAAGAATTTATTCCTTTAAAATCAAATAACTCAGTATCACACATATGTGAAGGTACTATATTACGCATGGCCGTAAACATTGACTCTATTCGGCCAGGGTGAGAGCTATCCCAATCATTTAACATTTGCTTAATGTTTTGGCGTTGTAAGTTTCGGTTGTGAGCCACAAAGGTTACAAGGAATGATCGGAAACTTTTTTAAACTGGCATATTTTGCTAGATCGGCTTTTACAAAAGGCCAGTGGACGAATTACAACATGCTCACCATTATCAGAAACTAGCTTAGCTGGCATTGCTTTCATTTTGCCGCCATAAAACATATTTAACATCAAGGTTTCGATCATATCGTCCCTGTGATGTCCTAAGGCAATTTTGTTGCCCCTAAATTTTTCGCCGCTTTGTACAAAATGGCCCGACGTAAACGCGAGCATAAACTACAGGTAGTTTTTCCTTCAGGGATTTTATCTTTAACTATAGCGTAAGTATCTTCTTCAATAATTTGGTATTCAACACCTAAGCTAGCTAAATAGTTGGGTAAAATATGCTCAGGAAAACCAGGTTGTTTTTGATCTAAGTTAACTGCCACTATATCAAAATCAATTGGTGCTAAAGTCTTTAATATCAATAAGATATTAAGTAACGCGTAACTATCCTTGCCACCAGACAAGCAGACCATGATACGATCGCCGTCCTCAATCATGTTATATTCAGCGATAGCTTTACCAACATGACCACGCAACTTTTTTTCAAGTTTTTGTAATTGTGTTTGCTCAGCTTTTGATAATGATTGTATTGCGTCAGACATAATTTCACCCTAAATAAATTCGCGCGAATTATACCTGAACTACTATAACTGACCAATTAAATAATGGCTTTGTTTCTTAAATAAACGCCCATTTACAATGCTTGATCAGCCGGCTAGTGGTGAAATATACCCATCAGGTTTTAAAGCCAATACATCACAATTTAAATTATCAATGACTTGTTCGGCAGTATTGCCAATTAATGCTGCTGAAAAGCCTGTTCTGCCAATTGTACCTAAGATCACTAATTCACAATCTAATGCTTGCGCCATGGATTCAATAACATCTTCGGGTAAGCCTTCTCTAACATGGGTGTTGTCAAGGTCAAAGTTAAAACTTAAAGCATGCTCTCTCATGGCGTCGGTATGATGTGCTTTCATGTTATGACTATATTCAATAGCATTAAACTCAGGGATTTCTATGGCAATATTAACTGGAGTACCAGGGTAAGCGTTAACCAAATGAGCATTAGCATTAATTAGTTCCGCTAAATGCACCGCTTCTTCGGTAAGTTTTTTATTAAGGGAAATATGTTCTTCCTCTTCGTTACCTACATTAACAGCCGCTAAAATATTACCATTTTCTGGCCATAGATGATCTTTTACTAATAATACAGGGCAAGGGCATTTACGCAGAATATGCCAATCGGTGGGGTAAAAATAACCGATTTTAATTTGTCATGGTGATGAGTACCTTTAACCACCAGATCAAAGTTATGTGCTAATACTTCTTGAACAATGGCTTCAAAAGGTCGGTTATGCCAAACAACTTTGGTTTTTATATTTAAGTTATCGGCTAAATAATTATCTTCTGGTTGCGTGATTAATTCTTTTAGCCAATTTTCTCTACTTTTGATCACTGACTCACGCATATTTTCGCGTTCTTCATGCGACAACATGGTGGTCATTTCGTAGAAAAAATCAAAAATAGTTAAAAATACGGTGATATTGGCTTGTGTTTTTTTACCTAAGGTAATGGCACGTTTTAACGCTTTTTGTTCTTCATCGTTGGGGTCAACAACGACTAGAATGTTTTGATATTTTTCCATGATTGGCCTCGTTATTTGTCGTTAACTTGCTTATGATAATCATTTATTTAATACTATTAGCTAACTTGCCAAGTTTAGGCTAGTTAATATTAATCAATGAAAATCAATTCAATGCTTTAACAAAGTTTAGTTCAAGAACGGCAAAATATCGAAGATATGGCGGGGTTTATACTTGGAATATGACAAAGAGTTCCCTTAATGCATAAGTTGTCACTAAGTCATTAAGGGAGCAATAAAAACTATACTTCACCTAGTGTTTTAAGTTCTTCTAAATTATTGATCGTTATGAATTTTCCATTTACGTTTAATAAACCTTGTTTATCAAATCGATTTAATAATCGGCTAATGGTTTCTACTCGTTAGTCCTAAATAGTTCCCAATATCACCACGTGTCATTGCTAATCTGAATTCATTTGGGGATAAATTACGGGTTTTATAACGAGTACTAAGCATGACAATAAAAGTGGCTAGTCGTTGTTCGGCATTTTTACGATTAAGCAGTGATAACATGTCTTGATCGGTTTTTATTTCTGCACTCATTAGTTTTAAAATTTGTTTACGCAGCTTAGGCATAGTGGCTGATAAGTTATCAAGCGTGTCGTATGGAATTTCACATACCATTGAGGTTTCTAATGCTTGTGCAAAACTTGCATGTTCTGATTGGGCAATGGCGTCAAATCCTAATAAGTCGCCAGGTAAATGAAAACCTGTGATTTGTTCTTCGCCTTGCGCATTAATTGTATAGGTTTTAAAGGTACCGGTTCGAATAGCAAACAATGAATGTAGTGCTTCACCATCACTATATATTTTGTCATTTTTATGAACAGGGCGCTTACGATCTATGATCAAATCAAGTTGATCAAGCTCTTGTGCATCTAAAGAATAAGGTAAACATAATTCACTTAAACTACAGCTTTGGCAATGGATATGTTGTCGTCCCGGACATTGATTTGTTTGCATATTTATATCCTCAATAATGTTAAGGCTATTCTATGCAATGCTTTTAATAGATGCAATTGAGTTTAAAGAATTATTAGTTGATAAATTCCAAAGAGAATTAAAGAGATAGCTGATAATTTTTTAAATAGCGGGTTGAGCAATAAGCTTTTAAAGGAATGTATGCCAAACGATAATGCGATCAGGGCTGGTAATGTACCTAAACCAAAAAAGCACATGATAAGGGCACCTGTGATTGCATCACCACTGGCTAATGACCAAGTTAAGGTGGAATAAACTAAGCCACAAGGTAGCCAGCCCCATAACATACCTAAAGCCAGCGCTTTGCGTTTGTTATTAACTGGAATAATTTTTTTACTTAGGGGGGATAGTTTTTGCCAAATACCACGACCTGCTTTTTCAACATAACTTAAGCCCATAAACCATTGGCCAAGATACAAACCCAATAATATTAAAAAAATCGCAGCCACGAAGCGTAAAACATAAAGAGGAAAACCGACGCTATGAATAGCGATGGAACTACTTAAGGCGACAATAAAACCGATAAAACTATAAGAAAAAATACGGCCAAAGTGATAAAAAATTACTAACCAAAATTTACGGTTATTTTGCTGTTTTTGCTCGATAGCACTGGTTAACATGGTTGTTATGCCACCACACATACCTAAGCAGTGACCACTACCGAATAAACCAATGATAAAAGCAGAGAGTAAATCAATCGACATTGTGATCTACAGCGTCACTTATTTTGTTATTTTTAGCCATTGATTTTGTTGTTGCAGAAGGTGCATCTGTTGGCTGTGGTTTTTTATCTGAGTTGTTTACGGTTTTTGGGTTTTGCTGCTCTGCTGTTTTTTCATCATCATATAAAATACTCATGCCTTGTTTTTCGAGATCGGTAAATTGTTCGGTTTTAACCGCCCAAAAAAATAAATAAATACCAATAATAGTCAGAATTATCGCGATAGGGATCAAAACATAAATGATGGTCATTTTTTCAATAGCCTTAAAGAATTTGTGACAACTAAAATTGAACTGGCTGACATACCAATAACGGCTAAATACGGAGTAATGTAGCCCATCATCGCAAGCGGTAAAACAATGGCATTGTATGAAAAAGCCCAGCAATAATTTTGAATGATAATGCGTTTTGTTTTATCACCCACTTTTAAACAAGTGAGTAGTGAGGTTAACTGATTATTCAATAAAATAACATCTGCGCCATTTTTAGCAATGTCAGTACCATTGCCCATTGCAAATGATATATGTGCCGCGCTAAATACTGGCGTATCGTTAACACCATCGCCAACCATAGCAATAGGTTGATTAATCTTTTGGATCAGCGCCATTTTTTGTTTTGCTGATAATCCGGCATGGATAGCTGTCATAGGTAATGATTGCGCTAATTTTTGGCAAGCATGTTCGCTGTCACCAGAAACCATGTATAAACTTTGTTTCATAGTTTTTAAGGTGGTTAATACTGCATTGGCATCTTCACGTAACTTATCTTGTAAATAAAATACCGCGATTGCTTGCTCGTTTTTCATTAACACATTGCGCTTCATGGTGGCGACTTAGGTTATCATCATTTAATAACCAGCTGACTTTACCGATGACATAACTGTCTTGATTAATATTGCCGGATACACCTTTACCTGAATGTACGGTAAGGTTTTCGCATTGAATATTGTGATCACGATAAACCGAAAAAGCTTTGGCTATTGGATGCTCAGAAGCTGATTCTAACGCCGCAGCAATGGTTAGTACCTGTTCTTCATTAATATCTTTGGTTAATAAGGTAACTTGTTCGATACTAAACTGACCTGTTGTTAAGGTACCTGTTTTATCAAAAGCAATAGCGGTTATTTGTGGCAAGGTTTCTAAAACATGGCCAGATTTTATCATGATGCCCGCTTTATTAAGCCGAGTGGTTGCACAAGTTAGTGCTGTAGGTGTAGCTAATGACAGAGCACAAGGGCAGGTTGCCACTAAAATAGATAAGGTGATCCAAAATGCTTCTTCAGGTTGATGATTAAGCCAATAAATTGCAGAGCCACTGGCACATAATAGAATGAGCGCCACAAAATATTGAGCTATTTTATCTGATAATACCGCTAATTGAGGTTTATAGTTTTGAGACTTCTCACTTAACCGAATAAGCTGACTTAAAAAACTATCACGGATACTTTTATTAACCTCAATCAGCAAGTTACTATCGCCATTGATGGTACCGGCAAATACTTTATCACCAAGTGATTTTGTAATTGGTAATTGTTGTCCGGTTAACATCGCTTCATTCAGCTGGCTTTTGCCTTGAATGATAAAACCATCGGCGGGAATAGTTTCGCCGGGCTTGATAATAACTTTATCTTTAGTTTGTAACTTTTTGGCCGCAATGATGGTTTCTTTGCCTTCTTGCCAAAGCGTTGCCACCATTGGCATGAGCTTTAATAAATTTGCCGATACTTGTGCGGCTCGAGAGCGAGCTCTAAATTCAAGAAATTTACCTATTAGCAATAAAAACGTAAACATGGCAACCGATTCAAAATACACTTCACCTTGTTGGCTGAACGTTGCCCAACAGCTGGCACTAAACGCTAAGATAATGGCGATAGAAACGGGTACATCCATAGACAAGCGTTTTGCTTTTTAGTGCTTTATATGCACCAACATAAAAAGGAAAAGCTCCATAAAGAATGATCGGGGTTGCCAGCAACATGCTAATACCACGTAGGTACACTAAATGATGTTCGTCCATGCCTGAAAAAGCACCAAAATATAAACCTATTGCTATCATCATCATCACTTGCATCATTAAAATGCCCGAAATACCAAGGCGTTTGATGAAGTTTTTTTTTGCTCTGAGTTTGATTTATTTGTTCAGCTTCATTTGCTTTTAAAAGGTAGTGCTTGATAACCAATTTTTTCAATGGCGTTAACAATTTCACTTAATTGAATTTTATCTTTTAACCATTTTACCGTTGCTCGTTGGCTAGTCGCATTGACCTCAATTGAGATGATCGCAGGGTTAGGGGTGATCTGTTGTTCAATTAACCAGGCACAAGCTGCGCAGCTAATGCCATCAATTGTTAAAATGGTTTCTTTAAATTCACCATCACTGTGGGTAAATTCACTTTGTAATTCATCGTCATCTAATAAACTATGTTGGTTAAGTTGCTCAGGAATTAACGATGCAGATTTTGTGCCGGTTCGGTTCTAAATTTATAATAATCGGTTAATTGATTATCAACAATGGTTTGTGCCACTGCTTGGCAGCCAATACAACACATGGGTTGTTCGGTATTGTTAATAACAACACTAGCATGGAAATTTGTGGGGACAGGCTCCCCACAATGAAAACACAATAATGGCATTAGTTTGCTTGAATAGGATCAGGAATGATGTCGATAAAATTAGATTGAGGTAATGAAATCACATTTTCAATTTTCCATGTGTTTTCAAATGACGATAAGGTAATTCGCCACTTTCCATCAATATTCTGTTCAATATGATGACGGAATAAACCATTACCATCTTGAGTTAATGCTAAGTAAAAGTCTTTATCAGCTAAGGTCGGATGAAAAAAGCTAACATTTAAAATAGGAAATTCTTTTTCAATACCTGTAGGTTTAATTATTAAAGTATTGTTTTGAAAGCTTAAGGCAAATTTCATCCCTAATTTTTGTGCATGTTTAATCTTGGTTAATTCTTGATTAATCGCTTTGCCTTTTTTGTAATAATCGCCAACTACTAACGGATCTGGCTCATCATTCGCAATGATGAAAGTTGTAATACCAGCAACAACCGCGCTGAAAGGAAGAAAAATACTAACCAAGCCCAAGGCTCTTTATACCAACGAGTGATCATTTGACTACATTTTTAACAGAAAATTATGGCGCTTATTGTACTCGTATTCATGAAATTGAACCAATTTATTTATCAAAAACATGATCTAAATAATGAATTTTTTGCTAGGGTCTGTGCAACTGTTGCAATTGTCTTTGTTGTTACTTGGTATTTGAATAAGACAGGGCTGTTGTCATTAGGTTAATTAAGGCAAGAAAATGTAAAATCGTAAAAAGCGGTTAGGAAATGTTGAAAGAAGATGTTTATTACTTCCTAACAGGCAACATCTCGAAACAGCAGCGATAAAAAACGCCCCGAAGGGCGTTTTAAATAACTGAGTTAACTTATTAAAATTTGTTAGCTTATTAAAAAGTACAGTTGTTTGGTGTTCTAGGAAATGGAATTACGTCTCTAACGTTTTGCATACCGGTTGCATAAGCCACTAAACGTTCAAAACCTAAACCAAACCCTGCATGTGGTACAGTGCCATAACGACGTAAATCACGATACCAACCATAATCAACAGGATCTAAGCCCATTTCTTCTAGTCGGCTATCTAACACATCTAAACGTTCTTCACGTTGACTACCACCAATAATCTCACCAATACCAGGTGCGCAAAAATGTCCATCGCTGCAACCGTTTTACCGTCGTCATTTAAACGCATGTAAAATGATTTAATGTCTTTTGGATAATTCTGTAAAACAACCGGGCCGCCAACATGTTCTTCGGCTAAATAACGCTCATGCTCAGAGTTTAAATCAACTCCCCAAGACACTTTATTTTCGAACTTTACCACAGTTTAATAATATCTCGATAGCGTCGGTATAATCCATACGAACAAAATCGGTATTAATAACGCTGTTTAAACGATCAACAACTGTTTTATCAACACGTTGTTGGAAAAAAAGGCAATGTCATCGGCTCGTTCTTCTAAAACGGCTTTAAAAACATATTTTAACATTTCTTCTGCAAGGTCTGCTGCATCAGCTAAGTCAGCAAAAGCAATTTCTGGTTCAATCATCCAAAATTCAGCTAAGTGACGTGTTGTATTTGAATTTTCAGCACGGAAAGTAGGACCAAAAGTATATACTTTTGATAACGCACTGCGTAAGTTTCAACGTTCAATTGACCAGAAACCGTTAAAAAGACTCTTTGCCAAAAAAGTCTTGTTTGTAATCAACATTACCTTGTTCAGTTCTTGGTAAGTTTTCCATATCGAGTGTACTAACACGGAACATTTCGCCTGCACCTTCACAGTCACTTGCAGTAATAAGCGGTGTACTGATCCACAAATAACCTTTTGAATGTAAAAAGCGGTGAATAGCTTGCGATAAACAGTTACGTACACGTGTTACGGCACCGCCGATATTTGTGCGTGGACGTAAATGTGCGTGCTCACGTAAAAATTCAATACTATGACGCTTGGCTGCCATCGGGTAAGTTTCAGGATCGTCAACTACACCATAAACTTGAACAGCAGTGGCTTGGATCTCGAAAGCTTGACCTTGGCCTGGCGATTCGACAAGTATGCCGGTGACTTTTACCGACGCGCCTGTTGTAAGCTTTTGAATTTCACTTTCATAATTATCAAGTTCATTAGGTACAATGGCTTGTATTGCATCAAAAACATGAACCGTCATGAACAGCTAAAGAATGATATGCCGGCTTTAGAATCACGACGAGTACGGATCCAACCGTTAATAGTAATTTCTTCATTAACTGGGTATTTACCTGCTAATACATCAGTAATAGATATAACTGACATTGATGACCTCTTTCTCAATAATAACTTCAAATTTTAAGGGCTGTTATGTTACCGTGACAATTAACATTAACAAGTAAAACTTAGTAATTTAACGCAATATTTTCGATTTATTTCGCATATATAGATAAAAGAAGAACGGATATGGTGAAACTTAAAACGAATCGACGGGTATCTCCTGATAAATGGGTGTATTTAATACGCTTGTTAGCAGTATTAAGTTGGCTTGGGTTTATTGTTGCTTTAATTATTTCTTTTACGCGGCCCTGATGATAGTTATGGTTTGCTACTGAGTAAAAATATCCCTATCAGAGAGTACTGGCTACATCCGCTCACTAATTATTTGTATTTTGTTTTATGGTTGAGTGCGGCGTTAAGTTTTATTTGCTTTTTACTTACTAAATTACGTTCACGCCGACATGATGACAGTAAGCAATTTAATTTAATTTTATTACTCATCACCATCGCTGCCTGGATCACTTATATTGTTACCTACAGTAATTAACTTGGCTTTGTAAAATTTTTTGAGTTATTTTCATATACTAATTTTTTCGTTGTTGTATTCCAGTTTTTATCTTGATATGTTGAAAAAACATTAAATATTCACGTTGATTTTTACATCATAATCGTTGTTATATTTAATGGTAAAAAAATAGCTCAATAACATATAAAAGAAGAATCTCGCTATGAATATCTCTATGAATCAACATGTCGAAAATGTTAATCAAGGAATAGATGATAGACGCCAAGGAGAGCGTAGAAAATCAGCGGATAAATGGATTTATCTTTTAAGAACTTTGGCAGTGTGTAGCTGGCTATTATTTTTTGTCGCTTTACTTATAGCCTATAATACAGTTCCTGAAACCAATGCCGGTTTACATTATTATCTTGAACATCAAGCTAATCATGCTTGGCTCTTAGCACTGAATAATTATTTATATGAAATATTATGGAGCAGTGCTTTTACCAGTTATTTATGTATTGTTTTGTCTAAACATCGCTCTCGCCGTAAAAAAGACACCAAACATTTTAATTTGATGATGTTATTAGCCGTTGCCTTTACTTGGGCGACTTACATGTTGACTTCGTTATAAGACCGAGTTAATAACTAGCAATAATCTTAATGGCAGCATTAAGATTATTGCTTAAAACACGCTTTTTCATCTAATACGGTGGCAATGGCTTTAACTAATTTTATTAATTCTGTTTGCTTTATTATATAAGGCGGCATGATATAAATTAATTTGCCAAAAGGGCGGATCCACACCTAATTCAACAAAACGTTTTTGTATTTGTGCCACATCAACATTTTGTTTTATTTCAACAACACCAATCGCGCCTAATACTCGTGTATCTTTAACTCGTTGATGATCTTTTAGCGGTATTAAAAACTCGGTTAAACAGGCCTGAATTTGCTGAGTTTGTAACTGCCATTCATTGTTAGCTATTAAATCTAAGCTAGCATTGGCAACGGCACAAGCTAAGGGTTGCCCATAAAGGTAGGGCCGTGCATAAAACAGCTAGCTTCACCTTGGCTGATGGTTGTTGCAATATTATCGGTACATAAAGTGGCTGCTAAACTCATGTAGCCGCCAGTAAGTGCTTTACCTAAACATAGTATGTCGGGTGAAATGTCGGCCCATTCACAAGCGAATAACTTGCCGGTTCTGCCAAAGCCAGTTGCTATTTCATCAACAATTAATAAAACATGGTATTGATCACATAATTGTCGGCAAGCTGCTAAATACTCAGCGTGATAAATGCGCATACCGCCTGCACCTTGCACAATCGGCTCGATGATAAAGGCGGCAATATCCTGATGATGTTGTTCAAAAAGCGCGGCAAGTTCTGTTAGCTCACTTTTATCAAACTCACCTTCAAAAGCTGATTGTGGTGCCGGCGCAAAGTGGTTTTTCATTAATACTTTGTCAAAAATTTGATGCATACCATTAACCGGATCACATACCGACATAGCGGCAAAAGTGTCACCGTGATAACCATTTTTCACGGTTAATAATTTATGTTTGTTTGTTTTTCCTAAACTTTGCCAATATTGTAGTGCCATTTTTATGGCAACTTCTACTGCCACAGAGCCGCTGTCTGAAATAAATACTTTATTTAAAGGTTCAGGTGTTATGTCAATTAATTTTCGACAAAGATCAACCGCAGGTTGATGCGTGATACCACCAAACATGACATGCGCTACTTTATCAACTTGTTTGTGTAGTGCTTCATTTAATGCAGGGTGATTATAACCATGGATCACAGCCCACCATGATGACATGCCATCAATCAATTTCTCACCGCTTGCAAGCTCAGATAAACCCCTTGTGCTTGAGTTACTTGATAAGCAGGTAAAGGATTTGTCATTGATGTATATGGATGCCAGACATGATTTAGATCAAACTCGGTAATATCTGTTTGTTTATTGCTCATATGTAAACTTGCTATTTAATTTTACGTTGACAAAGAATTTTGGCTGGCTAGACTAACGCCTAATTTCGTTTTATGCAATTTTTGAGAACATATGTCTACTGAAAATAATAGCCGATTAGGTGAAGTAAGAAACAATTGGACCCATGCGGAAGTTCAAGCTTTATTTGAATTACCTTTTAATGACTTAATGTTTAAAGCACAAACTGTTCATCGCCAACATTTTAATGCTAATGAAGTACAAGTAAGTACCTTGTTATCCATTAAAACCGGTGCTTGTCCTGAAGATTGTAAATATTGCTCTCAAAGTTCACGTTATAAAACCGACCTTGAAAAAGAAAAATTAATGGAAGTTGAAAAAGTGTTAGAAGCAGCGCAAGCCGCTAAATCACAAGGTTCAACCCGTTTTTGTATGGGCGCAGCATGGCGTAATCCAAAAGAGCGCGATATGCCTTACGTGATTGAAATGATCAAGGGGCTAAAGCGTTAGGATTAGAAAGCTGTATGACCTTAGGTATGTTATCTGAATCACAAGCTAAAGAGTTAGGTGAAGCGGGTTTAGATTATTACAACCACAACTTAGATACTTCAGCTGAGCATTACAACCAAATTATTACTACGCGTAAATATCAAGATCGTTTAGATACCTTAGATAATGTTCGTGCCGGTGGTATGAAAGTGTGTAGTGGCGGTATTTTGGGTTTAGGTGAACAAGCCAAAGATCGTACTTCGTTTATTAGTACAACTTGCTAATTTATCACCACAACCTGAAAGTGTGCCAATTAACAAGTTAGTTAAAATTGAAGGTACCCCGTTATCTGATGTTGATGATTTAGATGAATTCGACTTTATTCGTAATATTGCGGTAGCTCGGATTATTATGCCTAAGTCACATGTTCGATTATCAGCTGGCCGTAATGAAATGAATGAGCAAATGCAATCGCTATGTTTCTTAGCGGGTGCAAATTCAATATTTTTTGGTTGTAAATTATTAACTACCCAAAACCCTGAAACTAATAAAGATGTTTTATTGTTTAAAAAGTTAGGCATTAATACGGAAACGATTGCACAATCAGAAGAAGCTGAAGCAATTGCGGCAAAAGCTATTACAACCGCTATTATCGATAAAGAAAATAGTGATTTGTTTTATAACGCCGACGCATAACATCGTTTATTTTATATTATTGCTTTATAAACGATAATTACCATGGCCTTTGAGCATATTGCTGCGCAATTACAACAACAAACCGAGCTGGCGCGTTATCGTCAGCGCTTTTTTGTTTGGAAAAAAATATCAGGACAAAATATTTTTGTTGATGGCAAAGCTTATATTAATTTTTCATCGAATGATTATTTAGGGCTAAATCAGCACCCAGAATTATTAGCCGCATTTCAACAGGGCATAGATACTTATGGTTTATGCGCGACCGGCTCTAATTTGATCACTGGTTATCATAAAGCACATCAAGTATTAGAAGATAATATTTGTCAGTGGCTTAATAAAGAAAGTTGTTTATTATTCACCAGTGGTTTTTCCGCTAATAGTGGTGTTTTACAAGCGTTAGCAACAAGTGATAGCCAATTTTTTCTGGATAAATTAAGCCATGCTTCATTAATTGATGGTGCATTAACCAGTTCAGCACAAACACGCCGATTTTTACATAATGACCTTCAGCAACTTGAGCAATTATTAGCTAAATCAAGCAGTCAAAATAAGCTTATTGTCTCGGAAGGTGTATTTAGTATGGATGGTGATCAGGCACCGGTGCATGATTTAATAAATTTAGCTCAAAAATATCAATCTTGGCTATATTTAGATGATGCACATAGCATTGGTGTGGTTGGTGAGCAAGGGCAAGGTAGTGCAAGTTATTGTGGTAGCAAGGATATTGATATTGTTATGGCTACCTTTGGTAAAGCGGTAGCCACCTCTGGCGCATTTATCGCTTGTTCTGCCGAATTAAAAGAGTATTTGCTTAACTTTTGTCGGCATTATATTTACACAACGGCAATGTCTCCAGCGCTTGCGATGGCAACAAATGCTAGTATTGAATTAATAAAAAAAGATCATTGGCGGCGTGAAAAAATTCAACAATTGAGTGCATTATTTATTGAATTACTCGATTGTGACCTTGAGGTTTTACCAACCCAATCATCGATACATGCGTTAGTTATTGGTGATGAAAATAAAACATTAAATATTGCCAAAAAGATGAAAGAACAGGGCTATTGGTTAACAGCGATACGTCCACCAACTGTACCTAGAAATAGTTCTAGGTTACGCGTTACTATTTGTGCTGATCATAATGATAATGATATCAAAGGATTAGCCTTAGCTTTAAATAAGGTTTTAAACTAGTGCCGCATTCTGCACAACAGATAAAAATAGCCCGTTCATTTGGTGCTGCATCAAATTCTTATGACACATCCGCGCGTTTACAACGTTATAGCGGCAAACATTTGATGCCATATTTACCAAATAGAAACGATTTAACCGTGGTTGATCTTGGCTCAGGTACCGGTTTTTTTACTGAGATTTTAGCGGGAAATTTCAACAGGTGTTTGGTGTTGATATTTCACAAGAAATGTTAAATTTTGCCAAGGCTAATCGCGAACATGATATTACTTGGTTAGCAGGTAATGCTAATAGTTTACCCTTTCAAACCAATAGCATTGATTTAATATATTCTAACTTTGATGATCCAATGGTGCCAGCCATTAGATGTGGCAGTGCAAGAGATATTAAGGGTATTGAAACCTGGCGGATTATTTGTTTTTTCAACCCTTAGCCAAGGCACTTTATTTGAATTAAAGTCATCTTGGGCTCAAGTAGACAATGATAAACATGTCATCGACTTTTTAACCGAAGCTCAACTAGAACATACTTTTAATACAAATCAATCACGTTTGATTAAACAAAATAGCCAAGACATTGTTTTAGAATACGAAAATGTTTTGCATTTAGCGCGAGAATTAAAGGCTTAGGAGCCAATCAAGTACCAAATAAACTAAATAAAGGTTTAGCCGGTAAAGATAAATGGCAAAAATGATGACTGCCTACGAAGATTTTTTAGAGCCAAGTGGCATTTATCCGGCAACTTATAAAGTTTTTTCTGGCTTGTTAGTAAAATTAAACGATTAAAACAATAATAAAATTCATGGCTAAAACAACACCAGCATCGTCAAATGTGACATTGACACAACCACAACATTTATTTATTACGGCTACCGATACCGATGCCGGTAAAACTTATATCGCTGTTGGTTTAACAAAAAGTTTAGTTAAAAAAGGCTTTAAAGTGGCGGTGTATAAACCGATCGCCGCCGGTTGTGAATTAAGTCAGATTAGCGAAGATCGGAATGCACCATCCCAACTGGTTAATGAAGATGCATTGTTACTACAACAGGCGAGTAATTGTCAGCAACCGTATCAAGCGGTTAATCCGATCGCTTTTGAAGAGCGATCGCACCGCATATTGCAGCGTTAAAACATAATACGGTTATTGACCAAGATAAAATTGTTGCAGGTTATCATCAGCTTAATGGTGATATTAATATTATTGAAGGTGCTGGCGGCTGGCGCTACCTTTAGGTAATGGCCATTTTTTATCTGATATTGTCAAAGCCCTAAAGCCGAAAGTGATCTTAGTGGTTAATATGAAGCTGGGGTGTTTAAATCACGCGGTGTTAACTTACCAAAGTATTATTGCCGATGGCTTAAATTGTGTTGCTTGGATCGCAAATAATCAGGAAAACATGCCATATTTAGCTGAAAATATTGCTGAGTTGACGGCTATATTACCAATTCCTTGTTTAGCTACCATCAACCAGCATGATGACTTAGAGCAAGCTACAGATATACTTTTAAATCATTTAACTTAGCCTAACTAATAAATCGCAGTTGCCTGATACTTTGTTATACTAAATTTTTAAACAGTCGCTGAAGTATTTTTTAAGCAGTATGAAAGCTGTAATAAGTTTTTACACTTTTTCCATCAAGTTCATTTATTTTAATTCACATTTCTTCATACTTGTCTTGCCAACGATATTACTTAACCTTTACATTAAATAGGTATTTACCATTTAAAATTTAGGGAAGTAAAAATGAAATTAGAATCTCTAGCACTTCATCACGCTATAGCTCGGAAGCAACCACTAAAGCTGCCGCGGTACCGATTTACCAAACTACCTCGTATACTTTTGATAATACTCAGCATGGTGCTGATCTTTTTGATTAAAAGTGGCTGGCAATATTTATACTCGAATTATGAATCCGACAACCGATGTTTTAGAGCAGCGTTTAACTGCGATGGAAGGTGGGATTGGCGGTTTAGCTGTAGCTTCTGGCATGGCTGCGATCACTTATGCTATTCAATGTATTTGCGAAGTGGGTGATAATATTATTAGTACTAGCCAATTATACGGTGGTACTTATAACTTGTTTGCCCATACCCTACCTAAACAAGGAATTGAAACTCGATTGTTATCACACGATGATTTCGACGGTTTTGAAAAAGCGATTGATGCCAACACCAAAGCGATTTTTTGTGAATCCATTGGTAACCCTGCCGGTAACATAGTTGATATTAAACGATTATCTGAAATAGCGCATAAACATGGTGTTCCGGTAATTGTTGATAATACAGTGGCAACACCTTATTTATGTCGTCCTTTTGAATTAGGTGCTGACATTGTTGTTCATTCATTAACAAAATATATCGGAGGTCATGGTACCTCTATTGGTGGCATGATCATCGACTCAGGTAAATTTGATTGGGTTGCCAACAAAGCACGTTTTCCAGTATTGAATGAACCTGATCCGTCATATCATGGCGTTGTCTATACCGAAGCATTAGGGCCGGCAGCTTACATTGGTCGTTGTCGAGTAGTACCGCTAAGAAATACCGGCGCGGCTATTTCACCTATGAATGCTTTTCAAATCTTACAAGGATTAGAAACGTTAGGTTTACGCATGGAAAGACATTGTGAAAATGCTGAAAAATTAGCAGCATTTTTAACGAGTCATGAAAAAATTACTTGGGTAAATTATGCCGCTTTACCTAGCAGCCCATATTATGATGTTTGCCAAAAAGTATCAGGCGGTAAAGCCTCTGGTATTTTAAGTTTTGGTGTAAAGGTGGTTTAGCTGCCGGCGGTCAATTTATTGATGCCTTACAGATGATTTTGAGATTGGTGAATATTGGTGATGCTAAATCTTTAGCATGTCATCCTGCTACTACAACACATAGACAATTAAACCCAGAGGAACTTGCAAAAGCAGGTGTTAGTGAAGACCTAGTAAGAATATCGGTAGGGATTGAAAATATCGATGATATTATTGCTGATGTTAGTCAGGCGTTAGATAAAGTATCATAAGTTAACCAGTAAACGTTTTTAAAAAGCCAACGAGATTATCGTTGGCTTTTTTTATTTGTGTTGTTCAATAAGCTTAATTTCAAAATCATTTAAGAAATAAACCCAGCTAAAATCATCAATTTATTTTTGTAATAAACTCAAACAAGCGGCAGCGATAAAACCTCGATCTGGTTTTTTTATGCCTGCGTGATTTACTCACCCGATCATCAATTTGTTTAATTAACAACTCCGGCAAGGTGACATTAATTTTATGACTTCGTCCTAAATAGGGGTGATGTCTATTTCAATAATTGCCCAGACACCATTTTTAAAATTTAACTGGTGTTCATCAATATTTTTTCCATTGGGGATCGCTTCACCATATTCAGCCAAAATGGTTAGGTGATCTTCAATTGCTATTTTTATCTCATCAAAGCCCACCGATAACGAACGACTTTTTACTTGGCAACCGGGTAAATCAGGCACGCTAACTTGATAACTATTTTCATTCTCTAGCGGGCTAAAAAGTATTGGGTATTTCATTATTTACTCCTGTCAAAACACAAAATCATAATAACCCTAACAACCCTAAATGTAAACACCACAATAACTCCAACAACCCTGAGTACCCGAATAAAAACAACACTGATAACTCCTGTTGTCATAAATAAAAGACTCTGATAACTCCGATTATATTTTGTGTGAACGCTTACTTATATTTTCAATCTTTTAAAATGGTTAGTATGGTTTAGCTAGGTAGTTGAGCTAATTGATAATAATTTAGGGTTGTTAGTTTATATTTTAAAATCAACAACGATAAAGAAATAAACTCAATATTCTGATAATTGATACTAACATTTCATCAAGATATAAATCATATTTGATTAGAACACGAAACAGATTATGCAGAAATATCAGTTAATTTAATTTGAAATGTTTGAATCGAAATCAAATGTAATTGACTAAATTTGACCTAGTCGAATTTGAATCGCAGTGTTACTGAATTTGAAACTTATGCGATGAGCAGAAAATAAAATTCAAGTTTTGAAGAGTACCTTATAAATTGCAATACTAATGCAGTCTTGTGCTTAGTTTAGTCTGTTGATCTGTTTAATAATTGAATAGAGATAAACAAATCAACAGTATCCTAATTAGAATGAGAATGGGAAAATAAAATTATGACAAAAAAGCACAGGGCAATTGCTGACGTAATAACATCTCATAATTAATAATCATGCATATGATCGACTTATGAATAAAATCTTGTAATTAACGTGCGGAAATAATGCGACCTTTCGATAAATCGTAAGGTGTTAATTCTACTGTCACTTTATCGCCAGTTAGAATTCGGATGTAATTTTTGCGCATTTTACCTGAAATATGAGCAGTTACAACGTGGCCATTTTCAAGTTCAACACGGAACATAGTGTTAGGTAGAGTATCTAAAACTGTACCTTGCATTTCAATATTTTCTTCTTTCGCCATTGGGCGGTTAACCTCTATTATTGTACGTTTAATTTTAGCTGCGCAGATCATGCCCAAATCAACGGCCAATGTAAAGGCTAAGCGGTTATTTATTTGTCGTTTTCCACTTATTGTCGACTAATTTTTTGATGTGGGTAATATCTGTCTTTGTAATTCATCTTCTGACAAGCATCAATTTGGTAACCTAAATAAAGATATTTTCTGTTTAAAATTTGAGTTTGCTCTATTTGTTTTAAAATAGAAAAAACACCTAAACCCGATTTACGGTAGCTCGGATCATAAAAAGTGTACACCGCTGATAATGCATCGGCTAAGTCATCGGTTACGGCAACTGAAATTAATTTATCTTGATCCCAAACTTCCATAAAAAGTTGTTTGGTAATATTACAAGTAATAAAACTTGCATACTGCTGATAATTAGCCGGATACATTGAACCGTCACTATGTAAGGTATTAATGTAGTTTTCGTATAACGGATAATAGTTATCTTGAATGCTGTCAGAAAATTTAACCTCAAAATGCTGATTTTTCTTCAATAAGCGTTTTTGGCTTTTAGAGGGGATAAACTCTTGTGCTAATACCCGTAATGATTGGCAAGCATGGCATTGCAAACAATGTGGCCGATATATTTGATCGCCGCTACGACGAAAGCCTTCATGCATAAGCCATGAATAATGCTGACTGTTATGTAAACGTTCATCAACGGCAACTAATAATCGTTCTTTTTGCTCAGGTAAATAATTACAGTCGAAGTTACCAGTAATACCGAACTTTAAATTTTCATTCATAACTTAATCATATATGAGAATAGCTTGAGATAAAAGTTTCCAACGTCTTATTGCGCATTCAAGTGGCTTAGGTTAATCACCCTTGGTTGCCAAAAATCGTGATTTGGCAAAATAGTTAAACTGTGCTGTTTTTGTTGAATGAATCAGCTCGTGATACTTCAATGCAGCCCATAGAAGCAAGAAAAGGGTTTATCAGCTGGCAATCAATAAATTTTACGCCGATTGATTTAAGTAAGCTTGCTAAAGCAACTAATGCGACTTTTGAGGCATTGCTTTGTGTATAAAACATTGGACTCACCAGAAAAAATCCGTTGATAGCAACACCGTATAAACCACCAACTAAGGTTTGTTCTTGCCAAACTTCAATTGAGTGGGCATAACCTTGCTGATGTAAATTAATATAGGCTTGCTGCATATCATCAACAATCCAAGTAGCTTCTTGTTTTCGAAACGGCGCGTCAGCACAATAATCAATAACTTCTTCAAAAGCATGGTTGAGAGTCACTCGGAAAGGTGTCACGTTTTTTAATACTTTTTTTTTAAAGTTTTGTTGATCACTATGTTGCTCAATAGAATTATTGCTCGGGATCTGGGCTCCACCACATGATCGGCTCGCCATCACTGTACCAAGGAAAAATACCATCATGGTAAGCATTAATTAAACGAGGGATTGATAAATCACCATTAAAGGGGGAAACCATTGGGATCTTTAAGGGCAAGATCAGGGGAGGGAAAGGTCAGATCATTGTCATTGTTGATAAATGATCTGACCCATAAATTAAATGCCTAGTTACTATTGAACTTATTTAGCGTCTAAATAACGCTCAGCATCTAAAGCTGCCATACAACC
>JAYQHI010000033.1:0-4596 GCA_038141035.1 Alteromonadaceae bacterium
TGAAAGTTAATTTATTGTGGTTTAGTGGCAACATACACTACTTATGGCGTAAATGTAACAAGTCAGCAATTTTTCTAATTGTGTGGTGTTCTATTGCGGCTATTTCACCATCAGCTAAAGCTAGCTGCCATAATTGTTTAACAAGGGTGATTTTGTCTTCAATAGCATAGGTTTTATTGATCAGAGAAGTATAAGTATATAAACCGTTTGCATTTTCACTGTAAGTTAAGGCTTGTGTAACGATGTCATTAATTTCGCTAATAGAGAGTTGAAAACGGTCGCTTAACAATTGTGTTAACGCGCTTTGCTCACGAGCGTCAAATTCATGATCGGCACGCATCACC
Source organism: Alteromonadaceae bacterium (assembly GCA_038141035.1). GTDB lineage: Bacteria > Pseudomonadota > Gammaproteobacteria > Enterobacterales > Alteromonadaceae > JALZUE01. The sequence goes on from JAYQHI010000033.1 coordinate 345, forward strand.
TCACATAATAAAACGGCGCAAGCCATTTCTAATGAAATAGCGTCTTGCTGTTGGTCGGTGTCTAACGCTGTTAAACGGTTAAAAAATTCACTTACTTTTTTAACATAATGGGCTCAAAATTTAGCTTTTAGATTATCATCACTTTATCATCGTGGTTTAGGATGAAAAGCAAAAAGCGTTAACAAAATGTGTTTGTCGAATAAAGAAAGTTACTGATACTTACCAGCCAATAGTTTTGAGCCAGCCTTGAATTGCCTTTAATAGCTCCGCTTCAGGGTAATAACTGGGGGTAAAATTGGCGATTTCTTGTTGACGATAAAGTACTTTTAACTCTTTTTCACTTTGTGTTTTCCGTAATTTTGCACTGGCTTGAACATTTAAGTGGTCGCGTTTTAATCGTAAATCTAGCATTGGCATTTCGCTTATAGCAACATTTTTAGCTAAGTTAATATTTGCTGTTTCTGTTAATTGGTAAGCACTTAACATCACCATAGCATGGGTTTTTTACTGGTTTCTTGATTAATAATATCAACTAAGAAACCCGCGTTATTGCCTTCGCACTGATCAGAATGAAAATCCCCGGCATATTGGCAACTTTATCCATCATTGCTTGATAAAGTTGGCCAAGTTGTAGTTTATAGTCGGTGAGGATTTTGTCGTTTTCTTCTTGCTGTTCAACGGCTTTTAATGCCATTGAGGGATAATTTTTAGGTTTGTTGAAAGGTTGTACCGTTAAGGTAGCCCAACCATGTTCAGGCAGGGTTTTGCGTAAAAAAATTAATACTTCTTGGGTTAATGGCTGGCTGCTGCCAGTCAGGAATTAATAGAACAACCCCTTTATTGTTTGCTGTTTGGCTGCTCTCAAATAAAGTAATAACTCCTCGGTACCAATTAACAAAGCTTCGGTTTTGCCAACATAATGTTTTAGATCATTTTGAAATTGTTGTTGTAAATCTGCTGGTGGCTTAATGCTTTCAGCGCGAGTCATTGTTTTTTATTGCTTGCCGGCTTTGTTACTTCGCTATTTTTTGCTGGGGCGGCATCTTCTTCTGCGTTGACCGAGTTATTAATCATTAGCTGAGCAACAGATAAAAGCAGAATAAGAGATAAATATTGCAAGGTGTCGGCGGTAAATTTCATCATAAGTTTATCTACAATTATTGGCGCTAGGTTAATTGGTTTGATTTGAATTATCTAACTTTTATTCCGGTTATGTATAGTGTATCGGTTAACTTGATAATAGCTTGATTTATTTCACCTTAAATAAACGGGCAATCAGTTTTAAAGTGTAATTCGTTTTTTGTTACAGGATGCTTAAAGGTCAGTGCTTGAGCATGCAGTTGTAAACGCTTACTTACTTTTAATGCCTCTGAATGAGCATATAAGCGATCACCCAAAATAGGATGGCCAAGGGGGCGAGCATATGGACACGTAATTGATGTGAACGACCGGTTACTGGCGTTAATTCAACCAAAGTACTGTTGGTTTCGCGTGTTAACACTTGGTATTGTGTTAAGGCCTTTTTACCGTTTTGATGATCAACTTTTTGTTTTGGGCGATTAGGCCAGTCACAAATTAGCGGCAAGTTAACTTCGCCGCAATCATCGGCTATTTGGCCATAGACTCGTGCAAGGTAACGTTTTGATATTTCGCGTTTCTCGAACTGACGACTGATCTCAACATGCGCCGCTTTGTGCAGAGCCATTAAGATAATGCCGGAAGTTGCCATATCTAAACGGTGAACTATGGTAGCTGTAGGTAGCACGCGTTGGACACGAGGTTCTAAGCAGTCTTGATGTTCAGGCAAGCGGCCAGTCACCGTTAATAAACCGCTTGGTTTATTTAACACTACCAAGTCGTTATCTTGATATAAAATGTCAAGATAAGGCGACATTGGTGGTTGATAAATAAAGTCAGGATTAGCAGCCATTATCGATTAACTCGCAACCTATGTGATCACGCGAGGCTAAATACATTATTGGCTGGCAACAATTAAGCGCACCGCTTCAAATTTGATTTGTGCATGATCAATATAATGCGCCAATGCTGTTTGTTGATTAGTAATAAAATCGAGCTCTTCTTGGCGAACATTTGGGTTAATTGCTTTAATGCCGATAAGCGTTGGTATTCTTCATCTAATGCCGCTTTCATTTCGCTTATATGGCTTTACTTTGAATGTTAGCAACTGCTTTTTCAGCATGGCCTTCGGCATGGGCAACCAAAGGTGCAACCATGGTTTTTAGCGCTTTGACCAATTGAAGCGCAACTTGTTTTTTCACCGGTGATAGTTGCTTGTCTAAAACATCTTCTTTTACTTGCTCGGCTAAATTGTTACCTGATTTATCGACTAACACTCGAATTGGCGTGGTTGGTAAATAACGTGGCAATTGTAATTCTGACGGCGCTGTTGCTTCGACAGTAAAAATACATTCTAAGAAAAAAGTACCGGCAGGTATCGCTGGATTTTTTAACAAACCAATACTGGCATTACCGGTTTCGTCTGACAAAATTAAATCAATGGCACCACGCACCATCGGGTGATCCCAAGTTAATAACTGATAATTTTCATGGGTTAAGGCAGTATCTCGATTAAAAGTCACCGTTGTGCCTTCATCTGGCAAACAAGGAAAGTTGCCTGATAACATGTGCTCGGTTGGGTTTAAAGCAATGGAGTTATCAGCCTTATCATCTTGCTGAATACCAAAAACATCAAAAACACTGAACATAAATTGCGGTAATTCTATTTGATTATCTTGCTGAGCAATGGCGGCAACTAACGCTTCTGCTTTGCCTTGGCCACTAGAGTGTAATTCTAATAACTTATCTCGGCCAGTTTCTAAATCAGCTTTAATAGCGAGATGTTTTTCATGGCTGTCGCTAATTAATTTTTCAGCTTCGTTTGATTGCCATTTGGCGGCTAAAATTAAATCTAACAAACGATGACCAAATTCATCGTAAACAGCACGGCCTGTTACACAAGTGCTTTCAAAAGCGTTTAAACCTTGGTGATACCAGTTAAATAACAAGGCTTGGCCAGAATTTTCAAAATACGGCACATGCAATTTAATGGTGTCGGTTTGGCCAATACGATCTAAGCGGCCAATACGTTGCTCTAATAAATCAGGTTGCTTGGTAAATCAAATAACACTAAGTGATGAGCAAACTGGAAGTTACGACCTTCAGAGCCTATTTCTGAACATAATAATACCTGCGCTGAATCTTCTGCTTGGGCGAAATAAGCAGCAGCACGATCACGTTCAATTATTGATAAACCTTCATGGAAAACAGCAGCGTATGCCTTCGCGGGTACGAAGGGCAGCTTCTAAGTCAATGGCGGTTTGCGCATGCGCACAAATAACTAATACTTTTTCACCTTTGTGGGTTTTTAAGGTATCAATTAAGTAATCAATACGTGGGTCAATTTTATCCCAGCTTTCATCATGATGTTCTAAACCGTACATGATTTCAGGTGTAAAAATTAACTTACTTTGTGGCGAATTAATCAAGGTTTCGTTATCAGCAATTTGAATGAAGTCTAATAAGTTATCTTCATATGCTTCAGGCCAAGCTAGCGGGTGGCTAATAATTGTCGACCTGGGAAACCTTTAATGGTATTTCGGCTATTTCTAAATAAGATTCGGCCAGTACCGTGGCGATCTAATAATTGATGCAATAACTGAGTACGGGTTTTACTGCGCAAGGCTTGGTCGCTGCCATTACAATCGGTAATTTGAGCGGAGATATCACTTTCTTTTAACAGTTCACTTAAAGTAGTGATATCGCTTGGTGATGTAAGTCTTCACCGGCAACTAAATTATTAGCGGCGCTAGCAACGGCTTGATAATTACTTTCTTCATCAACAAATTTTGATAGTCATAAAAGCGATCAGCGTCTAATAATCGCAAACGAGCAAAATGGCTTTCATGGCCTAATTGATCCGGTGTTGCGGTTAATAAAACGCCAAGGAATGGTTTGCGCTAATTGCTCAATACATTGATATTCTAAGCTTGGATTGTCTTGCTGCCAGTTAAGGTGATGAGCTTCATCAACCACCATAAGATCCCATTCTTCGGCAATAATATTTTCATACCACTGCGGATTTTGGCAAACAAAATCTAAATTCACTAATACTAATTGCTCAGTACTAAATGGGTTTTCTTCGCCGGATTCAACACAACGGTCTTCATCAAAAATACTAAAAGCTAGGTTAAAACGGCGTAACATTTCAACCAACCATTGATGCATTAGCTGG
>JAYQHI010000034.1:0-76977 GCA_038141035.1 Alteromonadaceae bacterium
TACGTGTGTTTAAAAAACAAGCTGAAGGATCTTGTCTGCATAATCAGTATCTAAAGCGGCTTTAAATCGTTTTGCTTTTAACCCTTTCTTTACGCTTGTTTTTTTTTTTTAATAAGTTGAGCACCAAATGGCGTAATACAGACATATTTTCTGCTGCATTGCCTCGTCTCACTCGGCTTAAATCTTCATTAAAACTAACATCTAGCACCCAGTGTAACTGATTTTCTATACTCCAGTGTTTTCTTACTGCTTGTGAAAAAACTTTGGCATCTGCGCTAATTGAGCAAATAAAATAGCGCACTTCTTTTGTTGACTTTACCGTTGATATGTCGTTCAGACTCCGCCATACCCACGCTCATTAAGCCACGCCACTTTGACGTTAAGTCTTGTATGCTGGTTAAGTTGTCACTTATCCAATATTTACGTGACTCAACTCGACCATGCCCACTCTCTATTTCTTCATGATATTGATGCGATACATTTGTAAAACCTTCCTTATGACAGATATCAAAAAAGTCTTTAATCGATTGATGTAAATACCCCTGATTGCCTTTTACTGCGATAACGTAATCCGCATCTTTCTCTTTTATCTTTGCTGCTATCGCCTTTTGACACCCCATGGCATCTATCGTCACGGTACTACCTTTGATATCTAACAAATCAAGCAGTTGAGGGATCGCCGTAATTTCATTAGATTTTTCTGCCGTTTTTATTTGCCCTAAGACAACACCGTTATTGGCAGCAAAAGCACTGACCATGTGGATCGCATTTTTCTTAGATTGTTTATCGTAAGAGCCACGAACTGTTTTACCATCAATCGCAATAACTTCGCCTTGGGTGGCAATATGCGCGGCTTTCATCCAGCTGATGAAACACTGCTGTAATTGGTCGGGAGCTATAGATGAAATAACCCTGGCTATGGTGTCATGCACAGGAATACCATGCTCAAATGAGCCGTATTTTTTAAGTAACGCTATTTTATTGTGAGCGACCTCTTCTATGGCTTCCCATCCATCTGCGCCACAGATCACACCAACTACCAGTGTTAATAAGATGTCGTGAAGTTTATGTTCGACTTTAGATTGTTGTCTATTATCAGGAATGGTTGAAAAATGTTCGTTGAAAGCAGATAGCATGGTGACTCCTATTTATAAGAGTCTATTTGATCATACTTTACGATAAAAAGAAAAGTTCATGATCTTGCCCTGCTCTAGTTATTCATAAATGCTTTTTAAGCACTTTTTTAATCGCGATAAAATTTATTGAGGGCAAGAGCTAGCATCAGGTAAGGTATGTAAACCAATCATATTACCTTCAGTGTCGTAAGCTAAAGTGATGTAACCATAGTCACCAATAGAAAATTTTGATTTTTCAATCTTGCCACCAAATTGCAAAATTCTAGCTTCTTCTACAGCGCAGTCTTGGCAATGAAAATAGATAAGTACACTATTTTTACCTGCAGAAATACCCTCCATTTTAACCAAGGCACCGGAAGCACCATAATCATTATTATTCATTGGAAATGCGAACATTTCGATATCAGGGGCAGGGAGTTGTTCTAATGAAAGTGCAAATACCCCTTCATAAAAATCTTTAGCTCGCGCCATATCATCAACATATATTTCAAACCAACCAACTGGATTTAGCATCATTAAACTCCTTTATTATTTCTGCAAAGTATAGGTTAAATAACCTGAACTCGAGATAATAACTTGCTTTCTAGCAGCTGTTTTTCCTTATTACTGCGTTAAATTTGATTGCAATAGACTCGCTATTGGCGCTCAAATTTGCCTTGTACTAAGAAAAACATCAAGCTAGAAAAAGTTAAATATCATAAAGCACATGTATTTCAAATGGTTAGCTAATTTCTTACCTCGAGATCAGGTTAAATAAATTTATTAGTGCTTAAAAAGTACGAATAAATTTAACTTTACTTCAAGCTTCAAGCTTCAAGCTTCAAGCTTCAAGCCTCAAGCCTCAAGCTTTATTTTATTGATTTAATAATGAAATCTAATACGGGATTATTATAATTAACTTTAAATTCAAATAATGGTTTTGGCTTTTCCAACATGCCGCGGTCGATCATTTCAGTGATGATCGGGTAGTCTAATAACCCAGTTTTACCTACTAATAAGTTAGCTAAATCACCTTCTTTACTTAAAGCGACAATATCTCTAAAACCTTTAAGGTATAAAAAGTCTTTGGTAAAGCCACCACCACGATACACCCTTGTTGTTAAGGTAAATGCTTGCTCTTTAGTGAGGTTATAACCGGAGTACAAGGTTTGATAGGTTTTAGTAAAGTCGTGATGTACCAACATATCGTTAACCGCAATAACGCGCAGAGCAAGAGTTTTTAGCCGCGCTAAGGTTAAACTACCTGAGCAATATTCACTAAAAATAGCTAAGCCTTCTTGGGTATGGGTATTGCCCACTAAACCAAGTGAAAATATTTTTAACGGCTGATTTTTTGCGTTAATCGTGGTTAACATATGAATGCCTAATTCATGATAAGCAAAAGCGTGTAGTTCTTTTTGAGTAAACACCGCGTCTTTGTTGATCACTAATAAGCTTTTTCATTATTCACCATTGCTTTAGCAACAATACGTGATGATTTTTCAATTTTACATTTTAGCTGCCAGTTTGCGGCTGTTTCAGCAAAATAGGTAATTGCGGCATCGGCGTCAAAAGTGGCTTCTTCTTTATCACTGGCAATATCCGCGGCATATAAAATGAAGTTAGCGTTGGCAATGTCTTGGCGATTTGGCTCACCATAATAACGTAGAGAGTTATAAATAAAATCGTCTGTACCTATGGTGGTTAATAAGTCAATTTTTGCTGCTAAGTTATCAATAACATGACGGTAAAGCTGTTGAATATCAGCGTCCATGATGTTTTCAATCGGTAACTTAAAAAGCTTTTCCCTAAATTGATAAGGATTAATATTGAGCTGTTTATAGGTAAACTGTGGTGTTTCTCCACCGTTTTTGCCAAAGAACTTTTTACGCTCACCAGCGATATTAATCGGATTGATATAATTGAGGGTTTCAACACTTTTACACAATGAAAAAAGTTTTCTATCTAAATCGATGATCTCAGAGCCAAGTGATGATGAAAAAACATCGGCTTTTTTCGCTGTGCGTTGTTTGCAATAACGGCGCATAAAAAAGGCGGCAGTTTCACTGATCGCTTGTTTAAAACCGGCTCTAAGTTCTTCATGCACTAATGGATAAAGTTCTCCTGTGGTTTCATCCATAAACACTTTTTTAACTTCCACTGGTAACACTAAGGTGTTATCAAAATGCGCATTAACATGAGTAATTAAATAGCCACGACCATGAAAGATATCATTGGTTGCGGCGTAGGTTTCAATATTAGGTAAAATGATATTATTTAACTGCTTTTCAAAATGCTGAGCAATGTTGCCCCAACGCTCAATATCAATTTGCGAGCTGCCAATATTAAAGGTGGGGGTTGAACGTTCAATACGTTTGTAGTTATACGAATGAACGTCAAAAACAATAGCATTTTTGAATAGGCTTTCAATTTTGGCAATTAAGGCTTCAAGGACATTATAAAACGACTGATGTTTAGTATGACTTTTACTGCGCTGCTTAGCTGATAATGGCTTTTTCCAAACCTGTTTATCCCAAGCTGTTTTAAAATAAGTGGATAAAGTTTTAGCGCGATTTAAGTCATACTCAAAACGTGAATCGTTACCAATAAGCGCGATAGGGAATGAAGAGATCAGTTCATCAGTGTACGGATCTTCTTCATAAAAGCGTTCTTCTTTAGTTAAAAGAAAGCTTTTTTGTAACTCTTCACGTAAACGATGGCCGTTGTGAATAGCGGCACAAATCACCGGGCTATATTCATCAATTTTTAAAATAAAAGCGCCGTTTTCAACTTCGGCGTGAAAACATTCGCCTTTATTAATGCGCTCTACGCATTCGGCTTCAGACAGCGTTAGCATCTTCAATCACCAGTCTAAATTCATTTTTACGGCTTCTAACCAATTCTTTTGCGTGTACAACACTTTCAACAAAATCGATCACTTTTTCTTGCAAGCGCACACGATTTAATTTGTTAATTCGCATAATGCCACCAGGGCTTAAAACATTAACTTCTAAAAGTTTGCCGCCAATAACATCAATGCCGGTAAAATATAAACCGTCACGAACTAATTTCGGGCCAATATATTTGCACAGCCTTTTTCTTGTTCGGTTAACTTATGTTTCACCACGCGGCCACCAGCATGGACATTTGAACGCACATCATTAACTGCTGGGATACGTCTCATAGCACCAATAGGTTCGCCATTAAGCATTAAAATACGAATGTCGCCATCTTCTGCGCCGTGTAAATAATCTTGCAAAATGACATAGTTGCTACCTTTACCCGATTCATCACCACCAATATAAAACTCTAAAAGTGAACTGAAGCTTTGACGAGCATTTTTTCGAGCACGATCACGCCTCGACCGCCATAGCCATCAAGGGGTTTTAGGATCATTTTATCGCTGGTCGACTCTTCAAAAATACGCTCTAAATATTCACGATTTTTAGAGACATGGGTTGCTGGAATAAATTCACTTTCGGTATCTTGAAATGAAGCGGTATAGACCTTGTTATTGGCAATACGCAAACCATCAAGATCATTCATAATAAAAGTATCACCACGCACAGAATCTAAGAAGTTTAAAGCGAGTGTATCAAGTGGTGGATTAGCACGCATAATAATAGCGTCAAAACCAGCTAAAGGTAGTTGAGAGCGGCGAAATTCAGCACGTTTATAAAAAGTCACCATATTTTCAGAGACTGTGACGTGTTTTTTGAAAATATCACAAAAAGCACTAGCGACACTGTCACGAATAGTTAAATTATTAACCGTTGAAAGAGCAACAGTATGGCCGCGTTTCACACATTCGTGTATTAAACGTATGGTTGAATCGGTTTCTGGTTCGACACGGCTCCAAGGGTACATGATGAAACAAATTTTCACGTGTGGATCCTTAAATATTGAGTTGAAAGTAATACCCATTTCATTAAAGTTTCGCTAAATGAGGAATAACTTTACGGGCTTGTTAGATAACAAAATTAGCCGCTCAAGAGCGGCTAATTATTTTCGGCGAGAGTAACGTTTGTTGTATTAAATAGCTCACTAATTTTTTTTATCGTAACGATAAAAAATAATGATAAATAAGGTGATGGAGCAAGCGAATTATTTGAGCGTATTTACTGCCTATAATCTGTTGATTGAGGGAGCATTATTAATCGTAAGTTATTCTTTTTCAATTAAGGCGATAAGTGATTTGTGAGGGTTATTTTTGTTAAAGCCTAAAATGGCTAAGTCTTCGTTAACACAAGATAATACGGCGCTTTCTTGTTGATAATCGTTTGATTGTTCTTGTTTATCTAAACAATTATTGTAGATGGCGATCACTAATTCGGCTGGTGCTTGATAGCCACCTTGTTGAGCTTCTTCGCTAGCAGCTAACGTTGAGTTTATTAAGCAGCATAGCCCAATAATCGCTATTTTTTTGTTCATTTAGGAAACCCTTTGGATACTTCATTGAAGCGTAGGAGGGAAATGTAAAGGGAATTTATTGCCAGTAGAAACAAAAAGAATTGTCGTATCGATAATATTTACTTACATTAGCCAAACTTAAACTTATTGAAGCTTTTTTATGGATACGCGTGTTTTTCAAACTTTTATTCAAGTTGCACAAACCAAACATTTTGGTCACGCAGCTGAAAATCTTTATATCACACAAGCGGCGGTTAGTGCACGCATTAAACAATTAGAAGAGTTTTATGGCTCGCAATTATTTATTCGCGATAAAAACAACTTAAAATTAACTCCCGCAGGACAAACCTTGTTAGGCCATGCACATTTAATGGTTGAACAAATGGCGTTATCTAAACAAGCTTTGACCTTAGCTAAACAGCAAAAATAAACTTTAATATTGCCGCTACACCTAATGTTTGGGATGCGTTTTTTAGTTCACGTATTCAAGAAGCAATTCGCTTTTTTGAGCAGGTATCATTAGGCACTGAAATTTCTGTACGTGAAGCTATTCAGCGAAAATTAGCGGCAAAAACCTTAGATATAGGTTTATTAACCGATCCAATTAAAGATGAAGATTACGCTAATCAACTTATTGGTCATTTTGAATTGGCGTTAGTGGCAACTAAACCGAATATTGAAAGTGTTATTGAGCAATACGTGTTGGTTGATTGGGGCTTAACTTTTCAAAAGAGCATGTTTTTACATCATAAATTTCAACCGGCGTTAAGAACATCCACTGCCATGATCGCGTTAGAAGTGATTTTGTCGCAAGGTGGTGGAGCCTACTTACCGGTTGAATTAGTTAGCCCGTATGTCGATTCAGGGGAATTATTTATTATTGAAACGCCATTATTAATTAAACGACCCATTTACATGGTAACTCGTACCAATAGTATGACAAAAGAGCTTACTGAAAGTTACGGCCAGTTTATTCAAAAAATGCCATAACATAGGCTATTCATTTATCATTCAACGGTTTATAGTGAAGAACTCTAATAAACTGTTGAAAATTCAACCGAGATAAATGGAAAGATCAATGTTCACATTTTTTAGCCAAGCTAATAAAAAATAAAATAATTAACACAATAGGTTTGGCTTTTATTGCGTTAATCACGGCTTGCTCTGATAATAATAAGGCCGATACGTCTTCGAAACAGGCGGTTGTTGCCACTCAACATACAACCCCAACTTACCCATTAAGTAATATTTCCCAAAAAAGCCTGGTTACGTGAACAATTGCCGAATAATGCGTTGGCGTATGCCCGTGTACCATCTGTTTGGTATTTGTTCAGTGGACAAGATAACGGTTTTAAGTATGCGCAAGGTAATCCAAGCTTTGTTGAACAAGTCAAAAAAATACAAACTGCGGTTAAGCAAACTTTATTTACCCATTTTACCCTAGACAATGGCTTAGCAAAGTTTTTATTACAGCACCTTGATGGCCCGATTGAAGCTGCGGTTTTACAGCCTGAAATTGGTCAAATGATGCCTGTTATTGCACTTGCATCGCAGCTTAAGTTTTCTTCATTAGCTGATTTTAACACGGCCTTTTCGGCGATGGCTAATGAAGAAGAGATGCTAACTATCAACCAAGCAAGCGATGATAGTGGTCATGGCGAGTTCATGTTTCAACAAGTTAAAGTGTTGTATTATTTTGATCAACAAACAGGTCGGTTTTCACTTTTTGGTGGAATTGGCGTTGAAAGTCAAAGCTTAAAAAACATCAAAAATGGTTTAGTCGCTAATCCTCAGCACCCGATGTTTACTAGCGAAATAACCATGGATAGCAGTGGTTTAGGCTTGTTTGTTTGGCTCAATCCAAAAATTATTTTACCTGCAGTTATGCCAATGATAGGTGAACAGCAAGTTGCTCAATTAAAGGTGTTGGGCGTGGCTGATATTAACGGAATAGCGTTAGGTTATGGTGCTAGTGACGGCAAAACGCGATTAAAAGCGCTGATAGATATGCCTAAAGTTGCTATGCGACAGTACTTGCCGGCGATCAATAATCAAATCAATTTAAATTCATCAGGTCAGCTAAATAGCTTTGCTTTATTATCTTTACCTACCGCTGCTGATTTAGTTAATTTTGAACAAGGTTTGTTAACTATTACAGGACAGTTACCAGAAAGTTATCAAGCATTCAAAACATCGTTGAAAAACGAATTTGAGATATCTTTAGATGAGTTGTTAGCTTTGCTTGGCCCGGAAGTTTTTTATTTTTCTGATCAAATAAGTGAATTTTCAGCCCTTAAAGTGAATGATGAAACCAAGCTGAACGCCTTGTTAACAAAACTACAAACGAAAAAGCTTATCGAATTATCTCAACATAAAACCCAAGGCGCGGTTATATATCAAGCAACGTCAACGGGGGATATGATGAATGGCTTATATGAAAGTATATTTAAAGATGCACCATGGTTAGCTGAAACATTAACAAAAGTGAAAAGCCGTTCGTATTGGCTGGTTGAGGATGGTTATTTGATCTTCTCAAGTATTCCACAACCTTTGATTGAAAGAAGCTTGTATCAGGATAAACAATCAATTAATACTTGGTTATCAAAGCATCAAAAACAAAATTTATCCGGTAGCTTATTGGCTTACTCAACCACTATTGATAATTTAAGCCGTAATTCATACCATATTTATTTAGCCGTCTTGCAATTTTTGGCAGATGTTAGCGGTGCTGAGTTTGATATTTTTTCATTACCATTAGCCAATGAATTAGCTTTTGCAGAGCGTGGCACGATAGGTGTGCAATTAGATTTAGCCGATCCTTTTATCGCGCTTGAATTTACTTTTGAGCAAAGTGCTTTTGATATACTTTATGGTGGTGCTTATCAATCAACCGCCGTAATAGGTATTTTGGCGGGAATAGCAATACCGGCTTACCAAGATTATACCGAGCGAGCAAAAGCGGCTGCCGCTGCTAAATAGTTAGCTTTTTAAGTTAAAAGTAATAAGAATAAATAACTGATAAATGAGCGAATTTAAAAAATAGAACTATGATTAAAGTGTGTCTATATTTATTACCGTTTTAATTTTGTTTATTCATCCTGAATAGGTAGGTACATGAAAGAAAATACCGATGTTAAATTTGTTGCGCGCCATGCTATTTTAGACCGCGATGAAAATGTTTTTGCTTACGAATTGTTATATCGAAATTCGAAAGAGAACTACTTTCCTACGGAAGTCAGTGACGATAAAGCAACGGCACGATTATTTTTTGATACCTTGCTATTTTTTGGTATTGATAAATTAGTGAATGATAAAAAAGCGTTTATTAATTTATCAACCACTACCATTCTCTCTGATATTCCGAAGTTAATTGATCCAACTAATGTTATCTTAGAGATTATCGAAAGAACCGAGCAACTTGACGCTATTTTTCCGATCGTGACTAACTTAATGGCGAATGGTTATGTTTTTGCTTTAGATGATTACGATAGCAACATTAAGTGGGAGAAATTACTGGCAAAAGTTGCGTTTGTAAAACTGGAAGTTGAGCCTGATATTCAAGACACGGTAAATACTATCAATAAGTTAAAAAGTCGCTATCCGGACAAAAAAATTATTGTGGAACGTATTGAAGACTATAAAAGCTTTTGAAATTATAAAAAATGCGGGGGCTGATTATTTTCAAGGTTATTATTTTACTAAACCTAATATTGTGAATTACAAAAATGTGAACCCATCACAATTGATCATTTTAGATTTACTCAAAATTGCGATGAAGTCACCGTTAGACTTTAATTTATTAATTAAAAAAATTGAAAATGATGCAGGCTTGGTGTCAAGAATTCTTAAACTTTCTAATTTAGCCTGTAAAACAGCTAAAAAAAGAAATCAGCTCCATTTCACAAGCGGTTATTTATCTTGGTGAAGATACCATCAAGCGTTTTGTTACCGTATTAACCTTGGGTGAATTAGGCGGAAATAAACCGTCGGAATTATTAAAGTTAGGCCTCATTCGCGCTAAATTTATTTCTGAATTATTAATTAACGAAGATAAAGAAATCAGCCAAACAGGCTATTTGTTAGGGTTAATTTCTATTTTAGATGCGTTATTAGATGTTGAGCCCACCACTATTTTTAAAGAATTTCCACTTAGCCAAGAAATACAAACGGCACTAGAAAAACAAAGTGGTCAGCTTGGTTTGATGTTAGCTATGTGTCTGAGTATTGAAAAAAATGATGTTGTGGGAATTGGTATCAGTCAAAATACGCTTAACTTAACAGAAGAGCAAGTGACTCATGCGTATGCTAACTCGTTAATTTATGCGGATGAAATATTTCAGAATGTCAATTAACCGATAAGGTGGCAGATTTTAAACTAATACCATATCGTATAACTACAAGTTGATTGTTCAGATGAACAGAACAATCAACAGATTCTAAAATTGTTGTTAAGCTTCGTAAGGAATAGGATCAACAGCATTGTTATCTCTAAATGCTTCTAATCGTTCTTGACACGCACCACATTTACCACAGGCTAATTCGCGACCATTATAACAAGTCCAAGTTTTTTACTATAATCTAAATTCATTGTTAAGCCGTCGGTTAAAATTTCAGTTTTACTGTTATTTAAATAAGGGCTAAAGATTTCAACTGGTTCGTAATTGGCTATTTGACAAACATCATTCATTTTCATCACAAATTCAGGGCGGCAATCGGGATAAATGGCGTGATCACCAGAATGAGCACCGTAATAAACTTGGCTTGCTCCCACTGAAACAGCATAACCAACGGCTAATGATAATAAAATCATATTGCGATTTGGCACCACGGTTGATTTCATATTTTCTGCTTCGTAATGGCCTTCTGGAATGTCAATATCATCGGTTAATGACGAGCCTGCTAATAATTGGTTGATGGCCGAAATGTCGATAACTTTATGTTTGATAGCGAGTTCTTGGCATATTTGGGCTGCACAATCTAATTCTTTGACATGGCGCTGACCATAATCAAAAGATAATGCATAAACGTCTTTCCCGTCTTTGATTGCGCGATTTAAGACAGTGAAAGAATCCATGCCCCCAGAGAAAATTACTACAACTTTTTCAGTCATTTATTTGTGCCTATCAGGTATAATATTGAACGAACCTGAACTTGGGATAATAAATTAGCTAACAATATGAAATACATATACTTTTGATATTTCATTTATTCTAGCTTGCGGTTTTTTCTTAGTACACGGAAAATTTGAGCGCCAATAGCGAGTCTATTGTAATCAAATTTAACGCAGTAATAACGAAAAACAGCGGCTAGCAAGCAAGTTGTTATCCCGAGTTTAGGTTAAATAGTCAGGTTCAAAACGTTGAGCGGCTAATTTTACTGTAACTTAACCATTGGCAAAAGCATTAATCATGACAATTGAATATAAA
This sequence comes from Alteromonadaceae bacterium, assembly GCA_038141035.1. GTDB lineage: Bacteria > Pseudomonadota > Gammaproteobacteria > Enterobacterales > Alteromonadaceae > JALZUE01. The sequence goes on from JAYQHI010000034.1 coordinate 10,952, forward strand.
ATCAATGAATTATTTGAAACCATTCAAGGTGAGGGCAGTTTTACTGGTCAACCGTCTATTTTTATCCGATTACAAGGTTGTCCTGTTGCTTGTAGTTGGTGTGATACTAAACATACTTGGGATATTGCAACCGATAAACAAGTGAGCTGTGAAAACATGCTTAATAAGCCGGAAGAATCCGATACTTGGGCAAGCTTAACGGTTGAAGATATTTTAGCGACGTTTAAGGCCAAGCAATATCATGCCAAACATATTGTTCTTACTGGTGGTGAGCCTTGCATGATAGATTTAACCGATTTATGTTTAGCACTTGAGCAACAAGGTTATAGTTGCCAAGTTGAAACCTCGGGCACGTTTCCTATTCAGGTGTCTGAAAAGTGTTGGGTAACGGTATCACCCAAAGTTAATATGAAAGGTGGTTATAAAATTTTACCCTCAGCGATGCAGCGTGCCGATGAAATTAAACACCCGGTGGCTACCGAGCAACATGTTGATGATTTAAAAGGGCTATTAGCATTACATAATATTAAAAACACGCCAGTATATTTGCAGCCAATTAGCCAAAAAGAACGGGCAACTAAATTAGCAATAGACACCTGTATTTTGAATAATTGGCGCTTATCAGTACAAGTGCATAAATACTTAGGTATTGAATAAGTACTTGAGCTTAGCATTTAACTTAGTGTTGAAGCTAAGCTCTTAATAACGAGGAGAGCTGTTATAACACTTCGTCTTCAGGTAGTTGACCATTCACTTCTTTTTCTAACCAAGCTAAATATTGGTCAATAGGCATAGGTTTAGCGTAATAAAAACCTTGGCCAATATCACAACCAAACTCCCGCAAAATATTTTCATCTGATTTAGAATTAATTCCTTCAGCAACTACTTCTAGTTTTAATCCTTTCGCCATTTTGACAGTGGTTTCACAGATAATTTTTTATTTTTTTCGTGGTCTTTGATATTTTCAACAAACTCACGATCAACTTTTAACTCCTGACAAGGTAACTGGCTCATATAACTCATCGACGAATAACCGGTACCAAAGTCATCAATACTCATGGTGATCCCTAGCTCAATGAGTTCTTTCATTATTTTGATACCCATAGGGTTATTCATAATGGCGGTTGATTCAGTTAATTCTAAAATCACTTTGTCAGCAGGTATATCTGCTTCTAGCAACGCTTTTTTAACAAAAGGAACAATTTCTTCGTCGGTGATATCTTTACCACTGATATTAATAGAAACCATGTGGTTTTTGTGTTCATTTAACATAATTTGTTTATGTTGTAACAATGAACGTTTGATCACCCAACGGGTTAATTTTTTGATCAAACCAATATCTTCCGCAATAGGAACAAAAACGGCGGGTGAAACAAACCCTTCCCCTTGATAATACCAGCGTAATAAACATTCACTACCACAAACCCTTAAGGTTTTAAGATCAATTTGAGGCTGATGAAAAATTTCAAACTCATCATTATCAATGGCATCTGACATATGTGAAGCAAGGTTTAATAAGTAGTCGTCTTTAGTTTGTGATTGGCTATCGAATAATAACCAACCACCAAGGGTATCACTGGCTTTATTTGAAGCGAGTTGTGCTTCATTAATTAAAATTTGTGGATTATTGCTATTGTGAGGATAGTTAGCCAAACCAACGTTAGCAAACAAGGGTAAATTCAGGTCTTTTACTTTGTATGAATCATTGACCTTGTGTTGAATGGATTTGACAAATTCTTCTAGTGTTTGGCTACTTTCATTTTCATTTAGTATAAGACCAATAGAATAAGGTTCAATAAAGGCAATTTTTCTTTCTTTGCGGTGATCGGTAATACCGCATCATTAAATTTAACTAATGAATTGATCGCATTTGTTAAGTCAATAAAAAATTGATTATTAAAGTAGTCACTAATATAAAGCGATATTTTTTCAATATGCTCTGGTTTGATAACCACCACGGTCAGTGATTCACTACCTTTATTGATTTGTTCGCTTAAACACATTTCTAAATTGCCTTTACGAGGCAGCTTAGTGTCGATGTGATAACAAATATCATCTAACCTATCTTGTTCAGTTTTTTTCATGCGTTCGGCTAGTGCAAATGCAAGAAAAATCACTTCAATCATAACTGCAAATAAAAAAGCGTGGCCAGAAACAAAGCCCGATTCAATAATATTGATATGATCTAAAGGTTGAATGGTTGCACCAATGATTAAGGGGATCCAAGAAAGAAAATAATAACGTGACCAAACAAAAGACACGCGAAGTTTTCGACCAACAATATAAATTAAATAGATAAAAAATACGGGGACGGTAGCAAAAAATATTTTTGCTTCAAGGGTATTGTGTAAGCTCGCTGTGGTGATCAAAAGTATGAAAATGACACCTGCAATTATCATGGCAATTTTAAAATGCGGGGTTTTATCTTGCTCGTAATTTAAAAAGTAAACGGTGAAAACAAGTAAAAATATCATTAAAATATAATGACTTGAAATAATGTAATCATTTAAAACCGCTTGTACCGAAGCATCAAAAAGGTAAAAACCAAAGCCGTTAATCGATGATAAGGTGAAAAATACCGCCAATAAATAACCCACATATAATAAATAAATTTTATTTTTAACGGCGAAATAAAATACTAAGTTATAAATGGCCATCAAAATAAATATGCCAATAAAACAACCAAAAATAAGTTGGCTTAGCTCAACTCGTTCAGCAAAGGCTTGTTCAGAATAAAACTCAAGTGGTACATCGGGCGGACCGTCAGTGTATATTTTTATGAGCAGGTGTTTAGACGTGCCATGCTCAAAATTAATTCGAGCATGAGGAAATATTTTTGCCTTTACGTTTTTATCATTTAACTTAGTAATATCAAATAAGGTATTTAGTTCGCCATTTTTTTCCATCTCAATGATTTGTAAATCACGTAACATGGCATTTTTGCGTGAATAACAATGGTATCTAAGGCCGGGAAAACTTATTGATTTTTTTAAGCTTAACCAATATGCTTGGTTTTCAAGAGCAAAAGGAACGCCGTCTTTGTCTGTTTTTGTAAAATTGGGTAATTCAATTATCGCTTGATTAAGCGTCATTTCTTTTGGCGCAATTATGTAAGCATAATCAATTGAAATATTCTCAGTGTTTTGGTCTAAAGCTTGGAATTCAGCTGAAAAGATATAGCGAGTTAGCGAAAACAAGAGAAAGCAGATGACGATCACAATACTACTAATTGCTATAAATCGCATTAACTCAATGTAGTTTGTTGTAATCTTGGTCATAAATTTATTTGAAAAATCAATCCATGGTTTCAATATAATGTATTGTTACGCAACAATAAAATGCTATTTGAAGAAAATTTTGAAAAAAACGACTTATTTTCCTATTTACTTAAAAATTGCTTATTTATTGAGTCGTTGTCCCTATAATTATCGAAGACGATGTAAATCTATCGACCACTAAAATTCAGTATAGTGTGTTTATGGTAAAAGCTTGCATTTATTTCGTTATTTATCAAAGCGTATTGTTTGTTGTATAAATTTTGATTGTTGCCCACTGTAAAAGAGAAAAGCTAGCGACAAATAAAACTAGCCATTCAAGAGCAATCCAACCAAAAAGATCCGGTGCTGACATCAACGTCGACATTAAGGAGTCTTGATAATAAAAAAACCATTGATGCCCCGATGGAAAAATAAGCTCATGTAACCAATAAAATACCTTTGTTGCTCCTATCGTTAAGGTTAATACAAGTAATAAAAAAATTGAGAGTAACAATTGTAGACATTGTTTTTTTAAAGACGGTAACGGTTGTGATTTTTGTTTGAATTGCCATAACAGGTATCCCAAATCATGGTCATTAAGGTGGTAATTACCATTAAAATGCTGATAAGTGTTGCGACATCTTGTAAATGAATAATTTCTCGTTGATGCAACATCGGCTTAATTATGCCTTGTTGGTTACTGAAAGTGATGTTAGCTAAATCATTTTTGTTAAAATGTACCGCATGGCTGATTTGTTGAAAGACTCGGTTTCTTTCGGCGGCAGTGGTGTTTTTCAAAATCACTAATATGCTGATTTTTTCGAGGCAAAGTATTCAATGGTTTCTTTAATGCCACCATAATCATGCCAAAAACCATACAAAAAATTGCACTTAAACAAAACTGTCCAAGTCAGAGCAAGCACAACAAAGACACTGGAAAAAGTATATAAACTGCTTATTAAGTGTTTTTTTATCATGGAGTAACGATTTTTAGTGTTTGATTAATAGTATCTTTTTATGATTATTTAACAAAAATTAAAAGCTGTTTACTAAAACTAATAAAGGAAAAAGTATGATTTTATTGATATGATATTTGCTATCAATATGTTTTTGAATAGAGATAAGTATGAGTGAAATTAACGTTATTAAATTAAAAAATAACAATGACATGGAAGTAGATATTTTAAATTTAGGCGCTACGGTTGCTTCAATAAAATTTCCCGTTAACGGTGAATTAAAAGAAATGACGGTGACTTATGATAATGTTGATGAATTTAAACAAGATACTTTTTACATTGGCGCAACGGCTGGGCGTTTTGCCAACCGCATTGCTAAAGGAAAATTTAGCATCAATGGTGAGCATTACCAATTGCCCACAAATAACGGCGGTAATTGTTTACACGGTGGCCTTGAAGGCTTTAGCCTCAAAATTTGGCAAGTTCAACAGCAAACCGCCAATAGTGTTGTTTTAGTGTTAGTGTCACCTGATGGTGATCAGGGATTCCCTGGTGAATTAACTACAACAGTAACCTATCAGGTAACGGAAAATAATAGTCTAGATATTAGTTTTTCCGCTCAAACCACCAAAGATACAGCGATTAATTTGTGTAATCATTGTTACTTTAATTTAGGTGAAAAAAATATTAATAACTTATCATTAAAAATGGTGAGCAAAGGTATTTTACCCGTTGATGAAACGTCAATACCGGTAGGAGATATTCGTGATATTACCGGTACTGATTTTGACTTTAATCAACCAGTGAATTTATCTGAGCGACTTGCTAATTTAAGTGATGAGATGTTGGATACTAAAACAGGCTTTGATCATTGTTATGTTATTGCCGGCGATCCTCAAGAAGTGGTAGCTGAACTAAGTTCAGAGCAAGTTAAATTATCCATTACAACAGATCAACCCGGTTTACAATTCTACACGGCGGCTTATTTAACAGCGCCTTTTAAGCCATTTGAAGGGCTTTGCTTAGAAGCGCAAAATTACCCTGATGCGATTAATCAAGCCCAATTTCCTTCGGCATTATTAAAGGTGGGTGATACTTATCAAAAACAGGTCAGTTACCAGTTCTCTCTTGTTTAAGACTCGTTTTAACTTAAAAGAACCATTACGGTGTTTATGGTTCTTTTAGTGATTAAACCATAGTGATTAAATCATGGCTAAGTTTTAGCTGCCGTTGTCAGGTTACGTAACACAGGTTACATAATCAAATCAAACTGACTATGACAAACCACGTCACCATTAATTAATACCTCTATTTTATGAATCCCTGGGTAATAAACTCGAGTGGTGATCGCTTTTATCGTGTGTTTTTTGGTTAATAACAGTTCTTCATTGGCTTTGAGGGTTCGGCTTTGCCACTTAAACACTTTTGGGCTGGTAGAACCGTTTGCTTTTTGATGATGGACAATATAATCAATATTAATTAATTGCGCTTGATGACTATTAGAATTAAGTTTCAGCGTTAACATCAAGCTATTACCAAACATTAAAGTATTCGTATTTAAGGTTAATTCTGAGTTTTTAAGGGCAACAGGAGAAAAACCTAACGCGGCGAATATGCGTTTATTACCTTTTTTGATCAGAGTTCTGCAGGCATGTTTTATTAATTTGATACGATTTTTATCGGCATTTTTTAGCCAGTTTTCAGCCAAGTCTTCAATAAGCTTTGGATGATCTTTGGCAATATCATTGAGGCTATTTGCAACAGAGCGTCTGACATATTCTTCATTGTCGTCTTTAAGTTGCTCTAAGAGCGTGATCAGCGGTTTAGGATCATCAATAAAACCGCTAAGTTGCATTCCCCAAGGTAGGCGAGGGCGAGAGCCTTCAGAGGCAAGCCGTCTCACATGATAGTTTTCATCTGTAGCCCATTGGTTAAGTATGATCATGCTTTTTTCTGGTTCAGCGTTAATTAAATAGCGAATACCAAATTCCGCACTGAACCGTTTAGTTGCTTCTTTTAATACTTGCATTGCTAACTCAAAATTCACCTGCTCGGGGTTATTTTGATAGGCTAAGCCAACAAAATCAGCCATTGGCATGATCGCCCAGCCTGAAATACCATACTGATTGATGGTACCGCCGGTAACTTGTTCGATATTAAGTTGTTCAGTTAATGGTAATAAGGATGCAATTAATATTTGTGCGCTATGGTCAAAATCAGCAGGTAAATATTTTTGCATTGCCTGCACAATTTGATTTGAGCGAGCTTTCAGCTCTAATGTTTCCAGTTTAACGCTTGCTTGTTCAATAAAGGCACTTTTATCAAAGGCAGAATAATGACGATGAAAATGCTCAGCCATACCTTCAATTAATCGTAAATTAAACACATTTTTGAACGGCTCAGGCATGATGGATCTCTAACGGGTGAATTGGTTGATAATATAATAATGTAAATTACAAAAATAAAAAAAGCCCCAACGGAGCTTTTAATAAAGTGAGAATAAACGTTTTAATACTTATGCTTTGGTTGCGGCTTTCATAGCCGTGGTGAACGCTTTTAGTTCAGCTAACATTTTATTTTCATCGTTTAAATTTTTCTCAATAATTTTAACGGTTCAGAGCCAGCAATAGCACCAGCAGCACCTGATTTTATTGCTTCACTTACTTGCGCAGGCTCAGATATACCAAAGCCTAATACTGGCGGAGCAGCATGAAACTCAGTTAATTTATCAATTAAATGGCTCGCCGGCATTGCCGCTTTAGTTTCAGTGCCGGTAACACCGGCACGACTCAATACATAAGTATAACCACGACCAAAAGAGGCAACTTCACGCAAAGTATCGTCACTGGCATTAGGTGGCGCAATAAAAATTTGTGCAACTTTACTATTATCTGCCGCTTTTCTAAATGGTGCACTTTCACGAATAGGTAAATCAGCAATGAGAATTGAATCAACACCGACATTCGCCATGTCTTGATAAAAATTTTCAATACCACGCGCAAATACTAAATTGCCATATAACAATAAGCCAATTGGAATCTGTGGTGCGTATTCACGTACTTGACGTAAGATATCAATACAAGTATCGGTGTCAACACCGGCGTTTAATGCACGTAATCCAGCATTTTGAATGGTAATGCCATCAGCACTGGGGTCTGAAAAAGGGATCCTAATTCAAGGGCATCAGCACCACCATCAATTAAGGCTTTAATAATTTTTACCGATAATTCAGGGCCTGGGTCGCCAAGGGTAACAAAAGGAACAAAAGCGCCTTCATTTTTGGCTTTTAAGTTATCAAAGGCTGTTTGATAGCGGCCACCTAAACTTGTTGGAGCAAATGACATTATGCTTCTCCTTGTGCAGCTAATACGGAATGAACGTGTGCCAAATCTTTATCTCCACGACCCGATAAGTTAACTAAAAACACGGTTTTTTCAGTGACTTGCTCTGCCATTTTTATCGCTTGAGCGAGTGCGTGAGACGATTCAAGCGCAGGAATAATTCCTTCATTTTTAGATAAGGCTTGAAAAGCAGCAAGTGCTTCGTCGTCATTTATTGCGACATATTGTGCTCGGCCAGTTTCTTTTAAAAACGCATGTTGAGGGCCAACACCTGGGTAATCAAGGCCAGCAGAAATTGAATATGACTCTTCAATTTGTCCTGTTTTAGTTTGCATAATATAGGTGTAGTTACCATGTAACATACCTTTAGTACCTGCAACTAAAGTTGCGCCATGTTCTTCGGTATCAATACCTTTGCCACCAGGCTCTACACCAATAAGCTTAACACCTTCTTCTTTAATGAAGTCACTAAACATACCAATAGCATTTGAACCACCACCAACACAGGCAAGCACATAATCAGGTAAACGACCTTCTTGGGTAAGAATTTGTTGTTTGGCTTCTTCCCCGATCATTTTTTGAAATTCACGAACTATGGTTGGGAAAGGATGAGGACCAGCAGCGGTACCTAATAAATAATAGGCCGCGTCATAATTGGCTGACCAGTCGCGTAGGGCTTCGTTTACGGCATCTTTTAAAGTGCCACTACCTGCTGTTACTGGAATAACTTCAGCGCCCATTAATTTCATACGAAAAACATTCGGTTGCTGACGTTCACAGTCTTTGGCACCCATGTAAATTTTACATTTTAAACCTAAAAGTGAACAAGCAATGGCGGTAGCAACGCCATGTTGCCCAGCACCGGTTTCAGCAATAATTTCTTTTTTACCCATGCGTTTAGCAAGTAAGGCTTGGCCTAATACTTGGTTAGTTTTATGAGCACCGCCGTGTAATAAATCTTCACGCTTTAAATAGACTTTAGCCAGTGGGTTTTTAACTAAGTTACGGGTTAAAGTTAATGGCGTTGGTCGGCCGGCGTAATTTGTTAGTAAGTCGTTAAACTCGGCTAAAAATTCAGGATCTTGTTGTGACTCGATAAACGCTTGTTCTAGTTGTTCAAGCGCAGGAACGAGTAATTCACTAACAAACATACCACCAAATTCACCAAAATAGGGGCTAAGTGTTTTTTTCTGAGTTGTCATAATTGTTCCGTTTTCATTGGCTATATGCCTTAAGGTTCGCAATCGTATTTATCGTTGTTAAAGTAAATTAATATTGTCTAATACTTGCAAACACAGATTGAAGTTTTTCACTGCTTTTCACACCTGGACTAGATTCAACACCAGAGTTGAGATCTAAACCAAACAATGGTCTTGATGTTAGCTGTTCTATCGCATCAGTAATATTGTTGATGGATAAGCCGCCAGCTAAAAAGCACGGCGATAAGTCTTGCTCTGATTTAGCTAACGCTCGCCAATCAAATACTTCACCACTACCGGCTTTTTTACCGTCTAAAATATGGTGATGTACTTTTTTACTTAATGGCGGTACCTCTGAGGTGATAGGGTACGCTTGCCAAATTTCGCAATGCTCAGGTAAGTGAGAACGTAGTAATTCAATATACTCGCCATCTTCTTGACCATGTAATTGTACGGCTGATAATTTAAGATTATTTGCTAATTCAACTACTTCTAGCACACCATGGTTAACAAAAACACCAACATAGTTAAGTGATGGTACTTGTTCCACAATTGCTTTTGCCTGTGTTTCAGTGACATAGCGTGGTGACTTTTCAGCAAAAATTAACCCACCATAAACAGCGCCGGCATCAGCCGCGGCTTGGGCATGTTCAGGTTTAGTTAAACCACACACTTTATGGTTACCATAAATTAGTTTACGACAAGCGAGATCAATATCATCTTCTGCCATCACCGAGCTGCCAACTAAAAAGCCATTAACCGCAGGTGCTAAATATCTCACTTCATCATTGGTATAAATACCTGACTCTGAAATCACGATACGATCCTCTGGAATATGTGGCGTGAATTCAAAGGTACGATTAATATCAGTAGAAAGATCACGTAAATCACGGTTATTTATGCCAATTAACTTAGCATCTAGGGCAATTGCCCGTTCCATTTCTTCATGATTAGAAATTTCAGTTAATATGGCCATGTTGTACGATTTAGCTAAGTTTGCTAATTCAATATATTGATCATCACTTAAAACACTGAGCATTAATAAAATTGCGGCAGCACCATAATAACGCGCTAGATGTACTTGATAAGGATCAAAGAAGAAGTCTTTATTCAAAACAGGGCAGCTGACGGTTTTGGTAACGGTTTTTAAATACTCATATTTACCTTGGAAGTATTTCTCGTCGGTTAATACTGAAATAGCGGCGGCATATTTATCATAAATTTGGCAAATGGCTTTTACATCAAAATCAGGGCGAATAAGTCCTTTAGAAGGAGATGCTTTTTTACATCCTAAAATAAAGCCCGCGTTTTCTTCACTTAATGCGGCATACATATCTTTCGTTGTTGGCGTTAGTTCATCGATAAAACTTTCTAACGGAAAACTTTTTTCAACGCCTCAATAACAACACGTTTATCAATAACGATTTTTTCTAAAATATTAGCCATGATTTACTCAGTAGTTCCTTGATTGTTTTCACTATTAGAAACTTCTACTAACTTTTCTAATGTTTTTAATGCTTGACCAGAGGCTAAAACGTCAGCCGCTTTGTTAGCCGCGGCTAACAAAGAATCAGCTTGGCCATGTAAATAAATTAATGCTGCAGTGTTTATTATCACAGCGGCGTTATGGGCTGGTTCACCTTTACCAGCTAATATCGCTTTACTGATATTAGCATTTTCGGCAGGAGTTCCGCCTTTAATATCAGCCAACGAATAACGCTCTAAACCAAAATCTTCAGGGCTGATGGTTTTTTCAATTAACTTACCCCTGATTAATTTCAATAATTTGGCTTTCACCATGAATAGCTATTTCGTCTAAACCGCTACCATGAACAATAAAGGCACTTTCCACACCCGTTAATAAAACACTTTCGGCAATAGTGGTTAATAATTCAGGCGTATAAACACCCAATAACATTACTTTTGGCGCGGCCGGATTAACTAAAGGCCCTAAAATATTAAATAAAGTGCGTATGCCCATTGCTTTACGAACAGGGCCTGCATATTTAAAACGTGGGTGATATGCTGGCGCAAATAAAAAACAAAGGTTCGCTTCTTCAATACAACGACTCGCCGTTTCAGGGCTCATCGTTAAATTAACGCCAAAGGCTTCTAATAAATCAGCAGAGCCAGACATCGAAGAAACACTGCGATTACCATGTTTGGCCATTTTTAAGCCACATGCGGCGGCAAGTATAGCTGAGGTCGTTGAAATATTAATGGTATTAGCACCATCACCACCAGTACCAACGCAGTCGGCAACATTACTTGCTTGCGCTGGAAATGGTGTGGCAAAGTCACGCACGGGCAACCGCGGCACCAGCAATTTCTGGCGCTGTTTCACCTTTTATTTTTAAAGCCGTTAAGACACTACCTAATAAGGCTTCAGGTACTTCGCCAGCCATTACTTGACTGAAAAACGTTTGTGATTGTGCTTGAGTTAACGATTGGCCATTAACTAAAAGATCGAGAATGTTTTCCATATTATTCACAAGCTCCGCCATCTTGAACATTATTGGTATTATTTAACGTGCCGTTTTTAATGGGGGCATTGGGTCGTAAATTCAACAAATGCTCGATACTTTGACCTAATAAGTGACTACCGTAGGTCGTTAAAATTGACTCAGGATGAAATTGAAAGCCTAATGCGGCATCGGTTTTATGCTCAATTGCCATTGGAATACCGTTAACCTGTGCAATACAATCTAAACCGCTAGGCATAGTTTCAGCAACTAATGAGTGGTAACGAGCAACGGGTAATGGGTTGGCGATACCAGCAAAAGCTCCTTCACCTGTATGAGTGATACTTGAAGATTTTCCATGGACAATTTCTGGCGCTCGTGCCACGACACCACCATAATGCTGTACTAAAGCTTGATGTCCTAAACAAATGCCTAAAATAGGGTAAACACCTGCAGTTTTAGCAATAAGTTCCATTAAGCAACCGGCATCGGTTGGTGTACCAGGCCCAGGTGATAAAACAATTAATACTTCGCCTTGGTGTGCGTTAATTTGCTGTAAAATAAAATCAGCTGACAAGGTATTGCGATAGATAACTAATTCAAAACCTAAACTGTAAAATTCATCAACCAAGTTGTAAGTAAATGAGTCTAGATTATCGAGCATAAAAATTTTAGGCTTCATCGAACGGTTTGTTGTTTGAGATGTTGTCATTATTATGCTCCCTTGCCGTCAGTGGTTTGATTACTTGCCGCATCATTCGCTACTTTCATGATAGCGCTTAGTACCGCTTGTGCTTTTTGGCGAGTTTCATCAGCTTCTGCTTGTGGAATAGAGTCATAAACTACACCAGCGCCGGCCTGAACTTGGGCTATGCCATCTTTTACAAAGGCTGAGCGAATAACAATACAATTGTCCATTTCACCCGTACCGGTAATGTAACCGACCGCACCACCATAACTACCTCGACGCTTGCCTTCAAATTGGCGAATAAGCTCCGTTGCTTTTACTTTTGGAGCACCGGATAAGGTCCCCATATTCATACAAGCTTGATAAGCATGCAGGGCATCTAAATCATGTGATAGGGTGCCACACACACGAGAGACTAAATGCATAACATGAGAATATCGATCAACTTTTAATAAATCGGCAACATAACGTGAGCCCGGCTCACTGACTCGAGCAACATCGTTGCGAGCAAGATCCACTAACATAATATGTTCAGCTAATTCTTTTTTATCTTGGCGAAGTTCAAGTTCAATACGACTGTCTAAATCAAGTGAGAATTTACCATTGGCATCAAAGCCGCGTTTACGAGTGCCAGCAATAGGATAAATTTCAATTTGACGATTACTGGTTTGATATTTTAAGGCAGACTCAGGAGAAGCGCCAAACATAACAAAGTCTTCGTCATGAATATAAAACATATAGGGACTAGGGTTTGATATTTTTAATGCTTGATAGGCGGCAAGAGGTGCCGGACAAGGTAAGCTAAAAGTGCGAGATGGCACTACTTGAAAAATATCACCTGCGCGGATATGTTCTTTTAAATCTTCAACAATTTGACAAAAATCTTGATCTGAAATATCAGTCGTCACCTCAGATGAAACAGCAGTAACGGCTTGTTTATCTAATTTAAAAGAAACATCACTGGCTAGCGCTTGTTTAATAGACTCAATGCGTTGATTAATTTGGCTAACACAAGTGGCTTGTTCAGGGCCTGAAAAAACATTGCCGATAACTTCACTGGTTTCGTTTTCGTGATCAATAACAATTAAAGTTTCAGCAAGGTAATAAACATAATCAGGGCAAGTGTTCTCGCCATCTTTTACTGCCGGTAATACTTCACAAGTCGACATCATATCAAAGGCAAAAGCACCACCAAGGAAAATAGCAAAGGGGTGGTTGTCGAGATTGCTTAATTGATTAAATAAACGGAGCGCGTGAAATGAATTAACCGTTTTTAAACGTGATTTTTCATCTTGTTGGCTATCAGCCGGGGTAAAAGTAGCAACTAAGCTATTGTTTGTTTTTTCAAGTTTTGCGATCCCCGTCAGTACTTGTTCGGCAAAAGCAAGTGCTGCTTGGCCATTTAAACTTTGTGCGGTGAGTGTGACTTGATGACCCTGACAAACAATTTTCACAGCTGTGTCAGTTAATACTAAACTTTTTAATTTATGCTTTTTATCAATTTCAGCTGACTCTAATAACAGGCTATTGTTGGTGTCGGCACATAAATATTGATAAACAGCGAGAGGATCAGCTTGGTAGTGAGCCAAGTGAGAAAGTGTATTGACACTTCCTACGCTTAAGTTTTGTGTTAGTTTCATTTGGTTTTCCTGTTGGTAATTGGTTAAAAAAATTCATCCGGCATAAATCGGCAGAAGCCACCAAATAAACCAACTTTGTACTTTGACAATTATCATAAATTTTACTTTTTCTCGTGTGTATTTAACAGTGTTTCTTAGTATATCTTGTGCTTTTTTGGGCTTTTGATACGAAAAAACCCGCGAAAGCGGGTTTTTGGAATTTTTTTGCAGACAAGCAAAGTTCACAACCCACCTAAGTCGAGTTATGCCACCACCATACTAAATTTGATTTGTTCATTGTTACTGTCATGGTTTTTCCTGTCTATTGGTACTTATAATGTACCCATTTATTTATTAACTACTGTATTAGTTAGCATATTCCAAGTAAACTTAAAAATGCCCTTATAGAAAACCGCAAAATGGTCTTTATGTCAACCTCTGTTTTAGATAAATTTACAAATTCTCGTGTCGACTTGCATAGTCATACCCATCATTCTGATGGCAAGTTGTCTCCGCAAGAGTTGATTGACCGTGCGGTTAATTTTCAAATTGATGTTTTGGCAATAACGGATCACGACACCGTTGCCGGTTTAAGCTTAGCTGAAAATTATATTGAAGAAAAAGCGCATAACATCACATTAATTCATGGTATTGAAATTTCCACCAGTTGGCATGGTTTTGATATTCATATTGTTGGTTTAAATATTGATAAAACTAACCCTCAACTGGCCGAATTAATTGAACAGCAACAAGCAGCACGCGAGTTACGGGCAATTAAAATGGGCGAGAAATTAGAAAAATGCGGTTTTGATGGCATTCTTGAGTCGGCAAAAGTTTTAGCTGATGTTGGCAGTATTACCCGCTCTCATTTTGCACAAGTGTTATTGCAACAAGGCCATGTTAATCATATGCAAGCAGCATTTGATAAATATATAGGGAAAGGTAAAAGAGCTTTTGTTAAGCCACAATGGTGTGATATTGCCAATGCTGTTGATGTTATTCATCAAGCAGGTGGTGTTGCGGTGATGGCGCATCCGATACGATATGACTTGTCTGGTAAATGGTTACGAAAATTGATTGTTGAATTTAAACACGCTGGCGGAGATGCCTTAGAAATTGTTTTGCCACAAATGAGTATTGAGCAAAAACGGTTAATGTTAGCGTATTGTGATGAATATGACTTGCATGCTTCGATGGGGAGTGATTTTCATTACCCTAGTAAGTGGAGCGATCTAGGAAGAAATTTAACTTTACCTGAAAATTGTCAGCCGGTTTGGCAACTATTTAATTAATATTTAGGAGAAAAACAATGAGTCAGTTTTTTTATGTTCACCCAGAAAACCCACAAATGCGGTTAATGAAACAAGCGGTTGAAATAATCAATGACGGCGGTGTTATTGTTTATCCCACTGATTCGGGTTATGCACTAGGTTGTCACATTGGTGATAAAAAAGCGTTAGAGCGTATATGTCAAATTCGTGGTATTGATATGGATCATGACTTTGCTTTAGTTTGTCGTGATCTTTCTGAGTTATCTGAATATGCCAAAGTGGATAACACGGCATTTAGATTGATGAAAAATAATACCCCTGGCGCTTATACTTTTATTTTTAAAGGCACGAAAGAAGTACCAAAGCGTTTATTAAATCCTAAGAAAAAACCATAGGTATACGTATTCCCAATAATGCTATTGCTCAAGCCTTGTTAACGGAATTAAATGAGCCGTTAATTTCCACCACTTTGATTATGCCAAATGAAGAGATGGCGGAATATGATCCTGAGCATATTCGCGATATTTTAGAAAAACGGGTAGATTTAATTTTAAACGGTGGTTATTTAGGTGAGCACCCAACCACAGTGATTGACTTTTCTGAAGGAGAGGTGACGATCCTGCGCGAAGGTGAGGGTGACGCTGAGCCGTTTAAATAATTTTAGCTGCTTTCAAAAACTAACAACAATTAAATAACGTGCCCTAAAGTGCTGATCGCGTTATAATAGTTTTTAGTTATAACTTTGAAATATTCTATATTTTAAGGTTCCAAATTAATTTCAGAGTCAGCAGTGTTAAACTACTGACGGACAAGAGTTTTATACCAATGTCAGAAAAATTACAAAAAGTCTTAGCTCGTGCTGGTAAAGGCTCACGCCGTGAAATGGAAAGTGTTATTAGTAGCGGCCGAGTGAGTGTTGATGGCAAAGTTGCCTACCTTGGCGACCGTGTTGAAGGCACTGGAACAAATCCGCATTGATGGTCATCTCGTTAAAATTACCGCAGCAGGATCCGATTTTTGCCGAGTGCTGGTTTATAACAAGCCAGAAGGTGAAATGTGTACCCGTAAAGATCCAGAAGGTCGTCCAACGGTTTTTGATCGTTTACCGCCATTAGAAGGTGGCCGTTGGGTTGCTGTTGGTCGTTTAGATATTAACACTTCAGGCATGCTGTTATTCACTACTGATGGTGAGCTTGCTAATCGGCTAATGCATCCATCACGCAAAGTAGAGCGTGAATACGCTGTTCGGGTATTTGGTGAAGTTGACGAAGCCATGTTACAACGTTTACGCCATGGCGTGAAATTAGAAGACGGCCCAGCTAAATTTAATAAAATTACTTATCGTGGTGGTGAAGGCCGTAACCATTGGTTCCACGTGGTATTAACCGAAGGACGTAACCGTGAAGTTCGTCGCTTATGGGAAAGCCAAGAAGTGCAAGTGAGTCGCCTGATCCGTGTTCGTTATGGTGATATGGAAATGCCGCGTCAATTACCATTAGGTGGTTGGACAGAGTTAGGTTTGAAAGAAGTTAATTATTATCGTAAGTTAGTAGAATTAACGGCAGAAACGCAATCGAAAGTGAAGGTTGATGAAAAAGCCATTGATAATGCGAAGAGTCGGCGTATTCGTCGTAGTGTTAAAAAACACCATGTACGAAATCAGCAAGCGTCACGTAGAAAACGTAGCTAATTGTCTCATTAATAATATATTGATTATTATTAAATAATTAACAGGATCTCACGTGCAACAACAATTCATTAGTGATAATCAATCTTTAGTCGAATTATGCCAGCAATTGCAAACAGCAAGTGTACTTGCGGTTGATACTGAATTTGTCAGAACACGAACTTTATACCCCAAACTAGGCTTATTACAAGTTTGTGATGGTAACACTATCGCCTTAATTGACCCAATTAAGATAGATGACTTAGCGCCTTTTTGGCAATTGTTAGCAGATAAAAATATCACCAAAGTATTGCATGCCTGCTCTGAAGATTTAGAAGTGTTTTACATGCCGGTAACTGTAAACCTGAAAACTTAATTGATAGCCAAATTATAATGGCTTTTTTAGGGCATGGTATTTCACTGGGTTATGCGGCAATGGTTCAGCATTTTTTAAATATTGAATTAGATAAATCAGAATCCCGTACCGACTGGACTAAACGACCATTATCAGAAAAGCAATTAACTTATGCGGCAGCCGATGTTGAGCATCTTTACCAATTATTTCCCGCTTTATTAGAAGAAGTGACAGAATCAGGTTGGTTAGCGGCAGTACAAGAAGAAAGTCAGTTGATGATTGAACGAAAGTTTACTGCCATTGATACTTCTACCTTGTACCGAAACGTTAAACTAGCAAGTAAGTTGAATTCGATACAATTAAATCGCTTAAAACAGTTAGCTATTTGGCGATATGAACAAGCTAAACAGCGTGATTTACCTTTAGGATTTATTGCTAAAGATAATACCTTAATTGGTTTGGCTGAATGTAACCCAAGTAGCATTGGTGCTATGTCATCAATAGAAGGGGTTGAAGTTTTAGATATTCGTCATAAAGGCAAAGCCATGTTACAAGTATTGGCAGCTGCCGCCAAAATACCGGCTGCGGAGCATCCAAAACGAATTCAGCGACTTGACCAATACCCAGGTTATAAACAAGTATTTAAACACGTAAAAAGTTTTTTAACTAACATCGCTGAGCAAAGTCATATTGGTATGGAAAATTTAGCGTCTAAAAAACAAATTAATCAATATTTAAGTTGTTATTATCAATTAAATGACACAAATGCCAGTGACGTTGATTTAATGAATGGCTGGCGTAAAGCTATTCTAGGTGACAGGCTTGATAAGTTTGCTCAAAATAAATTTAAATAATCTCAATTAACCTTATTATAAATCGTTACAATCTATTTATAACAAGATTAAGCTCACTTGCTATGATAGCAATAACGTTTTTAGTTTATATTACTCTTCTCATTTAAAGGTTTTTTTATGTTAACTGCCGTTTATAAAAGCCCTAAAAAAGCATTAACTTATTTGTTTGTAAAACAACGCGATGATTTTTCTGCGGTTCCTGAGGCATTATTACGTACTTTTGGTACGCCACAATTAGTGACCATTGTTAATTTAGCTAAGCGTGATAAATTAGCCTTTGCCGATTTAGATACTGTTGAAGAGCGCTTAACTGAGCTTGGCTATTATTTACAATTACCCCCGCCGGTAGAAGATTTATTAGCAGAGCATAAAGCACAAATAAAAGCTAAGCTAGCAGCACAAAGCGAAGACAAATAAGGTTTTTTATGCATCATTTTTTCAAAAACACGTTTTTACTTAACACTTTCCAGTTTATTGTTTGTTATCAATGTACAAGCGCAAGAGCTTAGCGAGCAAGGTTTTAAAGATTTTGTTGTTGAGTTTAAAAAAGAGTCTTTAGCAAAGGGTTATAGTGAAGCCTTATTAGAAAGCAGCTTTGCGAATGTCGAATTTCATCGCCGAGCAGTAAAAGCAGATCGTAATCAACCTGAAACGGTTGAAACATTGGATACTTACTTACCTAAACGGGTGCCGCAATGGAAAGTTGATAAAGCGCGTGAGTTATACAAAAAACACCACGACTTATTAATACAGGTGGGAGAAAAGTATCGTGTACAACCACGCTTTATTGTTGCTCTTTGGGGGTTAGAAACCAATTTTGGTAAATTTACTGGCGGTTATAATGTTATCTCAGCGCTAGCAACCTTAGCTTATGAAGGGCGTCGACGTGACTTTTTTAAAAAGCAATTATGGGCAGCCTTAACCATTTTAGATGAAGGACATATCCCGCTTAGCCAATTTAAAGGTTCTTGGGCTGGTGCTATGGGGCAAAATCAATTTATGCCAACATCATTTCTTGCTTATGCTGTTGATGGTGATGGTGATGGAAAAAAAAGATATTTGGACAAACTCAGCCGATATTTTTTCGTCCATGGCGAATTATCTTAAAAAAGAAGGTTGGAATGATGAACTAACGTGGGGCCGACAAGTAACGCTGCCAGAAAACTTTAACACTAAGTTAGCTATACCTAAAAATACAGGTGGTCGTAAGCAATGGTTAGCGGCTTGGCAAACACGTGAAAAAACACTTAGCGAATGGCAAGCTTTAGGTGTTCGCCGTACAGACGGCACCGCTTTACCTAAGGTAAATATTAAAGCTGCACTCATATTTCCTGATGATGAGAACGGTCGTGCTTACTTAGCATACAATAACTACAAAAGTTTAATGCACTGGAATTTATCATACTATTTTGTCAGCTCGGTTGGGCATTTGTCAGATCGTATTAAATTTCCGCCAATTAATTAGTTTTTGAATTGATGACTAACAACGAACAGCCTTTTTGGCAAACAAAATCATTAGAAGAAATGACCCGTCAGGAATGGGAGTCGTTATGTGATGGTTGTGCCAAATGTTGTCTGCATAAATTTATTGATGATGAAGACACCAATGATGAAACAGAATTACAACCGACTACCCATATTAACGATGGCGAAGAAATGTTGTATTCAAGTATTGCCTGTTATTTATTAAACGATAAAACCTGCGAATGTACTAAATATTTAGAACGAACTAAGTTAGTGCCTGATTGTGTACGGTTAACACAAGATAATATTGACGATGTGTTTTTTATGCCGAATAGTTGCGCCTATCGTCGTTTGAAAGAAGGCCGTGGCTTACCGTCTTGGCATCCGTTGTTACATAAAGGAAAAAAATCAGCAATGCATCAAGCCGGTATGTCGGTGCGTGGCAAAGTAGTGAAAGATGATCAAGTGTCGCTGGATGATTTTGAAGACTATATTGTGCTTTGGCCATTAAATGATGTGGATTAATCGATCCTTTTTACATTTGTAATCTTCTTTATTAAGTTCTAAACTCTCACTTCATATATGATAAATTTATACTTTTATCAAAAAATTCAATAATTAATTTTCTTTTCACAATTTAATCTTAATAAACATAACTAAAAGTTGATGTTTTATTTTGATTTGTTGTGATTGTTTTTTGACCGCAGATGGTTTAGCTGTTAAAGTGCGCATCCAAAAATATAAATTAATTTTTATAATCGATAAATTTAGTAATAAATGAGATTTTAATGATCGCTTTTAATACTATTTTTAATGATTGGTGATGATTGTGAATATAAAAGCAATTAAAACAATCCATACTGTTTAAAATTGAGATAATTCACATTCGTTATTTACGTGTTATTAGACCCTCATATACAGGTGCCATATGATAATTGGAATACCCAAAGAGTCACTTAGTGGAGAAAACAGAGTTGCCGCTTCGCCAACGTCGGTGAAAGCGCTTATTAAACTCGGCTTCACAGTGCAAGTAGAAAAAGGTGCTGGTAAAAAAGCCAGCTTTGAAGATCAAGATTATATCGATGCAGAAGCTTCTATTGTTGAAGTAACGGCTGCATGGGAATCTGATATCCTTTTTAAAGTTAATGCGCCAACGTTAGATGAAGTTGGCAGTATGCGTGATAATACCACATTAGTGAGTTTTATTGCGCCGGCACAAAGCCCTGAATTATTAGAAGCATTAAAAGCTAAATCAATTACCACGTTAGCCATGGAAATGGTGCCACGTATGACGCGTTCTCAATCGATGGATGCGCTAAGTTCGATGGCTAACATTGCTGGTTATCGTGCTGTAGTTGAAGCAACTCATCATTTTGGCCGCTTTTTAACTGGGCAAATTACTGCTGCGGGTAATTTACCACCAGCGAAAGTCATGGTTATTGGTGCTGGTGTTGCTGGCCTTGCCGCTATCGGTACTGCGGGTAGCTTAGGTGCGATAGTTCGAGCATTTGATACGCGACCAGAAGTAAAAGAACAAATTGAAAGTATGGGCGCTGAGTTCCTCGAGTTAGATTACGAAGAAGAGGAAGATGCAGGCTCAGGTGATGGCTACGCTAAAGAAATGAGTAAAGCCTTCATTGATGCAGAAATGGCCTTGTTTGCTGAGCAAGCAGCTGAAGTTGACATTATTATTACCACGGCAATGATCCCAGGCCGACCGGCACCAAAACTTATTACTGCCGAAATGGTTGAGTCAATGAAACCTGGTAGCATTATTGTTGATTTAGCCGCTGCTGGTGGTGGTAACTGTGAATTAACAAAACCGGGCAAGGTTGCTAAAGTTAAAGGCGTTACTATTATTGGTTACACTGATTTAGTATCTCGTTTACCAAACCAATCATCAATGTTATATGCGAATAACTTAGTTAATTTAACCAAGTTATTATCACCAAATAAAGATGGTGAAATTGTTATCGACTTTGAAGATGTGGTTATCCGTAATATGACGGTAGTGAAAGATAATGAAATTACTTTCCCACCGCCTATTCAAGTGAGTGCTGCACCACAAAAACCAGCCAAAAAAGAAGTTGCTGAAGTGGTTGAAGAGCCTTCTTCACCAACAAAAAAATATGTTGGTATGGCAATAGCGGCAGGTTTGTTTGGTTGGATTGCCAGTGTTGCACCAGCTGACTTTTTAGCGCATTTCACAGTTTTCGTTTTAGCTTGTGTGATCGGTTATAACGTGGTTTGGAATGTTAGTCATTCATTGCATACACCATTAATGAGTGTAACAAATGCAATTTCAGGCATCATCGTTGTTGGTGCATTATTACAAGTTGGCAATGACAATATAGTGATCCAGGTTTTAGCTGGGATTGCGGTATTAATTGCCACAATTAACATCGTTGGTGGCTTTGTTGTTACTAATCGTATGTTAAAAATGTTTCGTAAGTAGGGGGCTCTGATGGAATTTTCTAATGGCTTGATCAGTGCCGCATATATTATCGCCGCATTATTGTTTATTTTCAGTTTATCTGGCTTAAGTAAGCAAGAAACAGCAGAAGCGGGTAACTGGTATGGTATTACCGGTATGACCTTAGCGTTAATTGCGACTATTGCCGACCCGCGTGTTGATAATGTTTATATTATTATTGGCGCTATGGTTGTCGGTTCAGTGATCGGTTTACGTTTAGCTAAAAAAGTTGAAATGACTGAAATGCCTGAACTTGTTGCTATTTTGCATAGCTTTGTTGGTTTAGCGGCAGTATTAGTAGGTTATAACAGCTATTTTGAGATGGGTCATCATGGTTTAGCGTTAACTGACGCTCAACAAATGGCGCAAAATATTCATTTAGTTGAGGTATTTCTAGGTGTATTTATTGGTGCGGTAACCTTTACTGGCTCAATTGTCGCTTTTGCTAAATTACGTGGTTTAATTAATACCTCAGCGTTAATGCTACCACACCGCCATAAAATGAACTTAGCAGCAGGTGTTGTTAGTTTTATTCTGATGGTGATGTTTGTTCAAGGTGACGGCGTAGATGTTAGCTATTTATACATTATGACGTTAATTGCTTTAGTGTTTGGTTGGCATTTAGTTGCCTCAATTGGTGGTGCAGACATGCCTGTTGTGGTTTCTATGTTGAACTCATATTCAGGTTGGGCGGCAGCCGCAGCTGGTTTCATGTTAAGTAATGACTTGTTAATTGTAACGGGCGCTTTAGTTGGTTCTTCAGGTGCAATCCTTTCATACATCATGTGTAAGGCTATGAATCGCTCGTTCATCAGTGTTATCGCGGGTGGTTTTGGTACCAACGTTACCGTTAATGCCGATGTTGATTATGGTGAGCATAAAGAGATCCAAGCTGACGGTGTTGCTGATTTATTAGTGAATGCACGTTCAGTCATTATCACCCCAGGTTACGGTATGGCGGTTGCGCAAGCACAATATCCGGTATACGAGCTAACACAAAAATTAACGGCGAAAGGTGTGAAAGTTCGTTTTGGTATTCATCCGGTTGCAGGTCGTTTACCGGGTCACATGAACGTCTTATTAGCGGAAGCTCAAGTACCTTATGACATTGTTGAAGGCATGGAAGAAATCAATGAAGATTTCTCTGAAACAGATGTTGTATTAGTTATTGGTGCTAACGATACAGTTAACCCAGCAGCGGCTGAAGATCAACAAGCCCAATTGCCGGCATGCCAGTATTGGAAGTATGGAATGCTAAAAATGTTATTGTTTTTAAGCGCTCTATGAGTACAGGCTACGCAGGGTGCAAAACCCGTTATTCTTTAAAGAGAATACTCAAATGTTATTCGGTGATGCAAAAGCATCCGTTGAAGACATTTCAAAAGCAATTTAATTTTGCTTTATCAAACTAAAAACCGAGCTTGCTCGGTTTTTTTATACCTGAAAACCTATAATTTATCGAACAAAAAAATTGGTATTAATCGTTAATGATCATCAATATTTTCGTTTTTAGTTGTTGTTACTTAAGCGGCTAGGATATATTTTAAAGCCTTGGGGTTTATAAAGGTTTTTAAAATGAATATTCTCAGTTTTGGTGCCAGTAGTAGTAAAAATTCAATTAACAAAGTATTAGCGACCTATGCCGCTTCGCTAGTTCCCGATGCAACCGTTGAAGTGATCGATCTAAACGACTTTGAATTACCTTTATTTAGTGTTGATCTCGAAAAAGAATTAGGTAGCCCAATAGCTGCCCAGGCACTGTTTAATAAAATAGGGCAGGCTGATGCACTTGTTATTGCTTTTGCCGAGCATAATGGCTCATAGCACGGCTGCTTATAAAAATATGTTTGATTGGCTGTCGCGCATTCATCCAAAAGGTTTTTCAAAATAAACCTATGGTACTTTTAGCAACGTCACCAGGTGTTGGAGGAGCAGCTAATGTGCTGAAGTCAGCGGTAACTTCAGCACCGCATTTTGCCGGGGTAGTAAAAGGCTCGTTATCAATAAAAAGTTTTTATGATAATTTTGATCTTGAGAAAAATGAATTGAAAAATGCAGAAATTAAACAAGTGTTAACTGAAATGATGTCGGTTGTTTTTCGCCAATAATCGAGTTGAGCATTTGCAAAATATAGTAATTTTTTCAGCTATTAAAATCTGCTTAAATTAAGTAAAAATAAAAGCCAGTCACTGTGAGTACAATGACTGGCTTTTTTATATTAATGGCATAGTTAATTTTTAGGTTATTTTATTAACGCGATACTTTCATCGGCAAAACCAACACCGGCTTCAGTATAAAAGTTAAAAACTTTATCTATACCTAGCGCTTCTAGTTCAGCTGTTTCATCATCATAACGAGCAATCGCGGCAATTTTGCCTTTGTAATTGGTTTTTCTGATGATGGAAGTGACATTGACACTGTCTTGTAATGTCGGCAAAGCAAGCATGATCAGTTTGATGTGCTCTAAATTAATATCTTCCCAAAAGTAAGCATCTTCGGCATCACCTAAATAAGTATCAATACCCATTGCTTTTAAGCTATCTACTTTATCTTTTTCCGCGTCCATTCCCCATACTTTTTCTTTGCTATGTTCAGTCATTGCACGATGAGCACCATACCAACACGTCCCATTCCTACGATCACGATTAGGGTGTAACTTGGTAATAAAATGTCGTCTTCAGGTAATTTTTTCTTCTCGTTCATATTGCTTGAAAAAGTCTTTATAACGAGTGAAAAAGCGATGCGAGAACTTATATATCACACTCGTGAGGACGTAAAAAGATAAAGAAACCGCAAGGCTAAAATAACTAACCATTGCTCAGTGATCCAACTGGCTTTAACACTTATCAGCCACAATTAAACCAAATTCGCTGAAGTTACTTAAAATTAACGCGGTTAGATACGAGGTTCGACAGCGTAATTTTAACGCACTAAATAAACTAAAAAAGAAAACAAACTTAATAGGAATTAACACTAACACCATCAACAGTGCTAAAACGAACATATCAAGGGTTGGTAGGGCAACAAAACCAATTGATAAAAGAAACCAATTAAAAAGATATCTTTAAAACTCAATAATGATTTGGTTATTTCAGTGGCTTTCGGATGACTTGTTAATACCATTTCTCCGGATCAACGCACCTAAATCGCCTTTTCATTTTCACTAGTTCAAATAACTCCAAAGCTACCTAAAGCTAGAAGAAACCAGCGAGTGGAATTAATTCACCGTGACCAGCTTTATCAACTAATTTAAAAATAAACGGTCGGATAAAGAATAAGCCGATCAATGAAAAAAGCCCAAATGCTTGGGTTTTTACCAGTAGCAAGTACTAAAAAGGCACGGCAATAATATCTTGCATAACCAAAATACCAATTGACAGTTTACCGTGCCTTGTTTTTCATTTCACCTTGTTCTTCAAGTAATTTAACGACACAAACGGTACTACTAAAACTTAAAGCGAAAACAATAACCGCAGAAGATAATAGCGTTAGATTCGGTAAAATAAGGTAACGCGAATAAAATTAATATTTTGAAAGAAATAACGCCTGAAATCACCCAAAAGTGCTGTGAGCCAGACAACTTAACCACACTTCAGGTTTGAGCAAATCTTTAATATTTGAACTTTAAACCGATAGTAATAACATCAAGGTGATGCCTAAATCGGCTAACGTTTTTAAACTATCATCAGCGGTGTAACCTAAAAAATTTAGAATAAAACCGGCAAGTACAAAAACCAATCGACGGTGGTAAGGTCAAACTTTTTAGCGGCAAAACCACAAACAAAAGCAAATAAACCCAAATAAATTCCATTTTAATTGTCCTCAAGTAAGTTGTGCAATTGTTTTCCATGATATCCATTCATCAATGGCTGCGCCATGACATTAGGGTGAATGCCGTCTTTTTGCATTAATTGTGGCTGAACGGCAATATCTTCAATAAAAAAGGCAGTAGAGGCACATTCTCATCATCGCTGACTTGTTTAAAGGTATCGGTAAATAATTGATTATATTTTGCGCCATAATTTGGCGGTATTTTAATTTGCATAATAGCAATTGGGATATTTTTTTCTTTAGCTAATGCGATCATTTGTAACAAGTTGTTTTTTATTATTTTAGGAGGAAAGCCCCGCAGGCCCACAATTCCGCCTAACTCTATGACTAAATAGTCGATTTTACCTTGCGATAAAATTTTAGGTAAACGCGCTAAGCCACCAGCCGTGGTTTCACCACTAATACTGGCGTTAATTATGTGATATGGTAAATTTTTCTCGCTAAAGCGTTGGTTTAATAGATGAATCCAGCCTTGTTGCTGTTTCATGCCATAACTGGCACTTAAACTATCGCCTAAAATAACGATGGATTTAGCGGGGCGGCACAGGCATTTTGCGCCCATAACCAAACAAACACGACAACAAGAAACGATTTTTTTATCATGAAATTAAATTCCGAACATATTTTGAAAGTGACTCCTGTTAATAAAGAAGTCCAGATGAATGCAAAAAGCTTAACTATTTTGCAGAATATTGATTTAGAAGTAAATGCAGGATCAACATTAGCTATTGTTGGTGCATCGGGATCAGGTAAGTCTACCTTACTTTCATTGATAGCGGGATTAGATTTACCCAGCTCAGGTGAAATATTTCTCAAAGGTAAACCATTACATCTAATGGATGAAGAGCAGCGTAGTGAAATGCGGGCATTGCATGTTGGTTTTATCTTTCAGCAATTTTTATTGGTAAACAGCTTAACGGCGCTAGAAAATGTCATGTTACCGGCAGAGTTAGCCAATATGCCTAATGCGAAAGCAAAAGCTTTGGCGTTATTAGCTAAAGTTGATTTATCTGATCGAGCCGATCATTTTCCTTCACAACTTTCAGGTGGCGAGCAACAACGGGTAGCAATTGCGCGCGCTTTTATTAGTGAACCCGATATTTTATTTGCCGATGAACCAACGGGTAATTTAGATACAGTAACCGGTCAGCATATTGCAAATTTGTTGTTTGATATTCATCAACAACAAGGGACAACCTTAGTATTAGTTACTCATGACAACCAGTTAGCGGCACGTTGTCAGCGACAAGTTAAGATGGCCTCTGGGCAATTAACTGAAATGACTGAGCAAACAGCTCAGTTAGATACAACATCGAATATTGTGGAAAATGTCTAATGCCAATGTGGATGCAACATTCGTTTCGGCTGTTACAGCACGAGCTTAAACGTGGCGAACTGACAATAATTGCCTTAGCTATCATTCTATCAGTGTCGTCAGTTTTTTCATTAACCGGCTTTTCAAGCCAAATACGAGCGAGTTTAATACAAAACTCAACTAAATTTATTGCCGCAGATGCTATTTTAAAAGCGTCGCGTCCCATTGATGAAGCCTTTTAACACAAGCCAGTAAACAGAATGTGCAGTACGTTCAACAAGTTGAAATGGCGTCTATGGTATTTGCTGACGACGAGATGTTATTGATACAGCTCAAAGCAAGCTCTGCTGGCTATCCACTGCGTGGTGAGTTATTGGTTCGTAAACCAAAACAAGGGCAGCCTGAGCGTGTTTCAACGCCAGAGCCTGGGCAAATTTGGTTAGATAAAAAGCTTTTGCCTCAATTAGCCCTAGAGATTGGCGACGAGGTTGAGTTAGGTAATCTAACGGTGACTGTATCGGGTATTATTGAACAACTTCCTGATGCCTCATTTAGTGTCTTTACGTCAGCGCCAGTGGTTATTTTAGCGTTAGAGGACTTAGCGGCAACCGAATTGGTACAGCCGGGGGAGTCGAGTCGGTTATCGTTATTTATTTGCCAGCGACGAAGATCAACTTAAAAACTTTGAAACGTGGTTAAAACCCCAATTAAATGAAACTCAACATTGGCAAGATATAAAGTCAGGTAATTCACCACTGGCTAAAGCGTTAAATCGTGCCGAGCAATATTTATCACTTGGCAGTATGTTAGGGATTATTCTAGCGGCTGTGGCTGTCGCTGTTGCGAGTAGACGTTATGGTCAGCGTCATCAGGCAAGTGTTGCCATTTTTAAAGCGATGGGCGCGAGTAAAAGCCATATTAATAAAATGGTTTGTTTGCATTGGAGTTTGTTATGTTTATTCAGTATCAGCATCGGCCTCATTTTAGGCTTGGGGCTATTAAAACTTGGCCTTTGGGCGATAAATGATATTTTTGAAATAACCACGACAGATCATTATGGTTACCCACTTTTAGTTGCGATAACAACGGGGATTATTTGTGCTACGGCCTTTGCACTTCAGCCATTAAAGTCATTAACTTCCACTTCACCTACGATGATATTACGTGGTAGTGATATCTTTAAAAATAGCTCTATTTGGTCAAATATTATTGCGGTAACCGCAGTTTTTGCTTTATTAACACTGTTTAGCAAAAATGCCATGTTAAGTGCCTCTTTATTGGCGGGTTCATTAATTGTGGCGGGTATTTTATTATTGCTTGCCCATGGTTTAATGAAACTTGGCCGTCAAGTTGGTAGCCAAGCGGGTAAGTCATGGCATTTGGCTCTTGCTAATGTTAAAAGGCGTGCCAGTGAAAATGGCATTCAATTGATCAGTTTCACCGTAGCGATAAATTTATTATTGATCATTTTAGTGATGAAAAATTCAATTATTGATGAACGGCAAGCGCAGCTACCTAGTGACGCCGCTAATCGCTTTTTGATTAATGTCAGTGAGAGTCAGCGACCAGCCATTGAAGAATTTTTTGCTAAACACGATATTGTTTCGAGTGGTTTATTTTCTGTTGTTCGTGGCAGATTAGCGGCTATTAATGATGAACAGGTTAAACGCAAGGTTTCTAAGGAAGAAGAAACTGAGGCTGATAATGGCCGGCGCGGGGTTGGCCGAGAGCTTAACTTAACTTGGCGAGCTAGCCTACCTAACGGTAATAAAGTGGTTGCTGGTAAATGGTGGGATGAGACGCCAGCAAATAAGTTAGCCGAACAAGATAACGAAAATCACTTAGTCTCGATTGAGCAATCGTTGGCTGAACGACTCAATATTGTCTTAGGTGATAAGTTATTATTTACTTTAGGCAATGAAGAAATTTCTGTCACGGTCAGTAGCATTCGTGAAGTGAATTGGCAAACAATGCAGCCCAACTTTTTTATGATTTTTCACCCAGCAGTATTAGCCGATTTTCCTGTTACTTACATTAGTGCTATTCATATTAAAGACGAGAAAAACAAGCGTTACAGCAGTTTTTATCGCTTTATCCGACGATTAGCATGTTAGATGTGGAAGCGATGATCAATCAATTACGTGAAGTCATAGCACAAGTGTCTGTTGCTATTCAGTTTATTCTTGTTTTAGTGGTACTTGCAGGCTGCTTAGTATTAATTGCACAAGTTCAAGCGAGTATGGAAGAGCGTGAACGTGAGTTAGCGATCTTAAGAACCTTAGGGGCTAAAGGTAGAATACTTACCATGAGTATTTTTTATGAATTTTTAGTGTTAGGGGCGTTAGCCGGTTTTATGGCGAGCTTAGCAATGGAACTTGCCGTGTATTTATTACAATCACAAGTGTTTAACATGACATTTAATTTTCATTTTTCATACT
Organism: Alteromonadaceae bacterium; assembly: GCA_038141035.1. Taxonomy (GTDB): domain Bacteria; phylum Pseudomonadota; class Gammaproteobacteria; order Enterobacterales; family Alteromonadaceae; genus JALZUE01. Next base: position 40,141 of record JAYQHI010000034.1, read on the forward strand.
GGTTGTTAGGCGTTAGCTCTGGTGCTTTATTTGTTTCGACAATAGGGTTGTTAGCTTGTCGACGCTTATTGAATTTATCGAGTGTGACTTTGATCCATCGAACTATGTAAGTTTATTGAAAAAATAATGATTAAATTTATTAATTACTTAACGTATAGTTCAGCCATTAAATTGGATCATTATCTTGAAAGGATTGGAGCAAGCTGTGTCTTCTAGCAAAGCAACACAAACTGAAAGTGTGTTAAAAGCCATATTAACCGTAGCGGCACTATTTGTTATTTTTGCCGGTATTAAAACCGCCACCAATATCATAGTACCATTTTTATTATCGGTATTTATCGCTATAGTTTGTAACCTGTTGGTTAACTATGCCGCGCGTTATAAAATCCCTAAAATTGTGGCAATATTTATTGTTATTGCGGCCTTTGTCAGTGTGGTGCTATCACTTGCTGGCTTAGTAGGTAACTCGTTGGCTAAATTGTCAGAATTATTACCGGTTTATCGTGAACAATTAAAAGGTGAGCTCGCTTGGCTAGTTACTCAATTAGCCAATTATAATATTGAAATATCGCGGGAATTATTAACCGAACATGTTGATCCTGCTGCTGCATTAGGTCTTGCCACTAATATGTTAAGTGGTTTTGGCAATGTTATGGCAAATATGTTTTTGATCATCATTACGGTTATTTTTATGTTATTTGAAGCGCCTATGTTACCGCGAAAAATTCATTTATCTTTAGCTGATCCCGAAATGCGGATGAAACAAATTGATCGCTTTTTAACCTCTGTAAATAATTACTTAGCCATTAAAACTCTAGTCAGCATTGGTACCGGTATGTTGGTGTCATTAATGTTATGGGCAGTTGGCCTAGATTTTTATTTATTGTGGGGCGTGTTAGCCTTTTATTAAATTATATTCCTAATATCGGCTCTATTATTGCCGCTGTGCCAGCTATGTCTTTAGCCTTATTACAATTGAGTCCGGCAACCGCTGGCTTTATTGGTCTTGGTTATTTATTGATTAATACCTTAATGGGCATGTCATTGAACCACGTTACTTAGGGCGTGGTTTAGGGCTATCAACGTTAGTAGTGTTTTTATCCTTAATCTTCTGGGGCTGGTTATTAGGGACGGTTGGTATGTTGTTATCAGTACCATTAACAATGATCATTAAAATTGGCTTAGAAAGCTCACAAGAAGGTAAATGGTTTGCTGTTTTACTTTCAGGCGATGATGAAGTTGATGCTAGTGATCAACGAGAAAAGCAGAACAATAACGATGCTGACAAACAAAATGCATAAATTAGGGCGATTGAAATTTTGCTTTCTATTATTGAAACCATAACAAGATAAACCGTGTTAAAAAAAAAGGCGTATTTTCAATAGTGAAAATACGCCTTTTTGGTGATTTTTTATGGTTTTTAAATCGCTTTAAGTTTTTGTCCTTAACGACTTAACTCTGCTAGTTCTTTACTACGTGCTTGCGTAAGTTTGATATAACAAACTTTTATATGCGCTATCAGCGCCAGTTGCTGGCGATATCTGTAAATACTGCCAGCGACAATTATCTTCTCGATATTTTTCAAAAGCGGTTTGTGAGCGCTTAAAAATGGTTAAAAAGCTGCGCCTCTGCCAGTTTGTTTTTTTAACTCTTTAAGGGTAAATATTTGATTATTTATCCAAGTGGTTAATTCACGTTCGGCATGGGTTTTTACTTGATCTAAACAAGAAGAAAAATCGCTATTTTTTGGGGACAGTTGATCACATTCATCCACCGTAGTGATTTTTTAGCGGCAATAGGCAAAGAGAGCAATAATGCACAGGTGCTGATTAAAATCCCATTAGTAATATATTTAAGCTTCATTAAAACCTATACCTACTATGCTGGTAATACTTTTTTATAAGGTTTTACTATGACTTTTTGGTAAACACCCGCGGCAATATAGGGGTCTTCGTCTGCCCAGCTTTGTGCTTGGGTTAAATCGTCAAACTTAGCAATAACGACTGAGCCGGTAAAACCTGCATCGCCAGGGTTTTCACTATCAATGGCAGGACAAGGGCCAGCAACTAATAAACGGCCTTGATCTTGTAATAAAGATAAACGGGCAAGGTGATCTTCTCTAACAGATAAACGTTTACTTAAACTATTGGGGACATCTTCACTAAAAATTACGTAATACATTGATTATTTCTCGTTATTGGTTGGTAATGTGTTTTCTTTGTTTGCTTCTTCTTTAGGTAAATATTTATAAAGTGAAGCAACCGAACCAATAGCAAAAACAAACGTCAGTACGGTTAAACCAAAGACTTTAAAGTTTATCCAAGTATCAAGCGGATAGTTGTCGGCAATGTAGATATTTAATAAACCACAAAAGATAAAAATACTGCCCAAGATAAGTTTAAAACGTGACCAAATATGCTCAGGTAAGGTTAAGTTTTCACCAACGAGTTGTTTTAATAAATTTTTCTTAAAGACATAATTACTTACAATAAGTACTAAAGCAAAAATACCGTTAATGATGGTCACTTTCCACTTTAGAAAAGCGTCGTTTTGAAAGAAAATAGTTAAACCACCAAAACAGCAATTAAACCAAAAATATTAAATTACGCTTAGGTACAGGCTGTTTTTTAACCATGAAATAAATGATTTGTAATGCTGATGTGACAATTAATGAAGCGGGTAGCCCAATAAACATCTTGAAACTTATAAAAAACAAAAAAGATAACCAGTGGTAAATATTCAAATAAGGCGTGCATAGATATTAATTCATGAAAAATAAGCTCGATTCTACCTAAAGAATACCTTGAGTAAAGCTAAAGCCGGTAAAAATTGTATAAAGTTTAGCGATATTTTTTCACGAAAAAAGCGTATCTGAGTATTAGATAAACGATAAATGTTATAAACTGGTAAATATCGACGATATAACCGCGATAACACTTTAAAAGTATCTACTTTCAAGGTATGTTATGCGCTTTCTAGCCTTATGTGTTTTGAAAAATGAAAGAGTTTGTAGTTATACACGATTATCTCGTCTCAGAAAGTGTTGTTGGAGATTGGGAAGGGCAAGAAGAAATTGTTGCCGAAAAATTAAATGAGATTTATCACATGCTATATGATCTTGCCGAAGAAGATATAGTAACCGATGAACTTGAACGAATTTTAGAGCAGGTATGGCATGTCTGGATTGGCCAAGATGTTTTACCTGAATTAGAAAGTGATGATATTTATGACTGGTGTCGAAACGTTTTAGACAACCGTGATCAATATCTAGAAGATTAATTTATTGAAAGTAGTATTTATGGAAACTGAAACTAAAGCACTTACCACAAAAGAAATTATTGCCTTATTAGCGAAAAAATTTCCTGCGTGTTTTTCTACTGAAGGCCAAGCAAAAGCTTTAAAAGTAGGTATTTTTCAAGAAATTGCTGAGCAATTAACTGAAGAAGATAATGTAAGCAAAACTCGTTTAAGACAAGCTTGCGTCATTACACCAGTAGTTGGCGTTATTTAAAGTCAATTAAGTTAGGCGCTCCTCGTGTTGACTTAACTGGTGAAAAAGTAGCTGAAATAGATCAAGAACAAGCGGATCATGCAGCGCAAACACTGAAAGAAAGCCAAGAAAAATTTGGTCATAAAGTACAGAACAAAAATGCCAATGGCGCGAAAGAACAAAAAGCGAATCCAGATGCTGCTAAAAAAACAGCAGCGAAAAAGCATAATAAATTTAAAAATGTTAAATCCTCTAAAGCTGATAACAATGCAAGCAAAAAACCAGCTAAACCTGCTGTTGAGCTTAAGCCAGTAGCACAAGGTGAAATTGTTGTTGGTGCTAAAGTTAAAGTGAAATTTGGTAACGCACCAATGGAAGCGGTTATTACTGAAATTGCCGGCAGTGATGTTCAGGTACAGTTAGCTTCAGGTATGGTGATTAAAACACAAGTTGAAAAGTTATTTAGTTAATGGAGTGATTTGCATGCATAAATTTGGTCGTATAGCGTTAGCTATTTCACTTGCAGTTTGTTCAGTACAGTTGGTAAATGCCTTTGAAAACACAAAGTCGGATGCCATTCCTGTTCTGGAACCAGAAAGTCAACACATAGCATCTAGTAAACGGATAACGGCGCAATTTACGCGTGCTCATTTTAAAAAATTAATATTGACGATGAATTATCTAGTCAGATATTTGATCGTTACATCAAACAACTTGATTACAATCGCAATGTTTTTTAGCATCCGACATTGAAAGTTTAAGTAAATATCGACAAGACTTTGATTCGGTTGTTGCTCGTGGCAAATTAGATATAGCCTATGAGATTTATAATTTAAATGTTAAGCGTAGAATAGAACGTTTTGAATATGCTTTAACGTTACTAGAGAAGCCATTTGACTTTACGGTTGACGAAGAATATTTGTTTGATCGTGAAGAACAACCTTGGCCAAAAGATGTTAAAGAACTTGATGAACTTTGGCGCTTAAAAGTTAAATACGACGTTTTAAGTTTGTTATTAGCTAAAAAAGAATGGCCAAAAATTCAAGAAACCTTAACTAAACGTTATAAATATGCAATTAAGCGTATTAAACAAAGTGAAAGCGAAGATGTTTTTCAAATGGTGATGAACAGCTTTGCTCGGGTTGTTGAACCTCATACCTCATATTTATCCCCTAAAAATGCGGAACGTTTCCAAATGGAAATGAACCTGTCATTAGAAGGCATAGGTGCTGTACTTAGAGCAGAAGAAGATTACACGGTTATTCAAAGTGTGGTTACCGGTGGTCCTGCGGAAAATCTAAACAATTAAAACCTAAAGATCGTATTGTGGGTGTTGCCCAAGCAAAAGGTGAATTTGAAGATGTGGTTGGCTGGCGTTTAGATGATGTGGTTGACTTGATCAAAGGGCCAAAAGGCACCGAAGTACGTTTACAAATTCTATCAGGCGAATCTGACTCTGACACCAATTTAAAAGTGGTTTCCATCATTCGAGATAAAATTAAACTAGAAGACCGTGCCGCAAAGTCTGAAATTTATTTAGAAAAAACATCTGATGGCCAACAGCGTAAATTAGGTGTTATTGATATTCCAAGTTTTTACAATAACTTATCAAGAGATGTAAAAAGGAAATCGCTAAGCTTAAAAGCGAAGGTGTTGAAGGCATTATTGTTGATTTACGTGGCAATGGTGGTGGTTCATTAACTGAAGCGACCTTATTAACGGGCTTGTTCATTGATAAAGGGCCGGTTGTTCAAGTATTAAATCAGAAAAAACAAGTGGAAGTTCAACGTGATGTTGATGGTTTAACTTATTATGATGGACCATTAACGGTAATGGTTGATCGTTATAGCGCTTCTGCTTCTGAGATTTTTTCAGCCGCATTACAAGATTATGGCCGTGCGGTTATTGTTGGTGAGCACACCTTCGGTAAAGGGACTGTACAGCAGCATCGTCCATTAGGCCGGGTTTATGATTTATATTCAAACCCATTAGGTAGTATTCAGTTTACCATTGCAAAATTTTACCGTATTAATGGCGGTAGTACTCAGCATCGAGGTGTTATTCCTGATATTGCTTTCCCATCAGCGATCGCGCCAGAAGATTGGGGTGAAAGCAAAGAAGAGAATGCTTTACCTTGGGACCAAATTCTAAAGCGAGCTATAGCCCGTTAGGAAATTTACAGAATGATTTGAAATATCTTGAGTCACTGCACCAAGAGCGGATTAAACACAATACCGAGTTTTCTTACTTGCTAGAAGATATTAAAACCTATCAAGCTGAAAAAGATGATAAAACCGTTTCTCTTAATCTTAAAAAACGACAAGAAAAACGTGAAGAGCGTAAAGCAAAACAATTACTTCGTGCTAATGCAAGATTAGCGGTATTAGGTAAAGAGCCGGTTAAATCGCTAGATGATTTACCGGAAGATTTAGAAGAATTAGATCCGTTTTTAGATGAAACGGCTAAAATTACTTTTGACCTTGTTGCTTTAGGTAAAGTCGCTAAAAAGTAAAATATCAAAATAAACCGTCTTTTATGGCGGTTTATTTTACTTGTTTAGTTCATTTCCTATTTAACCCGAGTTCAGGTTATTTAGTTAAATAAAATGAGCTTAAGCTAGGATATCTTATATATGAATCAGCAGAAGGTTACCTCCAATAAAGCACCAACCTTAGTGCAAGCCTCCATTCCGATTATTTTCCTGATATTTTTATTAGCCATGGCGGTTAATTTCTTTGGTGATAATTCTTCTTATGGGCCTAATCAAATCGCCTTAATGTTGAGCATGGGCTTAGCGATCATTATTGGTTTAAAAAATGGTTTTAGCTGGGCGGATATTGAAAAAGCGATCATCCATGGTATTTCACTATCTATGGGGGCTATTTTAATTTTATTAGCCGTTGGTGCATTAATTGGCACTTGGCTATTATCGGGCACAGTGCCCACCATGATCTATTATGGTTTACAGATTTTAAATCCTGATTGGTTTTATGCTGCTGCTTGTGTGATTTGTGGCATTGTTGCTATGAGCATTGGTAGCTCATGGACTACCGCAGCCACTATTGGTGTAGCGTTAATTGGTATCTCACAAGGCTTAGAGTTATCGGCACCGATCACCGCCGGTGCAGTTATTTCTGGTGCCTATTTTGGTGATAAAATTTCGCCTTTATCTGAAACAACTAACTTAGCACCAGCGGTGGCAGGTAGTGAGCTATTTGACCATATAAAATATATGTTATGGACGACCATTCCCTCTATCTCAACGGCATTGTTGCTTTTTTTAGTATTAGGTTTTTCTGAAAGTACCAGCGCATCAAATAATGCCATTGCTGATCTTAATCAAGCGTTAGCTATGCAATTTAATTTAAGCGTTTGGAACTTAATTCCTTTAGTGATTTTGTTAGCTTTAGCGATAAAAAAACACCTGCGTTTCCGGCGATTGCTATTGGCGCATTGATTGGCGCGCTCTGGGCATTTATTTTTCAGCAAGAATTGATCTTGCGGTTAGCGGGCGAAAATGTTGATTTACTTACCGCCAATATTACGGTTATTTGGACCGCGCTTTTTGATGGTGTGATCATCGAAACAAACCAGCCTGAACTAAATGACTTATTAAGTGGTGGCGGTATGTCGAGTATGCTTAATACTGTGTGGTTAATTATGTGCGCTTTAAGCTTTGGTGCAGTGCTAGAGCATTTAGGCATGTTACGAAAATTTGTTGAGTCTATTTTAAAAACGGTAAAGTCAGTTGGTAGCTTAATTACAAGCACGGTACTTACTTGTATCGGAACGAACGTGATGACAGCAGATCAGTATATTGCGATTGTGATGCCTGGCCGCATGTTTAAAGAAGAATATCAACGCCGCGGTTTACATCCCGTTGTACTAAGTAGAACCTTAGAAGATTCAGGTACTATTACTTCGCCACTAATTCCTTGGAATACTTGTGGTGCTTACATGTATAGCGTTTTATTAGTTAACCCACTTGATTATATTTTTTACTGCTTTTTTAATTTAATTAACCCTGTGTTAGCTATTGTGTATGGTTTTATTGGGTTTAAGATTAAAAAACTCGTAAGCTTTGAAAAATAGTATAAAATTTTTAATTCATCTTTTCTTACAATATAGCCTTTAAGTGATTTTATTTTATGACTGAATTTACCCCACGTTATCTCAAAGATTATCAAGCACCAGAATTTGCCATTAAAACCGTTGATTTAACCTTTGCATTAGCCGACGCTAAAACAGTGGTTACTAATAAAATGCAAATTGATAACTTAGCCGGTGTAAATCGTTTAGTTATGGATGGTGAGCAGCTGAACTTATTATCTATTGAGATTAATGGTCTAGCATTATCGGAAAGTGAATACAGCATTTCAGATGAAAATATAGAAATTACTGTACCAACTGGGTCATTTGAATTACTGATCCAAACACAAATATCACCTGTAGATAATACCGCGTTAGAAGGCTTATATAAATCAGGTGACGCTTACTGTACCCAATGTGAAGCGGAAGGTTTTAGGCGTATCACCTATTATCTTGATCGTCCTGATGTATTAGCGGTATTCACGACTAAAATTATTGCCGATAAAACTGCGTTTCCTTATTTATTATCTAATGGTAATAAAATTGATGCCGGTGACTTAGCTGACAATCAGCATTTTGTTACTTGGCATGATCCTCATCCTAAACCGTGTTATTTATTTGCTTTAGTCGCAGGTGACTTTGATTTATTAAGTGATCAATACACCACCTGCTCAGGCAAAAATGTTGCGCTTGAGATTTTTGTTGATAAAGGTAATAAGCACAAAGCTATTCATGCCATGGAGTCGTTAAAACATTCAATGAAGTGGGATGAAGATACCTTTGGTTTGGAATATGACTTAGACATCTACATGATTGTGGCGGTTGATTTTTTCAACATGGGTGCCATGGAAAATAAAGGCTTGAATGTTTTTAATAGCAAGTTTGTGTTGGCAGATGAACAATCAGCAACAGACACTGACTACTTTAATATTGAAGCGGTGATCGCGCACGAATACTTCCATAACTGGACAGGTAACCGAGTAACGTGTCGAGATTGGTTTCAATTAAGTTTAAAAGAAGGGTTAACGGTTTTTCGCGATCAACAATTCAGTGCTGATTTAAATTCAGCTGCCGTAACTCGCATTCAAAATGTACGCGTATTACGTTCTCAACAGTTTGCTGAAGATGCTGGGCCAATGGCGCACCCGATCCGTCCTGAAAAAGTGATCGAAATGAATAACTTTTATACCTTAACAGTATATGAGAAAGGCGCTGAGGTTATTCGTATGCTCCATACCTTGTTAGGCAAAGAAAAATTCCGTGCCGGTATGGACTTATATTTTGAACGCTTTGATGGTATGGCGGTTACTTGTGATGACTTTGTTAATGCGATGGCTGATGCGGCGAATATTGATTTAAGTCAATTTAAAGCTTGGTATAGTCAAGCAGGCACACCTTTGTTAACTGTCTCTGAAAGTTTTGACCAAAACACAGGAACTTACAGTTTAACGGTTAAACAAAGTCATCAAGCAACAGCAGGGCAGCCAGAAAAAGTTAATTTACATATACCGATAAAAATTGAGTTGTTAGCGGCGCAAGCAGCTGCAAATCCTCAATTGTTAGAACTTAAAGCAGAGCAACAAACTTGGCAGTTTAATGGCTTTACGCAAAAGCCAACGGTTGCTTTTTTAGCGGATTTATCAGCGCCAGTAAAAGTTGATTTTGCCCAAACAGATGTTGAACTTGAACAGATCATGGTATCAGCACAAGATGAATTTTGTCGTTGGGATGCAGGACAAAAACTATTCTTTCGTTACATTAAACAGCTGATCGAAAACCCTGAGTTTAACTTACCAAATAGCTTGTTTACGGCCTTTGCTAATATTCTTAAATCAGATATTGATCCTGCGCTTATTGCCGAACAATTGGCTTTACCTAGCTTTGATGAAATTGCCGATAACTTAACCGAAGTTGATCCCGATGTGGTGTTACATGCGCTTAAAACCTTAAAGCACTTTTTAGCGCAAGGTTTGGCTGATAGCTTGTTAAGCTGCTATCAACAATGCATAAAAAGTCAGGACGTTGGCAAAATTGCTGTTGCCAATAGAGCTTTAAAAAATACTTGTTTAGCTTACTTAGCGGTATTACCTGAAAATAGTAAATTAGTGCATGAACAATATCAGCAAGCTGAAAACATGACAGATGCACTTGCTGCATTAACGGCATCGGCACAACAGAACTTAGCAAATTTTGATGACCAGCTTTCACATTTTGAAAAACGTTGGTACGACACTACACTTGTTATGGATAAGTGGTTCTCTATTAACGCTATGCATAACAGTAATGCTATTTTTGAGCGTTTAGCTAAGTTGTTATCACACCCATTATTTAGCTTGCATAATCCAAATAGAGCCCGTTCATTAATTGGTGCTTTTATGATGCATAATCCTAAGTACTTCCATTGTAAATCAGGTAAAGGTTATCAGTTTTTAACGGATCATATTATCGAGCTAAATACGCTTAATCCGCAGGTAGCGTCTCGATTAATTACGCCATTATTGGCATTTAAACGATATGAGCCAGCAAGACAAGCGTTATTGCAACAACATTTAATGACACTTGCCAATTTGCCTAATTTATCGCGCGATTTAAAAGAAAAAGTGACTGCCGCGTTAAGCTAATTAACCGAAGCTCACTAATACAACCTCGCTGTGCTATTTCAGCGAGGTTGTAAGCACGGGTTAATTGAAGTTAAGCGTTGATTTATTTGAAGGTAAAGTTAACGATTAAAATTCAATAGATAGACTTATGATTAAAGAATTTTATTTTACAATTTCCTTAACATCGGAAGAATTTTTACCTTATTACCATGGCCACTTTGATTCTATTCAGGTAGTGACTACCCAAGGTATTAAGGTGAGGTTTCCTGCTATGCATTTAAGAAAATTTGTCACTATGACAGGAATTCATGGCAAATTTTTATTAATTACGGAAAATAATAAATTTAAATCTATGACAAAACTGTCATAAATAGAGTGATTGCTTTAAACGCTGGTTAGACCTCAAACCATTAAGTTTTTTCTTACTAATTAGTTGCTAGCACCGAGAAATAGCCGTTTCTTGCGTGTCGATAATTTTATGCTTGTTTTAGTTTTAAACACACGTTTAATATATCGTAAAAAAATAACCTGTAAAATCTAGTAAATGTATTATTATAAAAGGTATTAAGGTGCATTTTTAGCGCTTGATAGTTATTTAGAATGATGCAATTATTGTTTAAATAGCCGTTAATTAGCGTTAGGGCTAACTATAATTATTATGTTTCTGCTCGGGGGATAAATCGTATGAAGTGTCGTTTTAATAAAACGTTTGCGATAAAACCATTAACTAAAATGGTATCTGTGGCGATAATATCAATGGCATCAAGCCAAGCATTATCTGCAAACTTTCAATTAGGTGATGTTGATATTAGTTTCGACTCTACTTTTAGTTTAGGCACAAGCTGGCGAGTGGAAGATAGAGACTGGTCAAACAGAGTTGGTAAAGCTAACAACCCACAAAATGGCTTTGATTTTTCAGGCTTTGATGCCGCGTTTCCTTCACCATCTAATACCGATGTTTGGGATGGTGCCGGTAGTTATTCAACCAATGGCGATAACGGTAATTTAAATTATAATGCCGGTGAAGCTTTCTCTACTATTTTTAAAGGCTCTCATGACTTAGATATTCGCTATGATAATATCGGTTTATTCGTGCGTGGCATGTATTACTATGATTTTGAAATGAGTGATTCTGATAGAGCATGGACTAATCCTGTTTCGGGCTTGAATAATGATCCCTGTCGAGATAATGAAGCAAGCCAGCAAGTTTGTCGTGATATTCGTTTATTAGATGCCTATGTTTATGGTGACTTTTATCTTGACGATATGCCTTTAACAATTAAAGTTGGCCAACAAGTTATTAGTTGGGGCGAAAGCTCACTTATTTCTCATGGTATCAGTGAATTAAATCCAGTTGATATTGCACGACTTAGAGCGCCTGGCTCTGAACTTAAAGAAGCTTTTATACCTTATGGAGCTATTTGGGGATCTTTAGGGGTTACCGATACCTTCAGTATTGAAGCGTTTTACCAATACAGCTGGGAAAAAACCATTTTACCAGCACCAGGGAGTTATTTTTCTAATAATGACTTTGCCGGTGATGGTGGCCAATACGCTAATGTGCAATTAGGTTTTGCTGGCGGTCCTGATATGGATCTCGATTATTTATTGACTGAGTTAAATTCTTTAGGGGATGGTATTCGTGCGGGGTTAGATCCTGCCATCGGGGGACAATTATACCTTGCTTACCCAACCCAATTAACCCTTCGTGCGCCAGGCAAGTTAGCTGAAAATGAGCCTGATGATGGTGGTCAATATGGTTTACGTTTATCTTGGTATTTACCTGAATTAAATGACACTGAAATCAGTGCTTATTACATGAATTACCATAGCCGTCGTCCGGTATTTTCAGGTAAAACAGCTAATTTTACCCCGAGTGTTGTTGCGGCAGATGTAGCGATGATAGCCGCGGGTAAAATAACCGAGCAAAATTATTATCAACTGGGCAGTTTTTCACAAGTAGAGCTTGATTACGTTGAAGATATTAAGTTGTACGCTTTAAGCTTTAATACCGTTGTTGGTGAAACATCGGTGGCAGGGGAGTTAACTTATCGCCAAGATGAGCCTTTACAAATTGATGATGTTGAATTGTTATTTGCTGCTATGCCGCAGCAGTTAGCTAATACAGGTCATCCTGACTATGCCGCCTTTGATGGTATTTCACAAATGGATGTGTTTCAACCTGGCTCGAATGCCGAAGGTTTTGTTTTATCAGATACCGTACAAGCACAGTTTACTTTAACCCACTTATTTGGCCCAAGTTTAGGCGCAAGTCAATTAACGGGCTTAATTGAAGTAGGTGGTATTAATATTCAAGATATGCCTGATCCTGATGTTTTACGGTTAAATGGCCCAGGTACTGATCGCAATGGTGGTATTGCTGGCAAAGCTGGGTTAGAGCTTGCCATTCAAGATGGTGTTGAAACAAACCCATTCCCAGATGAATTTGCTTGGGGTTATCGTGCGGTAGCAAAACTGGATTATAACAATGTTTTTGCTGGTATTAACGTTACGCCGCGGGTTGTTTTCTCTCATGATGTTTCTGGTACAACGCCAGATCCTCTGTTTTTATTTATCGAAAAACGTAAGTCTGTTTCTATGGGCGTAACGTTTGATTATCAAAGTCGTTGGTCTGCTGATGTCAGTTATAACGGCTTTTGGGATGGTGTAGGCACGACTAACCAAATGGAAGATCGTGATTATGTTTCTCTCAGCATTAAGTATTCTATCTAAGGGTTATACAATGAAAAAATTAACATTATTATCATTCGCTATATCAGTTGTCGTGATAGGAACTTCAGCAACGGCTAAAGTAACACCGGAACAAGCAAAAGCTTTATCAGCCGAGTTAACCCCATTAGGTGCTGTCAAAGCGGCTAATGCTGATGGTTCTATACCCGCGTGGACGGGGGGCATTACTGAGCCACCAGCTGGTTACACTGTAGGGGATCACCATTTGGATCCTTATGCACAAGATAAAATTTTATACACCATTGACAGCAAAAACGTTGCAAAATACCAAGCATTATTAACACCAGGACAAATTAAGTTATTTGAAACTTACCCTGATACTTACAAAATGAATGTCTATCAAACACACCGTAGTGCTTCATTCCTGAACATGTCTATCAAGCAGCTATTGATAACGCGACCTCTGCCGAGTTAACAGAAGGTGGTAATGGCATTACTAAGGCCGCCGTCGGTGTACCATTTCCTATCCCTGCAAATGGTTTAGAAGCGATTTGGAATCATATTTTACGCTACCGTGGTGAGAAAAATTATCCGTCAGGGTGGACAAGCGGCACCAACTGCCAGCGGTGATTACACTTTTGTTGGTTTTGATGATCAAATGATGCTGCCATACAATGCAAAAAGGCGCACAAGCGAGTGAATTAGAGCAAAACAATATTTTGTTTAAGTTCAAACAAAAGTGTAACAGAGCCAGCACGTTTAGCGGGTACAGCATTGTTGGTTTACGATACAATGGATCAAATTAAAAAACCACGCCAAGCTTGGACATATAATACTGGCCAGCGCCGAGTTAGACGTGCACCTAATGTTGCTTATGATGCACCAGGGACAGCAGCTGATGGTTTAAGAACAACTGACGATTTTGATATGTTTAATGGCGCACCTGATCGTTATATTTGGGAATTAAAAGGCAAAGAATTATTAATTCCTTATAATGATTACCGTTTACATAGCGATAAATTAACCTATGATGATATTATCAAAGCAGGTCATATTAATCCTGAACATGTGCGTTATGAAAAACATCGTGTTTGGGTAGTTGAAGCTAATTTAAAAGATAATATCCGCCATACCTATAAAAGCGTGTCTTCTTTTTAGATGAAGATAGCTGGCAAATTGCCATCACGGATATTTACGATAATCGTGATGAATTATATCGAGTGGGTGTTGCACATGGCTTAAATTATTATGAATTACCAGCACAATGGTCTACGCTTGAGGTGTTTCATGATTTACAATCTCGTCGGTATATTGCGATGGGATTAGATAACGAAGCATCTATGTATAATTTTTCTGCCGATTTAGATGAGCGCTCTTTTACTCCTTCAGCATTAAGCCGAGAAGGACGTCGTTAAAAGCTCATTTTTAGCCGGCAGCAATGTTGTCGGCTTTATTCTCCTTTAAATAGGTTTTGCATGTTTCAATTATTTTCTATATCTCTTTTTTTATCCTCCATTTTATTTAGTTTCTGTTCATATGCTAACAGTCAAGCGTCAACTTCATGGCAAGCGCCTTTAGCAGCTCAATCGTTATTATTAGATATTGAAGTAATTGCCGATAATAAATTGGTTGCGGTTGGTGAATACGGCCATATTTTATTATCAACCGATGGTAAAACGTGGCAACAAGCGCAAGTACCATCACAAGCTACCTTGACGTCGGTATACTTTTTAAATAGCCGCTTAGGTTGGGCTGTCGGTCATGATGCGACCATATTACATAGTCAAGATGGTGGGGAGTCATGGCAGGTTCAACAGTTTTTACCTCAGTTAGAAAAACCGCTTTTTGATATTGCTTTTAAAGATGAACAAAATGGTATTGCCATCGGCTCATACGGTTTGTTTTCGTACCCTCGATGGTGGAAAAACATGGCAAAGTGAATTTCATGATGAATTTTTACATCCTGACGATGTTGATTACCTAAACGAGTTAAAACTTGATGATGAAGAAGCTTATTTAGATGCAAGAAAAAGCATGCTACCGCATTTTAACCGGATGGAAGTTGATGGCCGTACTTTGTATTTAGTAGGGGAAATGGGACTTATTGCTAAAAGTAATGACTTTGGCGTTAAGTGGCAAAAGCTAGATGATATTTATCACGGTTCATTTTTGATATTGCCCGCACTCAACAAGGCAATTTAATTGTTAGTGGTTTACGTGGTCATATTTTCCGCAGTCAAAAAAATGGAACGCCATGGGATCCGGTTAACAGTAATACTACCGCGTTATTGAACTCGATTGTCTTGGGAGACAATAATGAAATTTATCTGTTGGGTAATAATGGGGTTATTTTGAAAAGTACTGATGATGCGCAAACCTTTACTAAACATATTCAAGCTGATGGTAAGTCGTTAATTGATGGTGTTTGGTTTGATCAGCAGCTGATCATCGTTTCTGATATTGGCATTAAACACATCTCACTGTTGAAATAATATGATTAATTTAGAAAGACTTATTACCCGTTGTGAATTGGCTTTATTTCGCCATCGCTTAATCGCGTTATTTTTATTTGTTGTTGTCACCGTATTTCTGACTTTTCAAGCCAGCCAAATTAAATTAGATGCCTCGTTTACTAAAAATATTCCGCTTAATCATAGTTACATGCAAACGTATTTAAAACACCGTGAAAATTTTGGTGGGGCAAATAATGTATTGATATCCATTTGTGATAATAGCGGTAATATTTTTAATGCTGACTTTTTCGCCGCTTTAAAAGGAGTGCATGATCAATTATTTTTTATTCCGGTGTTAACCGTATTCAAGTAAAGTCATTATTTTCACCTGACACACGTTTTGTCGAAGTTGTTGAAGATGGTTTTGCTGGTGGCCCTGTGATCCCAGCTGATTTTCAACCAACTGCACAAGGGTTAAGTATTGTAAAAGGCAATATTGAAAAGGCAGGCATTGTTGGCCGCATTGTTGCTGATGATTACTCTTGTGCCATGGTAACAACCTCGTTAATGGATATAGATCCACAAACGGGGGATAAACTTGACACCATTGCTGTTGCCCAACAATTAGAAAACGACATTCGAAAAAATATGAAAGCGAGCAATTCAGTATTCATATTATTGGCTTTAGTAAAATGGTCGGTGATGTTGCTGAAGGTGCCAAAGGAGTTGTGGTATTTTTTGCTATTGCGATTGCCATAACAACCTTGATGGTGTTTTGGTTTTGCCGCTCGATTAAGTTGACTGTGTTACCGATTGTTTGCTCGTTAATTTCTGTGATTTGGCAAATGGGCATGTTGTCATTTATTGGCTTTGGTTTAGATCCTATGTCGATATTGGTGCCATTTTTGATTTTTGCCATTGGTGTTAGTCATGGTGTGCAAATGATCAATGGCATCAAGAAAAATGTGAATAAAGGCTTTAGCGCAAAAGAAGCAGCACAACTGAGTTTTAGAGCCTTATTATTGCCTGGTGTTGTGGCTTTATTATCTGACACGGTTGGTTTTTTAACCTTGTTGTCGATTGATATTGGTATTATTCGAGAGTTAGCGATCACCGCTTCTTTGGGGGTAGCGATGATCATTTTAACCAATTTGATTTTATTGCCGATATTGGTGTCATTTTTATCGTTAACTACCAAAAAAACACCGCAAGTAAAAAATACGCCTTCTAGTTTTTGGTCAGCAATGGCGGTTTGTGCAACCTAATGTTGCTGCGTTTATTTTACTTGTGACGGCTGCTTTATTTGTCAGTGGCTGGCATTATTCTCAAAATATGAAAATAGGGGAGTTACATGCTGGCGCACCGGCTTTGCATGAAGACTCACGTTATAATTTAGATACTGCGTTAATTACCGATAAATTTGCTATTACCGTTGATTATATTTCAGTGATTGTCGAAGCATTTCCTGATGCTTGTACCTACCATGAGACCTTAGATACCATTGACCAGTTTCAATGGCGATTAAATAACGTTGAAGGTGTAGAATCGGCGATAAGCTTAAGCTCAGTCGCTAAAATTGTAAATGCAGGTTACAACGAAGGTAATCCTAAATGGCGCGTATTATCACGTAATCAACAAGCATTAGTGCAATCTATTGCCCGAGTACCAACGGCAAGTGGCTTATTAAATAACAATTGTAGTGTGATGCCGGTGATTTTATTTTTACAAGATCACAAGGCTGAAACGATCAGACGAGTTGTTGAACAAGTTAAATTGGTGGGCGCAGAATTAGGCTCAGATAAATTACAGTTTAAATTAGCCTCAGGCCCAGTGGGGGTGATGGCTGCCACTAATGAAGCGGTAGAAGCGGCACAAATGCCAATGTTATTATATGTTTATGGCGCAGTTATCTTGCTGTGTTTAATAAGCTTTAGAAGCTTAAGAGCGACTATTTCCGTTGTATTACCTTTATTTGTGGTATCAACCTTAGCGCAATGGTTAATGACGGTACTCAATATTGGTTTAACGGTTTCTACGCTACCTGTGATTGCTTTAGGAGTAGGTATTGGGGTTGATTATGGTATTTATATTTTATCTACCATGAGTAACCGTTTAAGCCAAGGCGACAGTGTTTTTGATGCTTATCGTGCGGCGCTAGAAGAGCGTGGTAGCGCCGTATTAATTACCGGTGTTACTTTAGCTATTGGTGTTTCAACGTGGTTTTTCTCTGATTTAAAATTCCAAGTAGATATGGGCATTATGTTAACCTTTATGTTTTTGGTAAACATGCTTGCCGCCGTGATAGTACTACCGGCACTTGCTTGTTTTTTATGGCGAAAAACGAATAAAAATAAAAAATTATAGAACGATAAAACACTTATCTGATAACATCATATTTTTTGATAGGCTGAGTGTTAATGGATACTCTAGATGGACTTAAAACCGTAATTGCAGTCGTTGAAACAGGCTCTTTTACATCGGCAGCCAAAAAGGTTAATGATATCGAAAGGTTTAGTGAGTAAATATATTAATGAAATTGAGTCAACTTTAGCTATTCGGTTATTTAATCGTACGACTCGTAAAATATTGTTAACTGAAGCGGGTAAACATTATTACTTGCACGCTTTACAATTACTTGAAAAGTATGACGCTATGATTGATGAAGTTATCGGTGAACAATCAACACCTAAAGGTGTTTTACGTATCAGTTCACCGTTAGCATTTGGCGAAAATATAATAGCGCCGTTAATTCCTGAATTTGTTAAGCGATACCCTAATTTAAAATTCGAATTGGTATTAAGCAATAAAGCAGTTAATATGCTTGAAGAAAGTATTGATGTAAGAATTAAGAGTGGTCAAATAGACGACTCTGGCATGATAGCCCGTAAACTATGTCAATGGCCTTTAATTGTTTGTGCTTCATCTCAGTACCTTGAAAAATTTGGTATTCCATCAAGTCCACAAGACTTATCAAACTATTATTGCGTACTTGATAGTAATTTTAAAAATGGTGAAAGCTGGTCTTTTTTATCTAAGCAGAATAACAAATTACAAGATGTGTTAGTTAAATCTAATATCGCGACTAATAATCCGCAAGCGGTGATTAATATTGTAAAAGCTGGCGGAGGTATTGGTTTGGTTGCTCGTAAATCAATTGAGGATGAATTGAATAGTGGCTCCTTGGTTGAGCTGTTTAAAACCGAACAGCCATTAATTCTTGATATCTATATAATTTACCCTCATCGTCATCATGTCTCACGAAAAGTGAGCTGTTTTATTGATTTTATGTTCGAAAAATTCCAACAATCCCCTCCTTATTCCTCAACTTAATTGTATTCATTTTAGAAACAATCTTTATTTATTAGAGTTATTTATCTATGTAGATATAGGTATTAAACTAATTCTATCGTATAAGTTTTGAACATTAAGAAAATATCGCTAATTTAATCATGTGTAAATGTGGTTAATGTTTTTTCGAAGATAATTAATGATTGATAACATTTGAAGTTGAGTAGTTTTGTCTTTTATTTATGGCGTATATATATTTCAAATTTATTATAGGCGGTTGTCGCGACAATATTGGCTAGATGTTGATGTAAGTGCAATGAAAATATTCATAGTGCTTAAGTGAGATATTGTTAAGTCTTTCGAAACATATAAATATAATACAGCACAATTTATGTTACCAAGCGAATAAAATTGGCTAGCCAAACGTCGTATGTATTAATTTTAAATTAGGCGGTGTTTAACCATTATTTAATTATTTAAAGAAGGAATAAGTATGAACAAAAGGTTATGTGTTTTATTGATGTTAGTTGTGATGGTAAAAGCTGTTGCTAATTCACAACCAATGATGGTTGAACAGTTAACAACGCCGGTAGGAACGCGGCTAGCAGATAATATTATTCAACGTTATCAACCAACAATTAATGTGATGACTCATCATGGCTGGGATCACTCTAATAGCATTATTCTTCATGGTATTGAAAAAATATATTTGAAAACACAGAATGAAAATTATTTAACTTATATTAAAAGTACGCTGATGACTATATTAATGATGATGGTAGTATTACCGGCTTGTTAACTACATTAGATGGTATTCATCCTGGTGTACTTTGTTTGTTTTTATATCAAGAAACGGGAAACGAAAAATATCGACTAGCGGCTAAAATGATGCGCGACCATTTATTAGGGACTAAAACTAAATCAAGTGTTTTTCATAAAACCCCTGATGGTGGTTTTGGGCATAAAAAATAATAAAAAGTATCATCATGTGATGTCAGTAGATGGACTATACATGACTTCCCCTTTTTTTAATCCGCTACGGCATTCTATTTAATGAGCCTGAAGTTATAGATATGGCCATTAAGCAAATTTTATTAATATCGGAACGCTCATTTAATCTGAAAGCTAACTTACCTTTCCATGCTTGGCATTAGTGATAAAACTAATGATTGGGCAGATCCAGTCACAGGTACATCTTCAATTTTGGTCGAGAGCTGCAGGCTGGTATAGCATGGCATTAGTTGATGTTTTAGAGAGTTTTTACCTAAAAACACCTTAAATATCCAATCATTTTGGACTTGTATAAACAATTAGCGCAAGGAATTAAAAACACTCAAAATCCAAAAGATGGTTTATGGTATCAAGTATTAGATGTTTATGATCGTCCTGATAATTACCCTGAAATTAGTGGCTCAGCAATGATGGTTTATTCAATTAAAAAAGCGATTAACCTTAATATTTTAACCAGTGAAGATCTTATTTTTGCAGAAAAAAAAGGTTGGCTTAGTATTCAATCATATATTAAAACTTATTCAGATGGTGGTTTACAAATTAGATCGGTAGCTCCAGGTATGAGCACTCAGGTGTCATATGAGGATTATGTTGCAATAAGACCTGTAAATGTTCCAACAACTAAACAAAAAAAAACAACATGCACACGGCTATATGGGGGGGTGTTAATGGCAGCCTCTGTTATGGAAAGCTACGAAATTTTTCATTAGATGGTACTCATTCAAATTATCAACGGATAAATAATTTATTTTTAACGCAATTCCTTAAATTTGTTAATAAAAATTTAAAATTAGTCTATTCTTTTTTTAAATTACCTTAGCTAGGAGTGGTGGGCTTAATCATTGCCGAAACTAAGGTTAACTATAATATCACAGCAAATAGCCGCTTTAAGCGTATAGGAATAAGTATGGCATTAGTCGATGGATTACCTTCGGTAATTTTACAAAATGTGGCCGAGTTAATTAAACAAAAAGTCCCGAAAGAAACCGCGGGGCTTGTCGAGCAGTTTTCAACATTACTTTATAGTAATATCTCTACTTTAGATCTTGCACATCGAAATGATAGCGACATGTATGGCGCTACGTTGAGCTTATGGAATTCATTGAATGGCCATCAAGATAGTTCACCGGTGATCAAAGTTTTTAATCCTGAAGTGTCAAAACATGGCTGGAAATCAAATCATACCATTATTGAAGTTATCGTCACTGAAATGCCATTTTTGGTTGATTCATTGCGTATTGCGTTAAATCGCAAAGGTTTAAGCCCTCATTTAATGCTAACTTGTCCAATTTCAATTGTTAGAGATAAAAACAAGCAAATTAGTAAATTGAGTGCAGCCACTAATAAAACTGCTAAATCGGCCTCGGTGGAAACGGTATTTTTTATTGAAATAGACCGTCAAACAGAGCAATACATGTTAGATGATTTAGCCGATGAAATTGCGTCAGTATTAAGTGAAATATCATTAACAGTAAACGACTGGCAGCCTATTTTAAATAAACTTAAGGATGTGGTTACTGATATTAAACAAGGTAAACAACCATGTTCAGGCAGCTGAAAAAATCAGCGTTAGATTTTTTAGCCTGGATTGCGATGATAACAACTTTACTTTTATGGGCTATCGTTCATATCACATCACTAAAGTAGAAGGTGATATGGCGTTATCGCCTGATTTAAGTACCAGTTTAGGGTTAATGAAAAATATAAAAAGCCCCAAGCAGCGGCTACTTTCTAAAGTTGGCGCATCTGCGCGCGAACTTGCATTAGGAAAAACTTATTAGTATTAACTAAAGCCAATACCCGCTCACGCGTACATCGCCCGGCACATCTTGATTATATAGGTATCAAGCGATTTGATGATAAAGGTAACGTTATTGCTGAAGAGCGTTTTATCGGCCTATTTGGTTCTGCTTATTACACTAATAGTGCTTTAGATTTACCACTAATATCATCGAAAGTTCATGCGGTTTGTCAATTGTCAGGCTTTGCTAAAGGCTCTCATGCTTATAAAACCTTGATCAATATTTTAGAAACTTATCCAAGAGACGAAATTTTACAGTCTGATGTCGATGAATTATTGCAAAATGTGCTAGGTATTATGCAAATGCAAGAGCGTGATTATTCAGGCTTATTTGTGCGCCGTGATGCTTTTTGAGCGTTTTTATTCTTGTATGGTTTATGTACCCAGAGAGCGATACAACACTAAGTTACGTATTCAAACTCAAAAAATTACTCGCCGAAGCTTTTGGCAGTGATCAGGAAGTTGAATTTAATACTTTTTTTTCGGAATCAGTACAAGCTAGAACACATTATATTGTCCGGGTAAATTCAACTAAAGCAGATATTAACGTGAAAGAAATTGAAAAAAACCTTAATGAAGCCGCTAAAAGTTGGGCTGATAAACTCGCCGTTGCCTTGAAATCACATTGTGGTGAAGCACAAGGTAAAGCGTTAAGTACTAAGTATGAAAAATTTCCACAAGCTTATAAAGATGAAGTTTTATCAGGCTCAGCGATTGTTGATATTGATAAGTTAGAAGCATTATCTGAAGACAATCCATTAGAAATGCTGTTTTATCAACCACAAGAAGAGCAAGACAACAGTCGCTTAGTTAAATTAAAGTTATTTCATACTGGAGAGCCTATTCATTTATCGGATGTTTTACCGATACTGGAAAATTTTGGATTAAGAGTTATTGGTGAAAGCCCTTACTCCATTCAAACCAATACGGGTGAACAATATTGGATTTTAGATTTTTCAATGTTGTTAGCTGGTAATGGCAAAATTAACATTCAACAAGCACAAGCATTATTTCAAGATGCGTTTGCTAAAGTTTGGTGTGGTGATATTGAAGATGATGGTTTTAACCGTTTAATTTTAGGCGCGGGTTTAAGTGGTCGTCAGGTTTCAATTTTAAGAGCTTTTGCCAAATATGAACGCCAAATTGGTGGTACTTTCAGCCAAAACTACATTGAAAATACATTTTCAAGTTATCCTGAAATTGCTGAACAATTGATTACTTTGTTTTTTCAACGTTTTGATCCTAAGTCGAAAGCAACAGAAGCTAAAATTAGCAAAACCATTGCCGAAATAGAAACTTCATTAGATAAAGTGGCAAACTTAGATGATGATAGAATTATTCGCCGTTTTGTTGAAATGATGAATGCGACTATCCGGACTAACTTTTTCCAACAAGCAAAAAACAAACAAGATAAACCCTATATTTCGTTTAAAATTTTACCTAAGAAAATTAGCGATATTCCTAAGCCGATACCTAAATTTGAAATTTTTGTTTATTCACCGCAAGTGGAAGGGGTGCATTTACGTGGTGGTAAAGTAGCACGTGGTGGTTTACGTTGGTCTGATCGCCGAGAAGACTTCCGTACTGAAGTATTGGGTTTAGTTAAAGCACAACAAGTTAAAAATACCGTGATTGTGCCTGGTGGTGCTAAAGGGGGCTTTGTTTGTAAACAACTTCCAAAAGGCTCTCGCGAGGAAATTTTTAAAGCAGGGCAAGAATGTTATAAAACCTTTATTCGTGGCTTGTTAGATATTACCGATAATATTGTTGCCGGCGAGCTAGTGCCACCAAAAAAATGTGGTTCGCTTAGATGAGGACGATCCCTATTTGGTGGTTGCAGCGGATAAAGGAACTGCTACTTTTTCAGATCTTGCCAATAGTATTTCGGAAGAATATAACTTTTGGATGGGGGATGCTTTTGCTTCAGGTGGTAGCGTTGGATATGACCATAAAGGCATGGGCATTACCGCAAAAGGCTTGGGAGTCAGTTAAACGGCATTTTCGAGAAATGGATATTGACTGCCAAACAACAGACTTTACCTGTGTGGGCATTGGTGACATGGCGGGTGATGTGTTTGGTAATGGTATGTTGTTATCTAAACATATTCGCTTACAAGCCGCATTTAACCATATGCACATTTTTATTGATCCTGAGCCAGATGCAGCTAAAACATATGTTGAACGTGAACGATTATTCAATTTACCCGGCTGTACTTGGGAAGATTATCAAAAATTAATTTCAAAAGGTGGTGGCTTATTTAGCCGTTCAGCTAAATCAATTAGTTTAACCCCAGAAATTAAAAAGATGATCGGTAGCCAAAAACAAAGCATGGCACCTAACGAACTTATTCAAGCATTATTAACCATGGAACTGGATTTGTTGTGGAATGGTGGCATTGGCACATATGTGAAAGCCTCAAGTGAAACACATCTTGAAGTCGGTGACCGAGCTAATGATGGCTTACGTATTAATGGTCGTGATCTAAATGCCAAAATTATGGGGGAAGGCGGCAATTTAGGCTTTACTCAACTTGGTCGTATTGAATATGCGGCTAAAGGTGGGCGCATTAATTCCGACTCGGTTGATAATGTTGGTGGGGTTGATTGCTCAGACAAAGAAGTAAATATTAAAATTTTTATTAAATGGCTTAGTGCAAAGTGGTGACCTTACTGTTAAGCAACGAAATAAAATATTGTATGACATGACAGATGAAGTGTCTGAAATTGTTTTAACAGATTGTTATCGTCAAACACATTCTATTTCAATAACTGAAATGCGTGGCGCCAGCCAATTAAAAGAGCAAACCCGTTTCATTCAGAGTATGGAGCGCTCAGGTAAACTTGACCGAGTGTTAGAGTTTATTCCTAATGATGAAGAAATTGCTGACCGTTTAGCACAAGGGCGTGGGTTAACACGGCCTGAACTTTCGGTTTTGTTGGCCTACAGTAAAATGGTGTTAAAAGATGATCTTGTTCATCCTGATATTACCAATAACCCATTTCATGATCGTTTGTTGATTGAGTCGTTTCCGCAATTAC
Organism: Alteromonadaceae bacterium; assembly: GCA_038141035.1. Taxonomy (GTDB): domain Bacteria; phylum Pseudomonadota; class Gammaproteobacteria; order Enterobacterales; family Alteromonadaceae; genus JALZUE01. Next base: position 64,603 of record JAYQHI010000034.1, read on the forward strand.
TGCAAAAAATACAAAGCTGAAATGCAAACCATCCATTAAGAGCTGAAATTATTGCCACTAAACTGGCAAATAATATTGGCAATGATATGGGCTTTAACTTTGTTAATCGGATGAATGAAGAAACAGGCGCTTCGGTTGCTGAAATTGCCAATTGTTATACCGTGGCTCGTGAAGTATTTGAGTTATCTGATATTTGGCATCAAATTGAAAAGTTAGATAATAAAATAACCACGGCAGTGCAAACGGAAATGTTATTTCAGTTAAGACGCACTGTTAGACGAGTTACTCGCTGGTTTTTAAGACATCGAGATAAAAACTTATCGATTGACCAAAGTATTGCCTTTTTTAAAGCCAGCTTTGATGTGGTGAGCTCGCGTTTAGAAGAATTTATGGTTGAAAGGAAGTTAAACAACTTAAAAAAGTTGAAAACGACCTTATCAATGCAGGCGTACCTGACAATATTGCTAAGCGTATTTCACAATTAAGTACCTTATTCTCGATAATGGATATTGCGGAAGTTGCTCAGCAAAACAAGGTGAGTATCGAAAAAGTTGCTGACATGTACTTTAAACTAGGACACCGTTTAGATTTACATTGGTTCCTTGAACAAATTACTAAACAGCCCGTTGCGAATCATTGGCAAGCATTAGCAAGAGCGTCATTTAGAGAAGAATTAGACTGGCAACAACGTTCAATAGCGGCGGTTGTTCTTAGAAGTTACCAAGGCATTGATGATACCAGTACGATGATAGATAAGTGGTTTGCCGACAGTGAGCAGCCATTGGCGCGTTGGTTAAATATTCTTTGTGAGTTTAGAGCAAGTCAAACGCATGAATTCGCCAAATTCTCGGTGGCGTTAAGGGAGCTAATGTTGTTAAGTTTACACTGCGAACCGATAAAATAAATGTTAGAATCCCCGTCCAAAGCGTCGGGGATTTTTTTACCCGCTTCTTTTACATTGCACTTAACCTTGATACTTACATTGTTGTAATTACACCGTTTTAGGAGTTTTAACTTGTACCCGCTGATCCGTAAAATATTTTTCCAATGTGATCCTGAAAAATTCATGAGTTCACCATAAAATCACTTAAAAACTTAGGTGGTACACCACTTAAATGGATGTATAAAGGTAAAGTTCCTAATAAGCCTGTAGAGGTGATGGGGATCACCTTTCCTAATCCGGTGGGCCTAGCCGCAGGACTTGATAAAAACGGTGAATGTATTAATGCGTTTGATGCTATGGGTTTTGGTTTTGTTGAAATAGGTACTGTTACACCTAGACCACAACCCGGTAATGAAAAACCACGAATTTTAGATTACCAGAAGCGAATGCGGTCATTAATCGCATGGGGTTTAACAATAAAGGCGTTGATTATTTAATTGAGCAAGTGCGACAAGCAAATTTTAAAGGTGTATTAGGTATTAATATTGGCAAAAATAAAGATACGCCAGAAGAAAATGCCAAAGATGATTACATTACCTGTATGAAAAAGTGTATAACTATGCAAGCTATATCACGATTAATATTTCATCGCCGAACACGCCAGGTTTACGCAATTTACAATACGGTGATTCATTAAATGCATTATTAGCGGCAATTAAAGCTGAGCAGAAAGCGCTAGCGCAGCAATATAACAAATATGTTCCTGTTGCGGTTAAAATTGCCCCAGATTTAACCGAAGAAGAAGTTAATGGTATTGCACAATGTCTAATTGAAAATGAAATTGACGGCGTTATTGCAACCAATACTACATTAGCACGTGATCAAGTTGCACACCTTGAACACGGGAATGAAATGGGCGGTTTAAGTGGTCAACCGGTTCGTGAACAATCCACCATTGTGATCGGCTTATTAGCTAAAGCGCTCGCTGGAAAAATGCCAATTATTGGGGTTGGTGGCATCGACAGCGCGGAGTCGGCACAAGAAAAAATTGCCGCGGGTGCATCATTAGTGCAAGTTTATACCGGCTTTATTTATCAAGGCCCAGACTTAGTACGAGATATTGTTACTGCTTTGTAATGAGCCGTAATTCACCGCTTTAATAGCAAAACCATCACCTAGTTTAAAAAATCTTGTTTAAATTAAGTGATGGTGCTCTTACTGTTTGTAGCTTATTACATACCGCTTACCGCTTACAGGCTGCAGACTTATGTTAAATATCTTCTGGTCGTCCAATATCTGGCTGTGAATAATCACAAATACCTTCGGGGAAAATGCGGTTTAACTCGTCGAGGTAAGCCGTCATATCATGTTCACCATAATAACCTTGGGCAATAGCGCGGGTTACAGGTATTAATTGGCATTTAAAAATATCGCCACCCCAGGTTCCACCGGCTTGAATTCTACTGGTACTATACATTGGGAAGGCCGTTTGGCATTCGCCATCAGGTTTATCATTCCATTGTCCATCCCAAACATGTTTACCAGCTGCAATAATGCTCCCGTCAGCGGCAAAGCAGCTATCTGTTAGTGTTTTGGGTTTTGCTTTGTTTATCACCATGCGCTTGTCTTGTTTTAAGGCCAATAACCATTCATCCATTAAATCAAAAGCTTGCATCACAGGGTCATGTGCTTTATCGGCGATCCAAATAATATGATTGTCAGCGTTCCCCTTTGCTTTAAGTAGTCTTAAGCGACTATAAAAAGAAGCTGACACATGGTGCATATCAAGATCATCTTCTAAATAGTGACGGACATCAATGATTGGTAAATCAACCTTCCCAATAAACACTTGGCCTGAACGATAAGCAGCCTTCATTGCGGCAATTGAGCCTGAATGGCGTTTAGCAATTCTATTTTCTGGCTCAGTAATATTTTGATTTCCCCATAAACTTAACCAAATCGGCTTTTTTCTTCCTAATGGGGTAATGATAGATTCAGCAACCATGTCGGTTTGTTGTTTCCAGCTGCCAATGTTACGGTTAATATCAAGAAAATCTTCAATACTTATGTGATTATCAACCAAAGCGTTTAAACCATATTGTACGCCCACATTATCCCAAGTCGAAAGGCCATTTCCTTGAGCATCTTGTCCCAAAATATGACTGATATCTTGCCAATAGCTCCAGTTAACTTTATCTACTATGTTTGGATGAAAAAAGTCTCGAATAAAACCTTGCTTAGGATTATTAATAAAGCTTGATAATCCAAACCAGCCGTTAATACATTCACTGTTACCTTTTGGCATAGTGGGGACAAAACCGGCCATTAATTGATTCATTGGTTGCAAAAAGCCGGATTTTTGTGGAAATTTGTTCATCGCATTCATCCTTCAAGCCAACGGCGTTTGCTCCAATCTTGCCATTTTCGCCGGTTTTCAGCGCGAAAAGTAAAATAATTATTTAATAGATCACAATCAAGAGCATAAATGGTTTGTGTGATCATATCGGGGTAAGAATAAAGCGGGATCAAACCGTCTAATATTCCTTGGCTATTTTGTGCAATTAAATATTGTGCTAAACCACCACCTGAGCCGCCAATACCAACGGTATATATAGGCTGGCCATAAACTTATGAAGTGTTTTTTTACACGTCTGGCGGTATCTTCAGCCAATAACATGTTATAAGTGTAACTAGTACGGTTACCGCTAGAACTTATCACCGCGTAACCTGCCGTTAATTGTTCAAGTTGCCTTTCTATGATGCGATGAACTCGTTGTCGACCTTAGCGATAACCGATCCCAGAGCCACCGTTAAATTGATAAATAAGGCGTTTATTCCATTGTGATTGTGCTAATCTATCATCAATTTCTTGCACATTGATTGGCATAACAATGGTGTAAATAAAACGGTTAATACTTCCTTGTTCGACTCTAAATAATGGGGTGCTTGTTGGTGTTTTTTTTATCGCTGTCAATTGCACAGGAGTTAGTTTACTTATCTGGTTATTTGGCGCTAGCTGATAATAACTTAGTCTGGTGTTGACCCCACAATCTTTACTGTAGCCAATAACCTTGGTTTGTTTGTGAATGTCATCATAAACAGGAACACCATAACCTAATTGATTATCAATATTAGGTTGACCAAGTCCTGAATCTAAGCTCATACAATAAAAAGGGTATTGATTAGGGCCTGAATATAAACTTTGGCTTGGCCCTTGTGCTCCTAATGCAATAGGAAAGTTAAAGGTTTCTTCTGGGCGTTTATTTTCGCGAATGTGAGGATAAAAGGAAATGAGCGCGTTGTTTTGAACAGGAGCTATTTTTTTGACTTGACGAAAGGCGTAACTTTCTTGCATTAACCAATAGCCATAGCCGGCAAGTAAACTAAACACTATCGCTATTATGATCAATATACGCATGCTTTTCTTCATGGCAACAACCTTATTAATAAGACAGTACAGAAACCAATATTGCTTGGGTGTTACTTTAAGGTTAGCTTATTCGTTTGTTATTTGCTTAAAAATTGAAGTTGAAAATAGCGAGAAAAGGCAACAAAAAAGGCTTCTATTTAGAAGCCTTTTAGTGTTTTTACGGAGCAGTTATTAACGATTAATAACTGTCGTTATGAACACTTTGTACCGCACGACCTGACGGATCAGCCATGTTTTGGAAGCTTTCATCCCAAGCTAACGCGGCTTCAGTCGAACAAGCAACTGACTTACCACCAGGAATACATTCAGCAGCTGAAGGTAATGGAAAGTTTTCTTCAAAAATACAACGATAGTAATAAGCTTCTTTCGTTGCTGGCGTATTGTGTGGGAATCTGTGTTGTGCACTCGCCATTTGTTGATCAGTTACTTCTGACTCAACTAACTCTTTTAAGCTATCGATCCAAGAATAACCTACACCATCAGAAAACTGCTCTTTTTGACGCCATAAAATTTCTTTTGGTAAATAACCTTCAAAAGCAGAGCGTAATACGCCTTTTTCCATTTTACCGTTACCACACATTTTGTCTTCTGGGTTGATGCGCATTGCAACATCCATAAAGTTCTTATCTAAGAATGGTACACGTGCTTCAATACCCCAAGCAGACATTGATTTGTTAGCACGTAAACAGTCAAACATATGTAAAGCGTTTAACTTACGGTTTAACTCTTCATGGAATTCTTGTGAGTTTGGCGCTTTGTGGAAATATAAATAACCACCAAAAATTTCATCTGCACCTTCACCTGAAAGTACCATTTTAATACCCATGGCTTTAATTTTACGAGCCATTAAGTACATTGGGGTAGATGCACGAATAGTGGTTACATCATAAGTTTCAATGTGATAAATCACTTCTTTTAATGCATCAAGACCGTCTTGAACAGTAAAAGTAATTGTATGGTGAATAGTACCAATGCTATCCCGCTACTTTTTGTGCTGCAGCTAAATCAGGAGAGCCTTCTAAACCGACAGCAAAAGAGTGTAGTTTTGGCCACCATGCATCTACTTCATCGTTTTCTTCAATACGTTTTGCGGCAAAACGTTGTGTAATTGATGAAACTAAAGATGAATCTAAACCACCTGATAATAAAACACCGTAAGGTACGTCAGTCATTAAGTGACTTTTAACAGAACTTTCTAATGCTTCACGTAATTCAGTTACGTCAGTCGTGTTATTTTTAATCGCGTCATAATCTTGCCAATCACGCGTATAATATTTTTGTAATTCGCCAACTTTACTATCTAAAATATGCCCAGGAGGGAATTCAGCCACTGTTTTACAAATAGGCATTAATGCCTTCATTTCAGAAGCTACATAAAAGTTACCTGATTCATCATAACCAGTGTAAAGCGGAATAATACCAATGTGATCACGAGCAATTAAATAAGAGTTGTCGCTTTCGTTATATAAACAAAATGCAAACATACCTTGTAACTTATCAACAAACTGGCTACCAAACTCTCTTCATATAAAAGGTAAAATTACTTCACAATCAGATTTAGTTTGAAATTGATAATTAACATTAAAGCTCTTTTTCTAATGTTTTGTGATTGTAGATTTCACCATTAACCGCTAACACGTGATTTCGATTTTGATTGTATAAAGGTTGTGCGCCGGTTTCGGTATCAACAATAGCTAAACGCTCATGAACAAGAATAGCATTGTCATTATTATAAACACCAGACCAATCAGGGCCACGGGTGACGAAGTAATCGAGAACATTCTAATGCTTTTGGGCGTAAAGCCGCTGCATCAGTTTTTATATCTAAAACACAAAATATTGAACACATTGAAGTGTTGCTCCTTTAATACAATCTTTAAAATCTATTTACGAAATCAGTTTGAAATCTTTTTGCAAAATTTTACTCTTTTAGAGCAAGTACGCAACTTTGCCATTATATCTAAAAAAAATCAATAGAATTTTGCTTATTTTGCCCACTTATTAGCATAAATACGATAAAAGTCTGTTTTTTTCTCTATTTATAAGTTTTAAATATTTTTAAATTTGTTACTTTTAAGCAATGTACAAAGCGTACGACATGTCGTTACAATCACAAATGTTAACATTTAGAGCCTAAATATTCATGCTAGAAATTTCAAATTTGTCTAAAACTTTCAAATTAACGAAAAAAGCCAAAAAAAACAATTACGTCAAACGAGCCAAGATGTTCGTCATCAAGGAAATAGTTTTAAAGCATTATCTGATGTTTCATTTTCATGCTCAGCAGGGCAGGTCTTAGGTTTATTAGGTCCAAATGGTGCGGGAAAAACCACCACCTTACGTATTCTTGCTTCTTCAATTTTTGCCGGATTCAGGTCAAATATTAATTAATGGCGAAAATGTTTTACATAAATCGATTTTAGCAAAACGAAAAATTGGTTTTTTATCTAGTAAAACAGGGCTTTATGCTCGCTTAACGGCACAAGAAAATATTGAATATTTTGCTAAATTACATGGTATGTCTAAAAAAGCGATTGCTGAGCAGGGAGCATTACTTTATCAGCAGTTAGGTATAGAAGATTACTTACATCGCCGAATTGACACCTTATCTTCAGGCATGCATCAAAAAGTGTCGATTGCTCGTGCAGTTATTCATCAGCCAGATGTTCTAGTTTTAGATGAGCCAACAACAGGATTAGATATTATGGCAACAGAAACTATTCTAAACTTTATTCAGCAGCAAAAAGAATTAGGGCGGCCAGTTATATTTTCAACGCATCATATGGATGAAGTGTCATACCTTGCAGATAAAGTCGCTATCATAGATCAAGGTAAAACCTGCTTTGAAGGTTCCATTCATAGTTTACAAACACAAACTCAAGCAGATGATTTACGTGCCGCTTTTATGGCTGTGTTAACGTCAAATAAAGAGGTTGCATAAAATGTGGCAAGTGTATTTTAAAGAATTATTAGAATTAGCGCGCGACAAAAAAACCTTATTTTTTATTATTGCTTTACCGATCATTATTTTTCCGGTGCTGTTTGGCTTTATGGCTTTAGTTATCGTTAATGTAGCCATTGATGAACAGAAAAAAAGTATTAAATTATGCGATTATCAATGGTGATAAAGCGGCAGAATTTAATCAAGCGATGATCTATCACCGTGATTTTAAAAAGTAGATCTTGAATTTATAGACGAGCAAGCAATTCATAACGCCATTAGCGCTAATAAAGTAAACCTTGTACTAAAAAATACCTGACGACTTTTCATTATTAAGCACGAAAGAAAAAACAAGCCCATTGGGTGATCTACTTTAATAATGCTTCTCAAATGAATTCGGTTAAACAAAAGGTAAATAAGGTATTTGACACTTACGTGAAAGATCTACGCCTAGAGCATTTAACTGAATTAGGTTTGTCTATTATTGAACAATATGAACTACTCAAAACACCAATAAAATTAGAGAGCATAGATACCGCAGATCAAAGGGAAAACTTTGGTGAAAAGGTTGGCGGTTTCATACCTTATATGTTGATTATTTTATGCTTAACGGGCGCTATGTACCCAGCGATTGATTTAGGTGCCGGGGAAAAAGAGCGGGGCACTTTAGAAACCTTACTCTTAACACCTATTGCACGGTTATCATTAGTGTTAGGTAAGTTCCTAACTATCATGACAACCTCTATTACTACCGCGCTTATAACAGTAAGTAGCTTAGTTTTTTGGAGTTATTTGATCGGAAAAATAACCGAAGTTAAACAAGTCTCTGAAATTATGGCGGCAGTTGGTCTTGCTGATGTCATACTTATGATATTAATGTTGGTTCCTATCTCTGCTATTTTTGCGGCTTTAGTTTTAGCTATTTCAATTTATGCACGCAGTTATAAAGAAGCGCAAAATTATATGGGGCCTTTAACCATGGTGACTTTTATGCCAGTTATGGTTGCTGTTACCGGGGATCTCCCTTGGATAGCTTTTGGGCATTTGTCCCAGTATCAAATGTTGCTTTAGCAATAAAGAAATATTAAAAGGAACAATAGAGGCGAGTACGGTATTTTATATTTTTTCTTCAACCGCCGTCTTTGCTTTATTAGCCTTATGGTTTTGTACACACTGGTTTAAAAAAGAAGCCGTACTGTTTAGATAATACCAATCCGTATAAACGAAGTTGACCAGAAACTTTCATCAGTAACGGAGATAAGGATATGTTATGCGAAATTTGTTAAGCCGTTCTTCATTTATTATGGTGCTGTTTTGTAGCTACTTTCTTTCAAGGACAAGCAACAGCGAATAATGTATTAACAATTGAAGAACAAAGCTTAATGGTTAACCCAAAGCTTAATGAATTTGTTCAGCCCTTTAACCAGCGGATTGATACTTTCAAGCAACAACTTACTCATCAAATAAGTTATACCGTATTAACACAATTAGTGATCCGTCACGGCAAAGGTATATGGCAAGATGCCTTAACGTATTTTCAAAGTCAGCAAAGTTTTGATGATCGCATTTTGTACTGGACAAGAATCGCGATGTTTAGTGCATTAAAAAAGTCAGTGTCTTATCAAGCATTATTACCCATGCAGCAAGCAAAATTACTGTGGGAGTTTGAATTATATAGCAGAGGTAATAGCCATGTTAAATTCAATAAAAAAGCCAATAAGCATATTCTTGTTATCGCAACGGATCCTTTTATTAGAGAACAATCCATTGATGCTATCAATACCGCGGCTATTTCAGCGCTTGCACTAGATGGCATGATATTAAATTTAAATGGTCAAACGGCTGAGCTCAAAAGTATTATTTTACCGGTTAATTATGCTTATCTTGATAAAGGGTTGGTTGAAGAGGTATTAAATAAACATATTGATCGTGAAAAAGTGGATCTAGTTCTTGTTTTAGGGCAATCAGACGATCATTTTAAATTATCTAAATCGGCTATGTTAACTTTAAATAAGAACTCAATTGATAACTTAGGCAAAAGTCCGAGGTAATAATGAAACCTCAAATACCCCTTATTAGCTAACAAAACATTACACTCAAAACAAAAATTAGCCAATAACTGGAAATATAACAGCGCGATAAAAGCTAATGCGTCTTATGTAATAGCTGAACAGTCCAATCCGTCTTTGTCATTAATTAACGAAATTTTTTACCGCGCATTAAATGTTAGTCAAAATGGCGGCACAAGTATTGATGTTGGACAACTTGATATGCCGACATTTACACAACATAACAAATCAAAATTGAACGCTTTGTTTAATCAACTTAGCCAAATGCTTACCTTAACAATTAATGACGATTAACTTGGCCTTAAATTTATACACCTAATTTAATAAGTCTTCCGGCTATTATATAAAAAGTTACTATATAAAGAGCTACTGATGACAATACAAAGAGAATACCGATGACAAGCAAAGCTTTATTTTTAGATCGTGATGGCATTATTAATGTCGATCATGGTTATGTACACAAAATTGAAGATTTTGATTTTACGGATGGTATCTTTGATGTTTGCCGCCATGCACTTGAACTCGGTTATATTATTATTGTTATTACTAATCAAGCGGGAATTGCTCGTGGTTATTATTCAATTAAACAATTTGAACGGTTAACATCTTGGATGAAAGAGCAGTTCAAAGCACAAGGGATAAAAATAACGGATGTATATTTTTGCCCTCATCACCCTAAACATGGAGTAAATAACTATGTTCAAACTTGTCATTGTCGTAAACCAGAGCCAGGAATGATCTTAACGGCACAAGCTAAATATCAAATTTCACTTAAAGATAGTATTTTGATTGGTGATAGATATTCTGACATACAAGCAGCGGAATCTGCTGGTATAAAAACTAAAATATTATTAAATAGCCCATTCGTTAATGAAGCTAGTGAAAACCTACCAACAACTTTCGCTTATAAAATAAGCGAAATTACTGGCGCAATCGAGTATATCAACTAGAATTGTTCATTACTTGAGCGAACAAACATTTATTTCAAATTAATTGCAAATAAGTGTTGACCCCAGGCTAAAAATCTCTAAAATGCGCTCCACTTCTTCGACAAGCCCAAGAGGTCGTTTTGACCAGTTAAGTTGTCTGAATAAGTGATTTAACTGAGAGATAAGCGGAAAACGTTTTGAAAGGTAGTTAAAAAATTCTTTCAAAAAAGATTCAAAAACTTGTTGACAACAAAACTGAGTTGCGTAGAATGCGCATCTCGCTTCGGCAAGGCTTTCAAGTTTATTTGAACAACAAGTTAAACGAATGCGATTTAACTTGAGTTATCTTTAAAAGATAACGTTCTTTACAATTAGTTATCATGCAATTTAGGTAATTACATTAAATGCTAATTCATAGTCCTTCGGGACAACTTAGCTTTTTAATGATGAAGTTCACATAAAAACTATTACTTATTAATTTAAGTAATACATATGTTTTAAAGTACAGATTCAGGGAGCAGTAACTTACTTACTTCGGTAGTAGTTACAAACGATTTTTAATTGAAGAGTTTGATCATGGCTGGGATTGAAACGCTATGGCAGGCTTAACACATGCAAGTCGAGCGGTAAATAGAGAGAAGCTTGCTTCTGCTGACGAGCGGCGGACGGGTGAGTAATGCTTGGGAATATGGCCCAAAGGTGGGGGACAACAGCTGGAAACGACTGCTACTACCGGACAATGCCTACGACTTAAAGGAGGCTCTTCGGACCTTTCGCCTTTGATTAGCCCATGAGGATTAGCTGCAGGTAAGGTAAATGGCCTACTTTAGGCGACGATCCCTAGCTGGTTTGAGAGATGATCAGCCAGCACTGGGACTGAGACACGGCCCAGACTGCATGGAGGCAGTGGGAATATTGCACAATGGGGGGAAAACCCTGATGCAGCCATGCCGCGTGTGGAAGTACGCCTTCGGGTTGTAAAGCACTTTCAGCCGCGAGAAAGGGTAGTCGCTAATATCGGCTATCTGTGACGTGTTAGCAACAGAAGAAGCACTGGCTAACTCCGTGCCACAGCCGCGGTAATACGGAGGGCAAGTGAGCGTTAATCGGAATTACTGGGCGTAAAGCGTGCGTAGGCGGTTAATTAAGTCAGATGTGAAATCCCGGGCTCAACCTCGGAACTGCATTTGAAACTGGTTAACTAGAGTATTGTAGAGGGTGGTGGAATTTCCAGTGTAGCGGGTGAAATGCGTAGAGATTGAAGGAACATCAGTGGCGAAGGTGGCCACCTGGACAACGACACGTTGGGCACGAAAGCGGGAGCGAACAGGGATTAGATACCCTGGATCCACGCCGTAAACGATGTCAACTAGCCGTCTGTTTCTTGAGAAGTGGGTGGCGGTAGCTAACGCGCTGTTGACCGCCTGGGGAGTATGGCCGCAAGGTTAAAACTCAAATGAATTGACGGGGGGCCCGCACAAGCGGGTGGAGCATGTGGTTTAATTCGATGCAACGCGAAGAACCTTACCATCCCTTGACATCCAGAGAATTTTCTAGTATGATATATTTAGTGCTGGAACTCTCTGAGACAGGTGCTGCATGGCTACCGTCAGCTCGTGTTGTCAGGAAATGCGGTTAAGTCCCGCAAACGGAGTGTAACCCCCATCCTGGACCCAAGCAGCGTGTGCTTATGGAACTTTCTGTGAAGTGGAGACTCGGCCAGATAAACTGAGGAAGGTGGGTATCAATGACGTCAGGTCATCATGGTCTCTTGATGGGATGGGCTACACACGTGCCAGTCGGCGAGCAGAGCGCAAAGAGACCGCGAGGTGGAGCGGAATCACACACAAAGTACGTCGAAGTCCGATTGAGTTCAAAAACTCAGGACTCTATGAAGTCGGAATCGTCGCTGGGGTAATCAGATTTGAATGCTACGGTATATTGCCGGGCCTTGTACAATACCGCCCGTCACACCATGGGAGTGGGTTGCAAAAGAAGTGGCTAAAGCCGAATTTTTCTGGGAGACTTGGTCACCACGGTGATTCATGACTGGGGTGAAGCTTCCAACAAGTAACCTTAGGGAACCTGGGGCTGATCAATTTTATCTTGAAGAATTACCATAG
>JAYQHI010000035.1:0-12060 GCA_038141035.1 Alteromonadaceae bacterium
TGCCAAACGTGGCGCATTATTTTCTGCTGTACCAGACAATGAACAATTAGGACATCAATTGGCGAAAATGGTCGGCAAAGTCAACAAAAAATCACAGTCCATGGTAACACCTATGCATGATATAAAGCCACTGTGAATTTAAGAACGGCCGCGCATTTAGGTTTTTGCCTACAATGCCAGCACTCGTTCAACCTTTGCCTTAACTTTTCCTAATTAATTTCGCTACTTGTGAAAATTTCGCGCCCTAAATTTTCTGCTAATTTAAGTATTAAAAGCCAAACTATTGCCATTATGGTGTTAGGGGTATTTGTGATGGTGACCTTACTAAGTATTGTTACCAGCTATGTTGTTAATCAACAATCACGTGATTTGATGCTAAAAAATGCCATTCAAATTACCGAAGGGTTAGCACAGCAAACCGTATTTCCAATTTTATCTGGCACACCAGAAAATGCAGAAACCGCCATAGCGCAAGTTATGGGGTTTCAGTCGGTGATCAATGCACAGCTCATTGCTGACAGCAGCGCCGTATTTCTTGAAAAAGTAAAACACAGCTTTTTAAGCCTACCAATAAAAAATCGTCAACATACTGAAACAACCGTTACCGATAACAATAGCCAATATTGGCTGGTCAGCAGTCCGGTAAAAATAGTATCAAATACTGACAGTGAATTTGAATTTTCCCCTCTGAGCAAGCTGACGAAATAATTGGTTATGCAGAAGTGCTATACAGTAAGGAAAACCTAAGCAGAGCACAAAAAACATCACTGTTATCATTTTTGTCGTTGGTCTTAGCTCTGTTATTCTTTTAAGTATTGCTTTACATATTGGTTTAGTCACTTTATTTAAACCGTTAAATGCGCTTGAATTGATCATGGAACAAGCTGAAAAAACCGGTGAGCATAAGTTTGCTAAACTAGCCGGAGCAAAAAAAGAAATACGTAATATGGCTCACTCATATAACAGTATGATGCACGTATTAGAAAAGCATGAAGAAAGTATTACCCGCCACCGCGATCAATTAGAAAAAGAAGTTGAAGTAAGAACCAAAGAACTTGTGCTTGCACGTGATACCGCACTCGCCAGCAGACATAAATCAGAATTTTATGGCCAATATGAGCCACGAACTTCGCACAATCCAATCTATTATTGGTTATAGTGAACTGATCACAGAAGAATTAGAGCTTGAAGGCAATTTTACCCTGATTGATGACATGGACAAAGTTAGCAGTAATGCTCAGCGCTTATTAAACATGATCAATAAGCTTTACTGATTTAGCTAAAATTGAGGCTGGAAAGCTAGATTTACACCCAACCGACATTAAATTATCAATCCTAGAAGCGAGTCTTAATGACGTTATATCTCCTCTGGCGCTTAAAAATAATAATCAGTTTCAAAATTATCCAAAATACGAAAATAACACAGTTTATTAGCGACAAGAAACTTGAACAAGTGCTGATTAATCTATTAAGTAATGCTTGTAAGTTTACCAAAATGGTCAATCGAAACAACAATTTACCAACAAGTCAAGAACTCTGTTTTGATGTCCAAAAAATGCTGAGCATTGGTTTAACTTAGCTTTAACAATATTTTTTGGTGAATTCAGGCAAGTTGACAGCAGCGACGCAGAAAAAATTTGGCAACACAGGCTTAAGTTTAGCTATAACAAAACGCTTTGTTGAATTAATGCATGGTCGCATTAGTGTTGAAAGTGAAATAGACAAAGGCTCAGTATTTACCGTCGCAATAACATTAAACGAGTCAGAAACTTAAAGGTAAGGTAGCCGTTATAAAATACTAAAACAGCCTATCACAAACAGCCTTACCTGCATCTTTTGGTTAAGTACTATAAGTTATAAAACGTCAATACGGCTGCTAGAAATGATACCTAACCTCGCCTAAAAACATACTGCCCGGTTGCAGGTAGATCATTAGGAATATTAACAACTGCACCATTATTTATACTTGGCTCTCTAACGTCTTGGTCAAAAACATTTTTCGCTATCAAGGCCATTTCAAACGGTTGCTTCGATGGTGTCCAACGTACAGTTAAATCAGTTAACCAATAATCATCAATATTTGAGCGTAAATCCCCTTGATTACGGATACGATCTTGTACTAAATGATTTTTAATATTCAGTTTTACCTGCTCGCTAATTTTCCAGTCAAGTTTTAAATACCATTGCTGCTCAGGTACAAAAGCAACATCAACATCATTGGTTTTGTTGGTTGCTTTAGACTAAAGCATAATTAGCTGCTAACTTTAGCTGTTCAGTTAGTTGCCAATTAAGCTCTAATTCAGTGCCGTAAGCCACTTGCTTACCGAAATTTTGAGCGCTAGATGTTGTTTTCCGGTATCAGGGACAAATTGAATAATATCGTCCCATTCATAGCGATAAAAATTAGCTATCGCACAAAGCCGCCACCGGGGTGATAATCAAAAGCAAGTTCAGTGGTCGCTATTTCTTCTGGTTGAATGGTTGGGTTGCCAAGCGCTAAAGGATTGTTGATTCTGACGTATCGAGAAAACTGGGCGCTCTAAAAGCTTTACCATATAATAATTTGGTCGAAAAATTTAACGTATTTGCCCAAACTAATGCGATTCTAGGATTTGTAGTATGACCAAAATCTGAATATTTATCATGACGAATACCTAAGGTTAACTCCCAATCATTTGCTACTGACCATACATCTTGCATAAATGCATAATAATTAGTTCTATCACGTTCTTGCAGAAAAATATAAGGGGTATCAGACACATCAACCACTGGGCTACCCGGTGCAATAGCATTACCATCAGGGCCAATCGCAAAGTTTTTAGTTTCTTTCGTTTTATATAAATCGGCATCATGATAGCCGATACCTAAGCGTATTTGATGTTTATTAAAACCTGAATACTGTGAGGTTATATTAATACGTTTGTGCCGTTCAAATACTTCCGGATAACCAATTAATCCGTCAGTAAAAACGCCCGCGTAGCCCGCGGGAAAAATAATATAATCTCGAACAACTTCTTGGCTAGTGTCAAAATAGGCCGCCTGCACATCAAGCTGAACATTGTTATTGACTTGTTTATGGTAATTAATATCAACATTCCATCTAATACTTTGCTGTGAACTGGTTGGATCAAGCGCTTCACCTAAACCTGCACCAATACCCCTACGGCGTTTTTGTAAACCGGCTCGTAGGGTAAAATCAGCCCAATTAATTTCACTGCGTATATCAAAGCTTTCTACTGGTATATTGATAGCACCTGGTGCGTTAGAAACTTTTGTACCATGCAAACTATCATTTAACGTTTGCCGGTCTTGTTCTATTACTTTGTCTGAACCATCAGTATTATGATATTCAACAATGGTGGCGTATTTTACCTCTCCGATATTACCGCCTAAGGTAAACCAAGCATCTTGGGTGTTATCTGAACCTGCTCTCACTGACAGCTCATTTTTTAATATCGTCAGCATTTTTGGTAATAATATTAATCACGCCGGCAAAGGCATCAGCGCCATAAATAGCAGAACCTGGGCCGCGTATAACTTCTATCCGTGCAATGGCTTCTACCGGCATGCCACCCCATATTTGGTTACGATTACCGGTAAAGCTATTTGTAATAGGTATATTATTAATTAACATTAATATTTGCTGATTATAAACACTATGCACGCCACGAAAGGTATAAAGCGGATTATAACCATTGGCAATTCGTGAAATATGTAAACCGGGTACAGCCTCTAACACATCATCAATGTCGGTTGCGCCCATATTTTTAATTTGCTCAGCAGTAAATACACTTGCTACCGCCGGCGCTTTATAAATTTGGGTTTTCGTGCCAGTGGCAATAGCCACCATTTCTTCACTACCATAAAAGTCATCAAAAAAATCAACCGCATCAAAGGTAGATTCTTGATACATATCCGCCTGTGCAAATGTGCTGCAAGCACAAAAGATAGAAAGTGAGATCAGTTTTAACTTCATTATTTATCTTCCTGCTCTCTTAAATTGGTCACAATCATTAATAAAAAAGTACATATGTCTATTATGTTAACTTGCGTTTTGAGTTGCTGTTTTAGTTAATGTGTTTTGTTCTTTTTGATAACACAATGCTTCTATATTCATTGGTTTGCTAATGTAATAACCTTTTGTAATAATCAATGCCTAGCTCAATCAACTTATTTAATATTTCTTCGTTTTCAACAAATTCAGCCACGGTTTTTTTATTAAGTGCAATGGCGGTTTCATGAATAGCTTTTACCAGCGCGGCATCTGTTGGATCAGTATCCATGTCTTTTACGAAAGAACCATCAATTTTAACACTTTGTGCCGGTATTTGTTTTAGGATGAAAAGGTACTAAAACCAGTACCAAAATCGTCAATTGAAAAACCGCAACCAAGTTCATTTAAACTAACCACCATACGGTGAGTGCCGGTAATGTTTTTGATAAACTGGCGCTTTCTGTTAGTTCAAAAATAACCCTCGACGGCTCAATTTGGTATTGTTCGAGTTTTTGTTTAATAAAATCAAGTAACCTGTCGTCGGTGAACGCCTGAGCCGACAAGTTTATCGCGACACAGTTTAGCTCCTGGATATTGATGCATCATGCTCAATGTTTTACCGATCACGTGACGGTCGAGTAAATTCATATCTTCAGCTTTTTCTAACGAAGGAATAAAGTCATTTGGATATATCACTTTATCTTCAATCACTAATCTTACTAAAGCTTCATAATAAACAACATCCAGTGTTTTTAAATTAACAACAGGTTGAAAATCCATCACAATTTGATCAGCCACCAACGCCGATTGAATTTTTGTACCCAATCAAAGCTTTGTTTTTAAGCTGTTAGTAACACCATCATCATGAGTAAAAGTGTGAACTCGATTGCGCCCTTTTTCTTTGGCAGCAAACATCGCAATATCAGCTTGTTGTAGATAAATTTCCTTTTATGTGCTGTTCACCATTATTAATTTGACGAAATACCAATACTACAGCTGACTTTATAAATTTGTTCTTCATACTGAAAACAACAGTCGGCAATGGTATTACACAACTCATGTGCTAGCTTTTCAGCCAATAATAGATCTGTTTTTGGCAATAAAATTGTACGCAAATTCATCGCCACCTATCGGCACAACACATCACCTTGATTAATATGCTCAGCTAATAATTTGGCTATTTCTTTTAATACTAAATCACCTTTATGATGGCTTAGGTGTCATTAATCACTTCAAAATGATCAAGATCAACATACAAAAGTGCGTATTCAATGCCTGTTTTAGCACTTACTTTAGCAATTTTGCTAATTCTTCATCGAAATAGTAACGATTATGTAAGCCGGTTAATTTGTCATGTAAAGCAAGGTGTTTTAAATTTTCTTCCGCTTGCTTGCGCATATTGATGTTATCAATAGTACCGGCAATGCCAGATAACTCACCATATTGATCAAAATAAGGTGATAAATTAACTTCACTCCAAAAATAGTCATTCGTTTTATTGACCAACTTTATTTCAAGGCTAGTATTTGCCTGATGTTCACTAACTTTAGTTAATAACGACTGAATACTTTCTTCAACATAAGCGATCAAATTAATACTGCTAAAATGAATAAAATCAGTAAATAGTCGTCCTATTGATTCGTTAACCAAATAGCCCTGTGCATTGATGCCAAGCTTGATTTAAAAAAGTAATACGGCCAGCTGCATTTAACTCAATAACGATGGTATTTAAACTGTCTAAAATTCTAAAATGGGTTTGAGCTAAAGAGTCATATTTTTGTTGCTCACTCAGTAAAGCCACCGTTTTTGCTGAAAACTGCTCATTGGAGATGATAAAGTCTTCACGCTTTACAGCAATATCACACACTTTACGTAATTGTTCGGCTTTAAAGGGTTTTTGAATATAATCTGCCGCCCCTTTCATCAGCATCAATTCGGCAATATCCACAGTACCATGGGCCGTCATGGCAATAACCACTTGCTTAGGATTAAGCGTTATTAAATGCTCTAATACTTGTTCACCTGACATACCAGGTAATTGAATATCAAGTAAAACAATATCGAATTTTTCTTGCTTATATGCCTCAAGCCCTTTTATTCCGTCACTCGCAACTATAAGTTGAAATTTATGTTGTAACATTCGAACAATAAGATTAGCGGTATCTTCGGTGTCTTCAATGACTAAAATTTTAGGGGAGAATGTTTAAATTATTAATATTGTTTAGTGCTTGCTGGGCAACTTCAGCTAGGTGAGAAATATCTTGAAAACTAATAACGCGATTAATGTCGAACATTCTTGCGGTAGTTTCAGCAATACGTTCGCAGTGATTTTCGGTTACCAATACAATCGGAACATCATGACTGGTAGCTAACACCCAGTACGAATAAACCTTGCTAAGCGCCAGCCGTCAATATCACCAATGGCAACTTCGGTGATCACAAGATCAATATTTCTAACTTTTAAAATTGAAATACCGTCAATACTATTAGTAGCAGAAATAACCTGATATTGAGACGCTTGGAGCTGTTGTTCTGCAGCTAACCTTATTTGCTCATTTTTAATAATTAATAAAATAATCAAATTGACTACTCATTCTATTTACATTTTTAGTTATTATTATTTATTCAGTTTAAAGCGCTTTTTACTTGCTTTTCAACCCTTATTATTTACATATGTTCAGACTTTAATTTTAAAGGGCTAGCGCTGAATAAAAAAATATAATTAAACCGTTTTAATTAAAATAGCACAAAAAAATTTATTTCTTACTTGCATTAAAAACAAACACTGTATAAATTACTGTACATACAAACAGTGCTTTTTAAATTGGTTAATTTATGCTTTTACAACTAAACATTCAAAATTTTGCCATCGTACGTTCATTAGAACTTGAATGGCATAAAGGTATGACAACCATTACCGGTGAAACCGGAGCGGGTAAATCCATTGCTATTGATGCCTTAGGCTTATGTTTAGGCGCTAGAGCTGTTGCCAATGTCGTAAGACCTAACTGCACTAAAGCTGAATTAACCGCGACTTTTGCAATAAATAAAAATATCACGGCAAAAAACTGGTTAAAAAATCATGATTTAATGTTAGATGATGAATGCATTTTACGCCGTGTGATCTCAGCCGAAGGTCGTTCTCGTGCATACATCAATGGTAGCCAAGTTCCCCTTGCACAATTAAAAGAACTAGGCGGCTTATTATTGAATATTCATGGTCAACACGACCACCAGCTGATTATAAAAAATACCGAACAGCGTCGTATGTTAGACGCTTATGCTGGTCACCATGATTTACAAAATGAAGTAAAATATTACTATCAACAATGGCACACTCTAACCAAAGAATTAGATACCTTACAACAAGCAAAAAGTGAACGTGAAGCCAAAAAACAGCTACTGCAATATCAAGTGCGTGAACTTGATGAGTTTTCATTACAAGCAGATGAGTTTTACAACTTGAGCATGACTACAAACGCCACAGTAATGCCCAAGACATTCTTAACCAAACCTTAGCATCTTTACAAATTCTATCTGAAGACGAGCAATTTAATGTATTAGATGCGTTGCGCAAATGTCACGATCACATGTCTGCTTTAAGTGGTTTTGATAATGAACTTGTTAATATTTCATCGATGATTTCAGATGCATTAATTCAGTTAGAAGAAGCAAATAATGACCTTAGACACTACTATGATAAATTAGAATTAGATCCAGAAGCTTTTAGTTTATTAGAAGAACGTTATTCGTTAGCCGTTCAACTGGCCAAAAAACATCAAATTGCCCGGAAAACTTAACTCAATTTCATCAAACGCTATCTGCTGAACTAGCAGCAATGAGCCACGATGAAACGCGTTTAGAAAATATTTATGCTGACATTGATTTAGCCAAAACAAATTATCAAGCCGCGGCAGAAAAACTATCAAACTCACGAATAAAGTCCGCCGCAACCTTAAGCAAAAAAATTACCGCCAGCATGCAAGAGTTAAATATGCCCCCGGCCAATTTAACATTGCGGTAAAAAACGATCATGCTGACACAATTAGTATTAACGGTTTAGATGATATTGAGTTTTTAGTAACGCTAAACCCAGGTCAAAAATTAGAAGCAATGAATAAAGTTGCCTCAGGCGGTGAGTTATCGCGAATAAGCTTAGCCATGCAAGTGATCCTAGCGAAAAAAGTAGTATCGCCGACCCTGATTTTTGATGAAGTGGATGTTGGCATCAGTGGCCCAACTGCTGCTATGGTTGGTGAAAAACTGCAACAATTAGCTCAAAACACACAAATTATTTGTGTTACTCACTTGCCACAAGTGGCTTGTAAAGGTCATCAGCAAATGTTTGTTGCTAAACTCACCGATGGTGAACATACAGAAACAACGGTTACTGAACTTTGTGAACAAGCGCGTGTCCAAGAAATTGCGCGCTTATTAGCAGGTAATAAAATTTCAGAGGCATAGTTTGGCTAATGCCAAAGAATTATTAGCCGGTTAATAAAAAGCGATAATTTATTTTGAATAACAAGGCAGGCTCCGTTATTATGCCTTGCTTCATTAAAAAGGTATTTTATTTTCATGGTTAACAAATTAATTTTTCATCACGTTATTGTCGTTATTATCTGCCTGTTCAAGTTGGGTTTACCGTATTGACATCCCACAAGGTAATTTTTTAGATAAAAAAAGCGTTGATAAATTACAACTAGGCATGACCAAAGAACAAGTAAAATTTGTCCTTGGTAGCCCAGTAGTACAAGACAGTTTTGAAAATGATACTTGGCATTATGTCTACCAATTCAAATCTGGTCGCTCAGAAGAACTTAATCTACAAAAACGTTTTACGGTAATATTTGAAGATAATATATTAACTAAAGCCAGTGGTGACTTTGAATTACCTGAGTCTTTTTATACACCTATCGTTAATTAATAATCACACTTTAGCTTCAATAACTTCTTTTAAGTGGTTTTGAAGCTAAACATTATATTAATTACTAACAATTAATTTCTAACAGTGTTAGTTATTTTTACCTCTAAGTGGGTTGACTCTACCACCCGTTACCTTATCAGCACGCCCTTCTTCTTTTGCTTTTTCCGCTCGACGTTTTCTCACTTCTTTTGGATCGGCAATTAACGGGCGATAAATTTCAATTCTATCTAAATCTGTTAACACTTGCTCAAGCTTAACGGTATGGTTCCAAATTCCCACTTTGTTAACAGCTAAATCAATTTCATCAAACATGTCTAAAATACCCGATGTTTGAATTGCTTGTTCAACAGTGCAACCTTGTTCAACCGTTAACGCCATTAATTCTTGTTTTGTTGGTGTGCCATAAACTAATTCAATTTGAATTGTTGATGTTGTTGCTATTTCATCAGACATCAGCTGCATAAACCTCTTTTGCACGCATGGTAAATGCTTGCACTATATTATTAATTAAATGAGTAAATACTCGCCCAAATGCTAAAGCTAGCACCTTATTTGAAAACTCATAGTCTAACTCAAAATGAATTTTACAGGCTTCATCCGACAAAGGCGTTAACACCCACTCCCCAGTTAAATACTTAAAAGGCCCGTCAACTAACGACAAAGTAAATGATTAGTAATTAAGGTATTTTCAGTAGTAAACCATTTTTTGATCCCACCCTTTGCTACTAATATTGACGCAGTCATTGAAGTATCACTTTGGCTAATTATTTTACTACCACCACAGTCAGGCAAAAAATGCGGATAATTCTCAACATCATTTATTAATAAAAACATTTCTTCAACGCTATGCATAACCAGCGCACTACGACTAATGTTTGGCATTTATCCCCTTAATTTATTGCCACTATGATAGCAAAACATGTAAAAAAGCGCATTAGCCTTTATTAACTATCTTTTTTTTTAATTTATAAAATAGTCATTTAAAAGCAAAAATTTATACGTATAATGAGCCGCACTATGGCAAAGAAAAATCAAAAGATAAATCTAACAGCAACACAATTGCGTTAAATAAAAAAGCAAGGCACAACTCTATAACCTGACAGACAAGTTTGAAGCAGGAATGAGTTTACAAGGCTGGGAAATTAAAAGTATTCGTAGTGGTAAAGCGAATATTTCTGATTGTTATGTTTTTATTAAGGATCGTGAAGCTTATTTAGTTGGTGTGGAAATTATGCCGCTTAACCAAGCGTCAAGTCATGTTGTATGTGACCCTAACCGTGACCGTAAATTATTATTAAATAAACGAGAACTAGATAAATTAGCTGGTGCAGTTGACTCTGATGGCTATTCACTTATTGCAACGGCAATGTATTGGAAAAAATGCTGGGTAAAACTGGAGTTTTATTTAGGTAAAGGTAAAAAAGATCACGACAAACGTTCTGATATTAAAGACCGCGAATGGCAAGTAGAAAAAGGACGCGCCATGAAAAACAAAAACTTAAATAAAATTTAAGCATAAACAGATTAAAAATTAACACGTTGTGTATTGCTACAAAGCCTAGTACAATTGGCTTTGAAGCATACCAGCTTTTAAACTTTGGGGCTGATTCAGGATTCGACGAGATTCATGAAACCAAGGTGCATGTTCAGGGGCGGTTGGCCTGGTAAAAAGCCGCAAAACTATAATTGCAAACGACGAAACGTTCGCACTAGCAACTTAATGCTAGCCATCGCCTCATAGACTCTCCTATTGTCTTGAGAATCGATGGTCACCCTAAATAGGATAGCGAGGGACGCACGCTTGAGGCCGAACCGCGAAATAGTATCAAGCTCACCATGACGAAGCCTGTCGGTTGGCGTCCAATTGGTTAAATAAATAATCGACTAAGCATGTAGTACCGAGGATGTAGGTTTTTCGGACGGGGGTTCAAATCCCCCAGCTCCACCACCTTAAAAATCAAGACGCTTTTTAGCGTCTTTTTTGCCTTTAATTCAATGGGTTACTACTTTTATTGACCTGTACTGTATTTTCCCGTTTGATGCTATCCCACTTATTTAGTACCATGCTTAGTACCACAAAATGATAACGTCTTTATTTGTGGTACTAAATGGAAGTTCAGATGGCAAGAGTTACTAAACCATTAAATAATACAGAGGTCGACAAAGCTAAAGAGCGCAATCAAGGTTTTTAGTTTATTTGATGGTGGTGGTTTGGAATTAAAAATAAATACCACTGGTACTAAAAGTGGATTTTTAAGTACTACAAACCGTTCACCAATAAACGTACTAATCTAACTTTTGGTACCTACCCTGAAATATCGTTATCTGATGCCCGAAAATTAAGAGCTAAAGCTAAAGAGTTATTAGCTAAAAAGATTGATCCCAAAGAGCACAAAAAGACCAAAAATATCGCCAAGAACAAGAAACACTCTTAAGTACATTATTCAGCATAGCTGCCAAATGGTTTGAAGTTAAAAAAAACTGAAGTTACACCTGATTACGCTACCGATATTTGGCGCTCTCTCGAATTACATATATTCCCTTCCCTTGGCAAACATCCTATTTCAGAAATAACAGCTCCGATTGCAATCAAAACGGTTAAGCCTATAGCTGAAAAAGGCAGCCTTGAAACAGTAAAACGTATTAACCAACGCTTAAATGAA
This sequence comes from Alteromonadaceae bacterium, assembly GCA_038141035.1. Classification (GTDB taxonomy): domain Bacteria; phylum Pseudomonadota; class Gammaproteobacteria; order Enterobacterales; family Alteromonadaceae; genus JALZUE01. Next base: position 11,585 of record JAYQHI010000035.1, read on the forward strand.
ATAATGAACTATGCAGTTAATACAGGGTTAATTCACTCAAACCCCTTGAGTGGTATAAAAGCTGCTTTCGAAAAGCCTAAAAAACAAAACATGCCATCTATCAAACCAGATGAACTCCCCAAACTTATGCGTGCTTTAAGTATTGCTAGTATTAAAATTGTTACCCGTTACTTGATCGAATGGCAACTTCATACAACGGCTAGACCAAGTGAAGCTGCGGGTGCTAAATGGGCTGAAATAGATTTTGAAAATAAGCTATGGTTTTACCAATGAACGAATGAAGAAGAAACGCTCACATTCTGTACCATTGACCAACCAATCTTTAAACTTGCTTAATGCTATCCATTCAATAAGTGGGCATAGAGAGTATATATTCCCCGCAGATAGAGACCCAAGAACCCATACGAACAACCAAACAGCCAATGCTGCAATCAAACGGATGGGCTATAAAGAAGATTGATTAGTTAGCAATGAAC
>JAYQHI010000036.1:0-25183 GCA_038141035.1 Alteromonadaceae bacterium
TCAATTATCTAGGCTGGTTTATGAATCTGAGAATTATCAATATGCATTTTTAACAAAGGCGGACGACCTTATTATATGGCAAATTCAGATCCATTCTAACCCTTTATCGTCATCCTCCTCGAGGAATATCTGTTGCATTTATACGACAGCAACTTATACCTGAGCTCACTAGCAAGGGCCACATATTTAGCATTAGATTTCATGATCTCAGAGCCACTTTTGGTATGAACTTGCTCGAAGATAAAATTAAATCTACAAATCATAATTCAACTATGGGAAGAGAGTTACTGAGTGGGGATGCTTTGTGGTCAGCCCTAATGATCGTTCAAAAAGACTAGGTCATTCAAGTATTACTACAACTGAGCGGTATCTGACCTATCGAAAGGACTTTTCAATTGCACTTACTGTTCAATCTGAGTTTTGAAAAACACCTTATGCAAGTGAGTGATGATTATGAAGGAAATTAATACTCTGATGGACAGAACGAAAAACCATTGTATATGAACTTGAAAATATCCCCCTTAATTTTGATGACAATATTTATCCAGTTGATTATTCACAGTTACAAATAAAAGTGCCTTGGCAAGTCAAAAATTTAGATGTTGGCTCCTGGTGTTTTACAGGAAAGTAAAACATGCCAATTCAAATCATGCAGACTATGCTACAAGCTTAGTTGATGCTGGTTCATTCAAAAGAGTCGTATTAACGCTATAAAAGCCTTTGTGGAATATTTGCATAGTCGATATAGCACAGGCACTTAACATGAAAACCTTCATCGATATACTAGCTAGCTTTAATCAATTTTTAGTTTTGGTGTGATTCTAACCAACCAAGAAGATGTAATGAACACAATCATGACAACAAGGAAAAGCTTGGCTGAATATATCGCCTCTCTTTTTCATTTAACACCCCGAAGTAGTCAACTCAACATAAATACCGCAGCTCGTTATCAAAATCATATCATTGAAATATTAAAAATTCATTTTTGATGACGATGAAGGAATCATTAGTAGACTACCGTCTTATCAGAAAGAGTGGAGCCATAAGCAAGCTCAATTCTAGTCATTCAAGGTCCATCAGATCATTAGACTATATTTAAGCTACTAATCAAATAACCCCAACATTACTGTTGAAAAGCTCGTGCTAATTATTTTGCAGTGAAAGCAAGATATTTTAAACAACCTCGTCAATGGCCACTACAGCAAAATTAAAAGGCTTATGTAATGAATGTGACTAGAGGTTTTTGGTCGTGCCGGGATTATGAAAACGCTGTTTATCCAAAGAAGGAAAAATGAGAAATATTACAATGGAGATAAAAAACAAAAAGAGATGCCTCTAGGTACATTATGAAGGCATCTCAAAAGCGCTAGATTGAGGCAAATTCGGACAATAATAACTATTATCGTAGACGCCTAGCTTCACTTGCAAGTGACGCTTTTACCATGTTATTCATATCGAATACCGCAATGAATTTAGCACAAATGATAACACTTAATTGGTCTAACGATTATAAAGTTGGCAAAGAACATCAAGGTTATCGCGCAATCCAAACTCAGGGCTGGAAACAAATCACAGCACTTCATCGTCACCAGTTCATTTTTACCACTCTTTAAAAGTATTTAAAACTTCGAAAATATTTACTTGTAGAAGATGGTACCCAATTATTTTTCTGGTTTTGATGCTTCAATTATCAATCACAAGCCATTATCAAAGGGTTTTACCGCAATTTCAATCAAAAATTAAGGAATAATATTGGCATCAACATACCAACGATAACCGCACGAGAATGGAGAGCTCACAAAGCCGATTGGTTAATCACCAATACGAATCCTAAAACCACGGCAATGATGTTACAAAATAGCGAGCGTACGGTGCTAAAACATTACACAACGGGGTCTGAAATTGAAAGCGCAAACGAAATGAAATTTTTGATAGCCTTTCCACCATTCAATTTAATACTTCTAACGCTAAAAAATCGCAGTATACCTCAGTTCCTATAGGTCAGTGCCAATTCCAAGTTCCAAAGGTCATTGATTCTGGAGTAATGTTTTACTCGACTGTTCAACCCCACATGGTTGCTTAAATTGTTCCCACTATAGATTGTTGCAGATGAAGAAGACATTAGAAAGCTAGTTAGCTTCCGTTATATCTCTGTTGAGTCTCGTCAACTGGCAAGCAATGAAACACATTTCTGAAAACTACTTTGGTAAAATGCTTACTCGTATAGATGAAATATTAATGTCACTTAGAACCCAGAATAAATAAAAAATTAAAACTTCTTGTTGATAGAATATGCTCGGAAGTGTCAGAGCAAGAAATGCTTTCTCCATATTGGGACAGGAAATACCATAGTTACTCATTAATCTGGAGCTCATTAAATGAATGAGTCTTATCAATTACTTTACGAATCTAGATTTGAAACGGCGGTTGACCAAACTAAACCTGACAGTTTCCAACTGAACTCTAAAAATAACTTGTCCTCTCAAACTTTGGGTTATCTCACACGAAATACTGACGGAGAAAAGTGCTATCAACCTATGGTGACGCTACTTATTGGGATTTAACTCCATACCGAACAGCGGCCTCACAAGATACAAAATTGTATTGGAATAACCTTCCATATCAAACGGTAGACGAAGCAAAATGGCTAACTTTCATAATGATTCTTGTTTCAAGGACGAGCGGGAGCTCTCACCGTTGGGACTTTTATATAATTACCACAAAGTGATTAAGAAACTATGTCATTACGCAAGTGAAGAAAGCTTAACTGTTACTGAGGTTTTAGCATCAAAACAAAATGTTACTAAATTTATAAAGTCTAAGATTAATACTGGTAGTTTATTGACTTACTTTATTGCTCTTTTGGGACATTTATTCGAACTAGGTGAAAAGCAAACGAAATTTCCTACATTGGGTTTAAAGGTTATCACTGATATTCGAGCGCTACGAGAGACTATTCCAGAACATAAGCAACACCCTGTTATACCTCCGTATATTTAGCGGTTTTTTATCTGAGCTTTGGTCATTGATATTTCCTTTAAAAAAATACAAGCGCCTCTTATATCACTCATCGAAAAATGTGTTGAGAACAAAATATATGGACGAAGGCAAAACCTAAAAACATTGAAAAATATGGTATTGAGCTCAACTTCTCAGAAGCTGTTGAATTTCATGGTTTAACCAGTGAGGTTGATAAATTAGGGATTAAGAGTCTTACAAATATTCATGGCTATATCCTAGCAATCCAAGATGCAGGAAGATATTTACTACATGCTTATTCAGGTATGAGGTATAGTGAGTTACTGAGCTTAATGTTGAATTGCTTATCTATAGAAAAATCAAAACATGGGAATATAGTTCGACTGTTAGGAAAAACAAGTAAGCTTGTCGGTCAACGAAAAACAACCGCATGGATCACATCAAAAGAAAGTGAAACTATTGTTGAAGTACTACAATCTATCGCAAAACTTGTAACCCACGATCAAGATTTCTCTGCCGAAGAGCTTATTCTATTTCCATCTCCAAGCTATTTAGGTTTTGTTGGGGCAAAAAGAAGTTCATCAGCTTGTTTACCACACAACCATACAAGCTCAACGTTGTGGCGCTTTATTAATATTAAAGAAATAGAAATTAACAATGAAGATCTGAACTTCCTTGAAATAATTGATTGCTCTCGAGCATGGAGAATGGAAGATCAATTTGCAAAATTGGAGAAAGGTGGTCTTTTTCTTCGCACCAATTTAGGCGAACCCTTGCTTATTACTGTCGTCAAAGTGGACTGGTAAAACTATCAACATTAAAACGACAACTCAAGCATATCACTCGTGAAATGTCCTTATATTATGCTCATGGAAACGAATACAGTGAACTATTTGATACCAATGAACATTTCCACAAAGAATACGATAGAAGCAAACCAGAAGTAGATACGCTTGCATACGTATTAGAATTATTGTTTTCTGAAGAGGATTTACATGGAGTCATGGCAATCATATTGAGCGGTTTGAATAAACCAAAGAATGCACAGCAAAAAGTAAAAATCCCTCATGAATCGAGGTGATATTGTTAAAAAGTTCAAAAATGGTGAGTTGGCTTATAAAGAGACAGCATTAGGCATGTACTACGACTTCCCCTTGTAATCAAAAGTTACTTGGTAATATATCTGCTTGTATTAAATGTACTGATGCGGTTTTAAAACCATCAAAAGTACAAAACGTAATAAATTATCAACGTAACTTTGTATCGCTCGAGAAAAATAGTATTGAATATAGAACTGAAAAAATGGAACTAGAAGCATTGTTGTTACAACAAAATAAAATGGTTAAAAGAGGATGATTTAATGGGAGCCGTAGATAACTATTTGTCTGCTTTAGAGCGATTAAAAACAATACACCGGTTGTTTTACCCAAAAGGAACTCGTATATCTAAAGATACAGTTGCATTGGAAGCTGGCCGTAAACGAAGCTCAATCAAAAAATCACGACCTCAATTTGCAAGTCTTATCGAAGAAATTGAATTAGCTGCAAGTATTCAAAGTAAGTCTGAAGACGACCGTTCTAAAGGTTACTTAGATAAACTAAAGTCAGAAAAAGATCATTATAAAAGTCTATATCAGCAATCACTAAACCGAGAGCCAATGCTAGTAAAGCGGCTGTCTGATTTAGAAAAACTACTTTCAAATGAAGTAGGCAAAAATAATGTCCACAATTATACGGGCATAACAATCGATATTTGTCCGTATTTTTTGTTGATATACAGACAAAATAAATCAATATCTAACTGATATCATTACAAATTAACATGTCCGTATGTCCTGTTTTTCAGTACCCATGGTGTTAATCATGTTAATTATGCCTTATTGGATTTATGCGGTTATAGTTTTGCGCCTAGGTATGCTCAGTTCACCAGTGTGATCAATGACCTATTTAACGTAACTGAAAGCGACGACGGAAATACGCATCTGGCGCTGAAAAAGCCGATAAAAATGAATGTGATTGAGGAAGGCTGGCAGGATATTCAGCGTATTGTGTTATCCTTCAAGAAAAACGCACAACACAGGCATTGCTAGTACGCAAATTATCTGGTTATCCATCTAGACACCCTATATTACAAGCATTAACGGAATATAATAGGCTCATCAAAGCCCAATATTTACTTGATTATATTGATGATGCAAGTCTGCGCCAATATGTTCAACGAGCACTGAACCGAGGCGAAGCCTGGCATTTCCTCAGGCGAGCCATTGCATCGGTCAATCGTGACCAGTTCCGAGGAAAAAACGAATCAGACATAGGCGTTTGGAACGAGTGTGCCCTGTTGACGGCAAATGCAATTATTTACTTTAACTCGATGATCCTAAGTCATCTACTACTGCACTTTGAAGACGTTGGTGACGAGGAAAAAGCTGCAATAACTCGACAAGTATCACCCGTTGCATGGCAGAATATTAATCTAAGCGGCACTTATCAGTTCGCTAGTAACCGCAAACTACCTGATTTACAGGAAATAACTAGGCCTATTGTTCAAAATGAAGTCTAAAATGAAAGGTAACCCAGCTCCACAAGCCATTAACTGCGAGGGTTGTGGCGATTTATGTTACTTTAGAGGGGAAAATCCTAGAACCCCAATAACGGTGTTGTCTTAGGGCAAATAAAAACGGCAGAAAAATCTAATGAAATTACGGCGATCCCTCAACTGCTTGATTTGTTAGATATCAAAGGTAGTACCGTGACGATAGATGCCATGGGGTGTCAAAAGGCGATAGCAGCAAAGATAAAAGAGAAAGATGCGGATTACGTTATCGCAGTAAAAGGCAATCAGGGGTATTTACATCAATCGATTAAAGACTTTTTTGATATCTGTCATAAGGAAGGTTTTACAAATGTATCGCATCAATATCATGAAGAAATAGAGAGTGGGCATGGTCGAGTTGAGTCACGTAAATATTGGATAAGTGACAACTTAACCAGCATACAAGACTTAACGTCAAAGTGGCGTGGCTTAATGAGCGTGGGTATGGCGGAGTCTGAACGACATATCAACGGTAAAGTCAACAAAGAAGTGCGCTATTTTATTTGCTCAATTAGCGCAGATGCCAAAGTTTTTCACAAGCAGTAAGAAAACACTGGAGTATAGAAAATCAGTTACACTGGGTGCTAGATGTTAGTTTTAATGAAGATTTAAGCCGAGTGAGACGAGGCAATGCAGCAGAAAATATGTCTGTATTACGCCATTTGGTGCTCAACTTATTAAAAAAAGAAACAAGCGTAAAGAAAGGGTTAAAAGCAAAACGATTTAAAGCCGCTTTAGATACTGATTATGCAGACAAGATCCTTCAGCTTGTTTTTTAAAACACGTAATCTTACCCTGGCTAAATAGCAACGCTATATCAGTAAGTTTAAAGGAAAATTGTCCAAGGCTTTCTTCTTTTTCTTTTGAAATTTTTTCCTCAAGAACAACATTGATTTGTTTCTGTAGTAATTTTCGTTCAGCTTTAATCTCTTTAAATCTTTTTTAAATGATTTGTGATTAAATGGCACAATTTCAGAATTGTATTCCTTAGCTTTAGTAACTTTTTCTTCAATGAACTTTTTATTGTCAGTTAAAGAGATGCAAGTAAAAGCATAAGATTGTGCTAAATTATATTCAGCTAGTAAATTCTGCACATCGTTGTTATTTTTTAACTTGGATATAAGTTCTTCAACTTGCTCAAGGTTCACTTCATCTTCAGAGACTGAAGTTTCAATATTTAATAGTTTATAAATAGCAGTAATTGCAATATTTATATTTTCATCCATTGTATTATTTTCGAAAATATCACTGGCAATTATACGAGCATAGGATATGGCAACATACTTGAAAACATGTGATTTATTTAGAAGGTGTTTAACAAGCCAAAATTCAATCTTGTACGCAGCCCGAATAATATAAATTCCTATTTTGCTTTTTTATTTTATCAATGCTCATTTACATTCATCCATGCAAAGAAAAGCTCACCAGCTTTATTTTCTTTTTAAATACAGATATTTGAGGTGTTTTAGCATTTTAATATATCGTACTTATTAGAGTTTAAATAGAGCTTTAAAGCACTTTTTCTTTTTAGTAACTCAAGCAATAAACCACTAAAATCAGGTGGTGCAGCTCGGATTGGTGTTGTGAGCTTGGGTTGTCCAAAGAATTTCGTAGAGTAAGGGCACTTTTGATTAGTGATAATGACTGCTAGGGGGGCTAATTAACCAATTTCTCTTTAATTATTTAAACTAAGGTCAGCAATACAACATTTAACTAACTAAAACAGAATATGACACTTGAAATGATCCATGTCGCCTTTGCGCACAAAATGATCGTATTTATTCGTGGCAAAACCTTATGTTATTCATTGGTCATAGTAGATGTTATTTTATGGGAAAGTTAGATGATAAAGGCTGGCACAACTGATGTAATTATCCAAGATGGATACTCTGGCTCGATAAACCGCCTTTGTCCATTAAAAAGCTAGATCTACAGTCCGTTCATAGCTCAGGCTGTGTGAAAACTAAGTTTTGATCACCTTTTGGACTAAGTACACAATTGATATGATCAATCGGTCTTAGCAGGAGATCCAAGTCAACGAGTAGATTTAGTATAATAAAGCGGTAAACCAACGCAGGAGATTACCGCAATGTCTCATCACATAAAAGGCCAATCAAGAACCCAAGCTACTCTGTTCCCAGAGGCATTAGATGACTTTGTTACCGATGAAAATTCTGTCAGAGTTATTGATGCATTTGTTGATAGTATAGACTTAGCTTCATTAGGATTTGAAAAAAGTCATAACCAAAGCAACTGGCCGCCCATGTTACCATCCAGGCATGATGCTCAAACTCTATATTTATGGTTATTTAAATCGTATCCAATCCTCACGCCGATTAGAAAAAGAAGCGCACCGCAATGTTGAATTAATGTGGTTACTAGGGCGTTTAACTCCCGATTTTAAAACCATCGCAGACTTTAGAAAAACAACAGCACAGGCATTAAGAACACGTGCCGTCAATTTATCCAGCTATGTCGTGAAATGAATATGTTTACTAATGCGGTAGTTGCCATTGATGGTAGTAAGTTCAAAGCAGTAAACAATAAAAAAGACTTACACGCCTAAAAAAGCAAAGGACTTAATTGCTCGGTTCGATGCGAGTATTGCTCACTATTTAGCGGTTTTAGCGGATAAGGATAAACAAGAATACTCTGATGAAGATGTCACGGTCATGCATGAGAAAGTAGCGTGGATGAAGAAGAGACTTGTTGAATTAGCTGACATTGAAAGAAAAGTGAATGAGCATCCAGACAAACAATTATCACTGACCGACCCTGATTCAAGACTCATGAAAACGAGCAATATGGTGCGCCAAGTGTGCTATAACGTTCAATCTGCGGTAGATAGCCAACATCACTTGATTATTAGCCACGAGGTTACGCAGGCAACAGATAGAGGTAAACTCCATTTAGTTGCTAGTCAAGTACAAGAAGCCCTTGGAACCACAAATATAACCTTTGTGGCAGACAAAGGTTATTACAGCAGAGTTGATATTAAAAACGTGCTCGATACAGGCGCTGAAATGCTTGTACCTAAAGGTGATACCTCGGGCGCTGCAAAAGCGGGGATATTCAACAAAAACCAATTTAAATATGACAAAGAAAAAGACGAATACATTTGCCCTGCGGGCAACGTATTACCTTATCGCCGTAATGCCATTGAAGATGGTTTAAAGCTAAAGATCTATGTAAACCATATCGCTTGTAGAGATTGTGCAATTCGTGCAAAGTGCACTCGTTCACGCAAAGAGCCAAGAAAAATGAGGCGTTGGGAACATGAAAATGAAATTGATGCCATGCACCAACGGCTCAAGAAAGCGAGCGACACGCCACTTATCCGAAAGCAAACAGTAGAGCATCCATTTGGCACTATAAAGATGTGGATGGGCGCTACTCATTATCTGACTAAGCGTTTAAAAAACGTAAGTACAGAGACTAATCTACATGTCCTAGCTTATAACCTGAAACGAATGATGTCGATTAAAGGCACTATTGGTTTGAAGGAGTTAATCAGACAATAGTTGGTCTGATTTGGTCTGAAAACCTCACTATTAGTGACAAAAACACCAATATAAAGGTAATAACTCTACAGGGTTTCCATCACGTTAGTCATCGAAAATAATCTAAAATTCTTGTAAAAGTAGCTATTATTAACACCAGCACACAGATAGTGCGCGAACAGCACAGTTGTTTTTGAGTTTTCACACAGCCTGAGCTCACAACAGTTTGTAGATGAAATAGGAACCTATTCACTAAGGTATGAGCTTCTACATAAAAAAGGTACTTCTAGCGTTCTATCGTTTCAAGGGTGGGGCGCTGCGCGAAGTATCGCTATTTAAGATGCATAAAAATTCAGAATCGTTATCCATTAATATTGAGGGGGAGTAGAAAACTAGAAAACTGACCCTGTAACACATTTTGTGTAACTGCCAAGTTTAAATAACATCTTTCAAACGGTCTTCGAATTCAATCATAAATCGATTCAAGGCCGTTTTCCAATTTCTTATCGGCATCGTCCATTTTTTCGATGCTTGCTCAATCGCCAAATAGATAACTTTCTTCGCTGAATCATCATGCGGAAATAACTTACGTTTTTTAATCGCTTTACGAATAACACTGTTCAGTGACTCAATGGCGTTCGTGGTATAAATTGCTTTGCGTATATCCTCAGGGTAATTAAATAGCGTACTGACGTTTTGCCAGTTATTACGCCACGAGCGCGATATGTTGGGGTATTTGCTATCCCAGCGCTGTTCAAATTGCTCAAGTGACAACAAAGCGTCATCTTCAGTGACGGATTGGTAAATACGTTTTAAATCGGCTGTGATAGCTTTGTAGTCTTTCCAGGGCACAAACTTCAATGAATTACGCACCATATGGACAATACAGAGCTGAATTTGCGTATCAGGGTAAACGGTATTAATTGCATCAGGAAATCCTTTTAGCCCATCAACACAAGCGATGAGGATATCTTTGACGCCTCGATTTTGCAGCTCAGTGAGCACATTAAGCCAAAACTTAGCGCCTTCATTTTCTGATATCCACATGCCAAGCAATTCTTTATGGCCTTCAACATTGACGCCAAGCGCAAGGTAAACGGCTTTATTGATAACTTGTTTGTCTTGCCTGATTTTAACCACGATACAATCCAGATAAACGATGGGGTAAACGGCATCGAGTGGTCTCGCTTGCCATTCAACCACTTGTTCAATAACCGCATTGGTCACTCTAGAAATAAGTGTTGGTGAGACATCAGCATCATACATTTCTTTGAACGTTGCGACGATATCTCGCGTTGTCATACCTTTGGAATACAGGTATAAAATCTTGTCATCCATCGAAGTAAAACGGGTTTGGTTTTTCTTAACGAGCTGAGGTTCAAAACTGGAGTCTCTGTCACGAGGTGCGTCTAAATCAACCTCGCCATCTTCTGTACGAATGGTTTTAGGTGAATAACCATTACGGTAATTCTGATGCTCAGATTGTTCATGGCGGGCATAACCAAGGTGTTCGTCTAATTCAGCGTTAAGTGCTGCTTCAACCGTTACCTTAGTTAGCATTTTACGAAAGTCAGTTAAGTCTGCTTCGGTTTTAATCGATTTAGCGGCTTGCTTCGCAAACGCTTCAAGTTCTTTCTTATTCATAGTCTGCCTATCCTAAACCCTACATGGGTATTAATGATAGGCAATTACACAGATTTTGTTACAGGGTCAGAAAACTTAATAAACTAAAAAACTACTAGCACACTTCTACTTGTTAGATTTTCAGTTTCTCAATACCATAAGCTTTAGTTTCTTAAACCAATGCATTGATATATATAAGTTTACTAGTTTATTAATAAATATTGAGTGGTGTGGTTTTATGCAACACAGCTATAGGTATGAACGTTTCTATCACCTATATCAATATTCCATTCTATATTTATATTTTTTTGTAATATTTGAGTAATATTCCGTTTACTAATTTCTGGTTTAAATTCGCTGTGCAAAGCTTTAATGAGTTCTGTTTTTTTATTTGTACCTGAATGTATTAGTTCTTTAGCTTTTTCTATTAAAATATCATCTTTCTTAATATCGCTGGTTGATTTTGGTGCTTCTATCTTAATTACACTTTTTAATACGTCATTATAATTAATACCATCTTCCGTAGAATAAGAATAAAACACTTCTTTGCTCACATTTCCTCTTGATTTATCGTTGCGGAAACAAACTGTTTTTACATTATTACTGTCCTCTTTAGACTCTAAAATGTAAGCACAATCAAAATCATCCTTAATATCCGTGGTTCCTGCATGTACTTTCTTACCATTATTGTCACTTTGTTTATTTACATGGGCGAGTGCAATGACTGAACCGCCATTTGATGAAAAGCTACGTAAGACGTTTCCAAAATCAGTGCTATTGCGCTTATCCATTAAATCAGTAAACTTTTTCAAAGTATCTAAAATGATGACTTTTCCTCTAGCAGAATTATTATCAATCATTTGTATAATGTGTGTAAGAAAATCGGATGTTTTAAAAACAGCATTTTTTTGTTTATTGGTTCCATCATAATTGGATTTATCTATTTCCGGAATAATGACCATAACACCAGATTTTTCTAATAATTTAAGCTTACCTAACGCTCCATTAAAATTATCATCCGCATTGATGTAGTAAACATCTGAAGGATTAATATTCCCCGCATCAACAGATTCAATAAGCATCTTTATTGTTAATAATGTTTTACCTACATTTGGTGCGGCATAAATTACCGTCAATTGTCCTGCTAATGCTATATCTTCTAAAATAAACACATCTTCTAACATTTGCTTTTCCATCAATCCACTAAGGCCGTTTAATGCGAACTGTTTTAAACTAAATGAATTACCAACAGCAGGTTCAGACTTTTTAACCGATTTCTTTAACGATTTATTATGTTCCCAACCACCAGTAGGTTCAGGAACTTCACCACATTCACGTAAGAATTTTGCAGCAGCGGTACTACAACCAATCGCATTACTAGCGTACCTATAAGCACGTTCAGTGTACTTGTATAATTTAGGTATACGTTCTTGCGCTGTGTAAGGTGGTTGAATGCGATCATTATAATGTTCCCACATCATCTGTTGCGCTTCGGGCAATGGTATACCTAAATCACGTGCCATTGATGCAACACGTAACACTTGATATGAACGTCCATTACCTTTTACAGCAGGTTCAGATTGAAATTCTAACCATGTTTTAAAACGCTGGCGATTAATAGGATCATCGTTATAACCTTCACCTTCTGTTAACGCTGATTTATTCTCAGCCCACTGGTCAAAGTCTATAAGTTTTTCACCAGTTAAATTAAAACCCGTTTCAAACTCATCAAGCATATAAGCGGCCTTTTCAGCATCAATTTTAATGATGTTATACATCTGCGGGTTAGTGCTGTCTTTACAGTTATATGAACCAGCAAGGCGTACTACGCGAGTAGGATCAAACACCTGTCTATCAGTACCAAGATAAACAGCGGCACGTTTTTGACAACGTTTAAATATTTCATCAGTGACCATACCTTTTACGCGCCAATAACAGTGTGAATGTGTTTCGTCACGTTGTGTTATTAGATGTGGTTCAAGTGGTAAATCACCAATAACGGTGTTATCGAAGTCAGCAAATACGAAGCTATAACCACGTATATTTTCTAATGCTCGACCATTGCCGTCTGTTTTATTTAGTGTGCAGTAAATACCGTAGTTGTATAACTGTACGGCTTTAAAAAATCCAACACTGTCATTAAGTTTTGCATGAAATGTTGTCGGTTTTTTGTAGGCATCAACGCTATTATTACTGTCATGAAATACCTGCCAACAAACGTTAGCATCAGTATCACCATGTAAGAGTTTAATAAACGTCTGAGCCTGATTCTCATCAAAGCTCATCATTATTTAAATCCTTAACAACTTCAAAATATACCCCCGTCATTCTATGGCGATTAGGAGCATTTTGCGTTTCTACCGTACATGTATATATATTACGAAATGCACTTATTGTTTTTTCTATCGCCCTATCTTGGTTTACTCCATTTATAATTAATAAATCACAAAACCTTTTGTAAGGTATGGTCAGTAAAGTGACAACTTCTTGTAACGTCCGTTTTGATGGCAACTCTGAAAATGCAATATACTGTTTTTCGACATTTGGTATTAATTCTAAAAATGACTCATTTAGGATGGTATTTTTTATATCGGTTTCAATAGTTACTAATATACCTTTCATTATTTCAACCCTCCTTTAAATCTATCCGATTGGAGCTGAAGAACTAACTTTCGAATTTCATCATCACTTTGGCCTTGAATTCTAGCTTCAATAACGGCTTCAACTTCAGATTCAATATAACCGACACTTCTTGCACCAATATTGATACCTTTAGGAAAAAGGTTGTCTTGTATATCTCCGTAAAGAGCAGCTTTTGACTTGGGGTATAAATGTAATACTTGAGGGATTTTTATTAATCTTTGCATATGATTTTCCTTTTAATTAAGTTCAGGAAAATTCTAATATGCTTAGTTAGGCTTTTAATATAATAGTAATGCCTCAAAGGTAGCTTTAAGGTTATTCGTTGAATTCCACATAATCTGGTTCCTAAATCTTCTGTAAATTAAATGTCTTTTCATGTGAAGCTTTATAATTTGCCTTCCAACGATCAAATGTCGCTTTGGAGATGGATTCACTCTTTCGAATTTCATTAATCCTATTTAGACTTTCACCTCTTGCCTCCCTGATAATTATTTCAAGATTTTTATCAAATCTTATTGGATTTTTTCGATTAATGATTTGTCCAACAATTCATCATTAATTTTATATTCTAAAAATAAACTTTTTAATGAATCAAAAGCTATGACGCAATTTATATCTGCAATAGCTAATTTATTTGGATAATTATTATCAGCTAGATTCATAGTTAATATTTTGCGAATTACTTTATCTTCCCATGAACCTTCCTCTATTTTTTAATTTTTTCTGTCCTGATTTAGCTCTAATATTTCTTGAACGTAAATTACGATTTCCTATAACCATCTCATGCTTAACAGATTCGTACAATGATCTATCTTTTAAATATTTACAATAATCAATCGTTGCTAATAGTGCAGCTTCACAAGCTTCAAGTGTTTTTAATGTATCTTCATCACTGTTATCCGTATCTAAAGCATCCCTTATAGAAAAGAACTTTTGTGCCGATTTCTGTGCTTTTAACCCTACTTTTATTGTGTCATTCATAATAAGTTCTCTATTTTAATATGATTAAATTCAATATGGTTAGACCACCATTCCATCATGACTCGTCTACGCGCTATGTATTCAGCACGATTGTAGGCGCGCCTTACTTCATTTTTATCCATATGAGCTAAAGCAGTTTCAATTACATCAGGATCAAAACCTTGTTCGTTTAATGTCGTACTGGCTAATGACCGCAAACCATGAGCAACAAGCTTATCTTTATATCCAAGCTTTCTAAGAGCCTTGTTAGCAGCTTCTTTATTTATTGGGCGAGAGATTTGATCAGCAGGGAAAATATACTCAGAATCACCACTGATTGGCTTAATAGCGGTTAAAATATCTAAAGATTGCTTTGTTAATGGCACTACATGCTGACGATTCATTTTCATACGTTCAGAAGGTATAACCCAAATACCGTTAATAAAGTCTACTTCTTCCCATTTAGCGCCAGCCGCTTCACTTGAGCGTACCATCGTATGTAATTGCCAAAATATTAAATAACGTGTAACTAACTTAATGTTTGAATTAGTTAACTTGGTTAAAAAGTCGGGGAGTTCATCGGGTTGAATTGTAGGTAAATGAGTTACCTTGGGAGCTTCAAAAGCTTGTTTAATTCCAAATAGTGGATTGGTTTCAGCTACACCTGTATTCAAAGCAAAAGTCATGATTGCATTTAACCGTTGGCATAACTTGCTTACTAGTTCCAGACTTCCTTTATCTGCTACAACTTGAATGATATCGATTGTTTCTTTTGCTCTTATATCGGTAATTGCTCTTTGACCTAATTTAGGAAAGATATAAGTTTGCAATGAATTCCAGCAATTATCAGCAGTTCTTTCTTTAACTTTTGTTTTGTATATTTTAAACCAATTAGCCGCTACATTTTCTAACGTATCATTTAGCTTGTTAGTTGCTTCTTGTTCTTTTTTATCACGGTCATCTTTTGGATCTATATTTTCAGCCAGCAAATCTTTTGCGGCTTGGCGCTTTTTTCTGGCATCAGCTAAAGAAATATCAGGATATGAACCAAAACTAAGGCTTGTACGTTTTTTCGTATATGGCTTTAAATAGTCTAATAACCAACTTTTAGTACCGTTTGGTCTAATTCTAAGCTGTAAACCACCACCATCTGATAATTTATAGACATTTTCTTTTTGGTTTAGCTTGTTTTACTTCGGTATTAGTTAAAGGGGTAACTTTAGCCATGCAATGTAGTACCAATACAACATATATAATTAAGTACTACATACAGTACTACTTAATTTTCTAAATGTCATTGGTTTTTATTGGACGTTAATGACCTAAAAACCAACAAAGACCCTTATTAATATAAGGCCTGCTATACTTTATTGGTTTTTAACGAATGAGGGAATGGCGCTCTCGGCAGGAATCGAACCTGCGACTTAGACTCCGGAGGTCCACGTGATATCCACTTCACCACGAGAGCTGCATTTGAGGAAGCGATTCTAGTAAAAAAGCCGATCTTATTGCCAGTGTTAGTTGCTTTTTGTTTAACATTTAATTGATATTTAAACCTATCAAGATTTTTCCCAGCCCGAGCAAGCCATATTATTATAACGAAGTGTGAAGTTGCTTAACTTGGTGAGCAAAAATAGCATCCATTTGCTGCATGGTATTGGTTGCCAAATCGAAATAATCGCTACTATTTACTAATACCTTGCTCGCGTTAACTAATTCATCTGAAATGGTCTTGATCAGTTCATTCATTTGGTTGCTTGCCGAGCTGATCAAAACCTTATGTGTACTTTGCTCATGTGGTAATGAGGAAAGCTGTTGCAAAGTGTTTTCAACGGTGTCAGCCATAGTTTGAGTTAAAAAATTAAGCCTAATTTTATCAACGCTAGAACAAAAGTGCTGAGCTGCGACACCGGTACCTAATGCACGTGATTGACCAATATTTTCAGTGGCTAATACCAATTCACGCCAGACAAAACCAACATGAGGAAACGCACTTAAATGATCAGAAGTTAAATAACTACCTTCGGCTGTATCTTCTAATAAATAAGCAAGATTACGGATCATCATGGTATGTTGCTCAAAACTGTTTGCCACTGAAGGTTTGTTATTTAATTGTAGCAGCCGTTGCCAGTGATCATTAAAGCCTGTTAAACGTTCATTTTGGCTGACCGGTGATGTTGATAACTCTTTATTAAGCTGTAATATTTTTTGCTTTAATTGGGCTAATTTCGTTTGCACGCTGGTGTCGCCATTCAACCAAGCTGACATTAAGCCACGATGTTGCTGCACATAAGTAATTAATTGTTTAATTTGACCAACATAAACCAGACCTTGCTGTTGAATGTTTTTTTTGTTGCTGCGTTTTTTCTGCTTGATAGCAAAGATACTTACAATCACAAACACCACGATACAGGTGATCATTATAATTTCCATGTTACTCTCCTTAGAAATACCGTTAATGAGCTTGTGTTAATTTGCGTAGATGATTCGCAACTGACTCGGATTGCACCGCAACTTCAGCATTCGCTTGCGCACCTAACACCACTCTTGCAATATGTTCAGAAATTTCATTGGTTGCTACCGCTTGTTGAGTTGAGACACTACTTACTATTTCCATTTGTAATTTTACTTGCTCAGTCGCCGCTTCAATGTCAGAAAAGGCTTTATCAACCTCACTCACTTTATCGATACACACATCTGTTTGAGCGACCACTTCAGTCATGGTGCTAACAATCTCACCACTTTCTTTAAGTACCTCATTAATATTGGCGACAATATGACCTGTTGAGTTATTTGTTCGCTCAGCTAAGGCTCTAACTTCCTCAGCAACAACCGCAAAACCACGGCCAAATTGGCCAGCACGCGCCGCTTCAATAGAGGCATTTAAGGCTAATAAGTTGGTTTGTTGTGATATTTGTTGAATCGACTCGGTAATTTTTTCAACATTTACCACGAGCTCATTAAGCGACACCATGCGTTGTTGAGTTGATTGCGCGCGTTGATTCACTTCCATTACCGCTTGGTTTAACGATACCAGCGTTGCTTTCCCTTGATGTGCAATATCAGAAGCTTGGCAGGATGATTGATGGGTATTGCTAATTTCATTGTTTACTTCAATTAATGACTGGCTCATTTCCGTGATCGCCGCCGCCGTAGAGTTTGTTGCATCAGATTGTGATTGTACGTTTTCTTTTACTTTTGATGAGGTTTCGATCACTTGAATAGCTGAATATTCCACCTCTTTATTGCGCTCTTCATGCTGAATATTCACACGCCCTAGCTCACGATAAGAACGGATTAATTGTTTCAATAAATTGTGAATTCATCAAACTATTAAAATGAATATCACGGTGATCAAAGTCCTTAGTATTTATTGTTTCAAGTACCTTTTTAAGTTGCTGTAGTTGCTGATTTGCAACACAAGCAAGGCCTAAAAATACGTAAAAAAACTAATACTCACAGGTAATAACTGCACTGCAGATAAATAAAAATGACCGACAGCAAGGCTAATACCGCACAATAACGTTAACCAAAATACCCTTTAAACCCGATATTTTGACCAATAGATAAATGGGCGAAAAAATAATAAACACAACGCGATCCTTTTAAAACAATAACGTTAGATCCTGAGCAAAATACGAACCAATAGACAGGTCATTGTTTTAGAAGAGAAATATGTAAACACAAACAAATGTTTTGCGCCAACTTGGGGAAGGTTAACAATATTGCCTTATTTTGGTGAGCAGATTTTTTGACGCCTGCATCAGCTAAGTGCAAAACACCCAGCTATTAACTAAACAAGTGGTAAGAGCAACGCCATTGGCAGCAACAATAGATAAGGGTAAGCAATTGTTGGTCTAAGCGCTTGTAATAAATATTCTTTTACTAAGCCAATACTACTCGGGCGCTGCGCTAAAAAAGTTTCGATTAAACTGAAAAGCTAATTCATCTACTGCATCCCCATGTTTAATTGCCGCTAATTGCGCTTCTACTAAATATAAACGCGCTTCAATACGCGCTTGGAAGGTTTTCCAAATAGCATCTTGTAACCATAAAACCGCAATTAATACTGCCGTATAGATACTTGGTAACTGGCAAGCTAAGCCACAAAACAAAAAGATAGCCGCTAATAACTTTATGACTAAGCTATATTTTTCATAACTATCATATTGATTTTGTAATACTTGCCACTCTGCTGAAAAACTTTCCATGATACTTTTAACACTCAATAAAAATAATGATGGACATCATGCCAGTAACTAAGAATTTTTCAACATTCTTGATTACTTACAGCCCTTTGCGTACATTATGCATCTCAATAGAATGTAAAGAACGACTATGTCAGCATCGTTAAGCAAGCACCACCTGTGTAAAGTGACTTTATTAGGTAATTTAGTCAATAAACCCGAAATTCGTTATTTAGCCAATCCTGTTGTCGCGATGGCAGAAGTCAAACTCGCCACTCATACTCGCTGGTTTGACACCGCAAGTCAGCAGTATAAAGAATGGACCAGTTTTCATACCATTAAAGTAATTGGAGATATTGTTGACCAAGCCTTGTTATACGCATAAAAAGGCGACGTTATGCTGGTACATGGTTATTTATTAAATAGTAAAAAAACCAATCGTGAAATTATTCACGCCAATTTTGCCCAAGTGTTTTCCAAAGGTTATGCGCAATCTATCAATCTTGTGCAAGTGAGTGGAGAGCTGAGTGCACCAATCAAATTAATGACTACCGAACATGATAAACAATTAGGAGAAGGCATTTTGATGATAAAACATCAGATAATTTCACCTATTTCGAATAAACTACAAGAATTTATTGTTCAACGGCCTTTCCATGTTTGGGGTAAACAAGCACAATATTTAACAGAACATGCCAAAGTTGGCAGCCAAATGGTGATTGAAGGTAAGCTCAGCTATTTAAATAATGCTGACAAATCACAATTTATTGAAGCCAAACAAACTGTTTTATTGGCAAATTAATGCCAAGTTAATCTTTTCATTAGCAAAGATTGTACTAAACCGCGCTCTTATGCATACTATGCACAGGATCGCTTTCATCACGAAGGACTGTTTTCAGCCATGTTAATTACTAAATCTTTATCTTCTTTTTTTAACCTCATTGTTAAGGTCAGTGCTATTGCTATGTTGTTCATCGGTAGCCTGAGCCATGCGATAGATTTAGAGCATTTAGTCACCTTTAACAAAATAGAAAATACCCAATTTAATTGGCAACAAATTGTTCCACACCCAAGTAAACAAAATCACTTTTATGTGTTTTCTAAACAAGGGAAAATCACAGAAATAATTAAAGGAAAAACTGCTGAAACTGAACTGCTCGATATTACGAAAGCGCTTAACGTAGGCAACATTCAATTAACCAGTTTAACTTTACATCCTAATTTCGCCTTAAAAGATTTACCTGGGTATCATGTTTTTACACCGCTCACCAAGAAGTTTTTGATGATAAAAAACGCTTTATTCGCTTGCCAAAAACACCTCTTGAGAACAGCAAATATGATTTAGTGGTTAATGAATGGCAACTCCTCAGCGACGGTAAACAAGCCGATAGCGCCAGTAAACGTGAAATTATTCGTATTGCTTCTCCGGCAAAAACTACCTTTATTCAGCAGCTTTCGTTCAATCCTTACTTAAAACCCTGGCAAGATGATTTTGTGCATTGTTTATTACTCTAAATAGTGCAGAAGAACACCAACAAATGCCACTGTATTCTGGGGCTATATTACGTATTCACCCTAATAAATTTGGCTTGCGTAACTACACAGTGCCAGAAAGTAATGTTTTTAATAACGATGCCGACATTGCTAACGAAATCATTGCTCTTGGCGCTAAAAACATCACGAAAATTTTATGGCAAAAGAAGAACAATCAACAATGGTTTTTCCTTGCTGAACAAGAACAAAAAACAACGTTATCGTTAATTGATAATGGCGATGATTTACGTAAAGAAAGTATCAAACCTTTGTGGCAAAGTGACACGGCAAACGGTACTCAACAAGTGGTGTGGTACGAAGGCAGAAAGCTCTCTGATTTATTATACAAACTTATCACAGTAAGTTTTACCGGCGAACAATGGAAATTAGCTAGCTTAACAGTTGCCGCTAACAAAGCCGTTGATGAAGTAATGTTAACCAATATTCAAAACCGTGACCCTCAAGCTAAGTTAGGGTTAATGATTAATAGTGATTTTGAACTAATGTTATTAAATACCACCGACGGTATTATCAGTCAGATTAACAGTCTTACTGACAGTCAAAATAAGGATGTAAGTAACGGCGATAGTGCCGCTAGCTCTGCTATTTCTGAAGAAGCATACCAACAAATTTACCTTTGGTTAGCCGTTTTTTTAATAATGGCGTTAGGTATTTTTACCGTTAAAAAAATTAAAACCTATGATCGCGAAAAAGCACTTGTTCGAAAATTATATGCACGCTTTGAACTGTCCCATCAAGGCCAACGGATTAATTTGTTTAAACGTCATCAAAAAGTTGCCAACGTCACGCTACCACTAACCGACATCACAAGCAGTGCCATTATCTTAAATAATCAAGTCGTTAACTTTATTGATCATCAAGAAGTGAATGTTTTTAATAACGTTGAAAAAACGGAGATGCATCGAAAGTTTGCTTTAGAGCACCGTTTAAAAATGGTTGATAATAAAGCGCGTGTGATCATTGTTGAATTAACCGATAAAGATCATCACAAATACCAAATTTGTTTATATGCCCGTCGTGGTAATCAAAGGTACACGTATTGATTACCAAGAATGTTTAAACATAATTACGTTATGGTGTTGGAGTATCAGTGAAAAAATCAATCCGCACCACACGGAAGTAGGCGATAGAAACAATAATTAATATACCTAACTATTAGTGCTAACTAAGTGTTTAAATCAAACCTGATCCTGACATTAATAGCGATAACTATTCTGTTAATTATCGCACTCCCTAGCCAGTTATTATTCAATAATCCCGCATTTCAACAGCAGTTAAGCGATTACCTACCAACAGGTATTCATGGTGCTATTTTGTTATTTTTTGCTTATCACTCTATTAACCAGTATTGGCCTTCCCAGACAAATTGGTGCTTTCATTTGTGGGTATTGTTTTGATTTTATTTTTGGCGTGATGATAGCAACTCTTGCTACTACTTTAGGCTGCTGGTTAACCTTTAGTTTTGCGAACAAATATTTAGAAAGATTAGTTAAGCAACATTTTGCCAAGCAACAACATGCAATTTATAGCTTCTTAAGCGAGCAGCTATTTTATAAGGCTATTATTATTCGCATTTTACCGCTTGGTAGTAATTTTTAACTAACCTTATTGCCGGTGCTTGTCAGCTAAATGCTAAGCCATTTATCGCAGGCTCATTCATTGGTTTCATACCACAAATGGTTATTTTTTCATTAGCTGGATCCGGAATTAAATTAGACAGTAGTAGTCATTTAATAGCGAGTATTAGCTTGTTTATCTTGGCATTGTTACTTAGCTATTATTTATATTCAAAACGAGAAAAACACGCGTCAATTTAAGTGTTGGTTGATAAATATTTATGTAATATTCGCAATAAATCGGCTTGTTTAAAAGGTTTGTTAATAAAGTCTTCAATACCTAGTGATGCGGCTCTTTCTCTGTCTTCTTTAACCACGCTGGCGCTCAAAATAACAATCGGTATGGCTTAGGTTTTATCATTGTGTTTAATTTGCTCTGAGGCGCTGAAACCGTCCATAACCGGCATTTGTAGATCCATCAAAATAAGATCCGGCTGGTTATTCTCAAGATAAGTTAACGCTTGTTGGCCATCATCAGCAAAATGACAAATTACCCCAAAAGATGATAATTGTTTATTCACCACCACCTGATTAATTTTATTATCTTCTACAACTAAAATTTCTGCATTGTTGAAATTGGCAACTTCCGCGTCACTCGCCATAATAATAATATCGTTATTCACTAGCGGCTTATTGGCTTTAGCTAAATGTAAAACAACGGTAAAGGTGCTGCCCTTACCAAGTTCACTGGTTAAGCTGATATTACCGTCCATTAATAAGCATAACTGCTTAACGATAGATAAACCTAATCCTGTACCACCATAAGTTCTACTCGTAGAGTTTTCTGCTTGAGCAAAAAGGCTCAAATAAGCGCTGTTGCGCGCTTTCTTCAATACCAATGCCGGTATCGGTAATTTCCCACAATGAGTTTTCGTTTATTATCATCAACATCATGGCAGTCACCAAAAATACTAATACTGCCCTGCTCTGTAAACTTGACGGCATTGTTAAGTAAGTTAATCATTATTTGCTGAAAACGGGTATCGTCACCGTTAACCCAACGCTGAAAAGCGGGCGTGAAATTTTTCTTAACTGTTAACCCTTTTTCGCTAATTTTTCCTCAGAATATCAAGCACAATTGATGTGATTTCTGTCGGCTGAAACGGTTGGCAATCAAGCGTTAGCTCACCCGCCTGTATTTTTGAGGTATCTAACACGTCATTAACAATAGCAAGCAGAATATTAGATGAATGCTGTATTTGCTTAAAATACGACACCGCTTGCGGGTCCGCAATTTCACGTTGCGCTATTTCGGTAAAACCAATAATGGCATTAAGTGGTGTTCGATATTCATGACTAATATTCGCTAAAAATAAGCTTTTCGCTTGATTAGCCAATACTAAAGCTTCATTTTTTTGCGTTAATAACTGAGTGCTTTCGTTAACTTTTTTACTAAGCGACGAATTAAGGCGTAATATAAAAAAGATAAACATGACACAAATTACACCAATCATGCAGCTAATTACCACGATGATTAAATTAAGATAATTAATTAGCCCTAATTCAAAAGCAGCGGTGCTGGTAAACGATAACTTGCCCTTTTTATCAAAAACATCCACCTCAACACTATAATTAAAGACACTATCTGGATGAAAATCAGCGTGTTGATAAACGTTATTGTCACCATAATTAACCCGATAACTAAACTCCTTAGTTGATACTTGTTGATAAAGCCCTGCAAATAACATCAACTTCAATCACCACTTCAACCAAGCCAAGTAGTGTTTGTTGGTCAAATTTTTCGATGTTTTATAAACCGGATAATAAACAATGGCACCGGTAAATTTATTACGCTGCTGCGCCAAGGTTAATAACGGCGAAATAACAAAGTCTTTATGGGTTATTGCTTTTTCAATGGTATATTTCACAACAGGATGTGTAAAAAGGTCGAGCCCCAAGGCTGATTTATTAACGGCTAACGGTTCAATATATGTAATAGGTGCATATTGTGCTTGTTCAGAGGTAGTAACAAAACCTTGTTCAGTTAAGCTTTTAATTTTTATATCTGTTGATAACTCTGCCGATATACTTTGTTCAAATTCCGCTCTTTTTTCTGCCGTAATTAACGGCACCCAAACTAACGCTCTGACATTAAAATTAGAAGTATTAATGGTATCGGTAAATATTTTAAATTCATCTCTTGAAACATGATCGCTGGCCTGAAATAAGCCATTTAATGATTTAAGTTGTGTTTTTATTTGGCTTTGAAAAACGTTAAATTGCTGAATAAAGGGTTGAGTTGCTTTCACAAATTTACGTTCTTGTGCTTGATAACTCTGTTGATCTAAAAAAAGATAAATCAAACTTATTAACACTAAAGAAATAAGACTGGTGACAATAGCTGATAGCGAAGCTCGTGCTTTTTTTATATAAATATTATCAGTCACAAATAAAAATATCGGCGTAATAAAGACAATACTTAAAGACTCCCAGCCATTTCACAGCCCACATATAACTTAACATTTCAATATTATTAACGAATGCATAGCCAAGAGCAGGAATAGCGAACAAAAACGAAATTAACACCGCAACAGGGCCAATTAATACCAAAGATTTAATAATTTCCATTGGTATATAGGTTTTTAAAAGGTAAAATCACAACATCGTTCAAGTAACCCGCGCTGATCACTAACTGCAAAATACCTACACACGATAAGACTAAATATTGAAATAAAGATAAACTAGCCGTTAACTGCTCTTGCTGAAGAACCAACAAGGCCGATAAAAAAGACACCAACCAACACCGCTCGGCCATAAACTAAAAATATAGCCCTAGCATGACACCGGTAACTGGCCAAATAGCGCTAGCAAAGCCTGATGGAATGGTAAATAAACTACCAAATTGCACCAAAACATAATGTAAGCAAAAGCTAACTATTATTAAAAATATCCCTTTCAAATAGAAATTCCCACGTTTTGGTTTATTTCAAAAATTAATTTTCGTAACAACAAAAATCAATCAACAGCCACTTAACTATATATTAGCTTAATTGACCAAGAAGACAGAGCTAAAAAGGAAAAATTATATTGATAGATAACAAATAGATAATGTCTGCAAGAGATTAATCTGAAATCTGAACTCATTGAAGAGCTTATTTCATAAAAGAGAGTAGTTAGCTAATGGGACTTGAACCCACGCCTACCCAGAAATAGTGGAATCACATCGTGATGACGGTTCGTGGTTAAGATAATCGAGATTAAAATTCAACGAAATAAGATAATCGCTATTAAAATACGAAGAAATAAGAAAATTAAGAAGATGGGGTGGCTAATGGGACTTGAACCCACGACAACCGGAATCACAATCCGGGGCTCTACCAACTGAGCTATAGCCACCACTGAGGTTTACTAAAATGTTCAAGGGCTTGAACAATGCGCGGATTCTACTGAGTAAATAACACTTTGGCAAGCCACTTTTTAAAAATTTTAGTAATATTTTAAATAATTATTATTCACAAATTATTTTTTAAATCACCCGTGAAAAACGCTGCTGATTAAGATGCTTTTTCATAAGCGTCGAAGCTCATGG
>JAYQHI010000037.1:0-185570 GCA_038141035.1 Alteromonadaceae bacterium
AATGAATTTCTTAACCTTGCAAAATCACGCGGACGGGCAGAGCGTAAAGCAATGCGTGCAACAATACGTTCAACATCACCGACCTGTTTTAACAAATCATGCAATGGGGCATTTAATTCAAGCGCAATAATTTCGCTAATAACACTTTGGCGGCAAGTTAATGTGGTTAAATCTCTTAATGGGAAATGCAACCAACGCTTTAATAAACGTGAGCCCATTGGGGTGGCGGTTTTATCTAAAATGGCGGCGAGTGTGTTATCTGTACCACCGGCTAAATTTTGCGTGAGCTCTAAGTTACGGCGAGTTGCCGCATCTAAAATAACCCCTCGCTGACGACTCACCAATAATATTGCGAATATGAGGCAGTGCCGTGCGTTGGCTGTCTTTTACGTATTGAAATAAACAACTGGCGGTCGCTAAACCAAAATGTTGCTCCTGCACGCCAAAACCGGTTAAGTCATTCGTACCAAATTGTTTGTTTACTAAATTGTAAGCGGTATCAAGATCGAATTCCCACTCAGAACGGCGCCGTAGGCCTTTACGACCTTGCACTAAATCAGTATTAACTAAGCTTTCGCTATACAGTAATTCCGCCGGATTTAAACGTTGTAATTCTGCTTGTGGCTTGCTCAACAGTTGCCGGTTCTGAAAGTACAAAACGGCCACTGGTCATGTCTAAATAAGCAATGCCAAATTGAAATTGGCTGGTTTTTGTTTTTATGTTCAAACAAAGCCACAATGAGGTTATCTTGACGATCATTTAATAGCGCTTCATCGCTAACGGTTCCGGGTGTAACAATACGAACAACTTTACGTTCAACTGGGCCTTTACTGGTGGCGGGATCGCCAATTTGCTCGCAAATAGCAACCGATTCACCTAATTGTACAAGCTTAGCTAAATAGTTTTCTACTGCATGATAAGGTACGCCAGCCATAGAAATGGCGTTGCCTCCGGTTTTACCGCGTGCGGTTAAAGAAATATCTAAAAGATCAGCGGCACGTTTGGCATCATCAAAAAATAATTCGTAAAAATCCCCCATACGATAAAACACCATAATATTCGGAAATTCCGCTTTAATGGTTAAGTACTGGCGCATCATAGGGGTATGGGAGCTTAAATCGGGGAATAGCTGCATTCATAGGTGTTTTACGGATTTTTATTGAGATAAATGAATAACTCTAAAATATGCCATAACTTATCTAATAAAAAACAAAGCAAAGGGAGATTCTGTGATTTGCGATTGATTAACGCACCTTGTCTCTATTAAGCGATATTGGTTTTCATTGGCCTTTTAAAAATCATAAAAACTTTACCTATTACTTGTTTTTTATTCACAGGGCCAACTTTTTCAACTGAGGTGAAGGCATCATAAGCGTCATTTTCAGCTCGGCTCCAAATAAACCCATATTTGTCGATAACGGCAGTTAATTTTTTCAAAATATAACCATAGAAGTGATGATGGATCAGCACAACACTGTTAACGTTTAATGTTATCAAGTGAAACCAATGATTGACTAAAATATAGCTCCCGACAGGAATGCTAGGTGCCATGCTTTCATCAGTTACTTTCCAAATTTTAAACCCTAAAATGGTCATGTTGTTACTCCTTCACTTTCTAATCTATTCACCTTTGATGGTATTAAATGGAAATAGCTCGTCAATTTTAGTTAAAACATTAAATAACATATCAGCTCCTTTACAATCATAAATGTGAGTTAGTGTAATTGTGTTGTCTGTTTATTATCTTGCTCACTTGTGCGGCTTAAAGCGGCCATACAGTTATCACAAATAGGATGGCTTTTCTTAAATTCAATAATAGGTGACCAAGTTATTTTTAACATTTTGATAACTGTTAATTTAAGCTTATTAGGTAAATAATCCGCTTGTATTAAAGCGGCTAAACGTTGATGAGCCTGTATTAGATATTGCAGCGCTACGGTATATTCAGCTTGTTTTTCGTATAACGCGGCTAAATTATGAGTTAGCGCAAATCCACGCCATTAACAAATCTAGGTTGCTTGAGTCGTTATGCCATGCGTCATCCAATAATGTTTCTGCTTTTTGATAATGACTTTGTGCTTTAAGCCAGTTTTGTTGTTTAAAAAAGTCATTACCATTGATTAATAAACTTTGCCATTGCTGCATTTTTCTTCCTTTTAAATAACATGCGGTTGTTAATGTTTATTAAAGGTACAATATAATTTACCTTGTGTAAATAAGAATTGTTATCATTTGTATTTGTAGGGTTGATGCTTGAAAGAAGTGAAAAATTGTAAAAGTTAATTTGCTAGTGTTACGGGGATAAAAGGAGTGAAAATTAAGTCAAAGCCAGCAGGCTCTAGGAGGTGCAATTATTAATGCGGTGAAAGTGATAGCGTTAGGTGAAAGCAATACTGTGAAAATGTGGATTAGCAATACAAACTTCTAATGTAGCAATATCATCTAAAATAATTAATTTTTCACATTCTTGGTACGCTACTTTTATACATTCAACTTTGTGGTGATCAAGCTTGGTATCTAAGGCAATACATTCAATCATTACCCCTGATTTCATTGTCAGTTTAATTGGATAGTTAAACGTACATACTATTTCAATATAATCATGGTGCTCACAGGTGATCATGATAGCGCTCCTTTGTTATGTTTACGAGAGTGTTACTTTACCTGATGAACTTAGAATACCCAATAATACGGCACGATATTTTAGGTTTAATTATTGAGGAATTTATCGATTTACTTTAGTTGAAGGTAGTTTGAATAAACTGAATATAAGGTTAATTATCAGCGTGACTAAGTGTTATTAAGCAATAACACTTAGTTACGTAAATTGTCACGTAAATTTCGCCTTAACGCGTTGTTAAAGCTGTGTGATATTAACTACTGGCTACGGCGTTTAAATGTAAACGCTTGCTCAGCAACTAAATCGCCAGAGTTATCTCGCGGGGTGGTGTAATAGCCAACCGTAAAGTTTTCACTGTCATGGTTAACTTCAATATGGGCAAAGCCCCAAATAAAACTTTTTGACCATAACAGCTCATATTCGGGATAACGTTTTTCTTGCTGCTCAGCAAATGGGGTATGTTTACCACGCATTTTAGAAGCAGCGCCACTAATAATTAAAGGTAATGGTGGTTTATTTTTAGCAACGTCAAATTGGCTACAGTCGTCGGTTAATAATTCTAAGTCATGTTCATGGCCGGCAATGTAAGCATCAGCATATTGGCACAGCGTAGGTAAAATTAATTTCCGTAATACATGGCCTTCGCTATATTTAGTGCCACCAATTGACCATAAAATATGATGGCCATAAACAAATTTCCATTTGGCGGTTGATTCCGCTAAACCTTTTTCAAGCCAAGCCAATTGTTTTTTGTCTTCACCATTAATGGGGGTTTCGTGTTTTTCAAAGTCTTCTAATTCAGCTTTGTTGTTAGCCAGCGCTTCGGCTAAATCAGCTTCGCTGCCGTCTGGGTTTAGGGGAATTTCATAAAAGGTTTGTCCTGACAATAACATGTTAGTGTCGAGGACAAAAAACTCCATGTCGTTACCTGGTTCACCTATGGTGTAGCGATAATAACCGTTTGGATCTTGGTAAAAGTTCTTTTGTTTTGCCATCCATTCTAGTTGTAAGGCAACTCCTTTTCTTGAAGTTTTCCAATCATGATTACCTAAGGCAGAATAAATCATTAGCTCAGGTTTTTCGGCTAATAGCGGCTTTAATGGCGCTAATATAAGATCGTTCATACGTTGTTGATCATCTTTGCCATCATCCGCATCAGCACCATCTGGGTAGATGTTGTCGCCTTCTTTGAATAGCAAAGTCGCATGCTTTAGTTTTACATAATGTTGCCATTGCTTGACCAACTTGTTGGGCACCGCCTAACTCAGTAGCAATATTGGTATTGGGGTAGATGTATATTGGTGCATGATCAAATTCTTCACGCGGGCGATAATCTTCCAACCAGTCAGCTAATTCACTAGCAATGAATTGCTCTTTGTTTTTTGGGTTTTCAATATGTTTCTTTTTTGGGTAATCAACGTGATAACCGCCATCACCAAACGCTAAAGAGCTTGTTGCTGTTGACTGGCTAGTTGAATTTTTTGCTACTTCTCCAGCACAACCTGTGATGATAACAATAGATAAACTAGTTAATACAGAACGAGATAATCGTTTAGTCAGAGTATTTAAGTAAGGGCGCATAATACTGCCTTTTTGCTAATAAATGAACGTAAAAAAGTTTCACCGCCTTTTTACTAACAATTGTCAGCAAAAAGGCAATAAAACCTAAAACAAGGTTGAATTAAAACGAACTAAATGTCATACCCAATTCAAAACTACGGCCATATTCTTCATATTGGTAGTTATAATTGCGGCTACCGTGGTAAAGATAATAAGCCTCGTCAGTTAGGTTGATGGCATTAAAATATACTTGGATATTTTCATTCACATAATATTTACCGCCAAAATCTAGCTGCATGTGCGTGTCTTCTTCAACGGCAAAGTCACCGTCGTTAAATTGAAAGCTTTCACTTTTATAACTTGCACTTAAACGCACACTCAACTGATTGTTTTCGTAACCTATCATTAAGTTACCAACGGTATCCGCTTGATTTGGTAATTGTTCATCAGCATCAATAAAAGTCCCATTGGCACCAAGTAATAAACCTGAATCGAAGGTTTTATTCCATGCTAATTCAACACCAGTTAATGAAGCTGAACCACCATTAACAAACTGAACAACTTCGTCAAAACCATCCCATTGACCATTATCTTGAACTTCTTGTTGTACAATAAAGTTGTCGATATCTTTATAGAATAGGCCGGCAGAAATAACACCAATTTGCTCAGGATAGTATTCTACTGAAATATCAAAATTATTTGACTCATACGGGTCTAATTCTGGGTTACCAACCTCTGCTTTACGCTCAGTTTCGGTAACGTTGTTATCTTCGGTAATTTCCGTTTCAATTAATTGAAATGCGGCAGAGTCGCCAAAGGTTGGTCGGGCAATGGTTTGCGTGAAAGCAAAGCGTGTAATTAATTGCTCGTTAACTGTGTATTTTACATTCAAACTTGGCAATAAAATAGTCATAATCTTTTTTACATGCCAAGTGTCAATGTTTACGGTTTCGTTGTCGTTAACGTCATCAATCACTAAACCTACTTTGTTACCTGAAGTTTCAAAATTGGTTTTTTCATAACGTAAACCTGTAACTATGTGCCAGTTATCAATATCTAGCGTTAACATAGCGTAAGCAGCAAAAATATCTTCGTTACTGGTGTAAGAATTACCTTTGTTTTCAATATCAGTTTCGTTTTGATTAATGTCAAAGTTAGCTTGGTTAGCAAAAAAGTATTTTTTAATGGCTGATTCAGACAAACCCGAGCCAAACTCACCTAAGTTATACTCTACTGCGCCGTTATTAAATTGTTGCGCGCTAATATTATCAAAACCACCATCATAAATTGTCGTATCAACATCGTTGAACTTTTCACGGCTGCGGTATTTACCACCAAATTTAAATTGGGCATTGTGATTGTTCCAGACAAAATCTTTGGTTAGATCAAGTTTTACGCTAACTTCTTCGTCTTCAGATAAGTTGTTAGCATAAATAATTTCAGCTAACTCAAAGTTTGATAAATCTTGTGCTTCAGCAGATTGGCTTAAAACAGGGTATTCACCCGCAGTATAACCAATACTAAGATCTTCACCGGCAAAATCAGCATCTATACGATTTGGCTCTTTTTCTGTTGATTGTGAATAACCTAAATTGTATTCCACTAACCAATGATTTATTTGATTTTCGCCACCTAAAACTAAGGATAAAATTTCTTGGGTTTCGTAGCGGTCTTTGGTGTCACGATCCATTTCAGCATTAATAAACTGCGCGCTGGAAGTCGTTGAGTTATTGGCAACTAATTCACTTTTTCAAACTTATATTCTTTACGTAAACGGAATTCATCATCTGAAAATTCACTGTATAAGGTACGTAAGTAATATTTATCGGTTGCTGAAGTATGTAAATCAAAGTTTAACGCAAAACCTAAACGCTCACGTTCAATAACATAATCACGTTGTTCAATTTCTTCTGCGCCAAAAATTTCAACGTCGTCGCCAGTCTGTGAGTCTTCAACTTCAATGTCACCCCAACCGCCGTCAGTTTCCATGTTGTCTGAGCCAAACTTACGTTGAAACCAAGACACAGCACCGGCAACCCCTAATTGTGTATTGCCTTCAAGTTGATAAACATTGGTGTAACTACCTGAAAATTTAGGGCTGTTTTCTTCTACTAATGCGTTATAAGACGTTTGTGCGGTAAAGCTGTAGCTTTCATTTTCACGATCAAAAGCGCTTAAGCTTTTCACTTCAATTGAACCACCAATAGCGCTGGCGTCCATATCTGGGGTAACGGTTTTACTTTACTTCTAAACTTGAAATTAACTCGCTAGGGATAACATCCATAGCAACACTACGAATGCCTGCTTCTGGCGATGGTACGTTTAAGCCATTAATTGAAACGTTATTAAGGTTTGGATCAATACCACGAATACCAACAAAGCGACCTTCACCTTGGTCACGTTGAATAAACATACCAGGTAAACGTTGTAATGCTTCAGCGGCATTTTGATCGGGTAATTGGCCAATTGCATCACTACTTACTACTGACAATAAATTATCGGCTGTTTTTTGGCGATTATAAGCACCTGCTTGGCCTGAACGTTGACCATAAACAATAATGTTATCCATGCCAGCATGTTGGCCGCCAATAACAAAATTTTTCTTAATAATTTTACCGTTAACGACGTTAATCGACTCTTTTATTTCAGCTGAGCCAATGTAGTTAATAACTAATGTATATTTACCTTCAGGTAGGTCGGTAAAATGAAATGAACCATCACGAGCGGTAACTGCGGTACGGTTAAGTTCTGCAATTTTTACTTGGGCACCTTCAAAATATACTTTGTTTTGTGAATCGGTAATACGGCCTTCAATATTATTTGCAGCAACATTGCCAGAGGTTAATGCCATACAGCCAGCAAAAGCTAAAGCCAGTGGTGTTAATTTAAATGTAGCGTTTGAGAGTTTCATGTTTTTCCATTTAATATTTTAGTGAGATGTAATTTGTTTTTATGACGAGTACGCTACGGTAGAAAGATGACAATTATGTGGCTCCATAAAAAGTTCATCTAAACTTAATATTTATGCTTGGCAATATGGCAAAGTTTGAACTAGCTTGCCGACCAAATCACCATAAAGGGACATTTAATAGCTAAGCCCCAAAGCACTGTATGTTGACACTGTATAAATGATGGTGAATATTTTTTATTTTATTTATATCTATTAAAAACAATGTGTTAGTTAAAAAATTAAAAAATCATCATAAAAAAACTTGATACTGTACGACCATACAGTATACTGAGCCCAATTAAGAATATTTAGCCACTAATGAATACGGAGCTAACCATGGATCAAAACAAAGAAAAAGCATTATCAGCCGCCCTTAGCCAGATTGAGCGTCAATTTGGTAAAGGTTCCATCATGAAGTTAGGTGAAAACCGCAGCATGGATGTTGAAACAATTTCAACTGGTTCATTAGGTTTAGATGTTGCTTTAGGAGCAGGTGGTTTACCGCTTGGCCGTGTTGTTGAGATTTATGGTCCAGAATCAAGTGGTAAAACAACGTTAACATTAGAAGTTATCGCAGAAGCACAACGTAACGGTAAAATATGTGCCTTTGTTGATGCAGAGCATGCACTTGATCCAATTTATGCCGCTAAACTTGGTGTTAACATTGATGATTTATTAGTATCGCAACCAGATACTGGTGAGCAAGCATTAGAAATATGTGACATGTTAACTCGTTCTGGTGCTGTTGATGTGATTGTGGTTGACTCGGTTGCTGCGCTTACGCCGAAAGCTGAAATTGAAGGCGACATGGGTGATTCTCATATGGGTCTTCAAGCGCGTATGTTATCGCAAGCAATGCGTAAATTAACTGGTAACTTAAAACAATCAAATACCATGTTAATTTTCATTAACCAAATTCGTATGAAAATTGGTGTTATGTTTGGTAGCCCAGAAACTACCACTGGTGGTAACGCTCTTAAATTCTACGCCTCTGTTCGTTTAGATATTCGCCGAATTGGTGCGGTAAAAGATGGTGATGAAATTGTTGGTAACGAAACTCGTGTTAAAGTAGTTAAAAACAAAATTGCACCGCCATTTAAACAAGTTGAATTCCAAATTATGTACGGTGAAGGCATCAATAGTTTAGGTGAGTTAATTGACTTAGGTGTGGCTCATAAATTAGTTGAAAAGGCGGGTGCTTGGTATAGCTGTAATGGTGAGCGTATTGGCCAAGGTAAAGCAAATTCAATTAAATACTTAAAAGAGCATCCAGAAATGGCAAAAGGTTTAGATACTAAATTACGTCAAATGTTATTATCTAAAAACGTTGCAGAACCTGAAGTTGCTGATAAAAAAGAAGCAGTTGCTGAATAATAAATTAATCGCTAAGCAGAGTTTTTCAAGACAGACTTAAATACTGAATCAGTAAGTTCAGTTTGTTAAACTAAATTATTTTGTTAAGGCCAGAGCATGTTATTAATGCTCTGGCCTTTTTTTATTATCTAAAAATTGACTGCTAGTTCTTATACCAATTTCATTAAATTATTGCCCACACAACAAGATCGTAAACTTAATGGAATTGGTATTATTAATAACATTTCATATGATTTTTATAAGAAAAGTAGCCTTGCTTATCAAATTAGAACTGATGATAACTATTGATTTCCCTCGTTTGAATTCAATTAATCACTAGGGTCTGTTTATCTTTGTTTAATAATTCAGCTGAGAGATAAAATCGTTTTAATCAAGGCTGAAATTATGTCGTTTAGTCATCTAAACCAATAATTTTTAACGCCGAGTAAAGCGATTTTAGCCTCAGCCCTCAATGCAATGGCTATTTTTTGCGCTAGCTGCATTAGAATTTCACTTATTTGGAATAATCAAACAACGTTCATTCTGCTTTGCTATCACTTAAAATAGCCGATTGCTAAAAATATAAACAAAGATCAACAGACCCTAGGGGCTGTTGATTTTCCCAAGATGTTTTTGCAGTATCAAACAGAGCTTGTTTTTGGCTGGAGCTGAAAATGCTCGGTTAGTACTAAATTTACTTAAATTAGTTTAGATCGCCTTAGTTTTCTTTCTTTTAATCACAGCATATTTTAATACTTCTGCCTCTATATAGCAGGCATATTTCACCTTTATCTTATAAAACAGTTATTTGTAACGTAGTAAAAGACGATAAAGAAATTTTATAAAAAAGTGTCGAATTTTATTTTTATTCATACCGTTTCTAAAAAAGAGGTTTTCGTTTATGCGCACGCGTCGATATTTAAAAAGCTTACGTGTTCGTATTGTTTTAGCCATTACCTCATTAGCGTGACTAATTAGTGCCTGTATTTATTCTTGTTTTGCTTGGTTTATTTATGATGTTTCTGACGACAGACTGTTTAATTGGTATGCGTTGTCGATTAATAAAGAGGCAAGTCAGGTCGTTAATTTTACCAACCGAAACACCAACCCGTTTTGTGGTTGTAGGTACCGAAAGAGAGGTGATTGCAAAGTTAGATCGTCAATATGGATTGAACGATAACGCTAATTTACCAGAGCGGCTTACCGACTATTTAGAAGTATCTAATACTGCCATAATGAGCATGACCATGTTATTTTTGATGCTGAACTGCAAGCGGCGCAACTAGAGCTACAAATTGTGGTTAGCCCATGGAAAACCAAAAAATTATATGTGGTTTATGATATTTCTGGCTTTGCGCAAGAAGAAAGCCCAGATAGCTTTTATACTGATAAATTTGTGTTATATGTTTTAATTCCGCTGGCGCTGTTACTGACTTTTTTTGCTTTTTATTGAGTATGTTTTTAACCAAGGGCATTTTAAAACCGTTAACAAGATTGGCACAGCAAGTAACTTCAGTGCAACTTGAGCAGCTTTCAAACCATTAACTGGCCGCTTTTATCCTGATGAAGTGGGGGAGTTAGCCGATACGTTTAATCAACTTATTAATAAAATTGATGAATATATTCAACACGAAAAACGCTTTTCTCGTGAAGTGAGTCATGAGCTTCGTACGCCAACTACAAGTTTAACTATGGCGCTTGATTTACTCGAGCAAACCCCTTAAATGCCCAGCAGAAAACGCTATTTGCCCGCATGCAACGAGCAAATAAAGAAATGACCCAGCTAATTAATACGTTTTTATGGTTGGCAAAAAACAAACCTGAACATGCGCAATTAGAAAATGTGCATTTGCATAACTGTGTTGCACAAGTGCTTAGCAAACTTTCATATTTAAGTGAAAACAAACCGGTAGAAATTATTAATCAGGTTAACCCCGAACAGTATTTTCAAGTGAATGCTGGCTTATTGGATATTGTTTTAAGTAATTTATTAAGAAATGCACTGCAATATACCCATCAAGGTAGTGTAAAAATAATTAATGACGAAACATCGGTAACGGTTATTGATACCGGCTTAGGTATTCCGGCAAACGAATTAAATAATATTACGGAGGCTTTTTACCGCTTACAGCCTGACGGCGTCGGTTTAGGTATGTCGATAGTGCAAAGAGTGATCAGTAAGTTAGGTTGGCAATTATTGGTTGAAAGTGAAGAAGGCAAAGGAACCAAAATGACGATAGTTTTTGCCTAATTGAATAACCTTTGGCTTACTGGTTAGAAATTATTTTCTACCATTGCTTTAATTTTATGCGCCTTAACAAAATGGTCGAGTTTATGGGTTTGTATCCACCATGTTGCTGCTTCCATTAATAACTCAGGATCATCATTTTTATTTTTAAAAAAGGCGTAAAACGATAAACCAACATTTTCACCTTTAGCGGTTATTTTTTGCTGGCAAACGTCAATAATTTTAGTTCTTAATGCTGCTCTCATAAATTCAATAACTTCATCAATGCACAAAGGAGGATATTGCCTATTTATTTTGCCAATCCACACCACTCTTGGGAGCGAGGCACTAATGAAAATACGAATGATTTAATCAGGCAACCTAAAGGAACATCAATGGAAAGGGCACCTCAGTAACGATACGATGCTATCGCTGCTAACTTAAATAATAGGCCGATAAAAAGACTTGTTTATAATACACCACAGGAATGCTTTTATGAATAATTACTTTTGTTGCACTTCAAACTTGATACTAAGCTTATTTTAATCTATGTAAGATTGAGACCGCCATCTGAAAGAATGACCTCACCCGTTAGATAACTACTAGAAACAAGCATTGATGCGGTGTGAGCTATCTCATTTGGTTTAGCACCACGCTTCATTGGTGATTTCTCTTTCCATAACTTGTGTGCCTCAACCCAGCTTGCTGTCATAGGTGTATCAACTAAGCCCGGCGCAATGGCATTAACTCTTATCTCAGGAGAAAGGGTTAATGCCAGGAGCTGGGTCATATGATTCAATGCGGATTTACTTGCAGCATAAGGAATTGAAGCGCCTTTGGGGCGTACACCAGCATGA
This sequence comes from Alteromonadaceae bacterium, assembly GCA_038141035.1. GTDB lineage: Bacteria > Pseudomonadota > Gammaproteobacteria > Enterobacterales > Alteromonadaceae > JALZUE01. Next base: position 11,569 of record JAYQHI010000037.1, read on the forward strand.
GAGCTAATATTAATAATACTGCTAGGGCACTCTGGCGAAGATGAACTTCTAAGAGCTTTTTCAGCTTCGGAGATTAAAGTCCAAGGAGCAATAACGTTAACCTCATACAGACTTCGCCATATTTCTGGAGTTGCCTATTTCAGTGAGCCATGCGGTATCATGGCGTTAATTCCTGCGTTATTAACTAAAACATCCAAACGGCCATAGCGAGCCAACACTCTTGATACTAGGTCTTTTGCTTGAGCTTGATCAGATAAATCAGCTCTAATATAAGCTCCTTTTGGAACGCTGAGTGCCAGTTTTTCTCCCTCTTCGACAGATGCCCTAGAGTGAAAAACAACGGTAAATCCATCTTCTGCAAGCTTTAATGCGATAGCTTTACTAATACCTGACGTAGACCCTGTAATGAGAGGGCTACGCGCACTGCGTTACTTTCTTGATAAGATACCATTTTCTATTTTAACTCCAATATATTAAATATTAACGATTGCAAATTTTATGCTAAACGAGCCCCATTTTTAATTCCATATCTGGTGTGGCTAGTACGACAGCTCCATCTTCACGGTGAAAGCCAGTAACTAAACATTCTGACATTATTGGGCCAATTTGCTTAGGCGGAAAGTTCACAATCGCCATCACCTGCTTTCCTAGCAAATGTTGCTTAGAATAAATTTCTGTAATTTGAGCGCTAGACTTTTTTAATACCTATCTCTTCCCCAAAATCAACCTGTAATTTATACGCGGGATTTCTAGCTTCTAGGAAATCCTGAACATCGACAATAGTGCCTTTTTTAAACACGCTGTTATTTGATATGTGATTAAATTAATAGCCTTAAAGTTACGGATATAAGCTCATGATATCAAGTAATTAATGATGCGAATAAAATTACTGCTATTAGAAAATTATCAACAGCTCATTGTTATTAGCTGAAGTGTCAAAATTACTTAAAAGTATTCCTTTAAAATTAACAATAAACCATGCTTGATTGGCTTTAATAATTCATTTAGACGTCTATACGTTTAGATGTTGAAGTTTTACACCGATCCAAGTAAAGTACGCCTATTGTCATAAACAAGGTGGGATTAGTATGCCTATTAAAATTCCAGATCAGCTACCAGCACATAGTATTCTTGGCCAAGAGAATATTTTTGTGATGTCTGAAAACCGTGCGGCGAGTCAAGAAATTCGTCCGATGAACGTAGCTATTTTGAATTTAATGCCTAACAAAATAGAAACCGAAGTACAGTTACTTCGGATGCTTTCTAATACGCCTTTACAAATTAATATTGAGTTAGTTTGTATTCATCATAAATCATCAAAACATACGCCTGAAAACCATATGGATGAGTTTTATATTTTATTTGATGATATTAAACACAAACAATACGACGGCTTAATTATTACCGGTGCGCCATTAGGCTTAGTGGAATATGAAGACGTTACCTATTGGGATAAAATTTGTGAGGTTTTCGATTGGGCGCAAAAAAATGTCGTATCAACTATGCACTTATGTTGGGCGGCTAATGCGGCGTTTTATTATCATTATGGTTTAACCCGTAGTGTCCGTGAAGAAAAATTATCAGGGGTTTATCCTCATACGGTAAATTGTCCGTTAGAAAGTTTAACCCGTGGTTTTGACGACGAATTTTTAATGCCGCATTCTCGTTATGGCGAAGTAACCCGTGATCAGTTTGACACGGTTGATGCTTTAAATGTGCTTGGCGAGTCGGAAGAAGCGGGCGCATTTTTGGTGGCCAGTAAAGACAAACGCCAAGTGTTTATTTTAGGCCATCCTGAATATGAATCGTACACCCTTGATGGTGAATATAAACGTGATATTGCTGCCGGTTTAACACCAAAAGTACCGGTTAATTATTATAAAGATAACAACCCAGCTAATAAGCCATTAAGTACTTGGCGTAGCCACGGTAGTTTATTATTCACTAACTGGATAAACTATTATGTTTATCAGATCACCCCATACCAATTAGATGCTGAAAATATTCAATCATCTATTACAGGAGACTAGCATGTCAGTAACAGTGCAAAAGTCAGCATCGTTTACCTTATTTGAACAACAATTAGCCAAGCGAATTTTAGTACTTGATGGTGCCATGGGTACCATGATCCAAGATTATAAGTTTGAAGAAAAAAGATTACCGTGGTGATCGTTTTGCAGATTGGCAATGTGATGTTAAAGGCAACAATGACTTATTAGTATTGTCTCAGCCGAAAGTGATTAAAACCATTCACGCTCAATATCTTGAAGCTGGCGCTGATATTCTTGAAACTAATACCTTTAATGCCACAACCATTGCGATGGCTGATTACGAAATGGAATCACTCAGCGCAGAAATTAATTTGGAAGCAGCAAAAATAGCGCGCCAAGTGGCTGATGAATTCACCGCTAAAAACCCAGACAAACCGCGTTTTGTTGCTGGGGTATTAGGGCCAACAAACCGTACTTGTTCAATTTCGCCTGATGTAAACGATCCGGCATTTCGTAATGTCACTTTGATGAATTAAAAGACGCTTATATTGAATCAACCAAAGCGTTAATTGAAGGTGGTTCAGATCTTATTTTAATTGAAACAATTTTTGATACCTTGAATGCGAAAGCGGCAATTTTTGCGGTTGAACAAGTATTTGAAGATCTTGGTACGCGTTATCCGGTGATGATTTCAGGCACGATTACCGATGCTTCAGGCCGTACCTTATCAGGACAAACGACCGAAGCATTTTATAACTCGTTACGCCATGCTAAGCCAATTTCATTTGGTTTAAACTGTGCATTAGGCCGGTGGAATTACGCCAATACGTTGAAGAAATGAGCCGTATTTCAGATTGTGCGGTATCTGCGCATCCCAATGCCGGTTTACCTAATGCCTTTGGTGAATATGACTTCACCGTTGAAGAAATGAACCCGCATGTTAAAGAGTGGGCTGAATCAGGTTTCTTAAATATTATTGGTGGTTGTTGTGGTACAACGCCTGCGCATATTCAAGGTATGGCAGAGTCTGTAGCGGGAGTTACACCTCGCGAAATTTCACCACGTAAAATAGCTTGTCGTCTTTCAGGTTTGGAAGCACTAACTATTCAAGAAGATACCTTATTTGTTAACGTAGGTGAACGTACTAACGTAACGGGTTCGGTATTTTTAAACGCTTGATCATGGAAGAAAGATTTTGATGAAGCAATTGCCGTAGCCTTACAGCAAGTTGAAAATGGCGCCCAAATTATTGATATCAACATGGATGAAGGCATGTTGGATTCAAAAGCAGCGATGATCCGCTTTTTGAATTTAATTGCTGGTGAGCCTGATATCGCAAAAGTGCCAATTATGATCGACTCTTCTAAATGGGATATTTTAGAAGAAGGCTTAAAATGTATTCAGGGTAAAGGGGTTGTTAACTCTATTAGCATGAAAGAAGGTGAAGACATCTTCCGTCAGCAAGCTGAGTTAATTCAAAATATGGCGCTGCTGTTATTGTCATGGCGTTTGATGAAGTGGGTCAAGCCGACACCCGTGAGCGTAAGTATGAAATTTGTCATCGTGCTTATCATATTCTGGTTGATGAAATTGGCTTCCCACCAGAAGATATTATTTTTGATCCGAATATTTTTGCCGTCGCCACAGGTATTGAAGAGCATAACAATTATGCCGTTGATTTTATTGAAGCGGTTAAAGATATTAAAGACAACTTACCACATGCGATGATCTCAGGTGGGGTGTCGAACGTGTCGTTCTCATTCCGTGGTAATAACCCAGTACGTGAAGCCATTCATGCGGTGTTTTTATATCACGCCATTAAAAATGGTATGGATATGGGGATTGTGAACGCTGGCCAATTAGCCATTTATTCTGATATTCCAAAAGATTTATTAAAAGCGGTTGAAGACGTTATTAAAAATACTGATGACGGAGCCACCGAGCGTTTACTTGATTTAGCCGAAGAATATCGCGGCCAAGGTAGCGCACAAGCCAATAAAGCAGATTTGTCATGGCGTGAATTGCCAGTTAACAAACGCTTGGAGCATTCATTAGTTAAAGGTATTAATGAATTTATTGTTGAAGATACCGAAGCTGCGCGTTTAATTGCCAAGCGTCCACTTGATGTGATTGAAGGGCCGTTAATGGACGGCATGAACGTAGTAGGTGACTTATTTGGTGCTGGCGAAATGTTCTTACCACAAGTGGTAAAATCAGCGCGAGTAATGAAACAAGCAGTTGCTTATTTGAATCCGTTTATTGAAGCAGAAAAAACCGAAGTTAAATCAAACGGTAAAGTATTGTTAGCAACGGTTAAAGGTGATGTACACGATATTGGTAAAAATATCGTGGGTGTAGTTTTACAGTGTAACAATTACGACATTGTTGATTTAGGCGTGATGGTGCCAACAGAAAAAATCTTACAAGTGGCGAAAGAAGAAAAGTGCGACATTATTGGCCTTTCTGGTTTGATCACGCCATCGTTAGATGAAATGGTACATGTTGCTAAAGAAATGCAGCGCCAAGGTTTTGATTTACCGTTATTAATTGGTGGTGCCACCACATCAAAAGCTCATACTGCCGTGAAGATTGAGCAAAACTATGATCATCCGGTAATTTATGTGCCTAATGCTTCACGTTCGGTTTCGGTAGTAAGTTCGTTATTATCTGACGAATTACGCCCAGCCTTTATGGAACGCCAAGCGAAAGAATATGACAAAGTGCGTGAGCAACATGCACGTAAAGGGCCTCGTTCTACCATTGTGTCGTTAGAAGAAGCCCGTAAAAATGCTTTTCCATTAAGCTTTGCTGGATTACACACCAACCACGCCGAAAAATTTAGGTGTTACGGTAATTGATGACTTAGATTTAAATGTGGTGCGAAATTACATTGATTGGACGCCATTTTTCATGACATGGCAGTTATCAGGTAAGTATCCAAAAATTCTTGAACATGAGTTAGTAGGTGAAGAAGCGCAAAACTTTTTAACGATGCTAATGCCATGTTAGATGATGTGATCAACAGCGGTAAATTAAAAGCGAAAGCGGTTATTGGTTTATTTCCTGCTATGCGTGATGGTGATGATATTCAGTTATTTGCTGATGATAGCCGTCAAGAAGCGTTAATGAAGTTCCATCAATTACGCCAACAAGGTAAAAAGCCATCAGGGCAATATAATCGCTGTTTAGCTGATTATGTTGCTGATGAAGCCTCAGGCGTAAAAGATTATATGGGCGCTTTTGCGGTTTCAGCAGGTTTTGGTTGTGATGATTTAGTGGCAGAATTTGATGCTAATCATGATGACTACAATAGTATTTTAATGAAAGCTGTTGCTGACCGTTTAGCCGAAGCTGCTGCTGAATATATGCATGAGCGTGTTCGTAAAGAATATTGGGGCTTTGCTCCTGATGAAACCTTAGATAACGAAGCGTTAATTCGTGAATCTTATCAAGGTATTCGCCCAGCACCGGGTTATCCTGCTTGTCCTGAGCATACCGAAAAAGGTTTGTTATGGGATTTACTCGATGTTGAAAACAACATTGGTATGCAGCTAACGTCAAGTTATGCCATGTGGCCTGGCGCTGCGGTAAGTGGTTTCTACTTTGCTCACCCAGACAGTAAATACTTTGCGGTTGCAAAAATCGATCATGATCAAGTAACGGATTACGCTGAGCGTAAAGGCATGAGCCAAGAAGAAGCTGAGCGTTGGTTATCGCCAAACTTAGATGATTAATTTTTTCGTTGATGGAAATACCTTAATTAGGCATGGAAAGCCAGCATCTGCTCAAAACCCAAAGCTAACTGCTTTGGGTTTTGTTTATTGTATCCTTATAATGCGTCAAATGTTTGCCACCGTTAAACTTACAGCATACTATTAAAGAGCATTATACTAGTACTTTGCCAAGAGCTGTAGATTTTAGCAACAGCGTACCGGAACAAACGGCGTGAATTAGAAATTCCGGTATAAATTGTTAAAACTTAATGCATGGACTTGGGTTTATCTTTCCGGCTAATTTGGGCTTTAAAGTAATTTTGAAACGTATGTAAGTCGTTTTTGCAGCCGATAAGTTAATTGAACTTGCGGTGAAACATGAAATTGCTGTATTTTAGTCATGGAGTGATCAATATTTATATTCGTCGGCGTTTAAAACAACTCGGCTGGCGTGAGCTTGAAAAAAGTAATAAGTATTGGGGAATGAATCGTTTTGTTAAATAACGCACTAGTTGTTTATTAACAGCGCTAGTCAATCAGGCTCATTACTTCATAATGCCGTCAATATTTCTGATAAAAAGAATCCTCCATGAAACTATCAATAGAATTTAATAAACCAGAAGCTATTACTGGTCACGACTGGCAATTATCACAAGAAGTTAACGTGAAAAACGAAGCTGGTGATGTGATTGCAAAAGCCGAAATTGAGTTATTAACTTTAAATAAACACCGTGATGCATTAGCAACTTATAAATTGCTTGCTGATGAAGAAACTGACTGGGAAATACCGCTAAATATTTATTTTAAAAAGCAAAATTTAACGGAAGATTTATGTAAAGAGTTGCATGTTGCTGCCAGCACCAAAGCTCAAACGCATATTTTAGTGGAAGCGATCAGTGTTTTACCACAATATCGCAGACAAGGATGGGTCAATATTTATTGCAAGAAATTGCTAAAAGCATGAAAAAATTCAGTCAATCACGGTATTAAGTTTAGCGATGAATGCTTTTGTTGATGCGGAAAATGTGAAACCGAAGCTAACCAAACTTATTATCAACAGCTTGATTTAGCCAATGAAACTTTAGGGCGAACAGAGTTAGCGCAGTACTTTGTGAATAACGGCTTTACCGCAATTAATGTTGATGAAGAGCAGTTAATTGAACCATTAACTGTTGATGTGTTTGTTGCTAGCCCAAACAGTATTTTAGCGATTAAATAACCGACTAATTTAAGCAAACAATTAACTAAGCAATCAGTGTACGGCCAATAAAAGCGGTACACTGATGATAAACCTTCTATCGTTTAATAACTTTCTTCTAAGGTATTTAATACTTTAAATAGTTGCTCAATTTTTTTCACTAAAGCTACCAAACAGGCTTGGTCTTTAGAAGCTTGCCACTTTAATAAATCGTCCGCTACTTCTTCAACATAAGGTTGAAAAGTGTCAGCGCTACAAACAAAACCTGCATCTTTAGTAAATACGGCTTTAAATCCTGCTTTGTTTTTTTCTCTTAAATCTTTCAATGTGGCATCAGCAACCAGTGACTTTTTTTAAAATAATAGAAATATTATCAATTAGTTGTTGTTCAATAACTTTGCTCATTTATAGGTACAGCCTGTTTAATAGAATGATGAAAAATAAATAGGGCGTTATTATGTCAAATTTAACGGCGTTTTGTTAGCTTCACCGGCAATTTCTCGTACTAATTTAGGCACTAAATAACCCGATACATTGGCCATTAATTCTTGGTAAATTTTAATTGCTGCATTTTCATCAAGATCAAAATGCGCAGCGCCTTGTACCTTGTCTAACACATGCAAATAATAAGGCTGAATACCATGGTCAAATAAGGTTTCAGATAATTGGCTCAGTGTTTCTGCGTTGTCGTTAATGCCTTTAAGCAAAACACTTTGGTTAAACAAACGAATATTGGCATTAAGTAGTGGTTTAATAGCATTAATAAGTGCTTCGTCAATTTCATTGGCATGGTTGATGTGCAGCACCATTGAGGTGATCAAGCGGCTGCGACTTAGTAGGTTAACTAATTCGGCAGTGACTCTGTTTGGAATCACAACGGGTAAGCGGCTATGAATACGTAAGCGCTTAATATGAGGTATTTGCTCAACAGCATTCACTAACCAAGTTAAATGTTCGTCACTGGCCATTAATGGGTCACCACTGAAGATAACTTCATTCAATTTCGGGGTGTTGCTGAATGTAATCAAGGGCAGGTTGCCAGCGCTGTTTGTTAGGGCTGTTATCGGCATACGGAAAGTGTCGACGAAAACAATAGCGGCAATTTACCGCACAACCAGCTTTCACTATCATTAATACTCGGTTTTTATATTTATGTAATAAACCTTCGGCAACGTGTCATGCTCTGCCAGTGGGTCACTGAAATAACCATCAAGCTCCTGATATTCAGCGGAAAGCGGCATTACTTGTTTTAAAAGTGGGTCGTTTATATCACCTTTTTTCATTTTTGAATAAAGGTTTTGGTACCCGCACAGGAAATAACTTACGTGCAGCAAAAGTGTGCTTGATAATGTTCTGGCGTAATATTTAACATTGAAAGCAATATTTTGGGATCTGTGACCACGCTTGCTAATTCTTTTTGCCATGAAAGGTGCAATTGTTCGGGGTTTTGAGGTATTATCTGCGACATTATTTTTTATTCTCTGGGTAATTAAGAGCACATTTATGGCAACTTTTAGTACAAACCAATTCAAGGCCGGGCTTAAGATAATGCTTGACGGCGAACCTTGCAACATTCTTGAAAACGAATTAGTAAAACCAGGTAAAGGACAAGCCTTTAACCGTGTAAAAATTCGCAAGCTGATCTCAGGTAAAGTGTTAGAAAAAACCTTTAAATCAGGCGAAAGTGTTGATGGTGCTGATGTAATGGATACTGACCTAGCATATTTATATGCTGACGGTGAATTTTGGCATTTTATGAACAACGAAACCTTTGAGCAAATTGCAGCGGATGAAAAAGCGGTTGCAGATACTGTTAAATGGTTAGTTGAAGGTGATATTTGTACCATTACGTTATGGGATGGCTCTCCGATTGCTGTAACACCACCTAACTTTGTTGAGTTAGAAGTGACTGAAACTGACCCTGGCCTTAAAGGCGACACGGCAGGAACAGGTGGTAAACCGGCCACGTTAAGCACAGGCGCAGTTGTTCGTGTACCTTTGTTTATTCAAATTGGTGAAATTGTTAAAGTAGATACACGTTCAGGTGAATACGTTTCACGTGCCGCTAAATAACAAACGTTAATTTAATAATTAAAAGCCCGCTCAGCGGGTTTTTTTATGCCTGAAATTTAAAAAATTATCCCAGAGCAACGAATAAAAAAGCCACTTAACTAAGTGGCTTTGATTAACGCATAATTTAATTGAGCTTAATTAAATTTTAAACTCTTGCACTGATTGTTGTAACTCTTCTGATAAACGCGCAACTTCACTACTTGAATCAGCTGTTTGCTTAGCGCCAGCGGTTGTTTGCTCGGCAATGGCTACAATCGACTCTAAGTTTTCGCTAATTTCATGGGCAACAACACTTTGCTCTTCTGCCGCTGTGGCAATTTGAGAACTGCGGTCATAAGCTTCATGTACCGCATGTGTAATAGTATCAAGCGCAGCATTGGCTAATTCTGTTTGCTCAACACACTCAGCAGCTTGCGCTTTACCTGTATCCATTACCGCTACCGCTTTTTCTGCGCCAGTTTGTAATGCTTCGATCATTTTGAATTTCTTGCGTCGATACTTGAGTACGACTTGCTAACGTTCTTACTTCATCAGCTACCACTGCAAAGCCTCGGCCTTGTTCACCAGCTCGTGCTGCTTCAATTGCTGCGTTTAACGCAAGTAAGTTAGTTTGCTCAGCAATTCCGCGAATAACATCTAAGATACCACCAATAGAAGCACTGTCTTGTTGTAATTGGTTAATTACTTGCGAAGCAGAATCTACCTCTTTGGCTAATAACTGGATAATTTCTTTGTTCTTCTCTGAAATAACTTTAACGCGCTCAGCTTCGTCATCAGCTTGCTTAATTTCACCTAGTGCGTCATTAGCACTTGATAATACACTTTGTGAAGTACTGCTCATTTCTGTTGTAGCAGAAGCAGCTTGTTCAACTTGGCTACGTTGTTCTTCAATTGCCGTGGTACTTTGTGCCGTTACTGCTGAGGTTTGCTCTGCAGCTGCTGCTAATTGTGCTGAGCGGCTAACAATACCTTGAATAAGCTCTCTTAAGCTGTCGATTACTTGGTTGCAGTTACGTGATAATAAAGCGAATTCATCTTTGCCAGTATCATCTAACTTACGTGATAAATCACCAGAGGCTACAATGTTCAGCATTTCATTAACACGACCTAATGGGCCAGTAATGCTGCGTAAAGTAATAAAGGCAATACCACAAGCGGCAATGGCTGAAATCACTAAGATTAACCAAGTTTGTGTTGTACCACTAGACACTGAGCTATCAACTGAGGTTTGCTGCCGCTTTAGTGGTTTCATTAGCTAGTTTTACTTGGGTGGCTAAAATTTCATTGGCGGCGGTAACATCAGCCTTAGCGGCGTTTAGTTTTTCAGTTGCAATAGCAATTGCTTGAAGTTGTTCAACTTTTAATGTGGCAACTTCAAGCTCTAATTCTTTTTTAGGTTATTAATCGCTGATAAAAGCTCATCAATAATACCGCTAACATTATAACGAGTTAGTTCAACAGTAATTTGTGCAATCAGTTCATTGGTACTTTCAATATTATTTTCTATATCGGTTTCAATAAACTTGATGGTTTGTTCATTTAACGAATCACGATATTCTAACGAAGAAGACACTAAGGCGTTAAATTTAAATTCAATTTGCTCGCCTAATGATACTGCTTTTTGCAGTTTAGTATCGGCAAGGTCGTGATCGGCTAAATCGAGCATTAAGGTAGCAGCATCAGCAATTTCTTCAATGCTACTTACTTTATCGGCAAGTTCACTTTTAATAGAAATGGTTTTTTATGGTTGGTAAATACATCGTCGATATTTTGAGTTAAAGAAGCATAGACACCATCAACATTTTTTAAGTTGTTAGATAATTTAGCTTCATTTTTAATGATGTTGGTTAGTAATTTATGCTCTTTAGAAAAGTTATTACTCACCTCAGAATAAGTTGATTTAATCTCAGATAAACCGTCAGATTCAGTTTGATAATAAGCTTGTAAGGTTAAACTGCCCATTTCCATTAGCTCGTTGGCTAATTCGTTACTGCCTTGAAGAGTTGGGATAGCAAGTTCATTCTGCTGAGTAAGAGAGGTATTAATAGTACTAAGATTCATTAAAGAGATAGTACTGGTAATAATGAGTAAAATGAAAAGGATGGCAAAGCCACCGATAATCTTCATTGCTACGGTCAAATTCATTGATATCACCTATAAAGCTATTTTTGTCAAAATTGGTTTATTCCGATCCTTGAATAACGTATTTATTATTGTATTAGAATAGTCAGTTGTTATTAAAAAACATTCACTTACTAAAGCATTATAACAAGGCAATTTTGTTTTTCACCTAATTGTAGACACTTTTTTAATATTATTTTTGTCTTAGTGCGCGTGCTCTATAAAACGTTTTTTATCATCCCAGCGCAATAAGGTTAAATAATTTCCCCAAACACAACCGGTATCGGTAGCAAAAACATTCTTGTGTTCACATTTTCCTAACAAAGATGCCCAATGACCAAAAACCCAATAATATTTTGATAATTCTTGAGTTAATTGAAACCAAGGCTTCAATGTATCAGGTGCGTTGTTAATATCTTGTTTACACTTAAACTCTAACGAGCCATCTAAGTAACAAAAACGCATTCTGGTAAATGCATTAATTGTATAACGAAACTTTTCTTCTTTACTTTCTACATCAATCCAACTGTTAGGGTATTCACCATACATACACGACAACCATTTTACTAGTTTATTTGAACGTAATTTCTTTTCGGCGAATTTTGCATTTTTGATAGCGTCTTTAATTGTCCACTGAGGTGCTAAGCCTGCGTGAAAGAAAACCTTTACCGTCGGGAGTTTGTAATAGGATCGGCATGTTACGCAACCATTCGATGAGCTCGGGTAAGTCAGGTGCACCAAGGAGTTCACTAAGGTGATCTGATTTTTGGCTTTTTTAATCCGTGATAAATCGCTAACAAATGTAGGTCATGATTCCCTAACACCATGTTAAAGCTAGACCCTAAACTTTTTAAATATCTAATTGTTGCCAGTGAGCCGGTACCTCGAGCAACAATATCACCTAAGGCCCATAGTTGATCGTGTTCAGGATTAAAGTTGACCTTGGCAAGTAATGCTTTTAGTTCGCTATAGCAGCCTTGAATATCGCCAACTAGATATAATGCCATGTGAACTTAATTTAAGATATTTGGCTTAGCGAGGGTGAATACAGGAATGTTTGCTTTAACTTCTTTTCCAGAGGCGGTGGCAAAAACATAATAACCTTGCATAGTACCAACGGGAGTTTTGAACGCGCTGCCACTGGTATATGTGTAGCTTTTTGTTGGTGCAATATGAGGTTTTGACCAACTACACCTTCACCTTCAACATTGGTTGTGCCGCCATCAGCATCGGTAATTAACCAAGAGCGAGATAACAGTTGCACACTTTCATCACCGGTATTTTCAATGGTAATCGTATAAGCAAAAACATATTGCTGGTGTTCAATTGATTGTTCAGCTAAATATGAGGTTTTCACTAAAACATTAATAGAGTCGGTATAATCAGACATTAAGTTGTTTTTTCCATAGGGTTTTCAGCGACAAAATTAGCAATGGTGATGTAGTCATCAATGCTGAGATTTTCAGGTCTAAGATTGATATCAATACCTAAACTTGCCAATTTGTCGGCATCAACTAATTTTTTAAAACTATTACGGATTGTTTTTCTGCGTTGATTAAAAGCCGTTGTACAAACTGTATTTAATACTTCAATACTACTGACAGGGTTTTTAATATGCGCATGTGGAATAAGGCGGACAATAGCCGAGTCAACTTTTGGTGCCGGTTTAAATGCTTCAGGACCAATTTCCATTACTGGAATCACCTGACATTGATATTGTGTCATGATTGACAAACGGCCATAAGTTTTTGAGTTAGGGCCTGCTGCCATTCGGTCAACCACTTCTTTTTGCAGCATAAAATGCATGTCTTGCACTTTATCTTTAAAAGTTAATAAATGAAATATTAATGGCGTTGAAATGTTATAGGGTAAATTACCGAATATTCTTAATGGCTGCTCAGCTGAAGATAACTGACCAAAATCAAATTTAAGGGCATCAATTTCATGAATAGTTAAATGTGGCGCTAAAAAAGGGTGATGGCGTAATCGTTTGGCTAAGTCTCTATCTAACTCAACAACTGATAATTTACCCGCACGTTCGACAACCGGCTCTGTTAAAGCACCTAAACCTGGCCCGATCTCAATTAAGTTTTCACCAGGTTCTGGATTAATAGCATCAACAATACGGCTGATCACTGCATCGTTATGTAAGAAGTTTTGGCCAAAACGTTTTTTAGCTTGATGCCCTAAGTGGCTATTTTTATTCATGATTGGTTGTTACTTAATTCAATGGCAGAAGAAATAGCTTCAATAAAACTACCCACATCGGCTTTACCAGTGCCGGCTAATTCTAACGCGGTACCATGATCAACAGAAGTTCTGATAAAAGGTAAACCAAGGGTAATATTTACCGATGAGCCAAAACCTTTATATTTTAGTACTGGTAACCCTTGGTCATGATACATAGCTAAGATCACGTCTGCGTCATTTAAGTATTTTTCCTGAAAAATAGTATCGCCAGGTAAAGGGCCAATAATATTAATTCCTTCGCTGCGTAATTCATCAAAAGCTGGAATGATGGTATCAATCTCTTCTCGGCCTAAATGGCCATCTTCACCGGCATGAGGGTTTAAGCCACAGGCATAAATTTTAGGATGTTTAATGCCAAATTTAGACACTAAATCATCATGTAAAATTCGCGTGATTTTATGCAAACGTTCAGTTGTAATAGCTTTAGATACATAAGCTAAAGGTATGTGAGTGGTTACTAACGCAACACGTAAACCTTTAGTTGCTAATAACATAACCACATCTGAACAATTGGCTTGATGGGCAAAATATTCAGTATGGCCACTAAAGGCAATACCTGATTTGTTGATCAAACCTTTATGTACCGGGCCAGTAACAATAGCGTCAAATTTACCTGACATATTCATTTCACTAGCAATACGTAAGGTATCAACGACATAGGCACCGTTTTCAGTATTTAATTGGCCAGGAATACATTCGCCGCCTAATTCAATATTGAGTACGGTTAATGTGCCCGCTTTATGGGCACTTTGCTTCTGTATTCGCTTGGTAATCAACAATAGTTAAAGGTAATCCTAATAACTCTGCGCGTTCAGCGAGTAACTTTTTTGATGCTAAAATAACTAATTGAGCCGGCCAATCTTGTTGTGCTATTTGAACAACTAAATCGGGGCCAATACCGGAAGGTTCGCCCGGTGTAATTGCAATACGTTTAATCATTAACTTTCGTCCTGATCAAACACTTCTATGTAGGCTTGATCTCTAGTTTCTTTAATCCAACGTGCGGCTTCAACACCAAATTTACGTTGGTAAAGAATTTGATAGGCTTTGTTTTCATTCATTTGTTTGGTGGCATCTAAGGTTCTTCGCCCCGTTAGTTGCACAATGTGCCAACCAAATGAAGAACGGAATGGTTTACTATATTCGTCAACTTTTAAACTGGCTAACATATCTTTAAATGCTGGGTCGAAGTTATTTGGATCTGTCCAACCTAACTCACCGCCTTTAACACCAGAAGGGCCGTCTGAATGTTCTTTTGCTAGCTCAGCAAAATCGGCTTCACCGGCTTTAATTTGATCAAGAAACCCTTGTAAAGTGGCTTCAGCCTTGGCTTCACTTAAAATTATTGATGGCTCAATAAGAATGTGGCGAGAATTAACTTCTTCGATTTCAACCACTTCTTTACCACGTACATCTAATATTTTAACTATACTAAAACCTAGACCGGTTCTGATCGGTCCTAAAATAGCGCCTTTTTCTTTACCGTCGATAATTTCAGAGAACAAGGTTGGCATTTCGTTAATGGTTTTCCAACCAAAATCACCACCTTTTAAAGCGTTATCATCACCTGATGAGGCAATTGCTATTTTGGCAAAGTCAGAGCCATTATTTAATAACTCAATTACTTTTTCAGCGCGCACTTTCGCACTGTTCATTTCTTCTTGGTTAGCATCGGTTGGGAACTCAATTAAGATATGCCCTAAATGATATTCGACACTGTCGTTTGTTTGCTCTTTCATGCTGCCAAGTAAATTTTCAATGTCTTGTGGTGAAATATAAATACGGCGGCGAACGGCTGAACGTCGCACTTCACCGGTAATTAATTCTTTGCGCACAGTTTCACGGTAGCTTTCAAATGACATGCCTTCTGCAATAATGCTGGCACGTAATTGTTCTATCGTCATTTGGTTTTGAGACGCCATATTATTTAAGGTCTCATCAAGTTGCGCGTCACTGATCTGTACACCCATGCGCTCACCTAAGTCGATAATCAGGGTGTCGTTGATCAGTTTATCCATCACTTGTGCACGAATAGCACGATCAGACGGCAGTGCTTGGTTATTCTTTTTGGCACCATTTTTTACTGTGGTCATTAATTCTTGTACTTCTGACTCTAAGACCACACTTTTATTAACGATTGCGGCAACACGATCTAACTCGACCTGTTTCGCAATAACTGATTGAGTACTAAAAAACAGTACGCTGCTTACAATAGTTAGTTTTAATATATTTTTCATTTAGCAAATAATTCTTATTAATTGTTTAGGAAATACGGGCGTTTGTAGCCAAAAATACTGGCGTTTAACATATCTTCACTATTTAACGAAGAGTTACGACCATTCAAGCCTTTGATAACGAACTGTATCATGAAACCGCTGTCAAATTCACCGCGGTTATTATTATTTAAATTATTATCATCGATATAGGAATCAATATGTCGATGATAAGCCAGTCGAACCGCCCAACAACAGCTTTCGTATTGTAAACCGGCATAGCTTTCAATACTTCTATTTTGCTGTAAATCTTGTGATACACGGCCAACAAACTTCCAGTGTTTATTTAATTTTACACTTGAAAGCAATGATAATTGTTCCAAGCTTACTCCTGAGACATTACGAATGTAGCGATGGTTCAATTGTGAATTGATAAAATTGTTATAATGATAGTCCAAGTTAATTTGGCTTTTGTTTGTTAAGTGAGCTTTAGTATTGTATTGAATATTACCACTGACTTGCCATTGTTGGTCAATTTTGAAAAAAGTTTCCGCAGCTAAAGCCGATTCGCCTTCATTTATTAGCATATTATCATTGAAGTTACTGTTGTCATTTAAATAAACAATACGGCCTAAACTAAAACGAAATACTTCATCATTTGATGGGTTTAAAACACGGCTAGTTACCCCCAAGAATATTGATTGGCTTCGGCAATTCTATCTAAACCACTATAACGTTGATCTCGAAATAAACCGGCGTAATCGTCTTGTAAGGGAGCTGAGTCATATAATCCGATAATAGATTGATCTTTATCTGGAATGTATAAATATTGTAATTGTGGCTCTAAGGTTTGGGTGTAACCGTTTAAATTCATATCACGGTCAAAGTTAATACCACCATGTATTCTTACTTTGGGTAAGGTTCTATCAACATTACGTTCTAAAGGACTGTTTATTTCAAGGTTTTTTGTTGATAGGTTTGTGCAGTACTTTAACTTCAGAGTTTAAAAACCATGCTGGTGTTGACACTGGAAAAATAAACCCAGCTTCAACATGATAGCGATCTGCTAACGGTTTTGTTTTGTCAGCATTAGTAAAACGTGAGAATTCACCATTGATATCAAAGCGGCCATTGAAAAAACCAAGTGCCGATGATTGATTTAATTCTATTTGAGGTAGTGTGCGATAACTTGTCTTATGGTTACCTAATATCTCAAAATCTTGTAGTTTTGCGGTAATATCCCAAGTGTCGCCAAAATAAGATAATTCGGATATTTGGTATAAATAGGCATCGTTTGAATTGTAGTGATCACTGCCAATATCCACTAAATAACTATCATCACTTAACGTGGTGGCATCAACATAAGCGCGGAAGTTATCTGAAAACGTACCTGAATGTTGGATACGAGCAAGGTATCTAGCATCTTCATTGATATAGTCGTTATCTTTATTTAAATATTCAACATGCAGTTCACCCGTTTGCTCACCAGATAAATATCTAAATTCAGTAAGTATCTGGGTACCACGTTTAGACATAAACTTTGGGGTTATGGTGGCGTCATAATTTTCAGCAATATTCCAATAAAATGGTGTTTCTAGGGTAGCGCCAAGCTTGCCTGATGAGCTGATGCTTGGATATAAAAAGCCTGATTTACGTTTATTACTGACCGGAAAGGTAAAATAAGGAATATACAAAACCGGTACATCGAGAATATGCAAACGGGCATTAAAGGCTTCACCAAAATTATCCGCCGCGGAAATGTTAATTTCACTCGCTAGTAATTGCCAATCAGGCGTTTCACCATAACAGGTGGTAAAGTTTGAATCGCGTAAGCTGAGTTCGCCATTGGCGTTGATTTTTATTTCACCGGCTGCGCCATGCCCCGGATTATCAGCTAGTTGATAAGAGGTATTATGTAAGCTAGTGGCTTTTTCATTTTGGCTTGATGATAAATCTTGCGCAAAAACATTAATGCCATTTCCTTGAAATTGAATATCGCCAGAGGCCTTAAATGCGCCTGTTTTGCGATTAAACTCTAACGACTGCGCTAAAATTTTTTGTTGCTCTGAAGCTAAAACCACATCACCGGAAAAAATTGCAATTTCATTCTTAACGATACTGCTTTGTTGTGAAGCAATGGCTAAGCTTTTTTGTTAGTTTTTGATGACGAAGCTAACAGCGGATTGTTTGTTAAAGGTGATGCTATTTTTTCATAACTAGGAATAGGGCAGGTAGCAAGGTCTGCGCTGGTGTTAACTTCTTCAGCAGTTGCTTGAGTTAAGCCAGTAATACTTAGCGTTAAGGCACTAATAATACGTTGTGTAAAAGCAGAAAAGGGCATTAAACGTCCGAAAAGTCCGAAAAGAGTCGATAAAAGTTTTTTGTGCTATTTTGCGAAAAATAACCACAAATTGTAATAAAAAGTATTATACCACTAGTTTAATACTTAAACCCTCATATAATATAGCAATTTTATCACGCTTTCTAATAATTGAATGGTTAAGGATGTTTTTTGACTCATCAGCGAGGTGATAGCTTTCAATCTTGGCTAAAATCACAATTTTCAGGGCAAGTTTTTACTATTGAATCATTAACTGGGGATGCCGGTTTTCGTCGTTATTATCGGCTACAGTTTACTAATCACACCTTGATCGCGGTTGATGCGCCACCGGATAAATCTAATAATACCGCTTTTATTTGTATTGCTAAGCAGCTGGCATTGCATGGCGTGATCGCACCAAAAGTTATTGTGCAAGATATTGAACAAGGATTTTTTTGTTTAACCGACCTTGGTAATACATTATTAAGTGATGTTGTTACTCGCGATAATATGTTGCCGTATTATCAAAAGGCAATTGATAACTTATTAACCTTTATCAGCATTAAGCAGGTTGCAGATTATAAATTACCTGATTACGACGCCGATTTTGTTGCGTTGGAACTTGCTATTTTTCTGACTGGTTATTGAACCAGCATTTATCATTGACCTTAACCAACACAGAACAACAACAGTTAACTGAATGCTTTAACATCCTGATTGATAATGCGATAAAGCAGCCAAGTGTTTTTATGCATCGTGATTATCATAGCCGTAATATCATGTTAACACCGCAAGATGAGATTGCCGTGATTGACTTTCAAGACGCGGTTCATGGCCCTGTTACTTACGATATAGTTTCCTTGTTACGCGATTGTTACCTTCGCTGGCCTGATGATTTAGTTAATCAGCTCTTTAGTTATTTCAAAACAAAGGTTAGTCAACAGCTTCACTTAGATATTGATGACAGCACTTGGCAAACTTGGTTCGATTTAATGGGATTGCAGCGCCATATAAAAGCTAGCGGTATTTTTGCGCGTTTATATCATCGTGATCACAAAGACGGCTATTTAGACGATATTCCATTAACGCTGTCTTACATTATTGATATTAGTAAAAAGTATCCTAAGTTAGCGTTTTTACAGCAATTCACTGAGCAGAAAGTTTTACCGGCTTTTTTAGCAAAAGCTAAGCAAGTAAATAACAACGTAGAGAAGTTATCATGAAAGTGATGATTTTAGCGGCAGGACGTGGTGAACGTATGATGCCATTAACGGCAAACTTACCAAAACCTATGCTGCGGGTTGCCGGTAAACCTTTGTTACAACACCATATTGAAAACCTAGCCAAAGCTGGATTGAGCGATATTGTTATTAACATTGCTTGGTGTGGACAAGCAATTATTGATTATTTTGCTGATGGTAAAAAGTTTGGCGTCAATATTTGTTACAGTGATGAAAGAAGTGGTGCTTTAGAAACCGCAGGCGGTATTGTTAAGGCATTGCCGTTATTAACTGAGCCTAATTCAAGTGATGACGACTGTTTTTTAGTGGTAAATGGTGATGTTTTTTGTGATGTTGATTTTAATCAGCTGCCTAACTTGTCTGAACAACAAACAGCTTGCTTGTGGTTAACTGATAACCCTGCACATAATTTAGCCGGTGATTTTGTTTTAATCAATGAGCAGGTTAACAATAAAACGTTATTAGCTGATGTTAACTTACCAAATAATGAAACCACTTATACCTTTAGTGGCATCGCTTTATATAAAAAGCGTTTTTAACAACATCAGCACAGAAAAATTAGCGTTAGGGCCGTTATTAAAACAAGCGGCTGAGCAGGGGCAGTTAAAGGGGCTTAAATTAACTGTGCCATGGACAGATGTTGGCACGCCAGCGCGATTAGCAAGCTTAAATGAACAGCTGACAGATTTAAACAAATAGAGGGTGTTATGCAAATTTGGGGTAAAGTTTTAGGAGCCTTATTTGGTTTTATGTTAACCAAGAGTCCTATCGGTGCCATTATTGGTGCCATTATCGGCCACCGTTTTGATAAAAGTCTTGGCTTTAACTTTGACGGTTTGCATCAAAAAACAGAGCAAGATCGCCAAGGTGCCTTTTTATATACCAGCTTTTCGGTGATGGGGCATATTGCAAAAGCCAAAGGGCGAGTAACTGAACACGAAATTCAATTTGCCAGCCAATATATGACAAAGTTGGGCTTAACTGGCGATTTAAGACAACAAGCACAAGATGCTTTTCGTGAAGGTAAAATGGCGGGCTTTCCGTTAAAAGAGCGTTTACAAAAATTTAAAGCCTTATGTCGTGGTCGTGAAGATTTGATCATGATGTTTCTTGAAATACAAATACAATTGGCTTTTGCTGATGGTCAATTAGATCAAGAAGAGCGCGCTGTTTTACATACTATTGCTCAGCATCTTGGTTTTTCGACTGTAGAGCTTGACCGTTTATTAGAAATGATTATTGCGGGTGCACAGTTTCATGGTGGTAACGCAAATGGTAGTCAGCAAAATAGACCAACCAGCGCAAGTCAGTTAGAAAATGCCTATAAAGTATTAGGTATTGATAAAAACAGTGACGAAAAAACGGTGAAAAAAGCCTATCGAAAACTAATGTCGCAACATCACCCTGATAAATTAGTGGCTAAAGGCTTACCCAAAGAAATGATGGAAGTGGCGAAACAAAAAACGCAAGACATCCAATCAGCATACGAAATGATCTGTAAACAAACCAAGTAGTAGAGATAAAGATGACCATAGAACGATTAGAAACCAAGCAGCGCATGAGCCGCATTGTTAAACACAACGGCACTATTTATTTATGTGGCCAGGTGTGTGCAGATGCTACGAAAGATATTACCGAGCAAACTCAAACCATGTTAGACAAAGTTGATACCTTGTTAGAGCAAGCTGGCAGTGACAGAAAACACCTACTATCAGCGACTATTTATCTTAAAGACATGAAAGATTTTGCGCAAATGAATGCCGTTTGGGATGCTTGGGTGCCAGAAGGCTATGCACCAGCACGTGCTTGTGTTACTGCCGACATGGCAAGAGAAGCATTATTAGTTGAAATTTCTGTGGTAGCTGCTGAAATACAATAATCATTCACAATTAAGAGGTAATTAAGATGAAAGCATTAACCAAAATGAACCTGTTTTTGAAGCTTTTTGGTTTAAGTAAAGTCCCGTTAATTGCCTATGTTAATCCTAAGATTATTGCCTGTGATGACGAACAAGTGGTGGTAAAAATCAAACTTAATCGTCGTACAAAAAATCACTTAAATAGCATGTATTTTGGTGCTTTAGCGATTGGTGCTGACATTTCAGGTGGTTTTCTTGCAATGCAAATTGCCAATGAAAAAAAGCTAAAAATATCGTTAGCGTTTAAAGCCATGCAGGCGGACTTTCTTAAACGACCAGAAAAAGATGTGGTTTTTACCTGTCTTGATGGCAAGTTAATTGAGCAGATGCTACTTACTAGCGAACAAGAACAAAGGCGAGTTAATAAAGACGTTAATATTATTGCCACTTGCCCAGACACCTTTGGTGCTGAGCCAGTGGCAACGTTTACTCTTACGCTATCGATTAAAGTACTCGCCTAAAAATAACGTTAAGCTTTTTAAAAAGGTGCGGGGTAGCGAGTTAATACCGCATTAATATCTGATAATGCGGCTTCACTTAATGGCATGGCAAAGGCCGCGATATCTTCTTTTAGTTGCTCCATCGAAGTAGCACCAATAATAGAAGACGTTACGCCATCAACTTGATCACACCAAGCTAACGCTAATTGTGCAGGGGTATAGCCATATTGTTTGGCGATATCAGCATATTCCGCAACTGCTTTATGAGCGTTTGTAGTATCTCTAAATAAACCATTACGTTGTTCAAAGCTCCAGCGACTGCCTGCTGGTCGTGCACCATTTAAATATTTACCAGAAAGCAACCCTGTTGCTAACGGTGACCAAGGTAAATAGGCAACATCTTCATGAACACAGTTTTCAATTAAGTACGGCCAATCTTTGGTGTGTAATAAATTAAACTCATTTTGAATAGATACCATTTTTGGAAGATTGTGTTGTTCACTTAATTTTAAATAAGTATTAATCCCCCAAGTAGAATCATCAGATAAACCACAAAAACGAATTTTTCCGGCATCAATACAATGTTGTAAACCCTGTAAAATATCTAACATGCCAGCGACTTCTTGGCTTTTATCAACATCGGTAAAGGCTATTTTGCCAGGGGCATGTTTGCCAAAATGTGGTGAGGTTCTATTTGGCCAATGTAATTGAAATAAATCGATATAATCGGTTTGTAAACGTTGTAATGAAGCATCTACAGCCGCAATAATGGCTTTGCCAGTTATATCTGCGCCATTTCTGATCAAGGCACGCCACTACCTGCAATTTTTGACGCTAAAATAATGTCTTTACGACGATGTTGGTTTTTACCTAACCAATTACCGATAATGGTTTCGGTTTTGCCATAAGTATCAGCTGAAGGAGGCACAGCATACATTTCAGCGGTATCAATAAAGTTAATACCTTGCTTAAGAGCATATTCAATTTGTTGCTCTGCTTCTGCTTGATTGTTTTGTAACCCCAAGTCATGCTGCCTAAACAAATTCGTGATACTGACAAACCACTTGCGCCTAATCGTGAATACTTCATTTTATGCCTTATTTGTATATCGCTTTAATATTTCTAACATGGGTATAGATTGTGTTTTTTAAAGGAATAAATGTAATTTAATCTAAAAGCTGCAGTCCGCTTGCCTTGTCTAAATACCTAACTAACGACTGCAAAAATATAGCCTCGAACGAGTAAAAGTCCAATGGTTAATGAAAATTTTGTATCTGCTTTTAGCTGGTGCAGTTTTCAAGATAATTATTTGATGCACTCGTAATGTGCGGAAAAAGCGATATTTAAGTGCATATTTATCTATTTATAATTTTCGGTTTTAAATAAAAGTTATAATTATCATGCAATTAAAAAAGTTTAATAGTGTGGCACTGCCTTTGCTATTTAGGTGTAACTTGAAAAATATGGCGATTAGATAACAACGATGTTTATCTAAAACGCGAAAAATTATGAACTTAGGAGTTGTATTATGAGTGGACAAGGCGGAATTAACATTTTCTCTTTTACGGGGAAAATGAAAATTTTACACATGAGCTGGATAGCATTTTTATTACTTTTGCTGTTTGGTATAACTTTGCGCCATTAGTTTCAGTTGTTGCGGATTCATTAGGGTTATCTAAAGATGAAATAAAAACCTTAATGTTGTTAAACGTTGCTTTAACTATTCCTGCTCGGATCATTATTGGTATGTTAACCGATAAATATGGGCCTCGTTTAACCTATGCCGTGTTATTAGCGGTATGTAGTATTCCTTGTTTTATGTTCGCTTTTGCCAACAGCTTTGAACAAGCCGCGTTATCACGTTTCTTATTAGGTTTTATTGGTGCGGGTTTTGTTATTGGTATTCGTATGGTATCAGAGTGGTTCCCAGCTAATGAATTAGGTACTGCAGAAGGTATTTATGGTGGTTGGGGTAACTTTGGTTCAGCTGCTGCGGCTATGTCATTACCTACGTTAGCCTTATTATATGGCGGCGATGATGGCTGGAGATATGCAATTGCGACAACGGGTGCATTAAGTTTGTTGTTCAGTGTTATTTGGTACAAAAACGTTACTGATACACCTAAAGGTTCAACTTATTTTAAACCAAAACAAACTGGTGCAATGGAAGTTACTAGTAAAGGTGATTTCTTCTTATTATTGATTATGAAACTTCCTATGTATGGTGCTTTAGCGTTGTTAACATGGAAGTTATCACCAGCTGGCGTTAGCTTATTAACAGATACCAATGCTTTAATTGCTTATATTTCTTTAGCTCTGTTATTTGCTGTTGAAGTAAAACAAACCATTAAAGTGAATGGTCATGTATTTAAAGAAGAAGTGCCAGAAATTCACCGTTATAAATTTAGACAAGTTGCAGTATTAAATATTCTTTATTTTGCTACTTTTGGTTCAGAATTAGCTGTGGTTTCAATGTTACCGTTATTTTTTGCGGAAACATTTGAATTATCGATGGTTTATGCAGCGATGTTAGCTTCTACTTATGCCTTTATGAATTTAATGTCTCGTCCTGGTGGCGGTTATTTATCGGATAAGTTTGGTCGTAAGAAAACATTACTTATTTTAACAGCTGGTTTAGCCGTTGGTTATTTTGTTGTTGCTCAAATTACGGGTGATTGGCCAATCGTATTAGCCGTATTAGCGGTTATGGCATGTTCATTCTTTGTACAGGCTGGTGAAGGTGCAGTATTTGCGGCAGTACCATTAATTAAGCGTCGTTTAACGGGGCAAATTGCGGGTATGACAGGTGCTTATGGTAATGTTGGTGCGGTAGTATACTTAACGGTATTAACTATGGTTGATTATTCAACATTCTTTTTAGTGATTGCAGCAACAGCTGTGGTAGGCTTTATTACCTTATTATTTATGGAAGAGCCAAAAGGTGCCATTACCGAAGTTCGTGAAGATGGTACCGTTGAATTAATTAATGTTAGCTAATTCAGAAAATACCTGAAATAAAAGCCTGTTTACACAGGCTTCTCAAACCAACCATAAGCCAGTTGTTGATTTACAATTGGCTTTTGGTGGTTTTTCAACTAAAGGTTTAAAAGCCGAAAATCAAGATGCTTTTGCCGCAATTGTTCCCGAAAAACTTGATTTACGTGCTAAAGGTGCTGTTGTTGCTATTGCTGATGGTGTTTCTAGTGCCAGTAAAGCAGCTGAGGCATCACAACTTTCGGTAACGCAATTTATTCAGGAATATTTTGCGACCCTGAAACTTGGTCAACTCAAAAATCAGCAGCTAAGGTCTTAACCAGTTTAAACCAATGGTTATTTTCTCAAGGTGGCTTAGTTGATGATTTACAATATGATAATTCACCGCAATGGCTAACTACCTTTACAGCATTAATTGCTAAATCAACCACTGGTTATGTTTTTCATGTTGGTGATACCCGCTTAAGTAAATATCGCGGCCAAGAATTAGAAGTTGTTACTCGTGATCACAACCGAAAATCTGGTGGTAAACAAGTTTTATTGACCCGTGCTTTAGGTGCCGATCCGCGCTTAAAAGTTGATGTGCATGAAATTGATTTACAGCCTAATGATATTTATATTTTAACTTGTGATGGCGTGCACGACTTTCTCTCGCCTAAAGAGCTTAAAAGCATCTTGCTGGTTTGTCAGCCTGCCCTGATAGTCAAGAATTAGAAGCAACCTCAAAAGCGATTGTTGATCATGCTTTACTAAAAGGCAGTGATGATAATGTTAGTTGTTTATTAACTTTTATTGAAGCTACGCCCAATCGAAAACTTGATGAAATTCAACGTGACTTATTAGCTAAAGCTATCCCCCGGCATTAAAAGTAGGCAATAAGCTCGATGGCTATCTGGTTAAAAAAGTGATCCATGCCAGTATTCGCTCTCATTTGTATTTAGTGGTGGATGAAGCAACGCAAGCTCCTTTTGTTTTAAAAGCGCCTTCGGCTAACTTTGCTGATGATCCTATCTATTTACAAGGTTTTATGCGTGAAGCTTGGGTAGGTGAACGTATTAAACATGGCAATGTTATGCGGGTAGAAACAGAGAAAAAAGAAAGTAAATTTCTTTATCATGTTTGTGAATACATTGAAGGACAAACGTTAAGTGAGTGGATCCATGATAATCCCAAACCAACCTTGGCTCAGGTTAGGACTATTATTGAACAAATCATCAGTGCGTTACGTGCATTTCAACGTTTAGATTTAGTGCATAGAGATTTAAAGCCAGACAATATTATGATCGATCACTATGGTCATATAAAATTAATTGATTATGGCACCGTTTTTGTGGCGTCGTTGGATGAAAACCAAGAAACCATCAAAGAAGATGTCCCCACGGGTCTTTAAATTATATTGCCCCTGAAACTCTATTGCATATGCGTTCCGATAACCTTAGTGATTTATTTTCGTTAGGGGTGATCTGTTATGAAATGTTAACCGGTGAATTACCTTATAAGCCGATGCAGCGCGCTGAAGTAACATTCAAAGATTATAATGAGTTTAACTACCGTAGTTTAAAGCAATGTCGCCCTGACTTACCTCACTGGGTTGATGTCAGTTTACAAAAAGCGACAGCCGCTAATCCAAACAGTCGTTATCAGGCTTTTTCTGAGTTTTTTACCGACCTTAGTAAACCAAGCGTTAGTGCGGTGGAAGAATATAAAAGTCAGCCGATCATGCAACGTAATCCGGTGCAATTTTGGCAATCAATTTCTTTAATTTTATTCATTTCCTTAATCATATCATTAGCTATTTAGCACCGTTTTAGTGCGTTTATTGGTGCTGCTTTTATGGTTGCACCAATCATTAACAATAAGCACTTTCTTGGTACAATTTGTTGAATCTCTATATTTTTAAGTTATTGTTTTTTAAGGTTTTAAATTTTGGTTTGATTATTGCATTTAACTATCTAGCGATTATTAACGAATTTTTAGGACCAGTTTATGCTGTTTGGCCGCAAGCACAGAAAACCGATCACCATTCCAAGCAAAAAAGTAAAGGAATGGAAATACACCACTTGTAACTATTGTTCAACAGGCTGTTCAATTGAAATTGGTATTGATGACCAACAAAAAATAGTAACTAGCCGCGGACATGCAGGTGCCGATGTTAACCGTGGTAAGCTTTGTATCAAAGGCTTATTAGAACATGAGTTATTTGAAAGTCCAGGTCGTGGTACGCAACCATTAATGCGTGATAAGCATTATGAAGAGTTTCAGCCAACCACTTGGGACAATGCTTTAGATACCTCTGCCGCCAAATTTAAAGAAGTGCAAGAGAAGTATGGCCGCGACGCTGTTGCTATTATTTCTACCGGCCAATTATTAACCGAAGAGTTTTATACTTTAGGTAAACTTGCGCGTGGTTGTATTGGTACCAATAACTATGATGGTAACACCACACTTTGTATGGCTTCTGCGGTAAGTGGTTATAAGCGTAGCTTTGGTAGTGATGGCCCTCCAGGTTGTTATGACGATTTTGAACATACCCATTGTTTAATGGCGTTTGGTTCTAATTTACCAGAGCAACATCCTATTATTTACTGGCGCTTAAAAGAAGCGTTAGAAAAGCGTAAATTCCCGTTAATTGTGGTTGATCCGCGCGTTACTATGTTAGCCCAGTTTGCTGATATTCATTTACCGATCACCCCAGGTACTGACTGTGTTTTAATTAATTCTATGATGTACGTCATCATTAACGAAGGCCTGCAAGATAAAGCTTATATTGATGCACATACCCAAGGTTATGATGAACTTGCTAAATTGGTACAAGATTACGCACCAGAAGTAGCACAACATCAATGTGGTATTGATGAAGATACTATTCGTACGGTTGCTCGTATTTATGCCAAAGCACCAGCGGCAATGAGTATTTGGACTATGGGTATTAACCAATCTACCCATGGCTCAGATGGTGTTGCTAACATCAATAACTTGAACTTAATTACCGGTAACATTGGTAAGCCAGGCGGTACCTCGCTTTCAATTACTGGTCAATGTAATGCAATGGGGACACGTGAATGGTCTTCATGTTCAGGTTTACCAGGCTATCGCTATTTAGAAAACCCTGAAGATCGTCAAGAAATTGCAGACTTTTGGGGCATTGATCCTGAATTTTTCCCGAAAAAACGTGGCTTAGCAGAAACTGATATTTTCCCAGCCATTGAAACGGGTGAAATTAAAGCCTTGTGGATTGTCGCAACAAACCCAATGACTTCAATGCCAAACACTGGCCGTATTCGTAAAGCTCTTGAAAAGTTGGAGTTTTTAGTTGTGCAAGATGTATGAAGATGTTGAAATGAATCAATACGCACATATGTATTTTCCGGCGTCTGTTTGGGCGGAAAAACAAGGCTGTCACACAAATACGGAACGTCGTGTTAATTTAATTGATAATGTATTGCCACCTTATGCCGATTCAAAACCCGATTTCTGGATTTTCAATCAAATGGCGAAACGTTTTGAAAACGGTAAAAAAATTAAATTCCCAGATAAACCTGAAGAAGTTTTCAATGAAATGAAGCATTTGTCAAAAGGTACAAATGCTTACGGTAATCAAAGAACGCTTGATATTTCAGGTATGAGTTACGAAAAAATCATTAAAGCACGTGGTATTCAATGGCCTTATCGTGAAGACAGTGAAACGGGTGAGTTAAAAGGTGAACCACGTTTATATACTGACGGTAAGTTCCAAACTAAATCACAAAAAGCGAATTTAATTTGTGTTGATTTTTACGACAACAATGAAAAGCCTTGTAAAGATTACCCATTTTGGTTGAACAGTGGCCGTGTTGTTGAGCATTTTCACACGCGTACTCGTACCGGAAAAATTGGTAACTGTAACAAATTTAGTCCAACGCCATATATGGAAATGAATCCAGATGCGGCAGCTGAATTAGGTATTGAGCACCAAAGTTATGTTCGCTTAACCTCAAAGCGTGGCGATGCTGTGGTATTAGTACAACTTACGCAACGAGTTTCTCGTAATATGGTATTTATTCCGTTCCATTTCCATGACTGTGTAAACAGATTAACGCTTGGTTTATTAGACCCTTACTCTCGTCAGCCAGCATTTAAACAAGGCTCAGTTCGTATTGAAAAAGTAGATCAAGACGAAGCTGCGCGCTTGAATGTTGAACGCCGTACTTTCTAATTATTACGCATTAATAATTAGAAAAGGTTGAATGAATCGAATGAAATTTGTCAGCAAACTTGTCTGGAAAGAAAGTAGGTAAAGTAATGACTAAAGAATTAAATAGTAGCTCAGAAAGTAAAAACACAAACGGTGTTGAAAGTTTTGACCCTAGCATGATGGTTGAAGGTACTGAGCAAGAAGGCCGTTCAGATCACTGGGAAGTACGTACGCAAGAACGTTCATATGCGGTATTACCTGATCAGCCAATCAAAGAAAAAAATCGCTATGGTCAACTGATTGACTTAGTTGAGTTAACTGGCCAACCGGCAGAGCGGCCAATGTTTATTAACGAGAACCCAAATGTAGGTTCAAATCCAAATCGTAATAAACAACACGGTTTCTTCTTCACCGCAGATAACTGTATTGGTTGTCATGCTTGTGAAGCGGCATGTTCTGAAAAAAATGAAAACCCTGCTCACTTAGCGTTCCGCTCAGTGGGTTATGTTGAGGGTGGTTCATACCCAGATTATAAACGTATGAATATTTCAATGGCCTGTAACCATTGTGATAACCCAGTATGTTTAAAAGGTTGTCCAACGCGCGCATACACTAAAACGTAGAATATGGTGCGGTTTTACAAGATCCTGAAACGTGTTTTGGTTGTGGTTATTGTACTTGGGTTTGTCCATACAATGCACGGCAGCTTGACCCAATCAAAGGCAAGTTTCAAAATGTAATATGTGTGTTGACCGTTTAGAAGTGGGTTTAAAACCAGCGTGTGTTTCTGCTTGTGTTGGTAATGCCTTAGATTTTGGTGTTGTTGAAAATACTCCAGAAACCGTGAACAATGTAAAACGGAAATTCCCTGGCTTTCCAACGCCAGAAATTACCCAGCCGAATATTCGTTTCCAACAAACGAAAACCATGCCGATTGAGACGACACGAACTGACTCTATGCCAGTCAAATATCATCGTGATGACAAAGGTAACTATAAGCCAGTAGTTGATCAAAAAGCGGGTAAGCTAAACATTGGAATTTTGGTAAACCTAACTTTCGTGAGAATCCACTTGTGTTATTTACCTTATTTGCGCAAGCGGCTTATGGTATGTTTTTAATTCCATTTTTAGGTTCGTTATTTGGTATTGAAGCGTTTGAAACTTTTGTCGCGTCAGACATGTTCTTACCTTTAGCGATTTTAGCTGTGGTATTTACTAGCTTTGCTTTATTAATGAGTGTTACTCATTTAGGTAAACCTCTACGTTTTTATCGTGGTTTTAATAACTTACGCTATTCACCAATGAGCCGTGAAGGTTTTGGTTTAGCAATGTTTTCAGCCGGTGCTGGCTTAACGGCTTTATTTGCTATCCCAAGTAACACTTTTGTTAATGAACTTTCAGTGGCTTGGTTAGGTTTAGACTTAGCTGAATTAACCAGTGGTTTACCGCTAGCAAGTTTTGTTACTGGTGCTGGTGTGTTTGCGATAATAGCTGGTTTTGGTGGTTTATATTACATGAATAAATGTTACCAAATTAAAGCGCGTCCATTTTGGAATCACTTACAAACAGCCACATCGTTTGCTGGTAACTCGTTATCTTTAGGGGCGTTATTTAGTGCCGTTGTTGTCTTGTCTACGTTATGGGCTATGGGTGCTGCAGAGCAAAGCATAGTGCAAGCTTCTTGTGTTTTTGGTTTAACTTTTGTGGTTGGTATGGTGATTGAAGCGTTAGGTTTAATTAAACATAACCATGACTTAAACCGTAACGAAAATGAAGGTGGCGCTGCTCACTACGTACAATGTACAACCTTTGGTAAAACTTATCTTTTCCGTAACTGGTTATTAGGTTTAAACATTGTTGCTGCTGCGAGTTTAGTTGGCTTACACTTACTTGGTTTTAATGATATTAGCTTAGTATTTATTGGCTTAGCCTTAGGTTTAATTAACTTTTTTACTGCTGCAATTGGCCGTGCTTTGTTCTACATCTTAGTCATTCCAACAACAATGCCAGGGGCATTTTCTGGAAGAACAAAGGCTTTGAACAACACGCTAGAGACATCGGTTTAGCCGACAACCCAGCGACTGGTGTTGCACCTTTAGCACATTAGTAGCGCCTATTTTCAATTTTTACTGGGTTGGTGAATATTCGTGTAGAAAACCTATACGTCATATTCACCGCCTTGTTAAAATAGAAAATAGTCAGCTACTAGCCTGAATAAATAGCATATAATAAATGGCACTTTACTAGTGCCATTTTTGTTTTTTACGTCGCTACGTAATTGCAAGTGGTTGTAAACAAGAATTAATTACGAAGGTTTTTTATGTCGTTAACATTAGATAATGTAATTGGTAAAACATGTTTAATTGGTTTGAGTTATTTTGATAAAGATGGTGAACTACTTTAAACAAAGTATGTTAGGTGGTATGGTAAAGTCAGTTGATAAAGAAATGGGCATTACCATTGAATTAGCAACCGCTGAGCCGGTTAAAAAAGGTCAAAAAGCACCTGAGTTTTTGATCCTTCCACGTTAACTTGTTGGTTTGTAGCACCAAAAGGTGATTTCCATACGAGTACTGAAGGTGTAAAAATTGTTAACCCTGATTATTTTAGTGACTTGGGATATTCATCAAACCCAAGAAAAAAATTCTGTCGATGACGGAGCAGCAATGGTGGGAGTGGCTGCCAAGAACGGTTGAGCCACAAGTCGGTTAAATTTTACAGTTTCAATTAATCTGCCATACTTTGTTTTAACCTTTGGTATCAATACATGGAGCTGTATATGCGATTTATTTCATTAATCATATTAGTGTTAACTTGCTCTTTTTCTGCGCGAGCGTCAGAGCCAGTTCGAATTATTTCGGTCAATGAACCGCCAGCTAACTTTATTAATAAAGCGGGTTATCTGATAGCCTTGTTTGTAGATATTATTCAAGCTTTGCAAGATATAGTTGGCAATGAAAGCATAATAGAGTTTATTCCAGAAGCTCGTGCGTTAAATATTATGGACAGCCAGGCTAATGTTTTATTTTCAGTATTTCACGCACTCAATTTAGAAGACAAATATCATTGGGTAGGAAAGTTTTTAGCAAAAATTGGCAAGTGTTTACCAAGGTTGATTCTGAGTTGCATGCTAGCTCATTGCAAGATTTAGCTAACATTAATGCCATCGGCGTTGTTAGAGGTGATGTTCGTGAAGAATGGCTGGTCAATAGAAAATTTACTAATCTATATTCAGTAACTCAACATGATCAAAATGTGCAATTGTTGCTTTGGGGCAGGCTACCTGCAATTGTTTATGAACAACAAGGGCTCACTTATTCATGTGAGCAGTTGTTAATAGATTGTGGGCAGTTCAAAGCTATTTATACCTTACATCAATCTAATGTTTATTTAGTGATGTCGAAAAAAAACACCACAAGCAACCTTATTAAAATGGCAGCAAGCCTATCAAAAGTTATTATCATCTGGTGAAATTGCTGCTATTTCTCAAAAATGGCATCACCACTTATTAAATAATTTAAATATTACCAGTAAGAAAAATGGCGATTTCTTGACATTTTAGTGCTTTGAATTATTTTTCAATACTAAGACTTTTTTTTTGGTGTTTTGAATGTTTGAGCTCACCCAAACACTTGTTTTGTATATATCCTTATTACTGAAGATAACTTTTATTTGTCATTCATCTAAAATTAACTATTCAGTTATAATCGCCATTCTAAATGTAGTTGTAGTTATGCCTTTTATGGTTAATATCAGAAGTAACTTTTATTGTTATCTCGTTATCACCTCAAATTAAATAAATAACCTCACTCTGGTTAATAACACAGCTCAAACTTATCTTTTTTGGAGTATTTCGATGGTTTATGAACAGCTTATTCCGCAGTTTTTGGCTTAATTAGCTTTGGTTTAGGGGCTATATGTTTTATGCAAAAAGACGATCGCCGTTTTAAGTTGTTTTTTATTGCTATTAAATATTAATCACACCTTACATTTTATTTTAATGGAAGCTCTCACTTCTGCCTTTTGTTCGTTTATTTCGATGGGGCGCACGTTAGCTTCATTGAAAACTAAATCTAAATACGTCGCTGTTTTTTATAATTATCACTGTATTAATCAGCCCTCTATGGGCTGAGCAATGGTATGACTGGTTTTGTGTAGCTGGCGTATGTATCGGGACTTATGGTTTTATTTTGTTTAAGTGGGATTACATTGCGTTTGGCTATGATGATCGGCACACTTTGCTGGTTAGCAAATAATATTCTTGTTGGTTTCTATCGGCGGTATAATGTTAGAAACTATGGTGTTAGTGATAAATATTGTTACTATTTCCCGTTTATACCGTGTGAAAGCTGAGGTTCTAGCTTCTTAAATTTTGTTGTTTGCTTGTCAGTCGTTCTAGAAAAAATTAACACTCGCTAACGTGAAAAAATTTAATTTGTTTGTTGTGTGTCTTTTATCTTTAAAGTTAATAACGTGAATAGAATAATTTTTTTATTAGCATAATACGGATGAGCGATTTTACTTGGCGTAAAGGTATGTTCTCCCTTTGCTGGTGCGTAAAATTATCATTTTATTTTCTGCGCACATCTCTGGTGCGATAACTTCTCCTCTCTAGTGCAAAAGCTCAGTTGTAATAAGGGTATTGATAATCATCTTATTGAAAAATAAGGTAAATACCATTTGGCACTGTAACTTGCTACATTCTTGGCATTACCTAGTTCCGCTATTAAAGCGGTATTTTAAAGAAGTAGGATGCAAGATATGAGCACTAGTGCACAACCCCAAAAAATCGTCGTAGTTGGTAACGGCATGGTTGGTCATCACTTTGTTGATGAAATGGCTAAACATGAAGGTTATGAAATTACAGTTTTATCAGCTGAAGATCGTTTAGCTTACGACCGTGTTCATTTATCTGAATATTTCGCGGGTAAAACTGCGGAAGATTTAGCGATGACAACACCGGCTTATTACGATGAAATTGGAGTGAAGTTTTTCACTAATGCCAAAGTAACTAACATTGATAAAGCTGGCAAAACAGTAACAACTGAAGCGGGTGATACTTTCGCTTATGATAAGTTAGTAATGGCAACGGGTTCTTACCCATTTGTTCCGCCTATTCCAGGTAAAGAGCGTGACCATTGTTTAGTTTATCGTACTATTCAAGATCTTGAAGATATTCAAGCATCAGCTAAAGCCGGTAAGGTTGGTGTTGTTGTTGGTGGTGGTCTTTTAGGTTTAGAAGCGGCTAATGCTTTAAAAGAATTAGGTTTAGAAACACATGTTGTTGAGTTTGCTCCACAATTAATGGGTGTACAGTTAGACCAAGATGGCGGTGCTTTACTTCGTTCAATGATCGAAGGTATTGGCGTACAAGTACACACTCAAAAAGCAACTAGCGAAATTGTTGACGGTGAAAACTGTGTTCACCGTATGAACTTTGCTGATGGTACTCATTTAGAAACTGACCTTATTTTATTTTCAGCGGGTATTCGTCCGTACGATAACTTAGCCCGTGAATTTGATTTAAGTGTTGGTGAGCGTGGCGGTATTGTGGTTGATAACAACTGTAAAACCTCTGACGAAAACATTTATGCTATTGGTGAATGTGCCCTTTGGAATAACTTTATTTTTGGTTTAGTAGCACCAGGTTACACCATGGCCAAAGTTGTTGCTGATAACATTATTGGCGGTGTACAACAATTTACCGGTGCTGACATGAGTACCAAGTTAAAATTAATGGGTATGGATGTGGGCTCAATTGGTGATGCTCATGGCCGTACTGAAGGTTGTAAGAGTTATGTATATTCGAACCAACCTGATCAAATTTATAAAAAGATTGTTGTCAGTGCTGATGGTAAAGAATTATTAGGCGCGGTATTAGTGGGTGACACTAGTGAGTACGACTCACTGTTACAATATGCTTTAAATGGCATTGAGTTACCTGAAAATCCAGACGGGTTAATTTTACCAAGTGCTGGTGAAAAACCAACATTAGGTGTTGATGCTTTACCAGATTCAGCCACTATTTGTTCATGTTTAAACGTTACTAAAGGTGACATTATCAACGCGATTGACTGTGGCGCTGTTGATGTTGGTGAAGTTAAATCATCAACTAAAGCAGCAACCGGTTGTGGTGGTTGTGCAGCGTTACTGAAAAAAGTAACTGACCATGAATTAGAAAAACGTGGTGTTGAAATTAGCACCGATATTTGTGAGCATTTTGCTTATAGCCGTACTGAGCTATTCCATATTGTACAGGCTGAACAAATTAAAACGTTTGATGAGTTATTATCTCGTCATGGTAAAGGTTTAGGTTGTGAAATTTGTAAACCAGCAGCAGCGTCAATTTTAGCGTCTGTTTGGAATGACTACATCTTAAAACCGGATCATGTTTCGCTACAAGACACCAACGACATTTACTTAGGTAACATGCAAAAAGATGGTACTTACTCGATTGTTCCGCGTGTGCCAGGTGGTGAAATTACCCCTGATAAGCTGATTGTTTTAGGACAAGTAGCTCAAGAATATAATTTATATACCAAAATTACCGGCGGTCAACGTATCGATTTATTTGGTGCTCGTGTTGATCAATTACCTGCCATTTGGAAGCGTTTAATTGATGCGGGTATGGAAACTGGTCATGCTTATGGTAAGTCGTTACGTACCGTTAAGTCATGTGTTGGTAGTACTTGGTGTCGTTATGGTCAACAAGACAGTGTTGGTATGGCGATTCTTTTAGAAGAGCGTTACAAAGGTTTACGTTCACCACACAAGATTAAATTTGCGGTTTCAGGTTGTACCCGTGAGTGTGCTGAAGCACAAAGTAAAGACATTGGTGTTATTGCAACAGAAAGTGGTTGGAACTTATATGTAAGTGGTAACGGTGGTATGAAACCTCGTCATGCTGACTTGTTCGCAACTGACTTAGATGATGAAACGCTAATTAAGTATATTGACCGTTACCTGATGTTCTATGTACGTACAGCAGACCGTTTAACACGTACATCAGTATGGTTAGAAAACTTAGAAGGCGGTTTAGAGTATACGCAAAAAGTAGTGATTGACGACCATTTAGGTATTAATGCTGAGCTTGAGAAACAAATGCAAGCGGTAATTGATACGTATCAATGTGAGTGGAAGACAACCATTGAAGATCCAGAGCAGTTAAAACGTTTCCGTCAGTTTGTTAACTCTGATGCGATTGACAGCAACATTGAATTTGTTACCGAGCGAGATCAAATTCGTCCAGCGCGCGGCGATGAGAAAAAATACGGTGTACAAATTCAAGCAGCAGACATAACAGAAACGGTTTAAGGAGCAGATAATGACAACAACTAACTGGCAAACTATTTGCCAAAAACAAGACCTAGTTAAAAATTCAGGTGTATGTGCTTTGTTAGCAAATGAAGAGCAAATTGCTATTTTCCAAGTGGGTGATGACAAAGTTTACGCGATTAGTAACTATGACCCTTTTGGTAAAGCAAACGTATTATACCGAGGAATAATCGGCGACACTAAAGGTGAAATTTATGTTGCTTCACCTTTGTTAAAACAGCGTTTTGTTTAACCTCTGGTGCTTGTTTAGATGACGATGCCGTATCAATTAAAACGTATGATGCACGTATCGTGGATAATAAAGTAGAAGTGTTAGTTTAAAACTAAACTTACTTTATGTGTTCGGGGTTCTCCTACTTCCCGAACACACCTTTTTTCTTCAGATTTAGCCAACCATTGTAGTAATAATGTTGTCGAGGTGGCCCATGTTTAACTTAGTAATGAACCAAACCGTAGCGCGCTTAAGTGTGTTTTCTCAAGCCGTTTTTGGTCGAAAAAGTGGCGTTAACTCTCCTACGTTAACTGCGCAACAAGCGACAAAACAAGGTTCAGTAACTTTAGTTGGTGCTGGTGCTGGCGATTTAGAATTATTAACCATTAAAGCCTATCGCTTATTACAAGAAGCCGATGTTGTGCTTTATGATTGGTTGGTGAATCAAGAAATTCTAACCATTTTACCTGAACGTACCGAAGCCATCTTTGTTGGCAAAAAAGCCGGTGAACATAGCATGAGCCAAGCAGAAATTTGTCAGCTGATGTTAAACCAAGCACAACAAGGCAAAAAAGTGGTGCGATTAAAAGGTGGTGATCCGAGTATTTTTGGCCGTTTAAGTGAAGAAGCTCAAATTCTTACTGAACACCAAATTCCTTTTGCTATTGTACCGGGTGTTACAGCTGCTTCTGGCTGTGCAGCGTATAGTGGCATTCCATTAACTGATCGCGAATGTTCACAGTCAGTTAGGTTAGTTACCGCTCATTTAAAAGATGAAGATGATCAACCACAATGGCAAAACATTGCAACCAGCCAAGATACACTTGTCTTTTACATGGGGTTAAATCGTGTTGAGCAAGTTGCCGGTCAATTGATTGAACATGGTATGGATGAAAACATGCCAATGGCCATTATTGATAAAGGCACAAGTACAGACCAAGCAGTATGCTGTGCAACGTTAGCTAGCATAACAAGCACCGAACAATGGAAAACCTTTTCAGGACCTGCGTTAATCGTGGTCGGCAAAGTGGTTGAGCGCCGTCAAGCTGTTGATCTTTCGTTATTAGCAAGAAGCCAGGTTACGGTTAATCAATAAGCTTATTATCCTAAGTTTAACTTTATTACACTTATTTCTTTGTATACTTTTACTCCAAGCCTAACAACGAATCGCCTATAAGGTTTTTGTTAACACCGCAGTTAAAGACTCCGTTAATTCTTTAATATTAATAGGTTTAGCTAAATGTTTAACAAAGCCGGTAGCCAATGCTTTTTTCTTTACTGCGAGTATCAACGTCAGCCGTTAGCGCAATAATTGGCAAGTTGCTAAACTGTGGCATTGCCAGAATTTGCTTGGTTGCTTCATAGCCGTCTAACACCGGCATTTGGCAATCCATTAAAATAACATCAAAAACTTCTTCTTGAACACGTTCTACCGCTAATTGTCCATTTTCAACAATAACCGCATTAATGCCTAAACGACTTAATATAGTTTTGATTAATTTTTGATTAATACGGTTATCTTCAGCCACTAAGACCTTTAATGATGAAATTGTTAGCGCTTGATTATCGTTAAGATCGGCTGGCGATAACATAGCACTGGTGTCATCAGTTTGTTGAGGAGCAACAGCTGATAGGGCTAAACAACAGGTAAAAGTTACCGTTGTGCCTTTCCCTTCTTCGCTAACTATAGTGATATCACCAGCCATGAGTTTGCTAAGTTCTTTTGAAATGGTTAAGCCTAACCCTGTGCCACCGAAGTCGCGTGATGTTGAATCATCAGCTTGCGTAAACGGACTAAAAAGTTTATCAATGTTTTGCTGTGAAATACCAATACCTGAATCTTGTATCGTGATTTTTAACTGTGCGTTATCGGCTGTTTGTTCGAGGCAGTCAGCGGTAATTGATACGCCACCGTGTTTGGTAAACTTCATGGCATTGCCAGATAAATTCATTAAAATTTGTTCAATACGGGTTTGATCTCCTTGAAATAAAGATCTTTAGGAATGTTGTCTTGCAAAGTCCAGGTGAGCTTTCTATTTGTAGCATCCACTTCAAACAGGCTATAAATACGTGACAGTACTATGTGAAGATCAAACGGTTCGCTTACTAAATATAACTTTTCAGACTCTATTTTTGCTAAATCGAGGATATTATTAATGATATGTAATAACAGATCAGAGGAAATATCAATATTGCGCAGATATGACTTTATTTCTGCTAAATTATCTGATGTTTTAGCTAGTTGAGCAAAACCTATTACTGAATTCATTGGGGTGCGAATTTCATGACTCATATTGGCTAAAAATTGGCTTTTAGCGCTATTGGCATAATTTGCATCGGCAACGGCCTTTTCGAGTGACTTAGTCCGTTTTGTGACTAAATCTTCCAAAGCAAATTGACGATTATTCATTAACAACAAAGAAGTTATGATGGTGGTGACAATAATCACTAATAATAAAAACAAAATAAGAAAGTCTTTATTTTGTTGTTGAACAAGATAATGTTTATTTGTGAATAAAGTGATTTGCCATACTTGACCAGCGACATCAAACGTTTGGGTATAGTCATCACCTTTGACGCTGTTAAATTGCTCATTATTGTTAATGTTTGAAGTGAAAAAATCGCTTTGGCCCTGCTCTGCTACTTGATAAAAGAATAATTTATTTTGTTGTTCATTAATGGTGTTAGCAATAATTTTGTTGGCTAAAACAACAGCGGTAACAAAGCCTTTTAAGCGTTTTATGGTTTCACTTTCTTTTACTAAATATTGTTCAAAAACCGGATAAAACAGCAAAAATGCTGGCTCTTTTTGTTCAGATTGTACTAACTGAATAATTTGTGTCGCTTGTGGTTGGTAATTAACCATGGCTGCGTTGAGTGTTGCTTTCCGAGAGGGGAATACCATAAACATTTAAGCCAATGGCTTTACTGTTTTCCTCTTCAGGACTGATCAAGCGAACATAAATAATTGGATCTGTTTCGACTAGTGGATCTCTGCTGATTTTAATTTTTTCTGGTAAATATTGGCAAGCTCAGCTTCATGTTGAATAACATCCGACTGATTAATCAGAGGATTCCACGACATGCCTTTAATAACATTCGTATTTTGATGAATGCTTTTTCACAACTCGATGAAATTCACTATGCGTTATATTTGGTGTGTTTTGTACAAAAATAGCGAGCTGCTTTAATTGATTAATGCTGTTATTTATTTGTCGGTGTAAGCCATTTTCAATGACTTCGGTCTCATTTTTAACTAACGCTTGCGCATTAATGTTTGAGTTACCAACAAAGAGTTTTGTTAACATAATAATAATTAAAAACAGAGCGCTAACTAACCATATTATGATCACACGTGCTTTATGTTGGCTGTCGGTTAAATCACCTAAATTTAAAATACAGAGTAAAAAAGGCGCGGCTAATAACACGCCTAATGAGTCACCTAACCACCAAAACACCATATTTAAATAATAACCGTCTATGCCATAAGCTGGGTTAAAAACACTTAAGGAATAAACGCCGATATTGGCTGAAATTAAATTTACCAAAATGCCAATGAATACGATGAAATAAATACTATTGATGGTTTTGGTTTGTTTGAATGGGTTTTTTAACCAAAAGTGCAATAACGCTGCGCCTACTACTGCTTGTAGTGTTGCGCCTAGGGGCAATAAATAAGTTTTGTAAGCCGATATTGGAAAATATTTGTGCTAATTCAAAATTAGGTGTTACCGAACAATTAAAAATAAAGGACGCTAATAATACCGCTGGAAAAAATCGCCACCACCATAAATAACACCCTACTAAAGCAATACCTGCGGGTAACCAAATAGGAACAACTTGGCTTTGAAAAGAAATAAGTGAGAGTAAATGGCCAGACAAAAAATAACTGATAAATAAAACCAGATATAAACGCCATGATGTCTTTAATGTTAAAACCTTTTCCACACTAATCCTTTAATTTTATTAACTTAGACAAAGTAAATTATAATAGCTGATAGTCAACTAATTGTTAGTAAAAGCTTGTGATTAATTTATCACTACTTTTATTTCCTGAGCAGACCAAAGCGGGTGTTTAGCCATGACTTTTGTAAACATAACACTTTGCAAATATCGATTTAACCAAGCACGTAAGTTGGGGTAGGGTGATTGTAAATACCACTGTCGTTCAACACGGGCAAACTGACGAATAAAAGGTAATATTGCTAAGTCGGCTAAACTTTCATGCTCGCCAATAACAAAAGCATGATGATTAAGTGCCTTTTCCAATATGTGAAGGTAATGCTCACAATTGGCGCGGTAGTCAGTTAAGTTGGTTTCATGGTAACGCTTTGCGCATTTGTATTGTTCTAAGCTGGCTTTAAATTCACTATCAAAAAGCTGAATTAATGCCATCATCTGCGTGGCTAAATCTTCATTACTATCAGGTAGGTTTTTCAATAATAGATTGTTAGGATCATGTTGAGTTAATGCCCAGCGCATAATAGCTAAACTTTCATCAATGACTTGCCCTGAAGGTAATACCAAAATCGGCACCGTACCTTTGGCTGAGGCCGCTAACATTTCTTCTGGTTTATCGGTTAACTTTACCTCACGTAATTCAACACGCTGTTTTGCTCTAAACAAAGCAATACGCGCCCGCATCGCAAAAGGGCAGTTTCTTAATGAGTATAAAATTGGCAGCTTTTCATCAGGCATGGGAGAGGTGACCACTGAATAAAAATAACTTAATTACTTTAACGATATTCATCAGGTAAATATACGGGTAAACTCACCGTTAATAAAAAAATTGAAAATTAAGTAGTAAAAATGGACCATAAAATTGAATTATTAGCGCCCGGCGGTGATGTAGATGCAATTAAAGCCGCAATTATTGCCGGAGCTGATGCCGTATATTGTGGTTTAGATACCTTTAATGCTCGCAATCGTGCTGCCAATATCTCTTTTGATGAACTCATTGGCATCATACGGCTTGCACATGAGTTTCAATGTCAGATTTTTTAACCCTCAATATTGTTATTTTAGAGCGTGAATTTAAAACGCTGGCTAAATTATTGAGTAAATTGGCTAATACCACGTTAGATGGCGTGATAGTTCAAGATATTGGCATGTTTTATATTCTAAAAAAACATTTTCCTAGCTTAGATATTCATGCTTCAACTCAGTTAACTACCCACAATATTGGCCAAATTCCTTTTTTGAAAAAACTCGGCGCCTCACGAGTAAATTTATCACGAGAGTTAAATTTACGTGAAATTACCGCCATCAATCAAGTGGCGCATAACATTGATGTTTTAACCGAAGTGTTTGTACATGGCTCATTATGTATTGCTTTTTCAGGCTTATGTTATTCAACGTCTGCGAGTGTTGGTAATTCAGGTAATCGTGGTCGTTGTAGCCAAGCATGCCGTGAAGAATACGAAACCACACCATCGGGTAATAATTTTCCATTAAATATTAAAGACAACTCTGCCTTTTTTGACCTACCGGCGTTAATTGAAGCGGGTGTTGACTCATTTAAAATTGAAGGGCGCATTAAAGGCGCTAGTTATGTTCATACCGTGGTTGATAGTTTTCGTAAACAAATTGACGGCTTTATTAAAACCGGTGAGTTACTTGAAGATGGTGAAAAGCTTTATAAAGTATTTAATCGTGACTTTTCCAATGCCTTTTTACGTGGTGACTTAAATCAGTCAATGTTTATTGATAACCCGCGTGATAATTCAAAAGTACATGCGGTAGCGAAAGAACAAGCAATATCCGTTGTTCAAATTCATGATGTTGAAGATAAGCTCAATGATGAAAAAAGCCAAATGCAGGCAACAGTTTTTGACAAAATTAAACATTTGTCGATTAATAAAATTCCATTAACTTTACATTTTTCAGGTAGGGTTAATCAGCCGTTAACTGTTACGGTAATTACGCAGGAATATTCGGCCAAAAGCTCGTCAACTCAGGCTAAAACATTCACTGTAACTAGCGCGAGTGTCTTAATCGCGAGTGATAAAAACTTGGATCAAACCGCGATTGAAAAACGTTTTAAAAGCTTTAACAACGCAGAGTTTACGTTAACTGATATTAGTTTTGATTTAGCGCCTAATTTACTTGTGCCTTTTAAAGAAATTAGCGCTTTAAAAATGACGTTGCCAAGCTGTTAAACCAAGGTCAAGCGGTATTACCTGCGGTTGAATTACCGCCTTTAGTGTCGCAGCTAAAAGCTGAAAGCCAGCCAAAATTATCAATATTGATTTGTGATGAAGCCGATATTGCTTTGGCGGAACATACCGATGCCGATATTTATTTTAAACTGCCCGATGCTTATAAGCGTGGCTGTACTAAATATGTTGATTTTCTCAAACAAAACCCACGATTAATTCCTTGGTTTCCAGCTGTACTAATTGGTAAAGATTATGATGTCGCGGTCAATATTTTACGGCAGGTTAAACCTAAGC
The DNA here is from genome assembly GCA_038141035.1 of Alteromonadaceae bacterium. Taxonomy (GTDB): domain Bacteria; phylum Pseudomonadota; class Gammaproteobacteria; order Enterobacterales; family Alteromonadaceae; genus JALZUE01. The sequence continues at coordinate 54,213 of JAYQHI010000037.1, forward strand.
TCATCGTTACCAACAATACCGGTATTGCACATGAAGCTTATCAATTAGGAATTGAATGGATTGCTGGGCCATTTTTAAATACCACTAACTCGTATGTGCTTTTAGCAATGCAGGAAGCGTTTGCTTGTCATGGTGCTTTTATTTCAAATGAAATTAACCAACAACAAATTAAACACATTGCTAGGCCGAGTAACTTCAAGCTGTTTTACAGTATTTATCATCCTATTTTGTTAATGACTAGTAGGCAGTGTTTTTTCCAGCAAAGTGTTGGCTGTGAAAAACCAAGAATTGATAATGGTTGTATGCTCTCGTGTGATAAATCAACTAGCATTACTAACCTTAAAGGTGTGTCGTTTGCCATTGATAAACAAAAAAGCGGGTTATCCGAGTATTTATAATCAAGATCAGTTTTTGAATATGGAAATTATCGACGATTTAAGTCATTTATTTGATGGCTTTTTAATTGACCTGACGAATATTGGTGCGGGTGATAAAACCTCTCCTGATAAAGTTGAGTTAATTCATTATTTTGAGCAGCTCTTAAACCAACAGCTTACGCCTGTTGGCAAAACCGAGGCGGCTAATGCCGTTAAGGTTATGGTGCCAGAAGCAACCGTTAGCCAGTACCACACTGGGTTGTAATATTAACCTAAGCTATGTTTTTATCACTGCGGCATAAACTTCGCTAATGTCTGCCGCGGTGATGCAAAAACTCGGTAAAGCCTGATAGAATTACACTACTTGTTACTATTGTTAATTTTATTATGATCATTGAAAAAGACGTTCAAGATATAACAACCCCAACCGGTGTTATGCGCACTTATATTTATCGCCCTGTTGCGGCAGGTAAATTTCCAACCATTATTTTTTATTCTGAAATTTTTCAACAAACCGCACCTATTGCTCGCAGTGCCGCAATAATGGCAGGCCATGGTTTTGTTGTTTTAGTACCAGAGGTTTTTCATGAGTTAAACCCAATAGGTACGGTTTTAGGATATGACGATGCAGGTAAGGACAAAGGTAATGAAGACAAATGGGCAAAACCACTAGAACATCACGACTCTGACACCCAAGCTATGGTTGAGTTTATCAATCAGCAAAGTTATTGCATGGGTAAAATTGGTGTTATGGGAGTGTGTATTGGTGGTCATTTAGCTTATCGTGCCGCGCTGAATGCTAATGTACTTGCAGCGTCATGTTTATACGCTACCGATATTCACTCAAATACCTTGCCGTGTGCCGATGGGAATGACTCTTTTACTCGCACTAAAGATATTAAGGCCGAATTACAAATGGTGTGGGGAAAACAAGATCCTCATGTACCGGATGAAGGGCGCATGCGTATTCATCAAAATCTTATCGATTGTAAAAATACGTTTACGTGGCATGAATTTAACGCTCAGCATGCTTTTATGCGTGATGAAGGTGATCGTTATGATCCCGCGTTAGCCTTGCAGGTTTATGCCATGGCGGTAGCACTTTTTCAACGTACTTTAAATTAAGCATTTAGTTTCATCTACTTTTGCACATAAGATTAAAAATTAAACTTATGTGCAAATTATTAATCAACTTGCTATAGTCAACTAATCCTTATTTTTATATTGATTTATTTGTTGGCCTGATGGTGAAAAACATTCATTGGATATTAGTGTTTTTAAGTGCGCAATGTGTAGCATTTACTGCTGCCGCCAATAATAAGTCACAATCTAATTCCTACAAATCAACTCATGCACCTGTATATCACTTTGCGGCCATTGAAAAACTCGTTGAACAACAAATTGGTGAACAAGTTTTACCGCTAATTTATCAAAGCATAGATATCAATATTCAAATCACCTCAATGCCGGCAAGTCGAGCAGAAGCCGCTGCCACTAAAGGATTAGCGGATGGTGAAATTATGCGCATCTGGACTTACGGGGATGAGAATCCTGAGTTAATTCGTGTGCCAACGCCTTATTACTCGTTAGAGACAATGCCTTTTGTCTTAAAAAATAGCGGTATTGTGATCCACACCAAAGCAGACTTAAAACCGTATCGAATTGCAAAAGTTAGAGGGGTTAAACACACCAATAATATGACGCTAGGGCTGCCGTTTGTATTTGAAAGTAATAATACCGAAAATATGTTTAAGCTGCTCAGAGCTGGTAAAGTTGATGTGGTGCTCACTAATACCTTAGATGGCTTGATTGTATTAAATAATATGGCAGTAAAGGATATTATTCCTATGACCACGCCATTAAAAACGTTACCGCTATTTCACTATATACATCATTCAAAAGCCGAAACAATTCCTCAAGTTGATAATGCGATTAAGCAGCTGAAAAAATCCGGTGAATTAGAGAAAATGATCAAACACGCCGAACATAAATTTATTTCCTCGTTATAAAGTTTCCTTATTTAAAAACAATGATAATTAACTTACTTTGATTGCTATGAAATCAGCCATGCTGTATTCTTCACGCCCTTTGACGGGTTAATCATTCTGACTAATTTGTCCTCCCTATTTATTTGGATATTTTATGCGTTTTTCTGACCTTGGTTTATCAAAAGAAATTTTATCTGCTTTAGATGAAAAAGGTTATACCGAGCCTTCGCCGATTCAAGCTCAAGCAATTCCTGCGGTATTAAGTGGTCGTGATTTGATGGCGGCAGCACAAACGGGTACCGGTAAAACTGCGGGTTTTACTTTACCTATTTTACAATTGTTAGCTGATCCCAAAAATACCAATTATGTTAAAAGTAACCACACCCGTGTGTTAATTTTAACGCCTACCCGTGAGTTAGCTGCGCAAATTGCAGAGAATGTTGCGGTATATAGCAAAAACCTAAAACTTACCAATGAAGTGATTTTTGGTGGGGTAAAAATTAATCCGCAAATGATGCGACTAAGACAAGGTGTTGATATTTTAGTGGCGACACCTGGGCGCTTATTAGATTTATATCAGCAAAACGCGATTAAGTTTTCCCAGCTTGAATTATTAGTACTTGATGAAGCTGATCGTATGTTAGATATGGGCTTTATTCGTGATATTAAAAAAATCATTCAAGCGTTGCCGAAAAAGCGTCAGAACTTATTGTTCTCAGCAACCTTTTCACCAGAAATACGTCTATTAGCTAAAGAGTTAGTCAATGATCCGGTGGAAATTTCAGTAACGCCAGAAAACACGACAGCTGAAACTATCGAACATTGGTTAGTGGCGGTTGATAAAAATAAAAAAGCCGCGTTATTAAATCATCTGATCAAAACCGAAAATTGGCAGCAAGTATTAGTATTTTGTCGCACCAAACATGGTGCTAACAAATTAACTAAACAATTAGAAGCCAACGGCCATAAAGCGGCAGCTATTCACGGTAATAAAAGCCAAGGCGCACGCACTAAAGCATTAGCTGGCTTTAAAGATAAAACCATTGAAGTATTAGTGGCAACCGATATTGCCGCCCGCGGTATTGATATTAGCTTGTTACCTAATGTTGTGAACTTTGACTTACCGAATATTCAAGAAGATTATGTACACCGTATTGGTAGAACTGGGCGAGCAGGAGCTGACGGTCAAGCAGTATCATTAGTTAGTGCCGATGAGTACCAACAACTAATTGATATTGAACATGTTATTCAGCAGCACATTACTCGCAAAGAAGTCAGCGGCTTTGAACCATACAATGCGTTACCAGCTTCACGAGATATTCGTCCACTGAAAAAGAAAAACCTAAAAAAATTAAAGGTTTGAATGATAAACCCAAAGCTGCCAATGTTGAACATAAAGACGGCCAACGCCCTGGACAAAGTCGCAACAAGGTTAAGCAGCATAGCAAGCCGAAAACTACGGGTAATAAATCGAATACCGGTAACAAGCCGAGTGTAGGCAATAAACCAAGTTCACCGTATAAAAATAATCGCACTAAACCAAGCAATAACCGTTAAACCAAGCTACTTTGATTTAATATGCCGGTTACTTAATTTAAACATCAAAAACGCAGTATTACATTTGCGTTTTTTTATGGTAAAAATTTAGTTAACCTGAGCTCAAAAGCGTGTGGTTTGTTTTTACTGATTGTTATTATTTATGCTAAGCCTTGAATTTAGCTTTGAATTTTTTATAACGAGAGTTGTTGATGAATGAAAATATAGTGCAAGCGGGTTTGGTTTTTGCAGCATTTTTAGTGTTTAGTTTGTTAATTGATCGAGTGATCAACAACATTGAAAAGCGTTTTGATGCTTCGGCTTATCAATCATTTCGGTTAATATCTAACTCGCAAAAAGCTGTTTTACTGTTTATTGGTATCATGCTAGCTTTGTCAAAATTAGGTTTGATGTTGGTGCTTTGGTAGCTGGTTTGGGTTTAACCAGTTTTGCATTAGGGTTAGCTTTAAAAGATGCTATTTCAAATTTAGTGTCAGGTATTATGATTGTGCTTTATAAGCCAATAAAGTTAGGCGATAAAATTGAAATGTCGGGCACAAAAGGGACTGTGGTGGATTTTAACCTTCGCTACATCACCATTAAAGCTGAAGGTGTTAGTCATTTAATACCTAACTCTTTGTTGTTAAATAATAAAATATCGTTGCTTGAACAAGAGAAATAACCACTTTTTTAATAAAGTGCTTGGTTTTATTTATCTCCATTAATGTCTTTTACACCGATTAATTATTGTTGAAGTGAGGACGACCTCACCGCTCGTTATTCATTCGTGGGACGGCCCCAATTTAATTAAGGGTCTATGAATTGGGGTATTTTATTTATCGCAGGTTTATTAGAAGTTGGCTGGGCTATTGGTTTTAAAGTACAGCGACGGTTTTACTAAATTTTGGCCAACGCTTGGTACGTGTTTTCTTTGGTGCTAGTATTGTTTTATTGGGAATCGCTTTAAAACTTTACTCATGGGGTACCGCTTATGCAATTTGGGTAGGCATTGGCGCTGTTGGTACGGCAGTGTTAGGGATTTTTATTTTTGGTGAATCAGCCGATGTACTGAAAATTGTTAGCTTGAGTTTAATTTTTGCGGGTATTGTTGGTTTAAAGTTGTCGCATGGTTAATCGCTTTTAATCAATAATTACAAGATTAAAATGCTGCATAAAGTAAGCTTATGCAGCATGCCTTAATGTTAGTTACTGGCAGCTAAATAACCGACATTCTGTAATTCATTTTCGTTAAAAAGTATTCACCACATCACCAATAACAATCAAGGTTGGTGGTTTTATCTCATGGGTTTTCACTAAATCATTTAATAGAATGTAAGAGTCCCTTTATATACTTGTTGATCGGGCTGAGTGCCTTTGCGAATAAGGGCGGCTGGCGTTTGATCACTACGACCTGCTTTTTCTAATTGTTCAATAATTATTGGTAAACTTTTTTACGCCCATGTAAAAAACAACCGTTTGTTGTTGGTCTGACAGGGTATTCCAAGGAATGTCTAACTGGCCGTTTTCCTGCACATGACCAGTAATAAAAGTGCAGCTGCGTGATACATTGCGATGGGTTAATGGAATACCTACATAACTAGTGCAGTTAGCTGAAGCGGCAGTCCCGGTATAATGTGACACGCGATTTTATTGGCTAATAAATATTGAGCTTCTTCACCACCACGACCAAATACAAAAGGATCGCCGCCTTTTAAACGCACCACTTTTTTACCGCTTTTGCGTGATCAGCTAATAATTGATTAATCCATCTTGGGGGACGCAGTGTACGGCTTGTTTTTTACCCACATAAACAAGTTCGGCTGTGCTGGGCACAATAGCCATAATTCTTTACTGACTAAGCGGTCGTAAACTACAACTTCAGCTTGTTGAATAAAACGATAGGCTTGTAAAGTCAATAAATCTGGGTCGCCAGGGCCTGCGCCAACTAGGAGCAGCTTCGCCGGCGATAAAAGGTTGTTTATGCGTTGGGGGTGTGATCATAACAGTAAAATAGTGGCGTAAAATTAATAGCGCTATCTTACGCTACCTTGCAAGCGAGATAAATTACTTAAAAGTGATTGGTTAGATTAAAATGTTAGTAGAAAGCAATGTTAGTATTGAACGGTATGCTGAAATAGATTTTATTTATGAATTTGTTTTCGAGGGCTTAAGTGACTAATATAGCAATTGAATTTGTTGATACACGCTCACCGTCAATATTATTTTTTAGTTAACCTTGTGAGTTAACAATATTTCATATTTAGTCAAGTTACAGGATACGAGAGTATGGATGCCATTGTGAAGCCCTATTTATTTTAGTACCAGTGTAGTCAGGCTCATTGTTCTGTTAGGCTGTCGTTGTCACTTTGGGTTTATTCTTCTCAAGTGAAAATGTTAGAAATAATGCCGTAATTTTAGTGGAAGAACGTATTCCTACTTTAACAACAATTAACCAATTGATTGCGATTTAAGTGTGAGCAAGAGCGCATTATTTACGAATATTACGGCGATCAAAATAGCGAAAATTTTCTCACTAGCTTTGCCGACATGAAAGCGCTTATCACTATGCACCAGCAAGTGATTGCTAAACAGAAAGTTTAAAAGCAATATCAAACCATCAAACAAAGGCAATTCAAAATAGAAGCGCTATTTGAGAAATTTCATCTTGTTATGCAAGCCGATGATATTGATTGGGATGAATTACGTTTATTGTTAGGGGTAATATATCCAATCAACGCCGAAACTTAGTTACCTGTGTTGCTAGATGTTGAACAACAAACCCAAGCTACGGTTAATCGAGCGCATAATCAAACTACAGCACAAATGGCCAACACTCATGACTTGGTCATTGTGTTTAGTTTTAGTATTGTCTTATTATTAGGTTTGTTAGTTGCTTGGTATAGCAAGCGTTATGTTATTACCAATGCTAAAAATAACCGTTTAGCACTTTTTATGCAGCGTAATCTAACCCTATTTTGGAGTATTAACCAGTTTGGTGAAATTACTTATTCAAACCAAGCTTGTCACGAGCTATTAGCTGATATTGGTTTAGTAATGATTTGAAGCATTAATACCGGATAATTTCTTATCATTACGAGAGCAAATTAGTCGGCGGGTATTACTACCATGACTATAGAACAGGCTTTAGCAACTCGTTTATTGCAAGTGAATATCAATTGGTTAAAAGACGTTGATGCCTATGACTTACACATTTTTGATGTTACTGAGCAACGTTTGTCTGAGCGGCGCATTAGTGATCTAGCATTTTTAAACCAAGACAGCCATTTTACCGAACAAATATCAAATGGATGAAGATATTAATGGTTTTATTTTTGCGAATACGGCTTTTGTTTTAGGTATGTTTACCATTAAAAATTTTAATCGTACAGTTACCACCCAAGGTTTTGAATGTTCACAAGGCTTAGTGATCCAGTTGGCTAAATTATTACGTGAAAATTTAAACCCTCAAATTAAAATTTACCAATTAAATGATAGTGAATTTGCCATTTTTCATAGCGATAACAAAGGCAATGCTTATACAAATATTAGCCACTTGGTTGAGCAAATTAATCAGATCATCAATCACAAAATTAGTACCGATCATGGTGAGTTTTTTGTTGAATTAGACTTTGGGTTTAGTCTTTTTCCTGGAGCACGCTGAAACGCGGGGAGATTTGCTAAAATACACCCGCACGGCCTTAACCTTTGCTGAGCAAGATGAGCATAAACAGTGGTTGTTATTTAATGAACAATGGACAGCAAAGTTATCACAAAATGCCCGTTTATTAGATAACTTGCGTTTAGCGCTTAGTCGAAATGAACTGTTTTTGGTATTTCAGCCGCAATTAGATTTAGCTTCTAAACAAGTTGTTGGGCTGGAAACTTTAGTGCGTTGGCAGCATCAAGATAAAATTATTTCACCTATTGACTTTATACCATTGGCAGAGCAATCCAGGATTAATTGTACCAATAGGTGATTGGATTTTGCGACAAGCCTGCGCTTTTGCTAACCAGTTAATTAATAAAGGTTATCCTGATATTGTGGTAGCGGTTAATGTGTCACCTCGGCAGTTTTCTCATCCAGATTTTGTTAATTCAGTTAACGACGCTTTAAATGATATTGGTTTGCCAGCGAAAAAATATCGAATTAGAAATAACTGAGGGTGTGTTTATGCATAACGAGCAAGACATGCTGGCCGTATTACATGAGTTGAAAGAGATAGGGGTACAGCTTTCAATTGATGATTTTGGTACTGGTTATTCCTCGTTATCGTATTTAAAACAATTTCCGGTTGATAAATTAAAAATAGATCAGTCGTTTATTCGTGATTGTCATCAAAATGAAGAAGATAGAGCGTTAGTTTCTACTATTGTATCGTTAGGGAAAAACTTAGGGTTGTCGTTAATTGCCGAAGGGGTTGAACAAATTGAGCATGTTGACTTTTTAACGGAGCTTAACTGTGAAGAAATACAAGGTTATTGGTACAGTAAGCCCTTAGAAAAACATGATTTATTAGCCTTTTTATTGGCAAGTAACTTAGATGAACAATAGCTAAATAATGTCAGGTAGAACATAAGCTGAACAAACAAAAAAAGCGCCAAAGGCGCTTTTTTCAATAAGTTTTATCCCCGTTAAGGGAACCCAATGAGTTTATCTGTAGCTGTTTTTAAACTTTCAGGTAAATGAGGGCGAATGTCATTTAACATTTCTTTGATTAGTTTTGAACTACCTGCAACGACATTACCAGAAGCATTGTGAGTATGGCCGCCAGTAAAATCAGTTACTAAACCACCCGCTTCAATAATTAATAATTCGCCTGCTGCGGTATCCCAAGGTTTTAAGCCTAATTCGAAAAAACCATCAATACGGCCAGCAGCAACATAAGCTAAGTCTAAAGCTGCCGAGCCAGCACGACGCATGTCAGCGGTTTTAATGAATAATGCTTTGAACATATTCATGTAACTATCAAGATGTTGTTTTGTTTGAATGGGAAACCCGTTGCTAACACAGCACCAGATAATTCTTTAGGTTGTTTCACACGAATACGGAAACCATTTAATTGTGCACCTTTACCACGGCTAGCGGTAAATAATTCGCCACGGATCGGATCATAAACCACAGCTTGGTCTAATTTACCTTTTACTTTTAAAGCAATAGAAACACAAAAATGTGGAATGCCTTTTACAAAATTGGTGGTGCCATCTAACGGATCAATAATCCATTGATAGTCTGCATCAGTACCATTTAATACACCACATTCTTCACCAATAATACAGTGATTTGGGTAAGCTTTTTGAATCACATCAATAACCGCTTGCTCAGCATTACGGTCAACATTTGTCACAAAGTCATTTAAGCCTTTAGATTCAATTTCTAATTTGTCATCTTGTTCAAAAGAACGAGATATAACACTACCTGCCGAGCGCGCAGCGCGCACAGCAATATTCAACATAGGGTGCATGGTAACTACCTTATTTTGTAAAACAGCATGTAAAAGAACGGTGTTGGTTGGCACTACCATCAGGCATCGACCACCAAAGCGGCGCGCATTATACCAGAGTCACTTTAAATAAGCGACTATTAACTGTTTATTTATTGTTCGATTTGGCTTTTATTATCATGTTCCAAAAGTAGCGCTTAAATTTGTTGAATTGCGATAAGGGTTTGCTGACTGATTTTCTTAGAGAGTATTGCAACACCGCTGGAATGCCTTAAGTTAAAAAATTATATAAACTGGCTATTTTTCGCATTATCTTGATAAATATCTGTGTTAACATACGACAAGTTTTAGCCATCTAGATAGTTATAATGTCAAACACTGTTTCAAAAACATTTTTAGATTCTGTTCGTATTGTTTTAGTGAATACCTCAGATTGCCGTAATATTGGTTCAGCTGCCCGAGCAATGAAAACCATGGGACTAACAAATTTAGTGTTAGTTGATCAATTGAAATGCCAAATGGCCAAGCACAGGCTCTATCTGCTGGTGCTTCAGATGTTTAGCTTCTGCTACTGTGGTAAAAACCTTAGAAGAAGCCATTGTTGATTGCGGCTTAGTTGTTGGTACGAGCGCACGCTCACGGACACTCCCTTGGCCAATGTTGGAGCCAAGAAGTTGTGGCGAAAAATTAATTGAAGAAGCGGCTAACTTTCCTGTTGCTTTAGTGTTTGGTCGTGAAAGCAGTGGTTTAACTAATGATGAATTACAGCTTTGTCATTTTCATGTGCAAATTCCGGCTAACCCTGACTATAGCTCACTAAACTTAGCCATGGCGGTTCAAACGTTAAGTTATGAAGTTCGCATGGCATATTTAGCAACCGAAGCTAAAGAATATAATACCCCATCAGAGGATGATACTGAGTATCCATTGGTGGAAGAAACCGAGCGTATGTATGAGCATTTTGAGCAAGCTTTAAAAGCAACTGGTTTTATTGTGCCAAGCCATCCAGGTTTAGTGATGACTAAATTACGCCGTTTGTTAAATCGTGCAAGGCCTGACAGTAAAGAAGTAAAAATGATGCGTGGTATTTTAGCTTCGGTTGAAAAATCAGCTAAAAAATAATCCCCATTGGGGTCAACGTCATTCGTCGGCATTCTTGTTAATTTTAGCGAAAAAGATTCAAAAAGGACAAATTATGTTCAGTCGTATCAAAGAAGATATCAATAGTGTCTTTGATAGAGATCCAGCCGCGAGAACGGTATTGGAAATTTTATTCAATTATCCAGGTTTACACGCGGTTTGGTTTTCACCGTATTAGCCATAAATTATGGCAACGTAACTTTAAATTTTTAGCTCGTTTTGTTTCAACGTTTTCGCTGGTTAACCGGCATTGAAATTCACCCAGGTGCCACCATTGGTCGTCGTTGTTTTATTGATCATGGTATGGGCGTAGTCATTGGTGAAACTGCACAAATTGGCGATGATGTTACTTTATATCATGTGTTTACCTTAGGCGGTACCAGTTGGAATGCCGGTAAACGTCACCCAACCCTTAAAGACAATGGGTTAATTGGTGCGGGGGCAAAAAGTTTTCAGGGCCGATCACGATCAGCAAAAGGTGGTAAAGTCGGTTCGAACTCTGCCGGTAAAAGATGTACCTGAAAACTTAACGGCGGTTGGTATACCAGCAAGAATTGTTATTGCCAAAAGACGAAGAATTCTGAAAATCGAGAAGCTGTGGCGAAAAAATACGGCTTCTGACGCTTATGCGGTATCAACGGATAATCCTGATCCTGTAGCGAAGCGATTGGTCGTTTATTAGATCATATGCATTTAATGGACAGTAAAATTACGGATTTATGTAAAGAAGTTAACGTTCTTGGTGGTAACGTCTGTGATGCAGAGTTAAAATTAAAAAGTACGTGAAGTTGTTGAAGATGAAAAAGCAGCAACAAAACGTCGCTCAGCCCATGTCGATTCTTTTGATCCTGAAATTTAGTGAGTTTTAACCTTTCTTTATTCATAATCAAGATACTTACTAATTTACTCCGCATTATCTCGATCTATCGCAATCCGCGTAAAATGATTGAGTAAATTAGTCGGGTATATATTTGACTAATTTACTAGGGATATATATAATTGCGCGGCAATTTGGTGCCATCATCGGTTTTACCAATTGTTAGGTTAAGAAAAAGGCACATTATGAAACTGACTTCAAAAGGGCGTTATGCCGTTACAGCTATGCTTGATGTCGCTATACATGCGGCTTTGGACCTGTGCCTTTAGCTGATATTTCAGGAGCGACAAGGTATTTCTTTATCTTATCTTGAACAATTGTTTTCTCGTTTACGTAAACATGGCTTAGTGAACAGTGTTCGCGGCCCTGGTGGTGGTTATCGTTTAGGTCGGTGTTCAGCAGAAATTGCTGTTGCTGATGTAATTACTGCGGTTGATGAAAGTGTTGATGCAACCCGATGTATGGGGCAAGGAAATTGCCAAGAAAGGTGGAAATCAATGTTTAACTCATACCTTGTGGTCTGATTTAAGTAACCGTATCGAAGAATTTTTACAAAGCATTTCTTTGTCTGAACTTGTTGAACAAAGAGATGTTAAATCGGTATCTAAACGTCAAGACGGTGCTTATAAGCATGCTAATGGCAATAATTTAGAAACCTTGATTGAAACAAAAGTATTATAAGCGGCTGGTAACTACCAGTTTGTTGAATTAAGTCCTGGAGAAAGAAAGCCAATGAAGCTTCCTATTTATTTTGATTATTCAGCTACTACGCCTGTTGATAAGCGCGTAGCTGAAAAAATGATGCAATACATGACTACCGATGGTTTTTTCGGTAACCCAGCATCTCGCTCGCACAAGTTTGGCTGGCAAGCAGAAGAGGCGGTTGATATTGCTCGTAACCAAATTGCCGACTTAATTAACGCTGATCCGCGTGAAATTGTTATTATTACTTCTGGTGCTACCGAATCAAATAACTTAGCCATTAAAGGCGCAGCAAATTTTTACAGCAAAAAGGTAAGCACGTTATTACTTCTAAAACTGAGCACAAAGCGGTTTTAGATACGTGTCGTGAACTAGAGCGCCAAGGTTTTGAAGTAACTTATCTTGACCCTGAAGCGAATGGCTTAATTGATTTAGCTAAACTTGAAGCGGCAATGCGTGATGACACGGTTGTAGTTTCGATTATGCATGTAAACAATGAAATTGTGTGATCCAAGATATTGCAGCGATTGGCGAATTATGTCGTGCGCGTAAAATTGTCTTTCATGTTGATGGTGCGCAATCAGCGGGTAAAATTCCGGTTGATATGCAAGCATTAAAAGTTGATTTATTCTCAATGTCAGCACATAAAATGTACGGTCCTAAAGGGATTGGTGCTTTATATGTTCGCCGTAAACCACGTATTCGTTTAGAAGCACAAATGCACGGTGGTGGTCATGAACGTGGTATGCGTAGTGGTACTTTACCAACCCATCAAATTGTTGGTTTTGGTGAAGCTTGTCGCATTGCGAAAGAAGAAATGGCACAAGACATTGCCCATGTAACGGCTATGCGTGATCGTTTATGGAAAGGTTTGCAAACCATGGAACAAGTGTTTGTTAACGGTGATTTTGATACTCGTTACCCAGGTAACTTAAATGTGAGCTTCAACTTTGTTGAAGGTGAATCATTGATCATGGCGTTAAAAGACTTAGCGGTTTCATCTGGCTCAGCCTGTACATCAGCTAGTTTAGAGCCTTCATATGTATTACGTGCATTAGGTTTAAATGACGAAATGGCGCACAGTTCAATTCGTTTTAGTTTTGGTCGTTTTACGACTGAAGAAGAAGTAGATTATGCTATTGAGTTGATTCAAAAAGCAATTGGTCACTTACGTGACATGTCGCCACTTTGGGAAATGTTCCAAGATGGTATTGATTTAGAATCAGTTGAGTGGGTAGCTCACTAATATCTTTGTATTAGTGAAAATTTGGAGAATATATTATGGCTTATAGCGAAAAAGTAATCGATCATTATGAAAACCCACGTAACGTTGGCTCTATGGATAAAAACGATCCTAGTGTAGCTACCGGTATGGTTGGCGCACCAGCTTGTGGTGACGTAATGAAGTTACAACTTAAAATATCAGACGCTGGTATTATTGAAGATGCTAAGTTTAAAACTTACGGATGTGGTTCAGCAATCGCATCAAGCTCATTAGTTACTGAGTGGGTAAAAGGTAAGTCAATTGACGAAGCAGCACAAATCAAAAATACGGATATTTCTGAAGAGTTAGCTTTACCACCAGTGAAAATTCACTGTTCAATTTTAGCGGAAGATGCTATCAAAGCGGCGATTGAAGATTACCGCGCTAAACACGCTTAATTTGCGGAGAATTTCATGTCTGTAACTATGACAGCGGCTGCAAAAGAGCGCGTTCAGTCATTTTAGCAAACCGAGGTAAAGGCCTTGGTTTGCGTTTAGGTATTAAAACCACAGGTTGTTCAGGTTTGGCTTACGTGCTTGAATTTGTTGACAGCTTAAATGAAGATGACGAACTTTTTACCATTGATGGTGTAAACATTATTATTGATGCAAAAAGTTTAGTTTTATCTTGCTGGTATTGAATTAGATTTTGTTAAAGAAGGCTTAAACGAAGGTTTTAAGTTTACCAACCCGAACGCAAAAGGCGAATGTGGTTGTGGTGAATCTTTTAACGTTTAATTTTTCTTGTTGAGATTAACGGTAGTTTCTCTGGTTAGCGGTACGCAGCTTTAATTAGTTAGCCTGTACTTTGCAAGAGAAATTGCCCTCATTGACAATAAGAAAATTCAATGCGCTTTCTGTTATCAAACGAGTTTTTGAGGTATTGCTTTGAATTATTTTGCGTTATTCGGTATTGAAGAATCCTTTGATGTCGACACAGCTAAGCTGTCCGAAATTTATCAAACACTACAAAAAAAAGTGCATCCTGACAAATTTGCCCATGCTTCATCTCAAGAGCAGCTATTAGCTGTTCAAAAATCTGCTCAGATCAATGACGCTTATCAAACATTAAAACAGCCGTTAAAACGAGCTGAATATTTGCTTAACAGTTATGGCCGAATTGATATGCCTTCCGAGCAAGCTTCGTTTCAAGATAACTTTTTTAATGCGTCAAATGGAATTGCGTGAAATGTTGAAGACATTAAACACGCAAGCGATGTTGATGCTGCTATATTTGCCGCTAATGAAGAATTAGATGTTGAGTATGATAGTTTAACTACTAAAATGCGTCAGCAGTTATATGACAATACGCCGGAATCAAATTTAGCGGCGAGTGAAAACTTGCGTAAATTAAAATTTTATCAAAAATTACATATCGAATTAGATCGTTTAGAAGAACAGCTCTTTGACGATTAATCTGAAAAATTTAAAAGTTTAAGAATCTAATATGGCTTTATTACAAATTGCTGAACCAGGTCAAAGTACGGTTCCACATGAACACCGTTTAGCAGCGGGCATTGATTTAGGCACTACTAATTCATTGATCGCCAGTGTGCAAAGTGGCATGACAAATACTTTAACGGATGAAAATGGCGATGATATTTTGCCATCAATCGTTAGTTATCAAGACTCTGAAATTCTTGTTGGTAAAGCGGCAGAAAGCTTTTGCTATTACAGATCCTGAAAATACGATAGTGTCAGCAAAACGCTTGATTGGTCGTAGTAAACAAGATATCGAAAACAAATACCCGTCATTACCTTATCAATTTGTTGGTGATGATAATCATCCAAATATTCAAACTCGCCAACGGTGCAGGAACCCTGTGCAAGTGTCGAGTGAAATACTCGCACAATTATCGACCCTGCTCGAGCTGAAAAAGCCCTTGGTGGTGAGTTAATGGCGTAGTTATTACGGTTCCTGCGTATTTTGACGATGCACAACGCCAGGCAACCAAAGATGCGGCTAAAATTGCCGGTTTAAATGTTTTGCGTTTATTAAATGAACCTACGGCAGCAGCTGTGGCTTATGGTTTAGATTCAAAACAAGAAGGGGTGATTGCGGTTTATGATTTGGGCGGTGGTACCTTTGATATTTCTATTCTACGTTTAAATAAAGGCGTATTTGAAGTACTCGCTACCGGTGGTGACTCTGCCCTTGGTGGTGATGATTTGATGTTGCTTTAGTAGATTATATTGTTGAACAAGCCGAGCTAACTCGTCCGTTATCAAAATCGTTAGAGCGTCAATTAACCCATCAAGCCTGTGCTGCGAAAGAAGCGTTAACCGATAATGCCGAGCATGAAATTAGCATTAAACTTGATAATGGTGAAACGTGGTCACAAAATTTATCGCGCGATAGCTTTAATAGTTTAATAAACGGCTTAGTGAATAAAACCTTACGTGCATGTCGTCGAGCATTAAAGATGCTGACATCACTACCGAAAGAGGTTATTGAAGTAGTAATGGTTGGCGGTTCAACTCGTGTACCATTAGTACGTAGTGAAGTTGAAAAGTATTTTAAGAAAACGCCATTAACTTCAATTGATCCCGACAAAGTAGTGGCCATTGGTGCGGCAATTCAAGCAGATATTCTTGCGGGTAATAAACCTGAAAGTGATATGTTATTGCTTGATGTGATCCCGTTGTCATTAGGGTTAGAAACCATGGGTGGCTTAGTTGAAAAAGTGATCACCCGTAATACCACTATTCCAGTGGCAAAAGCACAAGAATTCACTACCTTTAAAGATGGACAAACCGCAATGGCGGTACATGTTTTACAAGGTGAGCGTGAGTTAGTGGATGATTGTCGTTCGCTTGCTCGTTTTGAATTGCGTGGTATTCCACCAATGGCGGCAGGCGCTGCCCATATTCGTGTTACTTTTAAAGTAGACGCTGATGGTTTACTTGAAGTTACGGCTATGGAAAAATCAACTGGCGTTGAATCAAGTATTGTTGTGAAGCCGTCTTTTGGTTTGGAAGATAAAGAAATCACTCAAATGATTTTAGATTCAATGTCGAATGCCAAAGAAGATATTGCTGCCCGTATGTTAAAAGAGCAACAAGTTGAAGCTGCTCGAGTGATAGAAGCATTACAAGCAGCACTTGCGGTAGATGCGCAATTATTATCAGAGCAAGAACTTGCTGATATTAATACCGGCATTAATGAATTAGCACAAATCAGCCAAGGAGCTGATGAAAAAGCGATAGAAGAAAGTATTGAAAAAGTGAATGATTTGACGGCGATTTTTTGCTGAACGCCGAATGGATTATCAATAAAAAATTGCACTTTCAGGCCAAACAGTAGACGACCTGTAAGTTGAATACGCAGTTAATTTAAACGTTTAAGAAGACGATTATGCCAAAAATTATTGTATTACCACTGAATTATGTCCTGATGGCCGTATTAGACGGTGAAACTGATTCATTTTAAAAAATGATATCTTGAATGCTTGTGAAAAAGTATGTGCTTGTACTACCTGTCACGTGATTATTCGTGAAGGCTTTGATTCATTAGCTGAAAGTGATGAGTTAGAAGATGACTTATTAGATAAAGCCTGGGGGTTGTGATTCACGTTTAAGCTGCCAAGCGATCATCGCTGATGAAGACTTAGTGGTAGAAATCCCTAAATATACGGTTAATATGGTGTCTGAAAACCACTAATTTAATAGTTTATATTATTAAAAAAGGGTAATAACAGCAATGTTATTACCCTTTTTGTTTAGATAAAGCAGTAAACTTTCAATCATTCTAGACGGCTGTGTTATACTGCGCGGCTTGTCTTTCATTAATCGATAAGCAGACATCTCGTCTGTCGATTTTATGATTTCAATCCATCTATTTGAATTCATTTCATAACGCCGACTATTAGCCGATCAACGGCTTAATCTAATGGAAGCTGAAATGAACATAGAAATAATTACCTCTAGTAATGCTAAATTGAAAGAAACGGGCTTTGGTTCTCCGCTTGCTTGTAATAACGTACTCACTGCTTTAAAGCTGACCGGTCATGCTGTGATAGTGGCGGTGTGCCAAACTTTAGCTGATCTGCAAGCGGTACTGGTACGAAAACCTGATCTAGTTGTTCTAGCCGCTAAATATATGCCAATTGCAGACGAAAGTGATGTTTGGTTTTCTGAGTATTTCGAAAACAATAACATCACTTTTTCTGGCTCTGGCAGAGAAACACTTAAGTTTGACTCAGATAAAGTCTCAGCTAAAAATCATTTAGCGAATTTAGGCATTAAAACGGCTAAACATTTCACAGCGATACCTGATCAGCATCAGTTAGAAGCCGATTTACCTTTTTCATTTCCGCTCTTTTTAAAGCCGATGGATGCAGCTAATGGTAATGGCATTGATGATGATTCATTTGTCAAAAATTTTTCCGAATTTAAAGCAAAGGTCTTGTTCTTGTACCAAATTTATCAACAACCAGTGTTAGTTGAAGAATATTTAGCTGGCAGGGAGTTTACGGTTGCAGTGATAAAAAGTGGCAGTGGCAACGTTAGCATTTCAGCGATTGAAATTATTCCCAAAGTATCAACAGGCGGCTGAGAATATTAGGAGCTGTTGCAAAAATTAGTGATAGATAAAGCTGTTACTCATCAAGATCTGGATGCCGTTAAGTTACTTGCAGGTGCGGCTTTTAAAGGTTTAGGTGTTCGCGGTTTTGGCCGAATTGACGTCAAAATGGATGCTTTAGGAGAGTGTTACTTTATGGAAGCTAATTTATTACCTGGCATGAATAATGAAACCAGTTATTTCGAGAGCTTGTAAAATTGCTAATCAAAGAATATGGCGAAGTGATCCTAGGTATGTTAGATGAAAGTTTCCCTATATTAAAATATATTCAAGCAAGTTGAGGTTTAGTTTTATGATTATAGGTGCTCAAGCTCTACTCGGATTAATGTTTTTTGTTATTCTTTTAATTTTAAAATATGTCATTTAGCCTGATAGTTTATATTCAAGGGGATTTTTACAAAAAGGGGCGATTTGCCAAATAAATGGCATTCTTAGTAAGTGTCAAACTAGATTGGTGTTCAAGAGATGTTGTTAAGATGATAAGGTATACGCAATACATACCTTTTGTTGTTCTGAAATTCGAAAACTAGCTGGCAGCGTCAACTTTTTCCGCGCGGGCTTCATGTGCTTAAAACAGTTTTTTAGTAGCTTGAACGTCGATTAATCTTAGGTGTTTTGTCTAAGCCTTCTAACGGCATAGTGGTTTTTTGTTAAACCGTAAATTTAACATCACCTATTTAATTGAGACAATGACATTGTTTGTAGACCACTATCACCACCAATGCAGCTGCGCGAAGTTGTGTAGGTAATCTTCAATTTCAAGTTCTTCATCTAACGCGATTTCAAGCACAGCACTCATGGCTTGACAGAGTAACGACGTCTAACAACAGTATTGTTATATTGTGAAGAAGGCTTCAACTAACTCTGCGCTTCTTCTAGTGCCACTAAACAAGATAGATTAGCAGTTGCCAAAGCTCAATAATTGTTAATTGGCCCAAACCGTATTTTCGTCAAATTCAATACCAATTAAACTAATAATATCAATGTAGTTATCTAATTGGCTATCTTCTAAACGCTGAACCAATTCAGCTAATTGCTCATCAGTTAATGAGTGAATATTTAAAATATCTTCACGGTAAAGTAGCGCTTTGTTGGTGTTGTCCCAAATTAAGTCTTCTACTGGATACACTTCCGAATAATCAGGCACCAGAATACGGCAAGCTACACCTAAGTCAGAAAACTCAGCAACATAAGCTTCTTTGCCAAGGTCTTTTAAAATGCCAAATAATTGCTCACATTCTTCTTGGTTGTGCCGGAAAAAATCCCATTCACAAAACTCATAGTCGTGTTTTGCACTAAAAAATCGCCATGAAATAACACCGGTAGAATCAACAAAATGTTCAACGAAGTTTTCAGGTTCGGCAACGGCCATACTGTTAAAGGTTGGTAACGGGACATCGTTTAAGCCTTCAAAGCTGCGACCTTGTAATAATTCGGTTGCTGCGTTCAAGAGCTACTTCAAAACTTGGGTGGGCGCCAAACGAGGCAAAAACACCGCCGGTTTTAGGGTTCATTAAGGTTACGCACATAACAGGAAATTGACCACCTAATGAGGCATCTTTAACAACAACAGGAAAACCTTGTGCTTCTAATCCTTCAATACCCGCTAAAATTGCAGGATACTTTGCGATAACGCTAGCGGGTACGTCGGGTAAAACTATTTCTTGTTCGATAATTTGGCGTTTTACCGCTCGTTCAAAGATTTCCGATAAACATTGTACTTTTGCTTCTTCAAAATTATTACCGGCACTCATGCCATTACTTAAAAATAAGTTTTCAATTAAGTTCGAAGGAAAATAAATCGTTTCACCGTCAGACTGGCGAACATAAGGAATTGAACAAATACCACGTTCAACATTGCCTGAGTTGGTGTCGATTAAATGTGAGCCTTGCAGTTCACCGTCAGGGTTGTAAATGTCCAAAACAATAATCATCTAAAATACCTTGAGGTAATACATCATCATCCTCTAACGGAAACCATTTTTCGTTGGGGTAATGAACAAAATTGCTGTTGGCGATGTCTTGGCCAAAAAACTGATCGTTATAGAAAAAAGTTACAGTTGAGTCGTTCAATGAATTCACCCAGTGCTGAACATAAAGCGCTTTCTTTAGTGGCGCCTTTACCATTAGTAAAACACCAGAGAAGCGGCATCACGAATATGTAACGACCAAACATTTGGCACAATATTGCGCCATGATGACACTTCCTTATTTTCATGCCTAAATAAGCTAAGATGCTGGTCATGTTGGCGATAGTAGTATGCTCAAGCGGTAAGTCTTTACCTAAAATAAAAGTACTCGCCGCATCGTCTGGTTGTATAGTTAAATATGGCTTGAGCGTCTTCATCTAAACTTTTTACGGTTTCAACGTTAAACTCTGGGCCTGTTTGAATCACCTTTTTTACTGTACAACGATCTATTGAGCGAAGTATGCCTTGGCGATCTTTATCTGAAATGCTATCCGGTAGCTCTACTTGAATTTTAAATTCTTGTTGATAGCGGTTTTCAGGTGAAACAATGTTGTTTTCAGACAGCCGGATCCCCTCGGTTGGGATATCTCGAGATACACAATATACTTTAACAAAATAGGCAGCACACAGAGCCGACGAGGCGAGGAAATAATCAAATGGCCTGGTGCTGAACCATCACCTTTATAACGAATCGGTTGATCAGCAATAACGGTAAAGTCATCAAACTTAGCTTCAAGCTTGAGGTTGTCGAGAAAATTAACTTTGATTTCCATTGAATAGTTTCCGAATTTTGGCGGAATTTACGAAACGTTAAACCTCGTTAATATAGGCAAAATTATCTATTCACCAGAGGTATTGTCTTTCGCTTATCCGTGAGTTTATCTAAAAAAGTATTATCTGTTTTTTTGGCCTAATAGTCTTGGATAAGTTAGTAAAATAACAAAATAAAACGTTAAAAAGGGAAATTAAGTTTTATCTATTAGGTAAGATTTTTCACAAATTCGATATTATTGAATTAATCGTGAGTAATAATTGTTGAGCTTTAGCTAAAATAATGACAGTCTATTTATCATATGAAATTACTTTTGGGGTGAGTATGAAAAGGCATACATTAAAAACATTGTTGTTATCTTTAATTTTAAGCTCTTTTACCGTATTGGCAGGAAATCCACTTAATTTTGGCAGCAATATTAAAACAGCAGATCCCTCTGGGCATGTTTGGCAAGATGGGAAAATGTATTTATATACTTCGCACGATGAAGAGTGTCAGCCTGATTTTTACATGAAAAATTGGCACACCTTTTCATCTGACGATTTAGTTAATTGGGTTGATCATGGTCCTAGCTTATCTGTAGATGATTTAACTTGGGCTGATAATTATGCTTGGGCACCAGATGCAGCATATAAAAATGGTAAATATTATCTCGTATTTCCTGCTGGAACTGGAGTGAAAGACAGGAAAACCCAGAAAAAAAGTACTAAGTGGATGGGCATTGGCGTTGCAGTAAGTGACTCACCTACAGGACCATTTAAAGATGCAATTGGTGCTCCTTTGTGGACCGAGCCTTATGCCAATGATCCAAGTATTTTTATCGATGACGATGATAAAGCGTATCTTTATTTTCATGGTAAAGGATTTGACTATTACGTTGCTGAATTAGCAGATGACTTGTTAAGTGTAAAAGGTAACTTTATTAAAATGGACATGGGTGGTTACGAGCCTAAAATGGAAGGACCTTGGATTTTTAAACGCAATGGCCTTTATTATTTCACCATGCCAGAAAATAATCGTAAATTAGCTTACTACACAAGTAAATCGCCAACAGGCCTTGGCAATACCACGGTGTTTTTATGGCCTCTGAAGGAGGTAATAATCACCATTCAATTGTTGAATATAAAGGGCATTGGATTTTGTTTTATCATCGCTGGTTTAAAAACTCAGATGATTGCCATAAGTCACAAAGACAAACGACTGCAGAATATATCTATTTTAACGACGATGGCACTATTCAAAACGTTAAAAGAACAACAAAAGGTGTGAGTGATTTTCCCAGCAAGGTAAAAAAGACACCGTAAGCAATAAGCAATAGTTGAAAGTTAGCATCAACATCTGATTCATCAAGATGTTGATGCCATATAAAGAGGACAAATTTTACATATTTATTTACGATAAAATACGTTCGTTATTTTATTTTCTTCTCGTATAATGGCCGCGAAATATTTTTGGGGTTTTTTATCTTATATGCTTACATCTTCGGTTAAGTCGATTTATTCTGTTGTTATTCTTACTTCTCTATTTTTGCTGCAAGCTTGTGGTGGTGGTGGTTCAAAACCAGCAGATAACCCGAAGCAAGAGTATAAATTTAGTTTACAAGGGCAATTACTGAATAATTGCGGTTTAACAAATCAATTTTCTGATTATGATTTTTATTTACAAGATGAAAATTGGCAAACCATTAAAAAGTACCAGCCTAATGCACAAGGTGTGGTTAATCTGATCATTACCAAAGAAAATATCAATTATACCATTGTAGCAAAAACACGTTCAGGCGATGCGCCAGAAGGTTATGACATTGTTAGTTATCAAAATGTCAAAACAGCTACTCAAGCTGTATATTTCGCTAAATATGACAATAAAGTTAATAACAACGCTTGCCAATGTGTAAAACAAGATTTACAACTGAGACACCGACCATTTGCTAGTCGTGAACAAGTGCTAAGCTCAGCTAATTTTGCCAGTTGGCAAGCAATTGATGAACGTACTACTGAGTTTACCGATATTGAAGTGTGTCATGATAAATCGTCGGCTTGGCCGAAACACTCTTTTGCGGTTTTAGGGAAAAATAGCCAAGATGAAGTGATTGGCGCAACTGAATTTGTTGATGATTTTTCTTCAGTAAATAATGGCTTTTGGCAAGCAACAGCCGTTGATGTTGCCGAGTATGAGTTAACCTTAGCTAAAAACCATCAAATGGTAACAACGAGCCAGTTAATTTCAGGGCGTCATCATTTTGCTTTTAATGTGCCATCAAGCCAGCGTGAGGTTTATTTATTTAAGAGTCACCACTTTTATATAAGTGAAGCGGTGTTTGTTTCAGAAGCGAGCCATCAGTTTGTTGATGTAACTTCGTTATTAGGTACTTTTAAATTACAGCGGCAACGACGCATCACATCTGAAATTGCCGAGCAATCACTTGATGTGCAAGCAAGTAAAGAGTTACCTGATATCGACCAACAATATTTATCGGAATTAAGTGCTGATGGTAGCTATGATTTTAGCCAGGTTAAAAGCCATCCAATGTTAATTGCTGAATTTGATTATTTAACCTTGATCAATAATGTCAGCATTCCTGTTAAATGGACTTATTATGGCCCAGCTAAAGGTACTTTACCGATCGTTAAACCTCCTGCTGATCATCAAGCGATTATTGGCGATAAAAATAACATTTATAAAACAAAAATTACTTTGTTAAAGAGTAACGCGACCAATAAGTATCAAGAATATATTGCTTACGCACAATCAGCAGATCCAAGAGAATTTTCTGATGATATTGAACGTATTGTTTTAGAGGTGAATTAGCCCCAAACGAGTAATGCTTTAAATATAAAGCATCATGGCAAAGTGACAGCCGGCAGCAGCTAAAACAAATAAATGCCAAATGGCATGGTTATAAGGGATCTTTTTTGGACATAAAAAATGATCCCTAAGCTATATAACAAGCCACCACAAGCCAATAATAATAAACCAGTAAATGGCAACGCTTGATAAAGTTGCTTTATCACAAATAACGAAATAAACCCCATACCTAAATAAGTGAGCAAAGAAGTTATTTTATATTGGTGGCCAAATTTCAGTTTAAAAACCACACCTGCACATGCTAGCAGCCAGATCAAAACCAATAAGCTATAGCCTAACGTACCCTGCAAAGTGATCAACATTAATGGTGTGTAGGTACCGGCAATCAAAATATAAATAGCACAATGATCAACTAATTTAAGTATGGCTTTTGCTTTTTCATTAATAATGGCGTGATATAACGTTGATGCCATAAACAGTAATACCAAAGAAGTCCCATAAATTGCAAAGCTAACAATTTTTGTTGCGTCTTGTTCAAAGGCGGCAATAACCAACAATAGCGTTAAGCCGGCAACACTTAATAAAGCGCCAATACCATGACTAACCGCGTTAGCAATTTCTTCTGCTAGGCTATATGCTTTGCTGGCTTTCTCAATCCTCAAGGTTTGCATTGCTATTACTCTTTGTTCTTTTCGTTATTAGAAAACACTGTAGGTGTACACGTGTACGCTGAATGGTAACAGAGTTAAGGTATCAATGTAAGAGGTCTAACCTGTTTTAATTATGTTAAAGAATAATTATTTTAAGAAAAGGATCGTACTCAAAAAAATCAGATAACTTTCAGCTTTAAACATGGCTATGTTTGTGTTACTGTTGTTTTATACAGTTTTGTTGTATTTAATTGTCGCTGACAAGATACTATTGGGGAAATAAAATGGCAGTTGAAAGTCGATTTGTTGTAATGAGAAACGGGGTGGAGGTTCAAACATTCATGGATAAAAAAGCCGCTGATGATTACGATAAAATGCTAGATATGGCAGATAATTTAGCTGAAATGTTTAATAAAGCACCAGCGGAATTAACTGAAAGCTTGGTGGAAGAGTTGAGTATTTATTTAGCGCAAAACCGTGAAGATGTGTTAATTGCATTACAAGCTAAAACCAAAACCTGTTAAAAAGCCTGCTGCTAAGCCGGCAGCAAAAAAGCCGGGGTTGTTACTGATATTGCAGCGAATAAAGAGTCTGCTTAATAATATCCAATATGAAGTACCAGTTGCACTTAGTAATAAACGCAAAACCATCGCGTTACAAATAAAACAAGGTGATCTGGTGGTTCGAGCTCCTGCTTATTTAACTAAGCAACAAGTTGAACAGTTTGTTTTGTCAAAACAGGCATGGGTAACTAAAAATTAGCGATTATCGAACAGCAAAAACCGACCACGTTTTCGTATCAAGATGGTGATTCGCTTTTTTGTTTTGGTAAAACAAGGCGCTTTACGGTGTTAATGGGCGATGCTCAAAACGTTTGTCTATTAGAAGACAGCTTGGTTGTTACGTTAACCACATCACAATCCTCATTAACCAACAAAGCGTTATTGCTAAGAACGCTTATTCTTGATTGGTTTCGCCAACAAGTTGACACCTACTTACAGGAAAAATTGTTTTTTTACCAAAACGTCACCGGGCTTTGTGCTACGAGTGTTAAAATACGGATTTATAAATCTCGTTGGGGGAGTTGTAATAGTAAACGCGCACTCACCTTTAATACCTTATTAGCTATGGTCCCTAAAGCCGTATTTGATTACGTTATTGTTCATGAACTATGCCATATCAAGCATATGAACCATTCTGCCGCTTTTTGGCAATTGGTTGCCAGTTATATGCCTGATTATCAACAACAAAAACATTGGCTTAAAATAAATCAGAAACAATTGTCTTTACCTGAACTATAACTACTCATCTTGCTAAATCGCCTGTTTTATCTCGATTCTCCTTCTGAATCTTACTCTTTGAAATATCGATAAATATCCTATCTTTCGCTGAAATTTATTGGCGGCTATTTAGCTTGGCATAATTATTGTTTGAAACTTATTTAATAAGGTTGTGGTCATAACTATAAGGCCACTTAACAATGAGGCAGTTATGAAAAGAATGGTATTTAGCTTGAAGATAACGTTGATCTATTTAGCATCGGCGATTTTATCGTTATTAATTTTACGTAGTCTTATTGGTTTTTAACGCTTAATTTATCTCGAATAATAAAGTGTTACCTGAGCATTAATTTTAATCTTTCTTCAAAGAATAAGGTTTTAGATGCTTTATTGCTCAGATATTGATAAATTCCTCGCCAACCCATTAATGTCATATTTATGTTAATTTCATCATGATTTCATTTAACATACGGGTTAAATTAAGGTAGATTAGTGATTCTAAAATAAAAAAAATAATATTAAGGGTTATATTTGATGAGTGTCTCTGTACTCATTTGCGACGATTCTAATCTTGCGCGTAAACAAGTTAAAGAAGTCTTCCTGAGCAATGGGAAGTTGATGTAGCAATTGCAACCAATGGTAAAGAAGGGCTTGAACACCTTCGGAATAATCCTATCGATGTCCTCTTTTTAGATCTGACAATGCCTGAAATTGACGGTATTGGCGTGCTTCAAGGTATTAGAGATGAAAATATCAATTGCCATGTTTTTGTTATCTCTGCCGATATTCAGCCCGAAATGCAAAATAAAGTGCTTAATTTAGGCGCTAAAGCTTTTTTACGTAAACCAGTCAGCCCCGAAGTATTAGCTGAAAAACTAAGTGAGCATGGTTATATATGAGCGCCTTTAATTTGAACGAAGACCAACAAGATTGCTTACAAGAGCTAATTAATGTTGCTATGGGGCAAGCGAGTGATCAACTTGCTCGCTACTTAGATACTTTTGTTCATCTTAATGTTCCTAGTATTGAGCAAGTCGATGCTAGTGCACTTTCTAATTCGCTTTATAGTGAAGTAGAAGCTAGTGCTATTGTCAGCCAAGGCTTTTTTGGTTATGAAGGCATACGTGGTGAAGCGCTACTGGTATATAAAAGTTCTGATACTGATAAAATTGCCGATATTTTGGGTTACGAACCGGATGAATTATCCGTTGAAGAACAGCTAACTGATATTAGCTCAATTTTAACAACAACCTTTTTAAATGTGTTCGCTAGCCAAATTGAAAACCAAATGTCGTATAGTGCGCCTCGGTTAATTTCGGCCAATAATAGCCCGATCACTGAATATTTAGCGCAACTTTCTTTTAGCTGGGATCTCGCCTTAAAAGTCAAAATTACCTACCAAGTAACGGACTTTTCATTCAATTGCGATATGATTTTACTGATACCTGAAGCGGCAATTATAAATATTACCGATGTTATCGATAGAATTTTGGAAGACTTTTAATATGGCTGAGGTTGATAGTTTTGTCGAGTCTATTAATAACCAGTTAAATTCTGGCGTTATTATTATCGATTTTAGTTATCAATTAGTTTATTGGAATAACTTTCTTGAAATTTATGCCAATAAATCTTTAGCTAAATATAAAGGCCAATCGATATTTGAAATATTCCCAGAATTGCCAAATCGCTGGTTAAGGCGTAAATTCTCTAGTGTTACTCAATTAAAAACCCCTGCGTTTTGTTCATGGGAACAACGTCATCATTTGTTTGAATTTCCTCATACGCGCCCGATCACAACCGATAGCCATTTTATGGCGCAAAACTGTAAGTTTACGATTATTCAAAATAATCAAGGTGAAGAATTCATTTATATTGCCATTGAAGATGCAACAGACGTTTGTCATTACCAATTAGCAATGCAGCAAGCACTTGATAAGTTAGCACTAGCTAATCGTATTGACGGTTTAACACAGGTGTTTAATAGAAAACATTGGGAAGAATGTTTAGCTAAAAAGAATATTCGAGAGCGCGTCGATTTGATCATGACTTAGCCTTGATCATGTTTGATTTAGATAACTTTAAGCGGTTAAATGATACCTATGGCCACTTAGGGAGGCGATCAAGTATTAATTGAAAGCGCCACCCGTATCAAACAGATGTTACGGTTATGTGATATTTTGGTCGTTATGGTGGTGAAGAGTTTGCGGTTATTTTACCTGAAACGTCGTTAGACGGTGCGCGCGAGCTTGCCGAAAAAATTCGAAAGTTTATTGAATCATCAGTGATTGAATTTAATGGTGATGAAATAAAAATTACCGTTAGTATTGGCGTGTCTATTTTGGCAGCAAGTGATACACGCTATGAAGATTTAATTGCGCGTTCAGATGAAGCGCTTTACGATGCAAAAGGATCGGGACGAAACTGCGTAAAAATCCGTAGTAACTTGTCTCATTGTGCATAAATTAGAATGAAAATTGGATTAAAACGCTAATTAACACATTATCTCCTCAAATAACGCTATTTTTATAGATTTTTATTGACAAAAAGCCCTGTTTCAGGCATTTTAGCGCCATGAAAAATATTACTAGCCATACGACCATTATTATCATTACCACCCGTTTAGGGATGGTGGTCAACGGCTGACGCGTAAACGATTAAATTACTGTCAAAGCTCGTGGCCAAAGGTTACGGGCTTTTTCATTATATAGGGGAAGCAAAATGCGAGTTTTAAAATTTGGCGGATCTTCACTTGCCAGCGCAGAACGATTTGTGCAAGTGGCCCAAATTATCCAAGGCAAACGTAAAGATTCACCACTGGCTGTGGTTGTTTCAGCACCTCAGGGTGTTACCAATCATTTAGTTGGTTTAGCAGACAGTTCAATTGACAGTGGTCAAATTGAACAAGGTTTAGCTCATTTTAAACAAGCTATTTTTACCATTATTGAAGACTTATCAGCATCTGTTGCTGGTTTTGATCGCATTCATGCGGAACAAGCGCTTTTCAAACCATGAGCATGAATTACGCCGTTACCTTGAAGGCACCGTGTTATTAAACTTCTGTCCTGATCACATCGTAGCTCGTATTATCAGTACTGGTGAGCGATTAAGTGTCGCTTTATTATCATCAATTTTAAGTGCATTAAAAATTTGATGTGGTTGAATTAGCCCCTGAAAAATTCTTAGTTACAAATGACTCGCCACTGAATGCCATTGCTGACCTAGTTGAATCAAAAGAAAAGTTTAAACACGCTTACGGTGAAATTAAAGATATTGCTGTTATGCCAGGTTTTATAGGTGTTAACACGCAAGGCCAAGTAACAACATTAGGCCGTAATGGTTCTGATTATTCAGCTGCGGTACTTGCAGTTTGTGCTAATGCTGAGTGTTGTGAAATTTGGACTGATGTTGATGGTGTTTATAATGCCGATCCTCGTTCAATTAAAGAAGCGAGTTTAATTGATTATTTGTCATACCAAGAAGCGATGGAGCTTTCTTATTTTGGTGCTTCAGTTTTACATCCAAAAACTATCGGCCCAATTGCCCAGCATCACATTCCATGTTTAATTAAAAAAATACCGGTAACCCTGAAGCTGCAGGTACTTTAATCGCCAATGAAAGCGATAACAAAAATATTGTTAAGGCAATTTCAAACTTAGATAACTTAACCATGGTGAATGTTTCAGGCCCCGGCATGAAAGGCATGGTTGGTATGGCTAGCCGTGTGTTTGCTACCATGAGTAAAGAAAATATCTCATTAGTGATGATCAGTCAGTCATCAAGTGAATATTGCATTAGCTTCTGTATTCATACGCAAGATAAAGTACTAGCTGAAGAAAGCTTAAAAGAAGAGTTTGAACTAGAACTACTTAATGGCTTATTAGACCCTATTGAATTACGCGATCAATTATCAATTGTTTGTTTAGTAGGTGATGGCATGCAACAACAACAAGGTGTTGCGGCTAAGTTCTTTACTTCACTTGCGCAAGCACGAGTAAATGTTATTGCGATTGCACAAGATTCGTCAGAACGTAGTATTTGTGTCGTTATTGAAGAACGTAAATGTACGGATGCTATTAAAGTTGCCCATCAAAACTTCTTCACTAAGCGTCCATCAATTGATGTTTTCTTAGTGGGCTGTGGTGTTGTTGGTAGTGAATTAATTGCGCAAATTAATCGCCAACAAAAAACCTTAAAGAATCAAAATATTGACTGTAAAGTTTATGGTATTGCTACGTCTAAAGGTATGTCGTTACAAGCTGAAGGTATTGACTTAGATAATTGGCAAGCAGCGTTAGGCCAAAACTTGGTTGATTTAACTCCGGATAATTTAAAAGAATTTGTCCGCGCTAATCACTTAATCAATCCAGTGTTAGTTGATTGTACGTCAAACGAAGCCTTAGCAATGAGTTATGTTGACTATTTATCAGAAGGTTTCCATGTTGTTACGCCGAACAAAAAAGCGAATACTGATTCATGGGAATATTATCAAGAGTTAAGAGCCGCAGCACAAAAAACACATCGTCGTTTCTTATATGAAACGACAGTTGGTGCTGGTTTACCGGTGATTGATACTTTACAAAGCTTGATCCGAGTAGGTGATGAATTACAACGTTTTGAAGGTATATTATCAGGTTCATTATCTTTCTTATTTGGTATGTTAGAAGAAGGCATGACGGTGTCACAAGCCACTGCGATTGCTAAAGAGAAAGGCTTTACTGAACCAGATCCTCGTGATGATTTAAGTGGTATGGACGTTGCGCGTAAATTATTAATTATGGCGCGTGAAGCCGGTATGCAGTTAGAAATATCTGATATTGAAATTGAACCTGTATTACCAAGTGATTTTGACGATAGCGGTGATGTAGCCACCTTTATGCAAAACTTACCAAGCATCGATGCTGCTTTTGATAAGCGTGTACAAGCGGCTAAAGCAGAAGGCAAAGTATTGCGTTACATTGGTAATATTGTTGATGGTAAGTGCAAAGTATCAATTGAAGCGGTTGGCCCTGAGCATCCACTATTTAGCATTAAAGACGGTGAAAACGCTTTAGCTATTCTATCGCGTTATTATCAACCGCTACCATTTGTTTTACGTGGTTATGGCGCTGGTGCTGCGGTAACTGCTGCTGGTGTCTTTGGTGATGTTTTAAGAACTCTTGCTTGGGAGCAAACGTTATAATGTCTCTCTCAATTTTTGCGCCAGCATCAATTGGTAATGTTAGTGTTGGTTTTGATATTTTAGGAATGGCGGTAAAGCCTGTTGACGGAACCTTGTTAGGTGACGTTGTCTCAATTGAAGCGGCAGAGCAAAACAGCTTAATTGTTGAAGGTGCCTTTTCAGCTAAGTTACCGGCAGATCCTAAAGAAAACATTGTCTGGCAATGTATCGACTTATACAACAAGCACCTTGCTGAGCTTGGTAAAACAGCACAACCTGTTAAGTTAACACTTGATAAAAAAATGCCGGTTGGCAGTGGTTTAGGTTCAAGTGCCTGTTCTGTTGTTGCCGCACTTCATGCCTTAAATGCTTTTTATGATAAGCCATTTAATGACATGGCTATGCTGAATATGATGGGTGAAATGGAAGCACAAATCAGTGGCAGTTTACATTATGATAATGTGGCTCCATGTTTTTTAGGCGGCTTGCAATTAATGTTGCCGGATGCGGTTAATGTTACTCGTACTTTACCTGGTTTTAGTCAGTTTTATTATATTATGGCGTATCCAGGTATTGAAGTATCAACAAAAGCGGCTCGTGAAGTGTTACCAACTAGCTATTCACGTGCTGATGTTGTTACTTTTGGCCAAAACTTAGCGGCTTTTGTTGATGCTTGCCATCGTCAAGACGCGAAACAAGCATTTGCTCAATTTAACGATGTGGTGGCTGAGCCTTATCGTTGTCATTTATTACCAGGTTTTGAGCAAGCAAGAGCTGAGTTATTAACCATGGGTAGTGTCGCTGTTGGTATTTCAGGCTCTGGGCCAACATTATTTGCTATTTGTGATGATTTAACAAAAGCACAAGCACAAGCACAGTGGTTACAAGATAACTACGTGCAAAATGAATTAGGTTTTGTTCATGTTTGTCAATTAGACGAGCAGGGCGCAATAGTATTACCAGATGCAGCAGCATCGTAAGGAATTTAAGTGAAGTTTTATAATTTAAAAGACAACAGTGAACAAGTTAGTTTTGCTCAAGCAGTAAAACAAGGGCTAGGTAAAGGCCAAGGTTTATTCTTTCCTGAAACGATCCCTGCATTTGACAATATCGATGAATTATTAGCATTACCATTGGTTGAGCGTAGCGTTAAAGTATTAAAACCGTTTGTTGAAGAATCGTTAACTGACGCACAATTAACCGAGATTATAACAAATGCTTTTAGCTTTCCAGCGCCAGTACAAAAGGTAACGGATAAAGCATCAGTATTAGAATTATTTCACGGCCCAACATTAGCGTTTAAAGATTTTGGTGCCCGTTTTATGGCGCAATGTTTACAAGCATTTAGCCAAGGTGAAAAAATTACCATTTTAACGGCAACTTCAGGTGATACTGGTGCTGCGGTTGCTCATGCATTTCATGGCATTGATAACATTGAAGTGGTCATCCTTTATCCAAAAGGTAAGATCAGCTTATTACAAGAAAAAATGTTCACTACCTTAGGTGGTAACATCAAAACTATTGCTGTTGAAGCTGATTTTGATGCTTGTCAGGCATTAGTAAAAAATGCTTTTGATGATCAAGAATTAAAAACAACGATTGGTTTAAACTCAGCTAACTCAATTAACATTAGCCGTTTATTAGCGCAAATTTGTTATTATTTTGAAGCGGTTGCCCAGTTAAAAGTGGCAAATGCTCAGGGTAACGTAACTGATGAGCAATTAGCTAATTTAGTATTCTCTATTCCAAGTGGTAACTTTGGTAACTTAACTGCAGGTTTATTAGGTAAGTCGTTAGGTTTACCGATCAAACGTTTTATTGCGGCAACTAACGCCAATGATACGGTTCCTCGCTATTTAGAGACCGGTGAATGGTCACCGAATGATACGGTTGCGACCATTTCAAATGCTATGGATGTAAGTAATCCTAATAACTGGCCACGTGTTGATTTTATGCTTAAAACCGGCATAGTACCAAAAGATTGTGTTTCATCAGTATCAATTGATGAAGAACAAACACAAATGACGGTAACTAACTTGAATTCTGTTGGTTATATCAGTGAACCACACGCAGCAGTTGCTTATAAAGCGTTAAAATACAACATGACCGAACAAGAGTATGGTGTATTTTTAGGTACTGCTCATCCTGCTAAATTTAAAGAAGTTGTTGAAAGTATTTTAGGTAGCCCTATTGGTTTGCCAAAAGAATTAGCTGATTGTGCTAGCGAAAAAATCTTATCAGTGAATATGCCAGCAGACTTTGCTGAACTAAGAGCTTTTTTATTAGCGAATAATAGTTAATAACAAGCTAGTAAAAAACTACTGAATATAAAAAAAAGCCTGAACAGCTAGCTGTTCAGGCTTTTTTATGCTTTTTGATACGTATCTTGAGCTTATACGGATTGGTATTACTAACTTGTTTTAAATTGTTTGATGTTTTCGCCAATTAAGTTGAGTAACTTTTGTTGTGCTTGTGAACTTGCCCAAGCAATATGAGCCGTAATAAATAAATTTTCCGGTTGTGGCTTTAATAATATGTGATCTGCAGGTGGCGGCTCTTGCTCTAAAACATCAAGAATAGCGCCGGCAATGATTTTATTGTTAAGTGCTGATAACAAAGCTGAATTATCAATAATTGCGCCGCGAGCAGTGTTGATAATGATAGCGTGCGGCTGCATGTTAGCAAATTGCTCATGGCTAAAAAGATGTTCCGTTTCTGGTGTATGTGGGCAATGAAGAGAAACAATATCAGCTGTTTTTAGCACCTCATTAAAACTGACTCTGCCAGCACGAATTTTTGTTTCATTGGCTCTTTCGGCAATTATCACATTCATACCAAAAGCTTGGGCAATGTTAGCAATGTTTTTACCAATATCACCGAAGCCAACAATCCCAATGGTTTTACCGGCTAATTCATCAAATTTAGAAGAATGCATACAAAACAGTGGGCTTTGTTGCCACTGACCTTGTCTAACTCTTTGAATGCTTTCATTCGTGCTGGAATAAAATTCTAATAATTGCGCAAAAACATACTGGCTGACAGAATTGGTTGAATAACCACTGACATTCATAACTTTAATACCAAGTGCATTAGCGGCCAGTATATCAATATTATTAGTGCCGGTTGCCGCAACACAGATTAATTTTAAATGCGGTAGTTTTTTCATGACATCATGGCTAAAGATAACTTTATTTGTGATGATCACTTCAGCGTTAATACTTCTTTCTACCACCAGCTCTGGTGGTGTCACATCGTAACAAGTTAAGTCAGTAACTTGTGCTTCAATTGCCGCCAGAGAGATGTTGTGAATAAACGATTTTAAATCTAAAAATACAGCTTTCATTGGTTACTATCACCTAATTATGGCAACGTTTTTAACGTTGAATAACAGAATCATAACGTATCTGCTATTCAACCAATAGTGATAATTTAACCAGGTCGGCCGTCAACTCTTGGTTGACAAAACATTGGTGCGTATTTTATTAAGAATAAAATAAAAGCGAATATCCATAACATGCTACTACCAGTATAAAAAAAGAGGGTAAACTCAGGCATTAACCAAGGACCAAAGGTTCTGATCAGTGCCGCGACACTTAGCAAGATAAAAACTAAAGCAACCCAAGCTGAAACTTGTAAAACTCGCCCTGTGTGACCTAGGCTAACTCTAGCCATCATCGCGAGAATAATACCTCCAATGCCTCCTATGGTAATTAAATGCCAAAAATGGTTTTTAGGTAACTCAGGGTATAAATAACAAAATCCTAAGCAGATCAAACCAAACCAAATAAATTTAATGGCACCATGAAGTGACCATAATAAAGGCACAGGTAGTGTTATCCATGGCATCCAGCGAAACCAGCGAACAAATTGGCTTATACCGGCAATAAAAAATAATGCTGCCAGTAACTTAGGGCTAATAGTAAAAATGCAGAAAGTAACATAACCAAGCTTAATAATAACAAACTACCATTGGTTATTTTTTCTAATAATGGCAAACCAACTACTTTTTCTGTTTGGGTACCATTAGCAGTAAACATAGGCGTGACACGGCCGGCCATTACTGAAATTAAAACACAAACCAATAAAATACAGCTGTAAGAAATTATTGTGATATTAAGCGGTTGAGCTGTCACTAAACTAAGGTGCATCAAAACATTAAAACCGGTAAATAACGCCAACAAAGGAATAAAAAATAAGTTTCTATACTGTTTGATAGCGATTATGGGCTTAGCTAGGGTAAAGGCAACCGCTGGCAGAAAAGCTAGATCGGCGATAATAATCAACCACTGCGGTGCTAATGTAGGTATTAATAATAATATTCGAGGTAGTAGCCATAAAATAAATAGCCCTTGCAGGGTTTTACCGTAAGCCCCTCGGATGCCCGTCCAATTTTGCGCAGCAGTTAATAAAAAACCGGCAACTATTGGCATAACAAAACCGAATAACATCTCATGAATATGCCACCAATAACCAACACCGTAAGGTGTTAATGACAGTTTTCCAGCTAATATCAGTTGCCAGATAGTAATGGCTACGACAGCAAAAACACTAGCAAAAAAAAAAAGGGTCTAAAGCCTAAACGCCACAAAGCAGGAATTTTTTGCTCTTGGGCTAAGTCGGTGATTTGCATGTTAACCTCTAAGGATTGTCCGTTAATAAGCTATATTGTAAGCTTATTAAGGATAAATATATTAATATGTATCAAGTATTTGTTAAATAAATGTTCTTTAATTTTAGAACGCCATTTTTTAAAGAGCAGAGGCTGATTTGTGAAAAATAGACTTAAGACATGGTGGCATACTGATTGCCCTTTTTGTCGACGATTTCGTTTATTGCTTATTTGGTTGGTGCTCATGTTAGTTGTTGATAAGCTGTGGTTTCACCTTATTTTTTAACTTATTGAGTTTATTTGCTAAATTATAAGCGTGGAACTTCTCAGCACCACTTTATTCATCTATATTGTCAATATATAGGTTTAACCTATCTTTCTTTACACTGAACAAGCCTAACCAATAGCGATAACTATGAGTATTCCAAAAAATAGACCCCTGTATATCCATTATGCAGGCCCAAGCCTAATAGAAACGCCGTTATTAAATAAAGGTAGTGCTTTTAGCAAAGAAGAGCGTGCCAGTTTTAATTTAACGGGGTTATTGCCACCACGTTACGAAACCATCGAAGAACAAGCAGAACGAGCTTACATGCAGTATAAAAGCTTCGATACCAATATGAACAAGCACATTTATCTGCGCGCTATTCAAGATAATAATGAGACCTTGTATTACAAATTAATACAAGATCACATTGAAGAAATGATGCCAATTATTTATACGCCTACCGTTGGTGATGCTTGTGAGCAATTTTCTGATATTTATCGTAGTGCGCGAGGTTTGTTTATTTCTTACAATGAACGAGAGCATCTTGACGATATTTTAAGAAATGCGACAAAAAATAAAGTTAAAGTGATCGTGGTGACTGATGGCGAGCGCATTCTTGGCTTGGGCGATCAAGGGATTGGTGGTATGGGAATTCCTATTGGTAAATTATCTTTATATACTGCTTGTGGTGGTATTAGTCCTGCGTATTGTTTACCGGTAATGTTAGATGTTGGCACCAATAATCAAAAATTATTAGACGACCCAATGTACATGGGGACGCGTCACAAACGCATTGGTCAAGAAGAATACGATGAATTTTTGGCCATGTTTATTGATTCAGTAAAACGTCGCTGGCCCCATGTTATGCTGCAATTTGAAGACTTTGCTCAACCGAATGCAACGCCATTATTAACCCGTTATCGTAATGAAATATGCTGCTTTAATGATGATATTCAAGGTACAGCTTCGGTAACTGTCGGTACTTTATTAGCGGCATGTCGTAGTAAAAACGTGAAGTTATCGGATCAGAAAGTTACTTTTGTAGGTGCTGGTTCAGCCGGTTGTGGTATTGCCGAGCAAATTATTACCCAAATGGTAAGCGAGGGGATCAGTGAGCAACAAGCGCGCAGCCAAATCTTTATGGTTGATCGTTTTGGTCTGTTATCTCAAGGTATGAGTGATTTACGAGACTTTCAAGCTAAGTTAATGCAAAGTGCTGAGGCTATAGAAAGTTGGTCAATTGCTGGTCAATATGCCAGTTTATTAGAAGTGATGGAGAATGCGCAACCTGGAATACTTATTGGTGTTTCTGGCCAAGCGGGTTTGTTCAGTGAACAAGTGATTAAAGCGATGAAGTCTCATTGTGAACTGCCGATTATTTTTCCGTTGAGTAATCCATCAAGACAAGTAGAAGCGACACCTGAGCAGGTAATTAATTGGACTGAGGGAGAAGTGATTGTTGCGACCGGCAGCCCATTTGATCCGGTTGAATATAGCGGTAAACTTTATCCTGTCGCTCAGTGTAACAATAGTTATATTTTTCCAGGTTTAGGTTTAGCGGTAGTTGCGGCTAATATTAATCGTATTACCGATGAAATGTTAATGGCGGCGAGTGAAGCCTTAGCGTTAGAATCACCGTTAGCGAATACTGGTGTCGGTAACTTATTACCACCATTGACGGCAATTGCCTCAATCAGTAAAAAAATTGCTTTTGCAGTTGCTAAAGTTGCCTATCAACAAGGTTTAGCATTAGAAATACCTGACGATATGTTGATTGCTAAAATAGAGCGTAACTATTGGCAACCGCAATATCGTCAATATAAGCGAACGAGTGTTTAATTGTTTGGCTTGAAAAAGCGTTAAGCTGTTTTTGGGTGAAATTGATTCTCTTACGATCAGTGATGGTTCAAAAAGATGTTTAATTTCACCAATGTTTTTAGTTTTGTAAACGTCTTTTAAGACGAGCTTTGCTGCCATTCTACCCATTTCATTTACCGGGTGATCAATGGTTGAAAGCTTAGGATATAGATAATTAGCAAAATTAATATTATCAAAACCAACAATGGATAAATCTTTAGGTAACTCAAAACCATGCTCTCTGGCATAGGTCATTACCGCTGAAGCCATTTCATCATTAGCACAAACAACGGCAGTAAAGGTAAGGTTATTATCGATAAAATGTTTTATCCCGTTAGTACCACCCACGTCTTTGAAGTCACCAACAAACATTAATTTTTCATCAAAAGGAATGTTGGCTTCTGCTAAAGCTCGTTTATGGCCGGCGAGACGATCAGTCGAGTCAGCTTTAAATAATGGGCCAGCAATATAGGCAATATTACTATGGCCTTGTTCAATCACTGCTTTGGTTGCTAAATAGCCCCCTAATTCATTATCTAAACTGATGCATCGCTCAGCTAAGTTATTCACTTTTCTGGAAATTAATATAATAGGGGTTGAGCCTTTACTTAATTCAACTAGGTATTCATCACTAACCGCTTCAACGTGCATAATAATGGCGTCGCAATTCCGACTAATTAAAAACTCAATACCGTCTTTTTCTTTTTCAATATCACTATGGCCAGGTGTGATAATGACGTGTTTTCCAGCGGCTCTGAATTCTTCTTCAATACCTGCGGTCATTTGACCATAAAAAGGACCACTTAATTCAGAGACCATTATGCCGATACTGTTACTACGATTGGAGGCGAGGGACTGAGCAATAGAGTTAGGACGATAGCCCAATTGCGCCATTGCTTGTAAAACTTTATCGCGGGTTTTATCGCTAACGCGGGCATTTTGGTTCATTACCCGTGATACGGTGGCTAATGAAACACCTGCTAGTTTTGAAACCTCGTAAATGGTTGCCATTTCTTGTCCGCAATAAATGTTAATTTAATAAATATGATTAATAGAACTTCGTTTTTTGATTAAGCTATCCATTGCTAACAACGCTTTATTAGGCGCTTTAAAGCAAAGTCGCCGCTAGGTAAAACGTAGCGGCGTAATATAGCACATTTTTTAATAAAACCTAATGGCAAGCCACAAAGACAAATATTCTAATTAAGCTCTGCGTTTAATGAGTTCATTGCTGATCTCAATATTTTTTTGGCTACTTAATGGGTAGATCAACATTAAGGCCGCGCCAGCAAAAGCAAAAGCTGCAGGGATCCAACTCATTAATAATTGCATGCCAGGTAATGAAGCCTCAATGGTACTTTTATCCATGCCGTTATAACCATAACCGGCTAAAACTACAAGTACTAAAGCCCCGGCAAAGCCACCACCCGTTTTTTGCACAAAAGTACCTGCCGAATAAATTAAACCGGTGGCTCTGCGGCCATTTTTCCATTCAGAATAATCTGCGGAATCGCCTAACATGGTAAAAAGAGGGTTGGCATCATGGCAGCAAAAAATTCGGCCGCACAACCGATAACAAATAGAGAAGTAATATCCCCTTTGGGCACCCAATATAAACCACCGGTGATCAGGCCGCTTAATATTAATGAGGCTATGAATAAATTTCGTTTACCAAACTTTTTAGCTAAATAGCCGGTACATAAAGCACCTAAGATAGAAACAATTAATAAGGCAATAAAATATTGGCCAGCCATTAATTCACTGCCGACATGATATTTAAAAATAATAGGCGATAACCCCGTATTTAATGCCGTTAAACATCATAGTTAAAAAGCCCATACCTAATAAAATTAACCAAGGTTTATTAGTGAGCAGGTCAACCATATCGCGTTGAGTACCGGTCATATTTTCTGTCGGTAAGCGTAATAATTTTTTAATGATGACCGCCATGACAGCCATGACAATAAAAAAGAAGATGCCACTATAAATATCACGAAAATAGAAAAATAACGTCATCGCTAGTAGCGGTAAATGATATAAGGTAAGTTTTTCGATAAATCAAAAAGCTCTGATTTTAGGTTGGTGGTTTTGTCTATTTTAGGTGTAATACGTTCTTTAGTGGTGCCAAAGGTGATAATCATTAAGGCAATTAAGACCGCGGCAAAAACATACATGGTATATTGATAGCCAATGGCATCGTTACCTTCACCAAAGTAGCAACAGCTCAGGTAAAAAGCCCATTACTAATAAGCCACCGGCAAAAGCGCCCGCAAATCTAAAACCAGATAAACTGGTACGTTCAACATCACTTGGTGTCATTACTCCCATTAAAGCTGAGTAGGGCACGTTATTAACGGTATAAGCGAGGGTTAAACCAATATAAGTAAAATAGGCATAAACTAATTTACCGTTATCGCTTAAATTTGGTGTGGTAAAACACAACACCATAAACAAACCTAATACGGGGGCTGACCATAAAATCCATGGTCTAAATTTGCCCCCAAGGTGTGTTGGTGCGATCAGCTATCATGCCCATAATTATATCGGTGACGCCATCGGAAAGCCGCACAACTAAAAATAACATGGCGGCTGCGGCGCTGTTATACCAAAGGTATCGGTGTAAAATACCGCTAAATAAGCTAAGGCACCACGCCATACTAAATTTGCAGCAGCGTCGCCCATGGCGTAACCGACTTTTTCATAAAACGGTAATTTACTCATTATTATTATCTTTATCGTTGTGAAGTTTGCTACCAATTAATTTAACTGGGAATAACTTTATTTTCTAGTTATCAGTGATTTATAAGCTAAACCACTGGCCTTAATCGTACGTACTTGGGTGTCGTAATCAACATGAACAATCCCAAAGCGTTTTAAATAACCTTCAGCCCATTCAAAATTATCCATTAAGCTCCAAGCAAAATAACCGTCGATAACAACACCTTGTTCAATCGCATTGTGCACTTCATTTAAATGAGCTTGATAATAATCAATGCGATCTTGGTCGTTAACTTCGCCATTAATTAACTGATCATCCATGGCGGCACCGTTTTCAGTAATATAAATTGGCGGTAGCTGGTAACGGGTATTTAAATCAACCAATAAGGCAGAAAAGGCTTGAGGATAAATTTCCCAACCAATATCGGTTAATGGTGCTGGTGGTGGCAATTGTTCAAAAATTTCACTGTCGCTAGCCTGATATATGGCGCGGGTATAAAAGTTAATGCCTAAAAAGTCGACAGGCTGCGAAATAATTTCCATATCGCCAGGCTGAATGTCTGGGTGATGCTCAACAGGTAGTTGTGATAAAATCTCAGGGTATTGTGCGTCAAAAATTGGTTTAATATACCACTGGTTAAAATAATCATCGGCAAAGCTGGTTGCTTTTATATCGGCTATTGAGTCGCTAGCTGGATAAGCAGGGGTAAAGTTTAATACGATACCATTTAGTGAATCTGGGCTATTTTTATTAAAGCACTTTCATGGCTAAGCCATGAGCTAACAACAAATGATGAGCTGCTTTTTTACCAAATTCTTTACCGACAATCCCTGGTGCGTGAATACCCGCTTCATAACCTAAAAAGGCACTGCAAAAAGGTTCGTTAAGGGTGGCATAAGAGTGTACTTTATTGCCGAAGGCTTTAGTAATTAAGTCGGTATATTCAGCAAATTTGTAAGCGGTATCTCTATTTAACCAACCACCTTGATCTTCTAAATGTTGTGGTAAATCCCAATGGTAAAGAGTCACAAATACTTTAATATTTTTAGCATTTAAGGCATCAATAATATTAAGGTAAAAATCGACACCGGTTTTATTTAATTGGCCATCAAGGGTCATTACCCGCGGCCATGAAATAGAAAGGCGGTAAGCATCAACATTAAGTGAGTCAATTAGTTCAATATCTTCTTGCCAGCGTTGATAATGCTGGCAAGCTTGCGAGCCATCAGAATTATCGGCAATTTTTCCTGGCGTGGCACAAAAAGTG
This sequence comes from Alteromonadaceae bacterium, assembly GCA_038141035.1. GTDB lineage: Bacteria > Pseudomonadota > Gammaproteobacteria > Enterobacterales > Alteromonadaceae > JALZUE01. The sequence continues at coordinate 95,474 of JAYQHI010000037.1, forward strand.
TCCCAGATACAGGGAGTCGATCATCTATTCCTCCTTCTATTTGAAAGGAGGCCGTCGCGACACCATAGGTGAATTTTTCTCTAGCATCGGAGAGTTCTTAGGCAAAGATAATCTTGTCATGTGTTATACCAGTTTTCGTTACAGCGATAGGGTTAATATTGTAAGCGCTTACAAATAGCTTGAAAAAAAACGGCTATTAATGTCTAATGAATGAAAGCGCTTACATTTAGGTTAGTGATTAATCAGTCAAAGGTCAATACTTTTACTCTGATTTTCTTAGATAACGAATAAATGCCATTGGTTTATCACGTTATTTGTTTCTACGCTCTAGATAGCTCTAGTTAGATATTGTAATTAAAAGTTTATTAAGGAAACATTTTATGAAATTTAATCCGTTAATTTATTCTGTCTTATCAATTATGGTTGCCACTTTTGGCTTATCATCGTGCCAAAAAATTGAGACAGTAAAAGAAAAGGCAACTGATGGCACGACACGCGTTGGTACTACTGAGCAGGAAAGTATTTGGCCGTCATTAAATTTTGAAGTAAAAAAAGATCCTGTTGTTGAAGCAAAGGTTAGCAAATTATTAGCTGGAATGACGGTTGAGCAAAAAGTGGCGCAAATGATCCAACCTGAAATTCGCGATATTACACCGGAAGATATGCGCAAGTATGGTTTTGGCTCTTTTTTAAATGGCGGTGGCTCTTTTCCACAAGGAAATAAACATGCAACAGCACAAGATTGGATCAACTTAGCCGAAGCAATGTATCAAGCTTCAATTGATGATTCACTCGATGGTAGTACTATTCCAACCATTTGGGGAACGGATGCTGTCCATGGACACAATAATGTTATTGGTGCGACATTATTTCCTCATAATATTGGGTTAGGGGCGGCTAATAACCCTAAATTACTTGAACAAGTTGCCGCTATTACCGCAAAAGAAGTGATGGTTACTGGTATTGATTGGGTGTTTGCGCCAACAGTTGCGGTAGTACGCGATGACCGTTGGGGACGTACTTATGAAGGCTATTCGGAAGATCCTGAAATAGTTAGAGAGTATTCAGCGGCTATCGTTAAAGGTTTGCAGGGTAGTGTTGGCAAAGATTTTTTAGGTGATGAACGGTTATTTCAACCGTGAAACACTTTTTAGGTGATGGTGGAACGGTTGGTGGTGATGATCAAGGCGACAATATTGATAGTGAACAAGCACTTTTTGATATTCATGGCCAAGGTTATGTTGGTGGCTTACAAGCGGGCTCACAATCGGTGATGGCATCATTTAACAGTTGGCATGGTAAAAAAATCACGGCAACAAATATTTATTAACTGATGTGTTAAAAAACCAAATGGGCTTTGATGGTTTTGTCGTGGGTGATTGGAATGGTCACGGACAAGTTGCCGGTTGTTCTAATGAAAGTTGCCCGCAAGCTATTAATGCCGGTTTAGATATTTTTATGGTGGCGACGAAAGCATGGAAGCCATTATATGAGAATACCGTTGCTCAAGTGAAGTCAGGTGAAATTTCTATGGCGCGTATTGATGACGCGGTCAGTCGTATTTTACGTGTAAAAGTAAGAGCGGGGAATTTTTCTAAACCTAGCCTAAAAATCGTGTGCTATCAGGGAAAACCGAAGTTAATTGGTTCTTCTGAGCATCGTGCTGTTGCACGTCAGGCAGTACGCGAATCTTTGGTTTTATTGAAAAATAAAAACAACCTCTTGCCGCTATCGGGTAAGCAAAATATTCTTGTAGCGGGAGCAGGTGCTGACAATATTACTCAACAATCAGGTGGTTGGTCAGTCACTTGGCAAGGCACAAATAATACTAACGCTGAATTTCCTGGCGCTACCTCTATTTATCAAGGTATAAAACAGGCTGTTGAGATTAATGGCGGTACAATTACGTTAAGTGTTGATGGCAGTTATAATGAAAAACCTGATGTTGCCATTGTGGTGTTTGGTGAAGAGCCGTATGCCGAAGGACATGGCGACCGTGATAATTTAGAATTTCAGCGTGGTAATAAAAGCGCTTTAGCATTGCTTAAAAAATGAAAAGTGACGGTATCCCTGTTGTTTCTTTATTTATTTCAGGTCGAGCTATGTGGGTAAATGCTGAATTAAATGCCAGTGACGCATTTGTTGCTGTTTGGTTACCGGGCACTGAAGGACAAGGGGTCAGCGATGTTTTATTTACTAAGCCTAATGGTGAGATTAATTATGACTTTAAAGGTAAATTATCATACTCTTGGCCTAAAACTGCGCAGCAAACACAAGTAAATCGTTTTGATAAAGATTATGCACCACTTTTACCTTATGGTTTTGGTCTTAAGTATGGTGATAAAAATGTTTTAGACGATGATTTAGATGAAACCATTATCGTTAATAAAAACTTAAATAAAGCCCAGTCAGTTTTTAACGGTACCGTTCAACAACCATGGCGTTTAGAGTTAACCTCAGGTTGGAATAGTGAAGTTGTTAATAGTAGTGTGCAAAGCTTAGGCGCGATTACTTTACGTACGACAGATAAAGAAGTACAAGAAGACGCATTAGAGATTAATTTTGACGGTTCTGACTTGGCTAAATTCGGCTTTACCAGTAACTTCACTGAAGATTTACGCGCATTAAAAGAAGCCGATTCATCTCTGTCGTTTTCGATCAAAGTCTCTGAAAAACCAATCGCGTCGTTAACAGCTAGCATGATCTGTGAAACAGACTGTCAGGGATCTCTTAATCTTGATACGTTATTAGTTGGTTTAACGGATGAACAATGGCATAGCTTATCAATCGATTTACAATGTTTTGAACAAGCGGGTGCTGACTTGTCGAAAATCACCTCAGTATTAACCATTGCCAGCAAAGCGCAATATTCGTTAACAATTGCCGATGTTGCCTATCCATTCCTAAGATGGCAAAAACAGCTGATTTAAGCTGTCATTAATAGGATGTTTTATATAGTGAGATAGTAAATTTCTTGCTCTTTTGAGCTAAGATCTCGCAATAAAAAAGACGATAAAATTAATTTTATCGTCTTTTTTATTTTTCGGCGAAGGATTATTAAAACTGGGCTTAAGCAACAAAGCCAAGTGTATTATTCAGGTTAATCTTTTGCTTTACAGTGTTGATCGATAAAGGTTTGATGACTTGGTAAGCGGGTTACTACTTGCTGTACTTGCGCGCGATAACCGTTTAAGAACTGCTGTAGCTCGCTATCGCTCATTGTTTGCACAATCGGGTGATAACTTGCCGGTTTAATACGTTGCCCTAACATAACCTGCGTCCAAGAATCGACCCTGAACAGTTCACCATCCGCTTGGAAAGCCTGAGCACTATCTCGAAATATGTCGATACGATGTTTTAGCGTGTCTGGAATGGTCATATTTTTACAGTAGCGCCAAAAAGGGCTGTCGTCACGTTCTGTGGCGTGATAATGCAGAATAATGAAATCACGTATCTTTTCTAACTCGGCGTCGGTTTGCTTGTTGTATTCATCAATATTTGATTGTTTAACACTATCATTTGGGAATAATCGCATTAATCGAATAATCCCCATCATGAATAAATAAATACTGGTTGATTCTAAAGGCTCAACAAAACCACTTGAAAGGCCTAAAGCGACACAGTTTTTATTCCATGATTGACGACGTTTGCCGGTGCGATATTTAATCACTCTCGGCTCGTTAATTGTTTTGCCGGTAATATTTTTTAATAATAATGCTTTTGCATTGTCATCTGATATGTATTTACTGCAATAAACTAAGCCATTGCCGGTTCGGTGTTGTAACGGTATTTGCCATTGCCAGCCGCTTTCATGAGCAATAGAGCGGGTGTACGGTTTTAATTCGCCAGTTGCTTCTGTTTGCACAGCAACAGCGCGATCACAAGGTAACCAATGCGACCAATCTTCATAGCCAGTGTTGAGCGTTTGCTCAATCAATAAGCCTCGAAAGCCGGTACAGTCGATAAAAAAATCACCATCAACGGTTGTGCCGTTGTCTAAGGTTAAGGTGGTGATAAATTCTGTTTGTGGGTTTTGGCCAACCTGATTGATTTTCCCTTCAACACGCTTAACGCCTTTGGCCTCACTAAAGGCCCGTAAATAGGCAGCATATCTAGTTGCGTCAAGTGATAAGCATAGTTAATGCTAGATTTTTCAGAAGTGGCAAACTTATTCGCTTTAGCAGCTTGTAGCTCAACACAATATTCGCCAAATTCGGCATCAAATCCTTTGGTGAGACTGTGTAACCAAAAATGATGGAAACCTGCTAAAAAGCTTTCTTGCCCCGTGGTACCAAAAGAATGAATATATTGATCATTGATTTGGCCCCAGTTTTCAAAAGAAATTCCCAGTTTAAAAGTGGCGTTAGTTGCTCGCATAAATTCTTGTTCATCAATTCCTAAGAGTTGATGAAATACTCGCATTGGTGGAATTGAGGCTTCACCAACACCAATGGTGCCGATAGCATCAGATTCAACCAGGGTGATATCAAGCATTTTGCCCATTTGCTTGCTGAGTGCAGCGGCGGCAATCCAGCCAGACGTTCCGCCACCAGCAATGACAACTTTTGTTTTTTTATTCTTATTTAGCATAAGTTCCAACATTGAGTTTTGTTGATTAAATTTATCTATTGAGCTTATTGATCAGTTTCGCACGTAATTGCCGAGCCGATAATGATGTTACCTTCCCTAAGCTACCATGTGCTGCTTCAGGCAGATGTGTTGTTGCGATATCATGGTCATTAAAAATGTAATAATCAAAGATTGCTTTCCACGCTTTTTTTTTCTTCAGGTGGGCAGTCTTTAATACTTAATAAGGCATGTGTTAAAGCATCGGTTGCTTGCCCTAAATAGGGGGCAGTGGTATTCCACCAATAGTTAATTAAGATATTAAAGGGGCTAAGCGCTTCTACTTGATGCCACCACATACTTGGCAAAAATAAAGCGTCACCGGGTTCAAGCTCTGCTACTTGAGCATATTCGAGCGCTTGAGCAAAACGAGGATGCCGCTCAAAGTTCGGATTAGCAAAGTCTACCATACTAATGACTTGTCCCCCTGGTGTTGGCTCTAATGGGCCAGGGTAAAGGTTGGAAATTTGCTCTGGTGGAAATAAGGTAAATCGACGTTGACCTGCGACACAACAGGCGATATTTTTTTGAGCATCAAAATGACACGACACCAAGGTTTTATTGCCAATCCAAATACTGGCAAGTAAATCAGCCTCGTCGAGCGATAAGTCAGTAAAAACATCATCATTAAAGGGTAAATTATTGTCGTTAGGTAACGTTGGGAAATGATATTTTATTTTATTGGAAGCAATATAAATTGCTGGAGGTGCTTTATCGCCTTTATGCTGTTGGATAATATCCAGCATTTCATCAAGCGGTGTTTTTTTACTTCAAAGTTCAGTTTTGTTACCGACTCATCATAGGCAAATCGGCCTTTGATACTCGGTTCACCAAAATAGACTCCGGCAGGATTGCCATTATAGTGACTTTTTAAGTACCCAATAGCGGCTTCATCTGATTTTTATTCCAGCTTGCACTAAAGGCCAATGTTTAACTAATCCTTTGATGATAAGCGGCTCAGTAGAAGCGGTGATGTTAGCACTAACTTCTGCAAAATTATGGCCATCGATAGCTTGTGTTTTACGGCTAATATTTTTCATGGAATATTTTATTTCTAATACTTAAAAAACAGGCCGAAAAATAAATGATTATTATTCGGCAAGAGATCGTTACCAGTCGTTATTGGCGATTTTTAATTGTGATCAGTCTGCCAACATTATTTATCGATGTCATGATCAAAAATGCCGATTGTAAGAAGCCCGCTTTATTCAACTTATCAAGTTTTTCGCCAGTTAAGCCGGCAAGCTTTTCATCACTAATGGTATAGTTACCACTTAAATTATGTTTATTACCATTATTTAAAGTAATTTCTAAGTTAACAGGTTCAATCAAATCCATTTCAGTAAACAAGTTAATCATTGCTTCTGCAGCTGACATGCCTTGATAGATATTTAATAATTGTGAATTAATAGTTTTCAAATACGGGCTAATACCACCGTGTTCTAAGAAGACCGGAATACCGTGTTCATTATCAATGCGTGGGCTGTCCATATCAATATGCACAACAGGCGCTTGCTCACTACCACCGTCTTTAGATTGATCTTGAAAACCAATAAGAAAAGGCCCCTTTGTGACAACTGCTGGAATGTAATCAGCTTGCCAAGTATGATTTTTTTCATTTAAAATAAATTTTCATCTTGTTCAAATCCTAACATTGCGACTAATTGGTAAGTTTCGGTTTTGCTGTCTTTTCTAAAAAATATAGGGTAAATGGTCTGCATGGTTGCTAATTCAGTAGGGAAGGTCAGTACAGTATTGACCTTGTCGCCGAATTCAGCTTTAAAATAAGGACTGATTTTTAAGTCGTGATGAGTAACGTTGTCTAACAATACATGCTTAGTCATTATCTTGTTATTCCTTGTGATTACAGAAGATCTTATTGAATAGTATAAGTATTTTTAAATTGAAGATAGTCATAACGTCAAATAATATAAAGCCGCTGAAATCAGCGGCTTGCATTATTTCTACATTATAAAAGGTGTGAATTCTACCTTAGAAAGTATAACGAGCACCTAATTGATAACGAGCGCCTAAGTCATAAAGGCTGATAACTTGACGTTCAGAACGGCCATGATTACGACTGTTCTCTTCAGTTAAGTTTAGACCTTCAAATGATACTGAAAGCTCTTCGGTTACTTGGTAACTAATGTTGAAATCTAACTGCGCATAAGCTTCAACATATTCAGGACTTCTAGAACCACCCCATGATGTACTGTTTAAGTACTCATCACGCCAGTTATAAGCAAGTCGAGTTTGAATATCATTTTTCTCATACATTAATACTAAGTTAGCGGTATCACTTAAACCGGTTAAGGCAAATTGTGAGACACTTGGGCTACCGGCATCGTCAAAACCGATATCACCATTTACTGTTGTATAGTTAGCAGCTAAACCAAAGCCAGTATCACCAAAGAAATGTTGTACGGCTAATTCAAAACCGTAAAGTTGTGCATCTTTGTTATTAACAGGTCTACTTGTTAAAAAGCTCATGACAGGGTCATCAGAATTTGGACGGACATCATAATCAGCGGCTATTTGTTCACCAAATGTTATGCCTGGTACATAATCAGCAGCACCATTAGGGAAGTCGGCCGGATTATCCATGATAACAGTCATAACAAATAATGACGTTTCATCAACAGGATAGCCTCCATCTACTAACGCTTGTGTTGCCGCTTGTGCGCGCGGACCGGCAGTTACATCACGTAAATCAAAGTGTGTTTCTTCAGCCTGTTCAGTACCAATAAAATTACTTACACGCTTTTCATAAAAACCTAATGAAACATAACTCGTATCAGCAAAATAATATTCTGCAGAAATATCAAAGTTAGTTGATTGTAACGGCACTAATGCAGGATTAGATGCGCTTGCAACAGCTGAACCACCGGTAGATTTAGGACCATTAGTGCTGATGCCAGTAACCGCTGTTCTTAATTGATCGTAGTTAGCACGAGCAATGGTTTGACTGAATGAAGCACGTGCTTTTATTTGGTCGGTTAGAGCAATATCAAAATCTAAGCTAGGTAATAAATGGTCATACGATGTGCCACCCATAATAGCGGTAATATCATCTGCTAACTCATAGGTATAATCGTTGTTATCTAACCAAACTATGGCGGTATTTTGTAATGAGAATGAAGTAGAGTCTACATCGGTACTTTCATAACGTACACCGGCTAAAAAGTTAGTGACCATGCCACCTAATTCACCATTTACGGCTACTTGCAGATAGACAGCAGAGGTATCTTCTTTTACGGTATGGTTTTGTTCCATATTCGGGTTATAGCTATAATCATGACCATATTCATTAGCCGCCCAATCGGCTAAATCAACAACATTTGATGTCCAGCCAAATTGGTTGGTTCCTGAAGTGTTATAATCGTCAAACTGGCCAACAATGTTATATTCTTGCAATAAGTCTGTTGGAATATCGCGACGGTTTGATACCCCCAATCACCTAGTGGCATATAGTTTTGTGAATAGCGTTGGTTTGTTTCCATGCTACGAGTTTCGATACCAAAATCAAAACGGCCATTATCAAATTCTAAAGTACCATCGATCTTAATTTGTTGAATGTCAGTTTCTTGTGAGTTCCAGAAAGAGCGCATAATTTGGCTACCGATATCACCGATATCGTCAACGCCATTACAGTTACCATTTGATACATTATCATCATTTAACACACAATCGTCATTCACTTGAACAAGTTGAGGCAAGTCGCCGGTAAAATCATAGCTATTGTGTAAACCGATTGGTGTGGCTGTTGCTACGGTTAGCGTACCACCCCATTTGCCGCCGTCAGGCATACTTTTCATTGATGAGTCATGAGCATCTAAAGTGAAATATAAATCATCATTCACTAAATATTCTAAGTTGATACCAATAGATTTAAGTTCGTTTGATTGCTTATAAAGAGTTGCATCACTGTTGTGATCTTTTGTGCCGCCGACATTTTCAGAAATTAGAATTGAAGTAGCAACAGCTTGATCAGTATCAAACGTGACATTGTCAGTTGTTCGAGTAAACCATGAATTTTTTGAATGTTTTTCTTGTGTTACGTCATTTTTAGCATAGGTATAATCAACCGTGGCAATTAAATTATCTGAAGGCGCCCATTGCAACGTTAGCTGCGCGTTATCACGTGTACGTTCAGTGTCCCAGACGTTATACGACACGTTATTTGGCATAGCAAATAATTGTCAGGTGCTGGCGCGTTAGTAATGACACTGTCTTGATCGGTTAAAGCGATACCCGTTAATTGTTTACCTGTATTATCAAAGGTGACATCTTCCCACTCAGCAACACGCCAATCGTTCATTAATAAACCGGTTGAACCACTATCACGTTGTTGATGGCTGTATGTTAAACCCACACCCCAGGTAGATTCATCATTAGTAAAACTTAAAATACCTGATAATTCAGGTGTTAGATCAGAACCTGTGCGGTTGGTGGTATCGTGAATGCCTTTCGCGCCAAAGCTTGCTTTAAAGCCTTCATTGTTAAGAGGTTTAGCGGTAATAATATTGATTGTTGCACCAATACCACCAGTTGCAATTTCAGCTTTACTGGTTTTATACACTTCCACTGAGCGAACACTTTCAGAAGCTAAGTTAGCAAAATCGAATGCACGGTCTGTACCTTGGTAACCACCATCAGCATCACCAAAAGCATTAGCTGCCGGCATCATACGTCCGTTAAGTGTTACCATGTTTTTGTCGGCACCAAAACCACGAACAGTTACTTCAGAGCCTTCACCGTTACTACGACTGATAGATACACCGGTAATACGCTGTAAAGACTCAGCTAAGTTAGTATCAGGGAATTTACCAATATCTTCAGCAGAAATTGCATCAACAACACCAGCAGAATCACGTTTTACACTCATTGACTCTTGCATACTTGAGCGCATGCCGGTGACTTCAATAACCTCTATTTTTGCTTCTTCCGCAAAGGCAAAACTAGGTGACGCAATAGTGGCACCTAATACCAAGGATAAGCTAGAAGCTAATTTTGATTTCTTAAATGTACTTATTTTCATATATCTCTCCCACGAGTGATCAAATCATTTGACTATTTATTTATATTTTTCGTTGTAAGCGCTTACATTGAACTTAAAAAAACGATGAGCTTAAGTTCAATAATCCTGAAGGCGCTTTCATTAACTTAGGTTAATATTTGTATAAGATCAAGTTTATTTGTGTTTTATTTTAATTAATTGTTAAATTTTTGTTTTTAATATGCATATTATAGTTTTTTATTGAGCAGAATTTGTTAGTTAACTTATTGTAAATAATGTTATTAAGTAAGTTTGTTATTTTATTTAATTAAATAACATTTAATTAATATTAATTATATATTGAAAAGAAAATCTAAATCTGTTTATTATGTAAGCGCTTTCATTTTGTGTTTTCTACTGTGAATAAATATTGTCAATAGTTCAAAAATATGAAGGCTTGATAGTTACTAGCCGAAGCAATAGTTATCCCTAAATAACAATAAATAGAATTAGGAAAGTCCATGAACTTAAATGAAGTAAATGCCAAGCTGTCGTTAAAAAAAAAAATTGGGTTATGCCTGCGGTGATGTCGCCAGTAATTTTTATTGGCGGGTATTTGATGTTTTTTTATTTATTTTTTATACCGATGTTTTTGGTATTTCAGCTGGTGCTGTTGGCACCATGATGCTGGTAACTCGCTTAATCGATGCGTTTTCAGATCCGTTAATGGGGGCATTAGCGGATCGTACTGAAACTCGTTTTGGTAAATTTCGCCCCTACTTGTTGTGGGGTATCATTCCGCTTGCAGCAGCAGGCGTGCTAACGTTTACCGTGCCTGATTTAAATGAAACCAATAAATTAATTTGGGCTTATTTAACCTATATTTTCATGATGTTAGCTTATACCTTTATTAATATTCCTTACGGCGCTTTATTAGGCGTTATTACGGGGGATTCGCAGCAACGTACCACGTTAACCAGTTTTCGTTTTATAGGGGCGTTTACCGGCGGTAGTATTGTTGCTTATTTAACGCCTGAATTAGTTGGCTATCTTGGGCAAGGGGATGAAGCATTAGGGTGGCAATTAACCATGGCGATATATGGTGCGGTAGCGGCTTTATTATTTTTCATTTCATTCAGTACCACTAAAGAGCGAATTAAACCACCAGTAGGTCAAAACACGGCGATCAGCCAAGATATAAAAGACCTAACCAAGAATAAACCTTGGCTAGTTTTGTTTACTTTAGCGCTCATTATTATGATGACAATCACCTTACGGGGTAGCACAGGTACTTTTTATTTTAAATACTATGTTGAACAAGAAAGTTTGATTGGTAGTTTTTCAATGGCCTATATGTTGTCGTTAATGTGTGGTGCCGCTATTACGCCACTGTTAACTAAGTTTATTGATAAACGTAGTTTATTGTTGATTTTAATGGGCATAGTGACGGTGTTATCTGTTGTTTTTTATTTTGTGCCCAAAGATCAAGTTGCCTTAATGTTTGCTTTGCAAATAGCCATTGGTTTAGCACTAGGCCCTAAATCACCTTTAGTGTTTTCTATGTATGCTGACTCGGCTGATTATTCGGAATGGCAAACTGGCCGACGAGCCACCGCGATGATTTTTTCAGCCGCCACTTTTTCACAAAAACTTGGTGGTGCTTTTGCTGGTGCCATGATGGGGTGGCTTTTAGCTTCGTTAGGTTATGTTGCCAATCAAGCGCAAACTGGCGCTTCAGAGCAAGGTATTGTGTTATTGATGACCCTGATCCCTGCTGTTTTTGCGTTTATTTCCATGGTAGTTATTTGGTTTTACCCGTTAACCGAAGCCAAGCTTGCTCAAGTACAGCGTGAACTTGCCGAGCGAAAGACAGCCAGTGAACATTTAGCCACAGATTCAGGAAAATAAAATGTCTAAGCCAATGCCTTTTACTGTCATTAATGCAGGTGCCAGTGATTCACAAGTTGAGTTACATGATCCTACGTTATTACCTAAGTCAGCTGGATTTTTGTGGAACAAAAAAAATGATGATTCAAATGAATTGTCGTGGCTTTGCGGTTGCACAATTTATGCAGCCAGAGCCGGCTAAATATGCTTATGCGCCAAATATTGAAGCAAAAACCTTCATGCAGCCTGAGCATCATTATTATGCTAATCATCCAGGACGCTTTTTTATATTAAAGACGAAGATAATAATAACTTTTTTCTGCGCCTTATGAGCCTGTTAAAGGGCATATAGATTCATACAAGTTTATTATCAGTGATAGTGAAATTTCATGGCAGATTGAGAACTTAGCGCTACGTGTAGAAATTACCTTGACCTTAGCTACCGACGACGCTGTTGAAATATGGTCGTGTCAGGTGACTAACTTATCTAATAAGCCACGTAATATTAGTGTTTATCCTTATTTTCCTATTGGCTATATGTCGTGGATGAATCAATCGGCGGATTACCATCGTCAGTTAAATGCTATTGTCGCAACAGCCATCACGCCTTATCAAAAGGTAGAACAATATTTTGAAAATAAAGAACTTAAGATCAAACCTTTTTCTAGCGGATGAACAACCAACAGCTTGGCTGGCTAATCAAAATGTTTTTGAAGGTGAAGGCGGTTTTAACCTCGCCAGATGCCTTAAAAACTGAGCAGTTAAGTAATACTCCCGCTTGTTATGAAGTACCTGCGGCGGTTATGCAATATCAACGCGGCTTGATACCGGAGCAAACATGTCGCTTTAATTTTTTATTTGGGCCTGCGAAAGATGAAGCTGAAATAGCCCAATTAAAAGCAAAATATTTACAAGATAATACCTGTTTACAACAAGCTAAATTAAATTATGTTAATTATCTTAAGCAAGCAAAAGGCTGCTTAACCATTCATAGTAATGATAAAGCGTTTGATGACATGGTTAATCATTGGTTACCACGGCAAATGTTTTATCATGGTGATGTTAATCGCCTGACCACAGATCCACAAACCCGAAATTATATTCAAGATAATATGGGCATGGCTTACCTTGCTCCAGCTATAGCACGCCAAGCGATATTAACAGCCTTATCACAACAAGCCGTTAATGGTGCTATGCCTGATGGTATTTTATTACATAAAAATGCCGATCTTAAATACATTAACCAAGTTCCACATGCGGATCATTGTGTATGGTTGCCAATTTGTTTAATGGCATATTTAAATGAAAGCAATGATGCGGGTTTATTAACTGAGTTGCTGAATTTTGCTGACAGCGATGATAAAAAAACGGTTGCTGAGCATATTGAGTTGGCCATTGATTGGTTATTACAAGCTAGAGATTATCGTGGACTCAGTTTAATTGAGCAGGGTGATTGGTGTGATCCGATGAATATGGTTGGTTACAAAGGCAAAGGGGTATCAGCTTGGTTAACTTTGGCGACAATTTATGCCATTAATTGCTGGCGAGATATTTGTCAGCAATATTTGGCCGATTGTAAACAACGCTTTGATAAACTTGAACACTATAGTTTAGCGGCAGAAGCGATGATGCAGGAGTGCAAACGCATTTATGGGACGGCCAGTGGTTTGCTCGTGGTATTACCGATGATGATGTGGTGTTTGGTATTAAAAATGATAAAGAAGGTAAAATTTATTTAAATCCACAGTCGTGGGCTTTATTGAGCGGATCAGCAAGTGATGAACAAAAAGCCAGTATGCTTCTAAGTATCGCTGAACAATTAACGACACCTTATGGCGTTATGATGTTAGCGCCAAGCTATACAAAATGCGTGAAGATGTTGGCCGATTAACAAAAAATACCCAGGCGTTTCTGAAAATGGCTCGGTTTATAATCATGCCGCGGTTTTTTATGCTTATAGTTTGTACCAACACGGTGAGCATCAACAAGCTTTTGAAGTATTAAAAGCGATGATCCCAAACTTTGATGATGCTGTCACCCGTGGTCAATTACCTGTGTATATTCCAAATTATTATCGTGGTGCTTATTTTCAGTTACCTGAACAAGCGGGTAAATCTAGCCACCTTTTTAATACTGGTACATTAGCCTGGTTTTATCGTTGTATTGTTGAAGAGTTATGTGGTTTAAAAGGCGAAAAAGGCAACTTGTTAATTCAACCTAAACTGCCGAAGTCATTGCAGACTATTAGCGGCGTGCGTACTTTTCAGCAGGCAACTTTTCATTTTGTCATTAAAAAAGTAGCTATGCCAAGTACTAGCAAGCAACTTAAAGTAACTCTTGATGGTAACTGTTTAGACACTCACCTTATTACTGGTATTCAAGCGGGCAAAAGTTATCAATTAATTATTGAACTGCCTTTTGATAATTATACGGAATGGTATTAACCGCTTCTAAATAAAAAAGGAAAAAAAAAAACGCATTAAAAAATGCGTTTAAAAACATGAAATACTAAGGGAGATTAATTCTTTCAAGTATTAAGAGTGGCGTCGCTTCAATTAGTTCAAAAAAAATTTAATTTTTTTACTTTTATTTTTTTGCCTGCAATTTTTTCTTTATTTCTGACTATATTTATAAGGTACATTTAGGAATTAAAGCCTCAGAAAAAGAACTTATCTGTTCATGAAAATTTGATAACAGTATTACCTCAAGAATACTTAATTTATGTTAGTTTAAATAATGATTTTTTTAGAGAGTGAACACTTGTTGTTGTTGTTTTTAGTTATTATTAATCAGTTGTTTACGGGTTTTTTATGCGTTTAAGTATCGGTATGCGTAAAGTTGAACGTTCAATTTTTCATCTTTTTTGTTAATCAAGACGATAGCTTTGTTTAACGTTGCTAGTTTAATTACCGGAAGTTCAACAATAACCATAAATAAGAAACTTTTATTTAATTTTAGTGAATAGAAAAATAAATAAAAGTAAATCGAAGTACTCAATGAGTATTCAAAATAAAATATCGGTTCAACATAAATTTAATCCATCATTTAAACATTCCTTAATTGCTTTGGCAGTGATGAGTGTTAGCACCGGCACTATCGCAGAAGAAGCGCCAGCCAATGCAGCAGAAGAAAATATTGAAGTCATTGAGGTAACCAGTTCACGTGGTAATTTATTAAGCGCACAAAACTTAAAACGAGAATCAGCAACCTTTGTTGACTCAATCACCGCTGAAGATATTGGCTCGTTACCTGATCGCAGCGTGTTAGAAGCGATCCAACGTTTACCGGGGGTTTTCGATTGAATTATTTGATGGCCCTAATGACCCCGATCATTTCAGTGTTGAAGGCTCTGGCGCGATTATTCGTGGTATGACCCAAACCCGCTCTGAGTTTAATGGCCGTGACTCTTTCAGTGCCGATTCAAGCCGAGGTTTATCATTCCAAGATGTTTCCCCTGAATTAATGGGTGGGGTTGATGTTTATAAAAACCAAACGGCAGATATGATCGAAGGTGGTATTGGCGGTACCATCAGTTTACGTACCCGTAAACCATTTGACTCACAAGAGCGTGTTATGGCGTTTAATGCCGATTATTCTTACGGTAGCCTTGCTGAAAAAGGTAGCCCAACCTTTTCAGGTTTATTCAGTGACCAATGGGAATTAAACAGTGGTGGTCGTTTTGGCTTTTTAGCCAACTTTGCTCGCTCAAAATTATATGGTCAATCGCACGGCATTCAATCGGATGCTGCCGTACAATTTAAAGCCTCAGAAATTGCCGGTGCTGAAGCCTTTGTTGGTGAAGATGGTGAAGGTTTAGTTTGGGCACCACAAGGTGGTAACGTCCTTAAAAAAACTGATGACCGTACCCGAGAAGGCTTTTCAACCGCGTTACAATATGCCAATGCTGATGAAACCTTTAGAACAACCTTACAGTATATTCGTTCAGACTCTAATTTAACGTGGCATGAACAAGCGATGAAATACCAAGGCGGTTATTACGGTATTGATACGCGTAGAACTCGCCCGCTAAGTGGTACCGAATGGACATTTGATGAACGTGGCGTCTTTGAATCAGGAACATTTTCTGACGGTGGTGTTGATGGTTGGCGTGCAGTTGATGGTAACCAAGACCATATCCCACGAACTTGGGGCGATAATGCACGCCAAGAATTCCCACACAAATTCCAATTTGATAGCCGTATTCAAGACAGCTCTTCCTTAGTGGAAGATACCTCAATTAACTTTGAGTGGAGCCCAAGTGAGCGCTTAGATTTATCAGCGGATTTTCAATACATAAAAGCCAAAAGCTCAAATGACGATCTTGTTGTGCATAGTGCTACACATGCCGGTCAAACTTATGATGTTAGTGGCTCTAAACCAACTTTAACGCTTAGTTGAGCCGTGGAATGGTTATCGTGATGCTAATCCTGAATTATTTGCGGCTGGCACAGCACCAATTACCGATAATAACCCGACCGGTATTTACCCTGGTTTTACCGACGACCCTGCTGGTGATAGTAACTATTTCAGTGACTACAATAACTATTTATTACGTAGTGCCATGGACCATTATGAACGCTCAGAAGGTGACTCTATTGCCGTTCGTTTTGATGGCACCTACTATTTAGAAGATGATGGTTTATTTACCTCAGTACAAGCGGGTGTTCGTTATGCTAAACGTGACCAAACCGTACGTAGAACTGGTTATAACTGGAATGGTTTAAAACCTGAGTTTTCAACCGATGATGGTTGGTTACCATTACTTGAAAATTACCAAGAAAATTTTGAATTAGTTGACTGGAGTGATTTCCAAGGTGGCGGTGTTTTTAATGTCCCTGGAGATCATACCATTATCCCAACCAAAGCGTATGTTCGTTCGATTATCGGCGCTAACCCTGCACGAAAGAGATTTAGGTTGGAACTCATATCCTGCTCAAAATGGCGATATTGATAGTGAATTTGGTTTATTTGCGCCTGGCGATGTTAACAACACCGTTGAAAAGAACAAAGCCGTTTATGTACGATTAAACTTTGAAGGTGATGACGATTTAAGATTTAGTGGTAATATTGGTTTACGTTATGTGACGTTAAACCGCAATTCAAGTGGTTATCATTAACTTCCCTGACATTCACCCTGATTTTGCGTGCCAGCCGGTGTTCCTGAGCAATTAACGACCGACTATGTGCGTGATTATATTACCCAACAAGTCAACGATGGTCATTATGCCGACTCGAAAGCCTTTTTAGAGGACGACGCCAATAAATGGGTTGGCGATAGAGTTAACTATTTATCGTTAGCAGATAGAGAATGGGGTAATAATCATTCTGAGGTATTAGAGTCAGAAGCCGATTTTAACTTATTATTACCAAGCTTTAATATTAAAGTAGAGCTAACAGATTCATTAGTGGCGCGTTTTGCTTTATCAAAAGCGGCGGCATTTCCTGATTTACAAGATGTTCGCAACCAAACCACCTCGGCGCGAATATTTTAGCAATTAGACCTGACATTGATGAAACAGCCGATCCAGATACGCTTGATCCACTCGATTATTTAATTCAAGAAGCTTTTATAACATCTCGTGACTGGCGATGGCGGCTATACCGGCTTAAAACCAATGGAGTCGGTACAGTATGATGTTGCTTTAGAGTGGTATTTTGCTGATGTTGGTCAATTAAGTATGACTATTTTTCATAAAGACTTAGAAAACTACTTTATTAAAGGCGCAGCTCCTCAAACCCATACCAATCCATCGACTGGCCGTACTGAAACCTCATTAGTGTCATCAACAGTCAATGGCGCTGAAGGTAAAATGGACGGTGTCGAAGTTTCATACCAACAGTTCTTTGATGACTTTATTCCAGGTTTTGGTATTCAATCAACGTTTACCTATATTGATGCCAGTGGTACCCCAAATAATGAAAAAGAGGTTGATCAAGAAACTTGGGCGAACGACGAATATGAAGATACTGGTATCCGCGTAAACTTTGATTCTGTGCCATTACAAGGTCAGTCAAAAGAAACCTTTAACTTTGTTGCTATGTATGAAAAAGATGCGATTAACGCGCGTATTGCTTATAACTGGCGTTCAAAGTATTTGTTAACCACCCGTGATGTGATCAGTAAAGCACCTTTGTGGAATGATGATCGTGGCCAAGTAGATGCCTCAATTTTCTACAACTTTGATAACTTTACCGTGGGTTTACAAGGCACTAATTTAACCAACTCTGTTTCTAAAACGTCGATGATTTTAAATGATGAATTATTAGCAACAGGCCGTTCATGGTTTGAGTCAGATCGTAGAATTGCTTTTGTCGTTCGTGCTAATTTTTTAAGCTTAAATTGAACATTATTTAAGATTTAAAAAGTATTAAAAATGTGTTTCGTTAAGCGAAACACATTTTTTCTTTTCTGGCATGTAATCTTTTTGCTGTGAAATTTAAAGTAAAACTATTTAGGATAAATTGTATTTATTAGGCATTGTTTTAAAGCTTTAAAAATCTTTCATTTATCCTTTAAATTTTGACTTTATACGTATGAATTTCTGTAATTCCGTGAACTTGAACGAAAATTTATGCTAACTCCGATAATATTTCGCGATGACCAGAATGTAGAACGAAGTTAATTTCCGTTAATAAAATTAAAGGTAGAAAAAATGAACATTTTATTTAGATCAGTTTGTGTGCTGGTCTTTTTTATTTTAGCGGCATGCGGTGAGCAAAACCATCATGAAAGCTCAGCAAGCAAGCAAAACAAAAGTTAATGAGGCGTTAACACCGCTTGAAAAGCGCAATCACAATTTAGAAGAAAAAATTAGCCAGCAGCTTGCTCAATTAACGTTATCGGAAAAAATATCGTTAGTGCATGCCAGTGGCAAATTTCATATCAATGCGATTGATCGGGTTGGTATTCCAGAAATGTGGTTATCTGACGGCCCTCATGGTGTTCGACACCAAATAGAGCGAGATAGTTGGGCGTCAGCGGGTTGGACCGATGATCACGCAACCTACTTACCCCATTTAACCTCGGTTGCTGCAAGTTGGGATCGCAATATGGCCGCGTTACATGGCCAAGTGTTAGGGGCAGAGGCACGCGATCGTGAAAAAGATTTCATCTTAGGACCTGGTGTCAATTTAGCGCGCTTACCTCTATATGGGCGTAACTTTGAGTACATGGGGGAAGACCCTATTTTAGTTGCCAAGTTAGTTGTTCCCCAAATTAAGGCTATTCAACAAAATGATGTTGCGGCCACCATTAAACATTATGCGTTAAATACCCAAGAGTTAAATCGAACAGGTGTTAATGCTAAGCCAGATGAACGAACGTTAAGAGAGGTTTATCTACCAGCTTTTGAATATGCGGTAAAAGAAGCCGATGTCTTAGGAATTATGGGGGCTTATAACGAATATTATGGGACTAATGCTAATCAAAGTAAGCATTTAGTGATGGATATTCTAAAAGGCGAGTGGGGCTTTAATGGCGTGTTATTAACTGATTGGAATGTCGATATTAATACTTATGAGGCGGCAGTTAATGGTTTAGATTTAGAAATGGGAACCGTTGTTGATAGTTATGATGATTATTTTTTAGCTAAGCCTTTCCAAAAAATGATTGAAGCAGGAGATACCCGAATCGATATTAGATGATAAAGTGCGTCGCATTTTACGTGTTCAACATCGTATAGGTATGTACGATAAGGCGCGATATAAAGGTGAGCGAAATAGTATTAAACATCAAACCGCGGCACGTAAAATTGCGACTGAAGGGGTTGTGTTATTAAAAAATGAGCCGGTAAACCAGCAAGCGGTGTTACCGCTAAATCAAAAAGCGATCAAGCATATTTTGGTACTTGGCCCGAATGCCGATAAAAAACATGGTCAAGGTGGTGGTTCATCTGAAGTTAAATCTTTATATGAAATAACACCTTTAGCAGGTTTAAAGGCACAATTAGGTAATGAAGTAAAAATTACCTTGATGCGTGCAAAAAGTAGTGAATTGGCACCTATCGCCAGTGATTATGTTGCTAGTCGCCATTGGACAGGTACCCCAGCTTGGAATATTGCTTATTACTCTGATCAAAACCGTAACCAGCTTATTGATGAATCTTGGGTGGTTGATTCTCAGTATCAACCGGTAAATGTCAGCAGCCCTGTTTTTATTACCATGTCCGCAGATATTAAACCGTTAAATACGGGTATACATGAACTTATAGTTAAAACTGAGGGAGCTTTAGTTTAAAAATTAATAACGAAGTTGTATTGGCATCAACAACTGATAAACAGTTAAGCCATAAAATTGCGTTGCAAGCAGATACAACCTATCAATTTGAAGTTCAATACCAAGGCAGTCAAGGTTTTGTGCTTGGTTGGGAAGCGCCGAATGATTTATTTACCCCAGAAGCTGAATATTTAGCGGCAGCAAAAGAAGCTGATGCGGTTATTTATTTTGGCGGATTGAGCCACGCTGATGATCGTGAGTCTATCGATCGAAGCCATATGAAACTACCTAACAGCCAAGATGAAATTATCAGTAAATTATTGGCTGTAAATGAAAAAACTGTAGTGTTTTTAATTGCGGGATCTGCAGTTGAAATGCCTTGGGCTGAGCAAGCTAACGCTATTGTGTGGGGCTGGTATGGTGGTATGGAAGCGGGCCATGCCTTTGCTGATATTATCTTTGGCGATGTTAACCCAAGCGGTAAATTACCTATTACGTTACCCAAAAAATTATCTGATACAGCACCTATTGCTTTAAATGACTATAATGCGGTTGAGTCACTCTATTCTGAGGGCGTGTTTATTGGTTATCGTTGGTTTGAGCAACAAAATATTCAGCCAATTTTTCCGTTTGGTCATGGTTTATCATATAGCCAATTTAGTTATAGTGATTTAACCTTATCAAGTCGGCAACTTTCAGGTGCTGAACAGCTAACGGTAACGGCTAAAATCACTAATACTGGCCAAGTTGCCGGCGCTGAAATAGTACAGCTTTATTTGCATGATAAAGTGGCAAGTGTTGCTCGACCTGCTAAAGAGTTAAAAGATTTTACTAAGGTATTTTTAAAGCCGGGTGAAACTAAAGAAGTAAGCTTAACACTGAACCAACGTGATTTATCTTTTTGGGATATTAAGAGTAACGATTGGTACGCGGAAGCGGGGACTTTAGTGTCTTGTTAGCCGCATCATCAGATGATGTTCGCTTACAAGCCGATTTCAGCTATCAACCATAGTTAATTAACCATAGCCATCAGCGATAGAGCAGTTAGCTTAATTAGTAATAAAGTAGAGAGGATAAAATTAAGGCTGAGACGTTATTCAGCCTTAATTTTTGTTAGCAATATATTACTCTATTCCTACCAGAATTTTTGGCCTCATATAAAGCTTTATCGACTTTTTTGAGGATTTCACTTAAGGGTTCTTGTTGCCATTGAACAACACCAAAAGATGCTGTGAACTGTATTTCGCTGCCATCGTCTAAGACGAGTTTGTCATTTTCGAAATTTTCTCTGATCCGTTCAACACTCGGTAATGCATGTTCAATACTGGTATTGGGTAATAAAGCGATAAATTCTTCGCCACCAAAACGGGCACAAATATCAACATCACGTAAACTGGATTTTAACGAGCGAGTGGCTTGAATAAGTACTTTGTCACCAACATCATGACCATAAGTATCGTTAATATTTTTAAATAAATCTAAATCTAAAAGCAATAAAGTAAAAGGTTGGTGATAGCGCTCAGACAGTGCTGCATGCTCTTGAAATTGTTTAATAAATGCACGTCTGTTTAATAATTGCGTTAAGCCATCGGTATCAGCAAGTAGTTGTAACTCAGCTTCGGCTTTTTTCCGTTTTTTAATTTCTTTTTTAATTGCCAGTTCATTCTTAAAATAAGCACCAAGACAGCAATAGATAAAAAGGTAATAAAGCCAGCAGAAATTAGCCAAGTATAAGTGCGGGAATCAAGCGGTTGAGGTGGCTGAAAAATAAAACCAGCAAGGTTATCTTTATCAACAATCATATTTTGTTCTAAAAAAATATCGGCCATTTTTTCTAACCGCTTTTCAAACATATGGCCAATGGGTAATAATTCAGACTTTACTAAAGAATTCACCGTTAATGCTTCAAAACGCATATGGTTTAAGGATTTATCACGATTATAATCACGAATAATAATTTTAATGATTTCTTCGGAGTGGGTGATGGCGTACTGCCAACCTTTTAATGAGGCTTCTTTAAAACGCTGAACAGACTCGGGGTTATTTTTAACTCTTTTTTCGGAAGTAAAAAGAATGTCGCTATAAAAATCAACACCATAATCGATTGGTGCAATTACATTATATTTTAGCCCTTGTTCTTCAATGTAAAAAGGCTCATTGGTACTGTAAGAGTTAAAAGCATCGGTTTTACCGTTGATCAGATCATTTAATTTATAAGTACTTTTTTTGAATATTAATTTGGTTTTCTTTTAAACCTGCGGCTCTAAACATCGCAATAAGATCGGCATCGTCGTTATTACCAGCAAGCATGACTCGCTTATTTTTTAACTGTTCAGCTTTGGTAATATTGGAATCTGCCATGGTGATCAGCACTGATGGCGAATGTTGGAAGATAGCGGCTAAGGCTACGAGTGGCTTTCCGTTTAAGCGGTTGATTAAGACTTCACTGTTACCTTCAGCAAAGTCAGCTCTACCTGCTAATAGCTCTGGTACCGGTTGGATGTCAGGGCCGCCAGCAACAATTTCAACATCAAAGCCAGCTTGTTCATAATACCCTTTATATTTAGCGGCGTAATAACCGGCAAATTGATATTGATGATGCCAACGAAGTTGCATACGAACTTTTTCAAGTTCAGCCGCATTTAGTGCTGGGTTAATGCTTAACCCAAACACGAAAAAATGAAAAAAAGTTATAAATAATCTAAACAAAATAGAGATTTAATATTATTTTTATATCTTTATATAGTAAACAATGTTTTTAATTTGTACTAATTTTTTAACTGTATTTATTGTTTTAACTGGCTTTTAGCGGAATTTAGTTCTTAATCAGTACAAAAAAATAAACACATTTGACTTCGTTTAGTGACAGGTTATACCAATCCGTATAAGAAAGTGAGCACTTCTTTATACGCAATGGTATAAGCTTTTATTACTTTAATTGTAAAGCCACATCAAATGACGAAGTTAACAATCTTGCTTGCTGTTACTTAAATGTTCTTTTCTAAACTGTGTCGGTGTTGCACCAACCAGCTTTTAAAAAACGTATTAAATGTTGCTTTTGAATTAAAGCCAGCTAAATCCATAATGTCTAACATGGTTGATTTTTTATGCTCAGGTAACAGCAATAATCTTTTACTTTCTTCAATACGGTAGCTATTAATAAACTCAAAAAAGTTTTGTTTGAAATGACGGTTAATATTTTGCGATAACACGCGTGCTGGCATATTTAGTTGCTTAGCCAGGTTTTCTAAAGTTAACAAGTGATTTAAATATGGCTTGCTACTTTCCATATAAGCGACAATGCTATCGATTTGTTCTAAATCAACAGGATTTTTTTCACTTTGTTTATTAATCTCAGGATCAATACCTTTAAATAATGAGGTAAACCCTAAACTGAAGTAGATCAAGAAACTGATCAAAAACATGGCACACCAGTTT
The DNA here is from genome assembly GCA_038141035.1 of Alteromonadaceae bacterium. GTDB lineage: Bacteria > Pseudomonadota > Gammaproteobacteria > Enterobacterales > Alteromonadaceae > JALZUE01. The sequence continues at coordinate 118,636 of JAYQHI010000037.1, forward strand.
GAGGTTAGGCCAATCAGTTCATAATCTATTTCAATACCTAAGGTAAAGTTAATGGTAAAACCGATAGTAATTATAATGGCAAAGATATAGATGGTGAGAAAACCGATAATTAATACTTTTAGCCAGGTCAAATCAATTGATTCTATATCCGAAAACTCATTTTTAATATGTTGATGATAGCGCTTTAACTCTACCAAACATAAAATGCCGCAAAATGTGCGAAAGCATTCTCTAAAGAAATTTATACCAAAAATATAATCGGGGGCATCGGCTATGCTGTAAGTGGTTAAATGCGCTATTTTAGTTTCAGTATCTAGAAAGTACCAATTTTGACTTTCGTGAATAAAATAAGCTAATAGCGGCAATAAATAAAGAATGTGCTGTTTTTTAAATTGATAATCTTTATAAATAAGCGTGCGAACATAGAACAATAAAACCACCGGCTCTAACCAATAAGCTAAACCAAAGGTGTAAAATAAATGCGGCGAATAACCGATGATTATTTGCCTGAACATTTCACCAAAATTAATTAAATTATCTAAGGGAATTGCTGCATTGGTTAACAGAAATAACGCCAAAAGAATATTACTTTGTCTACGCCCTTTTTTTAAGACAAACAGAAAAATAGCAAAAAGTAGACATTGATAAATGGTAATTAATAATGCGAGATCGTGGGTATTGAAGATAACATCTTTCATAATAGGTGAGTTTTATTTTTATTGTAGTTGTATGAGTGGCTCAAGCCTGAAACTTCATGTTAAACGAATCACTATTTTTTAGCAAAAACTTGTATTTTTAGCCTTTTGGTAGAGCGCTTTAATAGCATTTTTGTCGTATTTATACGGCTTTATTAACTATGGAAGAGCAAAATTATTTACACCTTTTGATGTGGATACTATAGGTATATTCGTTAAAGAAAAGATGGCGCTTACAATAGAAGTAGTAAGCGCCAAAGATATCAAAGGTTAGCTTAAATTGAGCTATCGATGGTTATTTTTTGTTTCTTCTTCATGTAAACAAAAAAGCCACTAAAGATGATAATTAAGAAGATAGGGAATAATATTAAATTACTCAGAGCAGCCTGTCCTGTTGCAATTTCTAGTGCTGAACCAGTTAGGCCGGTAGCGGCAGCTTCAGCTTTTGCTGAGTCAATCCAACCACCAATCACAGGGTTCCACATACTTACGGAGAACATCCCAGCGCCACCTAATAATGACATGCCCAAAGCTCCTGTTTTAGGTGTGTATTCTGCGGCACAACCGATCATTGTTGGCCAGAAATTGTATGTTACACCAGCAGCAAAAACAACGGCAGCGATATAAACTGAACCACCTTGCAGCTGAGCCATTAAATACAAACCCAAGGTTGTTAAAACAGCAGAAGCTAATAATACGCCAGGAGGGCTAAGTTTATGTACTAATGGTCCAGCAAAATAACGGCCAAGTGCCATAATACCTGTTACTAAGGCCAATATTAGCATTGGATGTGCTCCTGAAGAACCAAGAATTTGGTTAATCCACTGACCAGGGCCAAATTCACTGATTGCAGTTACGGTCATACAAAGGATCAGAAAAATATAAATAGGATTTAATAAGCCTTTAAGGTTAATTAAGGTATCGTCGTTTTCAGACTCTATTTCAGGGAAGGTAAAACCAAGCATCATCACACCATAAATGATGGTAGGAATTAAAATAACGGATACTTGAGCTTCCCAGCCTAAGCCCATTGAACTCATACCTGCTGAAGCTAGCGAACCAATTACAATGCCGCCAGGAAACCAGACATGAAATTTGTTTAACATGGTAGTTTTATTATCAGGAAAAAGTTGTGCGATTATCGGGTTACAACCGGCTTCAACTAAACCATTGGCAAAACCAACCAGAAAGGTTGAGATCATTAAGCCCCAAAAACCATCAGCAAATACGGTTAATATTAACCCTAAAGCGTGGCCGATAAAGGCCAACCAGACGATTTTTTTCGCGCCAATCGCATTATATAAAATCCCACCAAACATCATAGCTAATGGAAAGCCTAGAAATGCCATGCTGGCAATCCAACCTAGCTCTTTACCGTTTAATCCATATTCTTGACCTAAGTCTCCTAAAATCCCCGCACGAATAGCAAATGTCATTGCTGTTACGATCAGAGCGATACAACTGATGTTAAAGACTCGTTTTGCATCTGCATCAGAGATATGTGTTGCTGAACTCATAATTTTTCTCTCATTGTTATAGTTGTTTTTTACTTTTTATTATTTTAAATAACAGTAAGTTATATTTTGTTTAATCTCAATTCGGGGGAAGAGTTAAAATAACTTAATCCGAATTGAGATTATTAAATGCTAACTTAGGTTATTTTATGCCTAGAATACTTTTATTAAATTCTTCATCAACCCCAGTTGCAGCGAAATCATCAAACGCCTTTTCGGTGACTTCAATAATGTGCTTGGCAATAAATGGTGCGCCTTCAGTCGCGCCAGCAACAGGGTGCTTAACACAACATTCCCATTCTAAAACAGCCCAACCGTCAAAATCGTATTTGGCCATACGAGTGAAAATTCCGCTAAAATCAACTTGGCCATCACCTAATGAACGGAAACGACCAGGGCGGTCAATCCAGCTTTGATAGCCGCCATAAACACCTGAACGACCATTTGGAATAAATTCAGCATCTTTAACATGAAAGGCTTTAATGCGGTCATGATAAATGTCGATAAATTCAAGATAATCTAATTGTTGTAACACAAAATGGCTTGGATCGTACAAGATATTTGCACGAGGGTGGTTATCAACAGCAGCTAAAAAGCGTTCAAAAGTAACGCCGTCATGCAAATCTTCACCAGGGTGAAGTTCGTAACAAATATCACAATCGGCTTCATCAAAAGCATCTAAAATAGGCAACCAACGGCGCGCTAATTCAGCGAAACCTTGCTCAACTAAACCCGCAGGGCGCTGCGGCCATGGGTATACGGTATGCCATAATAACGCGCCAGAGAATGAAGCATGGCTTTTTAGCCCTAAGTTTTTACTGGCTTTTGCCGCTAAAAACATTTGCTCGGTTGCCCACTTGGTTCTTGCTTCATAATCATTACGGACATGATCAGGGGCAAAACCGTCAAATAAGGCATCGTAAGCTGGGTGTGAAGCAACTAATTGACCTTGTAAATGGGTAGAAAGTTCGGTGATTTCTAAACCATTTTCAGCGACAATCGCTTGTACTTCTTGGCAATAATCTAAGTCGTTAGCTGCTTTTTCTAAATCAAATAAACGGCTGCATCCCAAGAGGGTATTTGAATACCTTTATAGCCTAAACTTGCTACCCATTTACAAATATTAGGTAGGGTATTAAATGGTGCTTCATCAGAAGCAAATTGTGCTAAAAATATCGCAGGACCTTTTAACGTTTTCATATAAACTCTCTTTGTTATCTTTATTCGTTAAGTTCAATTAACTTAGTAATTAATTTTAATCAGCTAACAGTTGCTCTAGGTTGTACCATTTAGTGTCTTGATTTGAGCTGTTAACAAATGACTCCACTAACGCCATACCACGGACACCTTCATGTACATCTGGGAAGTCGTAGTCTTTATTGGCATCATAGTCACCGTTAGTAAAATCACGAACGGCTTGGGCAAAACTGACATAAATATTGGCGAATGCTTCTAAATAACCTTCAGGGTGGCCCATTGGTGTACGAGTATTTGCGGTTGTACGAGCGCTATGCATACCACCGGTTCTTAATACTTGCATTGGTTTATCTAAATATTTAAGCGTTAATGTATTTGGCTCTTGTTGTCGCCACCTAAGCCACCTTTTTCACCGTAGACACGAATGGTTAAGTTGTTTTCTTCACCAGCAGCAATTTGACTTGCTTGCAAGGTGCCTTTAATGCCATCTTGCATTTTTAATAAAACGATTCCGTCATCATCTAAACGGCGACCTTCAACAAAAGCGGTTAACTCGGCACAAACATGGGTAATTTCTTTACCGGTAACATATTCCACTAAATTGGCAGCGTGGCTACCAATATCCCCCATGCAACCGTTAATGCCAGAACGCGCGGGGTCCGTTCGCCAATCTGCTTGTTTGTTGTCGCTAGCTTGTGCTTCAGATAACCAGCCTTGAATATACTCTACAATGACTTTTCGAATAGGGCCAAACTCACCATTAGCAACTAAGGTTTGAGCTTCTTTCACCATAGGGTAGCCAGTGTAGGTATGGGTTAAACCGTATAATAATCCCGTTTGTTCAACGATTTTTTTCAGCGCTTTAACTTCGGTTAAATTAAGGGTGGCGGGCTTATCAGATAATACATGAAAGCCTGCTTCTAAAGCGGCTTTTGCCGCAGGGAAGTGCATATGGTTTGGAGTTACAATGGCGACAAACTGCATACGTTGATCAGCAGGTAACTTTGATTCAGCATCAACCATGGTTTGAAAATCAGGGTAACAACGCTGCTCTGGTAACATTAATGCACGACCTGAAGCGATAGATTTTTCAGCTGAGCTGGAAAATGCACCACAAACAAGTTCTATTTCATTATCAATACTTGCAGCCATACGATGTACAGCGCCAATAAAAGCACCACTGCCGCCGCCGATCATGCCCATTCTAATTTTTGTTTTGCTTGTCTCAGCCATTTTATTACCTAATATTTGTTATTAATGTATGTCAAAATGATAAAGTTATTTCCATTTTGCTTGATAAAAGCTTTATTCAGTGTAGCCATCTAATAAAAAGACAGGTAATAAAAATTCGGTTATCGATGCAATAAAATCGGCGTGACATGTTTTTATATGCAATTAAAATGTAAATATCTAACCGGTATATTGGGTTTATTCAGTTAAGGATTTCGTTTGAATAGAGAAGAGTTGTTATCGCAAATATCTAGCCAGCAAGCGTTAGCCATGTTTAATTTATTACCAGAAATCTCTTTTTGGATAAAAGACAAACAAAGCCGAGTGATGTATGCCAATCATAGCTATATCACAAGAGTTGGCTATAAAACGTTAGAGCAGTTACTGGGTAAATCTGATTACGACTTTTCACCAAAACATATCGCGAAACAATTTATTGTTGATGATCAAAAAGTGATGGCTGGCGAAGTTGTGACCGATCGTTTAGAAATGAATTTAACCAAAGAAGGTGGTTTAGCATGGTATTTAACCTCTAAAAAACCCTTAACGGATGATCAAGGTAATATTATTGGTTCATATGGTGTCACCCGACACCTTCATAAAACGTCGGAAATTATGTCGGGCATTACCGAGATTAAAGCACCGGTTGAATATGTAAGAAACAATTACCAAGAAGAAATTAGCGTTGAAAAATTAGCAGAAATTGCGTTTTTATCCATCAGCGCCTTAGAAAGACGTTTTAAAAAATACTTATCCAAAACCCGAAACAATTTATTCGAGAATTTCGCTTAGAAAAAGCACGTCAGTTACTCGTTGAAACGCGTTTACCTATTGCTGAAATTGCCTATGAATGTGGCTTTTCAGATCACAGTTATTTTAGTCGTCACTTTAAAATGCTATTTCATGAGCTACCATCGCAATTACGTGCGGATAAATAAGGTTAATTAAAAATGTAAAACAGTTACATAGATTTTAATTGGTGCAAGATACAACAATCTTGAACTTGATGATTTTTGCAAGAGTCGGCGAGTGCTGCTAACGACACCTCTAACATCGCAAGCTCCCTTTGACTTTGCTGAATACGTGCGAGTTGATCGGTAATAATTTTATCAACGCTAGCACAAGACGCTTTTGGCTCTTGTTGTACTTCAATCAGCTGTTTTATATCGCTAATTGCAATATTTAGTTCTCGACACCGTCGAATGAAAATTAACGTTTCAATATTTTCCTTTTGATACTGTCTATAACCATTGCTTGTTCTATGTGGTGGCGTTAACAAACCGATTTTTTCATAATAGCGGATTGTTTTTGCGGGTACTTGGGATTTAATGGCTAACTCGCTTATTTTCACCTTGACCTTCCAGTAGCTGTAACCTTTAAAATGAGCATATCATTAATTTAAATATTTTGTAAAAAATGCTACCTATCTCCAACTCATTTTCCCTGTAATTCTTGTTTTTAGCCTGAGTATACCATTACTTCCTTATAGCCAAGCGCTAAGTGCACAGCTAAGCGACAGTGAAGCGCAGTTAACGCATGGCGTTCAACTACAGAACAAACATCAACACGAAGAAAATCAACACCATGAAGAAGATGAGCATGGGCACGAACATGAACACGAAGAAAATATCGAAAAAATAGTAGTACAAGCAACACGTTCTGGGCGGGTTGCTAATGAACAACCTATTCGCGTAGAGCTTATTAACAGAGAAGAAATTGAAGAAAAAGCTGCGATGCGTCCGGGTAATATTTCGATGCTAGTTGCTGAAACTGGTGGCGTACGTGTCCAAACCACATCACCAGCTCTTGGTAGTGCCAATGTTCGCTTACAAGGGCTGTATGGTCGTTACACACAATTATTAGCGGATGGTTTACCGCTTTACGGCAATCAGGCAGCCTCAATTGGTTTGTTACAAATTCCGCCGACGGATCTTGGTCGGGTTGAGATCATTAAAGGCTCTGCTTCATCGCTTTATGGTGGCTCTGCGCTTGGTGGTGTTATTAACCTTGTTTCTCGAAAACCAAGTGATGATCTTAATGGTGAAATGTTGATCAATTTAACGACACGTGAAGGGCAAGATTTTACCTCTTATATTGAAACGCCACTAACGGCAACTCTTAAAGGTTCATTAACGGCTGGCGCTCATTACCAAGATGGGCAAGATATTGATAATGATGGCTGGTTGGATCTTGCTGAATATGAGCGCTATACCGCTCGACCTCGTCTTTTTGGGAAGGAGAAAAAGGCGAAACGCTTTATGCTACGGCAGGGGTAATGAAGGAGCAACGTGTTGGTGGCAACACTGTTGGCGGCACGGTTGCCGATGGCAGTTTTTACCAGCAATCACAAAAAAATCACAACGTGTAGACAGTGGTTTAGTTTTTAATATGCCGTTGTTAGACAACCTTACGTTTAGTACACGAGCATCTGCTATGTTGCAAGATCATCAGCATATGTATGGCGAAATCGGTGAAGATGACAAACATGAAAGTTATTTACTTGAATCCAGCGTTGCTGGATATAGCGATAAAAGTGATTGGGTGGTTGGTATTGCATACCAAGCTGAATTTTATCGCTCTGAGACATTCGCTGAATTTAATTACTCTTATAAAGTGCCGGGGGTATTTGCTCAATTAGATTATGAGCTAAATGATCAGCTAACCACGACTTACAGCGCGTATTGATGAACATAGTGAATTTGGCACTCAATTTAGCCCAAGAATATCACTATTATATCGCCCTTCAGATTTAACTATCAGAGGTTCATTCGGACGTGGCTATTTCGCGACAAGCCCTTTTGTTGAAGAAATTGAAGCTGTTGGTTTATCAAGGCTTGAAAAAAATAGAGAATTTACAAGCTGAGCAGGCTAAAACGGCTTCGCTTGATTTCACCTATACCTTTGAAAGTATAGAAACGAGTTTGACTTTATTTGGCTCTGATGTTGATAACGTGGCGAGCTTAGAAGCCTTTTCATCAAGCAATGATATGAATTTAGACAGGGTAAAATTAGTCAATACTGAGGGAGTCAGTAAAATTCGAGGTTCGGAAGTTCTGTTACGTTATTATTGGCACGACCTTAAACTCACGGCCAGTTATTTATATTTAGATGCGACAGAAGCACCTTTAAATGACGAAAATAGAAGAGCGATAGCATTAACACCACAGCATTCGGCAGGATTTGTTGCGATGTGGGAACAACACGGTAGTTTTAGAGCCGGTTTTGAAGCCTATTATACGGGCTCACAGCGATTAAATGATAATCCATATTTAGAAGAGTCTCGTCCATATTGGCATTTAGGCTTAATGGGTGAGATAACAATTGGCAGAGTAAGTTGGTTTATTAATTTGGAAAACTTGCTTGATGTTAAACAAACAGATGAGCATCCGCTATTATTACCATCAAGTTCCGCAAGTGGCCAATGGACAACCGATATTTGGTCTCGAAATGATGGCTTTATTGCCAACGCGGGGATCAGAGTTAAGTTTGGCAGTTAAGCAGATAGCCACAGCAGAGGTCGTTTTTGTATACTCTGCTGTGGCTGTTTTGTCTGTTATCTTGTGATTGTTCACTGGTAAAACTGTAGCTTAAAGACAAAGCTTAGCCAAAAAGCATTGCTAATGGGGCTAAAACCATTTTCTGAGCAGTAAGCAGCGCTATATCTTTCTTCTTCGTAATTACTTTATAATCTGACAGATAATTTCTGGTTAAATTTATTATTTAAAATACTTCAATTAAGGGACAGATCATGGCGATAGAACGTACTTTTTCTATTATTAAACCGAATGCCATCGCAAAAAATATTATTGGTCAAATTTTAAACCGTTTTGAAACGGCAGGATTAACAATTGTTGCTGCCAAAATGGTACATTTATCAAAAGCACAAGCCGAAGGTTTTTATGCTGAGCATCAAGGTCGTCCTTTTTATGAGCCATTAGTTGACTTTATGACTTCAGGCCCTGTTATCGTGCAAGTATTAGAAGGTGAAAATGCGATTGCTCGCCATCGTGAAATATTAGGTGCGACAAATCCAGAAGATGCTCTTGCCGGCACTATTCGTGCTGATTTTGGTGATTCATTACGTGAAAATGCTACTCATGGTTCAGATTCGTTAGAATCAGCAGCACGTGAAATTGCCTATTTTTTTGCTGACGATGAAATTTGTCCTCGTACTAAATAAGCGTACTAATTACAAATTTTAAACCTGAGCTCGGGATAACAACTTGCTTTCTAGCAGCTGTTTTTCCTTATTACTTCGTTAAATTTAATTGCAATAGACTCGCTATTGGCGACGTTTCAAATTTGCCTTGTACTAAGAAAAACATCAAGCTAGAATAATTGAAATATCAAAAATATATCTATTTCATATTATTAGCTAATTTCTTATCCCGAGCTCAGGTTATTAAAATGCCGCAGGCTTTGCTTGCGGCATTTTTGTTTCTAATGTTCAGCTAAAATAAATTCAGTTTAGTTCTAGCCTGATTTTTGTTAGAATTACTGGCTATTAATTTGTCGATTTGTAACGCTATTTTTACTTATTGTTATTTGTTTAAAATGAGTAAAAAGTGTACAATTCGCGCCCTTAAATTTTTCTATTGAGATTCGTTTGCATGAATGATGTTGCAGCTAAAGTTAATCTATTAAATTTTGATCATCAAATGATGCGTGATTATTTTGATTCTATTGGTGAAAAACCGTTTAGAGCCGATCAAATTATGAAGTGGATTTATCACTTTGGTTATGATGATTTTGAAAAAATGACCAACATCAATAAAAAATTACGTGAAAAACTTCAACGTAATTGTGAAATTAAAGCACCTGAAATATCTCAAAAACAGGTATCGAATGATGGCACCATTAAATATGCTTTACGTTTAGAAGGTGGTCAAGAAGTTGAAACTGTTTGGATCCCTGAAAATGGTCGTGCAACGTTATGTGTTTCATCACAAGTAGGCTGTGCCTTAGAGTGTACGTTTTGCTCAACAGCGCAACAAGGCTTTAACCGTAATTTATCGGTTGGTGAAATTATTGGCCAAGTTTGGCGAGTTGCTAATGACATTGGTGCTACTCGTATTGCGGGCACACGCCCAATCACCAATATTGTAATGATGGGCATGGGTGAGCCGTTACTTAACATGAAAAATTTAATTCCGGCTTTAGATACTATGTTAAATGATTTAGGCTATGGTTTATCAAAACGTCGAGTCACTGTAAGTACTTCCGGTGTTGTCCCTGCTTTAGACATGTTAAAAGAAAAAATTGATTGTGCTTTAGCAATTTCTGTTCATGCGCCAAACAATGAATTACGTGATGTGCTTGTTCCTATTAATAAAAAGTATCCGTTAGAGGAGTTTTTAGCCGCTTCTCGTCGTTATATCGAAGGTTCAAAAGCAAATAAACAAGTCACTGTTGAATATGTGATGTTGGATCATGTTAATGACAGCACAGATCAAGCACATGAATTAGCTCGCGCTTTAAAGATACTCCGAGCAAGATAAATTTAATACCTTTTAACCCTTACCCTGGCTCACCTTATAAACGATCAAGCAATTCTCGTATTGATCGCTTTGATAAAGTACTGCAAAGCTATGGTTTAACTGTTATAACTAGACGTACTCGTGGCGATGATATCGACGCGGCTTGTGGACAGTTAGCCGGTGATGTTTTAGACCGAACCAAACGAACAGCTATCATCGCAGAAAAAAAACAGGTGAAAGTTGATGATATTTCAGTAAAAATGGTCTGATCTTCTTTAACATAAGAATAATAAAAATGGCGTCAGTGAATATGGTAATCACAGTTAAATCACTCGTATTATGTGTTGCACTAGGAACATTATCTGGGTGTGTTACTCAGCAATACAGTGATGCTAGTGACAACCCTATTGTTCAGAATGATGCTACCAATAATGAAATTGCGATGACGCGCATTTCCTTGGGTATTGGCTATTTAAACATGGGCAATACCAAACAAGCTAAATTAAACCTCGAAAAAGCCAAACGCTTTGCACCTAATTTAGTGCAAGTGCATACTGCTTTTGCTCATTATTACGATACCGTTGGAGATGCTGATTTTGCGATAAAGGCCTACGAAAAAGCGTTATCTATTAAAGGCGACGATCCTGATACGCTTAATAATTATGGTGTCTTTTTGTGTAGAAAAGGCCATTTAGAAAAGCAGAACAACAATTTTTAAAAGCAATTGCAGTTCCGAGTTATATTTTAGTGTCAGAAAGCTATGAAAACTTAGCTATTTGTCATTTAAAAGCTGAGTATTTTACTAAAGCGGAAGAGTATTTTAATAAAGCGATTGAACATAGTCCAAGCCGCTCTTCATCTTTATATCAAATGGCTAGCTTGCAATACATTAAAGGCGACTATACTAAAGCCCAAACGTTTATTAAACGTTATGAAAAAGCAACTCGTCGCTTTAGTGCTGAAGCATTAGCTTTATCCTTTAAAATTCATGAAAAACTACGTGATATTAACACCGGTAAAAATTATGCCGCGATGTTATTAAAAATGTTTCCAAATTCTTATGAAGCAAAACAATATTTATTAAATGGCTTAGTGGAAATTGAAGCGGATAAACTAGCAAATGTTTATCGCATGAAACACTTAGCAAAAAAGAAAAAACGGGTACTGAAACTTACGCCGCAACACTCGAAAATTTCTACGCCGGTAAAACCCGATAAGACAGAAGAAACCATTTCAACCTCTACAAACCAGCTAACGGATGATACCAAGGAAAAAGTGGTATCAGTTACTGATGATGCGCCTAGGGTTGTTGATAAACAAGAAGTAGAGCAAGCGCAACAGGTAACTCAAATTGAGGCTAGTAGCGAAGAGGAAATATTATCAAATGTTGATAAATTTTTAGCTAAAAGTACCGCCAATGCTAGCAAAGTACTTGCGAGTAAAAAGCCAGAACTAAATAACAAAGCGAAGGTCTTATCTAACAATGGTTCGCAACAATTGCTAAATATACCGATTCATGTGGTTACAAAAGGTGACAGTTTGTTCAGTATTTCAAAAATACAATATCCAGATGAAAGCGCTGATTAAATGGAACAAATTAAAAACATCGTCAGTGATTAAAATTGGTGATGTGATTTATTTAGCGGATCCAACTAAGGCAGTTGCTCAATGAGTAAAGCAATAGAAAAAGAGCTAGCTTCACAAGAGCTTAGTGATGATATTGAGATTGTTGGTCCGAGGCCAAATTTTAGCCGAAGGGCGAATAGCGTTAGGCTTATCACAAGAAGATGTTGCCAAGAGCTTAAATTTTCGTTTATCGCTAGTGAAAGATATTGAAAATGAAACCTTTGATAAAAGTTTGCCGGATACCTTTAATCGAGGTTATTTACGCAACTTTGCTAAATTAGTACACGTTGTTCGGTTGATGATGTTTTAGCGAGTTATGAAATGTTAGGTGTTGCTGAAAAACAAGGTGCAGAAATGCAAAGTTTTTCTCAGAGCACAAAAAACAAGCTGAAAATAACCGGTTAATGTGGGTCAGTTATTTAATTATTGCGGTAATTATTGGTTCCACCTTGTTTTGGTTTTTTCAGGACGCACCAACCGCGGCGGTTAAAACCTCACCCGAGGTAGTCACAGAAATTACAGATACTGATGAAAATGCCACGTTAGAGCCTGTTGCTAGCGAGTTGGCTGACGAAGTTACAGCGTCAGAGTCAGCAGCTGTTAATAGCGTTAATACAACCGATAAAACGAATACAATTAACCAAGATATTTCGCAAGATAGCTTAGGTGATATCGGTGATAATATCGTCGCTGATGAGCAAGTGGTTTTAGCGGCAACAACTGATATTGAGCCTATAAACGAAAGTATTGAGCAGCCATCAACCGTTGTTAATAAAACACCAGTCACCTTTTATTTTAACGGTGACTGCTGGGTAAATATATACGACGCTACCGGTGAGCATATTGCTTGGGGCGTAAAGAAAGCTGATTATGTTATGAATATTGAAGGTGTTGCACCCTTTACCGTTACCTTAGGTAAACCTGAACTTGTAACCATAACTTATGATGGCGATGACATTGATATGTCTCAATTTAACCGCGGTAACATTGCTAAATTTACCTTACCTATTACTGCTAACTAATCTGAAATAATTAACAACCATGTTTAAAGAATCTCCTATTATCCGTCGTAAATCCCGCCAAATTATGGTGGGTAATGTTCCTGTTGGTGGTGATGCCCCAATTACGGTGCAATCAATGACTAATACCTTAACTACTGATGTTGCGGCAACGGTTGCGCAAATTAAATCATTAGAAGCGGTTGGTGCTGATATTGTTCGTGTGAGTGTGCCGACTATGGACGCTGCTGAAGCATTTAAAGAAATTAAAAAACAGGTAAAAGTACCGTTAGTTACCGATATTCATTTTGATTATCGCATCGCGCTAAAAGTAGCTGAATATGGCGCTGATTGTTTACGAATTAATCCGGGTAATATTGGTAATGAAGACCGTATTAAAGCGGTAGTTGAGTCAGCTCGCGATAAAAACATTCCGATCAGAATTGGTGTCAACGGTGGTTCATTAGAAAAAGATTTACAAGAAAAATACGGTGAGCCAACACCTGAAGCGTTATTGGAATCAGCGCTTCGTCATGTTGATATTTTAGATCGCTTAAACTTCCATAATTTTAAAGTTAGCGTTAAAGCTTCTGATGTTTTTTTAGCGGTTGGCGCTTATCGCTTATTAGCTGCACAAATTGATAACCCACTCCATTTGGGGATCACGGAAGCGGGTGGTTTCCGCTCAGGTTCAGTGAAATCAGCAATTGGTTTAGGCATGTTATTAAACGAAGGTATTGGTGATACCTTACGAGTTTCGTTAGCTGCAGATCCGGTTGAAGAAATTAAAGTGGGTTTTGATATTTTAAAATCATTAAAAACTGCGCAGCCGCGGCATTAACTTTATTGCTTGTCCAAGCTGCTCTCGCCAGGAATTTGATGTTATTTCAACTGTTAATGCATTAGAAGAGCGTTTAGAAGATCTAGTAACGCCAATGGATGTATCAATTATTGGTTGTATTGTTAATGGTCCAGGTGAAGCAACCGTGTCTGATTTAGGACTTACCGGTAGCAGTAAAAAAGTGGTTTTTATCTTGATGGTGTCCGCCAAAAAGAGCGCTTTGATAATAATCACTTAGTCGACCAGCTCGAAGAGCGTATTCGTGCAAAAGCCAAATTAATGGATCAAGCCAGTAAAATAGCGATTAAAGAAGTAGAATAATTGTTGTTTAGGTTTAATCTGCATATAATGCGCGCTGCATTTTAATTTATCCAGTTTAGAAAGTAGGTAATAGGTGAGTAAAGCAATTCAAGCAATCCGTGGTATGAATGATTGCCTTCCGTCGGAAACCAATGTTTGGCAAATGGTTGAGAGTGTTCTTCGTCGTGTTGTCGGCAATTATGGTTTTTCTGAAATTCGTATGCCTATTGTTGAATCAACGCATTATTTAAACGCTCTATCGGTGAAGTAACCGATATTGTTGAAAAAGAAATGTATACCTTTGATGACCGTAATGGCGACAGCTTAACCTTGCGTCCAGAAGGCACAGCAAGTTGTGTGCGTGCAGGTAATCAACATGGTTTGTTATATAACCAAGAACAGCGTTTATGGTATATGGGGCCGATGTTCCGTCATGAACGTCCGCAAAAAGGCCGTTATCGTCAGTTTCATCAATTTGGTGTTGAAGCCTTTGGTATTGCTTCTGCTGATATTGATGCCGAAGTTATTATGCTTTCTGCAAGACTTTGAAGGAACTTGGCATCACGGATGTGGTCACACTAGAGTTAAATACTTTAGGATCGAACGAAGAACGAGCAACTTATCGCGATGCATTAGTTGAATTTTTAACCTTACATGAAGATAAGTTAGATGACGACAGTAAGCGTCGTATGCATACTAATCCATTGCGTGTTTTAGATAGTAAAAATCCTGATGTGCAAGCGGCATTAATTGATGCACCGAAACTTTCCGATTATTTAGGTGAAGAATCAAGCGCACATTTTGAATCGTTAAAAGCACGTTTAGATGCGGCCGGTATTGAATATGTTATTAATGAAAAATTAGTACGTGGTTTAGATTATTACAATCGTACGGTTTTTGAATGGGTAACAACAAGTTTAGGCGCTCAAGGTACAGTTTGTGCCGGTGGTCGTTATGACGGTTTGGTTGAGCAATTAGGTGGTAAAAGTACACCTGCGTGTGGTTTTGCTTTAGGTATTGAGCGCTTAGTGTTATTGGTCACCACTTTAGAGAAAGCCGAAAATGTTCGAGCACCCGTTGATGTTTATATTGCCATGTTAGGTGAAGGGGTTGATATTCAAGGTAACTTATTGGCTGAACAATGGCGTGATCAAGTACCTGATATCAGAATTCAATGTCATTGTGGCGGTGGTAATTTTAAAAAACAAATGAAGCGTGCTGATAAGTCAGGCGCAAGTATTGCCATTATTTTAGGCGAAGATGAAATTGCAGCTAAAACAGCAACCATCAAATATCTTCGCGCACAACAAGAACAAGAAAGCCTTGCTTTTGATCAAGTAGCAAGCTTATTAGAAAAATTAATTTAAGGGGTTATTGTGGAAAATTTTCAAACAGAAGAACAACAAGTTGAAGCAATTAAAAGCTTTTGGAGCAAAAACGGCAATTCAGTTATTGCTGGGTTAATTATAGGTTTTTCTGGTTTTATCGGGTTTAATTATTATCAAGATAATAAGTTAGCATCAGAAGTTGCTGTTTCTGAAAGCTACATGAACTTACAAGAAAAGTCTGAAGCCGATCCGGCAGCTTATACCGCGGAAGCTGAAGAATTTATAAAAGCGCATGGTCAATCAAGTTTTGCATCATTTACTGCTTTATCATTAGCTAAAGATGCTGTTATTCAGCAAGATTGGGCAAAAGCAGAAGCACAATTAAAAGTAGCTATCGAGAAAGCACCTGACGAGGGCCTTAAAGCGATTGCAGCATTACGTTTAGCACGTATTCAAATGCAAACAGAGCAATTAGATGCCGCTTTAGCGACACTTAGCCAGCCATTACCGAGTTCATTTTTAGCGAGCATTGAAGTGACTAAAGGTGATGCTTATTTATTACAAGGTAAAAATGAATTAGCACGAGTTGCTTATCAAACGGCCATTGATAATAAAGGTTTAGAAACGTCACCCTAATTTACAAATGAAATTAGATGACCTAGCTGAAGCAAGTACTGTACTTAAGTAATTTTTGGAGTTCCTGTGGGTTTAATTAATAAAAAGATTATTGCTGTTTTATGTCTTGTCACTGGTTTGTCGGCTTGCTCATCAACGGAAGAAGATGAAAGCTTACGAGTAGCTGATTTACCTGAAATAAAGTCAGCCTTTCAACCGGAAGTTTTATGGCATCAATCATTAGATGGCAGCGATCATTATTTTTCACGAATTAAACCTTTTATCGCTTATAACAAAGTGTATACCGCTAGCCGAATTGGGGAAGCTGCAGCTTTTGACCAAGTTACCGGGAAAGAAATTTGGTCGGTTGATTTAAGTGACATTAATAACGAACGAGGTTTTTGGGATAGCCGCCAATCAGCCTTATTAAATGGCGGCCCTATTGCTGGTGGTAAAAAGTATTTTATGGCAGTGAGAATGGTATTTTATTCGCATTAGATGCTGAAACTGGTGATTTCTTATGGAAATCAACAGTGAAGGGCGAAATAATTGCTGCGCCAGCTTATGAAAATAATGTTGTAGTTGTTAATACCGCATCAGGTATTTTAAAAGCGTTTGACGCTAACTCTGGTGAAGCATTATGGGAAGTGGACCAAGAAGTGCCTGCATTAACTTTACGTGGTACTAGTGCTCCAACCATTGCTGCCGGTGGTGTTTTATTAGGTACTTCTAGCGGTATGTTGTCAGTTTATTTAATTGATAAAGGACAGCCAGGTTGGACCGCAGAAATTGGCGAACCAACAGGGTCAACTGAGTTAGAACGAGTTATTGACGTAGATAGTAAGCCGATTGTAGTACTTGATAAAGTTTATTCAATATCAGCGCGTGGTAATTTAGCGGCAATAGAGTTACGTTCTGGGCGAGTATTATGGCAACGTCAATATTCATCATATCGTCAAATCTCTGTTGAAGGTAACATGATTTATTTAACGGATGTTAAAGGACATGTTTATGCGGTAGAACGCTTAAATGGTACAGAGCAATGGAGCCAAGTTGGTTTAACAAACCGAAGTGTTACCGGGCCGGCGGTTATTGATGACTATGTTGTTGTTGGCGACTTTGAAGGTTATTTGCATTGGTTAGATAAAAGCACGGGGCAATTTGTTAGCCAATACCTGCTTGATGGTAGTGGTGTTTATGCAACACCAACGGTTGCTGATGGCATTCTTTATGTACAAAGCCGTGACGGTGATTTAGAAGCCCTGAAAACACCAAAAAAGTAAAAGCTTATTAGTTAGATTTATAGCTAACAATAGTTTAAACGGCTCCATGTCATAGGCATTGGAGCCGTTATTCATTTTAGAATTTTTAAAAGTAATGAGGTTATCATGCTTCCTGTAGTAGCACTTGTTGGTCGTCCAAACGTTGGAAAATCAACCTTATTTAATCGTCTTACTCGTACACGAGATGCGTTAGTTGCCGATTATCCAGGGCTAACACGCGATCGCCAATACGGGCAGGCACAAGTTGAAGATCATCCCTTTTATTGTCATTGATACTGGTGGTATTCATGGTGATGAAGAAGGGATTGATGCTTTAATGGCTGAGCAGTCGTTAATGGCGGTAGCAGAAGCGGATGCGGTATTATTTTTGGTGGATGCGCGAGCGGGTTTAACATCTGCTGATCAAGCAATTGCAGAATATTTGCGTAAACAAAATAAGCGGATATTTTTAGTGGCGAACAAAGTTGATGGTATTGATGCGGATTCAGCGGTGGCTGAGTTTTATCAATTATCGTTAGGTGATACGGTTCATCAAATTGCTGCTGCTCATGGCCGTGGTGTGACACAATTATTAACTTTAGCGTTAGAGCCTCATATTGCGCTGTTAGCCGAAGAGCAGGCCGAGCGTGATCGTCTTCCTGAAGAAGCTGCACTAGCGTTAGTTGAAGAATATGATCCTGATGCTACACCTGAAGAAGCCCCATTTGATGATAAAATTAAATTGGCCATTATCGGTAAACCTAATGTAGGTAAGTCAACACTTACTAACCGTATTTTAGGTGAAGAGCGAGTGGTTGTTTATGATATGCCTGGAACAACCCGCGACAGTGTTTATATTCCAATGGAACGTAATGGCCGTGAATATACTTTAATTGATACCGCGGGTATTCGTCGTCGTAAAAATGTCAGTGATATTGTTGAAAAATATTCAGTAATAAAAACTTTACGCGCTATTGAAGACGCTAATGTTTGTTTATTGATTATTGATGCACGTGAAGGGATAACCGATCAAGATTTAAGTTTATTAGGCTTTATTTTAGAAGCGGGTCGTTCACTTGTTGTTGCGGTGAATAAATGGGATGGTCTTGATGATGATGTTAAAGACAGGATCAAGTCTGAATTAGATCGCCGCTTAGGCTTTATTGACTTTGCCCGTATTCACTTTATTTCAGCTTTACATGGCACTGGTGTAGGGCATTTGTATGAATCGGTAGAAGAAGCGTTTGATTCAGCTACTAAGCGTATTTCTACTTCGATGGTGACTAAGATTTTGGATATGGCGATATTTGACCATCAACCACCAATGCATAATGGTCGCCGTATTAAGCTAAAATATGCTCATGCTGGTGGTTATAATCCGCCATTAATTGTTATTCATGGTAATCAATCAAAACATTTACCACCTTCTTATAAACGCTTTTTAATGAATTACTATCGTAAGTCGTTAAAAATTATGGGCACGCCAATACGTATTGAGTTTAGAGAAACGTCAAATCCATTTGCTGGTAAAAGAAGCTAACTTATACCGAGCAGAAAAAATAGCGCGCGACTAAAGGCTATAAAAAAAGAAGAATAATGAGAAGAACGCATAGTGTGTTTAGCGTTAACTACTTTCAATAAAAGCAAAGGTAATATATTGCTTTTATTGAAATTCTTAGTTAATGTGAATTATATTTTTGCATATAAGACTTTGGCCTATGTCATCACCGCCGGTGCAGGTTGCCACTGCAGAACACTTGAATCGAAACTTAAGTTTGTTGCAAGTAGGCGCAAATGTCACCATTGATATTAATACTCCAGCCGGTAAAAAAGGTAAATTCCGTACCTGTTTTGTTGGCTTTTTACCTAAAAATTATATTCTTATTCAATATCCGGAAGCGGGTAAGCTTGGCTCTTTTAGTCAATATATTAAGCCAGGTTTAAGCATTACAGTGCGCGGGTTAATTGAGGCGAATGAAGGGGCGGTGGTTGCATTTGTCACGAATGTTCGCCAAACACTACAAACCCCCTCACGGCTGATTGTGTTAGAGTTTCCTTATAAAGTCAGCCTACAAAAATTACGTAGTAATATCCGCATAGAAACCAAACTGGCAGTAAAAGTAGGTATTGGTAAAGAATATTTTTCTGCCAATATTAGCGATATCTCGGTTTCGGGCAGCCAAATTTTAGTGCATAACGCATTGTCATTAATGATGGCAAACGATAAAGATATTGACGTTATTATTGAAGATTTTAAAGGCGGCGGTAACTTGAAACTTAATGGTGTTATCCGCAATGTTAAAAAACAGGCCAATGATGTTTCATTAGGCGTGCTTTTTTCTGAAGATATTAAAGAGCCGTTATTACAAGTTATTGAGCATATTTTAACTGGCGAAACTGAGCATCAAGCTTAATTTTTTTCAGTTACTTTCGCATTAATAGTTCCTTTACTTAGTTGCACACTTAATTCATCACCTACTGCAACCTGCTCGACATTTTTAATAATATTTTTATTTTTATCACGGGTAATACTATAACCTCTTGCAATGGTGGCTAATGGGCTAACAATTGAAAGTTGTTCAATTAAATGAGCAAATTTTTGTTGTTTTTCATGTAATGAACTGGCAATTTCACTAGTTAACCGTTTGTTTAAATTGGTTAAGGTTACTTGATACTTTTCAAGCTTATAGCTAGGCGATAAAGCTTGTAACTTTTGCGTTAATAATTGTGGTTTATTCGCTTTAGCAATTAGGTACTGTCGAATACATTGCTGTAAACGCTGGTGCAGCTCATCAACTTTTTGTTGCTGCACTTGTAACTTTTGCGCAGGATGCAATAAAGTTAAGCGGTGTTGTATGGCTTTGAGCTTTTCCTGATAACGTTGTAAGTGATAGTCACTAAGCTTGATCATTTTTTGTTGTAATTGGGTTATTTTATAGCGTACCTCTAATTGATCTTCCGACACTAATTCTGCCGCGGCTGACGGAGTGGCAGCACGAACATCAGCAACATAATCTGCTAAGGTTGTATCAATTTCATGGCCAACAGCGCTTACCACAGGCAGTTTACTGTTAAATATAGCCTGTACAACCACTTCTTCGTTAAATGGCCATAAATCTTCTAGTGAGCCACCACCTCGACCGACAAGCAAAACATCACATTCAGCACGTTGGTTGGCTATTTCAATCGCGCGACAGATATCATCAGCGGCTTGTTGACCTTGTACTAATGCAGGGTAGATAAATAACTCAATTAATGGATTACGGCGTTGTAACACTGAAATAATATCTTTAACGGCAGCACCGGTTGGGGAGGTGACAATGCCTACTTTACTGATTTTTTCAGGTAACTCTTTTTGTGCGCAAGTGAAAAGTAACCAGCAGCATTTAAACGGTTTTTCAGTTGTTCGTATTGCTGGCGTAATAAGCCTTCACCAGCAGGTTCCATTTGTTCAATAATTAATTGAAAGTCGCCTCTAGGTTCATATAAAGAAACTTTTGCGCGTACTAATACTTGTTGACCATTACTGGGAGATAATCGAACTTTACGATTGCTGCCTTTAAACATGGCACAACGTACTTGCGATTTAGCATCTTTTAACGATAAATACCAGTGGCCTGAACTGGCGGCAATAAAATTAGAAATTTCACCGCACAACCAAACGCTATTTAATTCGCTCTCTAAAATAAAACGCACTTTTTTGGTGAGTTCACTCACTTGCAGAATATGAGAATTGATAGCCATGTTTTGTTGAAAATCGCTTTTATTTCATTATTTATCTGGATTATATCCAGCTTCGGGCCAGCAATGCATATTTATTTCATTTTTAGTGAAATAAAAGTTTACCTGACTGGGCAAAGCGGTTAAAATTCTGCCGCAATATTTACTCCTGATCTACCCTTGTTTAGTGAGATGTTGCGATGCTAAGAATTGCCCAAGAAGCGTTAACTTTTGACGATGTTCTACTTGTACCTGCCCATTCTACGGTACTACCCCATACTGCTGATTTAAGAACTAAATTAACACGAAAAATTTCTTTAAATGTGCCTATGGTTTCTGCGTCTATGGACACAGTGACAGAAGCGCGTTTAGCTATCACCCTTGCTCAAGAAGGTGGTATTGGTTTTATTCATAAAAACATGACCATCAAAGAACAAGCCAAAAACGTATCTAAAGTCAAAAAATACGAAAGTGGTATTGTTTCTGATCCGGTAACTGTTTCACCTGATGCGACAATTGAAGAAGTGATGAAGCGTGCCGATAAACTCGGTTTTTCTGGTTTTCCTGTGGTTGATGCTGACAATAACTTAGTTGGTATTATCACTGGCCGTGATTTACGTTTTGAAACTGACTTATCTTTGAAAGTGTCAGAGTTAATGACAGTGAAAGAAAAGCTTGTAACTGTGAAAGCTGGCGCTAAGCGTGAAGAAATCCTTGAATTAATGCACGAACACCGTATTGAAAAAATCTTAATGGTTAACGACGCCTTTAAATTAATGGGCTTAATTACCGTTAAAGATTATCAAAAAGCCGAAAGCAAACCGAATGCCTGTAAAGACGAGTTAGGTCGTTTACGTGTTGGTGCTGCGGTAGGTGTTGGTGCGGGCACTGATGAGCGTATTGATGCTTTAGTTGCTGCCGGTGTTGATGTTTTATTAATTGATACTTCACATGGTCACTCTCAAGGTGTTCTTGACCGTGTTGCTGAAACGCGCGCTAAGTACCCTGATTTGCAAATTATTGCTGGTAACGTTGCAACTGGTGAAGGCGCTAAAGCGCTTGCTGATGTTGGTGTTGATGCCGTTAAAGTTGGTATCGGCCCAGGTTCTATTTGTACTACTCGTATTGTGACCGGTGTTGGTGTTCCGCAATTAACCGCCATTTCAAATGCAGTTGATGCCCTTAAAGGTACTGATATTCCGGTTATCGCTGATGGTGGTATTCGTTTTTCTGGCGATATTGCTAAAGCCTTAGTTGCTGGTGCTCACTGTGTTATGGTTGGCTCTATGTTAGCGGGTACTGAAGAGTCTCCTGGTGAAGTAGAACTTTATCAAGGTCGTTATTATAAATCATACCGTGGTATGGGCTCTTTAGGTGCTATGGCACAAAAAGAAGGTTCAAGTGACCGTTATTTCCAAAAATCGGACGGCGAAGCAGATAAATTAGTACCAGAAGGTATTGAAGGCCGTGTTGCTTATAAAGGCCCTGTGGCAGCAATTATCCATCAACAAATGGGCGGTTTACGTTCATCGATGGGCTTAACAGGTTCAGCAACAATTGATGAAATGCGTACTAAGCCACAGTTTATGAAGATCACTTCTGCTGGTATGGGTGAGTCACATGTACATGATGTTACTATCACGAAAGAAGCGCCTAATTACAGAATGGGTTAGTCGAATAAATTAGTTCTTCACGAATAAGCCTTTATCAGCATTGGAAGTGCTCACCTAGTAAACTAGGCTCCGCGCTTCCGCTTTGCTAAAAGACTTATCGTTATGAACTAAGGTTATTCTCAGACTAAGAAATGTTAAATTTTTGATTTAGCCATTTTTAGTCAAGTATATAAAGAATTTTATTAGCTGATTTTTACCATCAGCCTTTTGTATTTTAGAAAGGTTAATCTATTCACTACTGTTAAGTACTGATTTTATTAGCAAAGTAACTTATTGGAATTGATAATGACAAAAGATATTCATGACTCACGAATTCTTATTTTAGATTTTGGTTCGCAGTACACACAATTAATCGCACGTCGTGTTCGTGAAATTGGTGTTTATTGTGAGCTTTGGGCTTGGGATGTAACAGCAGAGCAAATTAAAGAATTTAAGCCAACCGGTATTATTTTAGCGGGTGGCCCTGAAAGTGTTACTGAACTTGATTCGCCACGTGCACCTGAATATGTTTTTAATGCTGGCGTGCCAGTATTAGGTATTTGTTACGGTATGCAAACAATGGCTGAGCAACTTGGCGGCAGTGTTGAAAGTTCTGAACACAAAGAATTTGGTTATGCCTCTGTAGAAGTATTAACACAAACAGCACTATTTAAAAACATTGAAGACAGTGTTAATGCCCAAGGTAATGCTTTGTTAGATGTGTGGATGAGTCATGGCGATAAAGTGGCTAGTATTCCTGAAGGTTTTGCTACAGTTGCACAAACACCAAGTTGTGCTTATGCGGCAATGGCAAATGAAGAGAAAAAATTCTATGGTGTGCAATTTCACCCAGAAGTGACCCATACCAAACAAGGTTTACGTATTTTAGAGCACTTTGTTGTTGATATTTGTCAATGTGAAAAGCTATGGACACCATCGTCTATCATTGAAGATGCTATCGAAAAAATGAAAGCACAAGTAGGTGATGATGAAGTGATTTTAGGTTTATCAGGTGGCGTTGATTCATCTGTTGTTGCCATGCTGTTACATCGCGCGATTGGTGATAAATTAACTTGTGTTTTTGTTGATAACGGCTTGTTGCGTTTAAACGAAGGCCAACAAGTGATGGATATGTTTGGTGATCACTTCGGCTTAAACATTATTAAAATTGACGCAGAAGATCGCTTTTTAGATCGCCTTGCCGGTGAAAATGATCCTGAGAAAAACGTAAAATCATCGGTAACGTATTTGTTGACGTTTTTGAAGAAGAATCTAAAAAAATTAGAAAATGCTAAATGGTTAGCACAAGGCACTATTTACCCAGACGTTATTGAGTCAGCGGCATCGAAAACTGGTAAAGCTCATGTAATTAAATCGCATCATAATGTTGGCGGTTTACCTGATTACATGCAATTAGCTTAGTTGAGCCGTTACGTGAATTATTTAAAGATGAAGTACGTAAAATAGGTTTAGAGCTAGGTTTACCTTACGACATGTTATATCGCCATCCTTTCCCAGGCCCTGGTTTAGGGGTACGTGTTTTAGGTGAAGTGAAAAAAGAATACTGTGACTTATTACGCCGTGCTGACGCTATCTTCATTGAAGAGTTACACAAGCATGAGCTTTACCACAAAGTAAGCCAAGCTTTCACCGTATTTTTACCGGTACGTTCAGTAGGTGTTATGGGCGATGGACGTAAATATGACTGGGTTGTAAGCTTACGTGCAGTTGAAACTATCGACTTTATGACGGCGATTTGGGCACCATTACCGTACGAATTTTTAGGCATGTCTCTAATCGTATTATCAATGAAATTGATGGGATTTCTCGTGTGGTTTACGATATCTCAGGTAAGCCGCCTGCGACTATCGAATGGGAATAACTATTCTAATACGGATAGGTATAAGTTCAGGTTAACTATTATTGCTGTTAAATATGCAGTTATAAAAAGGCGCTACTGTAAAGTAGCGCCTTTTTTAGTTTCTGGTTAGTTGGTTAAACAATTTGTCCTTATTGTTTAATGCCCTCAATATGTAAATCGAAGTCTATTTGACCAAAATCTCGGCCAAAACCAAAGTCTTTCATTTGAATACTAGTAGTTCCTGCAAAGCCAGCACGGTAACCACCCCAAGGATCTTTACCTTCACCTACTTTGTAGGCATCAATAACAATTTCTTTTTTAACACCGTGTAAAGATAAAGTACCGGTAATTTTTAATTTATCATTACCTAAGTCTTCTACTTTTGAACTGACAAAGCTAGCACTGGCAAAGTCTTTTACTTCTAAAACTTATCACCGCGTAAATGCTTGTCACGCTCAGCATGGTTTGAATCAACACTTGCTGTGTCTATGGTTATATTTATTTTTGACGCATTAACATTGTTGCTATCGTAGCTAAACTTACCATCAAAAACATTAAAACGTCCCGTTAACCAACTATAACCCAGATGTTTAACTTTAAAGTTGATAGAAGCATGTGCTCCTTTGTAATCAATAATATAATCAGCAGCTTTTGCCGGTAACATAGCAACCGTTGCCGTTAATAATGTTGCGAGCATTAATTTTTTCATTCTTTGTTCCTTTTTAGTTTGTGTTAATGTGATTATTTAATCATTCTGATCAGTGTGTTGTCTTTATCAATAAAGTGATGCTTAAGCGCTGCAAGGACATGAAATATGGCTAATAAAATTACAGCATTGGTAGCTTGTTCATGAATGTCACCGGCAATGTCTTCTTGATTATTAAATAGTTCTCCCATAGAAGGGATACTAAACCAAGAAAACCTCAATAGCTCTGCCATCAGCAGTAGATATTAAATAACCGCTGCACATTGCAATGATTAAACACTGATAAATTAGATTATGGCCAATTTTAGTCAGGCGCTTAATAGTATTACTATGGCTAGCTATGGGAGCTGGGCTACCCATGCTTAACTTCCAGATAATTCTAAAAAGTGTAACGGCAATTAATATAATACCAATGCTTTTGTGCCAATCAGGTGCAATCCGATACCATTCACTATAGTAGTCTAAATCTTCCATCCATTTGCCTAAAATATATAAGCCAATAATTGCGAAAGCAGATAGCCAATGTATCAGTTTACCTACTAAACCATATTTTTCAGCGGTGTTTTTTAACATAGTCAGAACCATTTTTACTTGATGGTATTATCTTACAAGGTTATTGAAAAAGTTGAACTATTAAAAATTGATTGGTTTAATCAAAAAATTTGAACAATACGACAGCTTATTTTTTAATTACGTTGTTTTAATTGGAAATAACAGTTGCGGATAACTGAGATAAACTATACTATAGCGCCCGCTTTAACTTATCTTATAAGCTAAATGCCTCGATAGCTCAGTCGGTAGAGCAGGGGATTGAAAATCCCCGTGTCCCTGGTTCGATTCCGGGTCGAGGCACCATTCTTTAGTTTGTTTTTATTTCTGTATTTATATTTTCCAGTATCGCCTTGTTAAAAATAGTTTTAACCGAATATGGTTTTTATGATGGTTGTATTTTTAATAAAACTAATGACACCTAAATTTGTAACAATAAATAAATTATTAAATAATTTAACCTATTTGTTTTTCTTCAATCGTTTTATTACTAAGTAAGTTAATCAACTTATTTATACCATTCCGTATAAAGAAGTGCTCACTTAGAACGGTATGGGCGGCATTAGAACAAACAAAATTTGTGAAGATATAGTTATTCTACATCCAATAAATTTTGTGCAGTTATCATGCAGCCCATACGTTCCTAAAGGGCGAGTTTTAAAGGCTTATATGCAGCGTTATTGATTTTGACAAGGGAATAACCATTCTCTTCAATCAATGCCTTGCCTCTAAGCCTTTAAATTCTCGCTAAGCTAGCACTTTCTTATACGGATTGGTATTACAGTGTGTGCACACACCTCCATAAACTTTAGAGGAAAACACAATGAAAAGATTGATCCCTATTACTTTCTTAGCAAGCATAACTACTTTTTCGCTGTTTGCTTTTATGGCTTATTTAATTAGTAGTGACGAAGCCGCTCCGGTTGATATAGAAGATGTGCCTTATCGTTGAGGTTTACCAAACCCCAGATGATAGCAAAGTGATCGAAAGACCACCGGTTAAACTTACGCCACCACCACCACCGATGCCTGCGCCTAAAATGGACATTAGTCCCGGCAGCTACTGTGGCAAAAGTGGCTTTTGAATATCAACCACCAACATTAAATATTGCAACAACAACAGGTTTAGGTACCATTAATGGACCTGCTGACACGGATGCTAGACCGATAGTGAGGGTTAATCCCAAATATCCAATCACGGCGGCGCAACAGGGCATTGAAGGTTGGGTTAAGTTATCTTTTAATATTAATGAAATAGGGCAAGTAACCAATGTTGAAATTATTGATGCTGAGCCGCAACGGGTTTGACAAAGAAGCGAAATTTGTTAAAAAAATGGAAATATCGTGCAAAAGTGGTTGATGCTAACCGGTTGCGCAAGAAAATTTAACGGTGCGATTTTAATATTAAAAAATGATCTTTGTTTATATTTTCAGCGCTAAAGTAAGCAGAATGAACGTTGTTTGGTTATTCCAAATGAGCAAACCGGTTGCGCAAAAGAATTTAACCTAAAATCGCTTTACTGGGCGTTAAAAAGATTTTAGATATCATTTCAACAAAGATTTTATCTCTCAGCTGAATTATTAAACAAAGATAAACAGACCCTAGGAGCTTTATTTGAAATTACCGTCAATGATCAAAGGCTGGTTAAGTCCTCGACATCTTGATGATAACCAGCCAGAGCGTTTATTGATTAATTATCGGGCAACTAACAATGCATTATTTAAATTTGTTAGTTGCCCAGTTTAATCAAGCCTTATATCACTATGTTTTAAGCCAATCGGATCGTCAGTTGGCGGAAGATGTTATTCAAACCACTTGGCTAAAAGTGATGAAGTCTGCAGCTAGTTATCAGGCTAAAACCAGTGTTAAAAATTGGTTGTTTAGTATTGCCCGTCATACCTTAATTGATGAATTGAGGCGATGTAATCGTTGGCAATGGCAAGAGTTATCGGATGATCTGCCTGAGCCGCTAGTGGCAAGTAATGCGACACCTGACAAAATATATGCCGAACAAAGTCGTTTATCGGCTTTTAACCAATTAGTTGATGCGTTGCCTTTTTTATCAACGAGAAGCCTTTATTTTTCAACAAGAAGGTTTTTCATTAGCTGAAATTTGTCAGCTGACCGATGCAAGCTTTGAAACCGTAAAAAGTAGAATTCGTTATGCTAAACAACGCCTTAAAAAGTCAATTGAGTTAACAAATGAATGCCGATAAATCGGATGAAGTACTTAATAAACTTTATCAACAACGAAAAAGTACGGTTGTGGTACCGGATATTCATTTACCAACGAAATAGTGACAGAAAAGAAAAAGGCACTTGGACTAGATTAACCGTGGCGTTATTGGGGGTGGTTTAGCTTCGTTTGGTATTTTGGCGGTGATCAGCCAGTTAGTAAAATCACCAGGACCTGAACATTCTCCACAGCCGCCAATAACGCGTAATAACCCTGTGGAATATCAGCCTGATGATTTAAATGAACTACAAGCACAAGCGGTGGAACAAGCACTTGAAAAAATAACTAAGAGCTTGCCGGAAGTACCCAAAACCCCTGAGCGTACTGCTAATACGTTAGATTCAGCGATCACCAACTTCCCAACAATTTCAACAGAGATGTTAAATGAGCATTTAATTTTAACTATCAAGCAACCGGCGATTAACTTAACGTTAAATTATAAAGTACTGCCGGAATTCCCAAATTTAGCACTGGAAAACCAGCGTTCAGGTTTTGTGAAGTTATCTTACCAAGTGACAGAGCAAGGTACGGTTGAAAATATTAAGCTGCTTGATGGTAGTCATTATCGTGTTTTTCAACAATCAGCGATAAATGCTTTAGCGCAGTGGCGTTATACCGCTAAAGAAAGCTAGCAATAAAAAAAGTATCAGCAAGGATACAGCTTCAGAATCACCTTGTTAAAGCAAAAAAAAATAATACTGAATATGAAATCTTGTTTGAATTTATCACGGCCAATTAACCTGATAGAATTCATTAGTTTTTTTAATGAGTGAATGAGTAAATGAAAATTTGGGTTGATGCTGACGCTTGTCCAGTAGTTATTAAAGAAGTGATCTTTCGCGCTGCCGAGCGTACCAAGGTAGCTACCATATTAGTGGCTAATCATAGTATGGGTATTCCTAAATCGGCTTATATCCGTTTTATGCAAGTAGCGTCGGGTTTTGATATTGCTGATGATGAAATTGTTAAACAAGGTACAGAAAATGATTTAGTGATCACCTCAGATATTCCTTTAGCGTCAGAGGTTATTGATAAGCAAGCGATAGCGTTAAGCCCTCGTGGTGAGTTAATGACGGCAAATAATATTAAAGCACGCTTAAACATTCGTGACTTTATGGATACTATGCGGGCTAGCGGTGTTGATACCGGCGGGCCTGCTAAAATCAGCCAACATGACCGCCAACAGTTTGCTAATCATCTTGATACAATTTTGCAAAAGTATCAGGCAGCAAATAAATAACAGACCTAAGTTGAACAATATCTTTGGCGCTTAAATCAAACATTAACTTCAACCTAATAACCAATGACCTTTTATTATGCTTAAAAATATTTTTTCGATCTTTAGCCATTTTTTATATTTAGGCTGTATCAGTTTTGGTGGTCCAGCGGCTCATTTAGGTTATTTTCAGCGTTATTTTATTGAAAAACATCAATGGCTTGATCTCCCAAGTTATAGCCGTATGGTAGCATTAAGCCAGTTTTTTACCTGGGCCAGCATCTAGTCAGGTAGGTTTTTCAATTGGCTATCATAGAGCAGGCTTATTCGGCGCTATCGCCGCTTTTTATTGGTTTTACCTTACCCTCATTTGTGTTGTTATTTTTGTTAGCGGTCGCTGGGGTGCATTTTGCTGACTCTACTAGCTTTATTTGGCGCTGTTTATGGCTTAAAGTTATTAGCGGTGGTTATTGTTGGTGATGCGGTGATTTCGATGGCAAAAGTTTTTGCCAAAAATAAAACAACCAAATTAATTGCCTTAGCAACGTTAATTGTTACGCTGTTATTGGCGACTTTAACGGCACAACTATTACTGTTAATTGCTGCCGGTATTATCGGTATTTATCTTTTCAAGCATCTGATAATGCCAAAGTATCTTCTTAAAATTCAGTAGCACATTCAAATACTCAAGGGGTTAAATAAAGTAGCATTAATGTTATTTTTAGCTTTGTTTGTTGTCTTGCCTTTGTTGCCAATACAAAGAGGCAGGTGTTGAGTTTATTTAATAGTTTTTATCAAGCTGGTAGTTTGGTGTTTGGCGGTGGTCGTGGTACTGCCCATGTTACAACAAACCTTAACTGAGCAAGTTAGCGCTGATACTTTTATTTTAGGTTATGCTTCTGCACAAGCGGTACCTGGGCCTATGTTTACCTTAGCAACCTTTTTAGGGGCGAATATATTAATAGAAGCGCCTTTATTAGGGGCATTGATTGCAACAAGTGCAATTTTTTTACCTGGCTTTTTATTAATTTTAGCCTTGCAGGGTGTTTGGCAAAAATGGGTTTATCAGCCGAAAGGTCGCGGGTTTTGTCATGGGAGTGAATGCGGCGGTGGTGGGCTTATTAGCGGCAACGTTTTATCAGCCGATAGCAGTGAACGCGATTTATAGTGTATTAGATATTGTTTGGGTAACGATAGGTTTTGTTTTATTAAAGGTTTATCGATTACCCATTTTAGCTATTGTTGCGTGTTTTATTGCGCTCGGCTTGATTATGACTCAGGTTAATCAAGCTGCAAGATACAAGATACAAGTTACAAGATACAAGATACAAGTTGCAAGATACAAGATACAAGTTGCAAGATACAAGTTGCAAGATACAAGTTATTGAGGTGCTAGGGGTAATCTGTCACTAAGATCATCACAATAAAAAAGGCGATGATCACGGTATTAAAAATTAAAATATGGATAAAGCCTTTCATGCCATCTTTTAAGCTATAACCTTTGCTATAAAGATAAAGCCACCAAATGGCGCACATCAATAGGGGCAGTAAAATAAATAATCTGATCATTGTTTTTCCATTATATTGTTATCGGAGTTTTCGTTTACTTTTATATTATCTGACCATTGTGCAACTTTTAATAACATCACCATGCCAGGGATCGCTAAGGCGGTACAAACAAAATAAAATGATGTCCAGCCAATTTGCTCCACAATTACGCCGGTTGTGGCATTGGCAAAGGTTCTGGTAACGCCGTTAATGCCGTAAATAAGGCAAATTGTGTTGCTGCAAAAGCAGGGTTGGTTGCTCGAGCAATAAAAGCGGTAAATGCGGCGGTACCTAAACCAACACCCAAATATTCAAATCCCATGGTTATAGCTAAAGCATAGGTGTTATGGCCGATTTCTGCGAGTGCGGCAAAGCCTAATATACTAACAATTTGCACAACGCCAAATAACCATAATGCGCGATTAATACTTAGCTTTATCATCACTAAACCACCAACAATTAAACCTATGGTCATCGCGATGAGTGAAGCGGTTTTAGCAACTACCCCTATTTCGGTTTTACTAAAGCCTAAATCAATAAAAAACGGCGTTTGCAAGGCTGTTGCCATACTATCGCCTAATTTATACAGGAATAAAAAGGCTAAAATTTGTAACGCGGATTTTACTCCTTTGCGTGAAATAAAATCTTTGAAAGGCAAAAACAACCGCATCTTGTAAAGTTTTTGGTGTGATATGTTCGTTATTAATTTCTTTAATAAATAAGGTTAAGCCAACCCCAACTAACATAAACACAGCAACAATAATGAAAACGCTTTGCCATGCCATATGGTCCGCTAAAATAAAGGCTAATGAACCAGGTACAAGCCCAGATAAACGATAAGCTTGCACATGAATAGAATTACCTAAACCTAATTCATGCTCGGCTAATAATTCTCGGCGATAAGCATCCAGCACTATGTCTTGGCTGGCGCTAAAAAAGGCAACTGCGGCGGCTAAATAAGCAACCGACCAAATATCCATAACCGGATTAATAAAACCAAACGCGGCGATTGAAAGCAACAGCAAGACTTGGGTGAGTAACATCCAACTTCTGCGCCGACCAAATACAGGCAATGAATATCTATCTAATAAGGGTGACCAGATAAACTTCCATACATAGGGAATACCAATTAATGAAAACAGGCCGATTTCGGTTAAGCTGACACCTTCATCGCGTAACCAACCAGGAACTAATTGATAAAGCACAAATAACGGTAAGCCGGAGCTAAAACCGGTAAAAATGCAAATCAACATACGCTTGTTGAAAATGGCTTCTTTAAAACTAGGAGAGTGCATGGATGACATTATGCCTATAACGGAAAGTGTATACAGCTATTAGGCTAACAAAAATAGAATCAAAACAGAAGTTTATTAAATTAAATGATAGATTACGGAATAGGTCGCCAGCCGATACAGTCAATTGGGTAACTACCAATACCGTTGAAAAAATCTAAGCAGGTATTAATTTCAGATTTAAAAAATAGATCCGTATGCAAGGCTTGTGAACCGTGTAATTGAATTTCATGAATAATATGCCAAAAGACACGTTCTTTAGCGCTACCGGGGGTTTCATCGGTAATATTATAGGTGGTCCATTCTTCCATGGTATCGATAATAAATTTATCCAGTTCAATGTAATGCAATCGTTCATTGAAAACGGCATTAATATAAGCCGTGATCTGAATGATTTTTTCATTAATGAACTGATCTACTACCATAAGGGTTCTCAAATAAAAGGGCAGTTATTGGAAAAATGTCAAATTAAATAAACTGTATTGAAAGCATGAGTAACTGCCTACTCACCTTTAGTTATTGACGATAAGCGGATAAATGTCAAAGTAAGATAGGGATTAATTGTTAACCAAGTGTTAACAAAATGAGCTAATTAATTAATCCCTGAAAATAATTATTTATTTTTTATTAGCTTACTCAGCAGGTAAAAGAGTTACTTTTTTAAAATAATTTTTTCAACGGGGACATCTTCCCAGCCTAATTCACTGTTATAGTCGGTTTTTACCTCGGCCATTTTAGCAATCACGTCTTCTCCTTCGACAATAGCGCCAAATACCGCGTAGCCCCACTGACAGCCAGGATTAAGGCTGTCGTTGTCTGCAACATTAAAGAAAAACTGACGGTTAGCCGTATGTGGTCTGCTTTCTTTGGCCATGGCTATAGTACCTTTGTCATTTTTAAGACCATTGCCTGACTCGTTAATAATGTCACCATTGATTTTTTTACACTGTAGTTTTCATCATAACCACCGCCTTGCACAATAAAATCAGATAAAACACGGTGAAAAATTGTATTGTTGTATTCGCCACTGACGACATAAGTTAAAAAGTTATCAACGGTGATCGGCGCTTTAATTCGGTCTAATTCAACAACAATATCTCCATGGTTGTTTCAAATTTTACTTTAGGAAATAGGTTGTTTGGGTCAATCGCGATATTTTTTGCGCTACTGAAAAAAGCGGCGCTCATAAAAAGCAATGTAAAGAATAGAGAAGTTAACTGTTTTATTTTGTTCATTGTTATTTCACCAAGTTTTGAATTTCTACGTCATTCACCAATTTACTTAATGCTTTGGTGAGTTGTTGATTAAAATCACGACCTAACACGGCTAAATCTGGTGATAAAGGACCATTACTACTGCCCGACTGCCGAAAGTTCTTCGCTAAAATTTGCTCACCATTGCGCATAGTCACGGCAAATTCAATTTGAGTTTTAGTACTGTATTTTAACACGGTTTGATCGACATTAATGATCGCAGAAACGAGCTTGATTTCTAATTGATTACTCGATTGTGAATTAAACGTTAAGCCTTGTTTAGCATATTGTTCAACTAAGCTCGCTTTCATCACTTCAGCTAAATCGGTCTGGCTGTTAACTAAAACCGCCGCTTTATCTTTTTGCATAATTTGCACTATGTGTGCACTTGTACGTAAATCTTGTACCGCTAAGTTGATCGTTTTATTGTTATATTTGGTCTGATTAACAAAGCCCATCATATCAGGTGCGACAATAATATGGCTAGGTGTTGTGGTACAGGCGAATAAAGCCAATGTTAAGCAAAAGGTTAATATTTGTTTTATCTTCATGGGTAAACTCATCAGTGTGTTTATTAGTTAACCTGAACTTGGGATAACAACTTGCTTTCTAGCAGCTGTTTTCCTTATTACTGCGTTAAATTTAATTGCAATAGGCTCGCTATTGGCGCTTAAATTGCCTTGTACTAAGAAAAAACATCAAGCTAGAATATGTGAAATATCATAAAGTATATTTATTTCATATTGTTAGCTAATTTCTTATCCCTAGTTCAGGTTAGTTATTTTTAAATTGCGGATAACACGACAAACTTTTTATTACTGCTAATGGTTTGTGCATTACCAAAAATACGTTGTAATTTAACATGGTAAGCTAAATTTCGATTCCCAATAATACGTAATTCACCGCCTTTTTTAATACGCGATAAGCATCATTAAACATTTGCCAAGCGATATGATCGGTGGTGGCTTGTAATTGATGAAAGGGCGGGTTACATAAAATAACATCGATGCTGTTGTTGTCGATTTTAGTTAAACAATCGTCAACCATATACTGGCATTGATTAGTATACGGCAAATTACTTTCAATGTTTTGTTGTGCTGAAGCCACCGCCATATATGATTCATCAATAAAGCGTAGGCTTATTTGGGGCTCTTGGGTTAATGCTGTTAAGCCAACTACGCCATTGCCACAGCCTAAATCAATTACCTCTTGGTTTGGCTTTAAATCAGGTAAGTGCTCGAGAAAAAACGGGCGCCTAAATCTAATTTCTCTCGGGCAAAAACATTGGCATGGTTGGTGATGATAAAGTTGGTATTTTCCAATGGCCAACTGTTTGGAAAAAGATCTGAGTAACTAATTTTATCTTTTGATGGCTGCTCAAGCTGGCAAAAAACCAAACGTGATTTTTTCACCGCTAATGACGTTTTTGTTGTGCCTAGGTATTTTTCAAAGACTTTTAACGTTGAACTGTGAATATCTTTCGCTTTTGCGCCGGCAACAAAATTGACAGTTGAACAATATTTTTGGCCAATTTTTAATAATTGTTCCGTTAATAACGCCTTGCTTTTCGGGATCTTATAAATGATTAAATCAACATCATCTGGCAAGTCATCAAGGCTAGTTAAATAAGCTACGTGCTCGGCGTCAAGGTTATTTATTTCAATATTGTGCTTTAAACCTTGATGGCTAAGGTAAGAATCACTTACGGTTGCAATAGGGTTAGCTAAATAATTAATCGCAATAGCGCCAAAGGTATCGTTAAAAATCAGAATCTTAGTGCTAGAGTTAATAAGGGCTTCTTGTTCAAGATAATTAAAAAAAGTATTCATCAGTAGCGTCCCAAGCTTGCAAACTGCGGGTAACTTGGGCGTGAGGAAAACGCTCTAAATGTAAATTTTTATCGTTCGCAAAAATGGACTTAACATAAGGTAAAATAATGTCTCAAATGATTTTTTAAAATAGCGCCAACCTACCGTGCAACGATAGAATGAAGCGATAATTGGGTTAAACGCCGCTATTTTGTCAAACTTGGCTGGTAACGGCTAGGTAAAATATTGCTTTATTTTACTTGGCGGTTGATTTAATCGGATAAAGTAAGAGAAAAACATGAAAATAGCCGCTAACAATGCTGAACTTTGGTTATTTCTAATTTTATTAAATTAGGACAAAGTCAGGCGTTGTTTCACTATTTGCAGTCAACCGTTGCTTGGCGGCAAGATCAGTTAACAATGTATGGCAAACTTATTGATATTCCCCGGTTACAAGCATGGTTTGGTGATGCTGAGGCTAGTTATAGTTATTCGGGCTTAACCTTAAAGCCACAACCTTGGTTACCGGCATTAGCAAAGTTGAAAACGACTTTGTCAGAGCAATGCCAAGCGGTGTTAGCTGAAAGTGGCCATGCTAGCCAGCTTAATTTTAATTCGGCCTTAGCTAATTTATATCGTGATAACCAAGATGGCGTGGCTTGGCATAGTGATGATGAACCTGAGTTAGGGGCTAACCCAGTTATCGCTTCAGTGTCTTTAGGTGCAAGTCGTGAATTTAATATGAAACATAAGGTTAGCGGTGAAAAACTTACCATTCCATTAACGTCTGGAAGCTTGCTGTTGATGGCCGGTGAAACTCAGCGTTATTGGCAACACGCTATTTTTACGCTCTAAAAAAGGGAGTGCGCCGAGAATTAATTTAACTTTTCGGCAAATCTTTTCGTTAAAATAACGTTAACACTTTTTATACCTTAGCTAATGATGCGATAATAGCGTGATATTTTACGTTAATGGGCTAAAACTCGTTCGTAAGGTAAATTTTTCCGATTAGTAAATATTTTTATCCATGGCCAGTATTATGACAATTCAAGCAATTATTGAAGAAAAACTACAACAAGCGTTTTCACCATTACATTTAGAAGTGCTCAATGAGAGTCACAACCATAATGTGCCTAGTGGTAGTGAATCACATTTTAAAGTGATCATGGCAAGTAAAGCGTTTGATGGTAAGCGATTATTGCAACGTCATCGGGCTGTTAATGGTATTTTATCGGTTGAGCTAGCAGAGCACATTCATGCGTTAGCTTTACATACTTATACCGAAACGGAATGGCAAGAAAAATACGCTGATAATGTACCGCAATCGCCAAAATGTATGGGTGGTTCAAAGCGTTAATATTACGGTGTCGTTATCCTTTTAAAAAATAATAATAAAATTAATAGGTTTGTTAAATCTTTATGATAGAAAATTCTCCCTTTTTTAAGCTGCATGTTTGGCTAGAAAATTTCACCGAAAAAACCGGTAAGCTCATTGCTTGGTTAACCTTAATTATGGTGCTGCTTAGTTTTTTGATTGTACTATTGCGGTATGGTTTTAATATCGGCTCCATTGCTTTACAAGAAAGTATATTGTACTTACATGCTACCGTTTTTATGTTGGGTGCTGCTTATACCTTAAAAGCGGATGGACACGTTCGAGTAGATATTTTTTATCAAAAAATGTCGTTAAAAAACAAAGCAAAAGTTGATTTTTTTGGCAGCTTAATTTTGTTATTACCGGTTAGTATTTTCATTTTTTTGTATTTGTTTTGACTACGTCAGTCAGTCTTGGGCTATTAGCGAACAATCTTCAGAAGCCGGTGGCTTAGCTTTTGTTTATCTTAATAAAAGTTTATTACTGATGTTACCTATTTTACTGATTTTACAAGCACTGGCTGAAATGATTCAGCAAGTGTTTATTCTTAAAGGTTATCAGCCAAATCAAACGCTGCCAAACGGAGGGCAAATATAATGGAATTTATCCCGTTATTAATGTTTGCTGTTGTTTGTATCGTTTTATTATTTGGTTATCCGGTGGCGTTTTCGCTGGCGGGTACAGCGTTAATTTTTGCTGGTATTGGTAGTTATTTTGATATTTTTGAAGCGGCTTTTTTAAGTGCTTTACCAAGCCGTTTATATGGCGTGATGAATAATCAAACTTTGTTAGCCGTGCCGCTGTTTGTTTTTATGGGGCGATGTTAGAGCGCTCAAAAATTGCGGAAAACTTATTGAATGCGATGGCAATATTATTTGGCCGCTTTAATGGTGGTTTAGGTATCTCAGTAACGCTTGTTGGTATGTTATTAGCTGCAAGCACCGGCATTGTTGGTGCTACTGTCGTGACTATGGGGTTGTTGTCTTTGCCAACCATGATCAAGCGAGGTTACGATGCTAAGTTTGCCTCAGGCATTATTTGTGCAACCGGTACTTTAGGGCAAATTATTCCGCCCTCTATCGCCTTAGTTTTATTGGGAGATGTGTTATCGAGTGCGTATCAAAAAGCACAGTTATCAATGGGAATTTTTAGTCCTAAAACCATTTCTGTCGGGGACTTATTTGCTGGTGCGGTTATACCAGGTTTGATTTTAGTGATGATGTATATTTTGTACTGTATTGGTGTAGCTATTGTTAAGCCGTCGTCAGTACCTAGTGTCCCACGTAGTGAAATGTTGTCAGAAAAACAAAATCAACAACCTGTCTGGTTAATGTTATTAGGTGCTTTGTTACCGCCTATTTTATTAATGGTGGCCGTACTAGGGTCTATTTTATTAGGTTTTGCTACGCCAACTGAGGCGGCAGGTGTTGGCGCTATGGGCGCATTAATCTTAGCGGCAGCCCAAAAGCAGCTTTCTATCGACAATATTAAAAGCGGTAACGCAAACCACGGTAAAAATCACCTCTATGGTTTTTATGATTTTAATTGGTGCGAGTTTATTTTCTTTAGTTTTTCGTGGTTATGGCGGTGAAGAGTTAGTTCAGCAATTATTTGAAGGTATACCTGGTGGGGTTGTTGGTGCCACGTTAATTGTTATGTTGGTGATCTTTTTATTAGGGTTTTATTCTCGATTTTATTGAAATTACCTTTGTGGTTGTGCCAATTGTTGCCCCGATTTTATTAGCCATGGGGCTTGATCCTATTTGGTTAGGTATTATGATAGCGGTCAATTTACAAACCTCGTTTTTAACGCCGCCGTTTGGTTTTGCGTTATTTTATTTGCGAGGTGTTGCGCCTAAGTCAGTGAAAACCAGTGATATCTATAAAGGGGTTGTGCCTTTTATTGGTATTCAAATTATTTTATTAGGGGCGTTAGCTTTATGGCCAGAGCTAACAACTTGGTTACCGGAACAAATTTACGGAAATAAATAACTTAAATTAGGGGCTGTTGAGCTTTGTTTATATTTTCAGCTTTGATTAAAACGATTTTATCTCTCAGCTGAATTATTAAACAAAGATCAACAGACCCTAGGTTAAAAAATAATAATTAGGATCAATTATTCATGAACACTTTTGTTTTATTAAATACAGTTAAAAATCGAATAAAAGCAGGCTTAGTGCTTGTTAGTGCTATTTTGTTAACCAGTTGTGGCGAAACAACGTGCTCTGATGATTCAGTGGCAGCGGCAGATGCAAAAACTTATCAATGGAAAATGGTTACTTCCTGGCCAAAAAACTTTCCTGGTTTAGGATTAACGCCGGAAAAATTTGCGCAATATGTTAATGATATGAGTAATGGCCGTTTAACGGTGAAAGTTTATGGTGCGGGTGAAATTGTGCCGGGCTTACAAGTATTTGATGCGGTATCACAAGGCACTGTTCAAATGGGGCACAGTGGTGCCTATTATTGGAAAGGTAAAATACCAGCAGCCCCTATTTTTAGTGCTATTCCAATTGGTATGACCTCATCAGAATTTAATGCTTGGATGATCTACGGTGGCGGCCAAGAATTATGGCAAGAATTATACAAACCGTTTGGTATTATCAATGTTAGGTGGTAACTCAGGCGGTCAATTTGCGGGTTGGTTTAAAAAGAAATTAACAGCATAGATGATCTTCAACGTTTAAAAATGCGTTTACCGGGCTTAGGTGGTGAAGTATTAAAACGTGCCGGTGGTGTGCCAGTAACCATTACTGGTGGTGAAATAT
Organism: Alteromonadaceae bacterium; assembly: GCA_038141035.1. Classification (GTDB taxonomy): domain Bacteria; phylum Pseudomonadota; class Gammaproteobacteria; order Enterobacterales; family Alteromonadaceae; genus JALZUE01. The sequence continues at coordinate 157,705 of JAYQHI010000037.1, forward strand.
TCTCAGCACTACAAAGTGGTGCCTTAGACGCCTCTGAATGGGTTGGTCCTTACAATGATTTAGCCTTTGGTTTTCATCAAGCAGCAGAATATTATTATTCAACAATTTGGCATGAGCCAGGTACGGCATTAGAGTTTTTAATTAACGAAAAAGCGTTTAATGAATTACCTGCCGATCTACAGCACATTGTTACAATTGCAGCACAAGCTGCTAATCAATCAACTTTTGATGAATATAATGCCCGTAATAATGCGGCCTTAAATACCTTAGTGAATGAACATCAAGTTAAATTACGTACGTTTCCTGATGATGTTATCGCTCAGCTAAGAACATTAACTGATGAAGTGATCACCGAACAAGTTGAAGCAGATGAAAGTTTTGCTAAAGTATGGTCGTCATACAGTGAATTTTTAGGCTCGATGCGTGAATACAATCAAATGACAATGCAAGCGTATTATCAAAATAGAAAATAATTATTTATCATTTTTGCTGCTCGTACCTCTTATTGCTAAAAGCAGAGTAAACTAGGCGGCAAAAATACCATTTATCACATGTTAGAAAAGGTTTCTCTTATGGTTATTAAGCCAAAAATTCGTGGTTTTATCTGTACTAATGCACATCCTGTTGGCTGTGAAGCGCATGTTAACGAGCAAATAGCTTACGTTAAAAGTCAAACACAAGCTGATAATAAGCCTAAAAATGTTTTAGTGATTGGTGCTTCTACTGGTTATGGTTTAGCTTCTCGTATCACTGCTGCTTTTGGTTAACGGTGCCAGCACGTTGGGGATTTTCTTTGAAAAACCACCAACAGAAAAAAAATGTGCTAGCGCGGGTTGGTACAACACAGCGGCATTTCAAAAAGCGGCTGATGAAGCTGGTCTTTATTCAAAAAGTATTAATGGCGACGCTTTCTCTCATGAGATCAAAGCAAAAGCGATTGAAACGATTAAAGCTGATTTAGGTAAAATTGATTTAGTGATTTACAGCTTAGCATCACCACGTCGTACTGATCCTGATACTGGTGAAGTTTATTCGTCAACGTTAAAGCCTATTGGGCAAAGTGTTACCACGAAAAACTTAAACACCTCAAAACGTATTATTGATGAAGTGTCTGTTGAAGCAGCAAACGAAGCTGAAATTCAAGGCACTATTGACGTTATGGGCGGTGCTGATTGGGAATTATGGATCAAAGCATTGCAAGAAGCGGATGTATTGGCTGAAGGCTTTAAAACTACCGCTTATACCTATATTGGTAAAAAATTAACTTGGCCAATTTATGGTCACGCCACTATAGGTAAAGCTAAAGAAGATTTAGATCGTGCAGCTGGCGCAATCAAAGCCTCAACTGCCGCTTTACAAGGTGAAGCGTATGTGACTTCTTTAAATGCAGTGGTGACACAAGCTAGTTCTGCTATTCCAATTATGCCTTTATACATTTCAGCTATGTTCAAAGTTATGAAAGCTGACGGTACATACGAAGGTGTTATTGAGCAAATTCAGGGCTTATTTAAAGAAAACTTATACGGTGAAAATCCACGTTTTGACGAAGCAGGGCGTTTAAGTCAAAACTACAAAGAGCTTGAAGATAGCGTGCAAGATCGAGTAACCGAGATTTGGAATAAAGTATCAACGGAAACCATTGATGAATTAACTGATTATGTTGCTTATCATCGTGAATTTTTGAAGTTATTTGGCTTTGATGTTGATGGCGTAGATTATGACGCTGACGTTAGCCCGTTAGTTGAAATTAATAACTTACTATAACTTACTATAACTTGATATAACTCGATAGTTATTCGATAAAATAAAAGCCTAAATGAAATAAATCATTTAGGCTTTTTTATATCGGTATTTTTAGTATGTGATCAGGAGGCGATTTTTATAACTTTATTTTACTAAAAGGGTCGTTATCAAAATAAGTGGCTGCCGCTGCTGTGGCATTTTCAATATGATGAGTCATTGCTGCTTTTGCTTGTTTTGGGTTACGATTTTCTAACGCAGTGACAATGTCTTTGTGATCTTGAATGGAAGGATGAACACCTTCTTCCACGTAAACGCATGGCAAAAGCGGAGCTGATATCTGATTTACTTCTTAATTCCCATAACCAATTAACAACCGATAAAATTGCACTGTTTTGGCTTGCTTCGGCAATGATACTGTGAAATTTCCAATCGGCTTTTTCTGAATTATTGATGGACTTTTTCTTCTTCTTGCATTTCTTCAATTGTTGCTTTTAATTCAGCAATTTGTTCGTCTGTAATATGTTCAGCAGCTAAAGCACAAGCTTCAGCTTCTAAGATAGATCTAACTTCTAAAATTTCAAAAGGGCCAATACCTTGATCTTGAACAACCAGAAATGGTTTTTCTGGGTCACATAAATACCAGAGCCAGTACGAATTTCGACAATACCTGATAATTCTAATGCGATCATTGATTCACGGATCGTTGGGCGGCTCACTTTTAATTTTTCAGCGAGTTCGCGTTCTGAAGGTAATCGATTACCAGGCAAAATCACCCCATCATTGATCAGCTTTGATAATTGGGCGGCAACTTTTACGTAGAGCCTGTCAGTTTTAATTGCTTGTAATTCCATGATATTCCTTAACTCGAACGGGCATATTATCGTTATGCTTATTTGTTTCTCTTTAGCGAGAAGACAAATGATTTTATCAAAAAAATAGCTTGTTGGGCAGATTAAATTGCAAGCACCCTGAATTTATAGTTGCGCATTAATTAGTATAGTTGTTAATATGGTAAGGTGGCATGACCAATGTGAGGTTTAGTAGCTAAATTCACCTTGGTATTGTTTAAAACGTAACGATTAACGAGTTTATTTATAACAATAAAAGTTTAATTCTATATTTAAGGGCTACTATTTATTAATGATGAACTGCCAACATAAGCGGTTGTTCAGTTAATTTTATTTAGCCTTCATTGCCCGTGAGATAGGCTTATATTGAATAAACTCGTTAATATAACTACCTAATTTTTAAGGATATTAAAATGCCTTTGTCTCGATTTATTAATGCCAAGTTAGCAAATATTACTGTTAAGAACTGGCTTGAAATTTTAATGCTGTCTTTTATGACACTGTTTATGTCTCAACATGCGTTGGCGAAGAATGAAAGCGATAATAGAGTTGAGCTAATTAATACTGATTGGCAATATTTAGAAAATAATTACCAGCAGCCGCAACAGGCTATTGCCAATACACAATGGCAAACAATTACTTTACCGCATACGTGGAATAGTACTGATACTGTTGATGCAAACCCTGGCTATCGTCGTGATGCGAGTTGGTATCGTAAAACTTTAACTTTGCCTTCGGTCAGTACGGTAAAAGCAAATAAGCATCGGTACCAGTTGTACTTTGAAGGCGTAAACATGCAAGCGCAGGTATATGTTAATGGGCAGCTGGCTAAAACGCACATTGGTGGTTATATTGGTTTTGCTGTTGAAATTACCCCTTATTTAAACCAGTCCGGTGTTAATGACATTTTAGTACGGGCAAGTAATGAATATAACCGTAACTTAATTCCGTCACAAAAAGCGGACTTTTTCATTCATGGTGGTATAACCCGTGACGTTTGGTTACAAACCTTACCTCAAAACTTTATTAGTCATGTACAAGTTGATATGCCGGAAGTTTCGGCACAAGTGGCTAAAACTAAGGTTACTACTGAATTAAATGTCTTGAAAAAAGACAAGGTTGAATTGATCTATACCTTGATTGATCCGCAGCAAAAAACAAGTATTTAAAGATTCAAAAGTGGTTCAATTATCGCCAGGTATGCAAACCGTGAGTTATGACTTTGCTGAGCTTAAGTCACCACAATTATGGTCACCAGACGCACCAAATTTATACCAAATACAAGTTGCTATTAAAACCCAACAACATGATGTTGCTCAAACGGTAACGAATGCTATAGGTTATCGTTGGTTTGAAATGCGAGCGAACAAAGGTTTTTTTGTTAACGGTAAAAAAATGCTTATTCGAGGTACCCATCGCCATGAAGAACATGCGGGCTTAGGTGCAGCATTGGCAAATGCCATTCATCGTCAAGATATGCAACAAATTAAAGACATGGGGGCAAACTTTGTTCGTTTAGGTCATTACCCTCAAGATCCGGCTGTTTATCAAGCAGCGAATGAATTAGGGTTAGTGATTTGGGATGAATTACCTTGGTGTCGTGGTGGTATGGGCGGTGCTGAATGGCAAGCAAATACGGAAGCTTTATTAAAAAGCCAGATTAAACAAAACCGTAATCACCCAAGTATTGCCTTTTGGTCATTAGGTAATGAAATGTACTGGGAAGAAGATTTTCCAGGTGGTGGTGATGCCGAAAAAATCACACCTTATTTAGAAAAATTAAATGCTTTAACCAAACAGCTTGATCCAAGCCGTATTACCACTATTCGTAAATATTACCCAGGTGCTGAAGTGGTTGATGCTTTTTCACCATCAATTTGGGCTGGCTGGTATGGCGGTGCTTATGGTCAATATGGCGACGCGATTGCTGACTCAATGAAAAAATATCCTACTTTCTTACACATGGAATACGGTGCATCAAGTCATATTGGCCGACATACTGAAACACCGATAACAAAAGAGGGTATGCAAGGCATTCAAGTTTCCGTAGAAGAAGCAATGAACCAAGCCGTGGTTTCAAGTGTTGCTAAAGATAGTGATTGGAATGAAAACTACGCCGTAGACTTATTTGACTGGCACACCATTGTTGCTGAAAATACCGAAAACTTTGCCGGTAATGCTCAGTGGGCTTTCAAAGATTTTGGCACCCCGTTGCGTCCTGAAAACCCATTACCTTATATGAATCAAAAAGGGTTAGTAGATCGTAATGGTAAGCCTAAAGATGCCTATTATGTGTTTGCTAGCCATTGGTCGAAAAAACCATTTTGTTATATTGAGTCTAAAACTTGGACACATCGTAATGGGCCAAAAGAAGGGCGTGATGTTAATGTGTTTTGCAATACAGAAAAAGCCGAGTTGTTTTTAAATGGACAAAGCTTAGGTGAAAAAACACGAGATGCTAAAAGTTTCCTGCTGGTGGCTTAGTTTGGTTAGTGCCGTTTAATAATGGCGACAATCAATTAGTGGTTAAAGGTTCAAGTAGCAATAATATACAAGTTGAAGATACATTAACGGTTAACTATTTAATTGGTAAACACGGCAAGTTAGATAAGGTTAAATTAACCGCTAAAACACTTGCTAATGGTAATAAATTAATTGAAGCCGAAGCGATTGATAAAAATGGCAACCGTGTTTTAGATTATGATCAACGTAGTTACTTTTTTAATATGACTAGCCATGGCCAATTGATTGAACATCAAGGCACACCAACAGGTAGTAGTATTATTGAAATGGCAAGTGGTTATGCGGCAATTGAATTTATACCAGGTGCAAAACCAACGGTAATTGAATATCGTAATCAGAATGTTAAAGGTGTTTATTTAGAACTTTAATGACGTTTTGAAAAAGACCATATGTAATGGCCCAATAGGGCCATTTTTGTTCATAATTTAAGGTTTAATAGTAGGTTAATCATATTATGAGCAAGATCTACGTTTGATAAATTCAGTTATTTGTGTAAATTTCGAACTAAAAACAGCATGACAGCGTTGTCATGCTGTTTTTTTAGTGCTATGGTATTTAAATAATAAAAGAAGTGACTTTTTATTTATCATATAATCGAGTGATAGATAAAAGAGTGCTGATGCCTTAAATATCAGCACCATATAAACTTATAATTAAAATAATAGAGACTTGTTGATGAAGGAATTGTTACCCCGCTACCCAGTTTTAGCAACAGCTAAACAAAACACCCATGCCACCTCTGAGCAATATGAGGCAATGTATCGTCAGTCAATTGAAGCGCCGGAAACTTTTTGGGCTGAGCAAGCTGAAAAGTTTATTGATTGGTATCAACCGTGGGACAGTGTCACTTCGGTTGACTATCACTAAAGCTGATATTCAATGGTTTGCTGGCGGTAAACTCAACGTTAGTTACAATTGTATTGATCGCCATCTAGCAAGCAAAGCGGATCAAACGGCTATTATTTTTGAAGGTGATGAGCCAGGTGATGATGCTAAAGTGAGTTACCAAGAGCTCCATGATAATGTCTGCCGATTTGCAAATTTATTGAAAGCCCGTGGTGTTAAAAAAGGTGATCGTGTTTGTATTTATATGCCAATGATCGTTGAAGTTGGTTATGCCATGTTAGCGTGTGCGCGTATTGGTGCTGTGCATTCTGTAGTTTTTGGTGGTTTTTCAATTGAAGCAATTAAGTCACGAGTTATTGATGCTGACTGTCAGGTTATTATTACCGCTGATGAAGGCATTCGTGGTGGTAAAAAAGTACCGTTAAAAGCCAATGTTGATGCGGCAATTGCTGATTGTGAACAAGTTCACTCTGTGATTGTTGTAAACCGTACTGGTGCTGATGTTAATTGGAACGACAAGATTGATGTTAATTACTACGAAGCTATAAAAACTTTTGCCTGCCGTTTGTCAGCCAGAGGTGATGGACGCGGAAGATCCTTTATTTATTTTATATACTTCAGGCTCAACTGGCACACCTAAAGGTGTTTTACATACTTGTGGTGGCTATTTACTTTATGCCGCCATGACTCACAAATACGTTTTTGATTATCAAGATGGTGAAATATATTGGTGCACCGCGGATGCTGGCTGGATCACAGGTCATTCGTATATCTTTTATGGTCCACTTGCCAATGGCGCGACTACGTTAGTATTTGAAGGTGTGCCAACTTACCCTGATGCCGGGCGGTTTTGGCAAGTGTGTGAAAAACACAAGGTAAATATTTTTTATACCGCACCGACGGCGATTCGTGCATTAATGAGCTTAGGTGATGATTTAGTAAAACAATACGATAAATCAAGCTTACGTATGTTAGGTACCGTGGGTGAACCGATCAACCCAGAAGCATGGCATTGGTATTATGAAGTGGTCGGTGAAAGCCGATGTCCTATTGCCGATACCTGGTGGCAAACAGAAACTGGTGGGATTTTAATTACTTCATTACCAGGTTCGACCGATATGAAACCGGGTGCGGCTGGTAAACCTTTCTTTGGTGTAAAACCTGCGATTCTTGATAAAGACGGTAATACGCTAACCGGTGCTGATTCTGGTTTATTAGTGATGACTGGCAGTTGGCCAGGGCAAATGCGCACGGTTTATGGTGATAAACAACGTTTCTATGATACTTATTTTAGTCAGTATCCGGGCAATTATTTTACCGGTGACGGCGCTAAGCGTGATGAAGATGGTTATTATTGGATCACGGGACGGGTTGATGATGTTTTAAATGTTTCAGGTCATCGACTTGGCACTGCTGAAATTGAATCGGCCTTAGTATTACATCCTGCGGTTGCTGAAGCGGCGGTAGTTGGCTATCCACATGAAATTAAAGGCCAAGGTGTCTATTGTTATATTACCCTGATGAAAGGGGTAGAAGAATCAGATGCTTTAATTAAAGAACTTATTGAGTTTGTTGCTGGCGAGTTAGGGCGTTTTGCTAAACCAGATTATATTCAATATGCACCAGGTTTACCTAAAACCCGTTCTGGTAAAATTATGAAGAATTTTACGTAAAATTGCTGAAAACGACATTGACTCTTTAGGTGATACCTCAACATTGGCCGATCCGAGTGTGGTTGAGCATTTAACGGCTAATCGTATTATTCACGAATAAACGACTTTTGCTCAGTTACTAACATAAATAAGCCATCGCAAGATGGCTTATTTATTTAAGCAAGTGTAAATCAAGTTAGTTAAAACCGCTACTTTCCTGATAAAATCTTGGACATAATAAGTATTTACTGGTAAAAAGACATTAATAATGAAACTCTTTTCTAGATAGTAATTTTACTGTGTTTTTTATTTTGCAAACCACTTCAACAGTCATATTACGATATTATCGATTTACATCTTTTCGTTTTTAAGCCTAAGCTTAAATAACACACTGTTTCGACTTCTCTTTTTATTTATTTACCGGAAAACTTATGGCCACAACTCCCGCTAAAAGCCGTTTAAACGATGTTCATGTTAATGCAGAAGATGTATTAATAACTCCTGAAGCACTTCGACAAGAATTACCTATGTCGGAAACGGCACGTTTATTTGTTAAAGAATCACGTGAAATTATTTCAGATATCATTCATAAAAAAGATCACCGCTTATTATTTATCACCGGTCCTTGCTCTATTCATGATACTGAAGCGGCCAAAGAATATGCCCGCAAGTTAAAAGACTTGCACGAGCAATATAAAGACTCACTTTACATAGTGATGCGTGTTTATTTTGAAAAGCCACGAACGACAGTTGGTTGGAAAGGTTTAATTAATGATCCGCATATGGATGGTCTTATTCGATGTTGAAGCTGGTTTGCGTAAAGCACGCGAATTATTAATCTATTTAACCGATCTTGGTTTACCATTAGCGACGTGAAGCATTAGATCCGATCAGCCCACAATATTTGTCTGAGCTGTTTAGCTGGTCAGCGATTGGTGCCCGTACAACAGAATCACAAACTCATCGTGAAATGGCGAGTGGTTTATCTATGCCAATTGGCTTTAAAATGGTACGAACGGTAGTTTAGGAGTTGCCATTAATGCTATGCAATCAGCTTCATCACCCCATCGTTTTATGGGCATTACCAAACACGGGCAAGTGGCATTAATTAAAACCTCAGGTAATCCTGATGGCCATGTAATTTTGCGTGGTGGTAAAAAACCAAATTACGACGCTGACAGCATTAATCTTTGTGAGCAAGAATTGATAAAACAAGGTTTAGGAGCCAAGTTTGGTCGTTGATTGTAGCCATAGCAATTCAAGTAAAGATTATCGCCGCCAGCCAATTGTTGCTGAAAATATTTTTCAGCAAATTGTCGACGGTAATAAATCAATTATTGGTTTGATGTTAGAAAGTCACTTAAATGCCGGCAAACAAAGTGCAGATTTACCAAAAACAGAGCTTGCTTATGGCGTGTCAGTCACTGATGCTTGTATTGATTTTGATAATACGATTACGTTAATTGAACAAGCCGAGCAAATGTTAGCAAACGTGTTAAAAAGTAGAATAAACTAAGCGAAAAGATAGGGAATACGGATGTAATACTCAAGAACGTTTAAATGTGTGTCGTAATGAAATCGATGCCGTTGATCGTCAGCTTATCGATTTATTAGCTAAACGTCGTGCTATTACAAAACGTGTTGGTGAAATAAAAAAGTGAAGTTGGTATGCCTATTTTTGCGCCAGAGCGTGAGGCGGCTTTATTTCAAGCGCGGCGCATTGAAGCCGAAGAAAAAGGTGTGCCGGCGGATTTAGTCGAAGATATTTTGCGCCGTATTATGCAAGACTTACAAAAGCCAAGAAGCGAGTGGCTATATTTGTGTTAACTTCTGATTGTAAAAAAGTGGTTGTGATTGGTGGTAAAGGCCAACTAGGTAAAGTATTTGTCGATTTATTTAATCGCTCTAATTATCAGGTACTAACCTTAGAAAAAGAAGACTGGCCAAATAGTGATGAAATTCTGGCTGATGCCGGAGTTGTGATCGTTGCGGTGCCAATTCGTTTAACACCACTAATTATTCGTCAACTGAACAGACTAAATGAACACTGTATTTTGGCTGATGTTACCAGTGTTAAAGAGTCTCCACTTTATGAGATGTTAAAAGCGCATCAAGGCCCTGTTATTGGTTTACATCCCATGTTTGGCCCTGATGTAAGTGGTTTGATCAAACAAACGATTATTGCTTGTGAAGGGCGCATGCCTGAGCAATGTGATTGGCTCCTACAACAGTTTAAAGTGTGGGGAGCAACCATCTATTCAGTTGATGCACAATCTCATGATAAAGCGATGGCGATGGTGCAGGTGATGCGCCATTTTTCAACCATAGCTTATGGTTATCATTTAATGACAGAAGGTGCTGATATTTCACAGTTGGTTGAAATGAGCTCACCTATTTATCGTTTAGAGCTTATTATGGTTGGCCGTTTATTTGCGCAAGACCCAATTTTATACTCAGATATTATATTTAATAACCCAGAAAATATTGGCATGATGAAACGTTTTGCTTATCGCTTCTTAGAGTTATTGGAAGATGTTGAAAATGGCGATAAAGACGCATTTGTTACTATGTTTAAGCAAGTGTCAGATTGGTTTGGTGATTATGCACAAACCTTTTTAGCGGAAAGCAAAGGTATGTTATTGAAAGCGAATGAATTGAAAAAGTGTTAGGGACCCTTGTATTTAAACAAAAGTGTACTTAAACAAATAATGTACTTAAAAAAAAAGGAGCGTTTGTTATACAAGCGCTCCTTTTTTAATTTTAAACGATTATTATTAAATAATTAAAAACTGTAGGTGACGCCCACTGATATTGCCGTTTCTATCCACAAACTATCTTCAAATTCTGCTAAGCAGTTGCCTGCTTGGCAAAATAGCTCATTATCTTCGTCGGTCAGAGTAACATAACTTCTTAATTCGGTAACAAAAGCAAACTGCTGATTAATTTGGTATTTAGTGCCTAAGGCGGCGGTAAACGAAGGGAAAATATCGTCGCTGCCATCTTCTACATCATAGTAAGCTCCACCTAAACCAATGGAAACCGTGGTAATATAGTTATGCTGTTTAAATTGAGCAACACCATTAAAGTGGGCATAGATGACATCCATGTTGCCAGTAGTCCCAATATTGGTATCAAATTCATGGGAAGTTGAGGTAACTAACACTTGGCCAAGTCCGTTCGGGCCGTCTTTCCATGCTATTCCTAAACCAAAACTATTTCCTTTTTCTACCGTTAATTCTTCGCCGTTAGCATCAATAATGTCACTGGCAAATACATAGCCCAAATAAGGAGTAACCTCCAGTGCCAAACTTGAAAAAGAACACAAAGAGATCAGTGAGGCTAATAACAGCTGTTTAGTGTGTTGTATATAAGGCATTTTTTCTTCCTGCTGTTTTTGTTTTTTGATATTGTTCGCTAACTATTTTACATCTTGGTTTTTAGTAAACTATTGTGCTTGTGAAATTAATAACTTAACAATTTCAACAAATAAAGCTCTTGCTTCAATTCCTTTTTCCATTATAGCTGAGTTTAGTACGATAGCTTGTTTTTGTTCTGTTTTACCAACATAAACCTGCTTTATAGCCATAACGGGTAGTTTATGCGTCGATGCTTGAGCATTTTTTCTGTCGCTTTATTTTGCAGCTCGGTTAGGTAAGTTAATAAATTGGCTAATAAGGTTGCTTTTAGTGTGTTTATCGACATTAACCATATCTAGTTTAGCTATGGTGAGTTCTTCAATTACCAGTACATCTTCTTTATAACTTTTTTTATCTACCTTAAAGTGCAGGTCAGTTAATTTGATGATGCGCTTTTTGTTTGTCTGAGAGGGTAACGCTAGCAATAATTAAGTCATCGCCACTATGAGCAATGTTTTCACTGCTTACTTCAAAGCCGGTTGCCGCTTTGCCGGTAACTGAAATTTCATGGGTGAGGTATTGCTCAAATGACGCATTTGCTAAATACCACATAGCTACTGCCAAGAGTAAAAAAATACTGATCACCAATGCTGATAATTTATTCACGCTAAATTCGTCCTAAGTTTTTAAATTATCAACATTTTATACTGCTATGCGGGAAATGTTTAGTGAATAAAAAACTAATTTTTTTATTGTTATTTAACGTTTAACCGTCTCTAGGTGTATGCAGTACATGATGATATTTTAAGTTGTTGATAGCATAAATTTGTTAGCTGTCAAATAAATAAGTAAATATTACTTGTATAAAAAACAACCATGTAGTATAAAATTTATAATAATATCAATAATAAAAGGAGCAAAGTTGTGCCTAGGCTGAATAAAAAATTATGGTCATTTAATGTTGGCTGTTTTGCATCGGGTTCATTTATTTGGTTGGCAGAATTAAGTAAAGAGCTTCCTGTTCCTCATTTTGTATTATCTAACAGTATGATAAGTATTGGTTTATATACTTCTGTTGTGATGTTTTTAGCGCCGCATTATTTACCGCCTGTTTAATTGCGTTTATGCATAAAGGTTTAAAAGTGCATAGCAGTGAACATACTTTTTGGTTAGTTTTACCAATATTAAGCTTTTTGATCATGACGGCGATTGTTGCCAATGTTTTGGTTATGACCATGATGAGTGCGGCAATACCAGCATTATTTGTTATTTTAGTGGCAGCAAGAAAACCCAAAGAACGCCGAATTTTTGATATGAAAAAAGCGCTTAGTTAAGCAAATTTACCTTAACTAAATAAGGTTTGCTTAACGTAAGCGCTTGTTTGATGTTTTTTAGATAACTCAATTGAGCTTATTTATTATCCATCGATTGTTTCGACGAACTTTTATTTTCATGTTTTTTCTTTTGAAAATAGATAAAACCTTTCACTACTACCGCAGCAAAAATTAGCCAAAATACGGCATGATACAAACCGTGAAAAGCGCCTTCACCTAAAGCGTGATCAGTATGAGCAAAAGCTTGGCTAGTGAATAAGCTTAAAAAGCTAACGAACAAAGTAAAAATTTTCATGTGATATCCTTTATTTTCTGTAAGTGAATTGGTGTTAACTATTAAACGGTTAACATGCCTTCTTTTTCAATAAACGCAATAATTTCAGCTAAGCCTTGTTGAGTTTTCATATTACTGAAAATAAACGGCTTGTCACCACGCATTTTTTTAGTGTCTCTGTCCATCACCTCAAGTGAAGCGCCAACGAGCTCTGCAACATCAATTTTATTGATAATTAATAAGTCAGATTTAGTAATACCTGGGCCACCTTTACGTGGAATTTTATCACCAGCAGAAACATCAATCACATATATGGTGAGATCAGAAAGCTCAGGGCTAAAAGTCGCACTTAAATTATCACCACCACTTTCGACTAAAACAAAATCCAAATTAGGGTGTAGTGCTTGTAATTCATCAATGGCGGCAAGATTCATGGAAGCGTCTTCACGAATAGCGGTATGCGGACAACCACCAGTTTCAACCCCCATAATACGATCTGCGGCTAGGGCATCATTTTTAGTTAAAAACTCAGCATCTTCACGGGTATAAATGTCATTTGTTACGACAGCCATGTTGTATTTGTCACGTAAGGCTAGACACAATTGGCGCAATAAGGCAGTTTTTCCTGAGCCGACAGGGCCACCAACACCAATACGTAATACTTGTTTTTTCATTTTTTTGTCTCTGTTATTTAATTGCTTTAATAAGTTATTTCTTAATTATTTTATGATCGGAATAGTCGCGAATATTGTGTTTCATGCCAAGCACTTGCCATCGCTAAGTGCGGTAAGCTGGTACCAATTTCGTCATCATTAAGTTGATTGGCTTTCTCAATAATTTTTGAGGTATTTTCCGTTAATTCAAATAATAAGTTTTGTGCTTGGGTTTGCCCTAATGGCACTAACTTGGTTGCTGCCGTGACTTGGTTATCAATGTAAGTCCAGCAGTAACCACTTTGTGTGGTAATGACATCAAGTTGAAATAAGTATGCACTCAGGGCAAAGGCACTAACAAAACTGATATCAGTGATATTTAAAATCGCTTGGTAAGGCTCACTATCAATATTGTCGAGTTGCTTTAACAAACGCACTAACGCTTTACCCATGGCGAGATCAGCCAGTAATAATTCATGGCTTTCACGGCAGGCGATCAAATGCTCGTTCCAGTGCCTAAAGGCGTTAAAGTCATTGTTAGTTAATGCTTGGAATAACCGTTGGAGTATGGCTAAATCTGTTTGAGCGATGGACTCTTCTAAATTAATGGTGATCCAGCTAGCTGTGGTTTTAGGGCAAGTTAACCAATCCATTTCAACGGCGTATTCTAACCCTTGCGAAAAAGAAAAACCGCCAACGGGTAAGTTAGCACTGCACAGCTGCAATAAACGATTTAATTGCATTGGTGTGCTGTGCTTAGCATTCATCGGCTCAGCATTTAGTGAACTAGTGGGCATGTGAATGACTGTGTCCATGGGAATGACCACCATAAGCACCATTTTCTGGCTCAAAAACTGCTGGTGTGTGATCGATAGTTAAACCATATTTTTCAGCTAACTCTTCTAAAAAACATGATCAGGTTTAAAACGCACCCATAAGTCGCCAATTTGCAATGATGTATGGCGATTACCTAAGTGATAACAAACCTTACAAAAGGTTAACCAATCAGTTGCCACAGCGGTAGCAACAGGCTCTGCTTCACCTTTAACTTCTACTAATAAACCACATTCTGTTTTTAGGACTTCACCTACCAATAACGGATGACCACGTTCCATAAAAATACCAATGTCTAAACCACCATCAGTTTTACCTTTAATACGGGCTTTTTACGTGTGTCTTGATCTAATGTTATTGAGTCACTAATTGGATCGTGGCTATGACTTAATCGCTGATATGCTTGTAACATTTCATTTCCTAAAATTAAATTTTAATGCAGCTAGTGTGGCTATTAAATTTTACGTTCAAAATCGAGCTTAATTAACTAGTTTTGATTCAGGCAAAGCCGTCGAGTTTTTAATATCAGGAGCATATTGTAATATGTGACTGATGTTAAAAACGATGACAATGCCGCCTTAATCTGGTTCACAAGTTAATAACTCGGCCATCAGCTCTTACTTCATAAGTTTGGGATCAACCTCAATTTTGGTTGCCAGTTGTTGTGGATCATATCGTCTTTACTGATATTACGGGTATTTTTACAAGCACCCGACCATGCGGGTCATACCAATTTTTTCGGGTACACCTAAATCAATTGACGCTTGCGACATAAAGGTCATACAGGTTTTAGCAGGGGCTTGGCCATAACTACCAAACATAGGGCGATAATACACTGGCTGTGGTGTTGGGATTGAAGCGTTTGCATCACCCATAGGTGCGGCAGCAATAAATCCGCCTTTAAGGATCATTGACGGTTTAATACCAAAGAATGCGGGTTTCCATAATACTAAATCAGCAAGTTTCCCACTTCAATCGAGCCAACTTCATGGCTAACACCGTGGCTAATGGCTGGATTTATTGTGTATTTGGCAATATATCGCTTGGCGCGAAAGTTATCATTGTGCTCGGTATCTGGAGCAAGTGGGCCACGTTGTTGCTTCATTTTATGGGCGGTTTGCCAAGTACGGGTGATGACTTCTCCAATACGTCCCATGGCTTGCGAGTCAGATGAAATCATGCTGATTGCACCTAAGTCTTGCATAATATCTTCGGCGGCAATACTTTCTTTACGGATACGTGAATCAGCAAAAGCAATATCTTCTGGTATCGATGGGTTTAGATGATGACAAACCATCAACATATCTAAATGCTCATCAATGGTATTTACCGTATATGGACGGGTTGGATTTGTTGATGAAGGCAATACATTGGCTTCACCACAAGCGCGAATAATATCAGGTGAATGTCCACCACCAGCACCTTCGGTATGATAGGTGTGAATGGTGCGACCTTTAAATGCTCCTAAAGTATCTTCTAAAAAGCCGGATTCATTTAACGTATCTGTATGAATTGCCACTTGTACATCATAGCGCTCTGCAACCGATAAACAATTGTCGATAGCAGCAGGGGTTGTGCCCCAATCTTCATGTAATTTTAAGCCACAAACGCCGGCTTCAATTTGTTCTTCAATCGCCTTTGGGTAAACTGACGTTGCCTTTACCTAAAAAGCCAAAATTCATCGGGAAGTCATTAGTGGCTTGCAACATTTTATAAATATTCCAAGGGCCTGGGGTGCATGTTGTTGCTTTTGTGCCTGTAGTTGGGCCCGTGCCTCCACCGATCATGGTGGTTATTCCCGACATTAAAGGCTTCTTCAATTTGTTGTGGACAAATAAAATGAATATGAGCATCTATGCCACCGGCAGTCAATATTTGTCCTTCACCAGCTATCACTTCAGTACCGGCACCAATTTCAATATCAATATTGTCTTGAATATCAGGGTTACCCGCTTTACCAATAATGGCAATACGGCCATCTTTAATTCCAACATCGGCTTTGATAATGCCCCAATGATCTAAAATAAGGCATTGGTGATCACGACATCAACAGTTTCGTGACATGAGGCTTGGCTTTGTCCCATACCATCACGGATAACTTTACCACCACCAAAGGTGACTTCTTCGCCATATTCAGTGAAATCTTTTTCTACTTCTATCCAAAGGTCAGTGTCGGCTAAACGGACACGGTCGCCAACAGTTGGACCAAACATATGCGCGTAAGCATGCTTATCAATACTGGCCATTATAAATCTCCTTGAATATCAGCACGAAAACCAAAAACACGGCGATTACCACGATAAGGAATTAGGATAACTTCTCGTTCTTGCCCGGGTTCAAAGCGAACGGCGGTACTTGAAGTAATATCTAAACGGTAACCTTTGGTTATTTCTCGATCAAAAATCAGCGCACTATTCACTTCGTAAAAATGATAATGAGAGCCTACTTGAATTGGGCGGTCACCTGAATTTGCGACGGTGACTTTTTTGTTCACGACCGACATTAAGTTCGCGGTCGCCACGCTCGGTTTTTATTTCACCAGGGATCATTGCTGTCTCTCTTAATGTTAGTTAAACAATTGGGTTGTGAACGGTGACAAGCTTAGTACCATCTGGAAAGGTGGCTTCAACTTGTACATCTGAAATTAACTCAGCGACACCATCCATCACTTGTTCACGGGTTAATAAAGTACGGCCGTAATCCATCATTTCTGCAACGGTTTTACCGTCACGAGCACCTTCAATAATTTCCATTGAAATATAAGCCATGGCTTCTGGATAATTCAGTTTCACCCCACGTTTTAATCGACGTTCTGCAAGTAAAGCAGCAGTAAAGATCAGTAGTTTGTCTTTTTCTCTTGGTAATAAATCCATAATTGTCTCTACTGTTATATCTTTTCGGAAAGTGTGCCAAATTCTTGGAATATTGGCATTTTTATTTAAGTATAACGGCCTGATTATTTGCCATAACTGGATAAATAACGCTTTGCATTCTTCAGCATGATCACCCAAATAGCGAATAACTAATAACTGAACGTATTTGGCTAATACTGATTTTTTGTTCAGCTTTTAAAACCGTTATATTTTCACGTAATTCAGCGACCAGTGCTTTTTGCTCGGCCAATGTTAATTGTTCTTTTTGGGTGCATAAGCGAGCATAGTGGCAAAAACATTTGTTGATGTAAACCAGCAATATGATGATGAATATTGTTATCTGGTTTAATGGCAATGCGATCGTGATAGATTAATTTTCATCACAATAAACTCGGATTCAACTGGGTGTAACGGCCTTTGTTAAAGTATTGCCCTGAAGCTAGGTAAACCTAAACAAGTAATATCCCAACCAATATATGCGCTTGAGCTTTTTAATTTACATCAACGGTATTAACCCCATCAGCCCCTTCATAAACTATGGTTTCTAGTGGAAAGTTCTCACATTTTGCTTTTTCGCTAAGCAGAATTTCGCAATGCTGATTTGTTTTGGGATCACCAATTGTTAGATCTTCTCGAGCGCGATAAAAACGGTTAGCACCAGGAGTTGTCACTAAACAATGTGCATTGGTATTAACCTGAATATTCACCCGTAATTCATCGCCGGAGACAATACCTGCTGGCGGGTGTAATAAATAAATATGAGCGCAATCGCGTCCTTCAGGATAAAACGCTTTTTGCACACTTAATGGGCCATTGCGTTTAGTGCGGGTTAATTGGCTACCAATGGGGGTTGAGCTAAATTCAAGTGCTAAGCTGGCGAGCCACGCATTTTTAGGTGAAGCTGAATTTATTGTTTTAAACTGAGCAGAAAGTTGTGATATTTTTCACTTTCATGATCATTTACAGGTAAGGCTAAATTGGTTGTCATTGTTTAATTGTTATGAGTTAACTCTTGTCTGATTAATAGAAATTAAATATTGCGTAAATAGCGATTTAAATTTAGGTTTATTCTACCGAGTTAATGTTAATTAATAGAGTAAAATAAACCTTAAAAGCATATTAATAATAAAATATTAACTAAACCGCTAAATATTTACTAACTAAGTCGTCAGTTAATTCTGGCATTTCACCGGTCGCGATCACTTGGCCTTTTTCCATTAAGATAAACTCTTCGCCAACGGCACGGGCAAAAGGTAGTTTTGCTCAACTAAAACAATGGTAATACCATGTTCTTTGTTAAGCTTTAACAACACATCGCGAATTAATTGTACGATATTCGGTTGAATACCTTCGTTTGGTTCATCTAAAATTAAAATATCAGGGTTAAGCACTAAGGGCTCGAGCAATCGCTAATTGTTGCTGTTGACCACCCGATAAATCACCACCTCGGCGATGTAACATTTCTTTTAATACCGGAAACAAAGTATAAATATGCTCTGGTATGGTTTTACTTTTTTGTCGTTTACAGTTTAGGCTGATTTTTAGGTTTTCTTCAACGGTTAGTTGCGGAAAGATATGACGTCCTTGTGGTACATAGCCCACACCTAATTCAGGGCGTGCTTCAACCGAACTTTTCGCCATGTCTTTATCGTTGATCACTAAACTGCCAGAACTGATTGGCAGCATGCCCATAATAACTTGTAAAAGGGTAGTTTTACCAACCCCGTTACGACCCATAATACAGGTACGAGAGCCTTTTTTGATGGTGAGATCTAAATCCCATAAAATTTGGGTGCCACCGTATTTTTGGTTAACGTTTTTTAATTCAATCATTATGCATCAGCTCCTTTTTGTTCTTTCCCTTGCTTCATTAGCATCTGCACCGTCATCTTCACCAAGATAAACTTTGATAACTTCAGGATTTGATTGAATTTCTGACATAGAACCTTCGGCTAAGACCGAACCTTGATGTAACACCGTAACTTTTCGGGCAATAGAACGCACAAATGCCATGTCGTGTTCAACCACAACCACTGAATGTTTACCGGCTAGCGAAGTTAATAATTCTGCGGTCCGTTCAGTTTCTTGGCCGGTCATGCCAGCTACGGGTTCATCAACTAATAATACCCGCGGTTCAGCCGCTAACAACATGCCAATTTCTAACCATTGCTTTTGTCCATGTGACAAACGGCCCGCAGGGTAATGGGCTTCTTTCACCAAACCTATGGTGTATAAAATTTCGCCAATGCGATCTTTTTGCTCACCAGATAACTTGTGAAAAAGTGAAGTCCAAATACCTTTATCACCCGCCAAGCTTAGTTCAATATTTTCAAATACTGACAATGCTTCGAATACGGTTGGTTTTTGAAATTTACGACCAATACCAGCCATGGCAATTTCAGACTCATCCAACTTTAATAAATCGATTTGTTGACCAAAATTGACTTTGCCGGTGTCAGGGCGAATTTTACCGGTAATTACATCCATTAACGTAGTTTTACCGGCACCGTTAGCACCAATTAAACAACGTAATTCACCGTCATTAATGTAAAGGTTTAAGTCGTTTAACGCTTTAAAACCATCAAAACTAACACTGACATCTTCAACATATAAGATCACGCCGTGTCTTGTATCTGGCTTAATATTTTCTGTTGCGGTAAGTGGGCTACCTGATTTATCAACGATCATGATTTTGCCTCCGCTTCAGATGGGGTTGATGATTTTTTGTTTGCATTAAAAATTGATAGTTTATCGAATAAGTTCGGTAATAAACCGGCAATACCTTTGGGTAATAATAAGGTAACTAGTACGAATAAGCCACCTAAGGCAAATAACCAAGCCTCTGGCATAATTGCGGTAAAGCGGGTTTTGGCATAACTAACGACAATTGCGCCGATAATGGCACCGTATAACGTACAGCGTCCGCCAATAGCTACCCAAATAACCATTTCAATTGAATTTAGCGGTGAAAATTCACCGGGGTTAATAATACCAACTTGCGGAACATACAAAGCACCAGCTACACCTGCAAGCATGGCGGAAACCACAAAGATCCATACTTTGTAATGCTCAGGTTTAAAGCCAACAAAACGGACCCGGCTTTCAGCATCACGCGTTGCGGTAATTACACGACCCATTTTTGAATTAACAATGTAGTTACTCACCCAATAACCGATGGCTAAGGCAATAGCTGTAATGATAAATAAAGCTAATTTGGTGTGGGTCTTGTAGTGAAAAACCGGCAATTTCTTTAAAATCGGTTAAACCATTATTGCCACCAAAAGCCCATTTCATTTCGGAAAAATGCCAGCATTAATGCGTAAGTCATCGCTTGTGTCATTATGGATAAATACACACCGCTAACACGTGAACGGAATGCCATTGAACCAAACACATAAGCTAATAAACCTGGGCCAATAAATACCATGGCGATCATCCAGAAATGCTGCTAGAGCCAGCCCAGAACCAAGGTAATTCAGTCCAGTTTAAAAACACCATAAAGTCAGGTAAGTCAGGGTTACCATAAACACCACGGTCGCCAATTTGACGCATTAAGTACATGCCCATGGCATAACCACCTAAGGTGAAAAATGCGCCATGACCTAAACTTAAAATACCGCAGTAACCCCACACTAGATCAACGCTAGTGCTAGCAAGGCATAACATAAATATTTGCCAAATAAGCTAACGGTATAGTCGCCGACATGAAGTAATGAACCTTCACTAAAAAATAAATTACAAACCGTCACATAAAAGGTGGCAACAAATAAAGGTGCCAACTACCACATGTAAATGGCTTAACTTAGTAAAAATGTTTTGCATAAAAGTTGAATTAGTCATTAGTCTGCCGCTCGTCCTTTTTGTGGAAATAAACCTTTAGGTCGTTTTTGAATAAACAGCACTAAACCTACTAGCACGATAATATTGGCTAACACTGAGCCAGTTAATGGTTCTAGGAATTTATTGATTGAACCTAATGACATTGCTGCCACTAAAGTCCCCCAAAGGTTGCCAACACCGCCAAATACCACCACTAAGAATGAGTCGATAATATAAGCTTGACCAAGGTTAGGGCCCACGTTAGTTAATTGGCTTAATACCACACCGGCGATACCCGCGATACCTGAGCCTAAACCAAAGGTAATAGCATCTACCCAATCACTTTTAATACTTAAAGCGCGTGCCATATCTCGGTTTTGCGAAACTGCGCGAACATGTAAACCTAATGACGATTTTTTCAAAATTAACAATAAGCTAAAGAACACCATCAATGAAAATAAAATGATGTATAAGCGGTTAAAGGTTAATGAAAATACCGGGTTTATTTCCCATGAACCCGTCATCCACTCTGGCGCTTGCACTTGACGGTTTAGCGGAGAGAAGATGGTTCTAACTAATTGTTGTAAAATAAGTGAAATACCAAAGGTGGCTAATAAGGTTTCAAGTGGACGACCTTTTAAATAACGAATAACGCCACGTTCAATAATGATACCAACAATACCTGAGACTAAAAATGCTGCAGGAATGGCCATTAATAATGAATATTCAATGAAGTTTGGAAAGGCTAATTGAATAACATAGGTGGTATAGGCACCTAACATCATCATTTCGCCGTGCGCCATATTAATTACACCCATAACACCAAAGGTAATCGCAAGACCAATAGCAGCTAATAACAATACCGAGCCTAAACTTAAACCAAAAATATGTTTTCAACAATTTCAAAAAAGCTGCGTTTATCTTCAATATTACTGATCACCTTTTGTAAGCTTTTGGCTAAGGCTTTTTGTTCTTCGGTTTTACCTTTTTCAGGTAATGCCGCCAAGAGTTTTACCATGGTGTTTTTAACAGCAGGCTCTAAGGTATCTTCTAATTGTTTAATCGCGGCAATTTTTTCACCGTGACTGCCAATTTTTAATTGGTCAAGTAATAAAGTGACATTCATTTTAGTGCGAACGTCATCATCTTGCTCTTGGCTGATCAGTTCCTTCACTGCGCAATAAACCGCTATCTGAAGGGTTGTCAGTAACTGTTTAAGCGTCAAGTCGCGTATTTTTGTCTGGACTGGTTAAATCTAATTTGGCAATGGCACTACGAATGGTGCCACGTAAACGGTTGTTCGTTTTAACTTTTGAAATTTTTGATTTTTTAACAGAGCAAGTATAGCACCGGTTAAAACTTCGGTTAACGCATATGAGCCGTCTTCCGTTTTTAATGCGCGAACAATAATTTTATTGGCCTTAATGTAATATAAATCACCATCAAGCATAAATTGTAAAATATCACGAGTTTTAGCATGTTTTGTTGCGGGCAATTTTATCAACTAAAACCGGCATTTTATTGAGTTTAGTTTTGGGTAATTGTTTAACTAACAGAGGCAGCGCTGCTTCTGTGTTAATACTACGTTCAGTATTACTCGTTGTTTCAGCAGCAGCTTGCCAAGCTGGTATTGAGGTGAGTAAAAAACAACTGAGTAACACAGAGAATATTCGCTTCATTGCGTATTCCTTTTTATTAAAATGTCGAAGGTTTATTGATAGTTAAAAGTGTTAAACCGGGGACATAGTGAAATGATAAAACTGGTAATAGATATGGTATTGTTAAACATATACTCAAAACATTCTTAGTTAGCCTTTACTTTGCCTAAAGGGCAAAACTGCTTTGAGTATATGGTAGGTAATACTTAATCAACCTACCAAAAAAATGCTCAGCTACCCATGGGAAGATAACTGAGCAGGTCGTTAGGTAAAACTTAGAAGTTTTGACCTGAACACTTGGCTGTTTTCACATCGAAGTTGCCGCATTTTACTGGCGCTGTCCAATCTGAAATCAAGTTTTTAGAGCTAGGTAAGTAATCTGACCAAGCATCACCAATAACTGTGTCAGGTGTTGAAGATACCACTTCGAATTGACCGTCTTCTTGAATTTCACCAATCAATACTGGCTTAGATAAGTGATGGTTAGCATTCATAACTGCAATACCACCGGTTAAGTTAGGAACTGCAACACCAATAAGTGCTTGCTCAACAGCATCTACATCAGTAGTACCTACTTTCTCAACCGCTTTCACCCACATTTTGAAACCAATATAAGTTGCTTCCATTGGGTCATTTGTTACACGTTTGTCATCGCCAATGTATTTTTTCCAAGCAGAGATAAAGGCTTCGTTTTCTTCAGATTCAACACTTTGGAAGTAGTTCCAAGCCGCTAAGTGACCAACAAGTGGTTTAGTGTCAAAACCAGAAAGTTCTTCTTCACCAACCGAAAACGCCACTACTGGAATGTCTTCAGCTGAAATACCTTGGTTACCTAATTCTTTGTAGAAAGGAATGTTTGCATCACCATTAATCGTTGAAACAACGGCAGTTTTTCTTACCCGCTGAACCAAACTTTTTGATGTCTGAAACAATACCTTGCCAATCAGAATGACCAAATGGTGTGTAGTTGATCATGATATCTGAATCTTTAACGCCTTTAGAGTTTAAGTAGGCTTTTAAGATTTTGTTGGTAGTACGTGGGTAAACATAATCTGTACCAGCTAAAACCCAACGAGTAGCGCCGATATCTTCCATTAAATAGTCAGCAGCTGGAATAGCTTGTTGGTTTGGCGCAGCACCTGTGTAGAATACGTTTTTAGATGATTCTTCACCTTCGTACTGAACCGGGTAGAATAATAAACCGTTTAATTCTTCCAAGTACCGGTAATGCTGATTTACGAGAAACTGATGTCCAACAACCGAAAATAACGTCTACTTTTTCTTTTGCTAAAAGCTCACGGGTTTTTTCAGCAAATAATGGCCAGTTCGAAGCAGGGTCAACAAGCTACTACCGCTAATTTTTACCTAATAAATGCCGCCAGCTTTATTTTGTTCATCAATCATCATTAAAACCGTGTCTTTTAATGTGGTTTCAGAGATCGCCATGGTACCAGATAACGAGTGTAAAACACCAACTTTGATGGTATCTGCAGCCATCGCCATTTGTGTTACTAAGCTACTCGCGATAATTGAGCTAGCTAAAATGAGTTTTTTCAATTTCATTTTTGTATCCTTTAATATTGTTAATAGCGTTCTAGCTAAGCTAATTAGCTAGAACGTGATTGACAGGTTAATCAGTTAGAAAGTAACTAAAGCTTCAATGGCTAAGGTATCAATATCAACACCGTTCATTTCTTCCATTCGGTACTCAGTAACAATTAATAAATTGTCGTTTACCGCAAAGCTTGGTGAAATAGTGAAACCATCGGCTTCTTCGAGTGGTAGTACCGGCAGCATCTTCAACTTCATAATCGTGATAACGAACCGTTAACGCGAAAGTTTCAAAGGCATAGTTGGCCATTAATAAATAACCGCTTGCTTCACTGCCAGCTGAAACACTATCTTCAGCTGTGTTATATTCAGCGGCTAAAGTTAACGCATCTTTTGAATAGCTTGCCCATGTGTTGATTAATTCAACATCGCCATCTTTTGAATAAAAGCCTTTGATGGTGATTTCGTCTGTTGGCATAAGCGCAAGCATGGTTTCCACGCCAGGATGTTCAGAGTCTGTATTTCGCCACCAAGGTCGTTAACAACAGATACTGCTACTGCATAACCATCACCAGTGTATAAACCTGAAACCCCTTGTTGATAACCGCCATAAAAATAGCCAGCATAACCAGTGCCCGAATATTGGAATAAACCGGTTGGCTCTTCTGTTTCCCAACCTGAGTAACTTAAAAAGCGACCAGCTTTAAGTGATAAATTGTCTGATAATGCGTAATTGATAAAGGCTTGTTCAACATCAAGTTCTTGATTATCTTCCATGTCATCAGGCATTTGATATTCAACATCAACGTTGCTGTTAATTTGTTACCAAAGTCGTAACCTAAGTTTAATTCTATTTGGTCAACACCTGATGACGAAGTACTACTCGCTTCTGCATCTGAATCTTGATATACATAAGACATATCGATAAAGCCGCCGACAGTTAATGCACTTTTTCTTCAGCTTGAACAGCTGAAGTTGCACTAAAGACAGCAATAATGTGGCTGCTACCGGAGTTAATTTAGAAAGTAATTTCATGTTGAATTTTCCATTAGTAAGTTAAAAAGTGTTTTGGTTATCTTTTTGGTTGATAACTCTTAAACGCAAGGTTATTTAGAACTGGGTTTAGTATGTGTTTTTTAAGCAAGGAAAAGTATTCGTCAAAGTGCGCAAGTGACTACGTAAAATTACGTATAGTGTGATTTTATTTCCTGCAAGGTTATGTTGATTGATGGGGATTTCAGAAGTAAATTAATATTCGTAATTAGATTACGCGTAATTAATAATGTATTATTTTTTGCTCGTTATATTAAATAGCCTTAAGTAAGTTTTATAGCAAACGTTATTATTTCGTTATTCTTATTACGTTAATCAACCAACAACATTTTAAAATTAAAGTAATTCACCTAATGTCAGATATATCAGATATGCCAGAAACTACGGCTGCCCAGAAAAAAGGCTTATGGGGCATGAGTCGCCCTATGTTGGTCGAGCAAGGCCTACAATTTAGTGTGCCGTTATTAGACACTTTTTTTCTTAGTCGGATCAGTGATTCTGCAGCTTCTGCAACAGAGCAATGACTCCAGTTTTGTTTTTTGCACGGCAATATTTTATGGGCGACTATTTTTGCTGGCGCCGCAGTGGCAAGCCAACGTTTAGGGGCGGGCAGTCAAGCGCGAACTAATGCCACTATCGGTACATACATTATTTGGGCTTTACTCAGCGGCTTATTGCTAACAGGCTTGTTGTCATGGGCAACCCCCTATGTTACTGTATTAATGGGCTTACCAGCTCAGATACAGATTAATGCGAATCTATACGCAGAGTATTATGTGTTGGTTAATAATTGGTGTGGGCCTTTAAGGGGATATTTCCAGTCAGTACTTAATCTGTATGGCAAACGCAGATGGAACATGTACACTAATATCGTTTACTTTGTCGCGAATGTGGTTGGTAATGCCATTGTAGTGTTTGGTTTATTTTGGCTTTCCTAAAATGGGCATAGAAGGCGTTGCTTGGGCCAGTGTTGTTGGTTTCGTCTATGGGTGTAATTGTGAGTGGTTTAGCGGTGTTTTTACGGTTAAAACTAACCTTGCACTGGCCGAGTATTAAGCAAGAATTTAGCGGTGCTTCAGAAAATATTAGCCGAATCGCGGTTCCCAATATGATTGAGCCACTGTCTTTTGATATTAATATGATTGTACTGAATGGTATGGCGGCGAGTTTAGGTGCTTGCTGCGCTAGCCGCTAAAGTTTATACTTTTAATACCTTTATGTTGGGCTTGATCACCAGTGTGGCATTGCGCATGGCAACTGAGGTGTTGATTTGCCAAAAGTTGGAGCGAATCAATATCAGCAGGCAATACAGCAAATGAAACAAAGTTTAAAAATAGCACTGTGGGGCTCTGGCGCTGTGGTGTTGTTTTTGTTTGCATTTCATCAACCGATCATGGATTTGTATTCGGATGATAGTGTGGTACTTGGCGCTGCGACGTGGATGTTTTTACTGGCCGCACTATCAGAGCCACCTCGGACGATTAATATTATGGTCGGCGGAGTATTAAGAGCAACCGGCGATGGTTTTTTAATCTCGATTGTTGGTCCTTTGTTTACTTGGCTAGTAGCGCTACCTGCCGCTTATTACATGACCTTTACGCTAGGCTGGGGCATATACGGTATTATGGCTTCAGCAATATTAGATGAAGCGGTACGTGCCGGCTTTTATTGAGTTCCGCTGGCAGCAAGGACATTGGCAACATTCGCATGTCAGTGCCAGAAACTTCGCAAAACTGAACAATTTAAAGCTATTGAAGCGATTAAAAAATAGCTAAAGAATCAGCGTTTTAGTGATACGGTGCTTACCGCATCAGCATCACTGCAGCATCAATAATCACTGCACTGCACAAATTTACGCATATAATTTCAAACGTTTTTTAGGTAGGATTATCTTAAGGTCAGTTACGCTTTCAGTGTATTGCACTTTTTTCACCTAGTTTTATATTAGACTCAGGATGAAATTCAAGTGGATATCAAGGCGTTTTTTCGCACTAATAGCTGGCTATTAGAAGGAAAAATACAGTTTTTTTATTCCCCGATAAAAAACGAAGTGCCTGCATCCATGCAGGCATCATTGATAGGCGCTTAAATAGCGTTATTGAGCAAAATGGCTTAAACCGAATTCAGGTTTATTAGCTTAAAAATCAGCCTATAGTAGAGACTGAAATGAAAAACACGACAAGACCCTATCACGAGCTGATATCTCAGTAGGTATCTCTATTCCTTTTTAAAGCTCTTAACGTACGAAACCTAATGCAATCAAACCAAAAAATACTTCCCAGACGTAGAACCTATAACAAACTAGTCGCCAATGAAATGATGGAAGATTTTGCTTTACGTTTTACCGCTAAACGTTCTCGCAGTGGTCATTAAATCGTATTGCAGGCACGGCGTTAGGTATTGTCTCTTTTTTGGTGTTAGAAGCGATTGGTGGAGCAATAACCCTTAATTTTGGTTTTGAAAATTCCGCATGGGCAATTCTGGCCATTATTTTTGTAGTTTTTTTAACTGGCTTGCCGATCAGTTTTTACGCCGCTAAATATGGTGTTGATATTGACTTATTAAGCCGGGGCGCTGGCTTTGGTTATATAGGTTCGACGATTGCATCATTAGTCTATGCATCGTTTACCTTTATCTTTTTTGCTTTAGAAGCAGCCATCATGTCGATGGCATTCAAATATTGTTTGGTTTGCCATTATCGATAGGTTATGTCGTCAGTGCGCTGGTGGTTTTACCTCTGGTCACCCATGGTATTTCTTATATTAGCCGTTTTCAGGTGTGGACTCAGCCACTTTGGATAGTACTACAACTTTTACCTTGTTTATGGGATTTTGCTTGGTTCCGTGTCG